>DATMOC010000028.1:0-220906 GCA_035568415.1 Bryobacteraceae bacterium | reverse complement strand
GCCGGCACACCGGACTACCGGCTCCAAGTCAAAGTCAGCGGCATTCCCGTGTTCAGCTGGATTCCGGGAATGGCGGGCCAATATACCGCTCCTCCCGTCACCGCCACCGCCCCCGCTCAAAGCATGGGCGCGACCAACTAGCGCGGGACGCAGATTACTCCGACAGTGTGTGAATCAGCGGCTCCAACGCCGCTGAGGGGACGCTTCCCTGCGCCAAACCCTGATTCCCTCCGCCACGTCCGCCAGCGGCAGTTACCGCGGCCTTTACGCGATCGCCAGCGTGTACTCCTGAGTCCGCGGATGCCGCCAGCAATATCGACGGCGGATCTTCACAAACCGCCAGGAAGACCGCCTTCGATCCCGCGGCGAACGCCTGCGCCCGCGCCCGCATCGCGTCATCGATCGGGCCGCGCTGGGTTACTCTCCGCACGCCGGATGCATCGGGCGCCGCGGCTGCGAACAGCTCGGAGCCCTCGCGCTTGGCAAGCTCCGCGGCCAGCCGCTGGACCGTTTTCTCCAGAGTTTTCGCCTTTTCGACTTGTGCGGCGACTAGGGCCGGCGTTTCCTCCAGTGGAACGGAAACCAGCCGGCTGATTTCGGAAAGGGTCCTAAAGTCCTGCCGCGCCTGACGAACCGCGCGAAGCCCGCACACGAACTCTATGCGGACATTCCCGCGTATCTTTTCCAGCTTGCGAATAAGTACCGGCCCGATCTCGGCTGTGGACTTGACGTGAGTTCCCCCACACGCGCTTTTGTCGAGCTCGCTGATCGAAACAATGCGCAGAGTTCCGCTGCGTTTGGATTCTTTCCTCAATCCGAGATCCGCTGTGGATTCCTCATACGAGATTGTGACGTGTCGCGCTTCGGCGACGATTTCGGCGCAGCGCTCCTCCACTCGTTCGATTTTCCTGGTGTCCAGCGCCTGAGTTTCAATATCGATGGTCGAGGTGACCGCGCCCATATGGAAGCTGAGCGTGGGAATCTTGAACAGATCGATCAATACGGCTGAGAGGAGGTGCTGGCCGGTGTGCTGTTGCATGTGATCGTAGCGCCGCTCCCAGTCGATGCGTGCCGCGACTTCCCCCGCCGCGAGCGGAGCTTCGAGCAGGTGCGCGATCCGACCCTCTTCGTCGACCACTTCGCGAACCGCGGCCCCGCCGAGCGTACCGCGATCGAATGGCTGCCCGCCCGACGTGGGATAAAACGCCGTGCGGTCGAGATAAACGCGGCGGCCTTCCTCGGCCGTTTCAACTACGTTCGCCCGAAATTCTTGAAGATAGCAGTCGTCGTAATAAAGTCGTTGGGTCATGGGGCAGGAGACGTGATTTCGAACTGCGCTCGCAGGAACTGCCAGTCCGGCAATTCGTAAATGCGCAACTTGGTGGGAACCGTCACAGTCACGTCTTTATTCTCGTGCGGACCGAGCGCCGGCACTTTCGTCTCGAACTCAGAAATTGGTGGATCTTCAGGCTTTGCGGCACTCGTGGTGAGCTTGATCTTCAATCCCAGATCGCCGATATCGGCTTCGGAATGATTCACCACCGCGAAGGTGAGATTCAACTTGCCGCTGGTCTCCGCCAAGCGGAATCCCATCACCTCGATGTACTTGTTCAGAGGGTGTTTCCCGATCGCCGCAGCCGATCCGGGAGGTTCCGGCGGCCCGCTTTTCTTGGTCTGCTTCGCGTCCGGCGCGGTCGAGCAAGCCCCCAGCGCCAGTAACATTGCCATTACCGTAATTCGCACCTCCTCAGCATAATACGGCCGAGGTTTTCACGCGATAATGGCTGCATAGGCCGTAAGGGCGGGCGATTTACAAGAACCGTGTTCGGGCACATCCGCGAGCAGATCGATACTGTCTTCCGGCGCGATCCGGCCGCCCGCAGTGTGCTTGAGATCGTGCTGTGCTACCCGGGCTTTCACGCGATGCTGTTTCATCGCCTGGCGCATGGGATGTACCGGCACGGGTGGTTTACCCTGTCGCGAGTCGTTTCGCAGTTCTCGCGCACCGTCACCGGAATCGAGATCCACCCTGGCGCAACCATCGGCCGCCGCTGCTTCATCGATCACGGCATGGGGGTGGTGATCGGAGAAACGTCCGAAATCGGTGACGACGTGCTGCTGTACCAGGGCGTCACGCTCGGCGGCACGGGAAAAGACACCGGCAAGCGGCACCCCACTATTGGCAACGGAGTGGTGATCGGGACGGGCGCGAAAATTCTCGGCAACATCCGCATCGGCGACTACGTCAAGGTCGGCGCCGGATCGGTAGTGGTGCATCCGGTTCCCGATCACATGACGGTGGTCGGCGTCCCGGGACGCGTAGTAGGCGAAGGCGATTCCGAACTCGATCCGCTGGAGCACGGAAAACTTCCCGATCCCGAACAACAGGCCATCGATGAGCTGTCGCGACGCGTGGCTGAGCTGGAAGCTATGGTGCAGGCCCTTGTGGATGAAAAGATTCCTTCTAAGCGTTAGCCTGGCGACAGCGTTCGGCGCCACACCCTACTGGATCGAGCCCTGTACAAATCCGAAAACGGGCTGCATCGCGTCCGACGTCGAATTGGCTCGCTGGGCGCTCGAAGCGTGGTCGCAGGCATCCGGCGGAAAATTGAGCTTCACGCCTTCCGCCAGTCGCGATGAGGCATTGGTGCGGCTGGTCTGGGCGACGCCGGAACAGGGCTTGTACGGCGAAACCATGCCCATCGATGTAAACGGACACCGTGGTGCGCAGATCAACGTCCGCATTGTCGACCCTGGCACGAAAGATGCTTTGCTGCGCGACACGATTGTGTATCTGACCTGCCTGCATGAATCGGGCCACGCCATCGGGCTTCCCCACACCGCGAATTTCGCGGACATCATGTACAGCTTCCAATACGGCGGCGACATCGATTTCTATTTCAGCCGCTACCGGAGAAAACTCGCCAAGCGCGAAGATATCCGAAAGAACTCCGGAATCTCGCCAGGGGATCACACAAATCTTACGTCACTGCTCGCTCAGTAGTGCAAGCTTAAGAGGCTCCGGGAAAACTCGTATCGACCGCTTCCTTCGGTCGCGGCTCAGTGTCTGGCTGACCTCACACATCACCGACCATGAGCCGCGACCAGAGGAAGCGGTCGATTCTTGACGCGTCACAACGGACGGCTAGAGCTGTCGCTGAAAGCTGAGGCTTGCTCCACGAACGCGAACCGGAAGCTGTTCTTCGCGATCAGGTCCAATTCCTCGATCGTAAAGCCGAACCGAGTCGCGGCGAGTTCGTATTCACTCGCCAACGTGCACCCAAACAATGCTGGATCGTCCGTGTTCAGCAGAATCGCTATCCCCGCATCGAACAGCCGCCGCACCGGATGCGCCTCCAATGACGCGACCGCACCGGTTCGCACGTTGCTGGTGATGCAAACCTCTAGCGGGATCTGCCGATCGCGAAGGTGTTCGACCAGCGCCGAATCGTCGATCGAGCGGATGCCGTGGCCGATGCGCTCGGCGCCGATCTGGAGAGCCTCCCATACACTCTCTGGCCCGCACGTTTCGCCCGCATGGGCAGTGAGGCGCAGGCCCCGATCGCGTGCCTGGCGATACAGATCCGCGAACCAACTCGCGGGGCCGCGATCTTCCGATCCGCCGATGCCGATCGCCACCACACCGTCGTTCACACGCTCGGCCGCGAGATCGAATACAGGCTTGGCGGCCTCCGCGCCAAAATGCCGGATCGCATCGAGAATCCAGCGGACTCGCACTTTGGAGCGCCCTGCTTCGCGCTGAAGAGCCTCGTAGATCGGTGGAAAATCCTGCCCCTTCCACAGCATCGTGCCGACCGAAAGGGTCACCTCGGCGTACGCCACGCCTTCAGACCACAGCCGTTCGAACAGGCGGCGTGCCGCAATGGCGTAATGTTCAGGCGTTTGTAATCGCCGGTTCACCCAGATGAAACTTTGAATGAATCCGTCAAAGTCGCGATGCGCGAAAGCCGTGGCGATCTCGTCGCGCGTCAGCGATGGATCTATTTCCAGCAGCGTTTCCGGCTCCACCGAGCCTTCCAGATGCAGGTGCAATTCGGCGCGAGGCGTCATGTTGTGCGTTGGGGGGCGGACCCCCTGGTCCGCGCGCGATCCCCTGATCGCGCTGCCCACGATTCGAAATCGCCGATCCGGGGATCGGCGTGCGGACCAGGGGGTCCGCCCCCCTCTGCCATAATAGCGTCGTGACAGCGGACGAAATTCAAGCCATCGTCGAAGGCCGGCATCGCGACCCGTTCAGCGTGCTCGGGCCGCATGAAAACGAAGTGCGGGCGTGGCTGCCGCGGACCCAGGAAGCGGCGGTCGTCATCGGCGATGAAGTCGTCCCGATGGTGCGGGTCCATCCCGCCGGATTGTTCGTTGCACAGCTTGACGAACGACCGGAGCAATACCGGTTACGCGCCGGTACCTACGATTTCGACGATCCCTATTGCTTCCCTCCGCTGCTCACGCCGTTCGAGCTGTACCTTCACGGCGAGGGCACGAACTACGAAAGCTACCGCACACTGGGCGCGCATCTGACCGCTTCGCGCGGTGTTGACGGAGTCCGCTTCGCGGTGTGGGCTCCGAACGCCGAACTGGTCAGCGTCATCGGCGATTTCAACCGCTGGGATCGCACCTGGCATCCCATGCGTCTTCGCGAAGGCGGCATCTGGGAAATTTTCATTCCCGGCCTAGGCGAAGGCGCGAATTACAAGTATTCGGTTCTATCGCGCACTGGTCACGAGCAGCAGAAATCCGATCCTTATGGTTTTTTTGCGGAGGTCCCGCCGAAGACCGCGTCCATCGTTTGGGGCCTCTCGCATTACAAATGGTCCGATGACGAGTGGATGAAGGCGCGTCCCGAGCGCCACTGGCTGCGCGAGCCGGTTTCGGTTTACGAAGTCCATCTGGAGTCCTGGATGCGCGGTCCGAACAATTCGTGGCTCACGTATCGGGAACTTGCGATTCAGCTGGTCGAGTACGTCAAGCGCATGGGCTACACGCATCTGGAACTGATGCCGGTGATGGAGCATCCATTTTCAGGATCGTGGGGCTACCAGGTCACCGGCTACTATGCGCCCACTTCGCGCTTCGGCACTCCCGACGATTTTCGCTACTTCGTCGATCAGTGCCACCAGGCCGGGCTCGGCGTGATCCTGGATTGGGTCCCAGCGCATTTTCCGCGCGACGCGCACGCGCTGTATCGCTTCGATGGGACCGGGTGTTACGAGCATGACGATCCGCGCCAAGGGGAGCAGCGCGATTGGGGCACGCTGATTTTCAACTACGGCCGCAACGAGGTCAAGACGTTCCTGCTCTCGAACGCGGTTTACTGGCTGCGCGAATTTCATGCCGACGGCCTGCGCGTCGATGCCGTCGCGTCGATGCTGTATCTCGATTATTCGCGCCAGGAGGGCGACTGGATTCCCAATAAGTACGGCGGCCGCGAGAATCTCGACGCCATCGATTTCATCCGCCGGTTTAACGAACTGGTCCATCAGGAACCGGGCGCGTTGGCCATCGCCGAGGAATCCACTTCCTGGTCCGGTGTTTCGCGGCCGACGTATCTGAACGGGCTCGGTTTCACCATGAAGTGGAACATGGGCTGGATGCACGACATGCTGGACTATTTCGCGCTGGACCCAGTGTTCCGCAAATATCATCAGCAGAACATCACCTTCAGCATGCTGTACGCGTTCAGCGAAAATTTCGTGCTGCCGGTATCCCATGACGAGGTGGTGCATCTCAAACGCGCGCTGGTGTCGAAAATGCCCGGCGACGAGTGGCGCCGATTCGCCAACGTCCGCGCATTTCTTTCGTACATGTTCGGCCATCCCGGAAAGAAACTCCTGTTCATGGGCGTCGACATCGGGCAAACCGAGGAATGGGATTATAACGTCAGTCTCCCCTGGCACCTGCTGCAGTGGCCGGTCCACCACAAGCTGCAGACTTTCGTGAAGGAGCTGAACTGGCTGTACCGCCGGGAGCCTGCGCTGTTCGAAGTGGACGACAACTATTCCGGATTCGAATGGATCGACTTCCGCGACGCCGAATCCTCCATCATCTCCTTTGTTCGATTCGCGAAGAACCGCGAAGATTTTCTGGTCTTCGCGTGCAACTTCACGCCGGTTCCGCGCCTCGGATACCGCATCGGCGTGCCCCGGGCAGGCTTTTACTCGGAAATCTTCAATAGCGATGCCGAAATGTTCGGAGGGTCGAACGTCGGCAACGAAGGAGCCGGGATGACGGAAGACGTCCCCGATCACGGCCGCCCGGCGAGCCTCCGCATCACCTTGCCTCCGCTGGGGGTGGTCGTCTTCAAACCGCAGAAACGCGAGATTTGAGGACTTATCGGGCCCCAAATCGCTAAAAACACGACTTGTCATAAATGTTTTTTCCACAGGCACCGGATTGTAACAAAACCTTGTTATAAGGGTGCATGAAGTGCGATCTGCACGTCCATACGATCCACTCGGGCATGTGCACGGTGCCATTGCTCAACCGGATCTGCCGTGAAAGTTATAACGATCCGCAGCAGCTCTACGCGACGCTCAAACAGCGCGGGATGGATCTGGTGACAGTTACCGATCACGATTCCATCGACGCCGTCGAGTGTCTCCGGCGGCATCGCGACTTCTTTCTGAGCGAGGAAGTGAGCTGCACCACCAGCAGCGGAACCCATCTTCACATGGGGGTGTACGGAATCGAGGAGCGGCATCACACCGAACTGCAGCGCCGCGCCAGCGATATGCCGTCGCTGCTTGCTTATCTTGACGAACAACGGCTGCTGTTCAGCGTCAATCACGTGTTTTCCGGTCTGACCGGTCCGCGCACGGACGCCGATTTCGACGAATTCGCCTCGCGTTTCCCCGCGGTCGAGACGCTGAACGGCCAGATGCTCGCGGTTGCGAATCAAAAAGCCGCCGCGTTTGCGTCACGGGCCGGAAAGATCGCGATCGCCGGCAGCGACGCGCACACCATGGCCTCGTTGGGGCGGACCTACACGGAGGTTTCAGGCTCGCGGGACCGCGACGAGTTCCTGGCCGGACTGAGGCACGGCCGCAGTCGCGTAGCCGGCGTGTCGGGCGATTACTGGAAACTCACGCGCGCGATCGCGGAAATCGGTTGTTCGTTGATCCGCGAACGGCGTGGCGCGCTGTTGTTAGCCCCCCTCCTGGCCGTGGTCCCCGCCATTACGTTGGTGAACCTGGCCCTGGAATTCGAGTTCGCGCACCGCTGGGGCCGGCGGGTTCAATGGATGTGGAACGGAGCGCCGCGTCAGGCAACCACGTAGAGCTGTTACGACGCACGCTCCTGGCGAGGCTCTTCTTCATCCTCATACAGAGGGACTTGTTCGAGGTCGTCAGCTTCGAAGACGTGGTCGCAATCCAGGCATCGCATATAGTCGACCCCGTCACGCCGCATCAGAAACTCCGTGCGCTTATGCTCACAGCCCGGCATAGGATGCAGATTATCCCTATTCTAATGAAGGTGCTAACGTTGTCAAGCCCCCTGCGGTCCTTACAGTCCTTTACCCGACGCCCTGTTATACTTTAAAAAGTTCGCCGAATCAATTGCCATGAAGAACTTTTTGTTGTGTGTGCTCGTTTCCGCGGCGGCCCTGGCGGCTCCGAACCTCAGTGGCCAATGGAAAATGAACGTCGCCAAAAGCGACTTTGGTCCGGTTCCCGCTCCCGAAGTTTTTACGCGCACCATCAAGCACGCCGACCCGTCGATCGAATACTCGACCCGCCAAAAGGGCGAACAGGGTGACGTCACTACCGAAATTAAGTACACCACTGACGGCAAACCGTGCGTCAATAAAATCAACGGCAGCGACGCCAAGGGAACCGCCAAGTGGGATGGCGACAAACTGGTGGTCGAAAGCGTACGCGATTTCCAGGGGATGCAGCTCACCTCGAAAGAAACTTGGACGCTCTCGGATGGCGGCAAGACCCTGACCATCAACAACCACATTTCAGTGCCGCAGGGCGAGTTCGATATGAAACTGGTTCTGGAAAAGCAGTGAATAACGCAATAAGGAGATGCTCCCGATGAAGACCGTGTTGAAATCCGCACTTTTGCTGGTTGCATTTGCAACGATGGCCCTGGCTGAGAAGCCGAATTTTTCAGGTGACTGGTCGTTGAACATCGACAAGAGCAACCTGGGGCCGATGCCTCCGCCAGCGTCCATGACGCGCAAAGTGGATCATGCCGATCCCGCCCTTTCCATGACGCAGGCCATCACCGGCGGACCGCAGGGCGATCAGACCATCACTCTGAAGATCACCACCGACGGCAAGGAAGGCACCACCGAGATGATGGGGACGCAGGCCAAGACCTCGGCGGCTTGGGAAGGCGAGAATCTCGTCATCACCATGAAAATCGACCTGGGAGGCACGGAAGTAAAACTGATCCAAAAATGGGGACTTTCCGACGCCGGCAAGACGCTGACCGACAACACACACATCGTGGCTCCGCAAGGCGAATTCGACATCGTCTACGTGATGAACAAAAAATGATCGCGCGAATTGCGTCGGTGATGCTGGTCACCGCGGCGCTGGTGTGCGCTCAAGACAAAATCAGCGTCGGCACCTATAAGGGCTCGTGGGCCGGCGCCTCGTCCGGCGGCGACTTCCGGTTGGCCATTACGGCCGATAGCAAAGGCGCGCTCGGCGCCGGCGTTGGCTTCACCATCGAGGGTCAGGATGTTCCCTGCAAGGTCATCTCGGTCAAGATCGACGGCGCGTCCATCCAGATGGTTTACGAGTTCGATCTGCAAGGCAACAAGCTGCAATCGGCGATCAAGGGGACGCTGAAGGGCAAGACGATCGAGGGGACCTACAAGACGACGGCTGGCGATTCTCCAGTCGACGAAGGCACCTGGAAAACGACCGCGCAGTAACTCCGCTACTTCTTTTCCACCATCTGCCGAACGCGGTCCAGCTCGCGTCTGAGTCTGCCTTCGCGCATCGCGATCGAGATCACGTAGGCGATCATGATCAGCCAAGCGGCCAGGAATCCATAAAACATGTAGTCAAAGTTGCGGGGATCCATTTTCTAGATTCCTTTCAAAGTCGCGTGCGCGGTGCGCCGCAGCGAATCGATTTCACGGGAAATATCTTCCTGCCGGATGCGCACCATCACCAGCACGATGGCGAAGCACAGCAGCGCGAGTGTGTTCCAACCCAGGGGATGCTCCAGCACCGGGTCCATGCGCCCCCCGCCGGTGCGGAAGCTGAGCACCGGCCCCGGGTGTTGCAAGCGTGGGAACCAGTCGATCGCTTTATAGACGAACCACGCGTTGACGGTCCCGAAAATGCTGACGACGGCGGAAAGGCGCGCGCGCTGATTGGGTTCTTCCACGGCGCGCCGTAACATCAGGTACCCGACGAACACCACGCAGCAGATCAGCATTCCCGTCAGGCGCGCGTCCCAGGCCCACCACACGCCCCACTGCTGGCGGCCCCAGATGGATCCAGTTACCAGGTTGGTCAAAGCGAACGCCAGCGAGACTTCTGTGATCGATGCGGCCATCGCGTCCCACCACAGATCCTTTTTGACCAGGTAGACAATGCTGGCTGCGAGCCCCACGCCGAAACCCGTTAATCCCAGTATTCCGCCGGGGATGTGGAAATACATGATGCGGAAAATCGCATCTTGCCGCGCCTCATCCGGCAGGCCCAGCAGAATAGTGTGGAGATTCCAGGAGAGCAGCGCCGCTGCAATCGCGGACAAAACCAACATGATTCGAAGTCGCATACGAAGTCACCCAAGCAGAACAGTGTCGATCAGAAAAACGGATAAAAGTGTAAACACGATGTCGAAGGCCACCAGCATCCGCACCCAGATCATATCGCCCGCCCCGATCGGCGAGCCGCCCAGCAGGACGGTAGTCACCGTCATGGATGCCATCAGCGCTGGAATCATCAGGGGATAAACCAGCATCGGGAGCATCAATTCGCGGATTCGAAGATTCACGGTCAACGCGCTGAAGAATGTTCCGATCACGGTCAACGCCCAGGTCCCGATCAGCAGCACGCCGATCAGCGGCCACAATTTCCGGGCCCAGCGAACATTGTAGAAAAGTCCGAAAACGGGCAGCGAGACGACCTCGATCATCATCAGCAGCACATAGTTCGCCAGCGATTTCCCCAGAAACAGGGCCGACGCGGAAAGGGGCGCGGCGAGCAATCCGTCCAGGCAGTCGTTCTGCATTTCGCGCGAGAAACTGCGATTCAATACCAGCGTTCCTGCAAAGGAAAACACCAGCCACAACAATCCTCCGGAGAATTCCACTAACTGGTCCGAGGTCGGATCGAACGCGAAACTGAACAGCACCAGAATCACGACTGAAAACGCGATAGACGCGTTCAGCGCTTCCTTGGTGCGAAACTCCGAGCGCAGGTCTTTTCCGGCGATGGTCAGGATTTGCCGTACTGCGAGCATGACGGGCGCAGCAGTCTGCTGCTTGCTGACGGGTTCCGCGATCGCCGCCACCTCAGTCGTCCTCATAGGTGCGGTACAGCCATCCAGTATCGTCCACCATTTGCTGCGTGCGCGCGCCGGCGTAGGCGATCTGGCCGCGACGAATCAGCGCCACGTGCGTCGCCAGCACCAGCGCTTCCTTCAACTGATGCGTCGACATGATGATGGTCCGGCCTTTTGCGTGGGCGTCCTCGAGCAGAGTTTGCAGAACCGCGATGGCGCGATCGTCGAGCGCTGTGAACGGTTCGTCGAACAACAGCACGTCGGGATCGTGGATGAAGGCACGAGCGACGGCCAGCCGCTGGCGCATCCCGCGCGAGAATTCGCGAACCAGCCCGTCGCGGACGCGGTCGAGTCCGGTGCGTTCCAGCCAAACCGACGCGGCCTTGTGCGGCTGATCGAGCCCGTACAGCCGCGCGAAAATCGTCAGATTCTCCGTCGCCGACAATTCTTCATACAGCGAAATTCCGTGGCCCAGGACGCCGATGCGCCTCCGTGCAGCGTCATCCCGGACGTTCGCTCCGAAGATGTTCACCGATCCCTGGGACGGTCTCGAAAGCCCTGCGATGATGCGCAGAAGAGTGGTCTTCCCGGCGCCGTTGCGGCCCAGTAGCGCCACGGTCGAGCCCGGTGTCACGCGAAACGCGACATCGCGCAGGGCGGGGAAATCTCCGTAGTATTTGTACACGCCTTCGATTTCGAGGGCGTGCGGGTGGTGCACCCCTTCCGGGTTCACGCCATGCCCTTTCTGAACAGCATCACGCCGCCCAGGGCCAGGATCACGAACGTCAAACCGAGCACCCACGCCATCTTGTCGTATACGCGCGCGGACGCAACTTCGATCTTCGGAGAGCCGTTGTCTTCCTCTGGCGCGGCCGCGGAGTTTTCGGTGTTGCGCAGCGAGCCAGTGCCTTCGATCTTCACCTGAAACGACGCGGTCCTCGCGCGATAAGTGTGCGCGTGCGTTTGCGGCTCTTCTCCCAGATCGTCGATCCCATCTCCCGCAAGCTTCACGGCCGGCGGCGTCACCAGAAATGTCGGAGTCGACGCGTCCAGAGCCTTGCCGTCGAACGTGTCCCCGGCCGGAAGCGCGTAGCTGACGTCGAACCGAGTCTCGCCCGGCTTCACTGGATAGCCGATCTTGTACACGTTCGCCTGTGTGGTCTTCTCCGCCTCTCGCGGAATCGGCATGCCTCCAGGCGAGTTGATGGTCACCTGCGCTTTCCCTTGCGCGTTCTTGGGCAGATAAAACTGCGCCGAACCCCGGGCAGGATCGGAGAAGGTGAGTTGCGTTTTGTTGTCGAACAGAAATGTCTCGCTGACCTGCACTCCATTCGCGCTGGGCTCGATCAGGATCATGTGCTGCGCGGCGCGGCCGACGTCGGGTTTGGTAGTGGAATCGAAAACCTTGATGGCGACTCCGGTGGTCGGCGATCCGGGGGTGAGCATCGTGTTGTACGTCGCGCCGCTATACAAGGCCTGAAGCAGCGCCGGCCCGGGAGGATATTCTTTGTCGATCTTGAATTTCCCCTCGGCGCCGGACTTCGCGTTCCCTAACGTCTGCATCCCGTTCTGGCCCGGCTGGACCAGCATAATGATGACGCCCGGCTGCGGCTTCCCCGTGGTCGCGTTGGTAACGGTGCCGTCAACCGCTGCGAGCAGGCAGGAACTGGCCACCATAGACCAGAAAGCGTGCCTCATGCCATCGCCTTTCCACACTCGCCACAGAATTTCATGGGATTGGGAAAACTCGCTCCGCAGCTTGGGCAGACGTTTGGGGGAGCCTCGGGTTTCGGGGCTCGTGCAACTTTCGGAACCGGAGTTTTCTGCGCGATCTGATCGATGCCGGCCAGCACGATCGCCAGTTCCTTTTGGAGAACCAGCTTGGTCTGTTGATAGTCCTCGTCCGACAATTTCCCGACGCGATACTCGAACTGCAAGTCGCGCAGGTTTTCGTAGATAGCCGCCTTACGCTCGTCCAGGTGCCGTGTGGGCGACTCCGGCTCGGGCGGGGGAATATCCTTGGTTCGAACGAATAAAGTGAAAAGTGTGGTGAGGGCTACGACCAGGACGACGGACGCGACAAGAGGCATTATTCCAGTTTCGACATGTCCTTCTCGATGCGGTCGTGGTAGCGGTCCAGGAGTTCGGAATCAATCTCCGGAACCGGCTGCCCCTTAGGCGAGAAGCGGCGGATGAACGCCCAGATCGCCATTAGCCCGATCAGAATAACGATAAAAGGCATGGTCCAGGCGAAGAGTGAGAATCCTTGAGTGGGCGGAGAAGCCAGCGCTTCCTTGCCGGTTTCGCCGACCACCGCGTCCACAATCGAATCGTCCGAGTGTCCGGCGGCCTGCATCGCCGCGATGCGTTTCCGCATGGGCGCGCAGTAGCCGCATTCGAGCATGGCGCAATCTCCGACCGTGTTCTTGCACGACCGGCACAGGCAGGCCAGGCGCATTCCGACGCGGCGCACGTCGGACGACATGATGCCCGATTCGCTGACGCCCTGGCGTTCCTGCGCCAACGCCGCGGCAGCCATCGACGCACTCATGAAGAACATCCTGCGGCTGACATGGGGTCCGCCCCCCATATTAGTTTTCTGCTTTGGCACGTTTACTCGCAATCCCGACGACTTCGGTCTTGGCCCAGATCAGTTTGGTCTTGCTCGGCACCAGGCACACCAGCGTGCCCAGCAGAACCACCCAGTATCCCACCCAGATCCAAGTCACCAGCGGAAACACGTACGCCTGGATGATGACTCTCTGGCCATCCGGCGTGGTGCCCGCAAAATTTACGTACAAATCTTCGTTCAATCGGCGCCGGATCGCGACTTCCGAGGTGGAAGATCGTGACGCGCGGTATAGCCGATGCTCCGGCTCGATCCGTCCCAAACTTTCGCCGTCTTTCGATACGTCGATGTTTAGCTTGCCCCACTGATAGTTTTCGTTCTGGCCCTGATCGAAGCTGGCGACGTGCAGCGAATACCTAGCTAGTTGAATCGTGCCGCCTGGCGTGACTTCCTGCGTGGTGTCTTTGTCGAACGCCTTGCCGGTGAATCCGATGAAGATCAGCACGATGCCGACGTGCACCAGATATCCGCCGTAGCGCCGCGTGTTGCGATGCGTCAATTCCACCATGGCGGTCAGAATGTTCGTGCTGGTCTTGGAACTGATCGCCGTTGCGCCCTTCACGAATTCGAGCAGCACCGTGATGATGACAAACGCGCTCAGCGCGAACGACATCAGCGCATAAAAATGATGGACCCCGGTTGCAAACAGCACCGCCGCGACTCCGACTGCAGCCACCGTAGGCCACAGGAACGATTTCTTGAGACTTTCGACGGAACTGCGCCGCCATGCGATCAGTGGTCCCACGCCAGTCAGCAGCAGCAGGAATAAGCCGATGGGAACTTGGACGCGGTTGTAGAACGGCGCATCGACGCTGATCTTTTCTCCAGTGACAGCCTCGGAGATTACCGGAAACAGCGTGCCCCACAGCACCGCGAAGCAGCTGGCCAGCAGGACCAGGTTGTTGAACAGAAAACTCGACTCGCGCGACAGCACGCTTTCCAGTTGCGATTCGCTCTTCAGGAAGTCCAGGCGGCTCAGGATCAGGTATACCGTGCTGGCAATGCCGATAGCCAGGAAGGTGACGAAGAATTTCCCGATGGATCCTTGCGCGAACGCGTGAACGGAACTCACTACGCCGCTGCGCGTCAGGAATGTTCCGAAGATGCACAGAAAGAACGTGGTGGACACCAGCACGATGTTCCACACCTTCATCATGCCCTTCTTTTCCTGCATCATCACCGAGTGCAGAAACGCGGTTGCCGTGATCCAGGGGAGCAGCGATGCGTTCTCCACCGGGTCCCATCCCCAGTAGCCGCCCCACCCGAGCACTGCATACGCCCAGCCTGCGCCCAGCAGGATTCCGGTGGTCTGGAACAGCCAGGTGACCAGCACCCAGCGGCGCGTCGTGTAGATCCAGCCTTCACCGGGCTGCTTGGTGATCAGCGCCGCGATCGCGAACGCGAACGGGACCGTGGATCCGACGTAACCCAAGTACAGATTCGGCGGGTGGATCGCCATGGTCCAGTATTGAAGCAGCGGATCGAGCCCGCTGCCGTCGCCGACATCCACAATGCCTTTTCCCGCTACGAGCACGTTGAAAGGTTTCGCGACGAACGCAATCAGGATCAGGAAGAACGTCTGCGTTGCCATCAGGATGCCGGTGACGAAGGGCATCATCTCGCGGAACTTGCGGCGGTTGCGATAAACAACGATGAGCGCGTAGGATGCCAGCAGCCAGTTCCACAGCAGTAGCGAGCCTTCCTGTCCGCCCCACCACGCCGCGAATTTATAGATGGGCGACATCGCGCGATTGCTGTGCGCGGCGACGTAGGCCAGCCGGTAATCGCCGTACATCAGCGCATACAGCAGCAGCCCGGACGCGACTGTGACCAGTCCCCAGACGCAATACACGGCGCGTTCGGCGCTCAGGATCAGCAGCGGCCGGCGCGCCCATTTTCCGGCAACCGATCCGATCACCGCGTAAATCGCGAAACAAAATGCCAGCAGGATTGCGAGCGCGCCTAGATTTTCCATGCGATCGTATGGGTTCTAAGCTGCCGGCTTGTTGGGATTGGTCCGCATCATCGGCTTGGCTTCGTACTTCGATGCGCACTTGGCCTGGATCTTGGTGGCGTGGAACACGCCGTCCGGGCCGAGTTTTCCGTCCGCCAACGCCTGCGAACCGTCCTTGAACGTATCCGGCAGGGGCTCGATCCCCGCATACACCACGTTCAGCCGCAGATTGTCTTGCGCCAGCGTGAAGTGAACCGTATTGCCGTCGCGGACGATGGAGTTCGGAGCCACGTCGCCGCCCACCCGCAGGCGCTTCTCGACGTTATCCTTCGGCATCTGCGCCACTTCGGAAATGGTCTTGTAATAGGTCTTGGTATCGCTGATCCCGCCCACGGCGAGCCAGGCCAGCGTTCCCAGAATCGCGACAATCAACAGCCCGAACTTGATGTAGTTGTTCATGGAGCGGTTCTCTCCTGCTTTATCTATTAGTATAACGCTGCGCGTCGAGTGCTTCTTCCGGAAAACTTCCCGCGTGTAATCGCGCAATCGGAGGAACCACCAATATGCGCGAAATCGCGCATCCAAGCCTCAGGGCTTCTCCATTCTTTATTTCGTCAAGTCTGGCGGTCTGTAATTGAATCAATAAGTTGCGACCGGTTCGAGTTTGATTTTGAGAGGAATTCTCGCGTGGCACGCAGTGTAAGAAAGCATGCGAATCGCCACACGGGAAAAGGCAGGTCGGGGACTTGGCCACGACCTGCCAAGAGTGCCGTTAACTTATTACCAGTCGACTCGAATGCCGAGTTGGATGATGCGGCCTTCGAGCACTGTCGAAAGCGGAGGAAACACCGCCGGCAGCGTGGCTATGCCTGCTGCCGTGGTGGGCACGACTGCGTTCAGTGCCGTGACGTTGCGATTGTTGAAGATGTTGTTTCCTTCGGCGATGATCTTGGTCGCAAGCCGCTCGCGAATCTTGAACAACGTCCGCGTGTAGCGGGCGTCGATCTGGAAAATGCGCGGCCCCCGCAGCGCATCGCGCCCGATGAATAGCGGACGCTGGCTGCCGGTCGTGGAATCTCCATTCAGCGGCTGCACGCTGGACGTGATGTTCTGTTGGTCGCCCGAAGAAATGTTGGCCAGCAAAGTAAGCTGGTTGTCGTTCGCGAGCCGGTTCCAGAACCGGTTATCGAGTTTCACCGCTGGTGCGATCACGCCGGTCAGGTTGAACGCGTTGGGACGATTGACCAGGCTGTTGCCGCGGTCGCGCGTACGATTGGTCGGATCTTCAATGGGAACATTCTGCTCAAAGCTGTTTGCATCCGGAGCATCGCTGATGGTGTGCGACCACGTATACGACGCGCTGATCGCGACACCCGCGCTCAGCCGGTGATTCCAGTGCACCACCATTGCGTTGTAATCCGAAATCGCGCCGATGTCCTGGAGCATGATTCCGTTGAACTGCGGGAACAGGCGTGTGTTCGCATTGACGGCCGTAGAATAGACCGGACGTCCATCGCCCAGGAAGCTTACGGGATTGATCAGGTTCATGTCGCGCAGGTAGCCCTGGTTCCGGCCGGCCGTGTGAACGTAGCCGAGCGTGAGCGCGTCATTGCGCGAGAGTTGACGCGTGATCTGGAGACCTGCATTGATGGTGTACGCGTTCTTGAAATTCGGTGTCACGGAGGTGATGCTGGGTGTCCCGGGTGTCGCGCCGATCACGCTCGAAATGACATTCGGGAACGCAGGAGCTCCGGTGGATGTGGGGCTAAACGAAGCGGTGAAAGAGCGCGCACCGTCGTTGATCAGCGAGTTGAACCAGAGATTGGTCGGCGGAGCTTCATAGAAGATTCCGCCATTCAGTCGAACTACTGTTTTAGGATCGATGGTCCAAGCGATGCCGAGGCGCGGCGCGAAGTTCGCACTGGGCGTCCGGAAACTCCGCGTGTAAGCAAACGGCGCATTGGCTTCCGCGGTCGGAGCCTGATAGCGGTCCCAGCGGACGCCATAGATCAGGAGCAGGTTTTGGCGAAGCTGCCAGCTGTCCTGCACATACAAATCGTAAAAATAGGACTTGTAGGAAGCGCCCGCCAGGCCCACATTGGTCTGATAGGACGAATAGCAAAAAGCTGAAGCGTTCCCGGTGGGGCACGCCGTGCCGCCCTTCGCTGCCAGATAGTTGGCGACGTTCGCGAATGTGTACGTGTTGAAGGTGGGCGGGTTTAACTGATTATCGTTGTTCTGCTGCCATCCGAACCCCATCTTGTACGTGTGAGTTTTCCGGATCAAAGTGAAATTGTCGCTGAAGCTCGGGATCTTTTCGGAAAAATGGTCTGCCGGGAAACCGGGGCCGTAGCCGTTGAACGTCGCGACACCGGTAATGGTGATGCGCGGACCCGGCCCGTCGATCGGGTTCGGAGCGTGCGCCTCATTGCGATACGGATCGGAAGCGCGCAGTTCATTCAGCATAGTCGGCGAAAACGTGGTCAGCCACTGCAATCCACCGATGTGCGCGCGATCGTGAAAGTCCTCGCCCACATCCAACGCGCTGGTTCCACCTACGTTGGTGTTGAACGGATATTCGTTCCGGAAATAGTTATAGCGGAAAAAGACCTGGTTCTTCTCGTTCACCACCCAATCCGCGCGCAGGTTTAGGAACTGGGCATGTTGAACGCTGGGAGCCGTATCCAGCAGGTTCGCGGGTATTCCGGCTGAAGTCGCAGCAGCTTGGTTGATCGTGTTCGGCGCAGGGAGCGCCCGCAGCAGATGTTCATAGCCACCGAAGACGAACAGCTTGTCCTTGATCAGCTTGCCACCGGAATTCACCGCATAATCGTGCAGGTCGATGGCGGCAGCCTGTTTATTGGACGCCAGCAGAATCGACCGCGCGCTTGCGTCGGGGGGGCGGCCAATGAAATAGAACTCACCGTGGAATTGATTGGTGCCGGAATTGGTGATGACATTGTAAATGTTTCCCGACGTGTTGCCAAACTCCGGCGCGAAGCTGTTCGATACCGTCTGGACCTCTTGAACGTAAATATCGGAGATCGGGAACAGGCGCAAGCCGTAGCGGTCGCTTTCCGTGTTCACCATGCCGTCCATCTGGTAGTTGATGCGATCCAGCAGTCCGTTGGTGTTGATGGTCCGGGGAATCCCCAGTTCGGGGTTCGGATGCCCGCTGACACCGGG
The DNA here is from genome assembly GCA_035568415.1 of Bryobacteraceae bacterium. Classification (GTDB taxonomy): domain Bacteria; phylum Acidobacteriota; class Terriglobia; order Bryobacterales; family Bryobacteraceae; genus Palsa-187. The sequence goes on along the minus strand of DATMOC010000028.1, from coordinate 202,646 downwards.
CTGGAAGATGATGAAGTTATAAGGATTGCGCGACGTGAGCGGAAGATTGTCCACTTCCTCATGACCGATGGTGCGGCCCGTGCTGGTGCGCGATGGCTCGACGATGGGCGCGCCGCCCAGGACCTCGATGGTGGTGGAAACCGACCCGACCTTCAGGGCCGCGTCGATGACGCCCTCGGTTCCGGCATCCAACTGGACGTCGGTGTGGCGTTGTGAGTCGAAACCTTCCTTCTTTACGATCACGGTATAGGTCCCGATGGGAAGGTTCGGAAAGACGAAGTAGCCGTCGTCATTCGATTCGGCCGTGCGTGTAAATCCGGTCGCTGAATTGGAGATGGTCACGTTCGCTTGCGGCACGGCTGCTCCCGCGGGGTCGGTGACGCGACCGCGGATACTGCCATTGATCGCCTGTGTTTGCGAAAAAGCCAGTTGTAACGCGAACGTCACGAATACAAGCAAAAACGTAGCTCGTTTGATCATACTAACCTCCCAAGTCATTCAAATCTAAGAAGAATTCCTGAAGCCTATCGATGACCTACTGTATCATATCTACTAAGGCTTTGAAGGCCGGTACACCACCAGATGACCATGTTCACGAAACGATTCAGTGTTCCTCATGTTATTGCCGCCGCCGGCGTCGCGGTAGCGCTCGCTGCGGGTCTACTCGCTCAGCACGTGCCACAACGCCCACCTCGAACGGATGCCTTCGCGGTTCCGCCGGATCGTGGGGCTGCAGGGATGGCTCGATTACTGCGCGAATTGCAGACGCGCGCGAGCCTGATGCTGTTCACCGCGCATCCCGACGACGAGGACGGCGGCATGCTGACCTACGAAAGCCGCGGGCAAGGCGCTCGCGTCGCGCTGACCACGCTGAATCGAGGCGAGGGCGGCCAGAACGTCATGGCGCCGGATTTTTACGATGCGCTGGGAATCGTCCGCACGCAGGAGCTGCTGATGGCGGATCGCTACATGGGCGTCGATCAGTTTTTCACTAGCGTGGTGGACTACGGATTTTCGAAGACGCTGGAAGAGGCCACCGAAAAATGGGGCCATGATCGCGTGCTGGCGGATTCGGTTCGCATCGTCAGAATGTTCCGGCCTCTGGTGGTCGCATCAGTATTCGTGGGAGCGCAGACGGACGGCCATGGTCATCATCAGATGGCGGGCGTCATGGCGCAGGAAGTTTTCAACGCCGCGGGCGATCCGAACAAGTTTCCGGAACAGATCCGCGAAGGGCTGCGGCCGTGGTCGCCGCTCAAAGTGTACGCGCGCGTGCCGAATTTTCAAGTGACCAATGAAGGCATGTACGATTACGCGATCGATAAGTTCGTTCCCGTCAAATTCATGGACTACGTGACGCACACGCCGTACGCAGCGCGTCCACCGGTTACGCTGGAAATTCCGGAAGGGCTGCCGTCGCCCGCGGCCGGTTTGACGTTCCTGCAAATAGCTCGCGAAGGCTTGGGATATCAGAAGACGCAAAACGGTGGCGGGGCGATTCCGATGCCGGCGCCGCAGAACGTCTCGTATCATCGTTTCGGATCGCGCGTCCAGGCGGGTGATAAGGAGACAAGTTACTTCGACGGCATCGACGTATCACTCGGCGGAATTGCGGCGCTGGCGACGGGCGACACGAAATTTCTGAAAGACGGCCTGGCGGCAATCGCCAAGATTGCCTCCGATGCCATGCGGCAATATCAAGTCGAGCGGCCTTCGGGAATCGCGCCGCTCTTGGCGGATGGACTAAAGAGCACGCGCGCGCTGATCGCGCAGGTGCACTCGAGTTCGCTGCCGGAGCCAGGCAAGTCGGATGTGTTATTCGAGCTCAACGTGAAAGAACAGCAGTTCGAAAAAGCGCTGGCGGCGTCGCTGGAGATTTCGTTCCAGTCGCTGGTGGCCTCCGAAAATCCGGGTGGAGGACGCGGTCGCGGACAGCAGGCTCCTCCGGCCGCGACGCCGACAAGCACGGAAGCCGCGTTCGCCGCCGGACGCGCAGGATTCGCGGGACGCGGCGGCGGGCCGACGTTCACCATCGCCATTCCCGAGCAGTCCTTCTTCGTCGAGACGCAAATATTCAATCAGAGTACCGAGAACGTACAACTGCTGGGCGTCGATCCGGTCGCGTCCGATGGCAAGAGCTGGGGGTTCCGCATCAACGGCGTCCCACCAGCGGAGATCGGAGCAGGGAAGGAAATTGTCGCGCGTTTCGGCGTCACTGTGCCGGCCGACGCTGCCATCACCAGGCCTTACTATTCGCGTCCCGACGAAGAACAGCCGTACTACGACATCAAAGATGAGCGCTATCGCGGATTGCCCAATGCGCCGTATCCGCTGGCTGCGCGCGCGAGACTTTCCTTTCAAGGCGTCCCCTTCGAAATTTCAGAATACGTGCAGACCAATGAGCGACTCACCGGATTCGGGACCGTTCAGAATCCGCTGATCGTCGCACCGGCGATATCGGTGTGGGTCTCGCCCGCTGCCGGTGCGGTTCCGATGAACATGAAATCGTTTCCGTTCATGTGCACGGTGCACAGCAACGTTAAAGGTCCCGCGGAAGGCGTGCTGAAATTGAAACTGCCCAACGGCTGGCGATCGAATCCAGCGGAAGCGACGTTCTCGTTTGCGCGCGACGGCGAGGATCAGACCGTGGTCTTTTCCATTTCGCCGGATATCGTGAAAGCCGCGGAATACAACATTACGGCGGTCGCCGAATACAAGGGACGATCCTACACGGAGGGCTATCATCTCACCGGATATCCGGGGTTGCGGCCGTATCCGTTCTATCGTCCGTCGACTTATAGAGCGGTGGGCGTCGAAGTGAAGACCGCGCCGGGCCTGACGCTCGGGTTCCTTCCAGGAACGGGCGACGACGTGCCGAAAGCGCTGGAAAACCTGGATCAGAATGTCCGGATTCTGGCCGCATCCGATATCACGCACGGCGATCTGAGCAAGTTCGACGCGATCATTCTGGGGGCGCGAGCCTATGCGGTCCGTTCCGAGCTGAAAGCAGCCAACGGCCGCCTAATGGAGTACGTCAAGAACGGCGGAGTGCTGATCGTCCAATACAACCTTCAGGATTTCGACCACAACTACGGGCCGTATCCGTTCACGCTGGGTTCGAATCCGCAGAAAGTGGTGGACGAGAATTCTCCGGTGACGCTGCTCGACTCTAAGAATCCGGCGTTCGGATGGCCCAACAAGATTTCCGAAGCGGATTTCAAGGGCTGGGTGGAGGAGCGCGGTCACGGATTCATGCGCAGTTGGGACAATCACTACACGCCTCTGGTGGAAACGCACGATCCGGAGCAGGATCCGCAAAAAGGCGGCCTGCTGCTGGCGCGCTACGGCAAAGGGTTCTACATCTACGACGCGTTCGCGTTGTACCGGCAGTTGCCGTCGGGTGTCCCGGGTGCGTACCGGCTGCTGGCGAATCTGGTGAGCCTCGGAAAAAATCCGGAGTGGAAGTAACCGCAGTTTCGTCCTGACACGCTCCACATTCCAGAGCGCGATCGCGTGGAACAATCAGCGGATCGTGTGCGAGTCGTATGGGCGACACGGCTTTGAATCTATGATTCCTTCCAACGGCTCCGTTCGAATTCTGGCCCTTCTGGCTCTCTCCATCGGAGCCTACGCGCCGTCCTTAACCCTGCCGTTTATTGCCGATGACTACCATCAGATCCCCCTCGCCCGAATGGAGGCCAAGGCCGGGTGGGCGCCGCTGCTGCACGACCAGAATCTGCGAACTCGTGCGACATACATGTTCCTGAGCGCCGCGCTTGACCGCTGCTTCGGATTCCGTCCGATACCGTTTTACGCCGTGAGCATCGTTCTCCACGCGCTGTGTGTGCTGATGGTGTACGCGCTGGGAAACTGGCCGCCGATCGGTAAATCCGTCGGCTTCTGGGCAGCCTGCGTTTTCGCAGTTCATGAACAACATCAGGAAGCGATCATGTGGTTGGCCGCCGCTTACGACTTGATTGTGTTCCTGTTCGGAATGGCGGCGCTGCTGTGCTGGATCGAATGGCAGCAAACGCGCAAGTGGGCGTGGTATGCCGCCTCCCTCGTTTCGATTCTGATTGCGGCGATTTCGAAGGAAACATTTTGGGTGTTTGTCGTGCTGATGGTAGCGGTAGCAGCCTGGGAGCCGCGCAGGCGCGCGCTCATCGGTTTAGTGCCGTTTCTGGTCATTTCCCTGGCCTACGTCGCGTTCATGTTCACAACCCGCGTCGCGCCCGGCGCCCGGCTCGACGACCGCTTTGCCGTGCTCGGCACGAAATGGATCTTCGTCGCGATGAACAGCCTCTGGCGGCTGGTGTTCCCGCAAGGATTGCTGGCGATCGCGACTCTTTTATGGATCCGCCGCCGGGCAGACCGCGGACGCGTCGTATTCGCGGGGCTATGGATTCTTCTCGGTCTGGCGCCACACAGTTTTCTGACGTACATGCCATACCTGGCGAGCCGCCACACCTATCTTGCCAGTGGCGGGCTAGCGCTGCTGGCCGGAGTTGCCCTCGCGCGGGTCTCGAAAAAGATTCCTATTCCAACTTTCGCTGCGATCTGCATGGTGATCTTGACGGTAAACGTCGAAATTCTATGGGTGAAAAAAATGTCCCAGTTTCGCGAGCGCGCCGAACCCACCGAGTTGCTCAAAGCCGCTGCCGCCCGTGCTGCGGGTCCCATTGTGATCGATTGCACGCCGGTGCCGGAGATCGTCGTCGAAGACGCGCTTGCCAGCGTCGGGTCGCGCGCGATTTTCCGTAGTCCGCGAACGGACAGCGACCCACAGCGCTTCGCCATCGAATACACGGATCGAAACGGATCCACGGTGAGGATCGACAGGCTGCTGGGACATAAACACGGTGCCTTTTACTAACTTCGCCGGCGAGGACCGGATCGCCGAAAAGTGACTCAGGTTAAGATAAAGACGTGAAGCTCACCCCGTTTCTGCTATTGTGCGCCACCGTCGTTTTTTCACAGGTCGATTGGAAGACCAGCACGGTCCTTCCCGGTGTCGATTTGACCGGCCTCTCGGCGGCGCAGAAAAACGTGGCGCTATCGGTGATGCGGTCCGAAGCTTGCGGCTGCGGATGCGATATGAAGATCGCGCAGTGCCGCCTGTTCGATCCGAAGTGCGCCGTCAGCCGGCGCTGGTCGGACATGGTGGTCAAGGACGCCGCCGCCGGTAAAAGCGTCGAAGCGATCCGCGCGGCCATCGTGAAGCTGGCCAATGAGCCGCCGCCATTGCTCGAAGCGCCGGTCAAGCTCTCGATCGACGGCGATCCGATGCGCGGACCTGCGGACGCGAAGGTGACCATCGTCGAATTTTCGGATTTCCAGTGCCCGTATTGCGCCAAAGCGATCGGCGAAGTCAACCAGGTGTTGGCGAAATATCCCAAAGACGTCCGTCTGGTTTTCAAGCAGTTCCCCCTCGACACCCATTCGCAAGCCGGGTTGGCGGCCGAAGCCGCTTTGGCCGCGCAGGCGCAGGGAAAGTTCTGGGAAATGCACGACAAGCTGTACGCGAATTTCAGAGCAATCAATCGCGACCGGATTCTGGCATGGGCCAAAGAGATCGGGCTCGATATGACTCGTTTTCCGGCCGACCTCAGCGGCCACAAATACGCGTCGCGCGTTGCGTCCGAAGGGAAGCAGGGCGACGATGCCGGTGTGGAAGGCACGCCCACGTTTTTCATCAACGGCAAACGGTTGAATGCGTCCTTCGAGCTGGGAACGGTCGCGCCGCTGATTGCGCAGGAGTTGAAGCGCTAGGGAATTGCGCCCGGACGGCTCGCGACGAAGGCGCCCAGATGATTCGCGAACTCGCCGATCTTCGCGGCGGGCCAGCCTTGATCCAATCCATGCAGGAACGCTGCGGCGAAAGCATCGCCAGCGCCCACGGAATCGATGACTTTCACAGGATACGCCGGGACCTCCGCATAGTCCTTGCCGATCAGAATCGCGCAACCCCGGTCACCGCGCGTGACGCAGCAGGCCTGCCAGCCGAACTGATCGCGAAGTTGCTCCAGGGTTCGGCCGGTGAACCGGAGTTCCTCTTCATTCAGCTTGGCGACGTTGGCCGTACGCATCAAGTCTTCGACGAGCGCCGGCGTAAAGGAATCTCTTCGTAGATTCATGTCATAGAACCGCGACGCAATCGGCGACGCCCTGAGCCGCGACCACAGGGAGCGGTCGATCGTACTGTGGTGAGCCAGCGTTCCAAAGTAGATCCAATCCGCGTCCATCCGCGGCAGTTCAAGAAAATCGTATGCCGCGGGACGATGGATGGTGAAGTCAGGCTCCCCGGCGGAATCGAAGTGGACTGTTACGGTCCCCGTCGGTTGTCCAGCAACGCGACGCACAAATTCCGTCGACAAGCCAAGTTCTTTGACGCGCGCGAGCGCCCGTCCACCGCGTTCATCGTCGCCAACGGCGCTCACGAAGATCACCTCATTTCCCAGGCGATGAGCATGAACAGCGAAATTGAAAGGTGCGCCGCCCAGGCGCTCTCCGTCCGGGAAAATGTCCCACAGAATTTCACCGACGCTGACGATCTTCATGCCGCTGCACGGACGTTAAATTCAAGTTTCCAGCGCCGGCCGTCGCGCGCGACGCACCACAGTTCCAGTACGCCGGTTTCGGTGACCAGCGCTTCCAAACTGACAGGAACGGATTCACCGGCATTGCCGGGAAGGAAGATTTCGATGGGCGCGAGCTCTTCGAAATCGTCGCCGACGTCTTCGATCAGAGATCCGGGCGGGTCGTCCTTGCGCACCGTCGATTGGAAGAAGCGGAACTTCGCCGGCTCGCCCACGGTCAGCGCGAAGACGCGATCGGGAAATTTGTGGCCCGTGCCTTCCTCCATGCCGAAGGGCGCGACGGTCAGAGCTTTGAGCGGCGCGGGGAAGCCGGGAACGGCGGGCATGGCGGTTTCGATACCGACATAGTAACTGCGTGGGACGCCGCCGCGGATACGCACGCCTCTGCCTTGGCGCGCCAGACCGTAGTACGCTGCGCCGCGCGCGACGGCGTGCATTAAATCCTCCCCGATCAGCGGCGTCACCGGGTGGGGAAGCCAGCCGTTCAGCACCTCTAAGATTTGTTTGCGGATCAGATCAGCCCGCAGAACGCCGCCGTTGAACAGAACATGCGTCGGCGCGGCTCCCTGGCGGTGCAGAAAATTTCCGAGGTGCCGCGTGATGGCCGCATCGGCCGCGTATGGCAGGCCCAGTTCCATCAAACCGGCGCTGCGGCGCTGCGGAATTGCGTCCATTGAGACGGCGGGAAGGAATCCGTCGAGCAGAATCTTGTCGATGTCTTCGCGTTTAAGCTTCGTTTTGATGGTGCCGCCAACCAGTCCCGTACCACGGCCGAGGATCGTGATCGGGGCGTCCTTTGCCGTATTATCTTCCGCGAGCAATTTTTCCTTGGCAGCGCGGCACTGCTGCCAGAGCTGATGGAACTGCATCGCGTCCAGCTTGTTGGGGATCTGCTGCGAGATGTGACGGGCCAGCGCGACGTCGATGTTGTCTCCGCCCAGCAGAATGTGCTCGCCCACGGCGATGCGCTCGAGCGCCAGCTCGCCTTCTTGATCGCGGACCGCGATCAGCGTGAAGTCGGTGGTGCCGCCGCCGATGTCGACTACGAGAATCAGGTCGCCGACGCTGACTCGCTCGCGCCAATCGGGATGCTTTTCGATCCAGGCGTAAAACGCCGCTTGTGGCTCTTCGAGCAGAATGACGTTGCAGTATCCGGCCTCATCGGCGGCTTTGATCGTCAGATCGCGAGCAACGGCGTCGAACGAAGCGGGCACTGTGACCAGCGCCTGATGCTGGTCGAAATCACCATGCTGCTTGTTCCACGCGTCACGAAGATGCGCCAGATAGCGGCGCGATGCCTCGACTGGAGAAATTTTTGTGACGCCGTCCGGTGCGCTCGGCGGAAGGATCGCGGCGGTGCGGTCCACGCCGGGATGACTCAGCCAGGATTTCGCGGAGGAGACCAACCGACCGGCGTTGTCGAGTCCTTTTTTCTGGGCGAGGACGCCGGCGATGGGCGGATCGTCGAGAAAAAGAAACGACGGCAGCAGCGGCTCTTCGCGCTCCTCACCGGGATTGATGAGCTGCGCAATAGGGAAAACGTCCACCATTTCGCCGCGTGTATAGGCGAGCGCACAGTTGGTGGTGCCGAGGTCGATTCCGATGACTGAGGTGGGCAAACTTCTTGCTTCAGTTTGCCACATGCCTCAGTGGAAACACACTTTCAGATGGGACGTCCCAAGGTAGTTCGTTTATCCGCAAACCAAGCGGGCACACACTAACGCTGGCGGCTCTCGGCCATCGTTTTAACGTTCCTGCGAAGTTCCCTAGGCGTCGCTCGTCGGCGGACGAGACGCCGATGGCAGCGCTCGCCTCTCTGGCAACACGATAATCGACGGCCGAAAAAGCGTGGGTACGCGAAACCGGCAAATGGTTGTAAATTTGAGAGATGCGCAAGGCTTCTCTACTGATACTGCTGTGCTGGATCGGCGCGAATGCCGCGGACCCGAGCCTTTTTGACCGCTTGGAATGGCGGCTGGTGGGGCCATTTCGCGGAGGACGCGTGATTTCCGTGGGCGGTGTCGCCGGGGATCCCGCGACGGCGTACTTCGGATCGGTGGGCGGCGGCGTTTGGAAGACGGAAGATGCAGGGACCACGTGGTCGCCGATTTTCGATCAGCAGCACATCGCGTCGATTGGCGCGATCGCGGTGGCACCATCGAATCCCAATGTTGTTTATGTGGGAACCGGCGAAGCGGACATGCGCTCGCAGATTGGATTCGGCGACGGCATGTACCGGTCGGCCGACGCGGGAAAGACGTGGAAAAACGTGGGGCTGCGCGATTCGCGGCAAATCGCCAAGGTTCTGGTGGATCCTCGCAATGCGGATTTAGTTTTCGTGGCGGCGCTTGGTCATGCTTATGGACCGAACGCGGAGCGCGGCGTGTTCCGGTCGACCGATGGAGGCTCGACGTGGCAGAAAGTACTCGATCGCGGGCCCGAGGTGGGTGCGGTGGACTTGGCGTTCGATCCGGAAAACTCGAAGGTGATTTATGCGACGGTGTGGAACGGGCGGCGTTCGCAGTGGTCTCAATATGCGCCGCTGGAAGGGCCGGGCAGCGGATTGTGGAAGTCGACGGATGGAGGCGATCACTGGGCTCAGGTCACCGGTGCTGGGCTTCCGAAGGAGTGGCGTCGATCGGGCGTGGCGACCGGAGCGGGCCGGCGCGTGTATCTGTTGATCGATCCGGACGGGCTGTATCGATCCGACGATGCGGGCGCGAATTGGACTAAGGTCAGCTCGAATCAGGGGATCGTCAGCCGCGGATGGTATTTCAGCGGGATCACGGTGAATCCGAAGAATCCGGACGACGTGTGGATTCCCAACGTCGCCGTGTATCGCTCGACGGACGGCGGGCGGAATTTCACGATCAATCGCGGCGCGCCCGGCGGCGACGATTATCACATCATCTGGATGGATGAAAAAGATCCGCGGCACATGGTGCTCGGGTCGGATCAGGGGACGAACATTTCGTTGAACGGCGGCAAGACGTGGTCGAGCTGGTACAACCAGCCGACTGCGCAGTTCTATCACGTGATCACGGACAATCAGTTTCCATATTGGATTTACGGGTCGCAACAGGACAGCGGAACAGCGGCGGTGCCGAGCCGGACCAATCATGGCGAGATCGATGCGCGGGATTGGATCAGCTTCGGCGGCGAGGAGAGCGGCTACGTCGCGATCGATCCCAAGGATCACAACATTATTTATGTTGGCAATACGAACGGCGCGCTGAATCGGTTCGACAAGCGGACCGGCGAAGCACAGAACATCACACCGTGGCCTCTGCGTGGAGCTCGCGAAGATATTTCGCAGCAGAAGTATCGGTATCCATGGACGTCGCCGCTGATATTTTCCACCGTGGAGCCGAATACGTTGTACTGGGGATCGCAGTTCGTGATGAAGACCGTTGACGGCGGGCTGCATTGGAAAGAGGTTAGTCCGGATTTGACTGGTGCTCTGAAGACTCCCCGTTCCTCGGATGAAACGATCCAGCGAGGATACGGCGTCGTGTATTCGATCGCGCCGTCGACGCTGCGCGCGGGCGTGATTTGGGCCGGAAGCGACACGGGTCTGATCCACGTATCGCGCGACGGCGAGACCTGGACCAACGTGACTCCCAAAGGCCTGGGGCCGTGGAGCAAGGTTTCCCAAATTGACGCGTCGCACTTCGATGCCGGAGTCGCGTACGCGTCGGTGGACCGGCATCGCATGGAAGATTACAAGCCGTACATCTATCGCACGCGCGACTACGGCAAAACTTGGGATCTGATTGCCAACGGTTTGGAAGAGCCTGCCTATGTGAATTGCATTCGCGAAGATCCGGTGAGGCGGGGACTGCTATACGCCTGTACCGAACTCGGCGTCGCGGTTTCATTCGACGATGGCGATCATTGGCAATCGCTGCAATTGAATCTGCCTACGGTTTCGGTGCGCGATCTGGTGGTGCATGGCGACGATCTGGTGATCGGGACGCATGGGCGCGCGTTCTGGGTGCTCGACAATATGTCGCCACTGCGCGAAGGAGCGACGGACAGTCGAGACACCTTCATCTACAACCCTGCAAAGGCGATCCGGCTGAATCCGGAATCGTTCTCGGGGACGCCGTTTCCAGTGGAGGAGCCGAAGGCGAAGAATCCGCCAGACGGCGCGATGATCGATTACTACTTCAAGTCGGCCCCCTCGGGCGAGGTTGTGCTGGAGTTCATCGACGCGAAGGGGCAGGTGGTTCGCCGGGTATCGAGCGTGGATCGGCCGACACCGGGCGGGCGCGGAGGCGCGATTGCGGATGTGTGGATCACGCCGCCATTGCGCGTCACTACACGAGCGGGCATGAACCGGTTCGTGTGGGATTTGCGCTACGCGCTGCCGGAAGGCGCTGGCGGCGGGCGCGGAGGCTCGCAAGGTCCGCAAGTGCTGCCAGGAAAATATGGGGTGCGGCTCACGGCTGCGGGAAAGACGTACTTGCAGTCTCTCAACGTCGCGATGGACCCGCGGTCGACGGCGACTCCCGCAGAATTGCAGAAACAGCTCGATTTCAGTTTGTCGGTGATGGCGTCGATCAAAGAGGGCACGGACGCGATCCGCAAGGCTCGCGCTTCGGGTTCAGCGGACGCCGCCGCGATTGTCGGATCGGGCGGACGCGGCGGCGGAGGCGGACCGAGCCTCACGTCTGCGGTCGCAGAGTTGAACGCGGCGCTGAGCGTCGCACTGAGCGCGGATCGCACGCCTCCGGCGCAGGCGGTCCAATTGTTCGAGCAGGGAAAAAAGGATCTGGCGGAGCAGATTGCCAGATTGAATGGCCGTCGATAGATAGTGTCGATAGTCAGTTGCGTGGCGGCGCTTCCAGGTCTATGATGCGGAAAGAAATCGCGCGGCGGGGCAGAAGCGGCGCGAGCCAGAAAGGATGCGTGGAATGAAGAAGACTCCAGATCGACAAGCGGGCCGTCGGGCCTTTTTGAAGCTAGGCGGCACTGCCGCGGCGGGGCTGGTGGCGCAGACGGCGGGCGCGGAACCTCAGAAGGCGACGGCGAATCCAGTTATCCATTTCGAAATCGGGTGCCGCGATAGCGCTCGCACCCAGCAACTCTATCGCGCGTTGTTCGATTGGAAGATCGATGCCTCATCCATTCAGGGTGCGGGCATCTCTGGCCATATCACCACTCTGGGCCACGAACCGCAGAACTACACGATCTTTTATGTTCAGGTCGATGACGTTGCCGCGCACATCAAGAAAGCGGAAGCACTGGGCTGTAAGAAACTGGTCGGACCCATTCCGATCCCGACCGGAACGTTCGCCTGGATTGCCGATCCGGAAGGCAACACCATCGGCCTGTTCAAGCCCGCGGCGGCTTAGCTAAATTCGCGTCAAGATCGCGCCACGTGGAATCGGCCAGCACCACTGAAGTTTCCACCTGCCGCTCCGGCACATTTCCAATACCGTTTGAGAAGCCGATCCTTCTGATCGGGACGAACAATTTGAAATCCATGCTTTTCGTAAAAGCGGATTGCCCATACCGCATCCGCCCAGGTTCCGATCAACACCGGATCTTGTGTCAACTGCCGCAAATGAGACAACAGGCGGGTCCCAATTCCTCGATTCCGGCTGGTGGTGCGAACGTAGGCGTGGCGAATCAGAGTCACGTCCTGGACCTGTTGAAGGCCCATCACGCCTTCCAAAGTTTCATTTTCCTCGTATCCCCAGAACACAACGCTCTCATCGATTTCGTGCCGCAGTTGGTCGCGCGACATGTATGGTTCTGTCCAGCGATCTTCAGGGATAACGCCTTTGTAGGCGCGGGCGCCATCGTTGATGATGGTCCAAATCAGATCAAAGTCGTTGTCGTCACATCGGCGGATCATACGTGGTCCATAGAACAGCCGCGAAATTCGCAGCGGTACTTACTATTTGGCTCCCAAATCCAGCGCCACGATATTTTTTCGATCGCGCAAATAGAGCCGCGTGCCGACCAGCGTGGGAGGCGACCAGGCTATGCTTTCAAGGACCTGCGCTTTCGACAGCACTTCCAGTTTTTCGGGACTCATGCGGCACAGTGCAAGCGTGCCGTCTTCGTCGGCCAGTATGAATTTTCCGTCGGCCCACAGCAGCTCGGCTTTGGCGAATCCTCGCTGACGCCAGCCGATTTTGCCGGTCTTCATCTCGACCGCGCTCAACAGCGCGGGACCGTTATAGCCGCTGACGAAATACAGCCAGCCGTCGCGCTGGATCACGCTGCCCCAATGCAGTTCCAGGTGCGGATCGGACCACAATTCCTTAACCGAATTCTTTCCACCGGCTTGGTGCAGCTCGACGACTCGCGCACCCAGGCCGTAGGCCGATGCGGCGAATAGAAGATTGCCGGGTCCCCACACCGGCGTGCTGACAGCGAGGCCGTACTGAGTTTCGTGCGGATGGGACCAATACAGTTGGCCGTTGTCGGGACTGAATCCGAAGATGGTCTTTGCGCCTACGGCGACCACTTGCTGCTGACCGTCTACATTAATCAGAAGCGGCGAGGAATAGGCATTGCTGAACTGGAGCGATTTCCAGACCACCGTACCATCGCTCTGGCGTAACGCGATCGCAGCGTCCCCGCTGCCGCCGGCCAGGAAAATCAGCGTGTCTTTGTACGGCAGCGCGTGACACGAATATCCGTAGACCAAATGGGAGGCGTGAAATTCGTTGTACAGATCGTGCGACCAGACCACTTTCCCGGTCTTCTTGTCGAGCGAATGAATTTTTCCGATGGCGCTGGCCGTGACCACGCGATCGCCGATCACCTGCGGCATTGCGTAGGGACCGGGGCCGACCTTTTCCTTAAAGTCGTTGATGAACACCGTGGGATAGCCGTATTCCCACAGGGTTTTTCCAGTAGCCGCGTCGAGCGCCGCGATCACTTCGGCGCCACTGCGGCGGAATGCCGTGTAGAGGACGCCATTTTCTTCGGCGATGGCGGAGTATCCGTCACCGAGCGGGCGCGTCCAGATTTTTGGGGGTCCTGAGGACGGCCAGGAATCGGCCAGTCCGGAGGTGTTCACAATGAAGTCGCGATTCTTTCCGCCCCAGACGGGCCAGTCTTCCACGACTGGAGCGCGAGCTTTTATCCCGCCGGCCGTCTTGGAAGCAGTCTGCGCAACCGCCACCGCGGACAGGAACAGAGAGATCGCAATCTTCGAACGCCACATTCCCTGATTGGACGTGGCGGGCGTTAAATTGTTGCGGTTCTAGCGGGAGCTGACGCCGAATTCGAAGCTGGCGCGAATCGGACGATAATTCTGTTCAAAGACGGAAATAATCGTGTATTCACCCGGCTTCAGTTCGGTCCTGGGCGTCGCCGAAAGGACGTCGCCGCTCATCTGGCGCATATCGAGCTCCACCAGATCCTGGGCGCGGAGCTTGGTGAACTGGCGGAAATCGCGCGTCACAGGCATGCGCACCTGGCGATAATCTTCCTTCTGTTCGCTGCGGACCAGGTAGATCCCGTTGGCTTGGGGCAGGCCGCGCAGATAGAAGACCGGCTTGGTGTTGCCGATCTGCACCAGTGCGTGCGGTCCAGGCATTTCGGCGATGGCGTCGCTCTGGCCGAAGCCGAGCAGCCAGCGCGCAGACGATCCGACGGCGATCGGAAGCAACGGATTGACCGGCAAGCCGACCCAATCGCTACCGGCGCGCAGATAGACACCGCGAGGCCAGGGGAGCCCGTCGGGAACTGCGGTCTGTGCCTGCGCGATCGTCATACCCGCCAGTGCGACCGCGAAAATCATCGAAAGCTTGGTTCGCATGGCCCATTGTAAGAGCGGGCCTAAGGCAAATCCAATATGTCACGGCTACGAATGGTACTATTCGTACTAGGGACTAGGGCAGCGCGTGCGTAACTTGTTGTCGAAGCGTGGGTTACTCGCAACTCTGCTCAACTGACTGCGCGGATCTGTACAACCTTCGCACCGCATTTTAGGCACCAAGCGCCAACAATGGGATGAATACGAGCGCCGCACAAGCATTGAACGTCGAGTGCGCTTCCCATCAGATACGGTTCACGCTCATAACTCTGCTTGGTCCTCTTATCTTCGATCACTACGATAGTGTTCATGGTGACGTCACAACACATGCTGATTTCATAAGCGCTCCTGCCTTGAAGAAAGAGGAGCGTCCTACGCGTACGGATGCGACGGGGCTCTAAGGATCGAGGTGTCCCAACTATGACAGGACGCAGAGTGGAATGCAAGGCACGCTCAGCCGCACGGGGGCCAGGAGGATCGAAAACAACCCTTATAGTATTGAAAAGGAATGGAGCTGGCGGAGGGGCTTGAACCCCCGACCCTCTGATTACAAATCAGATGCTCTACCAACTGAGCTACGCCAGCATCCCTTTCATGCTACGCGGTGCGCTGAAGAGAGTGCAAGTCTGCCTCCGCTTCAGGGGGTGGCCGTGGCGCAACAGCGGCGTCAACTAGCCGATCAGGTGGACGGTGGTCTCCACCCGCGAAAGCGCGGGGCTGGTATTCCCGGTGATATTGCCTCGCGATAATTTCACTTCGTGAACGCTCAGCCCGGTCTCCTTCTCGAAGGACTCCAGCAATTTTTGCAAATCGCCTTCCATTTTTCGCTTGGCTTTGACGAGTCCGGCATGTACGTCTTCCATGACTACTATGCTAGCGGACTTCGATGAAGCGGACCGGCTATGCTCTGAATTGCTCTGAGGCTCGACCGAGTTTTCGCTCGGCCCTTGCGGGCTTCCGTTTCGCGCTGGACGCTACCAGGCGGGCCTCGAATTGTTGGAGCACGTCATCCTGGGTGAATTGACTGAGTGCGCGCAAGCGCGCCTCTTCGCCCATGCGGCGGCGCTCCGCTGGATGGTCTGCAAGCTTGCGGATCGATCGTGCAAAGGCTTCGGCATCGCCGTGATCGACGCGAATTCCGCAGCCGCTGATCAGATGTGCGACTTCGGATTGCCGTGCGGCCATCGCAATCACCGGCCGGCCGCTTGCCAGCATCCCGATGAGTTTGGATGGCAGCACTGATTCGGCGGCTCCCTGGCGTTGCGGGAGCAAATGCACGTCGGCTGTATTTAGGAGCGAGTTCAAATCAGCCGCGGGTTGCAAGGGAAGGAAGGTGATGTTGGATGCTCCGGCAGCGCGCTCCCTTAGTGCACTAGCGGCAACTCCTTCGCCACAGATGATGAAGTGAACCGGGGCGTCTTGCAAGATCTTGGCGCTTTCCAGAATAACCTCGATGCCTTGCTTTGCTCCAAGCGAGCCTGAGTACAGTCCGACGACGGATCGCGAGTCGATCCCTAGTTGGGTGCGGAGCGGGCTGACGCCGCCGATTGGGTAGATGGTGTCACAGTCGAAGAAATTTGGCAGCAGGAATAGTCTCTCTGGTTTCACTCCTTTCGCTTCCGCGCGCCGGATCATTCGCCGGGAGATCGACGACACGATATCGAAACGGCGTGAAACCCACGACTCGATCACGCGAGCAAGCCATCGGCCTCTTTGGAGCTGTTTTAAATCGTAGGCAAGATCGATCTCAAAGTCCTGAATATGAAGCCAAGCGCGGGCGCGTGCGAGGCGGGCCGCAATCCATGCCACGGGGGAGTTCAGAAAGGATGGCTCTATGACGAAGACCATGTCGGCACGCAGTGCCTCACGTAGGACCAATGGAAAGCTGGATAGCGCGAAGCTCAACGCGTAGAGGACGCGAGCGAGTCCGCCGGGGCGTTTCGGCATCCAGATGGGCGCGCGGCGCACTCGTACTTTGTCGATCGTTTCGCTGTTATAACTCCACGCACGGTACGGCGGAAATACCTGCCATTGCGGATAGTAGGGCGGAGGCGCGACCACGGTGACCTGATGTCCGCGGGCAGCGAGCCATTCGCACATCTCCGCAGTGTATTTACCGACGCCGGTCAACTCCGGGCGGTAATTGATCGTGTGGATAAGTATTCGCACGCGTGATCCTCCGGGATAAAAACGTAACTGAAGTCGTCGGCGAGAATGTCAGCCGGAGCTTTTCCGACTGGCTCGAAACGCGGAGAGTAGCCGCAAGAAATAAGGAGGTCCAGGATCTCCAGGCGGTCGACGCCGCGATGGAACTCGATCACAAGCTTGGGATTCCATCGTGCAAGTTGCTCTCGCATTCCGAGGAGAACCTGGAGTTCCAGGCCTTGAACGTCGATCTTCACCCCGTGAATAGGGTGATCAACGCCCGCGATAGCGGACCAGATTGAGTCGAAGGCGATTCCAAAAATCCGCTCCGAGGTTCTGGCGTTGGTGATTGTGGAGTCCGCCATACCCCGCGTGGCTGGGATTTCCATGAGTTGCAGCTCAGAGTCCGCAATCAGGGCGAGCGGTACGACGGTCAACTGATCCAGATGGTTGAGTTCACGGGTCCGAGCCAGGCACCCGGCTGTGCTGATTACCGGTTCAAAGGCGAAGACTTGTCCGTAAGCGCCGACGAGCCGCGATAGCGCGATCGCGGTGTAGCCGTAGTGTCCGCCAATATCCAACCAGGTCTCGCCTAACGCCGCCTGTGATCTTAGCCAAGCGATCAGCGGCCGCTCTGTTGTTCCGAGGATGGCCGCTGGGTAGTCATGCCATGAGGTATGGATACGCGCGCCACGGAGAGGTCCGCTCAAAATCACATGGGCGCAGGGCTGGGTCGACAGGAACCTTCGTGCCGATTCCTTGAACTGTCGCGGTATCACTTAGCCCCCAACTCACCTGGCGCTTCCGTCGGCGAACTCTGTTCCTGAAAGGCGAAAAGATGTCCGACGATGAAACCATAGATGGGAGTTGCTATAGGTGTGCCTGGGAGTAGACATAGCGCGAGCGACGTACCAAAAACAGCCGCAGAACTCGTACGGAGAGATCTAAAACGGTGTCGAATTCCCGCGATGAGTACCCAAATCTGGATTGCTCCGAAAAAGCCCAATTCGTAGAATGGGGCTCCGATCCCGCTCTGAATCCGCTTCGGGTATGGGTCCGGATAGTAGTCGAGAAAGTACTCGTGGTTGCTTAGTGTCTCGGAATGGTAATAGTTGCCCCACGACGTAAATCCATTCGGAAGGAGATGGTTATCCACCGCTCCCTTTAGTGAAAATACCAGATGTGCGACGCGGTCGCTAATACTCAAATCCAGTTTGGTTAGGGCGAGCGGCTTTACAATCGCCAACTTTGTCAAATCTCCGATGCGCGTATTGTCAAAGAAATCCGTTTGGGTTGCGACACCCCAACCACCTAGCAGAATCGCGACTACCGTAAGCATTTTTTTCGCACTCAGATGGATCACTCCGTATAGGAGCATCGCAAGGGCGAGGATCACCGTAAAGAGAGTCGATCGAGCGAGCAAGGTGATCTGGACGACGCAGAGGAATCCGTGGATCGATCGTTCCCGGTTGTACAGAAAGAGGACCAAGAGAAAGAACAAGCACATCGTCGCGTAATACCCGGGTTCAGGAGCTAGCGCTACGACGCCTCGAGTGGAGGAGCGCCGGACGTCGGGAAGCATTTGATAAAGAAACTCGTCATAGACCAGCGACTGAACAACTCCCACGAAGAACCAAGTCCAGATCGCGACGATCAAGAGTCGAAGGGTCAGCTTACGAATATTTCGTGCGCAGCAGTAGGACGCCAAAGAGATCAGAAAGAGGCTCGCGTAATTGCCCACACTGCGAACGGCCTCGAACGCAATATCGCCCGCCAGAAAGACGAATATGGCGACGACGAACAGAAAGCCCAAGAGCCATAGTTCCTTTGGCGCGCCCAACCAACGATGACTGAACACGAGTAACAACACGGCGAGGCACAATGCGATGGGCTGCACGTCCGTTCCCGTCGGCACGATTTGCAAGTACGGGAAGAGAACGGCGCCGAGAAAAAAACCATGAGTGAGCGAAGCGCTGGCGTCCCGCCCCAAGCCGAAGATTGAGTCGGCGGGGCCGACGTACCCTCTCCCGAATTCAGCGGCGGGAATCAAACGCGACCTCTGTTCGAAGGTGTTTTCTAATGCTCGGCACGATGGTTGTAATACTTGCTGTAGTGCCCGTAGTAGTAGTAATATCCGGCGCTCACTTCACGATGGACCTCATTCAACACCACACCCACCAAATTCGCCCGCAACCGCACTAGCGTCGCGATCACGGCGCTTAGAGCCTTCCGGCTGGTATCCCCGGCGCGAGCGACTACAATCACTCCGTCCACGGCCGTCGCCATTTGCAACGGCTCGGCGAAACCCAATAGCGGTGGGGCGTCGAGGACGACCAGGTCGTAATCACGCGTCGCTTCTTCGATCAGCTCCGCCAAACCCATCCCGATCAGATCCGAAGCGCGACGCGTGGAGGGGCCGGCGGGCAGTATGTCCAGGTCCTTGGGAGAGTCCATACGGATCACAGCGTCGCGCCAGGAAATTTGCTGCAACAGCACGTTCGATAACCCGACGCTGTTGGGGACCTGGTACAGACGATGCACACTCGGGCGTCGCAGGTCGCCGTCGATGAGAAGAGTTCGTTTGTGCTGGCCTGCATGGGTTGCCGCGAGGTGTGCAGCGACCGTGGACTTGCCTTCCGACGGCGACGCGCTGGTCAACAGGACGCTCCGCAGCCGACGGTCGAAATCGGTCAGCAGGATGGAATTGCGAAGTGTGCGGATGGCTTCTTCATAATTCGAAAGCGCCTGCTCGTTGGCCACGTGCACCACAGCTGTGGAGTTCGCTCCGTTGGCGGAGGGAATCGGGCTGAGGTGGCGGCGCCAGTCCTTCACCGCCGGCAGCGATCCGATCACGTCGGTGTTCAGCAGGCGAGCCACCTGGTCGGGATCGCGAATGGTGTTGTCCAGCACGTCGCTCAAGACGGCAGCGCCGACGCCGAAAAACGTCGCGAACAGAAATGCCAAAAGCACGTTCAACCACGTTTTCGGAAAAACCGGCTTCAGTCCGGGGCGCGCCGTGTCGGCCACGCGAATCGAGCTGTTCTGGAAGCTCGCGTTGATGCCGGCTTCCTTGATCTTGCGTACCAGTTCCTCGTACAGCTTCTTGTTCGATTCAGCCTCGCGCTTCAAGGTCTGGTATTCAAACGACCGGGCATTGAGGCGATCCCATTCCGTCTTGCTGTCCTTCACAGCCGTTTCGAGCATCCCCTCGCGATTGACGGCCTGGTGATATTCGATTTCGATGCGCTGGCCGATGCTGCGTTTGGTGGATTCGACCTGCGCTTCCAACTCTTGAACTTTGGTTTGCGCCTTCTTGTACTCGGGATGATTGATACCGAAATGCGTCTTCGCTTCGGCGAACTTCTCCTGCGCGTCGTTCAGATTTTCGGTGAGCTTTTTCAGCGCTTCGCCTTGCGTCGAAACCTGCGCGGCGGCCAGCGTTCCGTCCTTGATGGAGTTGAAGGCGGCCTCTTTCTTGACGCGATCGGCTTGAGCCTTGGTGTACTCCTCGTTCAACTGGAGCAGACGCGCGGAAAGAATATTGGTCTTCTCTTCGGGATTGACGACATTCAGCTCGCGCTCGAATTTCATGAGCGCTTCGCTGGATTTTTCCATCTGCGCTTTAAGCTCCTCGAGCTGGCGCTCCATGAAATCGCTGAGTCCCGCGGTCGCCTTGTAGCGGATTTTATAGGTATGCGCAAGATAGGAGAGCGCGATTTCATTGGCGACGTCGGCGGCAAGCTGGCGATTCGGAGAGCGGTAGCTGACCAGCAGAAGATACGTATTCGGAGGACGCGTGACCTTGAGATTTTTCAGGATCACGGGCGCTTCGAGACTGGTCGACGATTTGTCGACCGCTTCTTCCAGCGCGTCCTTTTCTACATCGCGGAGATGATATTTGTCCACCACCGGCCGCACCACGGAATCGGACTGGATCAATTTGACCTGCGTGGCCAGGAACTGATCGGCATCGTTGGAGACGTTCTGCAACGCCTCTTGGCCCAGCACGCTGGTGGGCATCTGACGATCGATGTCGACGGTGGTGGTCGATTCGTATATCGGGGTCAGGCGCAGAGAAATGA
Source organism: Bryobacteraceae bacterium (assembly GCA_035568415.1). Classification (GTDB taxonomy): domain Bacteria; phylum Acidobacteriota; class Terriglobia; order Bryobacterales; family Bryobacteraceae; genus Palsa-187. The sequence goes on along the minus strand of DATMOC010000028.1, from coordinate 182,043 downwards.
TCAGCGTCGCGAGAACGGTGCCGGCGATGAATACACCGATTTTCCAGCCGTGCCGGCGCAGAATCCAGAGATAGTGAGCCAGGGGAACGTGGGTCGCCTGCTGCTCATATTCGGCATCGAACATCGGCGGACCCGGCGGCGGGACGCGAAAAGTCTCCTGCAGGGCGGGGAGGTTGGGTTCAAACTTCTTCATGGGGTTAATGCCAGATGAGCAATCCGGATCCAGTGGAAGCGCCGAACATCGCGATACGGTCGAGCGTGGTCATGGTCGCGCGGCGGGTCTTGTTGTCGGGGATGTACAGCACGTCGTCGACTTCCAGTGCGACGTCGGGAGATTTTCGCTGCATGATTTTGTCCAGCTCGATGGGGATTTCTTTTTTCGCGCCCTCACCATCGCGACGGTAGACGTAGGCGATCTTGGCGGAATACGGGGTCAGTCCTTCGGAGATCGCGATCATGCGGAGCACGGACTCGTCGCCAGCATTACGGATCGGAAACGCGCCGGGCTTCTTGACATTGCCGACGACAAAGATCTTCCCGGCTTCGGGCACACGGATTTCCTCGCCGCCGTGAAGCGTGTAGTTGACCTCCGGATCGGCATCCTTGATCAGGCGCTTCACCGAAATGCGTTCGATTCGATTTTCGCGAGTCAACAGAATTTGAGTGCCGGCTTCGTTGGTGAGCCCTTCGGCGTAGGCCAGCGCGTCGAGCAGCGTTACCACTCCGATCGCCTGAAACGTCAGTGGTTTTTTCACCGCGCCCATCACTGCGATGGGACGGCTGTAGTATTCGACCACGGTGACTTTCACCACGGGATCGACCAGGATCTGTTCGTCTTTGAGCGCGGCGACGATGCTCGATTCGAGCTTTCCGGGAAACAGGCCGCTCGCCGGGATACCGTTCTTGAGCAGAGGCAGATGGATGGCGCCGTCGGTCTCGACGCGAACGGTGCGCGTCAACTCCGGCGCATCGTACACCGAAACTGCGATCAGATCGTCAACGCCGAGCCGTTGCGAAGGCAGATTCGCCTTGCCGGCTTCCTCCATCAGATTGACGCGCGGCTGCGCCAGAGCTGTCATCGAAAGCAGCAATGTCATGAGCGTGCGCATGGATACCTCTATGTGTTCGACTTCCCGAGAATACGTTCCAGCCCCTGTACGACGCCCTGCAACTCATCTAACTTTTTCGCGATTTCCGCCAGTGAGGGATCGCCGCCTCCGCCGCCAAGAATCTTCGACCGGGCGAAATCCGACAGGCTGCGAGCCCCTCCCGCAGAGGAGATCGTCTCCAACTGGCGGTACTCGTCCTGGGTCAGGCGAAAAATGACGACCCGGTTTCGGGGTTTAGTTACGGCCATGGAAAACTGGATCGGCGACCAGCATCTCGGGGTCTACTTCGACCGCGACCGAGCAGCCCAACGCCTCAACACTGACCACCACACGGCACGATTCCTTCATCCGCACCACCGATCCGCGAATCGAGGCCAGCGGACCGCGGTCGATCAGCACGTTCTGCCCGATATGCAGATACGGCCAGGGGAGCAGTGGGCGTCCGGACGAGGCCAGCGCCCGCACCGCGGAAATCTCGCTCTCCTCCACGGGTATGGGGTTTCTCCCGGCGCCCACTACCGAGCGGACGCCGGGGGCGCTGAGCACGCGGATCAAATCGGTTCGAACGAATTTGCAGAAAACGTATCCCGGAAACACGATGGTTTCCAGATCCTTGTCGCGATCGGACCAGCGGCGGCGTACCCGGTGCACTGGAAGATAAGCTTCCCAGCCACGATTTCGCAGTCCGCGTTCTACCGTTCGTTCGTGATTTGGCTGTACTGTGAGGGCGAACCAGGAGGGATCTAGCGCGATTTGAGAGTTCATTTGGACAGAGCTATCGCTACGTCGGTCACAGACGTGCTGCGACGTTTGACCTGGGGGAGGTTTAGATTGTAATCGCTCTGTATACGAAGTTCAACACTTTTTTGAATACAAATTCGTATGGTTCTGTTTCAGAATGTGGACCTTGGCTTGAAGTTATCTCCGGGTTCCGCCGATCTTAGATCGGGAAACTCATGTCAACTCAGACTCTACCGGCCGGGTCCGCAGTTGAAATCAAAGCCGCTCCCCTGTGGCCGATCCTGCTGTACGCCTTGACCGGATTTACCGGTGTGCTGGCGGAGCAGGGATTCGAGAAATACATGTCGCTGCTGGTGGGCGCGACGGCGGCGGCTTCCGCGGTTGTGATCGCCACCTACTTTCTCGGTTTCGCGCTGGGAAGTTGGATCGTCGGGAGGCTGATTCGCCGCGGACGCCTTCCGGACCCGCTGCGGACGTATGGCGTTCTCGAATTTCTCATCGGAGCGTCGTGCATCGCATTCTCGTACCTTTTTCATCCGATCGTCGACGCGTTGGCTCCCTGGCAGGGTCTATTTCCGAATGCGCTGATGAAATTCGCCGTCCGATTTCTCTTCGGCGCGCTCATGATTCTTCCTACTGCGGCGCTGATGGGCGCATCTTTCCCGTTGATTGCACAGGTGGTGGATCGCCGCAACGTCTCAAGCGGACATTCCTGGCTGCGAGCCTATGCGTCCAACCTGTCGGGAGCTGTGGCGGCGGCGTTGATAGGAGCCTACCTTATCCTCCCGTCGATGGGTATTCGCGGGGCGTTTTGGCTGTGCTTCGGCATCTGCTCGTTCGTGTTCGCCGTTTGCGTCATTGCGGGCCGTTCGCGGTCCGGCCAGGTGAGTTTCGCGGACGATCGCCATGTTCGCGGTCCACAGGTGGCCCTCGATCGCGACGCATGGCTCTTGCTGGTCGCAGCCTTCGGCTCCGGATTCGTCTTCTTCGCTCTCGAAGTGCTGTGGACTCACTTGATCGCCACCGCCATCGGATGCAGTGTGTACGCGTTCGCGGCCATGCTCACGGTGGTCCTCCTGGGACTTCTGATAGCCGCGTTTCGGGTTGACCGTATGGTCGCCAAACCGTCGCCGGCGGCGTATTCGCGGATCCTGCAACTCAGCGCCTTACTGCTGGTGATCCAACTGCGGTTGTGGGATTGGGGACAAGGCGTTTTCATCATCCAATTGCCATCGGCGCTCAGCAATTTCTATGGCGCGGAGCTGGTCAAATTGGCTCTGGCCGCAGTGCTGGTCGTCCCTTCGGCTGCGGCGCTTGGGTCGATTTATCCGTTCCTGTTGCGAAGCCCAGTGCTCGAGCGTCCCGGTCAATCTTTTCTAGTCGGGTATCTGAATACGTGGAACTCGCTGGGATGTCTGGCGGGGGCGATTGCCGGCGTCTTCCTCTTGATTCCGTTCCTTGGCGCTGAGCTGTCCTTGAAATTGATCATCGTCGGTGCGCTGGCCCTGGGATTTCTGTTTGCCTGGCGCGAGAATCCCACGCGAAAGGTGCTGATCCGCACCGGATCCGGAATCGCACTGGTGTTGCTGTACACGCTCCTCATCCGCTGGGATCATCGCCTGATCGCATCGGGACTCAACGTCTATTTCGGCCAAAACCTGGGCGCTGCGCCAGTGTCCGCTCCCGCCACCCACACCAAACAAGACCTGGTTTTTTTTGAAGAAGACGTTCAAGGTGGCATGACCTCCGTGGTCGAGATTACCACGCTTGAAACCGGTGCGAAAGATCAGATATTGATGACCAACGGAAAGTACGAAGGCACCGACAATTTCGATGGGCAGGGCCGCGCTCAGATCGGATTCGCGGCGGTGCCGTCGCTGTATACTCGCGATTTCGAGCGCGCGTTATTGATCGGATTGGGCACCGGCCACAGCGCCCTGGCGCTGGCGCGTCTAGGCTATCGCGAGGTGGATATCGCCGAGTTCGCGCCGGGAATCATCGAAGCGTCGCGACGCCGCTTCTCCGGTTTGACCGAAGGCGTGCTCGCTTTTCCCAACGTGCGGCTGAGAGTCGAAGACGGCCGCAATGTGCTGCTCACCGATCCCGCGCGAACCTACGATCTGATTACGGTGGAGATCACCAGCATCTGGTTCGCCGGCGCGACCAACGTGTACTCGCGCGAGTTTTACGATCTGGCGCGCAGACGGCTGCGGTCGGGCGGCGTACTGCAGCAGTGGGTGCAAGTTCACCACATCAGCCCGCGCGAGATCGAATCCATGATCGCCACCGTCCGTTCCGTTTTCCCGTACGTGAGCTGCTGGTTCACTGGCGATCAAGCCATGATCATCGCTACTTTGGACCCCCAGGTTTCCGCCCCGGATCGTGAAGAGCTCCTGACTGGGCGAATGAAATCGCTGATTCGGCTGGACCCCGAGGGGCAGGCGAAAATGTCTCGCGAAATCCTCGAATCGCGCGTGACAAGCCCAGCCGGAGTGGATCGGATGTTGAACACAGTTACTCCCGTGATCAACACCGATCACAACCGCTGGCTGGAATACGCGACGCCGCCATACAACGCCAGCCGCGTCGAATGGGAATCGCGAAATCTCGCATTTCTCCGGAGCTTCGATCCCTAAGAATCCGAGGCTATTCAATTGTGGACCACGGTTATTCCGCGCCCTGACGCCGCACCGCCTCGGCTGCCATCGCCAGATCCATCACCTGCTCAAGGAACGCGGGCGTCTGGCCGAAGAAGAGGCGGTCGTCAATAAAGGATTGGATGGTCGCCACGGGCCCTCCGTTCCCTGAGAGCGTCGGCCGGATGATGGAACACGGCGGCAGACTCGCACTCAGGAATTGGCACGGCTCGGGCAGGATCAAGTTGGTCTGAAACATCTGGCCGGCGGCCTGCTGGTCGGCGGCGGAGAGCTGGGTGTTGTGCTGGTTGGCCGCATTGTTGAAATCCAGAAAAGTCAGACCGGTTCCCGGGTCCGTCAATGGCGCCAGCGGCTGAGAAAAAGCATTGCCCATCTTGTCGTGCCACAGCGAAAAGTGATCGATCTCGACGCCGCCGATGCTCAAAAGAATTCGCAGCACTTCAGGATCGGTCGCCTTCAGGGCCAAGATCGGATAGAGACTGGATCCGCCTTGCTCAATAAACGCGAAGTGGATCGAAGCGATATTCGCAATGGCCTGAATGGTGGATGGACCGGCGCCGTTCTGTGTCGGAATCGCCGGCTGTTTCATGATGTTGATCAGTTGAGGGAATTTCGCCCCTAAATCGGCGTTCTGAGTGCTGCGGTATCGAAAATACCAACTGGTATCCACCGTGAGTGTTTGCAGGTTGGTCAGCCGCTTCTTGCCCTTATTCGCCCCGTCGGCTTGCGAGGGAAGAAGCGTCTCGAACTGCGTGAAGTCCACCGGTTGCTCCCCTTTCGACATCAGATACGCGTTCAGGAAATCGCGGTGACTGATCTCGTCATCCGTATTGTCGGATATGTACTGGGGCATATCTCCGTCCAAGTTTTTTAGCGCGGCGACATAATCGGGGTTGCCCGGGTTGGGATTATCCTTGTTGTCCACCTGTCCACCGAGTTCGTTGTATTGCTGCCACAGGTCAGCCTCGATAAACTCAACTGCCGCCGCAAGGCGGAGTAACGCAGCATCGCCCTTTGAAAGCTTCCGAGTGTCGTCGGCGAATAACCGGCCTGCTGGAATAGCGGCTGCGCCCGCCATCCCAACTCCATGCAGGAACGACCGGCGCCGGATAACGCGCTTCCAATTCGCATCAACATCCTTGGTCTGCGGCGCAATTACCGGCGCCGACGACGCAGTGGAGAGGTCTCTTTCGTTTTTCATAATGATGCTCCTGTATTTATAAGAAATCGATTTTAATGGAGAACACCGCGTTAATGTAGAACGCTGCGTTCTCCTGCTAAGATCGCTTTCTGTGCGGAATCATTTCAGAAAATACGTAAACGTTTTGTAAAACGTGATCACTGGGTGTATTTTGTACGCCCTCTTATGCAGCGTTACGCGCAAGTCTGTTCTTGAAGTCTTGATCGCGCTAAGGGAGTAAGAAGCGACGTTTCTAGAGCACGTCGGCGAAGCCGCGTTTCAGGTGGCGGAAAAACAACCCGCCCAGAATAAATACGGCGAGCGAATACACCGCGAGCACAGCAAACTCGCGCAGCGACGGCCACTGCGGTGAAAGCAGACGGTAGCGATACGCGCGCACTACCCAGGACATGGGGTTCAACACGACCAGCCTGTGGAATTGCGGCGGGATCTGCTGTTCGGTGATCATGATGGGCGTAATCCAGAACCACAGCGTCATCACCACCGTCAGCACTTGCGCGGTGTCGCGAAGATAAACGTTCAGGCTCGCGACAATCCAGCCGACTCCCACCGCCAGCAGTCCGATGAAGAATATGTACACCGGCAGCAGCAGAATTTTGATGCTCACGAATTTCAGAAAAATCGCGGATGCTCCCACCACCAGCGCCAATGCGATCAGGTGATGAATCAGAGAGGAGAGGAAGATCGACACCGGCACCACTTCCGCCGGAAACACGGTCTTAGTGATCAGGTTAGCGTTGTCCAGCAGCGATCCGGCCGAGCGCACCACGGTCTCCTGAAACAGCAGCCACGGCAGGAAACCACAGAACAGGTACATCAGGTAGTTGTCGGTGACTTCGCCCGCGGGCAGCGTCTGTTTCAGGCAGACTTGAAAGATGAAGTAATAACTCAGCAGCAGGACCAGCGGATGGACCGCACCCCACAGCCATCCCGCCGCCGAGCCCACATAGCGCTGCTGAAAATCGCGGCGCACCAGCTGCATGAGCAGAGTTCGCCGTTCGACCAGGTTGCGAAGGAAGTGCCGTCCCGGAAATCGCGCCACGACTACGAGTATGGCACGCGGGAGCGACGTGGGGCCGGCAGTCGTGCCGGCGAGCCGGTCTCCTGACCGGCTTATTTTCGCGCGAAGAAAAGCCGGCCTAAAAGCCGGCTCGCCGGCACAACTGCCGGTCCCACATCACTCGGTCAAACTTAGAGTCGCCTTCCCTTAGAAGTATGCTGTTGTACACTCAAAGCGTGCGGATTTCCGCTGGCGTGGTTCTTCTTCTCATCGCCTGTTCGCTGCTGCCGGCGCAATCCTCTTCAAAGAGATCCGCTGCCGCAGCCAAGAAGGCCGCTGTTTCTGAACCGCCTCCGCCCTCTCCGCCTCCTACAGCGCTCGAAAAGAAACCCGAAGTCCCCGCGACCGAGCGGTTGACCTATGAGATCGAATGGCGCCTCATTCACGCGGGTACAGCGATCATCGAAACCCAGAAGTCGGCTGCGACCCTGAAACTCGACTCGGCGGGGATGGTCTCCACCCTGTTCAAAGTTCACGATCTGTACGCGGTCAACTATGACGACGGATTCTGCGCCTCCTCCGCCAGCATGGATTCGCAGGAAGGCAAGCGCCATCACGATACCAAGATCACTTACGATCGCGTCGAGAATCGCGCCGCTTACCTGGAACGTGACTTGATCAAGAACACTGTGCTGCATTCCGACACGGTGCAGATTCCCGCTTGCGTGCACGAAGTGATCGGCGCGTTTTTGAAATTGCGTGCGATGAATCCCGTTCCAGGCCAAACCGTCCAGATCCCCATGAGCGACGGCCGCCGCTATGCGGCGGTGAAAATCGAAGCGCAGGAACGTGAGGATGTCAAAACCACGCTGGGCGCCTTCAAAACCGTGCGCGTCGAGGCCAATATGATGAATGGAGTCGTGTATACGCGCAAAGGCCGCGTATTCGTTTGGCTCACCGACGATGAGCGGCACCTGCCGGTCCAAATCCGGTTGCGCATGAGTTTTCCGGTCGGCTCGGTGACGCTACAGCTCGAAAAGGAGGAACGATTTTGAGGAAAGGAGTCAGAATCGGGGTAGGCGTCTTGCTTGCTGCTACGACTTTTGCGCAACCACCCAACGCGTTGATGAATTCACGAGATGTGAACCAGGTGTGCACTCGATCCACGCAGTTGATGGAAGCGGGCGGCGTAGCCGTGCCGGATTTGCAACGCGCCGCCGCACCGGTCATCGAAAATGTCAAACAGGCCTGCGTGCAACTCCAGGCGCGGCCGGGCTTTGGCCAGGCGACCTACGTCCTGATCATGAACCTGCGCGCGTATCTATCCTTGGCCGACGCGGTGCCGAAGCCGTTCCCGTTTCCGGAAACCGCCCGTCAGCAGTTTACCGAGCTGCGTGACAACTCGATCCGGCTGGATTCGCATTTCCGCGCGCTGCTCGATTCGAAAGATTCGCAGCTTCGTTCCGCCGATCGCGACAACTTGCAACGTTACGCCGAGGCGAATCGTAAGTTGCCGGCCCCCGATCCAAAAAATCCGCGCGTGGTGTTTCTGGGCGATTCGATTACGGATGCCTGGCGGCTGAACGAATATTTCCCCGACCGCGACTTCGTCAATCGCGGCATCAGTGGACAGATTACCGCTCAGATGCTCGACCGGATGAAGGCGGACGTGCTCGATCTGCATCCGGAAGCCATCTTGATTCTGGGAGGGACCAACGATCTGGCCCGCCAAATCTCTTTGACGGAGATCGAAAACAACTATCTGATGATCGCGGACCTGGCGTCGGCCTATAAGATCAAAGTCATTTTCGCTTCGGTGACGCCCGTGAGCGACTATCACAAGGATGAGAATCCTTCCTACGAAATGACCAAGGATCGGCCACCGCTGTTCATCAACGCCTTGAACGAGTGGCTGGACCGGTTATGTGTCCAGCGAGGTTACACGTTTCTAAACTATCATTCGGCCATGGTGGACAGCGCGGGACGCCTGCAATCGGATCTCAGTGACGACGGGCTGCATCCCAACTCGAAAGGGTACCGGATCATGGCTCCGCTGGCGCTGGAAGCGGTTCAAAAGACGGTGGCGCCGCCCAAACCGGCCGCGGCACCGGCGAAACCTGGCAAGCGTCGGCCAACGTCTAATTAAGAGGATTCGTGTCGACAAAAAGCTCAGTTCTGCGTGTCCTGCTGCTTACCGGCGTAGCCGCGTATGCGCAATTGAGCATGACCGCGGACCAGGTGATGACGTTCATCCGCTCGTCCATTCAGCTTCATCACGACGACCGCAAGATCGCCGAGTATGTCAAGAAAATTAAGCTGAAGGACAAGCTGCAGGATCGCAAGGTCGAAGAATTGCAAGGCTTGGGCGCCGGTCCGCGAACTCTTGCCGCGCTGCGCGAATTGAGTAGCTCCTCGACCAGCCTTCCGGATGCGCCGCCGCCCGTTCCGGTCGCGCCAAAGCCGACCATCCCTGCGCCGGATTCGGTGGAACAGGCCGAGGTTCTGCACGAAATTATCGAAAACGCGCGCAACTACGCCAAGACGCTGCCGGATTACATGTGCATTCAAGTGACGCGCCGCCGGGTCGATCCTTCAGGCTCGGAAAACTGGCGGCTCCAGGATACGATTCAGGAGCAGCTCAGCTATGTGGAGCACAAGGAATCCTACAAAGTAGTGATGTACAACGGACGCAGCGTCGCAAACGTACAGCACTATCAGTTGGGAGGATCGACGTCGTCGGGCGAGTTTGGCAGCATCTACACCGAGATTTTCGCCATTGAAACGGCAACGGAGTTCGACTGGGACCATTGGGCGACGCTTCGCGGACGACGGATGTACGTGTTCGCATTCAAGGTGCCGCAGTCGCGTTCGAAATACACCATCTATTCGGGCGAGGCGCATCGCACCATCACGGCCGGCTATCACGGGCTCATCTACGCGGATCGCGACAGCAAGAAGGTGATGCGCTACAAAATGGAATGCGACGATATCCCCGCGGATTTTCCGATTAAAGACGTTAAGCTGGATGTGAACTACGACAACGTTGAGATCGCCGGTTCGCGCTACATCCTACCCTTGAAGACCGAGATTCGCGCACGCGATGGGAAGTGGATGACGTGGAACGAAGCCGATTTCCATCTGTATCAGAAGTTCGGAGCCGATACGACCATTAAATTCGAAACCGATCCTGAGCCGATCCCTACGGACAAAACCGAGGAACAGCCCGCCCAGCCGGACCCGAAGGATCAAAAACCCCCAGTGAAGAAGCAACCATGAACCGTAGAGCGAGCTTTCGCTTGCAGCGACGGCTTCAGCCGGCGTCGGGACCTCGGCTGCAAACTCACGAGGCTGAGGAAGAACTCAAATCAAGTACATTTTGGCGGCAATGGGGGGCGGACCCCCTGGTCCGCGGCCGATCCCCCGATCGGCCTTTCCGCGTGTCCGTCGACCTGATTTTATTGGCGAGAAGGCGCGATCAGGGGATCGCGCGCGGACCAGGGGGTCCGCCCCCCTCTTGCGCCGAACCCGGTCGGAGATTGAGTTTTTCCGCAGCCTCTCAAGCTTGCGCCACAACCATCATTTTTTTGCTGTTGGCTGCGACCCTTTTCGCCCAGCGCACTATGACCGTGTCCCAGGTCACTGGATTCATCAAATCGTCGGTTCAGCAAAAACTCGACGACCGGCAGGTCGCCGAAGTCCTCAAGAAAACCAAGCTGACCGAAAAGCTGGACCCAGCGGCAATCGCGGAGTTGCAGGCGCTAGGCGCAGGCCCTCGAACCATGGCAGCGCTTCGGGAACTGGCGGACGCCTCGACCAGCCTTCCCGCGCCTGCGCCCCCGCCGCCGAAACAACCTCGCCTCAGCATCACCACCGCGCCCGATAATGTGGTGCAAGCCAAAATCCTCGATGGGATTCGCGAATACGCGACCAACTATACCCAGAACCTGCCGAATTTCATTTGCACGCAGGTCACCCGGCGGCAAGTGGATCCGAGCGGCACCGGAGATCACTTTCAGTCGGTCGACAAGATCCAGGAACAGCTTACGTATTTCGATCACCGTGAGAATTACAAAGTGGTCATGGTGAATGGCCAGATGGTGCAAAACAAAGAGCACGAAAAGCTCGGCGGAGCCGTGACTTCAGGTGAGTTCGGTAGCATCATGGCCGAAATCTTCGAGCCGGATACCAGCGCCGAATTCGATTGGGACCACCTGGGCAAATGGGACGGGCGCGTCGTCAACGTTTTCCACTATCGCGTGCGGCAGCCGCTATCGCATTACACCATTGAGCACGTGCCGTCCAGCCGCAAGATTACGGCAGGGTATCATGGCCTGATCTATGCCAACCGCGATACCAGCGCGATTCTGCACATCACGCTCGAATGCGAGGAGATTCCCAAGGATTTTCCCATTCAGGACATCAAGACCAACCTCTCCTACGACGTCGCCAAGATTTCCGATCAGGAGTTCATTCTGCCGCTAAAATGGGAGATGCATTCCCGCGACGGAAAATATCTGGTGTGGAACTCGGCTGAATACGCGCTGTACCGCAAGTTCGAAACCACCAGCACGCTCACGTTCGATACACCCGATCCTGTTCCGGAATCGAAAACCAAAGAGGAGCCGGTGGCGCCTCCGGTAAAGAAAAAACCTTGAAACTGAGCATCATTCTTAGCGCCGGGCTAGCAGCCACCGCGATCATGCTGGCCCAGCCGCTTCCACCCGACGATGCAACCCAAAAGAAAATCATTGCCGACGCGACCGCAAAAGCCCTGGCGTATGTGAACGACCTCCCCGATTTCGTCTGCCGCCAGGTGACGCGCCGCAATGAAGATCCCAAGGGAACCAACCAGTGGAAGACCATGGATACCGTCAACGAGCAGCTCACCCTCCTCAACCGCAAAGAGGAGTACCGGACGCTATCCGTCAACGGAAAGAAGGCGAGCGGGGAGAACCGTCCCGGCGGACTGCTGCGATCAAGCGACTTCGCCAATTATCTTTCCTGGATCTTCGATCCCAAGGCCAAGGCGGAGATTAGCTGGTCGCAATGGGACGCTCTGCGAGGCCATCGCGTGCACGTTCTCGGATTTCGCGTGAAGCCGGAGAATTCGCAATTCGTCATTTCGAAAGGTAAAGGCCAGCCGGTCACCGCAGGAATCTTCGGAGTGGTCAGCGTCGATTCCGAGTCGGGGTCGATCCTGAAAGTGGGAATCATCGCGACCGACGTTCCTGCTAGTTTTCCCGTACAGGGTTCGGCGATCGAGGCGAACTACGAATTTGCCAAGATCGGTGATCATTATTTCGTTGTGCCGCTCAAGGCCGACCTGCATTCGAAGGAGGGCAAGATGTTGGTCTGGACCGAAGTCGAGTACCACGACTACCGGAAGCCCGGCGCCGAAACTGCCTCGAAATAGTCGTTCACGCGCTGGTCTCATCGGCCCAGTTGCGCTAAACTTTCGAGTGACATGCGATGTACTCTCCTCCTGCTGGCGGCCGCGCTTTCTCTGACCGCTGCGGACAAAAAACCCAAGAAAGACGAATGGAAGCCGATGTTCGACGGCTCCACACTCGAAGGCTGGAAGGCCAACGAACATCCTGAATCCTGGACCGTGAAGGATGGCGCGATTCGCGGCGATGGACCCGCTAGTCATCTGTTCTACATGGGTGAACAGTGCGTCAACTGCGAGTTCAAGGCGGAGGTCCGCATCAATCACGGCGGCAATTCCGGCATGTATTTCCGCACCGCCTTCGGTCCTGGATTTCCCAAGGGCTATGAAGCGCAAGTGGATAACACGCATCGCGACCCGGTGCGCACGGGCAGCCTGTACAATTTCGTCAAGGTGTTCGAGCAACTCATTCCCGACGATACCTGGTGGACCCAGCACGTGATCGTCGAGGGCAACCACATCCAGATTTTCGTGAACGACAAGAAAACTGTCGATTTCGTCGACGAAAGAAACACCTACACCAGTGGCTATCTCGCCTTGCAGCAGCACAACGCAGGAAGCGTCGTGGAGTTCAAGAATCTCATGATGAAGATGCTGCCCGGGCCGCGATCGCCGCTTGCTGGAACGTGGAAGCTGGATCGTGAGCAATCCAAGTTCAGCGTGGGCGAGCCGCCGACGCAGCTCGAAATCCGGATTCTCGAAGAGGGGAACGGCCTACGCTATCAATCCCAAAGCGTGACCGCGGATGGACAGAAGCATGGCGCGAATTATTTCTTCCGGCTGGACGGCTATGACTACCGGATGACCGGAAACCCCGCGGCGGATCACGTTGCGGTGGAGGCGCTCGATCAGCACTACGTCCATCAAGGCATGCGAACCGCGCGGCTCCGCAAGAAGTTTGACGAGCATCAGTATCAGGTGGTAACCAAGAACGGTCGCGAAGTGATCGGCAAAGCGACTTACACTGTTTCAGCCGACGGGGCCACGCTCACGCGCGAAGGCAGCACAAAACACGCAGACGGCCAAGAGCTGCAATACAAAGAGGTGCTGCACAAGAACGATCCCGTCAGCCTCAGCAAGAATTTCCAAATGGGACCGCCAAAATGAAGACTACTCGACGCGATTTGCTGTTCGGCGCGGCCGTTGCGCCATTCGCTCGGATGTTGAAGGCGCAGTCCGCCAACGATCGCGTGCAGATCGCGCTGATCGGAGCGGGCGGGCAGGGCATGGGCGACGTGCGAGCCTCGCTGCAGAGCGGATCGAAGCTGGTGGCGGTCGCCGATATCTACGACGGCCGTTTGGCGCGGACGAAAGAACTGTGGGGCAACGACGTTTTCACCACGCGCGACTATCGCGAAGTCCTGGCGCGGCGCGACGTCGACGCCGTGATCATTGCCACACCGGATCACTGGCATCAGAAAATCAGCATCGATGCGATGAATGCCGGCAAAGACGTCTACTGCGAAAAGCCCATGGTGCAGTTGCTTTCCGACGGCCACGACGTCATCGACGCTTCCAAGAAAACCAACCGGATATTTCAGGTCGGCAGCCAGCGCGTCAGCTCGGTGATTTATCAGAAGGCTAAGGATCTGCTCGCTGCCGGCAAAATCGGCGAGCTCAACATGGTGGAAGCCTGGTGGGACCGCAACGACGCGATCGGCGCGTGGCAATATTCCATTCCGCCCGACGCCTCGCCTGCTACCATCGATTGGGATCGCTTCCTGGGCCGCGCGCCCAAAGTTCCGTTCGAGCCGGTGCGCCTGTTCCGCTGGCGCAATTATCGCGATTATGGCACCGGCGTCGCTGGCGACCTATTCGTTCACCTGTTCAGCGGGATGCATTTCATCACCGGCGCCATTGGCCCCGCGCGCGTTTATTCGACCGGAGGCCTGCGCTTCTGGAAAGACGGCCGCGATGTTCCCGATGTGCTGCTCGGGCTGTATGACTATCCGAAGACTGCGCGTCATCCCGCGTTCAATCTCGCGCTGCGCGTGAATTTCGTGGATGGAGCAGGGGAGTCGTCCGGGTTCCGCTTTGTGGGCAGCGAAGGAATCATGACCGTAGACGACGGCGTGACGATTTCCAAACAGCCGCGCGATGCCGAGCCAGGCTACACCATCGGTACGTTCTCGAAATCCACTCAGGAAGAATTCCTGCGGCAGTATCGCGAAAAATATCCGTCGGTTCGCGCCAACGCCGATTCCATGCGGCCGCTCGACCAGGAGCGCTTCCTGCCCCCGCGCGGGTACAATGATTCGGTCGACCATCACCGCAATTTTCTGGAATCCGTGCGGTCGCGAAAACCGGTGGTGGAAGACGCCACGTTCGGGTTCCGCGCCGCGGGTCCGGCGCTCGCCTCCAACCTGAGCTTCTTCGAGCAGCGCATGCTCGAATGGGACCCGGAAACGATGACACTGAAAAAATAACGATGCCCCTCGCGATCGAACAACAGGACCGGAATGTCGCCACCAGCGTGATCACGCTGCGCGGTAAGTTGATGCTCGGCGAAGAGGCTGCGCAGTTGGAAGGCCTGATCCCGGCGCTACTAAAGAATGGCCGCAAGAACCTGGTCTTCGATTTGAGCGGCGTGACGCACATCGATTCCACCGGCATCGGCCGCTTCATCGACGCTTACAGCCGCCTGGTCCCGGCCGGCGGGCAGTTACGCCTGGCGTGTGCAACCGGTGCTGTCCGCGATTCGTTCCGCGTGACGCGGCTGGATACCGTGTTCAAGTTTTATCCAACCGTCGAGGCCGCGTGCGAGGGGTTGAATTAGCGGACCGTCAAGATCGACCCCTCCCTATGGTCGCGGCTCAGTGTCGGCGTTCCCTTCGGCCAGTGGCACGCTTCTCGAAAACTACACCCCTGCCGCCCCCGGCCGCCCCTCCGCTCCCCGCTGCGCCCTCGCCAACTCCAATATACGATCCGCCGCCTCCTGTGGACGATCAATCGAATCCATTTCAATCCGGCTCGACCCGCCCGCGGTCTCCAGCGACAAATCGCCGATTCCGAACATCCGCTGCCAGACGGTCTGGTCGACGCGCACATCTTGTATCTTCATCAATTCCACGGATCGCGTCGATTTCGAAAATAACCCAGCCTCGTAGCGCAGCTTGTCACCCTCGACCGTGATCTTCGTCAGCCGCCTCCGGATGTGACGGATCGCGGTGAAGAACAGGAGCGCGGCAGGCAACAGGAGGGTCCACCAAGCCCACTGCGGAACATCCGGCGTGATCGATATGTAAACGCTTATAGCCACCGCCAGGACGACGCACAGAAGGTAGCTCAGCTTCACGAATTTCAGCGACGATCGCAGTTGCATCGCCCGCATCATATCATGATGAATTGGCATCCCAACGGAATTGCCTGTAACAATATAGACAGATGGAAACCGAACGCTCAGTGACCCGCGTACTCGTGGTGGACGACGAAGAATCGCAGCGTACCGCGCTGGCGAGCATGATTAAGCTGTGGGGATATACGGTGGAGACCGCGTCCGACGGGCAGGAGGCGCTGGAGAAGCTCGCCTCCTTCGACGCGCACGTCATCGTGACCGATCTGATGATGCCGCGCATGGACGGCAACGAGTTGCTGAGGCGGCTCAAAGCGCAGGGCGATGGACCGCCGGTGATCGTTCAGACCGCCTTTGGAAATCTCGAGACATCCATCGCGACGATTCACGATCTAGGCGCCTTCTGGTTTCTCGAAAAGCCGGTTCAATCGCAAGCGTTGCGATTACTGCTGGAGCGTGCCGCAAACCAGGGACGCCTGGCCGAACATGCCGAGCGTCTCGAACGCCAGTTGAGCTACCAGGGCGTGCTCGGCGAAATGGTCGGTTCGTCGTCCAAGATGCACGAAGTCTTCGCGTTGGTCCAGCAGGTCGCGCCCAGTCGCGCCGCCGTCTTGATCACTGGTGAAAGCGGAACAGGAAAGGAACTTGCCGCCCGCGCGATCCACACCTTGAGTCCGCGCAGCGCCGGCCCCTTTGTCGCCATCAACTGCGCCGCCATGCCCGACACGCTGATGGAAAGCGAACTGTTCGGCCACGAAAAAGGCGCGTTCACCGGAGCCGTCGAACGCCGCGCCGGATGCTTCGAGCTGGCCCAAAACGGCACTGTGCTGCTGGATGAGATCGGCGATATGCCCATCGCCACGCAGGCCAAGCTGCTTCGGGTGCTCGAAGACGGCCGCGTTCGGCGTCTTGGTGGGAAGAGCGAAATTCAGCTCGACGTGCGCGTGATTGCGGCCACCAACTCGCCCTTGGATAACGCCATCCGCGAGGGAAAATTCCGCGAGGATCTTTACTATCGCCTCAACGTCTTCCCGATTCCTTTGCCCTCGCTCCGCGAACGCCATGAGGATCTTCCCGTGCTGGCCTCCGCCCTGTTGGAGGATCTGAACCGGAAGCATTCCACCAAAGTCGCCGACATCGGACCCGAGGTTATGGATCGATTCCGCGCATACAACTGGCCCGGCAACGTGCGCGAGCTGCGCAATGTCCTGGAGCGTGCCGTGATTCTGGCGGGGGAAGGCAGTCTGCACGCGCAGCATCTTCCTCCCGGATTCGGCGGCGCGCCGGTCCCCGCTCCCACGCTGACGTCGGATGGCGGCGAGCTTCGCATCCCCGTCGGCTATACCATCGAACAAGCTGAACGAGCCTTGATCGAGTTGACGCTCGAACATACCAAGCACAACAAGACACGAGCCGCCGAAATCCTCGGCATCAGCCAAAAAACGCTGTTCAATAAACTGAAGGAATACGGCGCACAGGCCGGCGCCGCCTGACCTACACCGGATGTCGCTGAGAGTCCGCCTGGTTTTCGTGATCGTCGCGCTGGTGACGGTGGTTGCCGCCGCGCTCTCATTTCTGCATCTGGACAGCCTGGTCAATTCACTCACTCAAAGCGCGCTCCAGCGCAGCAGCAACACCGCTCAGCTGGTACAGATTTTCGTGATCGATCACATCAATCAGCACACCAAGGAATACGAAACTCCGGCCGATTTCGACGGCATGGTCGCGCTGTGGAACCAGATCGTTACCAGCGATCCGGACATCGCCGTCATGCTGCAAAAGATGCTGGCGCTGTCGCCGGGAATCGTCGAAATCAACGTCGCCGGCAAGACAGGCGAGATTCTGGCTTCGTCCTCTCCGGATCGCATCGGTCGGCCGCTCAATCAGCCTGAAATGTTCAGCTCGTGGCAAGACCGGCCGTTGTACCGGCGCATGATGGACTTGTTCGTGCTCGTTCGGAGGCCGGAATATCAGGTAGCTCTTCCACTGGGGGTAGGCGAGCAACAGATCTTCACAATTCAAGTGGTCGCGTCCAGCATTCTGTTGGGCGGCGTTCTGCGGCCGGAATTGCAGTGGGTCGGGTGGGTCTCGGGCGGAGCCCTGGTTCTGTCGCTCGCGCTCACCGCCATCGCCGGCAACTGGCTGCTGCTCCCGCTCAAACGAATCGAGCAGACCATCGAGCGTATCCTGAAGGGAGAATCCGGCCGGGCCGAACATCAAGACGGGCTGGTGAAGGAGTTCGCCGCGGTCGAAAGCAAGCTGAACGTTTTGGGCGAGCAATTTCGCGGCGCGCGCCAGGAAGCTACCCAGATGCAGCACAGCCTGGATCAGATGCTGGAGCGCATGGAGTCGCGGCTGGACATAGCCTCCCGGTTGACCGCCATTAGCCGCATCACCGGCGGCGTCGCGCATGAGATCAAGAATCCGCTGAACGCGATCTCATTGCATCTCGATCTCCTGCGGGCGCGCTTGGGAGGGCCGGAAGAAGAGGTGTCCACGGAAATCGATATTCTCTCCAAAGAAGTTCGCCGCCTGGATCGCGTTGTGAAGACCTTCCTCGATTTTTCGCGGCCGGTGGACGTAAAACTCGTGGAAGTCGATCTGGCTGTCCTCGCACGCGAAGTTTCTGACCTGATGACGCCCCAAGCCCGGCTAGCGCGCATCGCCATGGAATTCGTCGGCGAGTCTCCCCAAGCCGAGCCCCTCTCAACCGTGATACGCGGCGATCCCGACATGCTGAAGCAGGCCATCTTGAACCTGGTTACCAATGCGCTTGACGCCATGGCCGACGCCAAGACGCCTGACGGTCATCTCCGGATAGGCGTGTCCCGTGAAGACGAATCCGTCGTGTTGCAGGTGGCCGATAACGGCCCCGGCATCGCCAACGATCTGCGCGGCAAAGTCTTTCAACTGTACTTCAGCACCAAGCCCAAAGGCTCCGGCATCGGATTGGCGATGACCTTCCGGGCGGTCCAGTTGCATAATGGTACTATCGACTTTAAAAGTGAAGACGGCGGGGGGACCACATTTCGTCTTCAATTCCCAGCGCTGGTCGTGCATGCTTAATTCGCGCTTCAGACCGCCGACGCTGACGTTCGTCCTGGCGCTGTCCGCGCTATCGAGTTCCTGCTGGTTCCGCAAGGAACCGAAAACGTTTACGCCTCCACCGCCCCAAACACAGTCGCCACTTCCTTCCGAAGCGACGCCGATTACCGTGGAGCCTCCCAACATCTCCGGCGACCCCACGGCGGCCATTCCTGCATCGCCCACCACGATTCCCGAGGTCGCTGCTCCTCCCGCGCCCAAGCCAACCGTGCCGCGCCGGAATCCGGTGGCAACCTCGCCGCCCAAGCCCTCGGCGACGGCTCCGCCTAGCGAGCAGCCGCCCGCCCCGCGGTTGGGCCCCATGTTCACCGCTGAAGAACAACGCCAGTACAACCGCACCATCGAAGATAGTCTCAATCGCGTCAGGCGGGCGCTCGAATTGCTATCGCGAAAGAATCTGAATGCCGATCAACAGGTCGAAATCACCCGCATCGTGACGTTTCAGAAGCAGGCCGAGCAGGCCCGCGAAGCACAGGACCTGCTGACAGCCAAAAGTCTGGCGGAACGCGCAGATACCCTCGCCGCGGATTTACTCGGACGCATTCCGTAAGCTTCAACCTGAAGCTCAGTTCTTCGACCCTCAACCCGCTTTCCACTCCGGAACATAGTCGTCCGGCCCGAACGGAGCTACCCCGGAGCGCTGGCCGAGGGTTTCCATGTCCCGTTTGACGAATCCTTCCGATGCAAGCGAGACAGTTCCATCCGCTTCCACCAAAAACAATGCCGGGACGTGCGAGATTCCGAACGCGTTGCTCACCGCATAACCCGCCGATTCCCGGTCGAGCAGCATAGGCAGGCTCACCGCAAATTTTTGTTGAAATTTCGAAGTGCCGCGCTCATCGTCTTGCGAAATGCCGATGACTTGCAGCGATCCCCTGCCGATCCGGTCGAGAAACGGAAGCGCCATCTGGCACACCGGGCAACTGATCTTATACAGCGCCAGCAAAACCGGACCTCGCGCCAGGATTTCCGTCAGCGAATGCTTCGCGCCCGTCATATCCTCCAAGGTGAACGGCGGCGCCTTGGCTCCAGCCTGCAGCATCAATCTTCCTGTTGCTGTTGGACGAAGCTCAGAATGTCGAAGCGCTTGATCTCGCGGTTGGGGAAGAAGCTATTCACCGCGTCCTGCTCGTCGGAAAACACTTCGAAAATCGTGTGGAGCTTGGTCAGCAGCAGCAGTTCGATGTTGCGCTTGTTGAGATTCAGCAGCTTCAGCGCGCCTTCGGCTTTCTTGATGGTGGTGTAGCAGATCACCATGCTGCCCAGCCCCGTCGAATCGATGTAATCGACGCTTCCCAGGTCGAGAATGAAATTCTTCCGCCCCTGCGCCAGCAGTTCGCTGACTTTCTCCCGGACATTGGACGCTTCTCCGACAGTCAGCCGCCCCTTCAAGGAGAGGATCGTGATCCCCTCGCGTTCGCTTTCACGGATCTCTAAGCTCATTGGATGGTTCCAGTGTACCCAGACTAGGCGGTCTGTGTGTGCGCCGTGATCTCCGGCTCTGCCGGCGCGTCGCTCCCGGCGGGCAAAAGAACCGTAAAGCGCGTCCCTTCTCCCACCGTGCTGGCCACCTCGATCCGGCCGCCGTGCGCCTCGACGATCCAGGCCACGAAGCTCAAGCCCAGTCCCAATCCCTGTACGGCGCTGGTGTTGGCGTTTCGCACGCGATAGAACCGGTCGAAAATGTGCGGCAGATTCTCCGCCGGAATTCCCATGCCGGTATCTTCCACCACCAGCTGCACCCACCCGATCGCGTCCGCCAATCCGACACGTACCTTCACCGCGCCGCCAGCGGGCGTATACTTGATCGCATTCGACAGCAGGTTCGAAATCATCCGTTCCATCTGCGTATGATCCGCTGCGACGATGATCTCCGGGGCCAGCGTCGCCGACAGCGTGACCCTTCTTTCCTCGGCCGGAATCTGGAACTGATCGACCACGTCGCGCGCGACTTCGCTCAGATCGAGCGGCGCCTTCTGCAACGCCAGTTGTCCCGATTCCGCCTGCGACAGCAGTAGTAGGGCACGCACGATGCTCGACAGCTTTTCGACGTCTTCGAGCGCGTTTACCATCGCGTCGCGATACTGCTCCGGCGTTTCGGCCGTGAACAGCGCGACTTCGAGCTGCCCTCTTATGGCGGTCAGGGGCGTTCGTAGCTCATGCGAAACGTCCGTGGAAAAACGCCGCGTCTGTTCGAAAGATTGATGCAGCCGCGCTGTCATCCGGTTAAAACTATCAATGAGATGATCCAGTTCGTCGCCTGCTCCGCGTAGCGGGATCTGCAGGGAAAGATTCGATCCCGTAATGTCGCGAGCCGTCTGCGCCACCAGATTTACCGGCCGGATCGCACCCCCCGCCAGCGCCCAACCGAGCAGGCCCGTCAGCGCGATCATCGCCGGCAACGAAAAGAAATACGCGCGTGTGAAAGCTCGAACGGTGTTCTTAGCCGGTGCAAGCGATCGTCCGATCGCGAAGAAGTACGGACGCCCCTTGTCGTCCGGAATCCTTCCCGCCTTGATCAAATACGGCACGCCGTTCTTGTCATATCGCGTGTGAATGGTCGGCTCTCTCTTCGAAATAATCTTGTGAATCTCTTCCGCCGAGTCGAGCCCCATGCCTTCGTACGTCTCGTCGTAATCGAGAGCGTTGCCGTTCTCGTCCGCGATGAAAAAGACGTGCTTGATGCGGCTGACGATGTACGCCTCCTCCGGATCGGAGGCGTCGGCGATCCAGCGCGGCTGCTGATACTCGATCTTCAGATAGCCTTTTGCCGCGCCCCACTCCTCTTCGAGTGCGTCCTGCACGTCACCCGTAGTTTGATACTGCATCTGCTTGCGGAAAAGCAGCCCGATCGCCACCAGCAGCACCGTGAAGAACAGCACATAACTCAACGTGAGCCGGAACCGTAGCCCGCGCGCAAGATGCACCGTCAGCTTGGGGATTCCGATAACTCGCGTGAACCGGGCCATGCGTTAAGTGGCTCTCTCCCCCTTGTCCGGCATGTCCAGCATGTATCCGATTCCGCGCACCGTCTGGATCATTTTCTGCGGCCACTTATCGTCGATCTTGCTGCGCAGATGCCGGATGTACACGTCGACAATGTTGGTCAAGCCGTCGTAATCCATGTCCCACACATGTTCGACGATCATCGTCCGGCTGAGGGGACGTCCCCGATTCCGCATCAGGTATTCAAGAATGCTGAACTCTTTCGGCGCCAGCTCGATGTTCTCGCCCGCCCGCGTCACTTTCCTGCGAATGCAATCCAGCGACAGGTCGCCCACCTGCAGCTTCTCCGGCGTCGGCTGCCCGCGCCGCAACAGCACGCGCACCCGCGCCAGCAGTTCGACGAACGCAAACGGCTTGACCAGGTAATCGTCCGCCCCGCCTTCCAGCCCCTTGACGCGATCGTCCACCTGATCCCGCGCGCTCAAAATCAACACCGGCGGGCTGGTCTTGCGATTCCGGATCTTCTGGAGCACACTGAGCCCGTCCATATCCGGCAGCCCCAGATCCAGAATGATCAGGTCGTATTCGGTGGCATGCACCATCTCGACCCCGGTCGCGCCGTCGCCCGCGACGTCCACCGCGTACCCGGCACTCTCCATACCCCGCGACAAAAAGTCGGCAATCCGTTTTTCGTCTTCCACGACGAGGATGCGCATATAGTATGAGTTTAACCGTTAGGTGGGGCAGGCTTGCAGCCTGCGCGCCGGTTTGTAACCGGCGCTGGAATCACGGCTTGGTTTCGACCGCCCGCGTATGGATCTGAACCTCAGACCCTCCGCCCGCCGCCACGATCGTCAAAGTCGCCAGCGTCTTTCCCCGATTCGTGATCGCGTGGATTCTGCCGCCCTTGTCCGTCGCCGTGAACATCACATTGAATCTCGCATGTTGAAGCCGCGTTCGATAGTACGCGATCAGCTTCTCCGGAGGATCGCCGCTGGTGAAGCTCAGATCGCCTTCCGTGACATCCCCCGTGGTCGACGACGTCGCGTCATGATGCATCGCGCCCGGATAAACGGGCATCCAGACCGATCCGACAGTGATGCTGGCCGACCTCTGCTCCAGTTCGCGCTCGCCAGCGTCTGCTCCCGGCCAATAGTGCCGATACGCCACCACCGTGAGAATGGTGAACACGATCACCAGCCCGTAACTCACCGCGGCCAGGACCCAGATACTGCGCAGCTTGCGAAGCGGAGTCGCCTCAGGTGCAGAGGCGCGGTTGGGGGACATCGGGAATCTTCATACTAACAGACCGAATCCGGCATAATAATGTCAGGATGACCACTGATGAACGGATAGATCGGCTCGTCGAGCGCCACGAGGTGCTTACAGAGACTGTGGAATTGCTGACACACGAAACCAGTGAGCTACGCGGTGCTATCGACAAGTTGCATGTGCTGGCTCTCCAGGACGGCGAAAATATTCGCGCCCTGGCTCGCATCGCCGAAATCCACGAGCGCCGTCTGACTCATCTCGAAGGCGGAGAGTAGCATCCCAATGCTGGCAGGCGCTGGAATAGCGTCACTCCTGTAGGGTCGAAGCAGAAAGTAAGGCGGATGGGTAAGCAGCTGCAACTTTACTTAATGCCCGAGGACGCGCGCGAGTTCGAACGCGTGTTGGCACCGGACCATGTTTTGATCTTGAATCGTTATTCGTCGGACGGGCGACCCGTCATCTCCGAAACCGCGACGTTACCTTCGCCCGAAATGACCGCCGTCGATGGGTACCTCGTCAGGTCCAGCGACGTTGGGCAAGTCTTTTACCGCAATGTGCCCGCTCAATCACGTTGGATTGTGGACATCCTGAGGTCTCCATGCATCGAGTTTTTCGGATGCCATTTCGACGGAACGACATTGAAGAGGGGGCGGCTCTTTTACGACAGTGGCTTCTACGATGATGCCGACAATTGGGTGGATAAGCCGGCTGATTTCCAGCGGTGGGCGAAGGCCGTTTTTAGGGTTGCCCGGAAGTGTTTCAAGAGAGAGCTTGAGCTGGGCGCTTATGTCGGGCCGCGAGCGAAAAAGTGGAGGGACGAATCGCACGGGACCTTCCTTGACTTTTCGCCTGTTCTCGCTCGTATTCAGTAGCCTACGGGATCCTACCGCGCATGCTTCACCCGATTATCCTCCGTCGCCGGCATGCGGATCACCTTGCACACTTCAAACAACCTCGACCTTGCCCCGCGTCCCGATCATTTCTGCCACTTAAAAAGCGAAAAACTCTGTAGCTCACCGCCGGTAAGCATCGCTGCGATGCCGAACACCAAAGATGCACATCGCATCGTCCCGCAGTGTGAACAGCACTCGGTAATCACCAAGCCGCAGCCGGAAGGAACCAGCCATGTCGCCGTGAAGCGGCATAACCTTTCCACCACCCGTGCGCGCAAAATGCAGGATACCTTCGAAGATGCGCATCGCCGTAGCTTGATCCAAAGCGCGAACGTCCCCCCGGGCTTCGTCGAGCCACTCAATCCGGTACCGCGGCATTTATTTTTCTGGAGCGGTGGGAAAATCCTCTGGCTTGAGTCCAAACTCAGCCAGGACCTGCTCCATCGGAATACCTTTGCCGCCATGCTGCGCGAGCCAGGCTTGACCCTCGTGAAAGCGGCGCCGATCTTCATCCGTTACAGGTTCGTCATCAGCCGCAATCATGGCTTCGAGGAAACCGCGAACAGCGATAACTTGGCTCGGGGCAAGACGGTCGATCAATTCGTGAACCTGCTGTTTCTCTTGAGCGATGTCGCTTGGCATACAGCCTCAGTTCATTCTACCGCGCGTGCTTCACCCGATAATCTTCCGTCGCCGGCATCCGGATCACCTTGCACATCTCGAACAACCGCGACCGTGCACGCGTCCCGATCGCATCCGCCAATGTCTTCTTAAACACCGCCACCCCGCCCGCGCCGGTGTACTCGACCATCTTGCCAGTCACGTCCGGATCTGGCAAATTCGTCGTCGCGATCAGCGGCTTCCGGTTGTTGCAGCGATACGTGATGATCGACGTCACCGTATCTTCCACCCACTCCGTCACGCGATGCGCGCCCAGATCGTCCAGCAGCAGGACGTCCGCATCGAGCGCCGTGCCGTACACTGCGCGATCCGTCGTGCCGCTCGACGAATCGTAGCTGGAGCGAATCCGGTCCAGCAGATTTTTGTAATCGAAGAACACGCACTCGTGTCCCTTTTCGAGCAGTGCCTTGACCACTCCCACCGCCAGGTGCGTCTTGCCTGTTCCGGGCTCGCCCACCAGCAGCAATCCTGGAGGCGTCACCGCCGGAAAATCCCGCGCGAACCCCATGGCCTGCCGCAGCGCGATCCCGAGCCCCGTCCGCGCCGTCGGATTATCCGGCGGCAGCACGAAACTGTCTAGTGTGGCGCGTTCATAGTTGGACGGAATCCGCGCGGCCTCGACTAACCCGTCGTTGCGTCCAAACGACGCGCAATCGCATCGCGCCGCGCCCGACATGCCGGAGCGCTCCACGATTTTCCATCCGGTTCCCGCGCAATGCGGACAATTCGGATCAGCCATGTCTCTCTTCTTCGCCTCTGCGCAACTCTGCGCCCTCTGCGTCTCTGCGTGAGTCGGTCTCTATTCGATCACGACCAGCACGTCCCCCGCAGCAACAGTGGCGTCCGCTTTTGTTCTCACTTCCACCACGCGACCCGCTTTCGGAGATTTCATCTCGTTCTGCATCTTCATCGCCTCCACCACAATCAAGCCTTGCCCGGCCTCGATCGCGTCTCCGGCAGCCACCAGAACGCGCACCACTTTCCCCGGCATCATCGCCGCGACGTTTTGCCGCCCTTCGCCCGCCGCGCCCGTCTTCCGGCCGCGCATACTGCGTGGATCGAACACCTCGATTGAAAACGCGCGCCCGTTCACGCGCACCGCGCCGCCGGCCGCGATGACTTCATAACTCCGCTCACCAATCAGCACCGAATACAACCCGGGAGTCAACGGCTCTAGTGAAAAATCCCGCTCGATCGCACGCCCATCGCGTTCATATCGTAGATGACCGCCGTCCACCTGAAGCCGCCCCGCGCGTCCATCTACGATCACCTCGACCTTCACCGCATCCACTCCTCACGCCCCGCCGCGAGCCACACGCTCTTCCTTGACCCGTTCGATGACGCGTTCGATGACGCGATCCCCGCAGGAGCCTGCTGGGTTTGCAATGTCGCTATTACCGCCGCCACCGCCTCCATCTCCAAGTCCGCTTCGCCGCGCGGCACACGTGCGAACTGTTCCAGGAACCCCGTCGACAATTCACCTGAGCGGAACCGCTGGTCCCCAAGAATCTCCTGGAACCATGCGACGTTGGAACGAATCCCCTCTACTGCATATTCGGAAAGCGCCCGCCGGATTCTTTGAATGGCCTCGTCGCGAGTCGAGCCCCACGCAGAAACTTTGGCCAGCATCGGATCGTATTCCAGTGGCACGGTCCAGCCCGAGTACACTCCCGAATCCACGCGCACGCCTGGACCCGAAGGCTCGCGCAAAAAGCGTATCTTTCCTGGCGACGGCATGAAGTTGTTGTCCGGATCTTCCGCATACACCCGGCACTCGATTGCCGATCCGGTCCACTTCACGTCTTCTTGCCGGATGCTTAACCACTCGCCCGCCGCGATCTTCAGTTGCGACTGCACCAGGTCGAGCCCCGTGACCATCTCCGTCACCGGATGCTCCACTTGCAGCCGCGTATTCATTTCCAGGAAATAGAAATTGCGGTCGCGGTCCACCAGAAATTCGAGCGTCCCCGCGTTGACGTATCCCGCCGCGCGCGCGATCTTCAGCGCGGCATCTCCCATCCGATCGCGCAACTCCGGATGCGTCAGCATAACCGGAGAAGGGCACTCCTCGATCACTTTCTGATGCCGCCGCTGAATCGAGCATTCGCGCTCGCCCAGATGGATCAGATTGCCGTGACCGTCGCCCAGCACTTGAATTTCGATATGCCGCGGCTCCAGTACCAGTTTTTCGATGTACACTTCGTCGTTGCGGAAAGCGCGCAGCGCCTCGCTGGCCGCATCGCGCCACGCGGATTCTAAGTCCTGCTCGCGATCCACACGACGCATCCCCTTGCCGCCTCCACCAGCCGCGGCTTTTAGTAAGACCGGGTATCCCAGCCCGCTGGCGACCTTCTTGGCCCGTTCGACGTCGCGGATCGCCTCTTCGGTTCCCGGCACCACTGGAGCCCCCGCCGCGATGGCGACTTGCCGCGCCGCGGTCTTCGATCCCATCTTCCGAATCGCCGCCGCCGGAGGCCCGATAAACGTGATCCCCGCCGCCGCGCAGGCTTCCGCGAACTCGGCGTTCTCGCTCAGAAACCCGTACCCCGGATGAATCGCATCCACCCCCAGCTTTTTAGCGGCGTCGACGATTTTGTCCCCGCGCAAATAGCTTTCCGACGACGGCGCCGGCCCCAGATGCACGGCCTCATCCGCCATCTGAACCGCCAGCGACGCCCGGTCGGCATCCGAATAGACGGCGACGCTGGAGATTTCCGCTTCCCGCAGCGCCCGAATGATGCGAACAGCGATCTCGCCGCGATTAGCAACCAGCACTTTCCGGAACATGAACGTTCGATTGTAGCTGATGTATCCCGCCACGTGCCTATTTTAAAGTCACTATAGTCGCTCCCCACCCTCCCGCTTCGGCCGGAGCATCCCCGAAGGAATCCACAAATGGCGTTCTTTCAAGCACTTTGCGGACAATCTCGCGCTGCACCCCGATCCCCCTCCCATGGATGATCCGAAGCGCCATTAGACCCATCGCCCGGGCTTCCCTCAGATACTCTTCGACCACGCCCTCCACGTCCCGAGGTGAAACAGTGTGCAGATCAAACACATCTGTTATGGGAATACGAAATGGTTCTTCGTCCATCTGTAAAGTAAAAGCGGAATTGTCTCGATTGTATACCTTAGGACGCCCTCGGGTAGTACCGGCAACTCCCTAGTTTTTATATACCTAGGACCGCTGGGTTCCGAGAGGTAGCTGGTACAATCGGGCTTGAAGTTTAGACTGCCCATCATGCTTTGCTTTTTGTGCGGCAAGAAGATCGGTTTGCTGAGGTCGCTCGCCGACCAGCAATACTGCTGTGCCCAACACCGCCAGGAAGCTCGGCTCGCCTCGGCGCAGGCCGTCCGGGATGAGGACGAAAACGAGCTATGGGCGGTCTCCAAATCCAAGAAAAAGCCCTCCCGGAACGGTCATCCCAGCGGTCAGACCGCCTCTATCTTTGCCTTTCTCGTCGTCGGAGGCCTGCTGGTGGCCGCGCTCCTGCTCCCTGGACCCGGACCTGGAACCGCTTTTCCACCCGTCTCCATGGACCCGGGAGTCAAGCGCGGGCTGTTCGAACGCTTTGGGGATTCTGTGGGCGAGGTCATTCGTTCCCGGGCTCCCATCACACTGCATCAGGACCTACAATCCGGCTGGAGCGGGTGGAGCACGGCCATGCTTCGCCACGTTGACGACGCCCGCACTGGACGCTTTGACGATCGGTATCTGTCGGCCTCGGCGCCCGTGTTAAGAATCTGGAACCGTTCCACAGCTCTCCAAAACTACCAGATGGAATTCAGTGGCCAGATCGAAAAGAAGAGCCTCAGTTGGGCCTTTCGCGCCACGGATGCAAAGAACTACTACGCCACCAAAATCCTGATCACGAAGCCGGGGCCGCTTCCAAACGCCGGCTTGGTCCGGTATGTCGTCATGAACGGCCGGGAATGGGATCGCGTCCAGCTGCCTCTGCCGCTGACCCTCGAACGGGGTGGAAAGTACGATGTTCGGGTAAGCGTCCAGGACGACCACTTCATCACGTATTTGAATGGTCAGGTGATCAGTTCCTGGAGCGATAAGCGTTTGCACCGCGGCGGAATCGGATTCTTCGACGACAACGACGATCCGCAGAAGGTCGCGTGGGTGAACCTTTCCGAACGTGACAGCATCATGGGCCGGATGCTGGCGCACTTCTCGCTGATCGTCATGCCGGGCTTCGATCAACCATCCTTCGGCCGGTAAGGCCGGCAGTTCCATCAACACTAATAGCGTGTCGCAGAGACAACGTGACCACGCGCTCCCTTACGGTCGCGCCTCAAAGAACGTAACTCGGCGGCCGGCAGTGAGGCGCGACTGTTAAGAAGCGCGTTCGGCATGGGTAACGATCTAGCTGCGACATGCCACCAATCCGTCGTCTGAAAAAGAAAAGCCGGGCGTTTTTGAGGAACGCCCGGCGAGGAGCCCGGCGGACCGCGTCGGAGGTTGCGGCCGAGGGCGAGGAGGAAAAAACGATTTATCCCAATAACCCTCCGTGTCCCAAGCCAGCGACTTCCCAGCCCGAAACGCGGTATCGGGCCAGGAGCGGGGGCAGCACCATATCGACTACGTTTGGTTTAGCTGAACGGAAGCAGCCCGGCGCTGAGATGACGGGTATATCTTCCTTGTAGCCCAGCAGGAAGAGATTTCCAGGCTCCACTGGAGCGAGAAAACGTTCGATCTGGCATCCGGCGCGTATCATCGCGCGACCGATCACGTCACAGGGTCCGGCGGGGGAGGTGGTGGAGGCGATCAGAATGACCGTGGGTTTGGCGCGCAACAGATGCTCCAGGCTGCGCGTCAAAGCCGCTTCCTCCTCCTGCGCGGCCAGGACAAAAGCTGCCGCGGCGGAATACTTTTCCAAACGCTGCCGCATCACGCTCTCGAAAAGTTGCCGGGCGCGATCGGCTTGAACCGGGTCGGTGTACAGGACCGCTACGGATGGACTGCGGATCGGGCGCGCCTGCAGAATCGGCCCGCGCTCCTGAAGAATGCTGATGATGGCTTCGAGCTGCGCGCTGGGGATCGCGAACGGAGCGCTCTTCACCGTGGCGATCCGCTGGGTGGCGGTTGCCGCGCTGAAGTTGGTCCCGGTCGCAATGACGATGCTCGAAATGCAGTTGATCTCCTTTAACAGGTCCTCGTCAATCAGCAGACAACAATCCTCGGTCGCGTACAGGTTGGCCCGCCCCCCGGCTCCCAGCCGGATTTCCAGACAACCGCAGCCGATTTCACGAGCCGCCTGGCACACGGCATCGTCTTCCCCGATTTCGCCGTCCTCAAGCTGCGTAACCCCGACCTGCTCCAACCCCTCCGTCTCCAGCAGCCGCACGTCCTCCTGGCTGAGCAGATGACCCCTCGCGAGCAGCTTCCGCCCTCCCGGCCGGAAGATGGTCGAACAGAGTATCCTGCCCGACGACTCCCTCACATCCACGGTCTGCTCTTTCATTGGTTTGCTCCCCGCTGAGACAGACTGCAGTTTACACCTGGGTCTGCATGAATAAATAGTGGAATAACGGTCGCAGTATTCTCAAAGAATGTTCGATGATTTCAGTTTTATTTCCGCAATACGGGAAGTTGTTGAAATTCAGCGATCTGGAACTGCCGAGCGGCAGAGGGCATTGCGCCAGGCTTGAGCCGCTTCAGCATCGCGATCTCGTCACAAGCCTGGAATTTGGGGCAACGGAGACAGTCTTTCCATGCCTTTAAAGGCAACTCGGCGCGGTCGACTTCTTCAAAGCCCAATTTCATGAAGAACTTATCCACGTAGGTGAACGCGAACAGCGAGTGCAGGTCGTGCTGACGGGCTTCGTCCTCCAAAGCCTCCACCAGCTTCCTGCCGATCCCTCTGGTCTTCTCGCCCGGCTCGACCGCCAGGCTGCGGACTTCTCCCGACGTCGGCGTATAGAAATGCAGTGCCCCAGTACCCACTAGTCGGCCATCGTCATAGGCCACTAGGAAATCCCGGATATTCTCCGCCATTTCGAACTCGGTTCGAGGCAGCATTATGCCATTAGCCGCGTAGGAATTGATTAACCCCAACAATGCGGGTATGTCTGTCAGTGACGCTTTGTGAATGTCGAGCATTTTATGACACGAGACGCGATCCAATGACCTCATTTGCGATCAGTCTTCCGACAATGCCCGGGCAGGAGCCCGGCGCGATCACAATTTCCCGCACTCCATTGGCGAGGGCATTGATAGCCGCTTCGAGCTTGGCCTGCATTCCTCCGGTGGCGACGCCATCCTGGATGAGAGCCGCTGCTTCGGCGGCGGTGAGGCGTGGGCGAATCGTCCCCCCGCCATCGCGTACCCCATCGACGTCGGTCAGGAACAGCAACTTTTCGGCCCCAAACGCAGCCGCGCACGCCGCGGCCATCTGATCGCCATTAACGTTGTAGGCCGCTCCCTGGGCGTCCCCCGCCACGCAAGCGACTACCGGCAGATACCCGGAACCGGTCAGCAATTCGAGCAGCCGAGGGTCGGATCGAACCGGCTTTCCGACGTGTCCCAATTCCGGATTCAGCGGTTCGGCATCGACCAGTCCCGCGTCGAGCCCGCTCAACCCGACTGGCTGGACGCCCGCTTTGCGAAAGGCCGAGACCAGTCCCGCGTTGACGCTTCCCGCGAAGACTTTCAGCACAGCATCCAACACTTCAGGGGTGGTCACGCGCAGGCCGTTGACGAAGCGGCTTTCGATCCCGCGCTCTTGAAGGAATCGATTCATCTGTTTACCGCCTCCGTGGACCACTACCGCTTGGGTTCGTTTGGTAATTTCACTAATCTCGCGAGCCAGGCGCTCCCTCGTCTCCACGCAATCGAGGAGCGAGCCGCCGAGTTTGATCAAAACCTTCAAAGCAGGCCCGCCGTTTCCGGATAACCGAACATAAGGTTCATGTTTTGAACCGCTTGTCCCGCGGCGCCCTTGCCCAAATTATCGATTGCCGCGACCACTACGGCGCGTCCCGTCTTTTCATCGAAGCGGACGCCCAGGTCCCAGAAGTTAGTGCGCTGCACCGCATGCAGATCCGGCACGTGCCCGGAGGCATACAGCCGGACGAATGGCTCCTCTGCATAACGCCGCTGGTAGATTGCCAGAAGATCCTCGGCCGATGCCACATTGCGTGCCCGGAAATAAATGGTCTCGAGAATTCCACGGTCGAGCGGCAGCAACTGCGCGGTGAAGCTCAGTTCGCTCTCTTCGAGTCCCGAGGTGCGCAAGATTTCCGGCACGTGCCGGTGATTCAGGATCGAGTACGCCGAAAAATTGTCGGTGACTTCGCAAAAGCTGGTGGTCAGGGAAGCCTTCCGCCCCGCGCCGCTCACGCCGCTTTTGGCGTCGCACACGATGCCCGATTCCCGCTGGACGACATCCGCCTCCAGCAGCGGGCGCAAAGCCAGATTTGCCGCTGTCGGATAGCATCCGGGATTGGCAACCAATTGGGCCTGCTGGATGCGAGCGCGGCAAAACTCCGGTAGGCCGTATACCGCTTCTGTGAGCAGATCCGGCCGGGTGTGCGGCTCTTTATACCAATGCTCGTAATTCTCTTGCGTTCCGAGCCGGAACGCTCCACTGAGATCGATCACCTTCGCGCCGGCATCGAGCATGGCCGGGGCGAGTTCCATGGAGACCTCGGGCGGCGTGGCCAGGAACACCACGCCGATCTTTTCAGACCGCACGGCGTCGGGGGTGCAGGGCAGCCGCTTGGGCTCGCGCTCTCCTATGCGCGGCGATTCGTGCTTTTCCCGATGTTCCAGCAGCACCGGAGTCGAATGGGGATGGCGCGAGAGAATGGAGAGAAGTTCGGCTCCGCTGTACCCGCGAAATCCCACGATGCCGGCGGTGATTGAATGATTATTCATTCGTATGAATAATTATACTACGAGTGACAGACCGGTCGCTGACGCTCGCGGTTCGGTGTTGAGGGTCTCAATCGCAGAGTTCGTAGCCGTGTTCGGGGACGCCGGGGCGGAGCACTTCGGAGGATCGTCCATGCGCCCCGAAGATGGCCTGCACCAAGTCGCAGACGTGTTCGTGGCCGTGTTCATGAAAGACGAGAACGGAAGGACCGGCGCCGCTAAGGGCGCAGCCCAGAAGGCCGGGAGCACGCAGGCGAGTCATATCCTCAAGACCTGGGACCAGGGCGAATCGATAGGGCTGATGCATGCGGTCGTCGAGGGCGGCGGGGAATGCATGGCCGGCTCCGGTGGTCAGAGCGGTGATCAACAATGCCGCGCGCTGGACGTTGAAGATTGCGTCTTCGCGCGAATAGGCCGCAGGCAGGACGCTTCTCGACTCCGCCGTGGGTAACAAAAAGTCGGGTACGACCACGGCGACACGGTAGTCGGGATACAGGTCGCCCCGGACGGCGCTAACGACTCCTGAGCAATCGATGGCGGCGGTCACCAAGCCGCCGAGTACGCAGGCGGCTACGTTGTCGGGATGCCCTTCGATTCGCGCGGCTTGGTCCAGGACGCGGGTCCGGTCCCACTGAAATCCGGCGATCTCAGAACCGATCACGACGCCCGCCGTCACCGCGGCGGCGCTCGATCCCAGGCCTTTCCCGATCGGAATGTGGTTGTGAATCTCGAGTTCGATGGGCTCGGCGGCGCCGGTTTGCTGGGCGATCTGCCAGATCAGGTTGTCACCGGCCGTCGAAATCAGAGCGGCGTCGCGGCCCGCGGCGCGGATGGTCAAATGGGGCGAAGGACGAAAGCGGCATTCCAGGTAGATGCCGAGTGCGAGTCCCAGAGCATCGAATCCGGGACCGAGGTTGGCGCTG
Source organism: Bryobacteraceae bacterium (assembly GCA_035568415.1). Taxonomy (GTDB): domain Bacteria; phylum Acidobacteriota; class Terriglobia; order Bryobacterales; family Bryobacteraceae; genus Palsa-187. The sequence continues at coordinate 148,895 of DATMOC010000028.1, read as the reverse complement.
GATGCAGGGACTCGGACGGTGCGCCAATTGGGCATCGCACTATTTTGGCACGGCTCCGGTAGCAGTCCTTGTTCTTTCCGAAAGACAGGCGCGATCAGGGGATCGCGCGCGGACCAGGGGGTCCGCCCCCCATTGCGGTGGTCGCAATGGATAAAATAGGGTCATGAGTGCCAGTAGTGCGGCGGATCTCCCGCGTTCGCTGGAGTTACCGCCTTGGAAGAGCGTCGTGAATCATCTCGCGGCGCTGGCTGTGGCAGTACTTTTCATTGTTGGCGGAGTCTGGAAGGCCGTCGATCCCTTCGTTTGGTCGCGGATGGTGGAACAGCTCCTGGTGCCTCCCCAGTTCAGCATCCCTTTGACGCTGGCGCTGTCGGTGGGCGAGACGTTCGCAGGAGCGCTGATTCTGGTCCCGCGCTTCCGGAGATGGGGTGCGTGGCTTGCGTCCGGACTGCTGATCGTGTTCATGATCTACATCGGGATCAACTACCATGCCCTGCTGGGGCGCGATTGCAGTTGCTTCCCGTGGGTGAAACGCGCCATCGGGCCGATGTTCTTCGTGGAAGACGCGGCTATGCTGGCGGCAGCGTTAATCGCCGGATGGTGGACGCATCCGTCGATGAGTAAGCGCAGCGCGGCGGTGGTGCTGGGCGTTGTCGCGGTGTTCGCAGGGATGAGCTACGGTGCGGCCGTAACCCATCAGACCGGCACCAAAGCTCCGGACTCGATCACGGTGGACGGGAAGCCGTATTCGCTGCAGCATGGGCGAATTTTCCTGTTCTTCTACGATCCCAATTGCAGCCATTGCGACGCGGCGGCACGGGGGATGGCGAAGCTCCACTGGAAAAGCGACGTCACGCTGATTGGGATTCCCACGGTAATGCCGCGATTTGCGGCGGCGTTCATCCACGATACCGGGATGAACATGCTCACCTCGCTGGATGTAGAGCCGCTCAAGGCGGTATTCCCGTTTGGCGATCCGCCGTATGGAGTCGCGCTGGAGAATGGGCGCGAAAAGGGTCCAGTGTCGCATTTCGAAGATGCGGAACCGGCCGACACTTTGCGGAAGCTGGGATTGATCGATTAGGAAGGAGGCGTCGACACGAGTGTCGACGCGGCACGCACGAGTGCGCGCGCCACAAAGCTGCAAGGGAAACGGGCGCGACGGCATTTCACCAGTATGTGGATCTCATGCTGCGCGTTGTGTCTGTTCACGTTTCCCCAAGTCACGCCGTCTGACGAGGCTGCCATCTTAAGGCTGATCGCTCCGCCGGTCAGGCTGCGCTGGGAAGATTCGGGACGGCCGTGGAGTGAGGCGGCAGGACCGTTCGACTCGGCACGGGTCCAACTGCTCACACGGGATTTTGGGATCGTGAGGAGGACGCTGGCCTGGCGCGCGGGTTCGATCGTCATGCAGGCTCCTACCGGGTCGACAATGCTGGTCAGGCGAGTCGACGGCGCATGGCGCGTTGAGTAGTTCGGAGCAGGAGATTCCCGCGCGCGACGGCCGAGGCCGTCGTTGCAAGCTGAAGCTTGCTCCACGGAGAATAGAGCGATGGGTGAAAAACAGCGCATTCGTGGACTACTAAAAGTCGTATATAAAGGACCGGCATGGCACGGGCCGTCGCTGCTGGAGAATCTTCAGGACGTGACGGCGGAGATGGCTGCCAAGCATCCGATTCCTGGGTCGCATTCCATTTGGGAGATCGTCGCGCACGTTTCCGCGTGGGAGGCGGAAGCGGCTCGGGTGCTGGGAGGAAAGCCATACGTGACCTTGGAGGGCGAGGACGACTGGCCTCCCGTGAAAGACACGTCGAACGAAGCGTGGACTGCGGCGCTGGTCGTGTTGGAGGCAGGGCATCAGGCGTTGCGCACGGCAATGAAAGAGTTCCCCGACGAGGATCTCGACCAACTCGTGCCTGGCCGCGATTTTCCGTGGTACGTTCTGCTGCATGGAATGGTTCATCACAGCCTGTATCATTCCGGGCAGATCGGATTGCTGAAAAAGTGCGGCTGATTTCGATTGTGTTGATCGCGTGCGGAATCCTGAGCGCGCGGGAAGTGGCGATCACCATCGACGATCTTCCGCGTGCGGGCGATGGCGGCGCGGAATCCTATGAAGCCATTCGCGGCATGACTATCCGTCTGCTGGCGCCGTTTCGCGACGGCAAGATTCCCTTGACCGGATTTGTAAACGCCGGGCGGGGGAAACTCGACAAAGACGAAGTGCGGCGCATTCTCGAGCTGTGGCTGGATGCGGGCGCGAATCTGGGCAATCACACCTGGTCTCATGCGGACCTGTCGACCACTCCTGTGGCTCAGTTCGAAGAGGAGATCGCCAAAGACGATGCGGCGTTGCGGCCGGTGATCGAAAGCCACGGGCGGAAGCTGGAGTTTTTCCGCTATCCATTCCTGCATGCGGGAGTGACGGTCGAGGCAAAGAACGCGATCCAGGGTTATTTGGGCGAGCACGGGTATCGCAACGCTCCGGTGACTCTCGACAACTCGGATTACATGTTCGCAAAGGCGTTCACGAATCCGGAGTTGGCTGCCAGAGCGGACCGCGAGTACTTGCCGTATCTCGAATCGGTGATCGCATGGTTCGAGAAACGCTCGGTGGAGGTTGCGGGACGGGAATTCCCTCAAATCATGCTGCTGCACGCGAGCGAATTGAACTCGCGCAAGATGCCGGAAATCCTGGCGATGTTCCGCAAACGCGGATACACTTTCGTTTCGCTGGACCGCGCGTTGCAGGACGACGTGTACCAGATGCCTGAAAACTACGTCGGCCGCGGCGGGTTCTCATGGATTCATCGCTGGTCGATGGCGAAGGGCATGCCCAAGGCGGGCGAGCCGGACGAGCCGGAATGGGTCCGTCACGAATTTCAGCGTGCCCGCTAAGGCACGCGCGCGGTAGCGCTGATGTCGAGCAGAAGCCCACGCCCGCAGCCCTGCCTGAAAAAGAATCCGCAATCGCGGGTGCGCTGCATGTAAATCTGCAGGATGTTCGCCGGCAGAGTGTCCGGCATTCGCACGTTGATCTGGTACACGCCGGTCAGCCCAGGAGCCAATCCGAAAAAATTGGTGGTGAGCTGGCGGTTGCCAGTTGGATCGATCAGCCAGGCGGTGAAGGTCCACCCGACCGGCCCTCCCGGATCGAGCGGCGCAAGAGGATCCGGCGCGGCGGGACTTCCGGTTGCCGGCGGACCGACCACGTCACCGAAGTTCGATCCATACAGAACGATCCACTCTGCTGGCTGGGCGGGATTCTGCGGAGTGACCAGCGCGAAGTCGATAGCGTGGAGCGCGATCGCGAACCCGTCCGGCGTAGTGAAAAACTCGCCCCAAGCCGCGGGGGCGGCGACGATCGGCAGGCTGTCTGTTCCTTGCGAAAGCGCCGGTGGACCCCCATGGTTCTCCCATGGAACTTGAAAGTTAACGATCTGGTAGGTCCCCAGATCGGCGGCTCCGTAGATGGGCGCGCGGAACGAATCGGGATACGTAACGTTAATGGAATTCGCGTCCGCGATATTGAGGCCGGTGCAGAAAATGGTCGCGGGACTGCCGGGGCCGGGCAGACCTGGAGCGAATCCGGCGGAGGTGGTGACGGCGAGCAGTCGAATCTCGCCACACACGCGAGGCGGAATGACGACAAGCGCCATCACGAACCAAGCGGAGATTCCGCGAAATAGCGTCGTCACGATTTTGTAATGGCACGCGACGGGCCACTTGCCTTACGGTCCCTGTTTGCGAGACACTAACAAGTTTTCCTGGGGTCCATTGTCTAAATGCGGGTGAGAATCCTTTATCACGACCATTGCTTCGATGGCGCAGCATCTGCCGCGTTTTTCAGCCGTTTTATCGAAGCCAAGTTTCACTCGGACGCTGAATTTGCGTATACCGGCCTGGCCCATCGCGCCGATCAATTGTTCGAGCCCGGCATGTTCGACGGAGATGAGAACGCCATTGTCGATTTCAAATACTCCACCGATCCGCGGCTGACGTGGTGGTTCGATCATCATCAGAGCGCGTTCCTGACGCCCGAGGATGCCGAACATTTTCGCGCCGACAAAAGCGGTCGCAAGATGTACGATCCGAGTTTCCGTTCCTGCACGAAATACATCTGCACCATCGCTCGCGATCGCTTTGGATTTGATGCGCCGGACCTGAAGGAACTGGTGAAATGGGCCGACGTGATCGACGGAGCTCAATACGCCGATGCCAGGGAGGCCGTGGAGTTGCGGTCGGCGGCCACGCGGTTGACCCTGGTGATCGAGGGCGCGCATGGCTCGGATGTGGTGCAGAACATCATTCGGCAGATGCGGCACCGGACGCTGGATGAGATCGCATCCGATCCCGAAATTGAAGCGATTTACCAACCGTTGCACGACCGTCATCTGCGGTCCATCGATATTATCCTTAAACAATCCAGTTGCCAGGATGGCGTGGTGTATTTCGATTTAGTGGGTCACGATTTAGAGGGATACAACAAATTCATCCCGTACTATTTGTTCCCGCAATCGACTTACACGGTTTCGGTGAGCACGTCGAGCTTCCGCACCAAGGTGTCGGTGGGATCGAATCCGTGGGCCATCAAGCCGGTGACGTTCAATCTGGCAAGCATCTGTGAACGCTACGGCGGCGGCGGGCATCCTAAAGTGGGCGCGATCAGTTTTCCTATCGGGGCGATCGAGCAGGCGCGCAACGCAGCGCATGAGATTGCGGCGGAATTGCGCAGTTAAGACCTGGCAGGTCGGGACCTGCCCCACAGCTAAATGAGTTTAGTGAGGGCTGCGCAGGAATAACCGAGCAAGCCGCCGATGGCGGCTCCGGCGACGACGTCACTCAGGAAGTGCATCCCCAGCATGATTCGGGAGAGCGCCACGCTCACCGCGCAGAAGAACAGACCGGGGAGCATCGCCGGATAAAACGCGCCCAACGCGACGGTCACCGCGAACGCTGTAATCGTGTGACCCGACGGGAAGGAGAACTGGTCCGGCGGGAGGAGCGTCGCCCAGCAATGCGGCTCCAGCGCGCAGGGGCGCTTCCGTCCGAACGTCCGTTTCAGTTTCAGGAAAAGCCCGGTACCAAGCGCCGCGGCCAGCGTTGCCGCCGCGAGTGCCGGGAAACGTTCCGGGCCCCCGAACAGGGCCACTATCAGACCCGTGGCGTACCACAGCCATCCGTCGCCTCCTCGCGTGGCGGCGATCATCCACAAGCGCAGCCAGCGCGGCGCGCGCCAGCGATTCACGCGGCGCATCAGGCCGTGATCGCCGGCTTCGACGAACCGGACGCTGCGTTGCATGGCATGCTGTGCGTGGACGAAAGATGCCGCCATGCTACACTTTTAAACCCGCGGTATGACACATGTATGACACGGGCATAAAACATTTGTGACTGATTTTGTGAAACGTTTCCAACTCCTCTATTTCGACGCGGGCGGCGGCCATCGTGCGGCCGCAACTGCCCTGAAATCAGTAATCGAGCAGCAGAACCGGCCGTGGGAAGTCACGCTGGTTAATTTACAAGAGCTGCTGCTCCCCCTGGATGTATTCCGGAAGTATACCGGCATAAGGTTAGAGAACATTTACAATCTGATGCTCGCCAAGGGGTGGACCTTAGGCGCGGCCCAAGGCCTCCAGTTCATGCACGCTGTGATCCGCCGGTATCACAGCCCCACGGTTCGGCTGTTACAGGAGCACTGGGCCGGATCGAAACCGGATCTGGTCGTGTCCGTGGTGCCCAACTTCAATCGGGCGCTATACGAAAGCCTGCGTTCGGCTTTGCCCGCGGTTCCTTTCGTCACCATTCTGACAGACTTCGCGGACTATCCCCCGCATTTCTGGATGGAAAGGCAGGACCAGTTCATGATTTGCGGGAGCGACAAGGCGGTCGAGCAGGCGAAAGCGATGGGATATCCGGACGACCATATCTTCAGAGTCTCGGGCATGATCCTGAGGCCGCGATTCTACGATCCAGTGAAGGTGGACCGGGGGTCGGAACGAAAACGCCTCGGGCTCGATCCAAATAAACCCACAGGGCTGGTGCTGTTCGGAGGGCAAGGCTCCAAGGTCATGCTCGACATCGCCGAGAGTCTGGCGGATCGCCAATTGATTTTCATCTGCGGCAAGAACGAAGCACTGGCCGCGCGTTTGCGGGCCCGTGGAGGACCACACTACATCGAAGGATTCACCAGCGAGGTCCCGTATTACATGCACCTTTCCGATTACTTCATCGGCAAGCCGGGACCCGGCAGTATCAGCGAGGCGGTCGCTATGAAGCTACCGGTGATCGTCGAATGCAATGCATGGACGCTGCCGCAGGAGCGCTACAACACCGAGTGGGTTCGCGAGAAACACGCGGGAATCGTGCTGCCGAATTTTCGGGGCATTCGTGAGGCGGTTGATGAAATTCTCGGATCGCTGGACGAGTACCGGGCCAGCGTCGCGAAGATCGAAAATCGGGCGGTGTTCGAGATCCCGGATATTCTGGGACGCTTGCTTCCCTAAGTAATCTCACGCAAAGACGCAAAGATCGCAAAGTTTTCTTGGCGTCCTTTGCGTCTTTGCGTGAAACTGGGTTTATGCGTTTGTTGCTCCTGACTGCAACCCTGTGCTTCGCGCAGGAAAAGGTGATCTTCGACACCGACTCGGCTTTCTTCAACGACGACGGAGCCGCGCTGGTGATGCTGCTTCAGCGGCCGGAGCAAGTGGATGTGCTCGGCCTCACTCTGGTGCCTGGAAATCTGTGGCCGAATCTGGGCGCCGAGTACATGTTCCGCATCCTCGACATCATGAAGAAGCCGGCGGTGCCAATTTATATTGGAGCTCGCGCACCGCTAGTTCACACGCGCGCCATGGCTCAAAAGGAATCCAAGGAATGGGGACCCTACACCTATCTGGGGGCGTTCGGCCAGGAAGACAAGCCTGGCAAAACAACGCTGCAGCGCAGGATTTCGCGCAAAAGCGGGATCGATTTCATGATCGACATGATTTCGCAGGCGCCGACGCCGGTGACGGTGCTGGCCATCGGTCCGATGACGAATCTGGCGATTGTGCTGCGGCTGCGGCCCGACCTGGAAAGGAAAATCAAACGCGTAGTTTTCATGGGCGGCGCGGCGCACACGCGCAGTCCCGACGGACAAGCGGCGGAGTTCAATTTCTGGTTCGATCCTGAAGCCGCGCAAGTGGTGCTGCGGTCGGCGATCCCTGAAAAGGTGATGTTCGGGCTCGATATTTGCAATCACGCGAAGCTCGATAAGGCGCGTTATGCCGAGATCGCTTCGGTTAAGACGCCGATTACCGCGTTGTTTCGCGAGGATCTGGGCAAGCGCTTCGCGAAGGACCCGAGCGCGTCGACCTACATCTGGGATTGTTTAGCGGCGGGTTATTTGCTCGATCCGACGTTCGTCACGCAACGCGAAACGGCGTATCTGGACGTCGACACGGCGTTCGGGAAAAACTATGGAGCAGTGATCCCGCTGGATCGAACCATCGCGCCGGATGCGACGGCGGTGGATGTGACGCTGGATCTCGATTTCGCGAAGTTTTTCGAACTGTACAAAGCGCTTTTGACGAAAAATCCGTAGACCACAGAGTGGTAGACTGGGTCTGACAACGTGGCTGCCATTGTATTGCTGGCAGCGCTCGCGCTCGGGCCGTTCCTGGCCGATTCGAGCAGCACCCCTGGAGCGCCGACTTACTCCGCGGACAGCATCGCCAATTCCGCTGCCGGCATCGCCGGGTTTTACGCGCCGAATACTTTCCTGAGTATTTACGGTCAGAATCTTTCTTACGTGACGCGGGCGATCGGTCCGGACGATATCAGCGCTGGCATGCTGCCCACGGTGCTTCCAGGAACCGGCGTGCGCGTCCTGATCAACCAGATCTCGGCCGATATCTGGTATGTTTCGCCAACGCTGGTCAATGTGCTGGTGCCGTTAGTGCTGATCGCGGGTCCGGCGACGGTGCAGTTGGAGGTCGACGGGCTGGCCGGCCCAGCGGTCACGATCACGCTCGGCGCCACGGCACCCGCGTTTTTTCAGGCGGACGCGACTACCATTCTCGCGGTGCATCTGGATGGATCGCTGGTGGCTGTAAGCGCTCCCGCTCATGCGGGCGAAGTCATCGTTCTGTTCGCCGGCGGCATGGGTCCCACGCTGCCGGCGCAGATTTCGAACACGCTTGCACCAGCGGCGGCGCAGATCTCGGCGATCAGCGATTTTCAGGTGCTGCTGAATGGGACCACGGTGAGCGCCTCCCGGGTCTTGTATGCCGGCGCCGCTCCCGGCTTTGCGGGCCTGTATCAGATCAACCTGCTGCTCCCCGGTGACGCACCCAGTAATCCGGAGATTCGAATCGCCGTGGCGGATCGGATGAGCCCTGCCGGACGCATCCTGCCCTTGCAATAATTACTCTTGACATGAGGCGAAGAAAAGGAGAATATAGGCACCGGAGGATTCAACTCATGTCTATGAACGATGCACTTTTGCCCGAGTTCGACCAGGAAATGGCCAACACTCGCAAGGTCCTGGAACGATGCCCGGAAGATAAATTCGGCTGGAAGCCGCATCCCAAATCTTTTGCGATGGGAAGTCTGGTAACGCACATGGCCAACATGACCGGCTGGGCCGTGGATACGATTCAGAAAGACTCGTTCGACTTCCCGCCGGATTTCAAAGAAGAGCCGGTCAAGACACAGGCGGAGCTTTTGCAGCGCTTTGACCGGAACGTGAAGGCGGCGCGATCCGCGCTGGCGCATGCGAGCGATGAGCACATGCTGAAGCCGTGGACGCTGTCGAGCGCCGGGAACGTAATTTTCACCATGCCGCGAGTGGTGATCATCCGGTCCATGATCATGAATCACCTCATTCACCATCGCGGGCAATTGGGCGTGTATCTGCGGCTGAATGACATCCCGGTTCCAGCGATCTACGGTCCTACGGCTGACGAAGCCGGCGCCTAACGCGCGGTCTCGAAGACCAGCCGGATCGCGCGGATGATTACTTCCGGCTCGTCGATCTGGATCGCATGGAAGCTTTTCGTTGAAATGAGCTGGCGGTGGTTCTTCGATAGCGCCAGAAGACTTGTCTGGAGCGGCGCGTAGTTGGGAGCGTCGTTCAGCGTGCTGACGACGACCAATGGTTTGTCGCCCAGCGTTTTGCCGTCAAGCTGGGTCGCGCATTCACGTGCGTTTTCGACACTGGGCATTACGGGATGCAGCGAGTCCGCCCAACGATGCAGCTCGCGGCTCCGCTGCGGCAGATTACCGAAGTTGGAGATGTCTTCCATCGTCAGGACAATTGGCGTCTGCGAGATCAGCACGGGCGGGCTGTTCGGCCTGCGCGGAGTTTCAGGCTTGTTGAGATCTACAGGGTCGAGGAAGGCGTGATCGATCAGGACGACTCCCGCGACCTCGGTTGCGTAATGCGCGGCGTATTCGCGGGCGACCAGTGCTCCGTAGGAGAGTCCCGCCAGAATGTAGGGGCCGCCGATGCCGGCTTTCGCGAGAAGCAGATGCAGGTCAGCGACGCGATTGCCGCATTCGGGACCGGGGCCAGCATCGCTCCAGGCGAATCCCGCGGGATCGTAGGTGCAGATGCGCGTGAACTTCGCGACCTCCGGCTGGACCAGCGCCCAATCGAAGGAGTATCCCGCTCCGGTGACGATCACGGCCGGGCTGCCCGCGCCGGTGCAATAGAGATGGACGCGATAGGTTCCCAGGTCGACCAAAGCGCCCGGAGGCGGATACGGCTGGGCGACAAGCGGCAGGCAGCACAGGAAAAACGCGGCTCTCATTATGCTAAAAATCTAGCATGTTCCGAGGCAGGTCGGGGACCTGCCCCACCGGTCCGCGAAACAGTGGGGCAGGTCCCCGACCTGCCAAAAACTGTTCTGCAAATTTTACAGCCGGCGGAGCATGGCTTTCGCTTCGCGCAACTTTTCGAACTGCTTTTCGGCCTGCTTGAAAGATTTCGTATGCACGCATCTTCGCGCGCCATGATGCTCGGCAGGATGGCGAAGATGCAGCATTTCGTGGAACAACACGTACTCCACCGCGAGCCGAGGTGTCACCGGACGATCGAGAATCCGGCTCAGCACGATGGCGTTGTGCGGCGGATCGTAGTGGCCCAGCATGGTTCGCGACGCATGCGGACTCCAGCCGAGCACCGGCCGGGCCATCAGACCGTGAAAGTAGCGGAAATTCAGGTCCTCGAACATTTCATCCAGGTTGTAGCAGTGCCCTTGGGGATGCTCGACGCGCTTGCGGCCGCGGATCTGCCGGACCAGGTCGAGACTGCGGCGGACGTCGCGGCGATTGAGGTAGCGGCGATAGCGATCATTGCTCGCTCCGGGCACCGGACGCCGGAACAGTTTGGATAAAAGAATCTCGGCCAGCGCCTCGATCACCGTGTCCGGAGCTCCGGCCAGCGTATCCGCCATGCGCACGTGAAGCATTCCGTTTTCCAGCCGGACTTGCGCGTTCGCGTTGGCGTAGCGCCGGAATTCAACACGAATGAAAGGAAGCGGGGTCCGGGGACGCATGTCTTCAAACACGCGGGCAAAAATCTGCTCGCTGTTCACCACTTCCATCTTTCAAGAATGTAACATGGACAATGGTTTTAACCACAAGGAGGATGTTTGCCGGGAGCTAAAATCACGGCGCTTGGATGCTATGTGCCGCCGGGCGTGCTGACCAATCACGATCTGGAAAAGATGGTCGATACCAACGACCAGTGGATTCTCGAACGCACAGGCATCGCCGAGCGCCACATTGCGCCGCCCGAGATGGCCACGTCGGATCTGGCGGTGGAGGCGGCCAGGATCGCGCTGGCGCAGCGCGGCGTCGATGCGGCCGAGTTGGACGCGATCATCGTGTGCACGGTGACTCCGGACATGTTGTTCCCCGCGACCGCCTGCCTGGTGCAGGATCGGCTGGGAGCGAAACGCGCCTGGGGATTCGATCTGGTCGCCGCGTGCTCCGGGTTCATCTACGGCCTCACCACCGCCGCGCATCTGGTGAAAGCCGGAACGCACAAGAAAGTCCTGGTGATCGGTTCGGACACGATGTCGCGCATCATCGACTATACGGATCGCGGAACGTGCATTCTTTTCGGCGACGGCGCCGGCGCCATGCTGGTCGAGCCCACGGAAGTCGAAGGCGAAGGATTCCTGGGGTTCCTGAATGAGATCGACGGATCGGGCGGCGATTATTTGAAACAGCCGGCGGGAGGCAGCCGCATGCCCGCGACAGCGGAAACGGTCGCCAATCGGATGCATTTCGTGAAACAGGACGGGCAGCAGGTGTTCAAATATGCGGTCCGGAAGATGTACGAAAACAGCCGCGACCTGCTCGCGCAGCACGGACTCACCGGAAAGGACATCAAGGTCCTGGTGGCGCACCAGGCGAACCGGCGCATCATCACAGCCGCGGCGGAGCGGCTCGGATTGAGCTGCGATCAGGTGGTGATCGATATCGACCGGTACGGGAACACGACTGCCGGGACTATTCCGCTCGCTACGCGCGATGCAATCGCGGAAGGCAAGCTGAAAAAGGGCGACCTGGTGGTCTTTGCAGCCGTCGGGGCGGGTTTCACGGTAGGCGTCAACTTGTGGCGCTGGGCCTACTGATAGCGGCGCCGTGAAATTATCGCTGGCGATCCCGGTGTTCAACGAAGAGATGGCCCTTCCTTTGCTCATGATCGAGCTGCGGAAGGCGCTGAGCGGAATCGATTGCGACTACGAAATTCTGTTCATCAACGACGGCAGCCGTGACACGACGGCCACGCTGCTCGACCAGCTCGCTGCCGCCGACGATCGTGTCAAGGTATTGAACTTTTCGCGGAACTTCGGACAGCAAGCTGCCATCACCGCAGGACTCGATTTCTGCGATGGAGATGCCGTTGTGATCATGGATGCCGACCTTCAAGATCCTCCGTCGCTGCTTCCGGAAATGGTGCGCCGGTACCGCGAAGGGTTCGACGTGGTTTCTCCGCAACGCGTCGCGCGCGAAGCGGAGAGCTGGTGGAAACGAAGTACGGCGTCCACGTTCTACGCGTTGATGAGCCGGCTGGCCGACGCGAACATCCCGCAACAAGTCGGCGATTTTCGCCTGCTCAGCCGTCGCGCGGTGATCGCGTTACGTGCGTTGCGCGAACAGCATCGATTTGTGCGAGGAATGATCGCCTGGCTGGGGCTTCCGGAAGCCTTCGTGCCATTCGAGCGGCGCGGCCGCGCCGCCGGAGCGACCAGCTATTCGACCTGGCGCATGCTGCGGCTTTCCTGGACGGCGATTACCTCGTTTTCCGCACTGCCCCTGCGCGTCGCGACCATCGGCGGCGTGTGCGCGAGCGGCGCGGCAGTAGTTTATTTCATTTACGCGGCGTATCGTGCGCTGATTCAGAAAGCCGTGGTGCAAGGCTGGACCTCCATCGTGTTCCTGCAATGCTTCTTTTTCGGGATGACGCTGCTGAGCCTCGGAATGATCGGGCAGTACATCGCGCGCATTTACGATGAATCCAAGCAGCGGCCGCTGTACATCCTGAGTGGGACGCGCAACATCGATGCCGAATCGATCGCGGTGCGGCGCGCCGTGGTGCTTCCTCCCCGATGAAAACGGCGGCCCGCGCGCTGTTGATCGCGACGATGATCGGCTCGGGCGCAGCGGTCGCATTGCGCGCATGGGGAGCGGCTTCGACGCATTCGCCGATGAACGCGGAGGGAATCTTTGGAGCCGCCGCGATACTGCTGATGTTGCTTTCATCGATGGATCGGCCGCATGAAGCGGAATCGCGAAGCGTCCTCGATGGGCCGGTATTCGCTGTCCTCGCCGTTCTGGTCGCGGCCGCGTACGGACGCGTGGCTGGCTCGTATTTTCTTTCCGACGATTTCATTCTGTTGCGCCACGCGCACGAATATGGCGAAACCGTCTGGCACACGTTTACGCACGGCGGCGGCGACGGGTTTTTTCGCCCGCTGATCTATCTTTCCGTCGCGCTGACCGAGCCGTGGGCCGGCGCGAATCCTTGGGCATGGCACCTCCCCGCCCTGGCGCTGCACGCGGTGAATTCGTGGCTGGTATTCGCGGCGGCTCGATCGCTGGGCTACGATCGCTTCACCGGCGGATTCGCGGCCGCACTGTTCGCGGTGCATGGAACGCGGCCGGAAACGGTGGTGTGGATCACGGGACGCTTCGATCTTCTCGCCACGTTTTTCGCCTTGCTGGCGCTGGTGCTATTCCTGCGCCGGTGGCCCTGGCTCGCGCTGTTGGCTACGGTTCTCGGGATGCTGTGCAAGGAGTCCGCCTACGCGATCCCGTTGATGCTCGCCGTGGTTGCATTCACGGGAAAGGATCGTCGCGTGCGTCCTTTGATCCCGTTCTTCGTAGTGGCCGCGGCCATGTTCGCCTATCGCTGGATGCTGGTCGGCGGCGTCGGCGGGTACGTCGATCGTACTGGCCGTCCCGAAGTTTTCCAGGCGACCCTGCTGCCAGTGCTGAAAACCTTCGGCATGCGTTTGTGGGCCGTGCTGTTCTTTCCCGTCGATTGGGCGATTCCACCCGGAATATTCGTCGCCGCCGTAGCCGTCGTGTTCGTTGCGGCCGCCGTTTTGATTGCGCGGGCTCCCCTGGCGCGGCGCGACTTGGCGCTGGGCCTGGGACTCATCATCGTCACCGCGCTGCCGACGTTTCACCGCCTGCTGATCGGTCCGGATCTGGAGAAGGCGCGCTATCTGTATTTGCCGTCGCTCGGACTCTGTCTACTCTTGGCTGCGGCCGCGGAACGCCTTCCGAATCAGTTTCGATGGGTAACCGCAGCGGCAGTGATTCTTTTCAACCTCGCCGCTCTCGAACACAACTTGACTGCGTGGCAGTCGGCTTCAAGAAAAACAGAATCCGCGTGCCAAGCTGGCGCGGCGGCGGTGCGCTCACCGTCGGATCGAATCGCCGTGGTGGGACTGCCGCGAATCCTGAACGGCGTCTACTTTTTCCAGAACGGATTCCCGGAGTGCGTCGCGATGCATGCTCACATCGACCCCGGCAATATCGTCGTGAGCGATCGCGCGCCGGATCAGCCGGGATTCTCCACCGTGCTGTTCTGGAATGCGGCAACGGGTGAACTTCGATAGTCTAAAGGTATGCAGGGTCCACTCGAAAATCTGGAACAGTGGGACGAATTCGTCCAGCGCCGCTACGATCCGAGCCGCAAGACCGAAGAATTCCGCGATTATAAAAACACCACGCCGGGAGTCCGCGAATTCTACCGTCTGAATCACACCCATCAGACACGCGACTTCGTGCTCGAAAAGAAGAAGCAGTACGGCGGTCTCAACAAAACCAAGATGAGCATCTGGGAGGCGCTCGAGTATCTGAACACGCTGGTCGACGACAGCGATCCCGATACCGATCTCAGTCAGATCGAGCACAACCTGCAGACCGCCGAAGCCATCCGGCGCGACGGCCACCCGGATTGGTTCCAGCTTGCCGGGTTGGTCCACGACCTGGGGAAAGTGTTGTGGCTATGGGGCGAGCCGCAGTGGGCCGTGGTCGGCGACACGTTCCCGACGGGTTGCGCTTACTCGGACAAGATCGTCTTTCATGAATTTTTCGCCGATAATCCCGACACGAAGCGTCCGGAGTACAACACACGCCTCGGTGTCTATGAACAAGGCGGCGGGCTGGATCAGGTCGACATGTCCTGGGGACACGACGAGTATTTCTATCACGTCGCCAAGGAATGCCTGCCGGAACCGGCGCTGTATATGCTCCGCTATCATTCCTTCTACCCGGCGCATCGCGAAGGCGCGTACGATTACCTGATGAACGATCGCGATCGCGAGATGTTCCAGTGGGTCAAGACGTTCAATCCCTACGATCTGTATTCGAAGAGCACGGCCAAGCCGAATCCCGTGGAATTGCGGCCGTACTATCAGCGCCTGATCGAAAAGTATTTTCCGGCGCAAGTAGCTTTTTAGGGCTGTCGGGCAGGCATGCTGTCTGCGCGCTGGTTTTTAACCGGCGCACGTCGGGCGGATTACAAATCCGCCGCAGGGTGCAAGCCTGCCCCACAGCGCTTCGGAAATGAGCGTCAATCTTACTTTTCAGGTTTAACCGGCGGCAGGACGATCTCGCGTGTGCCCTCGTCGAGCCCGAAGATCCGAACAATCTGCGGACCGGTGGGTTTGGGAGGCTCAGCTACCGCGGCCGGGCCTTGCGGATTGGATACCACGTCGGTCTGGCGCATCTCCGCGACCAGTTGAGTACGGCCCACGTCCAGCGTAAGCAGCACGTGATCCGTTTCCGCGACGATCATCAACCCGCGTGCGACCACCGGTAATCCAGGAACTGTGTGACGGATGTTTTCCGCAATGATAGCTGCGGCGTCCTCCGAGCCTGCATCGAGCGACGCTTCCAGTTGCAGCCCGCCTTCACGAATCGAGACGCCGCCTTCAAAGCCTCGCGCCTCGGTTTCCAGGGGGACGAACAAGCTAGCCAGCGGATCGGGGAGCCGGGTTGCGACCACCCACAGATCTTTCGTTTGCGCGAATCGCGCGGCCCGCGCCAGCAGCGGGCAGTAACGCCGCCCGGTACCGGTTTCCGCCAGGTTGCGATCAATCGCGGTTTCGAGCGTTTTGCGCGAGCCGAGCAGAATGAGTTGCTCGCTTATCTGTGCGACGCTCAGAGTGTTCTTGCCGGGAGTGATCCAAAGTTCCACTCCGCTGTGCGAGGCAGGCTTCAAACCTTTGGCGGCCGCTTGGGCGCGAAGCGTCTCCACTGGAAAATTGCCGGTCAGCATAGCCAGGGTTGCGGGCGAAGAAATGAGGATCTGGCGCGCGTCGTTGAACAGATCCAGGTCCGGAAATCCGAGGCTCCCGGAGAATTCCGCCTCGATGGGTTCCGCAAATGCCGAATGTTGGAGCGTCTCCCAACGGATCCCGACCAGGGCGGTGGCATCGGGCGAAGCGAATCCCCACCAGCTTGGATGCGACTGGGCCATGGCCAAGCCAGCCGTCAGGAAAATGAATTTGAATACGAGCACAATAACTCAATCGGAAGGCGGCAGAAATTGGGTTAGTTTCAAGAAATTTTTACCGAGCAGACCCGGATGCGTGACACGCAATTCATTGAAAAACAGAGACAAAGCGCTGGCCCCCCGATTGCAGTCGAGATTGCGCGATGGAACGTAACGACTTCGGCGAAGCATTTCAATCCGGCTATGGCGCCACACGGCGCTTTCTGCTGGCTCATGGCGCGCCCATCGAAGATGCGGAAGAGATCGCGCAAGCTGCGTGGGCTCGCGGCTGGGAGTATCGCGAGCAGTTGCGGGATCCGGGGATGGTGGGCTTCTGGGTCAACTCGATTGCCCGGAATCTGTACCGGGCGCGTTTTCGGGGACCTCTGACCATGCCGATCGATGGGCTCAATCCGTCGTACTCGATGGATCTGGACACGATCGAGCTCAATCGGCTGCTGGATCGTTGTCCCCGGCGCGATCGCAGCTTGCTCCAGCGCAATCTTGCCGGCTATTCGGCGGAAGAGATTGCTCGCGACGCGGGAATCACCTCCACGGGGATTCGCGTGCGGCTCCTGCGCATCCGCCAGATGTTGCGGGAACGGACCGCCGCCGCAGCGGCGTAACGCGGTTTTCACCTTAGCATTGCCAGATTCGCGCCTCAGTATCAACAACTTTGCGATTTCTCTTGTCACGATACCCGGAGTTCATCGTATGATGAATACTTCCGAGGTATGGAATATTGATTTGCCTGGGTCCCAGGGGGCTCTCAGTGCCGCTATTTGCGCCCCTTCTCATATCTGCCGCGGCACCCACTTTTCACAAAGAAATTGAGCCGATTTTGCAAAATCGATGCCAGGGTTGCCATCGCCCTGGTGAAGCCGGACCTATGCCGTTGCTTTCGTATCAGGAGACGCGGCCCTGGGCGAAGGCCATCCGATCGGCGGTCCTTTCCGGAAAAATGCCGCCCTGGCAGGCTGATCCGCGCTATGGCAAGTTTTCGAACGACTTCTCCCTGACGCCGGTCGAAAAAGAACAACTGGTGGCCTGGATCGACGGCGGCGCACGGGAAGGGAATCCGGCGGACGCGCCTAAGCCTAAAACCTACGTGGAAGGATGGCGTATCCCGCCCCCTGATGTCGTTCTCGAAATGCCGGTCGCGTTCAACGTTCCCGCCACCGGCGCCATCGACTATCAGTACATTCCCGTACCCACTCACTTCACTGAAGACAAATGGGTGGAAGCGGTGGAGGTGCGGCCCAGCGAGCGAGCGGCCGTGCATCACGCGATTGTCGTGATCGATTCGGGCAACGGCGCTCGCGGCCAGGAATATCTCGCCGGGTACGCGCCGGGCATGACGCCTCAATTCTGGAAACCGGGACAGGCGCGGCTGATCAAGGCGGGATCGACGCTGGTGTTTCAGATGCACTATCAAGCCACCGGGAAACCCGCGCACGACCGCACGAAAATCGGGCTGATCTTCGCGAAGAAGCCAGCAATGGAACAGATCGTGGGGATGCAGGCGGCGGCGCACTGGCTCGCGATCCCGCCGCAGGAGGCGAACTATCGCGTCCAGGCGACCGAGCAGATTCGCGAAACGTCGTACCTGGTGGGTATGCGCGCGCACATGCATTTGCGTGGAAAATCGTTTACCTTCCGCGCCCTCTATCCGGGCGGCGAGGCGGAAACGCTGCTGGACATCCCCAAGTACGATTTCAACTGGCAGCCCTATTACTACCTGGAAACGCCCAAATTGCTCCCGAGGGGCACGCGCATCGAAGCGTCCGCGGTGTTCGACAATTCGGCCAACAATCCGTTCAATCCCAATCCCAATACGACCATTTTCTGGGGGCCGCAGACTTGGGATGAGATGATGATCGGCTGGTTCGACCTGGCGGTTCCCGTCCGGGTTCAGCCGCGCTTCACCCGCACCACGGGGCTCGACTAACCTATCTATCGAAACCCGTTTCTTCTGTGCTACAGTCACTGAACGATGAGCCTTTCTAGAAAAAAGCCGCTGGAAGTGTTGCTGGCCCAAGTCGGAGAAAAGGAGGGCGGCCTCAGGCGAACGCTGGGATGGCCGTCGCTGATCGCACTGGGCATCGGCGCCATCATCGGAGCCGGGTTGTTTGTGCGAACCGCGTGGGCCGCAGGCGAGGCGGCTGGTTCGGGTGTGGTTTTATCCTTCGTGATCGCGGCAACCGGGTGCCTGTTCGCCGGCCTGTGTTATGCCGAATTCGCTGCCATGATTCCTATCGCGGGCAGCGCTTACACCTACGCCTACGTGACTATGGGCGAGTTGGTCGCCTGGGTGATCGGCTGGGCGCTGATCCTGGAGTATGCGCTGGGCGCGGCGACGCTCTCCATCGCATGGACCGAGTATCTGAACAAGCTTTTCGGCGGCAGGCTCCCGTTCGCGTGGACGCATTCGCCGCTGGAAACTTCACCGACCGGCGAGCACGGAACCATGAACATCGTCGCGGTGGGCATTCTGGCCCTAGTGACGCTCCTTTTAATCAAAGGGACGTCCGAGTCGGCCACCGTCAACTCGATCATCGTCGCGATTAAGGTCTCTATCGTGATCGCGTTCATCGTAGTCGGCTGGCAGTTCATGAATCCGGCGAATCATACGCCGCTGCTGATTCCCGAAGGCGTGCCCGGCCACGAAGGGTTCCTGAAACACGGTTGGGGCGGGTTGCTGAACGGCGCCGGGATCGTGTTTTTCGCGTTCATTGGGTTTGACGCGGTTTCGACCGCGGCGCAGGAGACCAAGAATCCGGGTAAGGACATGCCCATCGGAATTCTCGGTTCCCTCGGAGTGTGCGTGGTTCTGTACATCCTGTTCGGTTGGGTGCTGACCGGCGTTGCGCCCTATTCGGAGTACCTTGCTGCGGGCAAGGAAGCCTCGGTGGCTTACGCGATCGATCATCACATGCCCGGCTATGGCTGGCTGGCCACGACGGTAACAGTCGCGATTCTGGCCGGTTTCACGTCGGTGATGATGGTCATGCTGCTGGGCCAGAGCCGCGTGTTCTATTCGATGTCGAATGACGGCCTGCTGCCGCGCTTGTTTTGCGAAGTACATCCGAAATTTCGGACTCCGTACAAATGCAACGCAGTCCTGTTTGTTTTCGTTGGCCTGTTTGGCGCGTTCATCCCCGAGCAAGTTGCAGGCGATTTGACGTCCATCGGAACATTGTTCGCGTTCGTGCTGGTTTGCATCGGCGTGATGATCATGCGAAAGACAAATCCGGGGCAAGCGCGCCCGTTCCGGACACCGCTGATGCCTATCGTGCCGATCCTGGGAATAGTGGTGTGCTCCCTGATGATCCTTACGCGCGACACGGTCACTCAGTTGTCGGCGCTCGGTTGGATGGTGGTCGGCCTGGTGATGTACTTCCTGTATGGCAAGTCCCACAGCCGTTTAAACCAGCCTGCGAAGATGGGCGCGAAAGCAACGGACTGAAAACAAACGACCGGGCGCTGCCGCTACGCGCCCTGGGGCCCAAGTAGACTTCGGACCGAAACCTGTTGGTCTGTGTTACAGTCTTTAAACTATGAGCCTCTCCAGAAAGAAGCCTCTTTCGAGTCTCCTTGCTCAAGCCGATGAAACCGGGGGACTGAAACGGACGCTTAAATGGCCTTCCCTGATCGCGCTGGGGATTGGAGCGATCATAGGCGCCGGTATTTTTGTCCGCACCGCTGCGGCCGCGGGGCAGAACGCCGGACCGGCGGTAACACTGTCGTTCATCGTGGCCGCCATCGGTTGCGCGTTCGCGGGGCTGTGCTACGCCGAATTCGCGGCGATGATTCCGGTTGCTGGAAGCGCTTATACCTACGCCTACGTGACCATGGGCGAGCTGACCGCGTGGATCATCGGATGGGCGCTGATCCTTGAATACGCCCTGGGCTCTGCGACGCTGTCGATCGCGTGGACCGAATATCTGAACGTGCTGTTTCCAGACCTGATTCCCTGGGAATGGCGGCATTCGCCCCTCCAGACGTCGACGGCAGGAGTCCACGGCATCATCAACGCTCCGGCTCTTTTGATCTTGTTGGTGCTGACCTTGTTGCTGATCAAGGGTACCTCTGAATCGGCCATGGTGAACGCGATTATCGTGGCAGTCAAGGTGACGATCGTGCTGATGATCATCGCCCTCGGCTGGCAATTCATCAATCCGGCAAACCACACGCCGTATCTGCTGCCGGCCGACGCCACACATGACGGAATGTTCAAACACGGATGGGGAGGCGTGCTGGGCGGCGCTGGAATTGTCTTCTTCGCATTTATCGGGTTCGATGCGGTCTCGACCGCTGCGCAGGAAACCATCGATCCGGGAAAGAACATGCCCAAAGGCATCCTTGGGTCGCTGGTGGTTTGCACCGTGCTGTACATTCTGTTTAGTTGGGTGCTGACGGGTCTCGTGAAATCCAGCGATTTCGTGGATCCCACCAAGGGGATGGAAGCGTCGGTTGCCTATGCGATCCGAACTGCAATGACGGGATATGGGTGGCTGGCGACGCTGGTCACTGTGGCGATCCTGGCTGGATTCTCGTCCGTGATGCTGGTCATGCTCCTGGGGCAAAGCCGCGTGTTCTATTCGATGGCCAAAGACGGTTTGCTGCCGAAACTATTCTCCGACGTGCATCCCAAATTCCGGACGCCGTACAAATGCAACCTGGTGCTGTACGTTTTCGTCGCCGCGCTGGGCGGGTTTCTCCCTGGCGATATCACCGGCAATTTGACTTCGATCGGGACTTTGTTTGCCTTTGTGCTGGTGTGCCTGGGTGTGTGGATCATGCGCGGCATGAATCCGTCGCAACATCGGCCTTTCCGCGCTCCGCTGGTGCCGCTGGTTCCGATCCTGGGAATGCTGGTATGCGGGGGAATGATCGTCGCGTTAGACTCGACTACACAAATTGCGGCCCTAGTATGGATGATTATCGGGCTGCTGGTGTACTTCTCTTATGCGAAGAACCATAGCCGTCTCGCTGGTCCGGAGATCGGCGGAGAGCTTCGCGCCGAGGCAACGGACTGAAAATAAAGGGAATAGAGGGCTGGATTCAGTTAGCCTGAAGGCCAGCCGTCCCCTGCCTTTCGGCCAATTTTCCTTTGACTCAACCGCGGACCCGTGGCATACTACTGCCGTATTGGAGTGCTCAGTCTGACTCGGTCCGCTCGATTATCCTGCCTGTTTGGCCTGCCCAGTCTTACTTTGCGTGTCTCCAAGTCACAGTTAGGAGTGGATCAGTGAAGAAGCTTTTCGTGGGAAACCTCCCGTACGCGGCAAATGAGACAGATCTACAGAACTTCTTTGCCGAGAATAGTGTGACCATCGATTCGGTGACGGTCATGCGCGATCGCTTTACGGGCCAGGCTCGGGGATTTGGGTTCATCGAAATCAACGACGATGCAGCCGCACAACGCGCGGTGGATGCATGTCACGGCAAGGAACTGATGGGCCGGACGCTGGTGGTGAATGAAGCCCGTCCGATGACGGCTCGCGAGGGCGGCGGTGGCGGCGGGCGTCCGCCACGGCGGGAATAGCTCCAGGCTATACTCGAAGCGAGATGATTACTCTGCAGTTGCCGAAAGAAGTTGAGGATCGCCTCGACGCGATCGCTCAAAGCACCGGCCGCACGAAGGATGAGTGCGCAGCCGAAGCCATCCTCGAGTTCATCGAAGATGAAGAAGATTACCGGATTGCCGTTGAGCGTTTGAAGCGGAACGAGCCTACGATTTCGCTGGAGGAGATCAAGCGAGAGCTGGGCTTGGAAGATTGAAACAACATCGAGGCTGTGGCTCACAACCTCGGAAATCAAGTGCCGAATGAGAGAACGGCTTCCAAGTGCTTTGTCGGGGCTTTAGAAGTAATGTCTAGCCTCCAATAGTGGAGATTGAAACCTGGGCCTGAAATTCCGAGCCAATACTCGCCAGGTCGTAGGGCAGGTAAGCGAAAGGATCCCCGCTGATCCGGTTCGTGGTCATAAATCATTTTGGGACTACTGCGCGATTGGAGCTGAACGCGTGCCCTGCTGATCTCTCCGTGGCTCGGGTCACGGACAAAACCATCCAACGTTTTTGACTGGATCGAGCCTTCATAGACTAGCTGGTTGCCCCCACAATACATCCCGACCGGATGGTCCGGCTGCTGAGATCGAAGTAGCAACGCCGAGATTGACACTAACAGGCTTCGCCGCGCGACGGACATCGTAAAGCTACCTACGATTCAGCTTTCGCCCAAAGAAATCGTCCGCCGCTTTCATCGCCTTCACCCAGTGTTCCAGCAACAGGAAATCGTGGATGTCGTCTGGAAAAATCAGTTCTTCAAACTCCGTCCCCTGCGAGCGGAGTGCTTCCACCAACGACACGCTTTGACTGAACGCGACGTTGCGATCGTCGTCGCCATGGATCAGCAGCACCGGCGATTTCCACGTTTTCACGCTCGCCATGGGCGACGAATCGAACGCCAGGCGCATCTGTTCGCGTTGCTTCTCCGGATCGAGATTGGGATTCGCCACGCTTCCTCCGCGGGCGCTCCAGTCGTGGACGCCGTGCAGGTCCACACCGGCGGCGAACAGATCGCTCGATCGTGACAGAGCCATCGCGGTCAGATAGCCGCCATAAGAGCCGCCCCACACGCCGATGCGTTTCGCGTCCACGTCGTCGCGGGACTTCATATACAAGCCCGCGCCCATCACGTCGTTATATTCGCTGCCGCCGGTCGCGCCGTAATTAATCGCTTCGCGGAAATTCATGCCGTATCCGATTCCGCTGCGATAGTTCACGCTCAGCACGACGTACCCTTTGCTCGCCAGATACTGATTCATGCCGTACGCGTTCGAGTAGTAATACATGTAGTGCCACCCGAGCAGCATCTGGCGGCGCGATCCGCCGTGGAAGAAGACAATCGCGGGATGCTTGCCGCCGCCCTTCGGAAGGAAAAGCTGGCCGTGAATCTGCATGCCGTCCGAGGCAGGGAAGATCACCTGCTGCGGAACCACTTGTTCACTGGACGGAAAATCTGACGGCATCGAATCCGGCGCGAGGTCTTTCGGCGCTGTGTTGGCGACTTTGACGGCAGCACGTCCAATCTCATTGGGGCTCGACCGGAAATAGGCGATCGCGCCGTTGCCGGAGTCTTCCGGTTCCCACTCGATCCCTTGACCGAGTGCGCCGAGCGCTGGCGTTGGCGTGCCACCTGCCACTGCGACACGCCAGATGTGGCGGCGATCGATGTCGTCTTGATTCGAGGAATACAGCAGCTCGCGGCGATTTTCGCTGAGCGAAACGTGTTCGATCTCGAAGTTGTCGCCGGGTGTCAGGAGTTTCGCGGGACCGCCTTCAGCGGAAACTGAATACAGCCGCAGCCATCCCGATTTCTCCCACGCGAACGCGAGTCGGTCGCCATCGGCCCAGTACAGTTGATCCGACGCGACCATCGCATGGTGTACGCTGCCCGGTCCTCTATCGGCGTGCCACACTTCGCGGCCCTGGCCTGTCGAAACATCGGCGATGCGAATGGTCCACGGCGTCAGAGCTTCGCGGCGTGGACCTGCGCCCCCGGCGAGCGTCACGCTCGCGGTACGGATGAAGGCGATGCGGCGGCCGTCGACGCTCCACACCGGGCTCCCGTCACGGTCGGTGGACGCGTCGAGATACTTGACGGACTTGTCGCCCGGTTTGTATACGCCGATGAACGAATGATCCCCGCGCGAGTTCACGAACGCGAGCTCCGATCCATCCGGCGACCAACGCAAGTTCTGCGAGACGCCGCGTGTGTGGACCACTTCCACGGGTTTCTCGCCATCGAGGTTGGTCATCCAGATTTGCGTTGCGCGGACGAAGGCGATGTGGCCGTCCTTGGAAACCGCCGGCGAGTGTCCCTCGGCGATTTTCTTTGGACCGGCTGCGCCTTCCGAGACCACACAGATGGATTGATCGGGCATTTGCGCGAGACTGCGTGGGTTCGGATTGGCTTGGCCGATCTGCTCCAAATTGCCGCCGCGTACATAGACGACCGAGCGGCCGTCGGGAGCCCATTGGATCATTCCAAGATCTTGCCCGTCGTCATCCTTATAAGAGGTGAGTCGCTGGCCCTTATAATCGGGTGCTGCAGCGCCCCACAGGTTGCGCGCGCCGCGCTCGTTGAGAATCCAGACGACCTTGCCGCCTCCAGGGAAGGCGTGCATTTCGGAGGCGAAGGGGGCTCCCAGGTATTGGTCCAGCGTCGCGGCGCCGCACGTGGATGCGACCAGAGAAAGCAAGAGTACGATGTTGCGCATGTCGAGATTGTATCTCAGGCGAGTGCTCAAAACCCGACCTGCAACTGCGTCAGGAATAGTCCGCTCAATATCAGTGACGACGGCTCCCGCCGCAAGCCGCCGTTGGCCTGGATGCGGACCTTCGGAAACAAATAGTAGTTCGCGCCGATCAGCCAGGAATCTGTGGTGGTGTTGCGCTTGTCGATGTTGGAGGTGTACCAGTCGTCGCGCGCGACGCCCTGCCATCGTTTCGACCAGCGCCAGACTCCCAGGACGTAACCTCCGCGACGTTCGATCCCGCCGTCATGTCCCCAGATGAATTCGCTTTGACCGGTGAATGGGCCGCGGCGATACACCGCCTCGACGCTTTGGCGGCTTTTTTCCAAGGTCGAAAAACTGCGGTACAGATCGCCTCCGATCGCGAGACCGCCGAAATGTGCGACGGCCCGGAACGCCGACGCGTGATACTCAGCCTGTGGAGAATTCACGATGAGCGCGCCCGTGAATACGCCGCCAGCGTAGTCGACGTTGTGAATTTTGCCGGCAAGCTCCACGCCGGTATCGCGTGCCTGCACGCCCAGGTCACGTCCTGGTACGAATGAGTTGATGACCTTTGCGCGCTCGATGGGAGCGACCTCGTTGTCAGGCGTGAGGCTTTCCATGCTAAAAGGAAGCTTAAACTGGCCCGCGACGATCTTGAACGCGCGCGATGGCTTCACTTCGACAGAAGCGTCCAACAGGTAAGGCAACTTCACGACATCGGTCTGGATGGTGAAGCTGAGGTGCTCGTCAAGGTCGCCTGAAAACACCAGGCGCGCCCGGCGAATCTCGAAGCGATCCTTTGTATCAGCGACGTTTGTGAAACGGCCCTGGATATAACCGCTTAGATGAAAGTCCGGAGTTGGTACGGCCGGATCGTCAACAAGGACGGATGACAGCAGGAGCACGAAAACCACGATTCAGCTTGGATGCAGCCACGGAGAAAAGGATTCCTGTTAGAATCGACTCCCATGGAAAGTTACGTTCGCGGGCCGGAGTTCGAGCTAACGACTCGCACCACGCATCAGGTCCTGTTCGATACCGCCGCGAAATTCAGCGATCGCGACGCTTTGATTGTTCGGCATCAGAATGTGCGCCTCACATGGAAGCAGCTTGCCGCGGAAGTGGAACGGACCGCGCGCGGATTGGCCGGGCTGGGTCTCAAACCAGGCGATCGCGTAGGAGTGTGGGCGACCAACTGCGCGGAGTGGATCTATCTCCAATTGGCAACCGCACGCGCGGGACTGGTTCAAGTCAACGTGAATCCCGCGTATCGCGCTCACGAGCTGGCTTACGTACTTAAGAAATCCGGAATGAAGTCGCTAGTGCTGCGCGCGCAGGATTCCCGTTCGAACTATCGCGAGATCCTAGAAGAAGCTGTTCGTACGCCGGATCTGGCGCTGAAGCACATCATTTATTTAGGTAAGGAAACCTGGGACCGCATGATCGCCGGTGGCATCGATCCTGGCCCTGGACCGACCGATTGCCGCGAGGTCATCAATATTCAATACACGTCGGGGACCACGGGAACCCCCAAGGGCGTGCTCCTGACGCATCACAATCTGCTGAACAACGGACGCATCATCAGTCTCGGCCTGCATTACTCGGAACAGGACCGCGTCTGCGTTCCGGTGCCTATGTATCATTGCTTCGGTTGCGTGGCCGGGACCATGGTGTCGGTCAGCTCGGGTGCCGCGATGATCCTGCCGGCGCCGTCATTCGATCCGCTCGCCACCATGGAAGCCATCCATCACGATCGCGCGACCAGTATCTACGGCGTACCGACGATGTTCATCGCGCAGCTTCAGCATCCTGAATTTTCACGTTTCGATTTTTCAAGCTTGCGAACCGGCGTCATGGCCGGCGCGCCGTGTCCCATTGAAGTGATGAAGCGCGTGGTGAGCGACATGCACTGTTCGGAGATGACGATTTTCTACGGACAAACGGAATCGTCGCCGGTCATTACGATGGCGTACGTCGACGATCCTTTCGAGCGGCGTGTCGCGACCGTCGGCACCGCGTGTCCTGCGACCGAGATCAAGATCGCCGCGCCCGATGGGGCTCCGCTTCCGGTGGGCGAACAAGGCGAACTGTGCGCACGAGGCTATGCCGTGATGAAGGGCTACGATCAGGATCCCGAAGCGACGGCGCGTGCGGTGGATCAAGATGGCTGGCTGCATACCGGCGATCTCGCGACCATGCGCCCCGATGGATATTTCCGGATCACCGGCCGCCTGAAAGACATGATCATTCGCGGCGGGGAAAACGTCTATCCGCGCGAGGTGGAGGAGTTTCTCTACACCCATCCGAAAGTCGCGGACGTGCAGGTAGTCGGCCTGCCGGACGAGAAGCTCGGTGAATCCGTCGCGGCTTGGATCAAGCTGAAATCGGGCGAGACGGTCACTGAGGATGAGATCCGCGAATTCTGCAAGGGAAAAATCGCGCACTTCAAAATCCCGCAGTACATCCGATTTGTGGACGCGTTTCCGATGACCGTGACCGGGAAGATTCAGAAATACGTCATCCGCCAGAGTGAGATTAAAGAACGGCACCTGGAGAACGCCGCGGAGATCCAGACCGCATGATCCCCAGTTATCAGCGCGGACCCCAGACGCCTCTGATCGAAAAAACAATTCACGAAGTTGTCCGCGACTCCGCGGCGCGGCTCCCGGACCATGAGGCGGTCGTGTCCCGTCATCAGAACCGGCGGCTTACCTGGAGCGAATTTCAGCGCGAGTCGGAGCGCGTCGCCGCCGGGTTGGCAGGACTGGGATTGAAAGCTCATGAGCGGGTCGGGCTGTGGTCCAGCAATTGCGTCGAATGGCTGCTGATTCAGGTCGCCTGTTCCAGAGCGAACCTCGAACTGGTGAACGTCAATCCGGCGTATCGCGCCACCGATCTTGGCTACATCCTGCGCAAATCCCGAATGCGAGCGTTGATCCTGCGCGAGCGCGATGCTCGATCCGAATACAAGAAGATTCTGGAAGAGACGGAAGCCGCGCCCGAGCATGTCGTTTATCTGGATCATCCCAGCTGGGACGCGATGCTCGCCGGTGGAACCGAAATCGCCAATGCTCCTGCAACTTCGGACGATATCGCCAACATTCAGTACACTTCCGGAACCACGGGCGCGCCGAAAGGCGTTCTTCTGGCGCACCGCGGAATCGTGAACAACGGTTGGTATGGCGCGGAACGGATGCAATTCTCGGAGCGTGACCGCCTGCTGGTCAATCTTCCGCTGTATCACGTGGGCGGCTGCGTGTGCTGGGCCGTCGCGGCATATCACGCCGGTTCCACCATCGTGCTTCCGTCCGCGCAATTCGACGCGCTCGCTTCTCTTCAGGCAATTGACGAGGAACGCATCACCGTCGGCGGCGGCGTGCCCACCATGCTGATCGCGATGCTGGAACATCCCGAGTTCGCCAAGTTTGATTATTCCTCGTTGCGGCTGGTTCCGACGGGGGCAGCGCCGTGCCCGGTCGATCTGATGGAACGCGCCGTTTCGCGAACCGGTGCGAAAAACGTCTTCATCTTTTATGGACAAACCGAAGCGTCGGGCGGGATCACGACTTCGGTGCCTGGCGACTCGGTCGACCTGGCTGCATCGACCGTGGGACGCGTGTATCCGAATACGGAGATCAAGATCATCTCGCCTTCGGGTGATACGCTGCCGGTCGGTGAACAAGGTGAAATCTGTGCACGCGGCGCAATCGTGATGAAAGGCTACGATCAGGAACCCGAAGCGACTGCCCGCGCGATCGACGCGGAGGGCTGGCTGCACACTGGTGATCTCGGAGTCATGTGGCCGGACGGATATTTCAACATCACCGGTCGCGCCAAGGAAATGATCATCCGCGGCGGTGAGAACATTTTTCCCCGCGAAATTGAGGATTTCCTGATCGCCCACCCCAAGATTTCGGACGTCCAGGTGATCGGGCTGCCCGACGCCAAATTGGGCGAAGCGGTGCTGTGTTGGATCCGGCTCAAGGCCGGTGAAACGGCCACCGAAGACGAGATTCGAGCCTACTGCCAGGGCCGGATCGCCCACTTCAAAATTCCCCAATTTTTCCGATTCGTGACCGAATTTCCCATGACGGTGACCGGCAAAGTCCAGAAGTTCGCCATCCGGGAGATGGAGATCCGGGAACGCGGCCTGGAAGCGGTGAGCCGGGCGCGAATGGCCTGAGACTAGTACTTCGGCTGCCGAAGGTCTAAAGTCGCCGTCGCCTTCTGTCGATCCTATCCTGACGGAAAGGATCACCCAAAGGATCACTATGAAACGCTTCACTTTACTTGCAGTTCTGGCATCTGCCGCCGCGTTTGCCGCATCGCAGCCGGAGGCGGCCACCTACATCGATGGAAACGTCACCGGCGTTTCGCCCAACACCGGCGGCACTCTGGTCTTCTCCGATGAGAAAGCCATGCTCTTCCGCACCGGCCTTTCGAACGTCCCGGTGCCGTATGACGGCATAAGCAAAGTGGAGCTCGGCGCGGTAAAGGAAACCTCGCATGACGTGCCTTTGTACAAGTTCTGGGCGCTGCACAAGCGATTCAGCGGCGGGAACAAAACTGAGACGCAGTTGCTGATCGTCAACTTTAAGAACGATGAGGGCGAAGATAAATCGATGACGCTGGAGCTCGCGCAACCGGCGGTCGACGGCGTGCTTGCCACGCTTGAAAAGAACACCGGCAAGACCTTCGCGGCTGACCGGAAGACGCAGACAGCGTCGTCCAAAAAGGGAACCAGGCCGTCCACCAAGCAGCCGGAGCAAGCCAAGAGCGCGGATGCCTGGTGGGGCGACGACTACTGGAAGACCACTCGCAACTCCGACAAATGGAGCAAGCCCGAACCGAAGTAAGGTTCGCGAAATTTTTGCCGATATTCCCTCCCCGCATGTACATTGGAGGGAATGCCGGGACAAGCGATCATCATAGGAGCCACCGGGCTGGTCGGCCGCCATTGCATCAAAATTCTGCTGGAGAGGTATGAATCCGTCACGGCGATCGTGCGCCGCTCGACCGGAATCACGCATCCGCGACTGACCGAGCGCCGCATCGACTTCGACCGTCTCGGCACAATCGAGATTCCAGCCTCGGCGCATGTCTATTGCGCCCTGGGCA
Organism: Bryobacteraceae bacterium; assembly: GCA_035568415.1. Classification (GTDB taxonomy): domain Bacteria; phylum Acidobacteriota; class Terriglobia; order Bryobacterales; family Bryobacteraceae; genus Palsa-187. Next base: position 119,464 of record DATMOC010000028.1, on the reverse strand, counting down.
CAACCATCAAGCAGGCCGGATCGGAACAGGCATTCCGCCGGGTCGACTTCGAATATCCACGCCTGCTCGCCCAGCATGCGTCAGGCACGCGTGGCGCGCGGTTTATTCTGGTCTCCTCGGTTGGGGCTGATGCAAACTCCCGCAATTTCTACCTGCGAGTCAAAGGGGAGTTGGAAGCGGTGATTCAGGCGATGCCGCTGGAAGCAGTGCATATTTTCCGCCCCAGTTTCCTGGTCGGCGAGCGCTCCGAAAAGCGCGCTGGCGAGGCGGTGGGAATCGCGGTGGCGCAGGCGCTCGGATTCCTGCTGGTCGGCGGCTTGCGGAAGTACCGGGCCATCGAGGCGGCCACCGTCGCTCGATCAATGGTGGCGACGGCGAACAAAGATACCGCAGGATGTTTCGTTTACCACTACGATGAGATCAGGAAGCTTGCCGATTGATGGATCACCTGGATCATCCGGTTCTGGAACTGCGCTCGGTTTCGAAACATTTCGTGACGCATCGTGCTGTGACCGACGTGTCGCTCAGCGTGGAACGCGGAGAATTTTTTTCGTTGCTCGGCCCGTCAGGTTGCGGAAAGACGACCACTCTGCGAATGGTGGCGGGGTTTGAATCGCCGACCGCGGGCGAGGTCTGGCTGAACGGCGCGCGGATCGATCATCTGCCGCCTTACGAGCGCAACGTAAATACTGTTTTTCAGAGCTATGCGCTGTTTCCGCACTTGACCGTGCGCGGAAATGTCGAGTTCGGCCTGCGGCGCAAGCGCGTGGATGGGATTGATACACGCGTCACGCGCGTCGCCAAGGTTCTCGAGCAGGTGCAACTGACAGGGAAGGAATCGCGAACCATCGCTGAGCTCTCCGGTGGAGAGCGCCAACGTGTTGCATTGGCGCGATCGCTGGTGCTTCAGCCGGATGTGCTGTTGCTTGACGAGCCGCTTTCCGCGCTCGATCCGCAGCTTCGCAAACAGGTCCGCGCGGAATTGAAGGATCTGCAGCGCCGCGTCGGCGTGACGTTCCTGTTCGTCACCCACGATCAGGAAGAGGCGCTGGCGATGTCGGATCAGATCGCCGTGATGAACGGCGGCAGGATAGAGCAGGTTGGATCGCCGGAAGAGATTTACCGGCGGCCGCGGACGAAATTCGTGGCATCCTTTCTGGGCGCTATGAATTTTATCGACGGGATCGGTGTGCGGCCGGAGTGTACGCGAATATCGCGTGAGGGGAATGGCCGCCGCGGACGGGTCCAGCGCTGTGTTTTTCTAGGCGCGGCGGTACAGGTGGAGGCGCGACTCGAAAGCGGCGAAGCGGTGGTCGCGCAGATTCCGGCGAATGGAACGGGATTCATCGAGGGCGAAGCGGTGCATCTATGCTGGGATTCGAACGACGAGCTTCGATTCGAGTAGCTTTCCTCGCGCCGGCGTCGCTGTTGATGGCGCTGACGCTGGTCGTCCCGTCGGCGATCATCGTCACCTATAGTTTATTGACGCGTGGAGCGTATGGCGGCGTCGAACGTCCGTTCACACTCGAAAATTTCACGCGATTGTTCGATCCGTTGTACGGCGTCATTTTCCTGCGATCGTTCTGGATCGCCGGTGTTTCCACGGCGTTGTGCCTGATCCTGGGATTTCCGCTGGCGCTGTTCATCGCGCGCAGTGGATCGCGCAAGAATCTCTACTTGAGCCTGGTAATTCTGCCCTTCTGGACCAGCTTTCTGATCCGCACTTACGCCTGGATGTTCCTGCTGCGCGATACCGGATTGATCAACACGATGCTCCAGGCGCTGGGTGTGATTCGCGATCCCTTGCCGATGCTGTACAACGACGGCGCTGTGATTCTCGGGCTGGTTTATGGATTCTTGCCGTTCACCGTGCTGCCGCTCTATGCGACCCTGGAACGCCTGGATAAGAGCCTGCTCGAAGCGTCGGCGGATCTAGGCGCCAAGCCATGGGACACTCTGTTTCGAGTGACGATCCCCCTATGCATGCCCGGGATTCGCGCTGGAACGATCCTGGTGTTCGTGCCGTGCCTGGGGACGTATCTCACTTCCGATCTTCTCGGGGGAAGTAAGACCATCCTCATCGGAAACCTCATACAGAATCAGTTCACCGCATCGCGCGACTGGCCGTTCGGTGCCGCAGCTTCGATCGCATTGATGGCCGTCGCTCTCGTCTTGTTGTTCGTGGCGCGGCGCCGCGGAGAAGAATTGTTGTGAAGAAAGGAGTCAGGAGTCAGGAGTCAGGAGTCAGAATTTTAGGTTCGTACGCCATCCTTGTATATGCGTTCTTGCACGTCCCCTTGCTCATCCTGGCAGTCTTCAGTTTCAACAAATCGAAATTCACCGTCTGGCAGGGATTCTCGATCACGTGGTATCGCGCCGCCTTGAGCGATCGCGACTTGATCGATTCCGCTTTGAATAGCTTGATCGTCGCCGCGTTTGCGACCGCGCTTGCCACCATCATCGGAACACTGGCCGCGTACGGATTGTGGAAGAAGTCATCCACATGGCTCGCCGGGTCGATGTATCTGTCGCTGGTGACGCCGGAGATCGTCACGGGAGTTTCGCTCCTCGCGTTCTCTCAGTGGATCTTCCGATTCCTGCATCTGCGCTTGGGAATGCACACCGTGATCCTGGCGCATGTCGCGTTTTCGGTAGCCTATGTGGCGGTGGTGGTGATGGCCCGCTTGCGATCGTTCGATCCGGCGCTGGAAGAAGCCGCCCTGGATTTGGGGGCCAACGAATTCGGAGCGTTTCAACGTGTCACGCTGCCGTATCTCGCTCCGGCCATCGCAGCCGCTGCGATGCTCGCTTTCACTGTGTCGATCGACGACTACGTGATTACCAGCCTGGTGGCCGGCATCGATTCGCAGACGCTCCCCATGGTGATCTACGCCATGGCGCGGCGCGGAGTCAATCCCATGTTGAATGCTGTGTCGACCATCGTGGTCGTCGCGCTGGGCACCATGGTGCTGCTCTCAGAAAGGCTGCGGTCTTCTTCATGAATCGCCGCATATTCCTGATGGGCGTCGCCGGTGCGGCCGCATGTTCGCGCGCCGTTCCCAGGCTCAACATTTATAACTGGTCCGATTACGTCGCGCCGCAGACCATCTCGAATTTCGAGCGCGAGTTTGGCGTACGGGTTCGCTATGGCACGTATGAAAGCAGCCCGGAATTGCTGGCGAAGGTGATCTCGGGTAACTCGGGCTGGGATGTGGTTTTTCCCTCGGCCGAATTTGTTCCGCCGATGATCGGGATGAATCTGTTCCAGCCCTTGAGTCACGATCGGTTGCCTCACTTCAACACCCTCGATCCCGAATTTCAGAATCCCAAATGGGATCCGCGCCTGGAGTGGACCATCCCCTACATGCACGGCACCACCGGAATCGTTTTTCAAAAACCACTGAGCTTGAATGCCTGGCGCGATTTGTGGGACGAACGATTGCGTGGAAAAATCACCATGCTCGACGATCCTCCGGAGGTCTTCGGAGCCTGCTTGAAGAAAGTTGGCGCTTCGGTAAATAGCGGCGATCCGGACCAGTTGCTCCGCGCTTCAAAAGAGGCGGTGAAGCAGAAACGACTGCTGCGCGCCTATCTGAACGCCGAGGTGCGCGATCAATTGATCGCGGGGGACGTGTCGGCGGCCCAGGTTTGGGCGGTGACGGCGGGGCAGGCAATTGCCGCAGCTCCCACCCGGCTTGCGTATGCCTTTCCGGCCGAAGGATTTGCGCGATACGCCGACACGGTCGCGATCCTTCGCGAGAGCAGGCGGACGGAACTTGCGCATCGATTCATTGATTACTTGCTGCGCCCGGAAGTAGCGGCCGCGATCGTGGAGGCGACCCAGACCGCCACGCCCAACGGCGCAGCCTTAAAGCTGCTTCCGGCGCATGTCCGCGAAAATCCGGTTTTGTATCCCCCGCCGGAAACTCTCGTTCGGGGCGAATGGTTTGAGCCGCAGACGGCCCTGTCGCAAAAGCTGCGGAATCGACTGTGGACGGAAATTAAGAGTTCCTAATACACTGGAAGTGTCGATGCCGCCGTTCTTGCTGCCGGTTCCTCCGAAGCTGACTCTCACTGCGGTGATCGATATCCTTGCGGTCGCGTTTCTCATCTACCAATTCGTCGCCATCGTGCGCGGGCGTCGCGCGGCACACATGCTCACCGGCCTGCTGTTCCTGGCGATGCTGTATATCGCCGCAGTCTGGATGCGGCTGGAGTTGCTGCGCACCGTGCTGGCGAACCTGGCGCCCTACACCGCCATCGCGTTGATCGTCATGTTTCAATCCGAGCTGCGGCGCCTGTTTGCCCGGATCGGACGCAGCCCGTGGCTGGGACTCGGGGGACAATTGGAGCGCCGCGAAATCAACGCCGAGATTCTCTTGGCCGTGCAGCAGATGGTGGAAATGAAAACCGGAGCCCTCATCGTGATCGAGCGGGAAATCGGACTGCGCACGTTTGTCGAAAGCGGAGTCCCTCTGGACGCGGCCGTTTCGCGTGATCTGATCTGTGCGATTTTTCATAATGGCGGCGCATTGCATGATGGAGCCGTGATCGTGCAAGGCGACCGCGTCGCCGCGGCTGCGTGCTTTCTGCCGCTGACCATGAATCCACAGCTCCAGCGTAGATTGGGAACACGGCATCGCGCCGCCATCGGCATTACCGAGGAAACCGATGCACTCGCACTGGTGGTTTCCGAAGAGACCGCCCAGATCGCGATCGCCGCCCGGGGCGATATCGAACCGGATGTTTCTCTGGACCGCGTCCGTGAACGATTAGCTCGGCATGCCCAAGGGCGGCGCAAACCGGACCCGGTGCGTGAAGCTCAATGGAATCGAGTGGAACCCTGATGAGCTGGCGCTGGCTGACTCGCAATTTCGTCTGGAAGCTGGTTTCGCTGGCGCTCTCCGCGGTTTTGTGGTTCGCTATCGTGGGCGAACCGGAATTAGTCACTACCCACGCGGCGCCTATCCTTTATAGGAACCTGCCAAAAGATCTGCTGATCGGATCGGACGCCCTCGACGCGGTTCGCGTGGAACTGCGCGGTCCCACCGGACGGCTCACGTCGGCGACACTTTCCGATCTCGCGATTCTGCTCGATCTTTCCAACGCGAGCGGTCCCGGCGAGCGGACCTTTACGTTGGCCGACGCGGACCTGCATCTTCCTGAAGGCGTCGCGTTCGTGCGCGCGATTCCGTCGCAACTGCGCGTGCGTTTCGCGCGCAGGAAATCCAAGGAAGTTCCGGTGGAGCTGCGGTTCACCTCGGCTCCGCCGTCTGGCTACGCGGTGGTTCGGGAAGAAGTCACGCCGCGCACCATCCGGATCGCCGGACCCGAAGCGCGGATTGACGCGATGGAAAGCGCCCAAACGGACGCAATCGATTTGAGCGGAGTTACGGCCACTCGCGAGTTTCATGTCAACACCTTCGTCGCGGACCCGCAGCTCTGGCTCGAATCATCTCCCGTGGTACAGGTCAGGCTGACGATAGAGAGACGCGGAAACTGAATGCGGCAATTGTTTGGAACGGACGGGATGCGTGGAGTGGCCGGCGAATATCCGCTCGACCGCGCGACCACCTTTGCAGTGGGCGTGGCGCTCGGCAAGTGGGTCGCGACGACACACGGAAATCCGGAAGTTGTCATCGGGTTGGACACGCGGGAATCGGGGCCATGGATTGCCGAGCACGTAGCGGGTGGGCTGGCGCGCGAAGGCGTGCGGGCGCGATTTGCCGGATTGATCACCACGCCCGGAATCGCGCACGTCACGCGGACCGGTCCGTTCGCAGCAGGTGTCATGATTTCCGCTTCGCACAATCCGTACCGTGACAACGGCATCAAGATCATCGACCATTCGGGATTCAAGCTGCCCGATGAGCAGGAACACGCTCTGGAACTAGACATCCTGGCGTTTTCAGGAGATGTCTCGCCCACCTCGCTCACGCTGGATGAGGGCCTGGATCGCGAGTACGTGGAACATCTCGCGGCGACTCTGCCGGCCGGAATCGCTGGCGTGCGAATGGTAGTGGACGCGTCGCACGGCGCAGCCACCTACCTCGCGCCGGCGTTGTTTGAGCGACTGGGCGCTCAGGTGGACCGGATCGGCTGCGCGCCCGATGGAAAGAATATCAATCTGAATTGCGGATCTCTGCATCTGGAGCATTTGCGCGCGCGAGTGCTTGAAACCGGAGCGAATCTTGGCGTCGCGTTCGATGGCGACGCGGACCGGGCGCTGTTTGTTTCCCACTCGGGCAAAATCGTGGACGGTGACGCGGTGATGCTCATCGCCGCGCGGCCGCTCCATGCGCGTGGACGTTTGAAAGAAGTGGTCGCGACCGTGATGTCGAACCTCGGTTTGGAGCGCGCGCTGCGGCGGAACGGGATCGCGCTGGTGCGCACTCCGGTCGGCGATAAATACGTGTTGGAAGAGATGGTGAAGCGTGATGCTCCGCTCGGCGGTGAACAGAGTGGCCACGTCATTTTCCGCGATTACGCTACCACCGGCGACGGGCTGCTCACTGCTCTGCGGGTCCTCGAGGTGATGCGCGAATCGGCTGAGGATCTCGATTCTTTGACGGCCGAACTGGAAATCTATCCGCAACGGCTGGTCAACGTTCGCGTCAAAGAGCGCCGCGCGTTAGCCGACTTGGTGGATGTGAACCGGGAGATTCTCCGCGCCGAGTCCGAATTCGGCGAAGCAGGACGCGTCCTGGTGCGCTTTTCGGGAACCGAACCACTGGCCCGCGTCATGGTGGAGGGCCCGGAGCTGGCGCGCGTCGAACATTTTGCCAACACTATCGCCAACGCGATACGGAGTGAACTGGGATGATCCTTGTTCTGATCGCCGCACTGCTGGCCCAATCTCCGAAACCGAAACTCGGTGGCGAGGATTGGACGCCGTTGTTCAACGGAAAAGACCTGGCCGGTTGGATCAAGGTCGGAGACGAGCGCTGGGAAGTCGAAGACGGAACCATCCACGGAATCGCCGTCACCAAGGAGTACGGATATCTCCAGACTGAAAAAAGCTACAAGGATTTTCAGCTCTCGCTGCGCTTCAAGTGTGAAGGCGAAGGCGGAAACAGCGGCGTGTTTTTCCACGTCTGGTTCAAGCCCGGAACCGCGACCGTCACGAAAGGTCCTCAATTCGAGATCGATTGCGCGCTGGGCCATCATACCGGCGGCGTGTACGAACAAAAGCGCGGTTGGATCGTGTGGCCATCGCCTGAAAACGAAACCGTGGTGCGCGACGGCGAATGGAACGAATATCTGCTTAAAGCGGAGGGCAATCACTACATCGCCCGATTGAACGGCGTCCTCATGGTCGACTATACGGACCCGAAACCGGAAAGTGACGACGGGCCGATCGCGCTGCAATTGCACTCCGGCGGCCGCGGCAATTACCGTTTCAAAGACATCCTGATTCGCGACCTCTCCAAACATTGAGGCTTTTTTACTGCGATCATCACGAGATCCCGCTCCCCGCAGGGCACAAGTTTCCGATCCGGAAGTATGCGCTGCTGCGGGCGATGATCGAACAGGCCGGGTATTTCCGCTTGGAACCAGCGCCGCCTGCTTCGCCTGAAACCATCGCGCTCGCGCACGATCCCGCTTACGTCGAAAAATTCGTCAACGGAGCCTTGGATCCACAAGCGATGCGGCGGATCGGGTTCCCCTGGTCAGAAGGATTAGTTCGACGCACGCTCGCGTCCGCGGGAGGAACGCTGGCGGCGACCGAGGATGCGCTCGCCACCGGATTCGGCGGCGCGCTCGCCGGCGGAACACATCACGCGTTTCGAACTGAAGGATCGGGTTTCTGCGTGTTCAACGACGTCGCCATCGCCATCCACAAGTTTCGGCCGCAGCGCGCCGCGATAGTGGATCTGGACGTTCATCAAGGTGACGGGACCGCCCATTTCTTCGAGCACGATCCCAACGTTCTGACTCTCTCGATTCACGGCGCCAATAATTTTCCGTTTCGCAAGCAACGCAGCAAGATCGATGTCGAGTTTCCTGACAAAACCGGCGACGACGAATACTTGCGCGCGCTCGATCAGGTGCTTCCCCGCGTATGGGATTTCCGGCCATCCATCGTGTTCTATCTTTCTGGCGTCGACGCGCTGGAAACCGATGTGCTCGGCCGCTTGGCGCTCACCCGTGAAGGCCTAAAGGAACGAGACCGCAGGGTGATCGCCGGTGTTCATTCCAGAGGCTTGCCGCTGGTGGTGACGCTTGGCGGTGGCTATTCGAACCCCATCGAAAGGACCGTCGAAGCGCACGCCAACACCTTCCGGATCGCGGCTGAAGTATTCAGGTTATGATAGGTCCGTGCGTCGATTGCTATACGCGGCGGTCGTGGCGGCCTTCGTAATTTTCGCAGCCGTATTCCTGACTCGCAAGCCCGTATCTGCGTCCTCCAACGGCCCGTCTTTTATCGAATTCGAAAGCGGCCACGTGCGCCCGCTGGCGATGTCGGCGGATGGTCTAACGCTATTCGCCGTCAATACTCCCAACGGAACGCTCGAAGTTTTCGATCTATCTTCCGGAGCGCCGAATTTTCAATACCGAGTTGCGGTTGGATTGGAGCCTGTGGCGGTCGCCGCTCGCACCAGCAGCGAAGTGTGGGTGGTAAATCATCTTTCCGATAGCGTCAGCATTGTAAGCCTTTCCGGAACGCCGCATGTGATCCGGACTCTTCTGGTCGGCGACGAGCCGCGCGATATCGTATTCGCGGGAAGCCCGCCGCGAGCCTTCATCACTACCGCACACCGTGGGCAGCAGCGTACCGATCCCTCCATCGCGAGCGTACCCGGCGCCGGAGATCCGCAACTGACTACGCCCGCCATTCCGCGCGCCGACGTGTGGATATTCGATCCAGCCAATCTCGATACGACCCTGGGAGGAACGCCTCTCAAGATCATGAGCTTTTTCACGGACACGCCGCGCGCCCTCGCCGTGAGTCCCGATAAGAACACGGTGTACGTGGCGGGATTCAAAACCGGAAACCAGACCACGACTGTTATTCAAGCCCGAATCTGCACGGGATTCCAGCCAAATCAGCCGTGCAAACTGAACGACGGCACAGTCAGCCCCGGTGGAAATCCAGGACCGGCGACCGACGCGCAAGGCGAGCCTGCTCCGGAAGTCGGCCTGATCGTGAAATACAACAACGGGTCCGCCCATTGGGAGGACGAACTGCATCGCGCATGGGATGGCTCGATACGCTTCAACCTTCCCGACACCGACGTGTTCGCCATTGACGCGAACGGCCTGACCCAAACCGCCGCGTTCGCGCACGTCGGGACCACTTTGTTCAACATGGCCGTCAATCCCATGACCGGCAACGTGTACGTTTCGAATACGGATGCGATCAACAACGTGCGCTTCGAGGGTCCCGGAGTTTACGCAGGCCACACGGTGCAAGGCCATCTGGCCGAGGCGCGGATCACCGTACTTTCTGGATCCACCGTTGCGCCACGCCGTTTGAACAAGCACATCGATTACACCCAGCTCGCGGGATCGCCTGGATTCGATCCGAATGCCAAGAGTCACAGTCTTTCAATGCCTCTCGATATGGCCGTGACCAGCGATGGGAAGACGCTGTACCTTGCCGCGTTCGGCTCGAGCAAAGTCGGCGTGTTCGATACCGCTTCGCTCGAAGACGACAGTTTCGATCCCGTCGCCGCCAGCGCCAACTACATTCCAGTCAGTGGAGGCGGCGTGAGCGGACTCGCTCTCGACGAAGCCCGCGGCCTGTTGTATGTGATGACGCGCTTTGACGATTCCGTCAAAGTCGTGAACCTCGCTTCTAGCCAAGAAGTCGCGGCTTTTCCGCTGCCGAATCCCGAACCGCCCTCGGTGACCACCGGGCGTCCTCTCTTATATGACGCGACCCGCCACTCGGGTAACGGCGAGGCAGCCTGCGCGAGTTGTCATATCTTCGGCGATATGGACGATCTCGCTTGGGATCTCGGCAATCCTGACAATTCCGTGACGAAGAGTCCGATTCCTATCAATTTCGGCCGATTGCTGCCGTTCCTGATTGCGACCGGAAATACCGGCGTCACCACACCCATCAACGGGAGCAATAATCCGCAGGATTTTCATCCGATGAAAGGGCCGTTCACCACGCAGACGCTTCGCGGGTTGAAATATTCCGGCGCAATGCACTGGCGTGGCGACCGCTCCACCGGTGTTGCCGGAACCGATCCGTTCGACGCCAATGTGTCCTTCAACAATTTCATCGGGGCGTTTCAAGGCTTAGTCGGGAGTCCCGATCAGCCGTCCGCAGCGGAGATGCAATCTTTCGCCGATTTTCAGTTGCAGGTTTTTCCGCCGCCTAACCCGGTTCGCAATCTCGACAATTCACTTACCGATTCGCAACAACGCGGCCAGAGTTTCTTCTCCGGTTCGCGGCCGTCTGACGGTGTGAACTCGGCCTTGGCGGACAGTCTCTTCGGCAAGTCGTCGTTCAGTTGCGCCGGATGCCACGTTCTCGATCCGTCGCAAGGCTTCTTCGGAACCGGTGGAAACCAAAGTTTCGAGGCGCTGCCCCAGATCGTCAAAATTCCGCACCTGCGCAACGCCTTTGCTAAGATCGGCATGTTCGGCACACCCAAGGTCTCTTTCTACGATGCGGCTGACAGCGGATCGATGGGCGATCAAGTTCGTGGATATGGTTATACGGGCGACGGTTCCACGGACACCCTGTTCCGGTTCCTCACCGCCGCGGTCTTCCGGCCGACCTCGAACTCCGGCTTCCCGCAAAACAATCCCGACGGGATGCGTCGCGATGTCGAGCAGTTCATCCTGGCCTTCGATACCGACCTGGCTCCTGTAGTCGGCCAGCAAGTCACACTCACTGCGGACAACAGTGCGTCGGCGGGTCCGCGCATCGATCTGCTGATCCAGCGCGCGTCCGCTCCCTTCACATCCAAGGCGTTGAACGCGCCGGCGATGGAGTGCGACCTGGTAGCGCGTGTGGTACAAAATGGACGCGTGATGAGTTTCCTGTACGATCCCGCGGCGCAGAACTTCATTCCCAACGATGGCTCCGCACGCGTCCCCGATAGCGCCCTGCGCTCGCTCGCGGCCACGCCCGGTCAGGAAGTCACGTACACCGCCGCGACCCCCGGATCGGGACTCCGGCTGGTTCTCGGTCAATAGATGCGCGCTTTTCATTCATGTGCCGCGCAACGTCCCACAGCGGCCTTGTAAGCGCCACATGAGAGCCCCATGCGTCAGCTTGGGGCCAGCCTGGGCATAGCGATAGCCCCAAGCTGACGCATGGGGCTGAACCGGCGCAATCGGAAACTGACCCACCCGCTACGTCCATACTATGAGCCTTCTGCTTGAGCACCGAACCGCGAGCGACAGCGACCGGGTCGTCACTTCGGCAATACAGTTTAGTGCGGATAGATTCCCCGGATCGCCCGCATCACATCCAGGTCCCACTTGAGACTGCACGGCCCGGTTTTTTCAATCAAAACAGCGGAAATCGAGAAACCGAGCGCGCCTTCGTAACCCTTCCAGTGATCGTAATAGACGTACGGAACCAGCGTCATGGGGCTGCCCAGAAAGGTCGCCTGTTTCTGAAAACCGGTGAATTCGTTGAACAGCGCATCCCACGCCGTGTCTGAGAAACGCCAAAAGTCCCAAGGGATATCGTGCATACCCAGCGCCTGATGCGTGATGACATACGCAATTCCACCGGGTCGCAGGACATGGTTGAGCTCCAGGGCGACTTTCCACGGCATGGCCAGATGCTCGAACGTCGAGACCGAGTAGACCGCGTCAAAACTGTCTGCCTCGAAGTGTTTGGAAAGCGAGTGGGCATCGCCGACGATATCCACATTCTCTCCGGCCAGGATGTCGATCCCCGTATACTGTTTGCCTTTGAATTTTTCCTTGCGGATGATACCGGATCGCGCCCGGCTGCCGATTTCGAGTACGCGATCGTAACCTGGGGCCTGCAGACGTTCGAAGAAAGTCTTCTCCGCAATATTGGCGGCCGCTTCGTGTCGAAGATAAAAGTCTGCCGCTTCCGCCCCGGTAAGTTGATACTTCGCTCCGCTCTCCATCTCGAACACCAGCAGGAGGTCCTTCGCCTCGAAGACCTCGCACGTGAATGTCAGCAGGAATCCGCAGTTCACCTCGAACCCCGGCATCGGCAGGTTGACCTGTCCCGTGCAAATCGGCTGGCCGGATTGGATTGCAATCAGACTCTTGATCGTCTGTCCGGGAATGTGCAGACCGCCCGTGATGCGGACGTAGTTGAAGAAGCGGACAAAGCTCTCGACAAAGAATTGCGGGTCCATGGGCCTTACATCGTCGGCCCAGGTGTTTTACTTAATAGGGCCCATCAAAAATACCCTGCAGGCCGCGGTCCCTGCTAGAATTGCTCCCGCTTTTCGCGATATGTAATTCGTGAACCGGTTCGCCGAGCAAGCGGAAAGCATCCTCCAAGCGGCGGAATCCGCGGGCGAATGCTCGGAAATGACCATTCTGATGGGGCCAAGCGGAATCCGCATGATCGCCGATTCCGACTGGCCTCTCGATTCACTTCTGTGGCATCACGGCGCCAAAACCGCCTACCGGGTTTCCCAACACCGGGGTTCCGTCCGCGTCGAAGGACGCGAAGGCTCGCGCCGCTGCCTGCTGGAATCCGTCGATCACGCATCGACTGCCCGCGCTCTTCTTAATCGCGCTTAGTAGTTTCTAATTCGGTTTTTTTGCGACCAGGCTCCGCGACGGAACGCACCACAGAAATCCCAGGCCGGACAAGGTCACATCTGCGGCGCCCGCCTCCCGCAGCACCTTCGCATAATCGGCCGTATGGAAGATGTCGAAGATCATCAATTTGCCGCCCGGTTTGAGCACGCGCCACATTTCGAGGATGGCCTGGTGACGCTCGTCACGATCGGGGAGGTTGTGGATCGCAAGGCTTGAGATCACGACATCGAAATTCTTTTCCGGATAGACCATCTTCCGCGCATCGCCATTTTCGATCCGGACCTTATCGGAGATGCCCTCGATTTTCGCGTTCTGTTTGGCCGAGTCCGCGGTGTTGCCCGAAAGATCCTGGGGGTTCCAGACATCGATTCCCGTTGCTTTGCCGCTCTTCAACCGCTTCGCCGCGCCGATCAGCATGAGCCCGCGGCCGCAGCCGACGTCCAGAACCTTTTCGTCGCCTTTCAGCTCCAGTGAATCGAGCAGCCGGTCGCGCAACCCCAGCTTGGCCACTTTGCTCGACCAGATCATGATTCCGCCGGTGGCCAGGAACGTCAGCCCGATGAGTCCCAGGATTGTGAGGAGTTTCGCCGACGTCTCCGGATATTCGGTGTGGTTGATGAAATAAATCGCGAGCCCAGCACCCAGCGTCCACGCCGCGCGCGTGAACATCCGCTTGACGATTGCCGGTGCGTCGATGCCGTAATCCGCTTTCGGCGGATTCTGTGCCACCGCTTCTGCCATCATTTTATTTTGGCAGGTCGGGGACCTGTCCCACGGTTAGGCATCCATTCTCTGTGGGGCAGGTCCCCGACCTGCCAACCACTCATTGCACCACCGCCTCAACCGCCGGTGCAATCGGCTTCTTGAACTTACACTCGTTGTTCGGGCACTGCGCCACCGGCCCGGACTTGAGAAATTTTTCGATCAAGTACGCCCCGCCGCACTCCGGACATTTTTCCGGAAGCGGCTTGCCCCACGCCACGAAATCGCAATCCGGATAGCGATTGCATCCATAGAATGTCTTGCCCCGTTTCGACCGGCGCTCCACCACTTCGCCTTCCGAACAATTGGGACACTTCACGCCAATGGTTTTCTGCTTGACGAACTTGCACGTCGGATAATTGCTGCACGCGACGAATTCGCCATAGCGGCCGTACTTGCGCACCATGTTCGAGCCGCAATTCGGACATTTTTCATCCAGCGGAACGTCCTGCGGCTTTTGCGCCGCGCCCAACTGCTTGGTCGTCTTGCAATCCGGATAGCCCGAGCACGCCAGAAACTGCCCGAAGCGACCCTTCTTCAGCACCATGGGACGCCCGCAGTTATCGCAATACGTGGTCTCATCCTGCTCGGTGGCGACGCCGTCTTCCGGCGGAAGCTCCCGTGTGTTGGTGCATTCGGGATAGCCGGTGCAGGCGATAAATTTCCCGTGCCGGCCCCACTTGATCACCATCGGCTTGCCGCACTTCTCGCAGATCTGGTCGGTGGGAACCTCCATCCGCTTGATGTCGGTCATGTGCAGCGCGGCGTGATCCAGATCCTTTTGGAAGCGCTCGTAAAACTCGCCCATCGCCATGCGCCAATCGATTTTGCCTTCCTCGATCGCGTCCAGTTCGGCTTCCATGCGCGCCGTGTAGGTCACGTCGAACAGATCGTTGAAGCTTTCAAGCAACAGATCGGCGACCACCATCCCCAGCTCAGTCGGGAAGAACTTGCCGCCTTCTCTGCGAACGTATTCGCGTTCCTGAATGGTCGAGAGAATCGACGCGTAGGTCGAGGGACGGCCTACCCCGTCGGCTTCGAGTTCCTTGACCAGCGTGGCTTCGGTGAATCGCGGAGGCGGCTCGGTGAAGTGCTGCTCCGGCTCGATCGACCGGAACTTCAGTGTCTCGCCCGCAACTACTGCGGGCAGCTTGCGCTTGTCTTCATCGTCTTCCTCGTCCTTTTGATCCTTGCCTTCCACGTAGACTTTCAGGAAGCCGTCGAATTTCTCGACGCTGCCGGTCGCGCGGAATAAATAGGTTGCGCCGTCTTTCCCCTTAGCGTCGACGTCGATGGTGGTCTGATCGAACACCGCCGGCGCCATCTGCGACGCGACGAAGCGCATCCAGATCAGCCGGTACAGTTTCAGCTCATCTTCCGGTAAGAAAGGCGCGACGCTCTCCGGCGTACGGAGCACTGAAGTCGGACGAATCGCTTCGTGCGCGTCCTGCGCGTCCTTCTTACTCTTATAAACATTGGGCGTCGCGGGTTTGTAATCGGCGCCGTAGCGCTCCGTGATCATGACGCGGACTTCATCCAGCGCGTCGCTCGACACGCGGGTCGAATCCGTACGCATATACGTGATCAGACCGACTGGCCCTTCGTCCTGGGACAACTCCACGCCTTCATATAGTTTTTGCGCGAGCATCATGCTCCGCTTGACGCTGAAGCGCAGCTTTCTCACGCCTTCCTGTTGCAAAGTCGCGGTGATGAACGGTGCCGCTGGATTACGCCGCTTTTCGCGATTCGTGACCGATTTGACCACGTAAGCCGCGTCCGCCAGCGTATCCAAAATCGCCTTCGCGGTGGGTTCGTTTGGTATTTCTATGTTTTCGTCGTTCTTCTTGGCCAGATGGGCCGAAAAGACGGGAGGCTTCTTGGCCGCCAGGCCGACGTCGATGGTCCAGTACTCTCTGGCCTGGAACGCTTTAATCTCCCGCTCGCGTTCGACAATCAGCCGCAAAGCGACCGTCTGGACGCGTCCCGCCGATAGTCCGCGTCGGACTTTGTCCCACAAAAGGGGTGAGATCTTATAGCCGACCAGTCGGTCCAGGATGCGCCGGGCCTGTTGTGCGTCCACCAGGTGAAGATTTACCGACCCAGGCTTTTCGAACGCCTTCTGGATCGCGTTCTTGGTGATTTCATTGAACATCACCCGGTAGATCTTGGGGCCGCCGTTCTTGGCTCCCTTTTTGCCCGTGGGCGTGTGATCCCCCAGCTCTTCCTGGAGGTGGTAACAGATCGCCTCGCCTTCCCGGTCCGGGTCAGCCGCCAGATAGACGGCATCGGCGACCTTGGCGGCCGCCTTCAGCTCCGCAATCAGCTTCTTCTTTCCTTCAATGACCTCGTAAACCGGTTTGAAGTCGTTGTCGACGTCCACCGACAGGTTCTTCTTGGGAAGATCCTTGACGTGCCCGATCGACGCCTTGACCAGGTACTGTTTTCCGAGATACTTACCGATCGTTTTCGCTTTCGTCAGCGACTCGACGATCACGAGATTCTTTGCCATAGGATTGCGCTTCGACCTTATAGATGGGTGTAAACAACCGAAATCTTACCACGAACTGCTCGACCAGTCTGGAATCCACCGCCTGCGCATTGCAGAATCATGCACATAACGGGCCTCAATCCGCCCATACCCGAAGAAAGCTCTTCCCCGGAACCTGCCGTACCAGGCCGGCCAATTCCAGCTCAAAAAGTGTGGCGATGATCTCCGAAGAAGACGTGCCCTGAAGCGTTTCGACCAGGTGATCCAGCCCAACCGGTGCATCCGGCCTGAGGGCTCCCAGAACGGTCCGAGCAACGTGACTAATGGATGCCGGGGCTGGTCCGGTGGATTCACCTTCATTTAGATTCAACTGTTTACGGCACTTTTCAGCGAGGCGGCGGCGATCTTCAGGCTTCAGCTCGGTTACCACGTCGTTCCACTCCTGCACCAGCTTGGCCCCCTGTTTGATCAGCAGATTCGGCCCCCAGCTCATCTTTGAAGTCACGTTCCCAGGCACGGCGAAAACCTCCCTCCCTTGTTCAATGGCGAGCTTCGCCGTAATCGAGGAGCCGGAATACTCGCCCCCTTCAACCACCACCACCCCGGCGCTCATTCCTGCGATGATTCGGTTCCTGACCGGGAAGTTCTGAGGATAAGCCGGGGTGCCCATAGGGAATTCTGAGATGGCGACGCCCTGTTCCACGATCTGGCCGCACAGCTTGCGATTCTCGGTTGGGTAGATCTGGTCGACTCCACAGCCGAATACGGCAACGGTGTCGCCGCCGGCCTCCAGAGTGGCGCGATGAGCCGCAGTGTCGATTCCCCGGGCCATCCCACTGGTAACCGTCAGTCCCGCGATTGCCAGATCTTTGGCGAACCGGCCTGCCACGGTGGTTCCGTAGGCTGTCGGCCGCCGGGTCCCGACAATCGCGATCATCAACGTCGAAAGCAGGTCCACTTTACCGCGCACAAACAGCATCGGCGGCGGATCGAAGATCTGCTGAAGCGCTGGAGGATACCGTGGGTCGGACATAGGGACCAGTTGCGCCCCACATTCGGCGAGCTTCTGCTGCTGCTCGACAGCCTCCTCGAAGGCGCATCCGCTGGCAATGCTCTGGGCGATGCTTGGCGCTAAACCGCTCGCCTCCAATTCGGACCGGGACGCGCGAAAGATCGCCAGCGGAGTCCGGAACGTCTCGATTAGTTGGGCCGACTTGCGGGTCCCCAGCCCTGGAACCATGCGCAGCGCCAGCCAGTGAAGTTCGTCCTCTTGAGAGAGCATTCGCTCCTGGTCCATTACGCGATCCATTAATGGTGTGGTGCGTTGAAGGACCAGGAAATCTCAAGTACCCTTGAATTTCATGCCTCAAGCCACTTACGACGACGTCAACCTGATCCTGAAGCTGTACGATATGCGCCGGGAGGAAACGCTGCGCGCCGCGCGGGCGTGGTTCTCTTCCAGCTTCAAGGTGAAGACGCTCGCCGAATACAACGCGCTGTGCCCGCCGGGTAGCGAGCCGAACGCCTACGTCCGCCAGGTCACCACCTATTGGGACATGGTGGGGTCGTTCGTCACTGCCGAAGTGCTCGATAAGGAATTGTTTTTCCAGAGCGGCCGCGAACTGCTGTTCGTCTGGACGCGCTTTCAGCCGGTGATCGCCGAGTTTCGCACCGCCATTAAGGATCCCAACTACCTGGAGCATCTGGAATCGGTGGGAACCGCGTTCGCCGAGCATTTCAAGAAACGCAACGTCGAGGCCTATGTCAGCTTCGTCGCGCGAGTCCGGGGCTGAGCGTGCGCCGCGAACCGGATTTCTTCGGCGAGCAGGAGCTTGCGCTGGTGTACGTCGCCAAGAAACTCAAGGAAGCGCTGCGGCTGGAGGGCCTGCTCACCGATGCCGGGATCGACTATCTGGTGGAGCCCGATAAATACAGCGGCGGCGTGATCTTCCGAAGTGAGCGGGTCGGAGCCTTTTTCTACGTCGCGCCGGAGCAGGACGGCGCGGTAAAAGAAGTGTTGCAGCGCGGCGGGCTCAAGCCTCACGAGATCTAGGCGAAAAAGCGTCACGCAAAGGCGCAAAGACCCAAGCCCAAGCTCGCTCAAAAATATTTTTGCGTGCTTGGCGTCTTTGCGTCTTTGCGTGAAACATCCCTTAGCATTTACGCAATGCTTCCGCGGCTTCTTCCGGAACCACGTCATTCAAGAACGCGCCCGTCCCGGACTCCACGGCCGCCAGATACTTCAGCTTAGTCGAGCTTCGCTGCAACGGAAGAAACTCCACATACAATCGCGAGAATTGATGCACCAGCATCATCAGAGGCATGGGAAATCCAAACAATGCGTCGTATTTCCTGCGCATCGCGCTGAGAATCGAGGCCAGATCGTTGGTTTCCTGCGCGGTCAGATCTCCCAGGCCGCGGACGTCGCGCCGCGGGTAGATCTGCGTTTCATAGGGGAACCGCGCGAAATAGGGCGCGAACGCCACGAAGCTGGCGTTTTCGAGAATGATTCTCCGCCCATCGCGCAGCTCGTTTTCCAGCACCTTTGTATAGCTTCCACCGGATTTGAGTTCGCGCTCGACGCGCGGCGGAATGAACGGAAATGCATAGATCTGGCCGTGCGGATGGGGCATGGTCACGCCCACCGCTTCGCCGGTGTTCTCAAATACGGTGACATTCTTAACGCGCGAATCGGCCATCAATTCGGCGCTGCGCCGGGTCCATAGCGCGACGATTTTCTCCCATTGCTCGACCGGAAGTTCCGAGGGCCGCCGGTTGTGTTCGGGGCTGTACAGAACCACGTCGCAAGCGCCGGGGGCATGCGGATCGTCGAAAGAGAATGCCGGGAAATCGTTGGGATACAGCAGCACGTCGTAATGCTCCGGCACGCGGCCGGAGCCGGGACAGAAGGGACACCAGTCCGCCGGCATTTGCGGCCGGTCCTGGCGGTGCGCGGTGACCACGACCCACTGATCGAGCAGCGGGTGCCAGCGAAGTTCGCTCACGACCCATATTCCCATATTTGAAGACCCATATGTATGGTAGAATCGAATCGCTATGAAGACCACGGTCGAAATCCCGGACGCGCTGTTCAAGGAAGCGAAGCGCTACGCTGCAAAACACGACCTGACTTTCCGAGAGGTAGTGGAAACAGGTCTTCGCCAGGTGCTCGTCGAGAAACGGAAGCCTTTT
Source organism: Bryobacteraceae bacterium (assembly GCA_035568415.1). Taxonomy (GTDB): domain Bacteria; phylum Acidobacteriota; class Terriglobia; order Bryobacterales; family Bryobacteraceae; genus Palsa-187. The sequence goes on along the minus strand of DATMOC010000028.1, from coordinate 100,299 downwards.
CGCCTGAAGAGGGTGCCCTTCAAGGGGGACGGAATGGTGAAGGACTTCACCTGGGACGAGATTCGCGACATTCTTTATGAAGGTCGCGGCTCGTGATCGCTGTCGACACGAACATTTTAGTCTACGCTGAGCGGGTTGAGTCGCCTTGGTTTCCGGCCGCTGCAAAGTGCTTGATCGAACTGGCCCAGGGACCATCGGCATGGGGTCTCCCCTGGCACTGCATCCACGAGTTTTACGGAGTCGTCACTAATCCGCGGATCTGGAAACCCGCTACGCCGCCGGAGCGAGCGATCGCGCAGATCGAAGCCTGGCTCGAGTCGCCGCACGTGGTTTTGCTCAATGAAGGCCCGAAGTACTGGGAGACGTTGAAGCAGATTCTGAAATCGTCTGCTACTGTTGGACCGCCAGTCCACGACGCACGCATCGCCGCGGTTTGCCTGGAACATGGCGTGTCTACACTTTGGTCCGCCGACCGCGACTTCTCGCGATTCCCCGGATTGAAAGTGGTCAATCCGCTGGTGACAACCGGTCGCTGACGCTCGCGGTTCGGTGTCGGGCGTTGGTTATCGGTCAGCACTGAGTTAGGAACGACAGCGATTCTACTCTTCCCGCAGCGCGACCATGGGATCCAATCGCGACGCTCGCCGCGCGGGGAGATATCCTGCCAGCGCAGCAACGAACGCGAGCACCACTGCAGCGAGGACGATCGTTATCGGGTCGCGAGCATTCAAGCCATACAAGAACGACGCGACGAATTGAGTGGTCCCAAGCGCCGCAGCGGCGCCTACAATCAGCCCGGCGCCGACCACCAGAGCCACTTCGCGCAGCACCATTCGCAGTACTGTGCCTTGTTCCGCGCCCAGCGCCATGCGAATCCCGATCTCGCCGCGCCGCCGGGCAACGTTATACGACATGACGCCATACAGTCCGATCGATGCCAGCAGCAGGGCCAGCCCACCGAAGAATCCGGAAAGAGTGGCGAGCAGGCGTTCGCGGTTCAGCGATTCGGCCACCTGGACGGCCAGCGTCCGGAATGAAATGACCACGTCGCGATGGGACGCTTCGAGCGCGGCTTTGACGCTGGGAATCAGGTCCGCCGCGGCGCCTTGCGCGCGCACCACGTAGACTACGAAATTCCCCGGTTTAGTTGCCTGCGTCATGGCGAGGTAGGCCGTCGGGAGCGTATCCTCCCGCAACGACCGGTACTTGGCATCCTGCACGATTCCGATAATCTCAACGGGAGGGTTCGGAGTGCTGCCCGCGCCGCGCGTTCGATAGGTTTTGCCGATCGGATTGCCGTGGAAGAACTTCGTGGCCAGGGTCTGATTCACCACCGCGACCACGGGCGAGCCGGAGCGGTCGCGCTGGTCAAACTCGCGGCCGGCGAGCAACTGCATTCCCATGGTCTCGAAGTATTTTGGATAGATCGCGTAGAACCACGTGACGTCGTCGTCTTGACCTTTGGGGACGAAGCCGTCGACCAGCAAATCGCCATTCCACGCGCTGCCGCTGATGGGGGTGTTATCGGAAACGCTGGCAGCGCGGACACCTGGAATCGCGCGCAGCTTTTCGAGAATTTCCTCGTAAGCGGCCTGGCGGCGTTCGACGGGATATTTGGCGTTGCGCAGGTCGGCGTTGACGATCAGGACCGGATCGGGCGCGAATCCAGGATCGAGGGTGGCGAGCTTTCGGAAGGTTCCGACCAGCAGTCCAGCGCCTACCAGCAGCACCAGCGACAGGGCGACCTGCGCGATCACCAGAATTTTGCCCAGTCCAATACGGCCGCGGTCCTGCGTCGCGCCGCGCGAGTTCTCTTTCATGGCGGTCTGTGGAACCACGCGCGTGCCGCGCCACGCGGGCGCCAGTCCGAAAAGAATTCCGGTGGCGATCGCGACGGCAGTGGTGAACGCGAGCACGCGCGTGTCGATGGTCAGATCGAGAACCACGCGGCCGCGGCTGGAATTGAGAAAGGTCACCAGCAGCCGGCTGCCCCATTGCGCGAAAATGACGCCCAGGGCGGCCCCGGCGGTGGACAGCACCACGCTTTCGGTAAGGAGCTGGCGAACCACTCGACCGCGGCCTGAGCCGAGCGCCAGGCGGATGGCGATTTCCTTTTGCCGAACAGTGGCGCGCGCCAGCAGCAGATTCGCGACGTTCGCACAGGCGATCAGCAGGACCACTCCGACCACCACCATCAGCGTCAACAGAGCCTGGCGATATTGGGTGCGGACATTGGACAGGCCGGTTGCCGCAGGCACGATTTCGAAACTGCGATGCAGAAAGTTATCGCGGTATTCGGCGCGCCATTGCGGCGGCACGGTGGCGAGATAGATTTCCGGAGCAAGTGTTTTTAATCGCGCCAGAGCCTGCTTGGGGCTCACTCCGGGTTTGGGTCTTCCAATGATACGCAGCCACCAGGCGCTGCGCTGGTCGAGCGAACTGTTCTCGCCGCGAATGATCGGCTCGGTACAGATGGGCACATAGACGTCGACGGCGCTACCAACATCGACTCCCAGGAACCCCGGCTGGACCACACCGACCAACTGAAAAGGGTGACCGTCGAGCGAGATCGGCTTATCCAGCGCGGCCGGGCTCCCGCCGTACTGTTTTTGCCAGAAATCGTAGGAGATGGCGGCGACGGCGGGGCAGCCGCGTTGATCGTCGTCGCGGGTCAGGGTGCGGCCGAGAACCGAGTGGACTCCCAGAGTCGAAAAATAGCCTCCGCTCGCGAAGATGCCCGGGGCGTTTCGCGCCTCGCCTCCATTCGCCAGGTTGAAGCGCGCGTTGCCATAAGCGAAGATCCCGGAAAAGACATCCTGCCGGTCGCGGACCTGTTCCCAAATGGGGTTGGTGAAGCTAAAGTTTTCTTTGGCCCCGGTCACTTGCAGCAGTTCTTCGGGATGGCTGACCGGAAGATATTTCAGCATGACGGCGTCGATCAGGCTGAAAATAGCGGTGTTTGCACCGATCCCCAAGGCCAGCGAAAGAATCGCGACGGCGGCGAATCCGGGGCTGGTCCGAAGCCCGCGCAGAGCGTAACGAAGGTCGTGCCCCAATCCGTTGAGCGGCATGCAAGTGAGACGCAATCCTCGGCCACCGGTTAGGTAGCGGCTACTGGGGGATGGGTTGAATCACCGGGAACACCACAATGTTGCTGGTATAGATTTCCTGCGAGATGGTGAGCTGGGTGAACGGACTGGACGTCAGCGATGAGCCGATTTGCAGAACCACCCGGTAGACTCCGATCATTCCAACTTCCAGTCCGGCTGAAACGACCGTGGCGGTGCTGCCACCGGCGGTCGCCGAAACGGGCGATAGCGGGTTGTTCAACACTGGGCCGTTGTAAACCGAGCCGTCGTTGAGAGCGCCCCGCACAGGGTCGTCCACTCCGCACTGAATATAGAGGTCGCAGGAGAGCCCCAGGCCGGTGGCGAACACATAGATCATTTCCCCGGCGATGGCCGGATTGTCCGCGGTAATCGGGGCGCCAGCGCGATTCGCGCAGCATAGCTGCGTGGTGAGCGCCGTCATCACCACCGATGCACCAGTGCTTCCCGCTTTGGCGGCGGCACTGGCGGCAATCGTGATACTGTTCGCGTCGGGTCCGGGAACTTTGGCTTGCAAGCGAATCCGCGTATAAGCTCCGTTGGGGAACGCAATCACTTTCTCCTCGAGATTGGCATTGATCAAGGCGATCAGCCCGTCACGGATATTGGCCAGCGTGTCGGTGCTTTGCACCGTGTAGCTATAGGTGCGGTCCTCGATGTTGATGGTGGCGATGTCGCCGGCCGCGATGCTTCCGTCCACCGAAACGATGGCGACCGCGTAACTGGACGCGTGGTAGGCGAGCGCCGGGCGCGGATCGGTTCCCGTCTGCGCGAAGATTCCGGGATTCTGCTGCGCGATGGGGAGGCCGACGGCGTCTGTGACGGTCACGGTTCCGTCGGCGTGCTGGATGCGGACGTATAGATTGCTGCTGTTGGTATCCACCGTTTCCCAGGGAACCTGCGCGGTGATCTGCGTCGGGGAAACCATCATAAGGGGCGAACGGATTCCGTCGATATAGACCTGGACGCCGCCCAAAGTAGTCGGCAGCGAAGTCGCGTTGGGGTCGGCCTTGATGGGATCGGGGCTGTCCGAAAGATTCGTGCCCATGATCGCCACGATGGTGCCAGGCGCGAGCGTGGAGGGCGTAGATCCGCCGAAGAGCGCCGCCGCCGTAACCGCGGTGATTTGGGCGTTGGTGGAGACGGTGGCGGTCGTAGTGACGCTGTTTCCCGGGTCTCCGGGAACGCGCGCCACCAATTGCAGTGTCCCGAATCCAAATTGCGGTACGGCCAGGACGTTCGGGTCGCCCGCTCCGTTATTGGATGTGTTGATCGCGTCGGCGAGATGTTTCAGGACGATATCGAAGGTGTCCTTATCCACTTCAGTGTACGAATAATCGGTACCGTTGATGGTCACGGTGACTTTGTCGCCGGCGGTTCCCACGGTCCCGCCGAGGGTCACTGTACCGAGCGCATAGATCGCGAGGCTCGCGCCGTTGACGACGCTGTTGGGCTGAAGGTCGGGAACGCCGGGAGTAAACACCAGTACGCGATAATTGCTCGGATCGGTCACGTAGAGATTCGTACCGTCCCAGGCAAGCGATCCAGGCACGGGGGTGACGTCGGATGCGGATTGCGACAGGTTGGGAGTGAACAGGCCGGTGGTGCTCGTAACATTATCCGAGTATTGATCCGGCTGGCCGAGAACGGCGTCGGCGGATTGGCCGTTCTGCGTCGGAAAGGAGTTCCACACCAGGACGCGGTTGTTCCCCGAGTCGGCCACAAAGAGTCGCGTGCCATCGGACAGAGCGAACCTGGGGAAATTCATGGTGGCCCCGCAGCGGGTCGGGTAGAAAGGATTTCCCGCCGCATCGTTTCCACTTGAGGTAGTGCACAAGACCGCCGTTTCCTTGTTGGTGGTATCGGTCGAGCTGGTGGCCGGAGTGCCGGTGAACGAGTCGTTGGGGACGGACGTGTTCAGGTCGACTTGACCGACTTCCATATCGGCGGGCTGATTGGTCGCGGTTGGAATCGAGTTCCAGATCAGGACGCGGCTGAATCCGAGATCGGTCACCAGCAGGTGCGTTCCGTCGCTCGACACCGAAACCGGCGTCAGCATCGCGTTGGCGGTAGCCTGCAACGAGCTCTTGGTCTGATCGATTTGAGGAACCGTCGTAAAATTCGGCTGGCCTAAGACGAGGTCTGCCGGCTGATTGTTCTTCGAGGGAATCGAATTCCAGATGAGCACGCGATTGTTTTGCGTGTCGGCCACGAAGAATTTTCCGTTCTGAATCCAGACTCCCTGGGGAGCGCGGAAGGTGCTCGCGGTGACCGTGACCGGACTGACTGTCGTGAAATCGGGCTGGCCTAGAACGATATCGGCGGGCTGGCCGGTGCTGGTCGGGAAAGATTTCCACAGAAGCACCCGGTTGTTGCTGGTGTCCGCGACTGCGACGACGTTGCCGTCGGTGGCTACCGCCAGCGGCAAGTTCATGCCACTTGCCGTGCGCGCGGAGGCCACGCTGGTGAAGTTGGGCTGGCCCAGGACCAGGCTCGCCTGTCCCAGACAGACCGGGCAGCGGCTATTATCCCCAATGGCGTCGGTCGGCTGGGGATCGGAGGAAACATCGAAGATCAGAACCCGGTTGTTGATAGGCAACAACCCGAGCCGGTTCGCGTCCGTGACCAGGAGCTTATTGTTCGCAAAGGCCAAACCGCCTACAGCGCCGACCACGGTGTCGGTAGCGCCGGAGTTTTGCGAAGTAAAAGTCGTCTGGCCGATGACCAGCCGGGCGGCTTGACCGGTTACGAAATCGGCGGCGAGGCCCAGTCCGGCACACAGTGATAGAGCGGCACAGTATTTCAGCATTAGAAATGACTAAAGGATTGTTTTCTCAGTATAACAATCCACGGACGTTATCCGTTAGAAGCAGGTTGCATGCCACGTGTTTCCCGTACGGAATTTTGTAACTGGGAAACGGATCCGCGTAACCAAGTCCAGCCGGTCCGAGCTAGTCGAAGGCCCGATGCGGCTCCACATGCCGCTCTTCTTGTATTCTTCGTGGGTCATTGCTTGCGGATAAAACCGTCCATCATCTGAATCAGCACGTTCAAGCGCTCGTCCGTGGCCTTCATCTGCTCGTCGGTCTTCTCCTGTGCCGCTTGCAGCTTTTCCTGTGCCGCTTGCAGCTTCTTCTGAGCCGCTTGCATCTCCTGCATGTTCCCCACGAGAATCACCTGGGCCGTCAGTAGCTGTTTGTGCTCGTCGGTAAAGGTCAAATGGTCGGTGATGAGGAGATCCATCAACCGTTCCAGCCGGTCGAGTCTCGATTCGCCGCTGCCATTGGTTTCCGGCATAAGCCTATTGTCCTATAAGCGGCTTGCAGACGAAGCCGACGTCGTGTGTTGAGTGCGAAGAGGACAAAATGCACGAACCATGTCCACGCAATCCGGAGGTTGTCGCCCCCGATCCAGTGCGATACAGCGGCTATTTGCCGTCTTTGCCGTCTTTGCCGTCGAAAGTGATGTCCGACTGGGCGCCGAACTTCCGGTAGTTCCGGAACTCGATGCGGTTCCGGGTGCACAAGCGCGAGCCGCGGACGCAGCCCAGAACCTCGGCGTTCACGGGCAGCAGAAATTGCTCAGGCGAGGAGAGACGAACAAAATCGTAGTCGGTCGCCGTCTCCATGGTGTCAAAAGGAAACAGCAACGGCATTTGCCGGGCCTGCTGCTCGATCCGCAAGGCTCGCGAAGTCTGTTTATCGATCCAGATGGAGCCTGAAAACGCCGGATAGTAAAGCTGCGAGGGAGCTTCGATGCGCCAGTGGGAGCGTTCGCGCGGGACCTCGAACTTAAAGACGTAGGCGGTACGGCCGTGGACCGTCTCTGTGCCGGTCCGGCGGAAAGTCGCACCCGTCCCGGGGTTCAGGATTTCTTCGAGGATGCTCTCGAACTCGCCGGTGGATCGCGTACCCTCGATGTCTTCCATATTCTTGTTCACGGTCTTGTTACCGACCTTGATGTTCTTGTAGCTTTCCTTGCCGTCTTCATAAGCTACGTCGGCGGTAACCACGTCGAGCGCGTCCCAACCTGTTTTGGGATGATCGCTCTGGTAGCGGGTGGTGACCTGCTGGCAGAAGAAGTTGGGCAAATTTCCGGAGAACTGCTCGGCGACCTCGCGCGCCTTGGCAATCACGGGGTCGTCCTGGAACTGCACCACGGAGGGCGGTTCGTTACGAGTCTCGCGAGAAGATGCCTCAGGCGGCTGGTTGACCACCGCGGGCCCACGTGAAGTTTCGCCGCTGTTGGCGGACGCGACCGGCGTTTGGCGTTTCACCGCGGGTCCGCCATGGCGCAAGACCGGAGGTCCCGAATCGTCAGAATCGCCTGGCAGCGCGGGCGGTTTCATTACCGTGGTGGGACGCGTGTCGATAGGCTCTTCGGGTTCTTTAGCCGGTTCTTTGGCAGGATTCTTCGGAGGCTCGGCTTTGGCGGTCTCCTCGGGTTTGGCATCGTCGGGCTTGCGGCGAAGCACAGGCCGGTCGTCGCCCGGTTCGCGTTGGGGCGCTGACGCCGACGACCCCGCTGCGCCGCGGCCATCGAGCTTGGGGAGGTCCCACGTTTCCGCTGCCGCGGCCCGTTCCGCGGACGTGCCTGCCTTTTCGAACTTTACGCCGGTTGCGGTGAAGTATCCGTTGTCGTCCTCAGTCGAATCGACCGTCACGTGATCACCGGGATTGAATTTCGCAATATCGGCGTCCTTACCGTCCTTCATCACCGTGGTTTGTGTCGACATTCGATAGGTGATGATGCGGTGGTCGTCGGCTTCGATGACGAATTGCCGTCCGGCAGCGGTACGGAAATAGCCGGATGTGGTAATCGGGATGGACGTGTTCGCGGAGTTCTTGCCGCGCTTCATCGTAGGAGGTCCATCTTGACCCCGGCCGTTCGGCGGAGTCTGACCCGGAGGATACTGACCTGGAGGATAACGGCCCCGTTGACCTGGGGGGTATTGGCCCGGCGGATATTGTCCCGGCGGATATTGTCCCGGATACTGCGCCTGGGCGGCTACGCCGAGCGCGCAAAGAACATAGACTAGGCGGACGGCTCTCATAGCACTTCCTATGATGACGCTTTCCGAGCGGAAACGGGGTACAATCGCCCCCATGCGAGTGTTGGGGATCTTTTGTGCGGTTTCCATGGCGTGGGGAGCTACGCCAGACCAGATCCGGACGGCCGCGGCCAAAGGACTGGTGATCATCCAGTCGTCTCAAAAGGACTGGTACGTCAAGCAAAGCTGCGCGTCGTGCCATCAGCAGTTCCTGCCGGCAGTGGCTATGGCATCCGCCCGGGAACACGGCATTCCGTTGGACGAAGCTGCGGCCCGCACGGAGGCTGCCAAAACCTCCGCCATCTTCGCGGATCTGGATCGCGCGGTGCAGTACACCTACGTCATCGACCCCGCGCTGGACGACGCGCAGCATCTGATCGCCGCGTACGCCGCCGGCGTCCGGCCGAACCTGGTCACGGCGGTCTACGCCCGGCACATCGCCTCCCATCAATTGGCGGACGGCCATTGGATTACGGGCGACGCCCGGCCTCCGCAGTCGTACAGCAACATCACCGCCACGGCGACCTCGCTTCGGGCGATTCAGCTGTACGCGCATCCGAGCCTGGCGGTGGAGACGAAATCGCGGATCGAGAAGGCGCGTGCCTGGCTCGCCTCGGCGACGCCGCGCGACACGCAGGAACGAGTCGATCAGCTCACGGGATTGTGGAGGGCGGGAGCCGATCCCGCGGCATTGAGCAAGCTGGTAGGCGAGTTGAAGTCGCGGCAACGGCCCGACGGCGGGTGGAACTCGCGCGAGGGGTTGGCCAGCGAGGCGTATTCGACTGGACAGGCTTTAGTCGCATTGAACGATGTGGCCGGCCTTCGGATTTCCGATGCGGCGTTTCAGCGAGGCGTGCAATTCCTGCTGTTGACGCAGGCGCGTGACGGGTCCTGGCATGTGGCCTCGCGGCTGAGACCGCCGGCGCCAGTGAGTCCTAAGTATTTCGAAAGCGGTTATCCCTACGGGCACGATCAATTCATCTCGGCGATGGGTGGATCGTGGGCGGTGATGGCGCTGGCTCGGGCTCTGGGACCGGGACAGAAGAAAGTTGTTGTGACCGAAGAGACTCCGGCCACCGAACCGTGGATGGAAACGATGCTGTTCGGAAGCCTCATGGAGGTCCGAGCGCTGTTGGATAAAAAGCTTGATCCCAACTCCGCCACTAAATCGGGAGGCACCACGGCGCTGATGCTAGCCATGCCCGACATGGAAAAAGCCAAGCTGCTCATCGAGCGCGGAGCGAAGATCAACGCGCGGGCCAAGTCGCGATATTCGGCCCTGATGGTAGCGGCGCAGTATCCGGGCTCGACGGCCACCATGAAATATTTGCTCAGCAAAGGGGCGGAAGTTCGCATGGCAAAGGGAACGGGAACACCCCAGTTCAACGCGTTTCCGATCATGCTGGCGGCGATTTCGAGGAATGCCGAAATGATCCGCCCGCTTAAAGACGCAGGCGATGACGTAAACGGGACCATGCGAGTCCTGGGTCTGTTCCCGAACACAGCGCTGCTCCAGGCCGTCGGCTTCGGGGACGTGGCGGTGATTCGGGCGCTGCTCGACGCGGGCGCTCCGGTGGACCAGACCGATGGCGATGGAATCTCCGCGCTTGGCTGGGCGGCGATCATCGACCGGACCGATGCGGCCGGGCTACTGATCGAGCGCGGCGCGAACGTGAATCACGTAGACACGAAAGGCATGACTCCGCTGCTGTATGCGGCATCCATCGACTTCGGAGATTCGGCCATGATCGATCTGCTGCTGAAAGCGGGTGCGAATCCGAAGGTGAAAACGAAGGAAGGTCTGACGGCGGGGCAACTGGCTCGGAAATACGGGCACACGCAGGCCATCAAGCATATTTCCACGGACTGAGTGCCGGCCTGTCGCATCGAATCCGTTACTATATGCAACGCGCTCCATCACTGTCGCGCCTCAAGCACTTGAAGACTCCTCATCGTTTGAGGCGCGACAGTGATGGAGCGCGAACTAACGTTATGTCTGCGACAGGTCACTAGTAGCGGAGCTGAAGCTCCGCGCGGGCTTAAGCCCGCCCCCTAATCGAAGTGCAGGCCGGTGACGGTACGATCCATGGGAATCGAGAGCTGCTCGAATTGCTCCTCGGTCAAGCCCAGCCGGTCCAACGCAAATCGGAACCGTGCGGCCGAAGGAGCGTCTTCGGAGGAGTCGGTCCACTGCTCGGTCAGATACAGCAGGGACGCGAGCTGGCCATCGCTTTTTTCGGGCGCATGATGAAACTCGACTGCTTCAGAAAGCTCGGGGGCGAAGTTCCACAAGCGCAGCGCGCGGGCGCCGGCTTGCGCATGGCTGAAGCCGGAAATGGCGCGCTCCGCTAGAATCGGCTCGCATCCCGAAGCGGTCAGGTGCTCGAACAGCGCCTGGAATTTAGGCGGGAGCCCGGTCATCGCCAGGCCGCCAATATCGTGGATCAGGCCCGCGAGGAACGCCTTCTTCCGGTCGACGGGATGACAGAATTCGGCCAGGCTTTCCGCCACTTCTGCCGCGGCCAGGGAATGGTGCCACACATCGCGCAGCCGTGGAGATCCGAACAGCGGCTTCACCGCCGCGGCATACAGGATGCGGCAAGCGCGCTCCGCGCCAATATAGGTGATCGCATGCTGAATGGTTACGATCGGCTGCCGGGGGCTGTGCGTCCACGAGTTCGCCGCGCGCAGCAGATGCGCTGCCAGCGCCTGATCCGTGCCGGCCACGGATTCCAAGTCTCCCGCGCTCCAATCGTCACCGAGGATGATCCCTAATGCGCGTTGCGCCGCCAGCGGAAAAACGGGCAGGTTCTGAATCGCGCGATCCAGATCCCCGGTGGTAGCCACTTCGAGACAGGCGAGCGCAATTTCGGTGAATTGATCCGGCTTATCGTCCGCGTCGCTAAACGGCTCCCACCCGAAGTGCGCATCCAGCGCCTCGGCTAAGTCGAGGACTTCATCCTTCCGATCCGCCGAAAAGCCGGCGGCGCGCTCCAGCGCGATGGACCAGGCCGCGATCCGGCGGCACTGCCCTTCAAACGCAGGGTCCAACTTGGGGGCGAAAGCCATGTGGTTTTCATATCGGCACGCCAGGAGAAAAGTGAGGCTTGTTTTGCCGTCGGCCGGCCGCACCGGAAACCGACGGTAATGTGACCGAACTGTTATAGTGTAGCTGTGAGACGCAAACGCACGCCCGAGCCGGAGCCGATCCCCGAAGCCGTAATCGCGGAGGCGATCATCGAGCAGGCGCGCCGCGCGATAGAGGCGGATCGAATCAAAATTCCTGCAAAATGCACCGTGTGCGGCGGCGAGTGCGCTCCCACTTCCACCGAAGGCTTGTGCTGGGTCTGCCGCCGTCTGAAACTCAGCGCGTGGCGCGACAACGATTCGCAAATGTCGGTGCAGGAATAATCAAGTCAGCTTTTCGTACACGTACGCCGCCACTGCGACGTCTTCCACACCCAATCCGTTCGACTTGAAAATAGTGACTGGATCCCCGGGCGGACGCTGGTCCACATCGGCCAGGTCGACGATACGCGGATCGCTCCAATCGACGGGCGCCAGCAACAGGTCGCCCGATTCGATCTTGGCGACTTCGATGGAATCCACGGCGATCAGATCGGCGCGCAGGACCAGCTCCGAGGGCAGTTCCCGGCGCTGCGCCTGATTCGATCCCATGGCGTTGATGTGCGTCCCTGGCGCGATCCAGTGATCTTCCAGCACCGGATCTTTCGACCAGGTCGCGGTGACTACGACGTCGGCTCCTTCCACCGCTTCCTTGGCGGTCGCCACCGCGCGGGTTTTGGTTTCGACGGCGAAACTGTAGCGATTCTTTTCGTTTCGCGACCACACTCGAACATGTTTGAACTCGCGTACTTCGCGCATCGCTTCGAGCTGCGTGCGCGCCTGAAACCCGCTGCCGATGATGGCCAGCGTCGACGCATCGGGCGCGGCGAGCAGCGCCGTCGCATATCCGCTGGCGGCTCCCGTGCGAATCTGGCCGAGATGATTCGCGTCGATCAGAGCCAGCGGCTTCGCGGTTTCGGCGTCGAACAGGAGAAAGAAAAAATACGCGGCTCCGTGGCGCGGATTGGCGGCGTAGACTTTGGTTCCCAGATATTTTCCATACGCCCCGGCCATGCTGTGAAAAACGGTGCCGGTGGGCAGATACAGGCGACGCCGCGGCTGATTGAGGGCGGTCTTACTGTGGAGCGCCTGAAATGTTTCGCGCATGAGGCGGATCGCCTCGGACATGGGTAGATTCTCGCGAACCTGTTGCTCGGTGATGAACAGCATTTCTGTCCAGCCTATCAGGCCAACGCGCTCCATGACTGTCGCGCCTCAACTGGCGGCCTTGAGGCGCGATAGTCATGGGCGCGCGGACGGTGTGAGTGGACGTGTGCGAATCTCACCGGACAAGTTGACCGGCGTGCTCGCGCCGCTGCGGGACCAACGCTTTTTCGAGCGCGTGTTTATCGATCAGGGTGCGGTGGCGTGGCCAGGTGAAATCGATCTTGCACCGGATGCGATGTATGAAGAGGTCGTAAAGCATACCGTCGGAGGGCGATGAAGGTCGGAAGGTGTGGAGGTCGGGACGGTACACTCTGTCCCAATTGTGGTGTTCTAGTTTACGTATAATTCGATTAAAATGCGCCTGGCAATCACAGTTTTCATCCTGAGTTGCTTGCCAACGCCCATTGCATCGGGGGCAACCGTTTCCGGCACAGTCGTGGATGTGTTGGGCAACCCGATCAGCGGGGCGCGCGTGGATCACATAGGGAGACTGGTCGTCGTGCCTCCGCCTGACGCAGCTATCGAACAACCTAATGAACCGCGGACGGACGCGGAAGGCCATTTCCAAATCACTACAATATCCCCAGCCTTGGTGATTCGTAAACCGGGATATCAAAGCGAACGCGTGCGCGTCACCGGCGACGCGCAAATGCAAGTTACGTTGCAACCCGTAAAGCCGTTCAAATGCAAGGTAGAGCCCCTTCCTAAAGTGAAAACAAAAAAGGCTAACGATGTCGATTACACCGCCAGTTGGTTTTATGTGGAAACGAAGAATGGGCCAAAGGGAATCATTAGCGGGCAGGGTTCCAGTTACTCTTTTGGGGCGCCAGGTGATCGGAACGTCTGGGCCTCTCTCGATTACTTCGAAGTGATGCTCCCAAATGGAGTGATCGACGCACGAGGCCACAGCGCCGATGGCAAATACTGGCGGATGCAGACGCGCTTTGGCGCAGCGGCGCAGTACTACGACGTAGATCAGTCAACCGCTGAAGTTCTCGATTGCATCATGGATCGAGTCCTGGTGCGTTAATTACCTACGCCCTCGCCGGATCTCGCTTCTCCGCATTGAACCCTAACTCCGCGATGGCGGATTCCGCCTTCTCCGCCGGGATCGCTCCATTTCGCGCGAGCGCTGACAGCGTCGCCTGTACAATCGCTTCGGCAGAAATCTCGAAGAAGTTCCGCAAGTGTTCACGATTTTCGCTACGGCCGAAACCGTCTGTGCCGAGCGACGTCAGTCGTCCTGTCAGCCACGGAGCGATCTGATCTGGAACCGCCTTCAGATAGTCCGATGACGCGATGATCGGGCCGTTCGCGGATTCCATCGTTTTCGCGATGTGAGTCTTGCGAGGCTCGGCGCCTGGATGCAGACGATTCCAGCGCTCCGTCGCCAGCGCTTCACGGCGCAGTTCGCTGTAGCTGGTCACCGACCATACATCTGTCGGGATCTGATATTTCTCGGCCAGGATTTTCTGCGCCTTCAATGCTTCGTTGAGGATAGAACCGCTGCCGAACAATTGCGCCATGGCTCCTTCAGGTGCGGCGCTGTATTTGTAAATTCCGCTCAGGATTCCTTCGCGGATGCCGTCACCTTCCGGCATGGGCGGTTGCGCGTAGTTTTCGTTGTAGATGGTGATGTAGTAGAAGCGATCCTCCATCTCCTGATACATGCGCCGGATGCCGTCCTGAATGATGACGGCGAGCTCGAAAGCGTACGCCGGATCGTAAATCGCGCAGGTCGGGACCACGCTGGCGAGCACCGGGCTGTGCCCATCGTCATGCTGCAAGCCTTCGCCGAGCAGGGTTGTTCTGCCGGCGGTTGCGCCCATCAAAAATCCTTTGCCGCGAAGATCGGCGAAGGCCCAGCACAGGTCCCCTACGCGCTGGAAGCCGAACATGGAATAGAACGTGAAGAACGGAATGGTGGGCACGCCGAGATTCGCGTAAGCCGCGCCCGCAGCGGTGAAGGACGCCATCGAGCCGGCCTCGGTGATGCCTTCTTCCAGGATCTGGCCGTTCTGCGCTTCCTTGTAATACAGCAGCACGTTCGAATCGACCGGTTTATAGCGCTGGCCCTGACTGGCGTAAATTCCAAATTCGCGGAATAGCGATTCCATTCCGAAGGTGCGCGCCTCATCCGGGACGATCGGAACAATCAGCTTGCCGACGTCGGGACTCTTCATCAACGTTTTCAGAATGCTGACGAACGCCGAAGTGGTGGACGCTTCTCGTCCGCGCGAGCCCTCCAGCGCGTCACGGAATGTTTCGAGCGCGGGAGCGGTGATCCCGCTGGGTTTCACCGTACGCTTCGGCACCGGCCCGCCCATGGCCTGCATCCGCTGCTGGATATATTTCGCTTCTGGAGAATCTTCGGCCGGGCGAATGAAGTCGATATGTTCGACGGCCTCATCGGAAATCGACAGCTCGAAGCGGTCGCGTAAGTGAACCATGTCCGCGCCCGCCATCTTCTTCTGCTGATGCGCTGTATTGCGTCCTTCGGCGATCTGGCCGAGACCGTAGCCCTTAACGGTTTTCGCGAGAATCACCGTCGGCTTGCCGGTAGTTTCCACGGCGCGCTTGTAGGCGTTATAAACCTTGATGGGATCGTGGCCGCCGCGGCGGAGACCCCAGATCTGGTCGTCGGACAGATGCTCGACGAGTTTCAGCAATTCCGGATATTTCCCAAAAAACTCTTTTCGGATAAATGCCCCATCCATGGCGCGGAACGTCTGATATTCGCCGTCCGGGACCTCATGCATGCGCTTGAGCAGCAGGCCCGAGGAATCGCGAGCGAGCAGGTCGTCCCAGCCCGATCCCCAGATCACTTTGATCACGTTCCAGCCGGCGCCGCGGAAGGCCGCTTCCAGTTCCTGAATGATGCTGCCGTTGCCGCGCACCGGTCCGTCCAGGCGCTGGAGATTGCAGTTCACCACGAAAATCAAATTGTCGAGCTTCTCGCGCGATGCCAGCGTCAAAGCGCCCAGCGATTCGGGCTCATCGGTTTCCCCATCTCCCAGGAATGCCCACACTTTGCGTGGAGACGACGGAATGATGCCGCGATGTTCCAGATACTTGTTGAACCGTGCCTGATAGATGGCGGAGATGGGGCCGAGTCCCATTGACACGGTGGGGAACTGCCAGAAATCCGGCATCAACCACGGGTGCGGATAGGACGACAAGCCAGGCGTGTCGCGCAACTCGTGGCGGAAGTTGATCAGGTGCTGTTCGGAGAGCCGGCCTTCGAGAAACGCGCGGCCGTAAACTCCTGGCGATGCGTGGCCCTGAAAGTAGACGAAGTCGCCCGGTTGGTCACCATGCGACCCGTGAAAAAAGTGATTGAACCCCACCTCGAACAACGTCGCGGCCGAAGCGTAAGTGGCCAGGTGGCCGCCGATGTTCGGATCGTACTTATTGGCGCGAACCACCATCGCGGTGGCGTTCCAGCGGACCAGGCTTTTTATGGCTCGCTCGATTTTCCGGTCGCCGGGATAGGCGACTTCCTCTTCGGGCGGAATCGTATTTATGTAGGGCGTATTCCAGCGGAGCGGCGGTTGGACGCCCAGGTTCGAGGCGCGTTCCATCAGCCGTTCCAGAAGATAGCTGGCCCGGTCGGGCCCAGCTTCGTCGACCATTTCGTCGAGGGCCTCGATCCACTCGGAGGTTTCCTGAGGATTGAGGTCGTCGGGAGCTTGAACTCTGGCTTTCAACATGGGGTAACTACCAAGGTAGCGCCTCGGGAATCGTCGCGGCAAGGGGAGCGGAGTTTGGGAGGGGAGCCACCGTGACCACTGGACAAGAATCGTCACAGACTGACGCCTTTTGACACGGGAGAATTGGTAATCTAGGGACATTTAGTCCAAATGACGCGAGTGATCTTTCAAAAAACGATCGCATGGGCTCCGATTGTTCTGCTCGGGCTGGACCATGGTTATCTCGCCGCAGCGACGCGTGATACCGAGGTCGAAAAGGGGGAGACGTCGTATCGGGTAAACGGCGACAACACTGGTGAGATTCGATATCACCAGCGGTGGCGCTCGCTGACAGCACAGGGTCGCAAAGAGATCAGCAGAATACAGATTCCTTATGTCCCTTCGCTTCAGGATGTCGAAATCAAATCGATCACGACATTGAAGAAAGACGGTACTGTGGTCAGCGGAGATCCATCGAGCGCCTTCGACGCGGATGGATCGAACGATCCGCTAACTCCTTACTTCACCGATTCCCGGCTCAAGATCTTTCTTCCTCCAAGTGTGGAAACTGGGGATGCTGTCGAATATGACGCGGTGATACACGTTCATCGGTGGCTGAAACCCGGTGATTTTTGGTTGTCCCATCGACTGACAAGTGGAACCGCTGAGACGGTGGTGCTGGATATGCCGGCGGACCGGAAGGTCTCGCTGTACGAAAATTCGCGTTTTCCAGGCAAGACGGAGACGGTTGAGGGACGCCGGATCGAGCGCTGGGAAACGTCCAAGTCTGGCGAAGACGAAACCGACCAGCCTCTGTTCTCGGTCAGCTCGATTCCAAGTTGGGATGCGTTCGGTGCCTGGGTTCGGTCGCTCAATCAGCGGGCGATCGAACCGACGCCGGAGATCACGGCGCTTGCCGCGAGACTTACGGCGGGAAAGACCTCGGAGCGCGATCGAATCGCCGCGTTGTATACCTATGTGGCAACCAAGGTGCGTTATGTCGCAGTCGAGTTCGGAATTGGAAGGCTCCAACCGCACACCGCGGCGGACGTGCTGCGCAATTCCTACGGCGATTGCAAGGATCAGACGGCTTTGCTTTCAGCGCTACTTACCGCGGCGGGATTCAAGGCCCATCCGGTATTAACGACGCCATTCGCCGGGGTGCAATTGCAACAGGTCCCCACTCCGGAAAACTTCTCGCATGAATTCACGGCGGTGGAGACAGGCTCCGGGCTTATCTTTCTTGACAGTTCGATGGGCTTGGTGCCGCCGCAAGTGCTGGCTCCCGGTGTCCGTGGAAAGACCGTACTGGTGGTGGGTAATGAGATTTCATCGGTGATCGAAATCCCGAACCCGTCGCCGGTGCCGGCGCGGATCGAGATGGCGGTGAAGGGTGCCGTGAGCGCGGCGGGGGTGTTTGAAGGTTCTGTGAGGATGGAATCCGAGGGGCTGATGGAACTCGTGTTTCGTCGTATGTTTTTCGACGTCACCGCTGAGGATAAGGAAAAAACGCTGGGCTCGCTGCTGTCCGCCGAGCTTCAGGGCTCGAGTATCCGGCAGATTACTCATGGCGACCCGGCGGATCTCGGCAAGCCATTCTGGCTTCAGTTCGAGGTGAGCGATCCGACGTTCTTTCCCACGTCGAAGACATCCATGCGCGTGGATTTAGGCATGAGCGCGGTGCTGCCACAGTCATCCAAGAGCGCCAAGAAGCCAGTTAAGCCGTTTCCGATCGATGCGTTTTCGATCAAGTTCAACATGGATGTGGCAGTGAATTCCGCCTTCATTCTGGGGAATGGAATGCCGGTGCACCGAAAGATTGCAGCGGCATCTTACGATTCGGAGTTCACCTACCAGAACGGACATCAGCTTCTCACGCGGACGCTGGTTTTCAATGGCACGCCTGTCACACCGGAAGATTGGGAAAAGCTGCTGGAATTCGAGCGCGCCATTCGAGAGGAGCACGGCTTCACGCTCGAACGACGACCTGCGTCGCCGGCGACAGCAGGGAGTTCCGCCCTCACAACGGCCATGCGCAACGGATCTGCCGCGCTTCAACGCCGGGACTATGAGGCGGCGAAGAACGCCTACCTCGAAGTCACCCGGCTCGATCCGCAGAGCCGCACGGCATGGAATGAATTGGGGCGCGCGTATGCCACGCTCCGGGAATATGACAAAGCCGAGACGGCGTATAAACGCCAAATCGAAATCAATCCCAAGGATCCGTATTCGTACAACAACCTGGGGCTGGTCTATCGATCGCTCAAGCGCGATGACGAAGCGATCGAGATGTATCGCAAGCAGATCGAGATCAATCCACGCGACCGATTCGCACATGACAATCTTGGAATGGTACTGGCGACCAAAGGCCGCTGGGAAGAGGCCGCGGCGGAAGAAGCCATCGCGACAGAGGTGAGTCCCGAAGATCCGACACGGTGGTATCGTCTGGGACGGGCGCGCATTCATGCCGGCCATGTGGAGGACGGCGGTAACGCGTTCGAGCATGCGCTGGCGCTGACGCACGACGCGGGGATCGAGAATAACATTGCGTACGAAATGGCTAACGCCGGATACAAGCTGGATCAGGCGAGACAACTTATTTTTGGGACGCTCGAACCGGAGGCTCGGCGGGTCTGCGAGCCGGAAACAATTTCAAAGGACGACAAGTGCGCCACGCAGCTACGGCGGATTTCGACCTGGCTCGATACCGCGGGCTGGGTGTTGTACCGCGACGGCAAGGTAAAGGAAGCCGAGCCGTATATATGGTCAGCATGGGCCATAACGCAGCGGGCGGAGGTCGCGATGCATTTGTCGTTGATTCTGGCGCACTCAGGACGCGTCGATGAAGCAGTGAAGTTTTTCGCCGACGCGCGGTCTCGGACTGACTTCGCCGCATTGGACCCGGCCGAGACTCGGAAGGATCTGGCAAGCGTTCTGGGAGGCGAGGGGCAGCTCGATTCGCGGCTGAAGCAGATCGAAGGTCTCCCTGACGCCGCTAGTGCGACGACGCGCGTCACCGCGCTCGTTGACGCCAGCGGAAAGGTCTTGAATGTGCAGGCCGCCGACGCCCAGACGCCGGAAGCGGCGGTCTTTGAAGCCAAATCTCTGACTTTGACGCCCATTTCCTGGCCGGATCATTCCATCCGTTCGATTCGAACGATCGAGTTTCGGCAGGACGGCGAAAAGTGGGTCGTGAGCCAGTCATATGTGGGGCAGGCACCGGACTCGGCGCGCTGACGCTAACATTTCACGATTCGGTTTCGTCATTCTCATAGAATGGTGTTATAGCGATGCGATCCAGACTTGCCATTGTGCTGTTGCTGGCAGGCTCCGCTTTCGGGCTGGACCCGAACCGGAGGCTGACGCAATACGTGCATCGCATCTGGCAAACCCAGCAGGGGCTGGCGGAATCGTCGATTTACTCGGTGATCCAGACCCGCGACGGATACCTGTGGCTGGGAACTCAGGCCGGGCTGGTGCGGTTCGACGGCGTCCGGTTCACGCCGGTTGAAACCGTGTACCCGTCGGCTCCCACCAACATCTGGATTCGCGATCTGGCTGAGGATCAGAACGGCACGCTGTGGATCGGGACCAATGAATCCGGAGTCTATCGTCTGGAGAACGGATCGTTCGCGCACTACACGCAGAAAGACGGGCTGCCGTCGGATTCGATCTCGGCCGTCATCGTTGGACGGAACGGAGATATCTGGGTCGCGACAGCCAATGGGATCGCGCGATTCAATGGCGCGAAGATCCAGGCGTATCGCACCGATGACGGATTGGCCAGCAATTTTGTGCGCAACGCATTCCTGGCGAACGATGGGACTCTATGGGCCGGCGGCGATGGCCCGCGCGTCAGCACCTTCAACGGATCGCGATTTGTTTCGCGGATGCTGACGTCACTTTCACCCAATGCGGGCGTGCGCGCGATTTCGGGGTCGAGCGACGGGACCATCTGGATCGGCACCAACGCCGGGCTGGTTCGGCTCAAGGACGGCCAGGAAAAGCTGTACACCACCAAAGACGGGTTGGTGGACAATTGGATTCTGGATCTGTTCGAAAGCCGCGACGGAAGTCTTTTTATCGGCACGCGCAACGGATTCAGCCGCATCCGCAACGGTGAAGTGGAGAGCTTCCGTCCTCAGGACGGGCTTTCCCAGAGCACGGTTTATTCGGTGTATGAAGATCGCGAAGGCAGCCTGTGGGTGGGAACGAAACACGGGCTGAATCAGTTTCTGGATGGCCGCGGGATTCCGTATACCGTAAGTGAGGGTCTGCCTACGAACGACACTGGTCCCGTGCTTCAGGATCGTAGCGGGACTATCTGGATCGGAACCCTGGGTGCGGGGTTGACGCGCTTCGACGGGCGGCGCTTCATCACTTTGACTACGAAAGACGGGCTGGCGTCGAACCTGGTTAATGCGCTGGCCGAGGATGCGGATGGAAGCCTTCTGGTGGGGACCAACCGCGGCCTCAACCGCGTCCGCGCCGGCCATGTCGAGGCGGCCACGTCCTCGACCGATGTGCGCAGCCTGTTGCGCGACCAATCGGGGAAGATCTGGATCGGGTCGATGAAGAACGGTGAGCCAGTGGTCGCGCAAGGCGAGGACTCCGCCGGTCACCTCTATTTATCGACGGCAAACGGAGTCTTCATGGCTTCCGGTGAACCGCTGTTGCAGAACGGCGCACCCATCCGCGGGGTTTCGGCGTTTTATCGCGATCCCGAGGGCGGGCTGTGGATGGGAACAATCGGCAATGGATTGCGGCTGGTGGAGCACGGTA
Organism: Bryobacteraceae bacterium; assembly: GCA_035568415.1. Lineage (GTDB taxonomy): Bacteria > Acidobacteriota > Terriglobia > Bryobacterales > Bryobacteraceae > Palsa-187. The sequence continues at coordinate 79,378 of DATMOC010000028.1, read as the reverse complement.
AAATCTCGTCGTTCTTCATGCGCGACGGCCTGTTCGACAGCGAAATCTACGGCATCACCAGCGACAATGCCGGGCGGTTGTGGATGGCTTGCAGCAAGGGAATCTATTCCGTCTCACGAGCGGAGCTGCGAAAATTCGCGGCAGGCGAAATCAAGAAAATTACCAGTTCCCCCTACAGCCCGACCGACGCTCTGCGCGTGATCGAATGCAAGCCGGGGGTGCAGCCAGCCGTCTCCCTGATGAAAGACGGGCGGGTGTGGTTTTCCACCATGCGCGGCCTGCTGGTGCTGGATCCGCACTGGCAGCGGAATCTTCCGCCTCCGCCGGTGGTGGTCGAGGACGTGACCGTGAATGGCGCACGCGAAAATCCAGCCGGGATCGCGGCACTTGCGCCGGGACGCAAGAACATCGAGTTCACCTACACGGGGCTGAGCCTGGTGCTGCCGGGCCGGATCACGTTTAAGTACATCCTGGAAGATTTCGATAAAAAGTGGATCGACGCGGGCACGCGGCGCGAGGCGTATTTCACTAATCTGCCGCCCGGGAAATATCGGTTCCGCGTGAGCGCGTGCAATATCGACGGCGTGTGCAACGAGGCAGGCAGCGCCGTGGATTTTGTTCTCGCCCCGCACTACTATCAGCGGGTGTGGTTCTGGCCCTTGCTTGCCGTGCTGATTGGCGCAGTCATCTGGGCCGTCCACAAACTGCGCATTCGCCGGCTGCGCGAGCAGTTCGCGCTGATCCTGACCGAACGGAACCGCATTGCGCGGGAGCTGCATGACACCCTGATCCAAGGGCTCTCGGGCATCACCATGGAAATGCAGGCGCTGGCGGGACGCATCAAATCGCCCCAGGAGCGCACCACGCTTGAAGACATCATTCAGGACGCGGGTACATGCTTGCGCGAGACGCGGCGGTCGGTCGCCGGGCTGCGCAGCGGCAATTCGGGCCTTGCGGCGGCGATCGAGCAAGCCGCTCGTCAGATCACCGAAACCAAGGACGTCAAGTTGAAATTGAAGCTCGAGAACAAGACCAGCGGTCTCGCGCCCGACGTCGAGTACAATCTGGTGCGGATTGCCCAGGAGGCCGTGACGAATTCGGTGAAGCATTCCGGAGCGCGGACTGTGGAGGTCGCGCTGGATTATTCGGCCAAAGCGTTGCACCTTGAAGTGAAGGACGATGGATCCGGTTTTTCGGAAAGCGGCAACGGCCAGAGCGGGCACTACGGGTTGATCGGGATGAAAGAACGCGCCAGTCACATTGGAGCTGAACTCGAGCTGGCCAGTGCGCCGGGACGCGGCACGACCATTTCGGTAGTGCTTCCGAACGGGCATAACGGGAATCACGAATGACAGAGAACACCATCCGAATTTTGTGCGTGGACGATCATCCGCTGGTCCGCAAGGGGATCGCGTCCATTCTGGCCAACGAAGCCGACATGCAACTGGTCGGAGAAGCGGGCAACGGGCGCGAGGCCGTCGATTTATTCCGCGAGCAGCATCCCGATGTCACATTGATGGATCTGCGCATGCCCGGCATGGACGGGGTGCAGGCTACGCTGGCGATCCGCAAGGAATTTCCGGAAGCCCGCATTATCGCGCTGACCAGCTACGACGGCGATCAGGACATTTATCGCGCGCTCGAAGCCGGAGTGCGCGGGTACATGCTGAAGGAGATGGTTCATACCGATGTGCTGAAGGCGATCCGGACCGTGCATTCGGGCAAGCGTCTGATGCCGCATGAGGTGGCCCAGCGGCTGAGCGAGTATTTCCCGCAAGTGGCGCTCACGCCGCGCGAAGTGGAAGTGCTCGGGTTCGTGGCGCGGGGTCTGGCGAACAAAGAGATTGCAGACCAGTTGGGGACGGCCAGTGGGACCATCAAAATGCACATCCAGAATATTCTTGAAAAGCTGGGAGCGTCGGACCGGACGCATGCCGTGACGATCGCGATCCAGCGTGGGATTTTGCATTTGGAGTCGTGAGCTGGGTCCCGGATTATTTTCGGATTCACGCAAAGACGCAAAGGACGCCAAGGATTTTCTATATTAGACCAGATGATCCGATGCGCTCTCCGCTCTATGGCCGCCTTGCTGTTGGCTTTTGCGATCCCCGCGTTCGCTCAGAAAACCAGGACCTGGACTCCGCCGCGCACTCCGGACGGGCAACCGGACTTGCAGGGCATGTGGACCAACGGCACCATCACGCCTCTCGAACGGACTACGGAGTTCGCGGGGAAAACGACGCTCACGGAACTGGAAGCGGCCGCGTATGAAAAGCGGATTGCCGAGGAACGGAGCCGTCCACCCAAGGAAGGCGAGGTCACGGAAACGTGGCTCGAACCGGGGACAAAAGTCCTGTCGAGCCGGCAAACCTCGTTAGTGGTGGATCCGCCAGACGGCAGGATTCCTCTCACCGCCGCGGCCGAGGCGAAACGGGATGACAATTTTGCGCACTCCTCGGATTCCTATGAACGGATGGGTTCCTGGGAGCGCTGCATCACGCGCGGCATGCCCGGCGTGATGTTCCCCGCCGGTCACAGCAACGCCCACCAGATTGTGCAGACGCCCGGCTACTTCATGCTGTTTTCCGAACTGGTCCACGAGGCTCACATAATTCCGCTCGACCGGTCGCCGCATCTTCCGCAGAACGTTCGCCAGTGGACCGGCGATTCGCGCGGCCACTGGGAAGGCGACACGCTGGTGGTCGATACCACGAATTTCAACGGCAAAGGCTGGATCGCGACCGGGTTAACCGCCGGACGCATCCGCGGGATCATGCAAAGCCAGAGGCTCCACGTGGTCGAGCGCCTCACAAGGACATCTCCAGATACGATCCTGTATGAGGTGACGGTGGACGATCCAGAAGTTTATGCGCGGCCATGGACGGTGTCGATGCCTCTGACGCGCGACGACAGCTACGTCATGTACGAGTACGCGTGCCATGAAGGAAACCAGGCGGTGGAACTCACCCTTCGCGGCGGCCGCGCGCATGACCACTAAAGCGCGACAACCAGTGATGTGTTCGTGAAACAGAACGGAAAATGGAGAGCGGTCGCGTCGCAATCGGCCAAAGTACCGAACCAGCCTGGCGTTTTGGGTCCTCTTTGAACTCCTAACAAAAAAATGGTGGCCACCGCCGCCTTTTAACCCCAGACGGCAGGGAATCGGCGTTATCGATCGCCGATCTTCGCCTATCATCGAATGCTTTACGTTGCGGCGCGGTTTCCCGGGTCCGTCCGCCGCTCGGTGGGCTGGAAGCTGATAAGAGCGCCAACCGTCTCTATAAGCATGGTAATGGCGAGGTGGGAATTTGAGGTGTCGACGGAAATGCGATGTTGGTGATTTTGAAGTAGATCTAGTCTAATGTGAGGAGGAACCATGACTAGTCCCACCAACCCCAACGTCGACTGCGATCAGATCAATCCGACTTTGCCGGTCCCCGATATCCTTGCTGCCATCGATTTCTACGCCAACAAGCTCGGCTTCAGGGTCGGCTTCACCTGGGGCGATCCACCTACGTTTGCGGGCGTGATTCTGGGACACGTGCAACTGTTCCTGGCACAGGGTGCTCCCCATCCTGAAGGCAGCCGCGTATGTTTCATGGTGGATGACGCCGATGCGCTGTACGAATTCCATCGCGCCAATGGCATCCAGGTCGTGGAGCCGATCGACGACCGGCTTTATGGAATCCGCGACTACGGGGTGCGGGATTTGCATGGGTACAACCTAAGCTTCGGGCACAATCTGTTCAACATTGGACCGCCGCTGGAAATCGAGCGCGTGGATGTGCCGGTTCGCCTTGAGAAGCGGCTCGCGGCACTGCTTCAAGACTTGGCGAAGCACAAACGCATGAGCGTGAATAGTTGTCTGGAGGAAATCCTGCTACACACATGCGAACCGCTGGGCGATGGCGTGGCCAGTCCGCACACTCAGAGGACGCTCAGATATATTCAGGAGCTGAAGAAAAAGCACGGCATCGACTACGACTCGCACGGAAGCTATCGCTTCGTCGAACGGTAATCCGATTACTGGAGGGTTGGCAGACGCTCCAGGGCTTTCCTGGCGACCAGTTTCGCACCCGGCGCCACACGTTTGGCTTCGCCCAGGCCCATCACCGAGACCATCAGAAAATCGTGATCGCCGCGGATGATGAAGAGCTGTGTCCCGATTCCTGGCAGGTCCAGAAAAAAGGCGCGATTGCCGAGATCGGTCGCGTCACGCATCCGGGCGTCTGGGAACGCTTTGCGGAGCGTGATCATTTCCGCATCCACATCGATCTTTGAAGTGGAGTGTTGCATCTTGATCGCCACCACCTGCTGTTCCAGGACGGAGAATTCGCAGGCGGATGCATCTTCGGTCCCTTTGACGAAAGGACGCTTGAAGATCTGGCGAACTTCGGCAGCCGTCACCAAACCGCAGGGAGTGAGAACGGCAAGCGGCTTGGTGACGGGTTTAGGGAGCGGAGTAGATGCAGCGAGGAACAGGAGTGCGGGAATCATTCCTCTTTATTAAGGTGGCTCATGCGGGGATGGGGAAGCCGGACTGGAGTACTTCGAGATCCAGTACCAGGAGGATGTTGGTACGGGGGCAGCCCGGTCGCTGGCGCTCGCGGAACCAATCGCTGCGCTCATGGCTCGGCCGGCATATGCCAAATGGCATAGAAGGCGCTGTGTCCTTCAGCACTGCCGTGGTTCACTTCCATGCAGTCATCATTGATGCTGGACTCCAATGACTCCGAATATGGTAGAGCCGCCGCGGGCGGCGGAGAAGGCCGAATTGCGGACGACTAAAAAGCGCCGGGTGTGGCCCTGGATTGTTCTGCTCGCGCTGGCCGGCGGAGCGGTGTACTTGTATCCACGCGTGACGCAATCCGCGACGCAACAGCAGGACAAGGGAAAGAAGGGCGGCGGACGAGGCGGAGAAGCGGGGCGTGCGGTTCCGGTGGTGGCTGCGATGGCTAGGCGCGGCGAGATGCCGGTGTACCTGAACGGGCTCGGGTCCGTGACGGCGCTCAATACGGTCACGATCCGGCCGCGGGTGGACGGCAACATCATCAAGATTTATTACACCGAAGGACAGTTGGTGAAAGAAGGCGATCCGCTGCTGGAGATCGATCCGCGCCCGTACCAGGTGCAGTTAGAACAGGCCGAAGGGGCCAAGGCGCGTGACGAGGCGTTGCTGGCCAACGCCAAGACCGACCTGCAGCGCTACACAGTTCTGTTCTCGCAAGACGCGATTCCGAAACAGCAGTTGGATACGCAGGTCGCATCGGTGAATCAGATTGAGGCAACCATCAAGACCGATCAGGCGGCCATCGACAATGCAAAGTTGCAACTGGTGTATGCGCATGTTACGTCCCCACTGACGGGACGCATCGGGCTGCGCCTCGTGGACCAGGGCAACATGGTGCACGCGACGGATCAAAACCCGCTGGCGGTGATCACGCAGTTGCAGCCGATCGCGGTGGTTTTCAATATTGCCGAGGATAGCCTTCCACAGGTGAACAAGAAAATGGCGGCCGGGCAGACCTTCCAGGTGGTGGCATACGATCACGACAACAAGACCAAGCTCGCGACGGGGACGCTGCTCACCATCGACAATCAGATCGACCAGACCACCGGGACAGTGAAGTTCAAGGCGGTTTTCGAAAACAAAGATCTGGCTTTGTTCCCGAATCAGTTCGTAAACGCGCGGCTGCTGCTGGAAACCAAGCACGGCGCGACCATCGTTCCCACCGCGGCGATCCAGCGGAGCCCGCAATCGACGTTCGTGTATGTGGTCAAGGAAGACAATTCGGCGGAGGTCCGGAATATCTCAGTAGGCGTGACCGAAGCCGACGAAGCGGAGATCATCAGCGGGGTCGGGCCGGGCGAGAAAGTGGTGATCGACGGGATCGACAAGCTGCAGCAAGGGACTAAAGTCAACGTTCGAATGGCGGGCGCGGGGGCGAAAACAAGCTAGTGAGTCCGTCTCGGCCATTTATCCTTCGGCCGGTGGCGACTTCGCTTTTGATGGCGGGGATGCTGCTGGTGGGCGCGGTGGCATACCGTCAATTGCCGGTTTCGGCGCTGCCGCAAGTCGACTATCCGACTATTGAGGTCATCACGGCCTACCCGGGCGCGAGCCCGGATGTTATGGCGTCGTCAGTCACCGCGCCGCTCGAAAAGCAGTTCGGGCAGGTCCCCGGATTGAATCAGATGACATCGGCCAGTTCTTCCGGCTCGTCAGTAATCACGCTACAGTTCGCGCTCGAATTGAATATCGACGTCGCCGAGCAGCAAGTTCAGGCCGCGATCAACGCCGCGGGCACGTTCCTGCCGCGCGATCTTCCGAATCCTCCGATTTACAACAAGACCAATCCGGCGGACGCGCCCATCATCACTCTGGCGCTGACTTCGGACACGATGGCGCTGTCGAAGGTAGAAGATTTCGCGGACACGCGCTTCGCGCAGAAGATTTCGCAGTTGCCGGGCGTGGGGCTGGTGAGCATCAGCGGTGGGCAGAAGCCGGCGGTGCGGATTCAGGCCAATCCGATGCTGCTGTCGTCGTATCACCTGAATCTGGAGGATCTGCGCAATGCGATCGCGCAGGCGAACGTCAACCAGGCGAAGGGAAACTTCGACGGGTTGAGGAATTCTTACACGATCGGCGCGAACGACCAGCTCCTGACCAGCGACGACTACAAGCCTCTGGTGATCGCCTATCGAAACGGAGCGCCGGTGACGCTTTCCGACGTCGCGACGGTAATCGATGACACCGAAAACGTGAGACTTGCCGCGTGGATGAACGATGCGCCGGCGGTGATTGTCAATATCCAGCGCCAGCCGGGCGCGAACATTATTGAAGTGGTGGATCGCGTCAAGAAGCTGCTGCCGACGCTGCAAGCCTCGCTTCCCAGCGCGGTCCAGGTCCACATCCTGACCGACCGGACCATCACTATCCGCGCATCGGTGGAAGACGTACAATTCGAGCTGCTCCTGACCATCGGCTTGGTGGTCATGGTGATCTTCCTGTTCCTCAGAACGCTGGCCGCGACCATCATTCCCAGCGTCGCGGTGCCGCTGTCGCTGGTGGGAACGTTCGGCGTGATGTACCTGCTGGGCTACAGCCTGAACAATCTGACGCTGATGGCTCTAACCATCTCGACTGGATTCGTAGTGGACGACGCGATCGTGATGATCGAGAATATCGCGCGCTACATCGAAGAAGGCGAAGCGCCCATGGCGGCGGCGTTGAAGGGATCCGAGCAGATCGGGTTCACCATTCTGTCTTTGACGGTTTCGCTGATCGCGGTACTGATTCCGCTGCTGTTCATGGGCGACATCGTGGGACGACTGTTCCGCGAATTCGCGATTACGCTGGCCGTGACCATTCTGATTTCGGCCATGGTTTCGCTGACGCTGACGCCGATGATGTGCGCGCGCCTGCTGCGTCACAAACCGCCGCAGGAGCAAGGCCGCTTGTACCAGATTTCCGAGCGCGCCTTCCAAAACGTGATTGCGTTCTATGGAAGAACACTGACCGTGGTGCTACGGCATCAGCCCATGACGCTGCTGGTGGCGGCTGGGACGCTGGCGGCGACCCTATACTTGTTTTGGATCATTCCCAAGGGATTTTTCCCGGTGCAGGACACAGGTGTGATCCTGGGGGTTTCGGAAGCGCCGCAGACGGTTTCGTTCCCGTCCATGGCGCTGCGGCAACAGGCGCTGGCGAAGGTGATTCTGCAGGACCCGGCGGTGGAGAGTCTTTCGAGCTTCATCGGGATCGACGGCACCAACACGACGCTCAACAGCGGACGCATTCAGATCAACCTGAAGGCACTGGAAGAACGCAAAATCAGCGCGAGCGACGTGATCCGGCGGCTGCAACCGGAACTGGCACTCGTCGAAGGAGTCACGCTGTTCATGCAGCCGGTGCAGGACTTGACGGTGGAAGATCGTGTGAGCCGCACGCAGTTTCAGTACAGTCTGGAAGACGCCGATCCGAAGGAACTCGCCTTTTGGGTGCCGCAGTTTCTGGACAAGCTGCAAGCCATCCCGGTGCTGCGCGACGTCGCCAGCGACCAGTTAAACGGGGGCCTGCAATCGCAACTGGTGATCGACCGCAATACCGCGTCACGCTTCGGGATCACCCCGCAATTGATCGACGATACGCTGTACGACGCTTATGGCCAGCGGCAGATTTCGATCATGTTCACGCAGTTGAATCAGTATCGCGTGGTGCTGGAATTGAAGCCGGATCTACAGCAAAATCCGGACGAGCTGAAGAATATCTACATTCGTTCGCAGCAGGGTGGAGAAGTCCCGCTGAGCGCGTTCACCGAAATTCATCCAGGCACGGCGCCGCTGGTGGTGAATCATCAGGGGCAGTTCCCGGTGGTGACGGCGTCGTTCAATCTTGCGCCGGGCGCATCGCTGGGCGACGCGGTCACCGCGATCGATCAGGTGAAGAAAGATCTCGCCATGCCGGCCAGCCTTCAGGCCACGTTCCAGGGGACCGCGGCGGCGTTTCTGGCTTCGCTCAGCAACGAGCCGATTCTAATTTTGGCCGCACTGGTGACGGTGTATATCGTCCTGGGCGTGCTGTATGAAAGCTACATCCATCCGATCACGATTCTTTCGACGCTGCCGTCAGCGGGCGTGGGCGCGCTGCTGGCGTTGATGATCTGCAAGACGGATTTCAGCGTGATCGCGCTGATCGGGATCGTGCTGCTGATCGGCATTGTGGAAAAGAACGCGATCATGATGATCGACTTCGCCCTCGAAGCCGAGCGCAAGGAGGGCAAGCCTGCGCCGGAGGCGATCTATCAGGCGTGCCTGCTTCGATTCCGTCCGATTCTGATGACCACGCTCGCCGCCATGGGCGGCGGCATCCCGCTGGCGTTGGGAACCGGCGTGGGATCGGAATTGCGGCGTCCGCTGGGTATCGCGATCATCGGCGGATTGATTTTCAGCCAGCTCTTGACGTTGTACACGACCCCGGTGATTTATCTGGCGTTCGACCGCATGGCGAAACGCGTGAGCGGCGGAAAACACCGGGCGGAAGCGATTTAAGATGGTGAAATTCGCACACATCGATCCATCCGGTCCAGTGACGCTGACGCTCGCCGGGAAGTGCAGCGGCGGCTGCTTGGGCGAGCTGCGACGCGCGATCGAGAGGGCGCGGAGGATGCAGAAACAGATCATCATCGATATGAGCGAAGTGACGCTGGTGGATCGGCCCAGCCTGCAATTTCTGGCGGCGCAAATACGGGAGGATATCAAGCTGGTGAATTGTCCGGAGTACATCCAGCCGTGGTTCGAGAAGGAAGAAATTTCACGGGAAGGATCGTCGGCATGAGCGGGGAGAAGACACTTTTCGCAGCCATGGGGGGCGGGCCTCCTGGTCGGCGGCCGATCCCTCGATCTGCCTGTTCGCATCATAGAAATGCGCGATCAGGGGATCGCGCGCGGACCAGGGGGTCCGCCCCCCTCAAGCTTGCGCCGCTGGTTTTGGCGCTTCTGACTCCTGCGTGCGTAGTGGGGCCGAACTATGTAAAACCGTCGACGCCGGTGGCTCCGAAGTTCAAGGAGCAGATGCCGCCCGAGTTCAAGGAAGCGCCGGGATGGAAACAGGGCGAGCCCAAGGACGAGATGCATGGCGGGAAATGGTGGGAGATTTTCAGCGATCCCGCATTGAACGCGCTGGAAGAGCAGATCGACGTATCGAACCAGAACCTGGCTGCAGCCGAAGCGCAGTACCGCGGGGCTCGCGCGGCGATTCGCGTGTCGCGTTCGGCATTGTATCCCACCGTCTCGACGGCTCCCTCGCTCACCGGCTCGATGATTTCCTCGAATCGCGGCGCGACGCGTGGATTACCCACCACGGCGCTCGCCGATATCAATATCCCGGCGAGCGCATCCTGGGCGCCGGATGTTTTTGGCGCGGTGCGCCGCGCGATCGAGGCCAACACCGCCAGTGCGCAGGCGAGCGCGGCCGACCTGGCGAATCTCCGCCTTCTCTTGCAGACCGAACTGGCGCTGGACTATTTCCAACTGCATGGGCTGGACGCTGAGAAGCAGCTTCTGGACGACAACGTGACCGCTTATCAACAGGCGCTCCAGTTGACCATGAATCGATACAACCAGGGGGTCGCCTCGCAGGTGGACGTGGCGCAAGCGCAGACCCAGCTCGAACAGACACGCGCGCAATCCACGGATACGGTGGTCGCGCGGCAGCAGTTCGAGCATGCCATCGCGAATCTGCTGGGAAAGGCGCCGTCCGAATTGTCGATTCCGTTTACTCCGCTCAAGGCGTCGCCTCCACCGATTCCGGGATTGATTCCTTCGCAACTGCTGGAGCGGCGTCCGGATATTGCCGGGAATGAGCGTCGCGTGGCGGCGGCAAATGCGCAAATCGGCGTGGCGATTTCGGCGTATTATCCGACTCTCAGTCTGGGCGCGAGCGGCGGAATCGAAAGCTCCAGCTTGCTCGATCTGTTCACGTGGCCCAGCCGCTTCTGGTCTCTCGGGCCGACCATTTCGCAGCTCATCTGGGACAGCGGACGGCGGCGCGGGCTCACCGAGGAAGCCCAGGCAGTGTATGACCTAACGGTGGCCAATTATCGCGAGAGCGTGTTGACCGCGTTCCAGAATGTGGAGGACAATCTGGCCGCGCTGCGGTATCTCGAAGAGGAGTCCGGGCAGCAGGCCGCGGCGGTCAGCTACGCGGAGCGGTCGCTGCAACTGGCGCAGAATCGCTACCAGGGTGGGATCACCACGTATCTGGAAGTAATCACGGCGCAAGCGGTTGCACTCACGAATGAACGGACCGCCGTGGCGCTGCAGATCCGGAGAATGACGTCCAGCGTTGCGTTGGTTCAGGCGCTGGGCGGAGGATGGGATATTTCGCAACTGCCGACGAAGCAGGAAGTGACGCCGCTGAAGCCGCCCAAGGTTTCGCACTAGCCGCAGATGAAAACGGATAAACGCAGATAGGATTTTGATTGGGTGTTCATCGGAGCGATTATTGATCGCCGACCACCAACACAGGAGCGGATACTTCATGCCGCACCGCGTTGATAGTATTTCCGAAGATCAAATCTTTGACGCCGCGATGGCCGTGAGCGCCCATCACGACCAGGTCCGGATGAATCTGTTTCGCGACGCGAACGATCTCGTCCTTGGGGCTTCGGCCATGTGCGATGGTCAGCTCCACGTTGATCCCGTCCTTGGCGAGCGATTCGACGATACCGTGAAAATACTGTTCGCCGGCGTGAACTTCCGCCGTGGAAGCGAGCGCGCCATAAAGCTGGCTGGTGGCGCCTTCTTCGACGTGCAGTAAGTGCAGCGTTGCACCATGCAGCCGGGCCATGGCCGCCGCATGCGCGATCGCCGCACGATCGCGGGCGGTGTGATCGAGCGGCACCAGAATCCGGCGGTACACCGGCTCCGGCAGGTTCGCTGCGATCTGTTCTCCCGCAGGCTTGGCTTCCACCGGAAGCGCGCGCGTGCCGGAGAAGCTGATCCAGGCGAGTAGCGCGACTACGGCGGCCAGCAGCGGACCCACGGTCAGCATATGCCAGGCCGACTGCATCATCCACGGCCCGATCTCGACGCCTGCCAGCCAGAAATTCAGCGCCAGAATCAATCCCGCGCAGCCCCATGCCAGCACCTTCACCCAGGCGCGATTGGCAAACTCGCCCATGCGCGCCGGGTCGCTGGTGAAACGGATCAGCGGAATCACCGCGAACGGAAGCTGCATACTCAGGACCACCTGGCTCAGGATGATCAACTTGAGCGTACTCTGCTCGCCCCAAAACACGATCGCGATGACCGCCGGCGTGATGGCCAGCACACGTGTGCTGAGCCGGCGCAGCCACGGCACCATGCGCAGGTTGAGGAATCCTTCCATGACGATCTGTCCCGCGAATGTTCCAGTGAGCGTCGAGGATTGGCCGCTGGCCAGAAGCGCGATCGCAAACAGAATTCCCCCGGCCATGGTGCCCAGCAGCGGCGCCAGCATCACATGCGCCTGCTCGATTTCGGTGACTGCCACGCCTTTTTTGAAGAACACTGCCGCCGCCAGCACCAGGATCGAGGCATTGACGATCAGTGCGCCGTTCAGCGCGATGCAGGAATCGATCAGGTTGAAGCGCGCGGCTTCGCGGCGGTCTTCACTGGTGCGGCCGATGCGCCGCGTCTGCACCAGCGCCGAGTGCAGATAGAAATTGTGCGGCATCACGGTGGCTCCGATGATCCCGATGGCGACGTACAAACTCTGATTATTCAGCCGCGGGAGGAGTCCTGACACGATCTCGTGAACCACCGGATGTGCGAAGGACAGCTCCACCAGAAAGCATCCCGTGATCACAGCGATCAGGGCCAGGATCAATCCTTCGATCAGGCGTATGCCGTAGCGCGAAAGCCACAGCACCAGGATGGTATCGAGCGCGGTGGCCACTACTCCCACCAGCAGGGGCAATCCGAACAGCAGGCGCAAGGCGATGGCGGCGCCCAACACTTCGGCGAGATCGCAGGCAGCGATCGCGATTTCGCACAGCGCCCACAGCGCGTTGCACACGGGGCGCGGATAGGATTCGCGGCACGCCTGAGCCAGGTCGCGGCCGGATACGATTCCCAGCCGCGCGGAAAGCGTCTGCAAAAGGATCGCCATCAGGTTCGAAAGAACCAGCACCCATAGGAGCTGGTATCCGAATCGCGATCCGCCTTCCAGATCGGTGGCCCAATTTCCCGGGTCCATGTAGCCTACGCTCACCAGATAGGCTGGTCCGGCGAAGGCCAGCATGCGCCGCACGAAGGTGGCGCGGGACGTCGCGATGCTCGAGTGAACCTCGGGCAGCGACGCACTGGGAACGACTTGCGGCCTTAGTCCCACGTCCCACTATACTAATGCGGAGGCATATGAAGACAGCGCTGGTGACTGGTGCGAGTCGAGGCGTGGGGCGTGGTGCAGCGATCGGACTCGCGGCCGCGGGATTCCGAGTGTTCGCCACTGGGCGCAGCATCGGTGATGCGCTGCTGCCTGAATCAGTATCGCGAATTCGCTGCGATCACCTTAGGGACGAAGACACCGCTGCTGCGTTCGAGCGCGTGGGCGACGTGCTCGACGTACTGGTCAACAATGCGTGGGGCGGTTATGAGCAGATGGTGGAGAACGGGCAATTCACATGGACGCGCCCGTTCTGGGAACAACCGATGCATCGGTGGACCGGCATGATCGATGCCGGTCTGCGCGCGGCTTTCGTGGCGTCGGCGCATGCAGCCCGGCGGATGATTCCCCAGCGCCGCGGACTGATCGTGAATATCGGCTTCTGGGCTGCGCAAAAACACATCGGCAACGCGATCTACGGAATCGCCAAAGCGGCCAACGATAAGATGACCGCCGACCTGGCGCATGAGCTGCGGCCGCATGGGATCGCGGTGGTTTCGTTGTATCCGGGTCTGGTGCGGACGGAAGCCGTGATGCAGGCGGCGAACGCGGGGTGGCTCGACATTTCCAACAGCGAAAGTCCGGAGTTCATCGGACGGGTTGCCGCGGCGCTGGCCGAAGATCCGCGGATTCTGGCGCGCAGCGGACAAGTGCTAGTGGCCGCGGAGATCGCCCAGGAGTTGGGCATCGCCGATATCGATGGACGCCAGCCCAAAGCGCTCACTTTGGAAACGGTGTAGTCCACTGAATTACGAGCTCTGGTAGTAGCGCGCCCTCTGCTGTAATCTATGTTTCTTGCCCCGGCCCTTCGGAGGAGAGTACGAGAGCCATGCTCGGGACGGGGCACGTCAGCGGTCATGAATCGATTTTTTCCACTGTTGGTCTTCGGCGGCGTCCTCTGCGCGCAGACACCGGATACGGCGATCGTGAACGGTCATGTCACCGATCAGAGCCATGCCGCAGTTCCTGGTGTGCAGGTCCAAATTCGGAATACGGCGACGGGACTTTCCCGTAACAGCGAAACCGACGGCACCGGAAACTTTGCGGTCGTGGGGCTGCCAGCCGGTTCGTATAAGATCACCGCCAACAAGTCCGGATTCGCGGAAGCGGAGCTGAACGACCTCACGCTATCTGGTGGAACGAATGCGAACCTCACGCTACAGCTAAACGTCGCAGGAGCGCAGGCCCAAATCATGGTGACTGGCGTGGTGGGGGAAGTGCGCGCCGATTCTCCACAATTGGGCGACCATCTGGACGCCAGAACCGTGGAAGAAATGCCGCTGCTCAACCGGAGGATCACGTTTCTGCCGCTGCTCAATGCGGCGAATCGTCCGGCGATCAACCAGGGCGACGTGTTCATGAATGAGAACCTATTCACCACCAATGGAGCCGGACGGCGTCAGGCATGGTTCGAAGTGGACGGCAGCACCGGCAACGATAGCTGGGGACGCCAGACCATTTTCAGTAATCTGCCGGTGACCGCAGTGGGCGAAATGACCGTCAGCGAGAACGCGTTTTCGGCGGAGTTTGGCGGCAGCACCGGTAGCGCGGTGAACATCGTAACCAAGAGTGGCGGCGGCCAGTTTCACGGTGACGTCATGGAACTGTGGCGCCCCCAAGAAACCGCCGCCGCACTTTCGGGATTCACTACCACCAATGCCGCGAGTGGAAATGACATTACCAGCGACACGCTGGGCCAGTCCGCCGTATCGCTGGGCGGGCCGATCGGGAAGCGGACGCATTTTTTCGTTGCGGGCGAATACAGCCGCCAGAATCGGACTTCACCGATCATCGCGCCGGTCGCGCCGGGAAGTTTTGTGGGCCACTATCGCGGATGGCTGGGGTTTGTCCGCCTCGACCACCAGATCAACGACCGCAACAATGTTTTCTTCCGCGGCAATCTGGATGGGTTTCACGACACGAATCCCAATGGCGCGGTGGGTGGCAACAGTCTGCCCACTGTGGATCGCGTGTTTCGCCGCCGGACGTATTCAGAGGAGGTGGGCGAGACGGCGATCATCAGCCCGACCTTGTTGAACAGCGTTCGAGCGCAGTTCCAGCTCGCCTCGCCGATCACGCAATTCGATCCCGTAATCAATGGGACGCAGTTCGTGGTACCCATCGCGGGCGTCGGCACGTTTACCAGCGGAACGTCGCAATCGGCGCTGCTGATGAATCGCCAGTATCAGTTGAACGATACGCTTTCGGCGTCCTGGGGACGTCATCAAGTAAAGTTCGGCGGCGACATGATCCTTGCCCACACGGGCGGGAACAGCAAAGAGTTCGGCGGACCGATTTACCTGGGCCAGTTTTCCTACAAGTCATGCAGTCTGGGCGCGGCGTTGTGCGACAGCCAGAGTTATCTGGGCAACATCGCCAACGTGAACACGTATACGCAGAGCTACGGCAACGCCAACTACACCGTCGACGATGTTCTTTGGGCGCTGTTCGTTCAGGACGATTACCGGATTCGCCCGAACCTGACGTTGAATCTCGGCATGCGCTACGAGCGGCAGACCTTCGCCAATTCGCACCTGGCCTTCGCACCGCGCGTCGGATTCGCGTATAACTTCCACGGCGACGGGAAGACCGTCATTCGCGGTGGATTCGGAATCTACTATTCGCAGATTGTCGATAATTCCGCGGCGAATTGGGCGCTGACGGGTCCCACTGGCGTGTTCAACTACACTGCATCGGCCGGACAAGTCGGATTCCCGGCGAGTGTAGCTGCCGTGCCGCTTCCGGTGTTTCCGGCGGGAGCTGTCGCGCCGCTGCGGAATCTCTACGTTCGTCCCGGCGATTCGGCACATCTCGATACGTTTTTCCCGACGTCCATTTTGACCGGCTATCAAAAGGAACTGCTCAATCCGTATTCCGAACAGTGGACCTTCGGCGTCGAGCGGCGCTTGGCTACCGACTGGGTTCTGCGCGTCGATTACATTGGCTCGCATACGTTACGCATCAATCGTCCATTGGACGTCGATACGCCAGCGGCGTTTCCGCGCTCGGCGATCGGCTTGGTTCGCACGGCGCAAGCCGCAAACTGCACGCGTCCGTATTGGGTCTGGTGGTATTCCCAGCACGCAACGACGTGCAACCCGGCCGCAGCGACCAATCCGCAGCCTCCCTATGCGCAGATCCTGAGTGACGTGAATGACGGCTACGCCTTCTATGATGCGCTTGAAGTGAACCTGAGCCATCGTTTCAACAAGCGATTTTCAGGGCTTGCGAGCTACGTCTGGTCGCACGCGATCGATAATGTCGACCCGGACATTCCCGGCCAGAGCCCCAACGATCCGAACTTCATCGGTAAAGTCGAAAACGCCAACGCGATTTTCGATCAGCGCCAGCGCTTCGTCCTCAGCGGAATTTACGTGCTGCCGTGGAACATCAATTTCGGTGGATTGATGACGCTCGGCACAGGGTTGCCTTACAACTTCACTACCGGCGCGAACAATTTCGGCGATGCCGGCGCGACTGCGGATCGTCCCGTGATCAACGGAGTCGTCGTCGGCCGTAACACGGGACACGGCCGCCCGATTTACGACGTGTCACCATTCCTGGAGCGTCCCTTCGTGCTGTGGAACGAGCGCCTGCACCTGGACCTTCGCATCGAAGCTTTCAACGTTTTGAACCACGCCAATTTCGTGGGCTATATCGGCGCATATGGAAACGGCGCAGCTCCAGTGGCTGGGTTCGGGACGCCTGCGGTGGGGATCACGAATCAGCTTCCGGCCAGGTCGGTGCAGTTTTCAGTGAAGCTCGCGTTCTAGGGTATGATTTCCGTGTGGCCAAGGGGCAAGTACGTCATAGTATGTGTCTTGAGTGTTTTCGCAAGCGTTGGCTTCACGGAATGTATTCTTCTTATCAGACCCCACGAAGGTTTCGCGTCTGGGAGAATTGCTGCTTTTGTCTAAAAAAACACAAAGATGGCCTCCATGTGAATCGAGAGCCGCGAAACAGAGAACTCAAGTGCGGTGGCACTGGTCACGTGCCTTTTTATCCTAGTGTCTAAGCGGACACTGATGTTTGCAATAGCAACCACCAACAAGTGGTGCTATTCTGTTAGCGGATGCCATTGGTGCCTCCATATATCGAAACGCTCCGAGCCTATGAGCCCGGGCGTAGCATCGATGAGGTCAAACGAGCATACGGACTCAATCGTGTTGCGAAGCTGGCCTCTAACGAGAATCCGCTAGGCCCGTCCCCCCTCGCGATCGAGGCGATTCGAAAGCATCTCAGCGGTATCAATATCTATCCCAACGGCGGCCTGGATCTGCGCGAGCGGCTGGCTCAGGAGTTCGATCTCAAAGTCGGCAACGTCATCGTCGGCAGCGGATCGGACGGCATCATGTCGAACATCATCCGCACATTTTTATGCGATGACGACGAGGTGCTGACTACGGAGGCCGCGTTCATCGGATTTCAGGTGCTGGCGAAATCGCGCGGCGTGGCGTATAGGACGGTTCCCTATCGCGACTGGCACTACGATCTGGAAGCTCTGGCTGCCGCGATCACGGAAAAGACTAAGATCATTTATCTTGCGAATCCGAATAATCCCACCGGAACGATATTCACTAAACAGGAATTTGACAAATTCTATAGTCACGTGCCGGAGCGCGTCCTGATTATTCTGGACGAAGCGTATTTCGAATACGCCCAGGACAGCCATCGCTATCCCGACTCGATGCATTATCGCTACGACAATGTGATCACGCTGCGGACCTATTCGAAAATCTATGGACTGGCCGGGGTCCGCATCGGATACGGATTCGCGCATGACGAGCTGATCACGAACCTGATGAAGGTCAAGCTGCCGTTCGAGCCGAGCTCGCTTGCCCAGGTTGCCGGGATCGCAGCGCTGGACGATTCCGAATTCGTTCACCGTTCGCTTGAATTGAACGTCCGCGGCCGCCGTCTGCTGACGGAAAACCTGCGTAAGATGGGATTGGAAGTGGTTCCCTCGGAGGCGAATTTCGTCATGGTGCCTCTTGAAAGCGCGCCGGTCGCGAGCTGGCTCACCGAAGAGTTGCTCAAGCGCGGTCTGATCGTGCGCCAACTGGGCGCGTTCGGGCTTCCGCACTGCATTCGCATTTCGACCGGCACGGATGAAGAAAATCACATGCTGGTCGGAGCCCTCGATCATCTGAATGTGAAGGAGACCTCCCATGCCAACGTTAGCTGAACATCCGGCGGCGGCCGCCACTGATTTTCTTCCGCTGCTGGGAACCGATCACGTCGAGTTTTATGTGGGCAACGCGCGCCAGTCGGCGCACTATTACCGTTCTGCGTTCGGATTCACGCTAACGGGATACAGTGGACCCGAAACCGGCATCCGCGATCGCGCCAGTTACCTGCTCGAGCAAGACAAGATCCGCTTCGTACTGAGCACGCCGCTGCGTCCCGATCATCCCATCACGGAGCATCTCAAGCTGCATGGCGACGGAGTTCGCGACATTGCACTGACCGTGGACGACGCCGAATCCGCGTATCGTGAGACCACCAAACGTGGCGCACGCGGCGTCCGCGAGCCGTTCACCGTACGCGACGAGAAGGGTGAAGTGCGCATGTCCTCCATTGCGGCATATGGCGACACGCTGCACACCTTCGTCGAGCGCCGCAACTATCGCGGGACATTTCTTCCCGGCTTCAAAGCAGTTGCAGGTCCCGATAAAATCGCGCGGCCCGTGGGATTGAAGTATGTCGATCACATGGTGGGCAACGTCGGCTGGAACCAGATGAACACGTGGGTGAAGTTCTACGAGGACGTGATGGGGTTCAGGCTGTATCAGACCTTTGACGATAAAGATATTTCCACCGAATATTCCGCGCTGATGTCGAAGGTGATGGCGAACGGCAACGGACGCATTAAATTTCCCATCAACGAGCCCGCCGAAGGCCGCAAGAAATCGCAGATCGAGGAATACATCGAGTTTTATAACGGTCCCGGCGTGCAGCACGTCGCCATGGGGACCGGCGACATCATCGCGACCGTCCGCAAATTACAAGATCAGGGCGTCGACTTCCTGAAAGTCCCGAGCACGTATTATCGCGAACTGACCGGCCGCGTCGGCAAGATTGACGAGCCCATCGATCAACTTGAAGAGTTGGGAATTCTGGTCGATCGCGACGACGAAGGCTACATGCTCCAGATCTTTACTAAGCCAGTCGAGGATCGGCCGACGCTGTTTTATGAAGTAATCCAGCGCAAAGGCAGCCGGAGCTTCGGCAAGGGGAACTTCAAGGCTCTGTTCGAGGCGATCGAGCGGGAACAGGAAGCTCGCGGGAATCTATAGTCATCTCGGCCAGCGCCTCGCGGCGTGAACGATCCCGTGAATTTCCACGACGCCCCAGCGTATTCGGTACGACACGATGTACGGAGGAAGGACAAGCTCACGCGATCCGGGCAAACGCCCCAGCCGCCCGACATGGGGATGTCGCCCCAGATTCTGAGTCATTCGTAGATGTTTCGAATGGTGACCGTCGCTGCTTCTGGATTCTCTGGTGAGATGTAGGAGTCGATCGACTCCAAATCCTGCAGCGCGTCCGGAGTCAACCGGACGTTCATTTTTTACGAGTGAGCCGGGCCATGGTTTGAAGCACCTGTTCCTCGGAGGCGAATCGACCCTCGTCTGCCGCGCGCATGCCTTTCTTGAAGTGTTCTGTCTGCCATTGGTAGAAATCGAGGTAGACTCGCAACGCTTCCTTGACGATGTAGCTGCGATCGCGATCCTGCGACGCGGCGATTTCGTCGATCGTCTCCCGCATCTTTGCGTCGATTCTCACCGTCAAGGTTTCCGCTGCCATGTGTTACACCGTAACACGCGGCAATACGCTTGGAACCCCGGCCGGCGGAATTGCGTACCACTCTCATGCGCCTGATCGCCGATCTTCGCTACGCCTTTCGTACGCTCGCTAAGAATCCCGGATTTGCGCTGATTGCAATCCTCTCGCTTTCCCTCGGCGTCGGCGCCAACACGGCGATGTTCAGCTATGTGGATGCGCTGCTACTTCGGCCGCTTCCGGTGCCCAATCCCGGCCGGATTGTCGAGGTCGTCTCCACTACGCCGGGAACCCGCTTCGACGCGTCTTCCTATCCCGACTACGCGGATCTGCGCGATCAGACCAAGACGCTGTCAGCGCTGGCCTGCTACACGATGGTCCCCATGGGCGTCAGCGAGAGCCGCGAGGCGGTTCCCAAAGTCACCTGGGGAATCATCGCGAGCTGGAATTTCTTTTCGGGACTCGGCATTGACGTTCCTGTTGGCCGGGCCTTCAGGCCGGATGAAGACCAGTCTCCCGGCCGCGATTCGGTCGCGGTGCTCAGCTACTCGATGTGGGAGCGCGAATTCAATTCCGACCCCGCTGCGATCGGCCGCAAGATCCGGATCAATGGAAGCGAGTTTACCGTGGTGGGCGTCGCGCCCGCCGGGTTCACCGGACCCGAGGCGTTTGTTCAGCCGCAGCTTTACGTCCCGATGAACTCCTTCCCGCAGGCGATTCCTGGGGCCGCCAGCAATTACCTGACGGATCGCGGCAACCGCCAGTTCACGATTTTGGGCCGGCTCAATCCGGGTGTGAAGACCGCGGCGGCGCATGCCGAGCTGAACACGATTTCACGTCGACTGGCCGCGCAGTATCCGGCGATCAATCGCGAACGTAGTGTGATCGTCGCCACTTATCGGGACGCCCGCCTGCAGCGCAACACCCTGGATGCGACGTTCGCGTTCCTGCTGCTCGGTGTAACGATATTAGTTCTACTGATCGCATGCGCGAACGTCGCGAATTTGGTGTTGGCAAGGAGCACCGCGCGCGTAAAGGAAATCGCGATTCGCCTTGCGATCGGAGCCAGCCGCATCGCGCTGATCCGGCAAATGCTCACCGAGAGTCTGCTGCTCGCGGTGGCGGGAGGAATCGGCGGGCTCGCGGTCGGTTACGCGGGCGTGCGTTTCCTCAATTCGATCCGTATTCCTTCGGATTTTCCGGTCGCTTTTGGCGTCAGGATGGACTCGCGCTTGCTAATCTTCAGCTTCAGCGCGGCGATCCTGACCAGCTTGATATTCGGCTTGTTGCCGGCCATCCGCTCCACGCGCTCCGATCTGTCGAGCACCATCAAGTCGAGCGATCAAGGACCCGCGAAGATCGCCTTCTGGCGTGGGCGTCTGGCGGGACGCAACGTGCTGGTCACCGCGCAGCTCACTTTTTCGGTGGTTCTGCTGATTCTCTCCGCCTACTTCGTTCGCGGATTCCAGAGCGCTCACAAGATGGCCACTGGTTTTCGATTGGACCACACGCTGTTCTTTTCGCTGGACCCGAGCCTGGTGCGCTACGACGAAACTCGCTCGCGCCAGTTCTATCGCAAACTGATCGACCGGCTGCCGGAGATCAACGGAGTGCAGAGCGCTTCGCTTTCGTGGACGGTGCCTTACACCGCCGGCAATCAGCGCACACGCGGGATCATGGCCGATGGCGCGCCGCCCCCGGCTGGAAAAGAGATCCCGACGGCGTGGTCGAACGTGGTCGACGAACATTTCTTCCCGTTGATGGAAATGCCGATGGTGCGAGGCCGGGCGTTCGATGCGCGCGACACCGCGACATCGCCGCGCGTGGTGGTGGTCAATGAGACACTGGCCCAGTACCTGTGGCCGAATCGTGACCCGATCGGACAACGCATGCGGCTCGACGATTCCGGCAAGCCTGCCTTCCAGGTGATCGGCGTCGCCAAAGACGCGAAATATCTCTACTGGGCGGAAGCCCCGCAGCGCATGGTGTGGACTGCGTTCGCGCAGGAATATGAATCGCACATGGTGGTCGAGGTGCGTACGAAGGGCGATCCCGCGTCGATGGCGGCGGCGATCCGTAGCGAAGTGCGCGCGCTCGATGCGGACATGCCGGTGGTCAAAATGAATACCATGGAGTCTTTCTTTGAAGATCGCGTCATGCTCGCGCCGCGCATTCTGGCGCAAGTGGTCACCGCCATCGGCCTGATCGGGCTACTGCTGGCCGTGATCGGACTGTACGGCGTAGTGGCTTACGCGGTCAGCCGCCGGACGCGCGAAATCGGCGTGCGCATGGCGGTCGGGGCGCGCCCGGCGGACGTGTTGCGCATGGTGCTGGGGCAAGGAATGGTTTTTACGGCCATCGGAACCCTGATAGGTGTCGGCCTGGTCATCGCGGTCCGCGGCACGTTGAAGGATTTCGTCGTGGGCGCGAGCCCTACCGATCCGGCCACGCTCGTCGGTGTGCCGCTGATTCTCGCCGCGGTGATGGCGATCGCGTGTTGGGTTCCCGCGAAAAGGGCGGCGAGCGTGGATCCGACGTCGGCGCTGCGGATGGAATAAAGAGGAGTTAGCTGTGGCACGCACGAGTGCGCGCGCCACAGCTGTGATAGCATGGCGAATCGTGCGAAAAACCGCCACGTTCGCCATCATCACCCTGTTTGCGATTAATATCCTGAACTTCTACGACCGCAATGTCGCCGGCGCGCTTACCGAGCCGATGCGCAAGGAGTTTCATCTCACCGACACACAGGTGGGTCTGCTGGGCAGCGCGTTCATCTGGCTGTACGCCTTGATCGGCGTGCCGCTCGGCAAAATCGCCGACGTGTGGAGCCGCAAGAAGTTGCTCGCCTGGGGAATCCTGATCTGGAGCGCCCTTACCGCGTTCACCTATTTCGTTGCGAACTTCGGGATGCTGATGTTTTCGAGGCTCGGCGTCGGCGTCGGCGAAGCCGCCTGCGCGCCCACGGCGACCAGTTGGCTGGGCGACCTGGTCCCGCCTACCCGGCGTGCGCGTGCTCTTGGATTGTTCATGCTGGGCGTCCCCGTGGGTGGCGCGCTCAGCTACTTCTTTAGTGGACCGGTCGCGCAAGCATACGGATGGAGGGTGGCGATGGTGCTGGCCGCGGCTCCGGCCTTGCTTCTGATTCCGGCGCTGCTGATGCTGCACGAGCCGGAGCGCGGCGCGGCGGAAACGCATCGCGAAACAGCCAGCGGCGCCTCCATGTGGAGCGTGCTGAAGATTCCGACGCTGCTTTGGATCATCGCCTCCGGCGCTCTGGTGAACTTCAACATGTACGCCATCGGGACCTTCATGCCGGCCATGTTCGGCCGCATCTATCATCTGAACGTCGGCGCGGCGGGAATCAAGACCGGCATCGTTTACATGGTCGGTGGCGTGATCGGCGGCCTGTCCGCGGGTTTTGCCGGCGATTACATCATTCACAAGCGCCAGAACGGGCGCATGCTGCTCGGCGCATTGTTCACATTGTGCGGCGCGCCGTTCGCCTATTTCGGAACCGCGGCGCACGACCTGACGATAGCCGTCATCTGCTGGACTATCGCATATGCTTCGCTCAATACGTATTACGGATGCGTGTACTCGTCCATTCAGGACATCGTAGCTCCCGCCCAACGCGGCGCTACCATGGCGCTGTACTTCATGGCGATGTACCTGTGCGGCGCTTCGTTCGGGCCTCTGCTGACCGGCAAATTGAGCGACATGTTCGCCCGTCGCGCCGCCGATCTGGCAGGGCTCGCGGCCATCAATGACGCTGCTAAAGCCATCGGATTGCAGCAAGCCATGCTGATCGTGCCGGTGCTGAGCGCGGCGCTCGCATTCGTTCTGTTCATGGGGTCGCGGACCATTATCAAGGACATGGGCCGCCGCCGCGAAGCCGCCGTCGCTGCCCGCGTCGCCTAACGGTAAGTCCTCCGGGCGGATTGCCCGCGTGTGGCACAATCGATCCATGCTGGTCATCCTGTTCCGCTCGCGGCTAACCCCCGAAACGGGTGACGATTACGGCCAGATGGCTGCCGAGATGTTAGCTACCGCGAAAGAGATGCCCGGCTTTGTCGACTTTAAGAGCTACCAGGCCGAGGATGGCGAGCGCATTTCAATCGTCCGCTGGAAGGATCACGAGACCATGGCGGCGTGGCGGAATCATCCACGGCACCGGATCGCGCAGCAGGCCGGACGCGACAAATGGTATGCGAACTACACCATCGAAATCGCCGAGGTGGTGCGGGAAAGCGCATTCCAACGCAAAGCGGCTACCTAACTGTAGCGGCTCAAACCATCACGAATCTTCAAATGCTTGAGGCGCGACAGTCATGAAGCGCGTTGCTCGCGGTGACGGCGTCTACCGCCTCTTGAAATCCAACAGACGCGAACGCGTGGCGCGCACAATCGCCAGCAGTTCCGCGCGCTTTAAGTTCAGCGCCGGATCATGAACCAGGTTATTGAGCTCGTAAGGGTCCTGCGCCAGATTGAACAGATGGGTGACGTCGCCCGCAGCGTTCACCACGATTTTGTCGAATCCGAGCACCAGCATGCGCCACTCGTCTTTCTGTCCGATGCGTCCTTCCACGAACACGGATTCGGGCCGGTCGCCCTGGCCGCCCATCAGCAGGGGCGCAAGATCGTGGCCCTGCATACCTTCGACGAGCGTCTCGGAACACAATCCCAGCAGCGTCGGCATCACGTCAACATGAGAAATGGGAACGTCGCTCGCGGAAGGATGCAGCACGCCGGGAAATCGGATCGCCAACGGAACGCGGGTCGATTCCTCATAGAATATGTCGTCGTCCTGAAGGCCATGGGAGCCGACCTGCTCGCCGCAATCGGAGGTGAAGGCAACCACGGTATTCGTATTTTTAATTCCGTCCAAAATTTTCCCCAGCTGCCGGTCGAGATCTGAGTAAGCCGTATATCGTTTGGCCAGTTCGGCTCGCACACTTTGCGTAGCTTCGGAGGGTACGTTTTCGCGGACGTGCAACTCGTCCCAGTTCCCGCCCAAAGTGGCTCTGGGCGGTTCCAGCAGAATGTGGAGGAAAAACGGCGCGCTCCGATTTTTTTGGAGGAAATCCGTAGCCGCACCCACCTGGCGGGAGGTTTCATAACCGGCGTCGCGCAGCACAGCGTCCAGCGTGATTTCATCTTTTGCCAGTGAAGTTCCATCGGCGATCACGCCACTGGAGTGCGGATAGCGGCCGGTAAGGATCGCCGCGCGCGCCGGAGCCGGATGTGGATATGCGGCGTACGCCCGTGGGAAAACCAGGGACTCTTTCGCGAATGCTTCCAGCCGCGGAGCCTTCAGGTCGGGATCGCCGGCCCAGGGGGTCGCTTGCCCGCGCCATCCGCGTGCGACGATCAGGACGACGTTAGGCTTGCGCCCGGCGGCGAGTAGAGCGAGCGGAGTCAACAGGAACGTTCGCCGGTTCAAGATTCTATGATACTGAGCCGGATCGCTAGCGGACGTAAATCGTGTACGGCGCCGAAATTCGCGTATCCGCTCGCAGCGTGAATTGAAGCGCCCCGGATGCGGCCGTCTGCGGCACGATGACCTGGATGGCGGCGCCGCTCGGAGTGGTCGTAAACGAAAGCACCCCCTGATCGCCGCTTCCGAAGTTCACAGCGATGGTGGAAGCTGGAGGCAGGTTCCCCAGCGAATCCGCGAGTCCTCCAGCGAGCACCGTGATCGTGTCTCCGGCTTGCACCGGATGCGACGAATCGATGGCGATGCCGAATCCATTCACAGCGCTCGCGATCGCCGGCGGAGCCGAATCCACTTGGAGCAGCACCGGCGGAATGCTCACGCCTCCCGGCGAGGTCAGTTGCACCACCGACGGACCCGGAAGCAGTCCCACCGGCACCATCGCCAGGATCTGACCGTTCGCACCCAGCGTGAATGACGCGGGCTGATTCGAAATGGTCAGCCCCCAACCCGCCAGATTCGACGGCAGGCCCACCGTGTTGATCTCGGCGACGCCGCCTGCCGGCACACCGGCCAAGTGCGTCGCGTGATTCAGGATCGGCGTGCGCATGGTCGCCTGACCCGGATTCGCGCCGGCGATCTGGAAGGAAGCGGTCAGCGTCGCCAGTTGCAGGCCGCTCGCCACGCTCACCGAAGTCGAACCCGGTGTCGCGCCTGCATTCACCGAAACGTTCATCACTAGAGTGCCCTGGCTCACTACCCACACTTTCCCGACCGTGATATCGCTCGACCCGAACCCGACCACCGTCTGCCCATCGACGAAATTCGTGCTGTAGCCGGTGATCCGGATCATCGCGTCGGTACCGGCCGTGACGCTCGAGGCATTTCCTGGCGCATTGACGCCGATCGCTGGAAACGCCGGCCCGCCGTAGGTGAACAACGGAGGCAGAGCCGATCCCAGCGCAAGCGACGAAGTTTGCCCGTCGGACGTCAACGCTTCGACCGCCGCCTGATAACCCGCTGTAGCCGGAGGAGCAGCCACGGTGAGCGATCCATCGGCGTTCACGGTCGGCGCATTGGCCTGCGCGCCGTCGAAAAGGATGCGTGTGCTCTGGCCCAGATTTGATCCCCGAATTGTCACGGTGGAGTTGCCCTGCGCGTCGGTGCTGCCGGTTACGCTGCTAATCGAGGGCAGCCCGGAGGGCACCACGGAGAACGCCACCGGAAGAACATACAGATCGTTGTTCACGGTGACGGCCAAGGCCGCCGGTGTTCCAGCCTGCACGTTGCTGTTCGTATCCACTGTCATCAGCAGGTACGGAGAATTGCCGGGCCACGTCACCACACTGCCCGGTTCCACCTGCGCCGGTCCTCCGATGACGCTGACATTCAGCCCCGGCGCAGGCGATAAGTATCCCGATGAGTTCGAAGTGCTGTAAGCTACGAAGCCGAGTTCCAGTCTGGAAGCGGCCTGGAGAGGCGGAGCCTGCACAGACACGGCCGGCGATCCCAGGCCTCCATAAACCTGCATGCCATAAGCGGCCGGCCCGGTGCGTTTTTGCAAGTTAAAATTCACGTTGTCCGAAGATGTCCCCGCCGTTACGCTGATCTGGGGAGTCTGGGTCCAATCCGTGGTGCCGCCGAAAAACTGTCCACCGAATCCGGTATTTGCCGGAAACTGGCGTCCCGTGGTGTCCTGCGGAGGAATGATGTTATCCGGATAGCTTTCACCGGTCTGCGCCGGAGGCAACGGATTTACACACACATAGTATTGACCTGGAGGAACGCCGTCGATGCGATAGCTTCCATCCGGATTCGAGATCGCGCTCACCGCGACACCCGCGGCCGAAAGGGCGATGACGTCCGCCATATTCACGCCTGCCCCGTTCAGTGAAACCGTGCCGGTGATGCTGCCGGTGGATTGCTGAAATCCATTCGCGGGGTACAGCAGCGAAATACCCGCGATATCGTCAGCCGCGAGCGGAGCGGCTTTGCTGGTGGCGCGCGTAATCTGAGTGGACATCGCGCTCGCCGTTTCGGTGTGCTGCAACCCGAGCGCGTGCCCGAATTCGTGAACCAGTGTCAGGAAGAACGCGTCCTGATAACTCGCTACCGGAAATGACGGGACCGCGGGATTGGTAAGGTCCTTGTGCAGCATGATCCTGCTGCGCACGATCGGCACGAAATTGGCCCCGCCCGCCACCAGGCTCCCGGCGTTATTCGCAATGCTTGGCTTGGTAAGCGCCAGCAGTCCCGGCGGAATGTCGCCGTCATCGAATACCACGTCGATCTCGGGAGAGGAACTCGGGGTAGACAACGAAGACAGTCCGCCGAACGCCAAACGGATTCCCGAAGTGCTCACGCCGCTCCACACGTCCGCGGCTGCTCGGATCTGGCTGATGACCGCCGGGAAGGTATCGCCGGGCACCAGTGGTCCGGGTCCCTGGTCCGAAATCAGGTATGTGACCGTACTGTTTTGCAGGCTGTTCAAGTCGAAACGTGCCGGTACCTGGACAAAAGGTGTGGTGCGGGTCGCGAAATAAACCCAGTAATAATACGCGGAGGCGAGCGGGGAGAGCGCGGCCATCGCCGCGGCCATCACCATTGCTCGCATCGCCGTTCGCATCTACTTGCCCAGCGCCTTCTGGATCTGGCTGCGCAAATCCGAGAGTTTCATGGTGACACCCTGGTCGCTCACGACCCGGCCTGCGCGATCGAGCATCAACCCGTCGGCCGGACCGCGTACCAGCACAGTCTCGTTGGCGTCGTTCTGCATGACGGTGAACAGTCCCTGCGAAAGCCCGATGACCTGCGTCATCCCGGATCGTCCGGTCCACAGGAAAATGACGTAATCCTGGCCCGTTTTCAGCGCCGGAGCGCCCGCCGCCAGTTGCCGGAGACCCTTCGCTGTGCCGCCCGGCACCGCCACTTCACGGATCTGGGTGGGTCCGGCTTTGAGCGTCTCCACAACTTGAAGCTGATAGTAGGTGTAAACGTCCGCGCCCCGCGCCGACGTATACGATCCGGTCATTGTCGCACGGACGACAGATGTCGACTGGCGGACCATGTCGTCGGTCGTCAGCTTTTGCAAGGTAGTAGCCCGGCAGGTCGCCAAGCCTGCCAAACAGACGGCCGTAGTCAAGAGGAACCGCATAACTGTCTGGTGCTCTCAGAGCAACCCGCATACCCAACGTAAGTTGCTCATGTTACGTCACTTTCATCTTTGTAGCGGGGCCTTTTTGTGGATCTTGGACACGCTCTTGGGACAGAACGGGACAGCCCGTCACCGGACCCGGAAGATCTCGAACACCGGTCTGCCATTTGAATCCGAGATCGTCTGAATCGTTTCTTTACGATACCCGGCCGCAGCGACCTCCCGCTCCAGGCGTTTTCCCACGCCATTGTTGGCCTCGCGGCCGGGAACGTGGCCCACGAAAATTCCGGTTCGGTCATTCAGCATATAGTCGATGCTGCGCCGATCGTCGGGGCTGGGATGGTCGGTCATGAACGGAGGATCGCCGACCCGGAGCATCAGCCGGCCCTGGTGCGTCAGCGCCAGCGTGTTCAGCATGCCCCAGTCGACCACATAGATCGGCTGCTCGGTCTGCGGATTGGGAGGATCGCCTGGATCAGCAATCGCCAATGAGAGCGGGAAAAGCGCGTCGGTGAAATTATTCGCCGCGCCGTTGCGCTCGAAATCGAGGATGTAGCGGTTCAGCACCAGCAAGTTCATGGCGACCAGCACCGCGCCGGCCAGCAGGGCGATCCGCCGCCACGGCAGCGCGGCGAAGGTCACGCCCAGGAAAAGCTCTGGAAAGGGCCACAGAAGAACGCAATGATGCACCGATCCGCCAGCGTCGCGCGTAAACGCCATCAAGGTCCAGACGGTTAGCAGAAACACTACAGCGAACCAGGCTGCACGTAATCGCCACCACCACGGGACCAGAAGCAATGCGATCCCCAGCCCGTACAGCATTCCCGTTTGGCGGTGCTCTCCGAATCGATCCTGCGCCCACTGGGCGAATCTTCCGTGCCGGGAAACCAGCGGTTTGGGATGCGCATCGGGTCCGTTTTCAATGGTGAAAAAGCCCAGCAAGCCTGATCCGTCGACGGTCACTTCGAGCGGGGGAATTTTTTGTAGGGCGACTCTCCATGAATCGAAGTGTGCGTTCTGCCCGATAGTGGCGTTCGGCCGGCGGACGTTGTACATGACAAAGGGCGATGCTCCAAAAAGGAACGCCACGATTGCCACAATGAGATTCCGGCGCGTCGCCAACCTTTTCACCTCCAACGGGAAGACCAGGAGCGTTCCTGCCGCCAGCCCGCCCAGGACCCAGAGAAACAGCGCCTTGTTCCAAAGGCCGAGCCCCAACAAGAAGCATCCCAGTGCCAGATTGCCCATCAAATGCCGGACATCTTGCGCAAATCTGAGCAGTAGCAAACAGCCGGTCACAAGGAAAAAGTGGCCGAGAGCAACCGGTCCCCAGTCGATGGTGTTGGTCAGGAGAAAGATCGGGTCAGTGGCGAGGAGCAGTCCGCCGATAGTGGCTGCGGTTGGACCCGCGGTTCGAAGCAGTAACTTAAAGAAAAAGAATACAGTTAGCGCTCCCGTCAGGACCATTGGAAGGCGCACGCTCCAGATATTTCCGCCGAAGAATTTGAGGATCGGAATGTAGATCAGTGTCTTGAGCGTCCCGATGTACGTCATGACCATCAAAGGGATCTGGTGGTGGAAGGCGATGAAGCAGAAGTCCTTTGAATTCACTTCGTAAAGGGGGGCGGCGAAGAGGGCTTCGTCGTTCTGAATGCCCGCATATGGAATAACCGCGAGACCTATGAGTATAAAGAAGCAGCAGGCGGCCCCGATTTGAAAACGTATGCTAAGATGCGTCACGGTCAGGGAATGCCGGTGAGAATTTTTACCGGGTTATCGAACAGTATACTGCAGTAGCCATGAAACTTAGCGAAACCTGGAGCATCTTTCACGCAGGCCTGAAATCCAGGGAACCGAACCCGGACGTAATGGTTTTGACGTAGCGAGCCGATAAGACTGGAGTTATTGGCGTGGATCAGGCAACGCCAGGGTAGGGTTGGCAGTTGGCATCGAAATTGCTTGCACTTGACGGACAGCTTATGATATGGTGTGTAAAGTTCTTGGAGAGGGTGGGCCGAGCCGGTGGTTATTCACCGCTACGCCAGCCGAGCGCGTTTCAATACGCGCCGTATGCCAAGCGCGCTTTCACGGTGCGCCATTATGCATACGTCCGAACCCCGTTACAAAAGCGGATCCGATGGGTTGAACCTTTTGGCGTGACTGTGCGTCTAATGGCAGTGACGCGGTGAAAAACAAAAAGATCGAGTCAAGAAAAGAAAACAGATAGAAAGAGACAGGAGAGAAGGCAGATGACGAAAAACGAATTGAACAAATTTAGAAACATCCTGGAGGCCAAGCAGGCAGAGCTGGCTCAGTTTGTGCGCAATCGCGAGGGAATCGCGATTGAGAAAAGTCCGGACGCGCTGGACGAAGTGCAGCATGCAGCGGAGCGCGAACTGGCGATCCGCAATCTGGATCGAGAATCCCAACTGCTGCGGAACGTGCGAGCGGCCCTGCGCCGCATCGACGAGGGCACCTTCGGTGTGTGCCTGCATTGCGAAGAGGACATCAGTCCCAAGCGGCTGGCTGCAGTGCCGTGGACGGCATTCTGCATCCAGTGTCAGGAAATCGCCGACCGCAACCAGAACGGCGAGGGCTCCGAGAGCCTCGACGAACTGCTCGTACACGCAGCCTAAACTGGACCCCGCTTAATTTGAGGGCGCGGGCCGCGATATCTCGCGTGACGCCGCGCCCTCAGTGTTTATGGGCGGACTTTTTTCCGGACACGGATGTAGGAAATCATCCGTCCGGCTTGCTCCCCATCGCGGCGGTAGGAGTGGAACCTCTCCGCGTCGCACAGGGTGCAGAGGTTCAATACATCGATCTGGCTGTCCAGCAGTCCCAGTTCAATGAGCTGGGCTCGATTGGCTTCAGCGAGGTCGATGCGTCCGGCGCGCTCGCGGCCTAGGCGGCGGGCGACATCCTCGCCCACTTCATAGCAGCAGGCTCCGATTCCAGGTCCGATAGCGATGTAGAGATGCCGGGGATCCGAGCCCATTTTTTCGAGGGTTTCCACGACAATGCGGGCAGCGGTTCCACGCCAGCCAGCATGGATGGCCGCGATCCGCTTGGAATGGGTATCGACGGCCAAAATCGGAAGACAATCCGCGGTACGAATGGAAACGGCGAGTCCAGGAACGGAAGTGATCACCGCATCGCCTTCACCAGCGCTTCCGGTTCGATCCGCAACCACCGGAATAGAAGAATGGATCTGTTCCAGGCTAGCCATTTCGTTCTGAGAGATGGAGGCGAGCCTGGTCCCGAACCCGTGCTCGATCCAGCCGACGCGGTCGAGAAGCGTCGATTTCAAAACGTCTTGCATTCCCCTTCAGTCTAACGGGACTAAGGTCATATGCTTTCGCAGTAAGGCGGATTTTCCGTTGCGTCGCCGTAGCGCCGACCGTACAATCGGTGTGTACCACATGTGAGAAATTTGTCACTCCCGGTGGTGGTCAAGATTTACCCCTTCGTTAAACCTTATCCCGCGCTGAGCGATCAGCGCGGGTTTTTCACGTTGAAACGCAAATTCGTGGAAACTTCAACGGTGTTTTGGCGTAATCCCTACCATGCGATTCAAGCATGTGGTCCGGAGGCTGGCGCGCTCGCCACTGTTCACCGGGATTACGATCCTGACTCTGGCGATCGGCATCGGAGCCAACAGCGCCATCTTCAGCGTGATCGACGGAATCCTGCTCAAGCCTCTGCCGTATCCGCAGCCCGAGAGTCTGATTGCGCTCAATCATACGGCGCCTGGCGTCAATTTCACCGACGCGGGCATAGCTCCGTTTCTGTACTTCACCGACCGGGAAGAGGGGCGTTCCTTTCAGGACGTCGGTATGTGGCAGGACGATACCGGGAGCGTAACCGGGCTGGCGGAGCCGGAGGAGGTTCCCTGCGAGGACGTGACCGCGAGCCTTCTTCCGCTGCTGGGCGTGCAACCGGCTTTGGGACGCTGGTTTTCGGATAAAGATGCCGCGCCAGGTTCGCCACGCACCGTCATCCTGATGCCGGGATACTGGCAGGCGCGCTTCGGAGGCGATCGCTCCGTCATGGGGAAGCAGCTTCTGGTGGATGGCGTTCCGAGGGAGATCATCGGCGTGATGCCCGCGAGCTTCCGGTTCCTGGACAGGAAGCCATCCTTTCTATTGCCTCTGCGCCTGGATCGCAGCACGACCTTTCTGGGGAATTTCAGCTACCGGGGTATGGCGCGACTGAAGCCGGGCGTGATGATCGAGCAAGCCAGCGTCGATGTCACGCGCCTGATTCCGATCGCGCTACAGAAATTCCCAGCCCCTCCCGGGTACAGCGCGAAGATGTTCACGGAAGCGCGGCTGGGTCCCAAGTTGCTGCCGCTCAAGCAGGAAATGGTGGGCGACATCGGCAAGACTCTGTGGGTATTGATGGGAACCCTCGGGATCGTTTTGCTGATCGCCTGCGCCAATGTCGCGAACCTATTGCTGGTCCGGGCGGAAGGCCGCCAGCAAGAGTTGGCAATTCGAGCGGCGCTCGGCGCAGGCTGGCGTCAGATCGCGAAGGAACTGCTTTTGGAAAGCGTCGCACTCGGTCTTGCCGGCGGCGCGGTAGGACTGGGAGTCGCCTGGGGCGCGGTGCGGCTGCTGATCGCGAAGGCTCCGGCCAATTTGCCGCGGCTGAACGAAATTTCGATCGACCCGGCCGTGATCCTGTTCACACTGGCGGTGTCCTTATTTGCAGGCGTGTTATTCGGATTGATTCCGGTGCTCAAGTATGCCGGTCCGCGCCTGGCGGGAGCGTTGCGCGCGGGCGGACGCACGCTCAGCCAGAGCAAGGAGCGGCATCGGGCCCGCAGCGTTTTGGCCATCGTGCAAGTGGCGCTGGCGCTGGTGCTGCTGATCGGGTCCGGCCTGATGATTCGAAGTTTTCAAGCTTTGCACCGCGTCGATCCGGGCTTCACCAATGCGAAGGAATTGCAGACGCTACGCATCGGGATTCCCGAATCCCAGGTACGCGATCCTGAAGCCGTCGTCCGGCTGGAGCAGGGGATTTTAGATAAACTCGCATCGATTCCCGGAGTGACTTCGGCTGGACTCTCGTCGACCATCCCCATGGAAGAATCGGGTTGGACCGATCCAATTTATGCGCAGGACAAGCAATACACGGACGCTTTGCCGCCGCTGCGTCGCTTCCGGTTCATTTCTCCAGGGTTGCTCGCCACCATGGGGAACCGGCTGGTGGCCGGCAGGGAATTCACCTGGACCGATGTCTACGAGCGCAGGCGCGTCGCGATGGTTTCCGAGAATATGGCGCGCGAGCTTTGGCAGGATTCGGCGCGCGCCATTGGAAAACAGATTCGCGAGAGCAAGAGCACGCCATGGCGGGAAATAATCGGCGTGGTGAGCGACGAGCGCGACGCAGGCGTTCAGTCGAAGGCTCCCGCGACAGCTTTCTGGCCGCTTCTGATGAACAATTTTGAGGGAAACGAAGTGCTGGTTCGCCGGACGTTAGCCTACATGGTTCGCAGCAAGCGGACGGGATCGCAAGGTTTTCTCCGCGATATTCAGCAAGCGGTGTGGTCGATGAACCCTAATCTTCCGCTGGCAAATGTCCGCACCATGCAGGAAGTCTACGACAAATCGCTAGCGCGCACGTCGTTCACGCTGGTGCTGCTGGCCATCGCCGGCGCGATGGCGCTGCTGATTGGACTGGTAGGGATCTACGGCGTGATTTCGTATTCTGTTTCACAGCGGACCCGCGAGATCGGGATTCGCATGGCGCTGGGCGCGCGGCAGAGCGAATTGACGGGCATGTTCATCGGCCATGGATTTCTTCTCGCCGCGATCGGAGTGATGTTCGGCTTGGCTGCGGCATTTGGCTTGACGCGGCTCATGACATCGCTGCTGTTCGAAGTGAACCCCGTGGATCCGCTGACCTACGCGGCGGTCCCCGCAGGGCTGATCGTCGCGGCGATGCTCGCGAGTTATTTGCCGGCGCTGAGGGCCACTGCGGTCGATCCGGTGGAAGCGCTGCGGGCAGAGTAGTGTATTTTCTGAATGGCAGGCCGGGGACCTGCCCCACGTACGCGCTCCATGACTGCCGCGCGGATCTTTGAGGCGCGACAGTGATGGAGCGCGTTGCTCAGATTTTCACCACTTGACTTGCTTCGCGTCGCGCCACAGGCGCTCCAGATCGTAGTACACGCGGGTCTTCTGTGAAAAGATGTGGACCAGCAAATCGCCGTAGTCGACCAATACCCATTCGGCGTTGCGGTATCCTTCCACGCTAGTGGGATGTTCGCCCACTTTCTTGAGCTGCTGCTGGATCTCGTCGGCGATCGCCTGGATCTGCCGTGTATTCGCGCCGGTGCAAATGATGAAGGTATCCGCGAAGGAGGTAACGTCCCGCACATCCAGCACGGAGATCTCCCGGGCCTGTTTAGATTCAGCAGCGTGGACGGCGGTCAGCCAGAAAGGCTCCGGTTGGTGCAGTTTTTGCGGACGAGCCAGTAGCGAGCCTCCTGTTCGTATCGTACTACAATTAGAAGAGGATGCATGTTGTTCTTTCTGGTCCTGGCGGGTTGGGCATTTGCCGCCGGGGACTCCCCCAAAATGGCACAAGCGCGGCAGAACCTGGATCGCGTCCGCGAACAGGTGGCCGCGGGATTGGTACCGGCGGCGCGGATCGAGGATGCCCGCCAGGAACTCGAAGACGCCTCCGATGAGGACAGCCTCGATCGGACGCTGTACGGCCATCTCGAGATCGAGGAATTAAGCGAGCAACAGGCGACCGACATGACGGGCGCCGCCGAACGGCGCGTGTCACGGGTCCAGCAAAAGGTCGATCGGGGAAAACAGCTGGTCGCGGCAGGCGTTGCCGAGCCGTATCTTTTTACCGACATTGAAACGGAGCTCAAGCTGCGAAAGCAGGTACTGGAGCAGGCGCAGGCTCGCGCAGCGCTGTTGCTGGAAATCGTCGAGATGGCTCGAGCGGAGATCGTGGAAACACCGGTGGTCGAGTGGAGAGCCAAGGAACACTTCGAAGGCGATGGGTTGCTCGACGCCAAGGACATTCGCGAAATCACGCTCGCTTTTGAGAAACAGTTCCACGAGCCGTTGCCGGTGAGCGCGCGCGGGTCCACGGCGGTGCACCGTGCCATGGGTTTCGATCACACCGGACGGATTGACGTCGCGATCGCGCCGGATTCCGCCGAGGGCGTCTGGCTGCGGAAGTATCTGGAGACGAAATCGATTCCCTACTACGCGTTCCGCGTGGCGATGGCGGGCAAGGCGACGGCTCCCCATATCCACATCGGTCCCGGAAGCACGCGCATTCCCGCATCGGACTAGAGCCCGTCCCGGCGATTACGCGCTCCATAACTGTCGCGCCTCAAACCATCAGGAATCGTCGCGTGATTGAGGCGCGACAGTCATGGAGCGCGTTGCTGATCGACTGAACAGTCCCCTATTCCGATCCTGCTGTACAATCGTCCCTTATGCCTACGCTTGAGGTGTTGATTAGCGCAGAACAGATCCGCGCGCGCATTCAGGAACTAGCCGCGCAAATCGACAGCGATTATCCACAAGGTCCGGTTTACCTGATCGCCATTCTTAAAGGCGCGTGCTTCTTCCTAGCCGACCTGGCGCGTGCCATGAAGACTCCCGCACGGATCGAGTTCATCGGGATTTCTAGCTACGGAAAAGGTAAGACTACGTCGGGCGAAGTGAAGCTGACCAAGGATCTTGACGTGTCGGTGGAGGGCCATGACATCGTGATTGTCGAAGACATTGTCGATAGTGGCGTTACGCTGAGTTACCTGTTGAAAATTTTCGCGCAGCGCAAGCCGCGATCGCTGCGCATCGCGTCGCTATTGGATAAGCCGGAACGGCGGCAGCGCCCGGTGGAGGTCCACTATGTCGGATTCAAGATTCCAGACAAGTTCGTGGTGGGGTATGGGCTCGACTATGCCGAGGATTACCGGAATCTGAAAGATGTCTGTGTGCTGACCGAGTGAGTTAATGACTCAGCGCATTTGCGGCAAACAGGGGTCCGCGACCCGCGCCTTCCGCCGCCGCTTTCAGGCGAAACATCAACTCGCCCCATACGGTGTTGCAGGAAACGAAGTAGTCGGTGGGCGCGGCCCAGCCCGCGTGCGTGAAGCGCAGCAGAGTACCGGCGCCCGCCGGATCGAGCTGGAAATTCAAGCGCGTGCCCGCCCACTCCTG
Source organism: Bryobacteraceae bacterium (assembly GCA_035568415.1). Lineage (GTDB taxonomy): Bacteria > Acidobacteriota > Terriglobia > Bryobacterales > Bryobacteraceae > Palsa-187. Next base: position 42,884 of record DATMOC010000028.1, on the reverse strand, counting down.
GCCGGTTTCCACGGACCACTCGACGCGTGAAGGAGTCGAAGACGATTGCGGCCGGAGGCGGTAGAGTGTGGTTCGATTGAAAAAGCCCAGGTCCACTGCGCCGGCGTTTTCAGAAACGTCCTCCGCCCACCATTGACGGAAGCCTTCGGCGGTGGAAACCAGACGATGAACCGTTTCCGGCGGCGCGGAAATCTGAAGGGAATGCAGGATATCAGCCATGTTCAACCTTGCGGTTGAATATAATTCATCGCGCCGGCTCGTGTCAAGAGGACTTAGGAATGGGTAGTGGGCTAAATGAGTGTCCCTTCTTACGCCTGCGATGGCCGCGAGGATCGCGGACCTTTGGAGCGTGTGGGAACTTCTGGCTTAAGATAGGTCACATGAGGCGAAGCTTGGCTTTCGTCATAGGCATAGCTTGGTCACTCGCGGTCTTCGGCGTTGCGAACTACCTGAGCTTCATTCAAAGACCGGATTGCTTCGATTGCGGATTCCAGCGTGGTGTGCCATTCGCACTGTACGGCGACCCCACGTTTAATAGCTTTGGCCGTGGAGGAGACATTCTGTGGAATGGCGTGATGGCGAACATAGCCTTCGCGGTAGTTAGCGGCACTTTACTAGCGTGGCTCATTCAGCGAGCGACATCGAAGAAAGCTGATGTGATAGGGACACAGATTTAGCGCACGACCTAGGAATGTGTGCCCAGGTGGAAGGGATTGAAGTCGCTTTTGTAATCGAACGCGTCCAGGCCTTCGGATCGTTTGAGGAATCCGACGACTAAGTAAGTCAGCGGCGTCGCGACCACCTCGTAAATCACTTTGCCGATATACGCTGATCCCGCAAGGATCGCCAGCGTCTTGAGCGGGGCGGTGCCGGCGAAACCGATGAGCACCAGGATGACGGTGTCGACGAATTGCCCGGTGATGGTGGAGCCGACCGTTCGCGTCCACAGTTGTTTCCCGCCGGTCCAAAGTTTCATTTTTGCAAGCGTGTAGGAGTTGGTGAATTCGCCGCACCAGTAGGCAACCAGGCTCGCCACGATCAATCGCGGGATCTGGTAGAAGACCGTTTCGAAAGCCTGCTGGTGCTCCCAACCCGGCGCGGGCGGAAGCCACACCGTGATCAATCCCATGACCGCAAGCAGTCCATTCGCGAGAAATCCGAGCCAGATTGCACGACGGGACGCGGCGAATCCGTACACTTCGGTGAATACGTCGCCGAAGATGTAGGTGAGGGGGAACAGCAACTGTCCGCCGCTGATGACAAAAGGTCCGAACTTACAGAGCTTCTGCCCCACCAGATTCGAGATCAGCAGCACCACCAGAAAGATCGCGAGCAGCAGATCGAAATGGCGATACGTGCGGAGATCGCGGGCCTGTACGGCGGCCGGCCGATCGGAGGCGTAAAGGCTCATCGGGACTTCTATGTTAACTGAAGCGTGAAACGCCTTCCGCGATTACGGCTGCGAACTCGTCTTCTACTTCGAACGGATCGCGTTGCCCGCTGTCGAAGGACCCGGCCCAGAGATGTAAGCCGTCGCTCGAGGAGACCAGCTGCGTGTCGCACCGGAATCGCTTGCATGCGCGTCGCACGCTGCCTTCTAAGATGAGCCCGGCGTTCAACTCCTGGCCGATCTTGCGCGCGTCCAGGGGACGGTTTTTGAACTGCGACACAGAGGTGCTCGACACCATTCTCCAGCGGTCGCACGACGCGAGTTTCGCGATCAGCCGCGCGGTCAAGCCGTCCGAAAGGGATTCGAGAGCGGTATGGCACACGAACGGCAGCACGGCCATGGAACGGGGAGACTCCACGGCGGCCGCGCGCACTTCGAACGATGGCAGGTAGCCGCCCTTGGGCAGCTCGATTCGGATAGGATCCTCGCGGCCTTCATTGGCGTAGTATTGCGCGAGCTTGACTCGCAGCCGACGCGCTTCCACGCGGACTACGGGATCGCATCCGGGATCGTAATCCGGACGGCGTCCGAAGATCTCCACGCCGATCAGCGTTTCTTTCGACGCCCCATCCGCGCCCGCCAGCGCTTGGTCGACGGTGAAACGCAGGAATCGGGAGAGTTGTACACACTTGCGGAACGCGCCGCTCGAAAGCACGCGGTCGAGCTGCTTCCGTATTCCGTTGTCCACTGGTGAAATACCGGGGCCGGCGGCGGAGGTTACGCCGCGATGCTCAGCAATAAGGATCGATCCAGCAGACATCAACAAAGATAAGACGTTCAAACTCCCCTGGTGTTTGCTCCGGACCGGTAAGAAATCGGTATTTGTTTTGCACCACCCCGATCCCACTTGTTGCCGGCACGAGGACGGTCCATTCTGTTTGCACCATGAGAATCCTGCTTTTCGCCGCTCTTGCCGTCCTGCTCGCGGATCCGCACGCTAATGCGCAGCCTAACGCAGATAAATGGATGGAACTAAACTCCGAGGGAATCCGGCGAGTCCACTCCGGGGAACTCTCCGCCGCCGAAGAGAAATTTCGCGCGGCCTTGCTCGAAGCTGAACACTTCGGGGCGCAGGATTTCCGACTATGGGCAACTCTGTCCAATCTCGCTCTGACTCGCCAGGAGCAGGACGATTTCGCCACATCCGAGAAACTGTACCGTCGCGTCCTGGAGCTGCGCGAACGGTTTCTTCCGCCGGAATCCGCGCAAATCGCGTCGTCGCTGAATAACCTGGGCGCGACGCTGCATGCGGCGGGCCGCGATACGGAAGCTGATCCCCTGCTGCGCCGTGCTTTGCTCATCGCAGAAAACGCCCACGACGACATCGCGACTGCCGCTACCCTAAATACGCTGGGACTGGTGCTGATGACGCTGGGAGAAAGCGCTCGCGCGGAGCCCGTGTTGCGACGAGCCATCGCGCTGTTTGAAAAAGCCGGCGGTCCCGATTCGCTCGATGCAGCCAGAGCGGCCAACAATCTGGCGACACTGTATCAGCGCCAGGGTGAGTTCGGAAAAGCAGAAGAACAGGAGCGCCGTGCGCTGCCGGTGTACGAAAAGAGCCTCCCGCCGGACCATTTTTTGGTCGCAACGGTGCACAGCAATATGTTTGCGATCCTGGGCGCGCAGAAGCGCTTCGATGAGGGGGAGCCACACCTCCGGCGCGCGCTCGAAATCGCGGAACGGGCAGCACCAAGTGAGATGCGGATGCAGCAAATTCGATTGAATCTTGGCGCGCTCGAAGCGTCGCGAGGCAACTGGCGCGCCGCCGCCACCGTGTTTGAGCAGGTGATTGCCGCTCAAGAGCGCCTGCTGGGGCCGAATCATCCCAGCCTGGCGCAGGCACTCGCAAGCTACTCCGATGCGCTGAAGCACCTGAACCATAAAGCCGAAGCCAAGCAAGCCCAGCGCCGCGCCGACGCAATCATCAAATCGTTCCGCTAGAGCACACGCTCCCTAGACGACGTTGAACAGATGCTTGCGGCGCTCCACCCACTCTTCGCTGGTGCATAGCCGAGGGCCGACCTCGATCAGCCGGGGGAGCAGATAGAAAAGTGCTTTGGGGGACCACTTTTCTCCGTCACGGGTGCGGAAGCCACGCTGGTTGATGTTCGCCGCAGCTTGCGAGAGCGGCCCGTCCTGAACGATGGTTTCCATCATGATCACCAGAACTTCCATTTCGTCCGGGTCTTCTTCCAGACGTTTACAATCGCTCGCGACGCGCGTTCCGAACGGGACGTCCTCAATGGGCTGGGTTTTCGGCGCCCCCCGCTCCCATTCGACGGCGACCAGCCGCCACCCGTCGGCCGCCTTTTCCTTAAAGTAATCCCCTGACGGCGGAGCCGTCATGAAATCGCGCACACGTTCGTGTTTCGCCATGCCCGCGGACAAGCAATCCGTAGGCCAGCGTAAGTCATTGATAAAATGGATCTGTTCGGCGGGCCAATGTCCGCGTTTGGGAAAGATTAGCGTTGCTCCGAGTGCATTCGCGGCCAGGAAGGCTTTTGTGCTACACTTATTGAAGTCATCTGTTTGACGACGGGTGATTTCCAGGACATTCCAATGCCAAAGTTGAAGACCCATAAGGGTGCGGCTAAAAGATTCAAGAAGACGGGAACCGGCAAAATTGTGCGCCGGCATGCGTTTTCCCGTCATATCCTGACTTCCAAAGCCCGTTCCCGGAAGCGGCGGCTGGGGCAGAGTGCGGTGGCTGATCCCGCCAACTCTCCCGAAGTTCACCGCATGCTTCCGTACTAGAAGATTTCACGTGTGGACAGGCCACTTGCACGTGCCTGATCTGCCGTTAACTTGAAGGAGAAAACGTGCCGAGAGTAAAACGTGGAACCCACCGGCGAGCCAGTCGGAAGAAGACACTCGCCCTAGCCAAGGGCTTTTTTCTCACCAAGAGCAAGCTGCACCGCGCGGCGCAGGAAGCGGTCGAGAAATCGCTGCGTTATGGCTACGTCGGACGGAAACACAAAAAGCGCGATTTCCGGGCGTTGTGGATCCAGCGCATCGGCGCCGCATGCCGGCAAGCCGAAATGTCCTACAGCCGTTTCATGAGCGGCCTGAAGAAAGCCGGTATTGACCTGAATCGCAAAATCCTGGCGGACATGGCGATGAATGACGCACCCGCGTTCGGCGCGCTGGTGAACCAGGTGAAAGCGGCTCTGGGGACAACTGGAGAGCAAAAATGAGCAGTCCCGCACCCGAAGAGGATTCCCTCGCCAGTCTGGAAGAGCGGATTCGCCGCACGGTGGAACTGGTGAGCGCGCTGCGCCTGGAACGCGATGATGCTGTCGCCGAAAGGGATGACGCGCGCAAGGCGGCCGGCGCAGCGATGGCGGAAGCGCAGAAGGTGCGCCAGGAGCTCGACGATTTGCGCGGCGAACGCAAACAGGTTCGCACGCGCATCGAAAAACTGCTCGGCCAAATGGATCTTCTGAGCGGGGCGTAAATCCCATGGACACCGGACGGAAGACCGTTCGCGTCACGATTTTCAACCAGAGCTATACGCTTGTCGCGACGGACGATCCGGGCGAAGTGGAAGAACTCGCACACACGGTGGACGATCTGATGACCGACATCGCCCAGCGTGCGGGAAATGCGGACTCGAACCGGATTGCCGTGCTGGCATGTTTGCACATGGCCGACCGGTTGCGCGCGATCGAGCGGGAACTAGCGGAACTCAAATCACGCGTGGATGAAAAATCGCGCCAGTTTTCGCTGCTGCTCGACAAAGCCGCAGACTGGCGCGGTTAGCGGCGGTTGAAGGCGCGTTCCAACTTCGCGAGCAGTTCCAATCCTTGTTTCCTCGATCCTCTTGAAGCAAGCGCCAGAAACCGGGTTTCGGCATCGTGCTGAGCAAGAGCCACAGTAGCGAGTTCGTCCATCAGCTTGTTGATACTCACTCCACGCGCTTTAGCCAGACTGCGCAACCGCGCATGCCGGCTCTCTGGTATTCGAATCGTCAGTGTACTCACTGTTTGCCTAAAAGACGATCTTCGCGGCGACCTGTATGTACCTCGGGAAATTGTTCTGCTGAATCGGCAATTGTCCGAAACGGGGATCTCCGAAGTTGGTGTTGGGACCTGGAAGAATTGGCGTATTGGTCACGTTGAACGACTCGCCCCGGAGTTGCAGGGTGTACTTCTCGCCCAGCCAGAAGGTCTTCTCCACCGATACATTCAACTGCGGAGCGGTTGGATTCCGGATGTTTGAAAAACGATCCAGGTAGGTGCGGATCTCGTAAACTCCGGGAGTCTTCCAGCACGATGGATCGTTGTTGAACCAGTGCGCCGCGTTCTGTCCCTGTGGGGCGTCGTAGCTCCCGCAGAGGAAATTGGCGTTGGGCATCGCGACCGGATAGCCGGAATTGTAGGTGAGCGTCCAGTCCACTGCCCATCCATTTAACAGCGCGCCTCCGGCGCGCCCGACATTAGAGAAAAATTTCCGTCCCCAACCGATCGGCAGATCCCACAATCCGGTGATCGCCAAAACTTGCGGCTTGTCCAGCGCGCCGATCTCGTGCACCGGAGGCTCGCTCAAGTTCCACGGGTTCAGCCGATGACCCTCGTCGTAGGATTTGGAAAAAGAATAGGCCAGCAGGAACGTAAAAATCCCGCCGTCGGCGAGCGAGGAGAAGCGCCGTTCCGCCATCACCTGCACGGAATCGTAGCGGTATCGCGCCAGCGGCAGCGTAGTTTCGGCGACGCCGTCGAAGAGCGGATAGGGACGCATCAAATCGTAGGCAGGGATCAACGCCGATCCTCCCAGAGTGGTATTCGATGGCAGAATTCCGTAAAACGGATTCGCCACGCGGTGAGTCAAAAAGGTTGAGGTTCCCTGGCCCTTGAGGATGTCCGCATAGCTTGGCGCGTCGTACTCCACTGGCATGGAATCGTGCACCGTCTGGCTGCCCGAAAAATATACCTCCGCCACGACTCCCCATGGCAGTTCCCGCTCGAATCCCGCCGAATACTGATAGGTGCGCGGAATCGGGCGGTAGCGGCCGTCGTATTGCACGTTTTGCCCGATGTCGGTCTGCCGAGCCCCGGCGGCGCCGGTGGGCGCCAGGATTCCGTTGGGGAAAGGATTCTGCAGCGAGTAGGGTCCGATGAGTCCGGCTGCCGGCAAGACGCCTGAATCGAGGGACGAGACGTAGTTAGTGCGCTGGCTGAAGCCGTCGTTCTGATTGAGCTGCGTTGCGGTGCGATAGTAAATCCCGAAGCCGGCGCGAAACACCGTCTTGGGCGCGAAATTCCAGGCGATGCCGAAGCGCGGCTGAAGATCGGTCCAGTCCGTATCATACGGCCGGCGATTTTGCGGTGACGCGAACTGCCGCGCGCCATACAAAGCGGCTGGAGGGGAAGGATAGGCAAACTTCGGTTTGGTTGCATTGTAGGCGGCCGCAGCGGCGTCCCAATTCGCGAGCACCTGATTGGTCAGGGGATTCACGGCGGAATAATCGAATCCCGCGTTGACGCGGTTGAAGCGTTCGACGAACGGCACTTGCACGTCGTAGCGCAGCCCCAACGTCAAGGTCAGGGTTTTCTTTATGCGCCACGTGTCCTGTACGTAGCCGCCGATATACGGCCACGATTTATATGAGCTGTCGTTGTAGTCGACGAATCCGGAATCCGGCAGCCCCAGCAGCAGATCGGCGACGCTGCTCCCGTCGCGGGCGCCGGCCGAATGGTTCACGTATTGCTGCGTCCATCCGGGCGTGAAGGAAAATTCGCCGTTGGCGCGTCCCGGCCCCGCAGTGGCGATGGCCGCATAGGCCCACTCGAATCCGTAATGGATCACATGTTTGCCATGCGTCTGAATCACACCCGGTTGCAGCGACCACTGGTTCTGGGTGGACCAGCTATACGTGTTTCCGATGATCGAACTGTAAGTGCTCAGGTTGAAACTCGGCGGCGAATCGCTATCCACCGTCGGCGCGTGGATCATGTTGATCATTCCCAGCCCGGTCGCGGTGAGGTTCGAATCGCCCGATGCGTCTGGAAAAAGCTGCGTGAATCGCCCAAACGAGGCGCGGAAATCGAACACAATCGAGGGTGAGATGATGTGCGTGAACTCAGCGATGTAGTTCTGATCGGTGCGGTAATCGGTCTGATTACCCACCTCGGCAGGAGGAGGGAACCCGTTGGTTGACGTGAAATCGCGCCCGCTCTCGACGGTGACGATCGTGCTGAGCCGATCGCGATCGTTGAAAATGTGATCCCAGCGCCCCATGGGCTGATCCTGCCGATAGCGGCCCACGTTGCCGCCGGCAATGTAGTTCTGAGTCAGACCTTTTCCATTTGGCGAGGGATAGAGATCGAGAATCGCCCGTCCGATGGGGCTGATGCGGCTCAAGGGAATCGCGTTGTTCGGGAACGGCACGCGAATATAGGGAGCGGCGCATTTTCCAGGTATATCGATGCCGTCCGTGCATTCGTTCGCGGTCGCTGGGTCGTAGATCTTGATGCCGTACTTGCTGAACGCATTCCCGTTGCGAAAGTCCAGCGGAGGCGTTTCGCTCACCACCGGGAAGGGATCGATTTCGCGGAATCCCTCGAAGCTGAAAAAAATAAAATCCTTGTTGTGGCGAAGCGGACCGCCGATGCTCCCGCCGTATTGATGCGTGTTGTGCCTGCCGCGCGGCAATCCGGTTTGGTTGTTCTGCGTGGTGTTGGCGTCGAACACTTCGTTATGGAAATACTCGAAAAATCCTCCATGCCAGGTGTTGCTGCCGCTCTTGAGTGTGGTGATGACCGTTCCACCGCCGGTGCGGCCGTACTGCGCGTCGTAGCTGTTGGTGAGAACGCGGAATTCCTCCACGGCGTCGACGTTGGGAGAAAATTGCCAGCTTCCGGTTAAGCTCACCGGGGCGCCGTTGAGCAGGAACTGGTTGGTCCCGACGATTCCGCCGTTGATGATGAACTTGTTGTTCGTGTCCCAGCCACGCAGGCCGGCGAACCCCGTTGTACCGAACTGTTCCTGCGTGAAAATGACTCCCGGCGTCAACGCGACCAGCGAATAGGCTTGACGTCCGATCAGCGGCAGATCGCTCAGCTTCACCGGATCGAGCCGGGTGACGTGGGAAGCGCTGGACATATCCAGCACCTCGCGCTGGGCCGAGACGCTGACGCGGTCGCTCACCTCGCCGACGGACAGCGCGAGCGGCAACGTGACGGTCTCGTCCGTTTCCAGGCGCAGATCCGTGCGCTCGGCAGTCTTGAATCCGGGAGCGCTGGCCTTCACGTAGTACACACCGGGATTCAGGAACGCGAAAGAAAAACTGCCCGTCTCGTCGCTGGTGGTGTCGATCCGTTCGTTGGTGTCGAGACGGATGATGGTGACGATCGAGCGCGGAACTCCGGCGTTGGTCGAGTCGGTGACACGTCCCAGGATGCTGGCGCGAGACATCTGCGCCCAGGCAGCCGGCACCAGCAGCATTGCGGCGAGCCAGAGTTGCAGCCTAAACCGCAGTTCAGGGGGTGAGGTCACGATCCTCCGTACGAACGCTTTTTCTATTCTATCCTCAAGTGCGAGCCGCCTGAAACGTCTGATCGAGCGGACGTATCCACAAACTGATATCGTATGAGAGTCCGAATTTGACTGGAGGCACCCCATGAAGAAACTGGTTGGATTGTTCGCCCTGGCTGGCATCTCGGCGTTTGGCGCTGAAATTACCGGATTCGTCGGCGATTCGAGCTGCGGCGCGAAGCACGCGGATGCTTCAGAGTCCTCGGCTGCCTGCGCCAAGAAATGCCTGTCTGGTAGCGCCCAAGCCGTGCTGGTCACCAAGGACGGCAAGGTTTACAAAATTGACAGCGCATCGCAAACCAAAGCGAAGGAATTCGCCGGCAAGACGGTCACGGTAAGTGGCGACGTCACCGCCGATTCCGTAAAGATCGAATCGATTAAGTAATGCGGGGCAGGCTCTAGCGCCTGCCTTCATTTCGGATTCGCAAACTCCATCACTAGTTTGCCGGCCGGCCCCTTATAGATCACGGCCAAGTCTTTGGGCTTGATCTTGCCATCGATCGGGAAATACAGCAGGCCCTCCTGAGTCTCCAGAGTTTCCTTGTCCGGCAGTTGCTTCGCCTTCAGAATGTCAAGCAGAGGATTCGGTTCGTCTTTCTGCTTCCCGTCGCTTTCCGTTTTGGCTTCGACACCGCCATCGGCTCCCGCTGAGTTTCCTACGCCGTTCCGATTGCCGGGAAGCTGCCGCGGCGCTCCACCGATGCCGCCCCAGATGGGACCATTCGTCGTCGTGCCGAGACCACCGGGCTGGTTGGGCGCAGCTTTCACGACCAAGGCTCCGCGCCCTGCGATTTGGCCCGGCGAAAGCGCCTCCGATCGCTGACCGTCTTTCCGGCTCACGATAGTGAAATCGTCGGGACTGATCCGAAGCGGTTTTTCGGTTTTCGGCGTGACCTTCATCCGAACGGCGACGTAGCCCGCACCGAGATCGGCGCCGAGCGCTTGTTTGACCTCGTCACGATCGACGATGACCGACCCCACCAACTCGATATCGTCGTTTCCCGCCTGTCCGGGGAGTGGCTTCTTATCTGCGTAAGCCAGCATCGAAACAGCGATTAGCAAGTACTTCATAAGCTTAAATCTCCAACGCGCTGCCGGATTTCCATGCATCCGCGCCCGGTCGGCAGCACCTTTCCCGGGTTTAAACGGCAAGCTGGATCGAACAGTTTTTTGAACCCGGCGATGGTGTCGAGTGTAGCGCTGCTGAACTGCCGATCCATCATTTCCATTTTCTCCATTCCGACGCCATGTTCGCCGGTGATCGAACCGCCAACCGATATACAGTATTCGAGAATCTCGTCGCTGGCGCGCCGAACTTTCTCCAACTCGCCCGGCGTTCGCGGATCGAACATGATCAACGGATGCATGTTCCCATCGCCGGCATGAAAGATATTGCTGATGGCGAGCCCGTGCCTTCGCGATACTTCGTCGATGAATCGCAATGTTGGCGCAATCTGCGTACGTGGCACCACGCCGTCCTGCACGTAGTACGCGGGACTAAAACGGCCCACCGCGCCAAACGCGTTCTTACGGCCCTTCCACAGCAGATCGCGTTCCTCGGCATTTTGCGCCACACGAAATTCGGTTGCCCGGCACGTCGCACAGGCTTGGCGGATTTGTTCCACCTGTTCTTCGACCGCTTCCTTGATTCCTTCGAGCTCGATCAGCAGCACCGCCGCCGCGTCCATCGGATAGCCTGCGTGAGTCGCTTCTTCGATCATGCGCAGCAGCGGTCCATCGAGCATTTCGATGGCGACCGGCGTGATCGCGCGCGCGGTGATTTCAGCTACTGTATCGCCGGCGTCCTCGGCGCGATCGTAAATGGCCAAGATCGTCTTGACGACTTCGGGCTTGCGCATCAGCTTCACGACGATCTTGGTCACCAGCGCCATGGTTCCCTCCGATCCAACCAGGAGCCCGGTCAGATCGTAGCCTGCATCATCGTAACCGCGGCCGGTTTCGATCACCGATCCATCCGGCAGCACGGCTTCCATGCCTAGCACGTGATTCGTAGTCACGCCGTAAGCGAGCGTATGCGGCCCACCGGAATTCTCGCTGACGTTGCCGCCGATGGTGCAAGCCCGCTGACTGGACGGATCGGGCGCATAAAAATAGCCGTCGGCTTCCACCGCGACAGTGATGTCGAGGTTGACCACACCGGGTTGCAATACGGCGCGTTCGTTTGCAAGATCAATCTCGAGAATCCGGTTCATGCGGGCGAAGGAAATAATAATTCCACCGGCGCGTGCGATCGCGCCTCCGCTGAGTCCGGTGCCCGCGCCGCGGCCGACGATCGGGACGCTCTTTGCTGCGGCGAGCTTCACAATCGCAGCGACGTCTTCGGTCGTTTGCGGAAACACCACCAGGTCCGGCCTCGACTTATCGATTCCGCCGTCGTACTCGTAGAGCGTCAGATCTTCGGGCTTATGGAGGTATCCTTGTGGTCCGACGATTCGTTCGATCGCTGCAAGCAGCGGCGCGCCCATATCTGAATGGTATCCTGTCGAATTGGACCGATACCTGATGGTCATGCTCGGCGCCGCGGCAGGAGGCTTGGCGCGTTACGCGGTTTGGACGGCGGTCACGCAGCGGATTCAGTCGCGATTCCCCCTGGGCACCGTGGTAGTGAACGTGACGGGCTGTTTTCTGATCGGAGCGCTGATGACCTGGTTTGCCCAGCTCCCGAGTCCGAATCCGAACCTGCGATTACTGTTAGTGACCGGCGTTCTGGGCGGCTATACGACATTTTCCAGCTTTGCTTGGGAAGCTTATGAATGCCTGCGCGACGGATTTCCGCTCACTGGAATTGCAAACATCGCGGCAAGTACGATTCTCGGATTGATTGCCGTATGGTGCGGCATCCTGCTCGTGCGACGTTAGGACAACAAAATGAAATACGTAAATCTTGGATCTACTGGTTTGAAAGTGTCGCCTATGTGCTTCGGAACCATGACCTATGGTTCGAAGAAGTGGCGCGAATGGGTGCTCGAAGAAGATGCAGCGCAGCCGTTCTTCCAACGCGCTACGGAGCTCGGCATCAACTTTTTCGATTCGGCCGATATGTATTCGCTGGGCGTGAGCGAAGAGATTACCGGCCGTGCGCTAAAGCGTTTCGGCCCCAGCCGCGACCGGGTGGTGATTGCGACCAAGGTGTTCAATGCCATGGGTGACGATCCCAATCAGCGGGGCCTTTCGCGCAAGCACATCATGCACGCGATCGATGACAGCCTGCGCCGCCTGGGCACGGACTACATCGATCTGTACATCATTCACCGTTTCGACCGGGAAACGCCCATCGCGGAAACCATGCAGGCGCTGCACGATGTCGTGCGGGCAGGGAAGGCTCGCTACATCGGCGCATCGTCGATGTTTGCGTGGCAGTTCGCCAAAATGCAGCACACCGCCGATGAGCGCGGCTTGACGCGTTTCGTGTCGATGCAGAATCACTACAACATCGTGTATCGCGAAGAAGAACGAGAGATGATTCCGTTGTGTATGGATCAAGGCGTCGCCATCACGCCGTGGAGCCCATTGGCGCGGGGTTTCGTCGCGGGAAATCGGCGCAAGGAAGATTTTGGCGATACTCTCCGCGCCAAGACCGACGACTACGGCCAGGGTCTGTACTATCAGGAGTCCGACTTCAAGGTGGTGGATCGCATCACGGAGGTCGCCAAAAAGCGCGGCGTATCGAATGCACAGATTGCGCTCGCCTGGATTTTCGCTAAGCCGGGGGTCACGTCACCGATTATCGGGGCGAGCAAAATCGCCCATCTGGAGGAAGCCGTCGCGGCGCTGGAGATTCATCTCACTGCGGAGGAAATGAAGGCCCTGGAGGAGCCGTATCAACCACATCGCGTGTTGGGACATAGCTGAAAATCGCGTTGAAACTCGAATGTTGAACCGCTCCCTCTGGTCACGGCTCAGGGAGGCGGTTAACGTCGGCTTTTGTGCGTAACTTTTAGGCTCGGTCCCAGTTATAGGGTTAGAAGATGGCGCGCGGGCGACCTGTAACAGTTCGCGAGAACCAGCCTGACGAGCGGCTCCTCATCGAAGCCGCCCAGCGGGACCCGGACCGTTTTGCGGAGCTTTACGAACATAATTTCGATCGCGTGTACGCCTACGTGTCTACGCGGGTACGCGATCGAGGCGACGTGCAGGACGTGACTGCCGAAGTTTTTCATCACGCGCTGGAACATCTGGCGCAATTCGAATGGCGCGGCGTACCTTTCATCGCGTGGCTTTACCGCGTCGCGTCGAATGCGATTGTGGACCGCGCTAAGCAGGCCGCCAGAGAACAGACCGGCGATTGTCCTGACGTCGCGGTCGATCCGGACACGGGCGAGTTTGAGGAACGCGCGAAAGTGTTTGCGCTGGTCAAGGACCTGCCAGCGGACCAGTCGAAAGTGATTCTTTTGCGATTTGTGGAGGAGAAAAGCATCCGCGACGTCGCCAAGGAGATCGGGAGAAGCGAAGGAGCTGTAAAGCAGCTCCAGTTCCGCGCGTTGCAAAATCTGCGGGATATGTTGGGTGAACAACATGGCTGAAAACGATCTGATCCAACAACTCGATCAGGCCGTCGAGGCCTTATTGCGGGGTGTGCCGACGCCGGCAACTGGCCCGGAGACGACCGCTCTGCTGCGGCTCGCCACACACGTGCGTGCGCTTCCCGCTGAGGAATTTCGGAAAGGTCTGAAGACGCGATTGATGACGCAGGCAGCAAAGGAGAAAGCAAAAATGACCGCGACCACGCAAGTAAACCCGCAAGTCAATTGGATTCCCAAAGGATTCCACACCCTGACCCCGTACCTGCACGCCTCCGCGGAAGCGAAGCTGATGGATTTTCTTCGCGACGCGTTCGGCGCGAAAGAGAATTTCCGGGTACCCACGGCGATCGGCACCATCATGCACGCCCAAACCGTGATCGGCGATTCAATTGTAGAGTTTTCCGAAGTTCCAGACGACTACGTATGCCCGCGCGCGACGTCGCTGCGCACTTATGTCCACGATGTCGACGCGACCTATCGCCGAGCCCTTGAAGTGGGCGCGACTTCGCTATACGAGCCAGTGAATCAAAGCTATGGCGATCGTGAAGCGGCGATCAAGGATCCGGCCGGGAACTACTGGTTCCTCGCCCGGCCCGCCAAAGGCGATCACTATAAGCACGAGGGATTGCAGGACGTCGCGCCGTACCTGTTCCCGCGCGGCACTCCGGCATTCATCGATTTTCTGCAAAAAGCCTTCGCCGCCGAAGTGATCGGCCGTCATGAGACTCCCGACGGCACGGTCCTTCATGCGACCGTCAAGATCGGCGATTCGTTCCTGGGAATGGGCGAAGCGAAGGGCCCATGGCAGCCCATGCCGGGCGGGATTCACTACTACATCCCCAACGTCGACGAGGTTTATCAGCGGGCTCTGGCCGCTGGTGCGAAATCGCTGCAAGCCCCCGTGGATCAGCCTTACGGTGACCGATACGCCGGCGTGGTCGATCCGCAAGGAAACTACTGGTATCTGGCCACGCATATCAAAGATTTCCAACCGTAAGCTGTTACAAAGCGACATTCCGAACGTCTTTCTAATATGTTCGGAAAAGATCTGGTGTACGCCGCTCGAGCGCTGCGAAAGTCTCCCGTTTTCCTGATTACAGCAACGCTAACCATCGCGCTCGGCATCGGGGCGTCGACGGCGATCTTCAGCGTGACCAACGCCATCCTGTTGCGTCCGTTGCCGTACCGCGATCCCGATCGCCTGGTGGTGGCGGGCGGCGACATGCGCACGCGAACCACTTACGACGTCCCGCTGTCGGTCGAGAATTACACGGACTTTGCGAACGGGACCAAGGCGGCGTTTGAGGATATGGCTGCCGTTTCCACGTTCCGCAACATCGTTCTCCGCGATGACGGGACACCGGAGCAGGTCAAAATGGCGGGCGTGACCACGAACTTTTTCCGGATGATGGGCGCGACGATCGCCGTGGGGCGCGATTTCATCGATCAGGACGGATTGCCGCAGCCAGCGCCGAACCCGGCCGCTGCCGCGGGCGCCCCAGCGCCTCCGCCTGTTCGCAACATCGCCATCCTCAGCCATGAGTATTGGCAGCGCAGGTTCGGAAGCAACACCGCGATATTGGGACAGCCACTCGGCAGCGCCCCGAATAGCCCTATCGTCGTCGGCGTGCTGGCGCCCGGATTCGAGCTCTTTTTCCAGCCGAGCATTCAGATCGAGAAGAAGCCCGACATCTGGTTTGCGCAGCGTCTGAACTACGATAACCGCAACCGCAATCAGTATTTTCTGCGCCCGGTAGGCCGTCTGAAAGCCGGCGTCTCGCTGGATCGCGCTGTCGAAGCCGGCGAGATCGCTTCCGCCGACATCCGCAAGAATTTCCCGATCTACGGCACCGGGAATTTCCATTTCCGGCTGGTGCCGATGCATCAGTATCTGGTTTCACAGGTGCGTCCGGCGATCCTGGCACTGATGGGCGCAGTCACATTTCTGCTGCTGATCGCGTGCGCCAACGTCGCCAATCTGCTGCTGGTGCGCACTTCGCTGCGCGTTCGCGAATTGGCCGTGCGCGCCGCATTGGGCGCCAGCCGCGCGAGACTGATCGGGCAAATGTTGGCTGAAGCCCTGCTGCTCGCGGCGGGCGGTACGATCCTCGGACTTGGCCTCGCCGATCTAGGGATCCGCGTTCTGATTGCGATCAGCCCCACGAATCTCCCTCGGCTGGATCAGGTGAAGATCGATCCTCAGGTGCTCACATTTTCCATTCTGGCCGGACTCTTGGCGGCGGCCATCTTCGGACTCGCGCCCGCATTTCGCGCCTCGCGCCCCGACGTCATTGAAGTCCTGCGCGGCAGCGGGCGAACCGCTGCTCTCGGCGGCGGCGGATTGCGCAACATCGTCGCCGTTGCCGAGGTCGCGCTGTCCTTCGTTTTACTCATCGGGTCGGGCCTGATGGTCCGCAGCTTCATCGCATTGCAGCATATCGATCCAGGTTACGACTCGCGCAATCTGCTTACTTTCCAGGTCCTCGACGCCGGTGGCCGCCGCAAACCGGAGGAGCGCGCGGCGTTTATCCGCCAGATCCAGACGCGTCTGCAGGCGATCGGCGGCGCAGAGAGTGTCACCGGCGCGGGACCGTTTCCGCTCACCGGCGGATTCTCCACCATCCGCTGGGGCAAGGAGGACGCCCTGTCCGATCCCAGCAAGTATCAATCTGTCGACCCGCAGGTGGTGCTGCCCGGATATTTCGAAACCATGCGCACGCCGCTCCTCGCTGGGCGGACGTTTACGGACGCAGACAGCGCTCCTGACCGCACACTCGCCATCGTCGATCAGTTCATGGCTGCAAAAGCGTTTCCAAATCAGTCCGCCATCGGAAAGCGCATTCTGGTCCGCATCCGTGGCGCCGAGCCGGAATGGGTTGAAATCGTTGGCGTGGTCGCGCACCAGCGCGTGACCACCCTCGCCGAATTCGGACGCGAGCAGATCTACTTCACGGACGGTTATCTGGGCCACGGCTTTTTGAACCGCTGGGCGATCCGAACGGCAGGCGATCCGAACCGTCTTGCCAGCGCAGTTCGCACCGAGATCTACAAACTCAATCCGCGGCTGCTGATCGACGAAATGCAGCCGATGAGCGTATGGGTAGAAGAAGCCCAGGCGGGCACGCGGTTTTCTCTTCAATTGATCGGTACCTTTGCCGCGATCGCAGCGCTTCTCGCCAGCGTCGGGCTATATGGCGTTCTCGCCACCTTCGTCCGCCAACGCACGGCTGAAATTGGAGTACGGATGGCGATGGGCGCCGCACCGTCGCAGATTTTCAGCATGGTGGTCGGACAAGGCTTGCGGCTGAGCGCCATCGGCATCGTCTTCGGCTTAATCGCCGCCGCTGGAGTGACTCGCGTGATCGGCACGTTGCTGGTCGGCGTCAAACCGACCGACCCGCTAACCTTCGCCGCGATCGCCGTATTCTTTTTCGTCATCGCGACGATCGCGTGCTGGATCCCCGCATGGCGCGCGTCAAGTCTGGATCCAACCGTCGCGTTGCGCGATTAGAACAGGGCCTCCCCTCATGAGGTTCTTCTGTATACGATAGTTGTATACTGGATCTGTGCCGAAACGGGTTGATCCCCTGGAGAATTGCACAGGTTTTGACTGGGACGACGCAAACACCCACAAGAACTGGGAACGCCACCAAGTGACTCCGGAGGAGGCCGAAGACATCTTTTTCCACGAGCCACTTGTCGTCCGTAGCGATGCCGGCCATTCGATAACGGAGAAGCGTTACTACGCTCTCGGGCAAACAGGAGTGGGCCGTCGATTGTTCATCGTTTTCACGGTACGGCGAACGCTTATACGGGTGATTTCGGCGCGCGACATGAACCGAAACGAAACGGAGGCCTATGAGAAATATGAAGAAGAAAATCCCTGAATTCAGAAGCGAAGATGGGGAACGTAAATTCTGGGCTTCCGCGGATTCGACGGAATACGTGGATTGGCCATCGGGAAAGCGCAAGAAACTCGTTCACGTCAAGCCGTCGCTGAAGACGATATCACTTCGGCTCCCGGTCTCCATGATTGAAGACCTCAAAGTACTGGCGAATCGGCGCGACGTCCCCTATCAATCTTTGTTAAAGGTGTTTCTGGCCGAACGCTTGGCGCGGGAGCGCCACTCGCAGTCAGAGCGGGTGTGATTAAGATCCGATTGATTGACTTCGTGCCGGCAAATCCGACCGACGCTAGCGGCCGTCACCTGCCGAATTCCGTGCGTTGGGCTTGGGACGCAGTCTCGACTCGGCCAACGGGCGCCACCTCTCGCAGGACCATCAGAATGTTCTCCCGGAAAATATTGTCCGCGATGTCGAGAATGCCTCATGTGCTCCGACTCACCCATGAAAGCGCACCAATCGGGTGCGAGAATCGAAGGGAGAAGAAAACATGAAGTACATACTGATGATGAACTGCCCGAAGACGGGTTACGACTGGTTTGCTTCCATGCCGAAGAAGGACATACAAGCGCACATCGCGTTCATGCACAGTCTCAACAAAGCTCTCCGTGAATCTGGCGAGTTGGTATCCACTGAAGGCTTGGCCGACCCAAAGGAGGCCAAGATGGTACGAGCCGGCAAAGACGGCGCGCCAGTTACCGATGGCGTGTTCCCGGAAGCCAAAGAGTATCTCGCCGGCTACTGGATCATTGATGTCGAGAGCCCCGAACAAGCCTACGCGATTGCCGCGCGGGCGTCGACGGCCCCAGGACCGGGCGGAGCTCCCTCGAACATGCCGATCGAAGTGCGGCAGGTCATGAGCGGCGCCCCCGCCGAATGGCAGTGACGAGACTGGTTGTGACAAGACTGCTATGACGTGGTGGGACGCCGATTCCGAGCATCTGCTTCGCGAACTCGCACCGCAGGTGCTCGGCGCGGTCATCCGCCGTTTCCGCGATTTCGCCGCGGCCGAAGACGCCGTCCAGGAGGCCTTCATTGCGGCGGGCGTTCAATGGCCCCACGAAGGATTTCCCGAAAACCCCCGCGCTTGGCTGATTCAGGTGGCTTCGAGGCGCATGACCGATCACGTGCGCAGCGAACTGGCTCGCCGGCGACGCGAAGCCGCCGCGGCTTTAGAGAGCGACTTCGTGACACCTCCCGCCGACGTTGAAAATGAAATGGGCGGGGACGACGCGCTGATCCTGCTTTTTATGTGCTGTCATGCCGCTCTGACTTCGTCCTCGGCAATCGCGCTGACGTTAAGGGCGGTCGGCGGCTTGACCACGGCCGAAATCGCTAATGCGTTTCTGGTGCCGGAGGCGACGATGGCACAACGGATCAGTCGCGCCAAGCAGACCATCAAGGCTTCCGGCGTCCCATTCCGCTTGCCGACCGACCAGGAGCGGGCGCAACGCCTCCGCGCCGTGCTGCACGTACTCTACTTGATCTTCAGCGAAGGATACACCAGCAGCGCCGGCCCACAACTGCAGCGACTGGAGCTATCCCATGAAGCGATCCGTCTGACGCGAGCCGTTCACCACTCGCTTCCGGACGATGGCGAGGTCGCGGGATTGCTGGCACTCATGTTATTGACCGATGCTCGCCGTGCGGCGCGGACCGGTCCTGACGGCGAGCTGATCCCACTGACCAAGCAGGATCGGACTCTGTGGGATCGAAAGGAGATCTCGGAGGGCGTCGATCTCCTCAGCGCCACGCTGCCCAAGGGTTCGATTGGCCCGTACCAGTTACAAGCCGCCATCGCCGCCGTTCACGACGAAGCGCTCCGAGCCGAAGATACCGACTGGCCCCAGATCCTGGCGCTGTATGATCTCCTGAAGCGCATGTCCGACAATCCCATGGTGATGCTCAATCACGCCATCGCCGCAGCCATGGTGCACGGCCCGTCCACGGGACTCGAGCTGTTGAATGCGCTGGACGCCGATGGAAGATTGACGGGACATCATCGCCTGGATGCCGTTCGCGCTCATCTTCTGGAAATGACTGGAGACCATCACGCGGCCGTCGCACATTACCGGATCGCCGCCGGCCGGACGACTAGCCTGCCAGAGCGGAATTACCTGATCACGCAAGCCGCCCGTCTTAGCGAGAGCGCCGGGAACGCCTGATCTGATGACCGTTTATTGCAGTGCGATGTTGCGTTCTTCGAGCAGTGTCCCCAAGGCCCGCAGCAGCGCGAGCTGGTTCAGACGATAGTTGATCATCTGATTCACCAGCACCGATTCGGCCGTACTCAGATCGCCTTGCGCCGTCAGCACGAAGAAGATCAGTTCGGTGCCCAGCTCGTATTTCTTCTCCTCGGCTTCCACGCGCTTCTGCGCCAGGTCGCGAGCTTTTCGCGCCAGGACGATACTGGCTTTGCTGTTTTCGAGATTAGTCACTGCGGTGACCACTTGCAGCCGGATCTGCTGCTCGGCGGCGCGCACGCGCAGCGCGTCGAGCCGCTTGCTCACCGTGGCATCCGCGAGATTCGCGACGGCCGCGTGATTCTTCAGCGGGAGATTCAGGCTCAGGCCGAATCCGTAGGTTGGCAACCCGAATCCAAACAACTGCGCGAGTGCGTCCGTCACCCCTCCCGGGATCACTCCAACGATCTGCGAGCCTCCTCCAAACACATCCGCGCGCTGATACACCGGGCCGCCTAACCCCGAGGCGCCGTACTGGCCGGTCAGCGAAAGATTCGGCCGAAGCTGATCGTTGGACTGCCGTATGCTCAGATCGTCGACGTCGAGCTGCTGACGGGTGGAGCGCAAATCGCCGCGTCGCGCCAGCGCTTCGTCGACCAACTGATCGCGATCCAGGGCCGGCGTCGAGGGCGGGGCTACGGGCTCGGTGAGAACCACAGGAAGATCGCGATACCTCGGATCGAGGTCGGCGCCCATCTGCGTTCGCAGCGCGTCCTCGGCTTGCTTCAACCCATAGTTGGCTTGCGTCAGGAACAATTCCGCGTTCGCGAAAGTCTGCTGCGGCTGAAAGATATCGAGCGGCGACGCCGCACCCAATTCCAGCTCCCGCTCCGCCCGCTTCAAGGCGGCGTCAGCAAGCTTTAGATTCGCTTCCGCCACGCGCACGTTTTCCCGCGCACCGATCACCGCCCAATAGGCCTGCTCGGCCGAAACCAGGATCTGGATCACTTGATCCTCCAGGTTGTACTGCGCTCCCCGAAGCCGGCTTCGCGCGATCATCACCGGGATCCTGGTCACATATGCTCCGCGCCCTTGCAGCAATGGCTGCGAAAAACTCAGGTTGAGATTCGAACTGTAGTTCGGATTCACCGTCGCGAACGCGTTGTTGGTGGACGTCTTGAAGTCGGAAAACGCGATGCTGTACCGCGTCCCGGTCTGCAAGGTTTGGGTCACGCCTAGATTGAATGGCTGCGAGAGCAGGTTGATGGTGGATCCTCCGGCCAGCGCACTGGAGCCCGCTGAAAGCGAGCGTGTGGCTTGAAAGGATGCAGTCGCCACTGGATCGAACTGCCCGAACGCGCGGGTAATCGAATCTTCGTTGAGGGTCAGGCTCAGGCGCTGAATCCCGACGTTCGGATTGTTCGACATGACCAGACCGAGAAATGCTTTGAGGGAGAGCTCGAGTTTGCCCTCGGCCACATAGTCCTCGAACTTCAGCGGCGGCTGCAGTTCCACCTTGGTGACGGTACGCGCAAAATACTTTCGGAAGTATGACGGCTTGGGAAAATACGGATCCTGGTCGGCGCCGTGGGCGATGCAGGCGAGCGTGAGCAGACTGAGGGTGAGCGGTCGGAATGAGTGCGGCATCGTATCAGTTACAATGACGCATTTTACCCCGTTAGGTGTTGAGGTTTCTTAGCGTTCTTCGAGGTGTTTCAACCTGGCATCGAGGACTTCTTCGACGCGGTGCAGTTCAGAACGCTACATATCCTTGGCGTCGGTGAATCGCTGATCCATCTTCTTGTCCATCTCCATGAGCCGACGTTCCACGCCTGCAAACTGACTGTCGACTCCGGTGAAGCGGCGCTCTACATCGTTAAAACGGCGTTCCACGTCGTTAAATCGCGCGTCCATATGTGCACGGAACTCGCCGAGGCGAACATTCATATCGCCCATTCGGGCATTGTTGTTGAGGATACCGAGTAACACGGTAACCATCGTGGGGACCGTGAACACGGCCATCGCGATGATTTGATTGTCGATCACAAAGCTAGTCTATCACCCGCTCATCGCCGCCAGGAACTCGGCGTTCGAACGCGTCTTCGACAGCTTGTCGATCAGCAACTCCATACTCTCCACCGGTGACAATGGATTCAATACCCTACGGAGCACCCACACCCGATTGAGTTCTTCCTTGGGAAGCAGAAGCTCCTCTTTTCGAGTGCCCGACTTGGAGATGTCGATGGCCGGGAACACGCGCTTATCCATCAGCTTCCGGTCCAGATGGATTTCCATGTTTCCGGTACCCTTGAACTCTTCGAAAATGACGTCATCCATACGGCTGCCCGTGTCGACCAGAGCCGAGGCGACGATGGTCAGCGACCCGCCCTCTTCGATGTTGCGCGCGGCGCCGAAAAACCGCTTGGGACGTTGCAGCGCGTTTGAATCGACGCCGCCCGATAGCACTTTTCCCGACGGTGGAACCACGGTGTTGTAAGCGCGCGCCAGCCGGGTGATCGAGTCGAGCAGAATCACGACGTCTTTCTTATGCTCCACCAATCGCTTGGCTTTTTCGATCACCATCTCGGCCACCTGCACGTGGCGCGAAGCCGGTTCATCGAAAGTCGACGAAATCACTTCGCCCTTGACCGACCGCTGCATGTCGGTCACTTCTTCCGGCCGTTCATCGATCAGCAGCACGATCAGCGTAACTTCCGGATGGTTGGCAGTGATCGAGTTCGCGATGGACTGCAACAGCATGGTCTTGCCGGTTCGCGGCGCCGCGACGATCAGTCCGCGCTGCCCCTTGCCGATCGGGGTCATCAGGTCCAGAACGCGACCGGAGTAACTGTCCTTGGCCGCTTCCATCTTCAGCCGCGATTGCGGATACAGAGGCGTCAGGTTGTCGAAGAAGATCTTGTTGCGCGCTTCCTCGGGCGGCTCGAAGTTGATCGCGTCGACTTTGATCAGCGCGAAATACCGTTCGCCTTCCTTGGGCGGACGGATCTGTCCACTGACCGTGTCGCCGGTGCGCAGATCGAAGCGGCGGATCTGCGACGGCGAGACGTATACGTCGTCGGGACCTGGCAGGTAGTTGTATTCAGGTGCGCGCAGGAAACCGAAGCCGTCGGGCAGGCATTCGAGCACGCCTTCAGAGAAGATCAATCCGCTCTTTTCGGCTTGCACTTGCAGGATCTTGAAGATCAGTTCCTGCTTGCGCAATCCTGCAAAGCCCTGCACACCCAGATCTTTGGCGATCTGATTGAGCTTCTGGATGCTCATGTCCTTCAACTCGACCAGATCGAGCGCGCTGCCGCCGTTGCGTCCCTGGTTGCCTTGCGACAGGCGCCGCTTGCTGTCGAACATGCGTCCGGCGGGCTGCGGTAGAGCGGCGCTCTCTCCGTCCGCCTTGGGCTCGGGTGGCTTCTCTTCCGACTCAGGCTTGGCTTCGGATTCTGCTTCTACCGGCGGCACAGCCTCCTGCGCTGGTTTGGCTTCAGCGGGCGGCTTGGCTTCCTGCGGGGGCTTTGCCTCCGCGACCTTTTCTGCGCGGGAAGAACGCCCGTCCGCTTTAGCGCGAGGCGCGCCCTCCGGCTTTGCTTCCGTCTTTGCTTCCGGCTTTGCTTCCGTCTTGGCCGGCTCCGCCTTGGGAGGCTCGGCGGGCACTTCGGGTGCAGTCACTACCGGGTCTTGATTTTCGAGATCGCTTGCCAAATTTCCCTCACTCCCCGGCCGGTGACGGCCGAGCATTCGAGGATCTCTCCGGAATATCCATCCCGCAGAGCCCTCAGGCTTTGATGCCTTTCTTTCGGAGACCTCAACTTGTCAATTTTCGTAGCGGCCACAATGTAGGGCCGCTGGTTGTGCTCGAGCCAGTCTCGAAGCTCGACGTCCTTGTCCATCCAACCGCGCCGCGCGTCCAGAACGATCACGCACAGCCGCAACGCTCCCCGTCCGCTCAGGTACTGCTCGATGAGCGCCTTCCAGTCTTTCGTTTTTTCCCGGGGAACTTTCGCGAATCCATACCCTGGCAGGTCCACCAATCGAAACCCGCTGTCCACCTGGTAGAAATTGATGAACTGCGTACAGCCTGGCCGGGAACTTGTGAATGCCAGTCCCTTGTTCCCAAGGCCGCCGGCCCCCACCAGCGCATTCAGCAGGCTGGATTTGCCGACATTGCTGCGGCCCAGGAACGCGACCTCAGCCTCGCCCTCCTCCGGAAACTGCTCCGGCCTGGCTGCACTTATTATAAACCGTGCGGCAGCCATCTATGAGATGCCATGCTTTCAGAGACCGGTTAATGCGTGACCTTTTCGTCCCTCGACCGGGCGACGATCTCCGCCGCCGTCAACATACTTGTAATCGGCGCCATTTCGATCTCCCGCTCCAGCGCCAGTTTGAGCACCTCATCCATCGATTGGACGAAGTGCAGCTTCATCTCCCTGCGGACGTTTTCGGGAATGTCCGGCAGATCCTTCTCGTTTTCGGCGGGCAGCACGACTTCGCGAATGCCCTGCCGGTGCGCAGCCAGCAGCTTCTCTTTGAGCCCGCCTATAGGCAGCACGCGCCCGCGGACTGTGATCTCCCCAGTCATGGCCAGGTCGGCGCGGACGGGAATGCTCGTCAGCGCACTGCAGATGCTGGTAGCGATGGTAATCCCGGCCGATGGACCGTCCTTGGGGATGGCCCCTTCGGGAACATGCAGGTGAATGTCGATGTGGCGATAGAAATCGCGGGGCAGCCCCATCACATGCGAGCGGCTACGGATGTAGCTCATGGCCGCCTGCGCCGATTCCTGCATCACGTCGCCCAGCTTTCCGGTGGTCGTGAGTTTTCCCCGGCCTTCCATGATCGCTGCTTCCGTGGTGAGAATCGAACCGCCCACTTCGGTCCACGCCAGCCCGACCGTGGTGCCCACTTCGTTCTTCTTCTCCAGTTGATGTTCGCGGAATTTTTGCGGGCCCAGCAGATCGTTGACCTTGGTCGCGTTGATCACCGCCTTGTCAGGCTGATCTTTTTTCTTGGCGGATTGCGCGTTGACGACGCCGCGCGCGATTTTGCGGCACACATTGCCGATCTCGCGCTCCAGATTCCGGACGCCCGCTTCGCGCGTGTAATGCTGCATCAATTCCCCGATGCCATCGTCCATGAATTGAATCTGCTGCGCGCCCAACCCGGCTTCCTTTTCCTGCTTGGGGACCAGGAAGCGCTTGGCGATTTCCATCTTTTCGAGCTCGGTGTAGCCCGAAAGCCGGATCACTTCCATGCGATCCTGCAACGCCGGCGGAATGGTGTGCAACACGTTCGCCGTGGCGATGAAGAAGACTTGCGAAAGGTCGTATTCGACGTCCAGGTAGTGATCCATGAACATGAAATTCTGTTCCGGATCGAGCACTTCGAGCAGCGCCGCCGACGGGTCGCCGCGGAAGTCCGTCGACATCTTGTCGACTTCGTCCAGCATGAACACCGGGTTGCGCACTCCAGCCTTCTTCATCATTTGAAGAATCTGGCCGGGCAGGGCGCCGATATAGGTGCGGCGATGCCCGCGAACTTCGGCTTCATCGCGAACGCCGCCCAGTGAGAGACGCACAAACTTGCGGCCGGTGGCCTTGGCGATGGACATCCCCAGCGACGTCTTGCCGACGCCCGGAGGTCCGACGAAGCACAGAATGGATCCCTTGGGATCTTTCACCAGCCGGCGCACCGCGAGAAATTCGAGGATGCGCTCTTTGATTTTCTCCAGCCCGTAATGATCGCTTTCGAGCACTTCCTGCGCGTGCGGCAGATCGCGAATTTCTTTCGAGCGCTTCTTCCACGGCACCGCCAGCAGCCAGTCCAGATAATTGCGCGACACGGTGGATTCGGCCGACATCGGCGGCATGTTCTCCAGGCGCTTCAGCTCGGCCATGGCCTTTTCGTGAGCGTCCTTGGTCATGCCCGCGGTTTCGATCTTCTTTTTCAGTTCGTCGAACTCGCTCTTTTCGCCGCGGCCGAGTTCCTTCTGGATAGCCTTGATCTTCTCGTTGAGGTAATACTCTTTTTGCGCCTTCTCCATCTGGCGCTTCACGCGGCCCTGGATGGTGCGGTCGACATTGAGTTTCTCGATTTCGATGTCGAGCATTTCAGCGACCCGCGTCAGCCGATCGATGGGATCGAAAATCTCGAGCAATTCCTGCTTTTCTTCGGTCGCCAGCTGAATGTTTGCACCGATGGTATCCGCCAGCTTACCCGGATCGTCGCCGCGGATAGCCGCGACCATGGTGTCGTAGTTGACGTTCTGGCTTAACTTTACATACTGCTCAAACAGGCTGGTGGCGCGCGAAGTAAGCGCATCCAACTGCGGTCCCGTCTCGATTTTGTAGCTGAACGTCTTTACCGTGGCTTTGAAATAGCCTTCGTCTTCGTTGACCGAGAGGATCTTTCCGCGTTCTACGCCTTCCACCAGAACTTTGAGATTGCCGTCAGCCTGTTTCAGGCTTTGAACGATGTTGGCAACCGTGCCGACCGCGAAGATCTCGTCCGGGCGCGGATCGTCCACGCTGGCGTCGTGCTGCGTGGCCAGGAAGATCTTCTTGTCTCCGGCGAGCGCCTCTTCGATGGCACGGACGCTTGATTCACGCCCGACCAGAAACGGCGTCATCATGTGCGGGAAGATAACGACTTCCCGGATGGGCATCATCGGCAACCGCCGGGTGTCTGATTTTTCTTTGGAAGTGAGCATTTCGGGAACGAAGGGAGTCAGGAATCAGGAGTCAGAACTCAGAATGAAGATTACGCTTCGAGTATTCTGACTCCTGGCCCCTGACTTCGGACTCCTTTTTTTGAACTATCCGGCCTTTTCAAGCAAGGCCATATTGATCTTTTGCGTCATCACCATTTCCTTGGTGACGAGGAACTCGCGGACCTTCTTATAGGATGGCAGGTAGTACATCAGGTCCAGCATCAGATCTTCCAAGATCATGCGCAAGCCCCTGGCGCCCACCTTGCGTTCCATGGCGAGCTGCGCGATCGCCTCCAGAGCGTCGTCGCTAAACTTCAGTCTAACATTTTCAAACTCGAACAGCTTCTGGTACTGCCGGATGATCGCGTTCTTGGGCTTGGTCAGGATCTGCACCAGCGCATCCTTGCTCAAATCCTCAAGCACCGCAACCACGGGAAGCCGTCCAATGAATTCGGGGATGAACCCGGCTTTGATCAGGTCCACCGGCTGACATTGTTCCAGCATGCTGACGTCGCGGCGTCCGGAACTGCCTGGCCGCCGGGCGTTCGCCTGTGCGGCATCGTCAGGATTCGAGAACCCGATGGTCCGGGTGCCGATCCTGCGGGAGATAGTTTTCTCCAGCCCAATAAATGCCCCGCCGCAGATGAACAGGATGTTAGTGGTATCGATCGGCGTGAACTCCTGGTGCGGATGCTTTCGGCCGCCCTGCGGAGGAACGTTGGCCACGGTGCCTTCGAGGATCTTCAGAAGAGCCTGCTGGACGCCTTCCCCGGAAACATCGCGCGTGATCGATGGATTCTCGTCCTTGCGGCCGATCTTGTCGATCTCGTCGATGTAAATGATTCCCTGCTGGCAGCGTTGAACGTCCCAATCGGCATTCTGGAGCAGGCGGAGAATGATGTTTTCAACATCTTCGCCCACGTACCCGGCTTCGGTCAGTGTGGTGGCATCGACGATCGCGAAGGGGACGTCTAAAATCCTGGCTAAAGTCTGCGCCAACAGCGTTTTACCGGTACCGGTGGGGCCGATCAGCAGAATGTTCGACTTGGACAGCTCCACTTCCCCGGCGCGCTGCTTGTTCATCTGGATGCGCTTGTAGTGGTTGTAAACCGCCACGGCGAGCTTTTTTTTGGTGGCGTCCTGACCGATCACGTACTGATCAAGATACTCCTTTAATTCCAGCGGCTTAGGGAGTTTGTGCGGCGTCCCGTATTGCTGCTCATGACGATCGTCTTCAAGGATCGAGTTGCAGACCTGAATGCATTCGTCACAGATATACGCGCGGGGGTAATCGGAGGGGGAGGAGATCAGCTTGCCAACAACATCCTGGCTTTTAGCACAGAATGAACAGCGCAACGAATCGTCGGAGCCAGTTCGCTTCACCGGGATCTCCTAAAGGGCATAGTGGTGTAACAAGTCACCCCGATTATAGCGAACTTTGCAAGCCGCGAATATAGGCCAAACGTCCGGTATGGCGAAATTGACGGCTTCTAAGGGAAAAAACCTACTTCACAGCCAAAGCGTGAATGACATGCTTCGGGACCTGAGGCCCGGGACGATAAGTCTAAACGGGTGCTCGATCAAGGCTCGTGATGAATTTGATCTCGGGCACTCGCTTGCGGCTAAGCCGCTCGTCATTCGTAATGAATAGGTCCACTTCCGCCGACGCAGCACAAGCCAGTTGAATCGCGTCGGGGGGGCGTAGACTTGCATCGGCCCTGATGCGCGCATACAACGGCGCGGTACGCAGATCGAAAGGAACCACCGTGATCGCAGAGCTGCGAAAAATCCGAATGTATTCCTGCTCCAAATCGCGCGCCCCAGTCCTCGCGGGCAACACCAGCAACTCGCCCACGGCAAGCGCGCTGGTGTAAAGGCGATCGCCACGTTCTCGCATTCCATTCCACATCTCAGCGACGCGCTCCGAACGGGGACCCTCGTCCTCGACTAGATAGATGAATAGATTTGTGTCCCAGAATATATTCGCCAAGGGCCGCCTCTAGTCCTGCCCGATAATTCGGCGGTCAGTCAACAATCCGAACAGGTACGACGGATCCTGAAATTCCCTCAAATCGGCAGGTCCGTGCAACGGACACTTTTGCAGCGCCGATTCCAGCTCTCGTTTTCCAAGGCGCCGGTTTATTCTATTTCCGTCGCGGAAGAACCAAATCCCGGATGCTCCTTCGACTTGGTAGGTAAACGGCAGGCCGGTGACCGTCTTAAATTCGTCGCCCTGATAGCGCACGACCCGCCTCCAAACGTCCCCAGTGTCATCGGTCGTCGCGGCTGGTGCTACGGCGGACCATCCGGATCGCAACTCGTCAACAAACTTATCTGCGTCAATTCCAATCCACAGCTTCTTGCCCAATCCCCTGAGCTGAAGAATGGGATCATCGGCCCCCCGCGGTGGCGCACTATGACCTGAGCAGTATTCGGTTTCGTACCAATCGAGCAGGCTGTGATATCGCACTGGCAACTCGTCCCGGCGCGGGCTTATCTTGCCTCGACGTTCAGCATGATGAGGATCCCCAGGCCGATAGAGGCGGTAGGTGCCGTCTTCAAGTCTATAGAACATCCGATAGCGAGCGGTGTTCGGAGGTAAGTTAGCAATATTGTGCAGATGGATATGGGCTTGCACTCCAGGGCGGAGCTCCAAGTGTGCAGGGGCCTCCCGGATGCGATTCAGTATCTCTTTCGCAGTGAATGATTTACGATCCGGATGTGCTTGAGTGAGCTGCGCTAGGGCGATCCAACACTCATCGGCTACTTTCACATTGATGGATTCCATTAGAAACTCCTCTCCGATAGAAGGTTATCAAGAAATGAAAGAAGTGTCTACTGGATTGTTTGTATGATCATGTCCGCCGGGCGTTTACCGCCGCGCCGATCAGGGCGATTTCGTCGCTCTTCGACACGATCTCAAAAACATAGCCTTGCAGCGGGCTCATTTTCACCATTTCTTGCACGCAGCGGTTCAGGAACGCGAGATTCACGAACTTTGCGTTAGGGCCGGTGATATAGAACTTGCCTGGACCACTCATGTGAATGCTGGATGCCGTGGCCGCGGCTAGCGCGCGGTGCCATAGGATCGCGAACTCGGCGCAACGGGGATCACCAGTCTTGGCCGCCGCGAAAACCTCGTCGGGCTCCATATCGAGAAAACGGAGGCGCATGGCGCGATTCCCCATAATGCTTTCCATATGCCCGATGCCGCCGCAGCCGCAGAAACGCTCGTTCGGATCGAGCGAGACCACGATGTGTCCGCCCTCCCAGATTCCGTCAGCTTTGGGATACCGGCCGAATCCGATGCCATTGCCAAGGGTCCACACGCGCACCAACTGGTCGAGCTTGCCGTGGGCGGCGGCGATGCCGGAGGCAACCACGTCGGCATCGTTCGAGGCGACGATCCGGGCGTGGATCCCACGCACGGCGAGCGCCTCGCGCATGGCAATCTCGATTGGGAATCCCTTGAGCTGATGTAAATTCGGGGAGTCCTCGATGACCCCGTTGCGCACGATTCCGGGATAAGCCAGTCCGATGGCGTCGATGGGCTCACCTTCGGCGAGCGCCTTGATCTCGTCCGCCTGGACTCGCACCATATCCTCAACCGGCATGCCGTGGAGCTGATCGGCGCCCGAGCCTTCCGCGGGATACCGGGTGACCGTTAGGGCGAGGTGCTTTTCGTCCACCAGTCCGAAGGTGATGTGCTCGCTGATGACTACTCCGATGCTTCGAGGCATGTGGTCTCCGTGTGACTGCTCGCAAGCGAGAGCGGGATGGCTGCGCATGGCGACCCGCTCCCTCTGGTCGCGGTTCTGCTTGTGTACCGAACCGCGACCAAAGGAAGCGGGTCCACGCGCGTTGTGAAATTAGGATTCA
The DNA here is from genome assembly GCA_035568415.1 of Bryobacteraceae bacterium. Lineage (GTDB taxonomy): Bacteria > Acidobacteriota > Terriglobia > Bryobacterales > Bryobacteraceae > Palsa-187. The sequence continues at coordinate 12,671 of DATMOC010000028.1, read as the reverse complement.
TCGCTAAAACCGCGTCAGTTTATTCAGGCCGTTAAACGCCGCGGCCTTGTAGCATTCGGCCAAGGTGGGGTAATTGAACACGGTATCGACGAAATACTCGACCGTCCCCTTGAGAATCAGCACCGCCTGTCCGATGTGCAACAGCTCGCTGGCGCCTTCGCCGATGATATGGACGCCCAACAATTCCTTGGTTTCGCGGTGAAAAATAAGCTTTAGGCGTCCGGTGGTATCGCCGCGAATTTGCCCGCGCGCGATCTCGCGATAATACGCGACGCCGACTTCGTAGGGCGCATCCTCTTCGGTGAGTTGTTCTTCCGTTTTTCCGATGAAGGAAATCTCCGGGATGGTGTAAATGCCGTAAGGATACTCCGCCGGATTCGAGTGCACCGGCTTCCCGAACGCGTTCGCGGCGGCGATCCGGCCCTGTTCCATGGACACCGAGGCGAGGCTGGGGAACCCGATCACGTCGCCGACAGCGAAGATATGGGGGACTTTCGTGCGGTATTCCCGATCCACGGCGATGCGTCCGCGGCTATCGGCTTCGACCCCGGCCGCGGTGAGATTCAGCTCGTCGATGCTGCCTTGGCGGCCTACGGCATAGAGCAGCGCATCGGCCGAAAGTTTTTTCTTGCTCTCCAGATTCGCGACCACGCCCTCCGGAGTCTCCTCAACGCTCGAGACCTCTTCATTCAGGCGCAGGGTGACGCGGCTATCGCGAAGATGATAAGAAAGCGTTTCCACAATTTCGGCATCTGCGAACTCCAGCAATCGTGGGCGCTTCTCGACCAGAATCACGCGCACGCCTAACGTGGCGAACATGCAGGTGTATTCGACGCCGATGACGCCGCCACCCACGACGATCAGCGTTTTCGGGATATCCGACATGAACAGCACCTGGTCGCTGTTCAGGATCGTTTTTCCGTTGATAGGAACCTTGGTCGAAGTTGCGGGCCGGGTGCCGGTAGCGATGACGACATTGTCCGCCTGGCAATCGACGAATCCCTGCTGCTGGTGGACCCGGACGGTGTGTGCGTCGACAAAGCTAGCAGTGCCAAACAGGACTTCGATATTGTTGCGCGAAAGCTGCGCCACGGTCACGTCGATTTCAGTCTTGATGACGTGTTGGACGCGGAAGGCCAGGTCGGCCATGCAGATTTTTTCTTTGACGCGGTAGTTGACGCCGTAAACGTTCTGATACTGGTAGCCGGATAGGTGCAGCACGGCCTCCCGCATGGTTTTGCTGGGGATGGTTCCGGTGTTGATACAGACACCGCCGATGCACTGGGCTTTCTCGACCAGCGCCACATGTTTTCCCGACTTGGCCGCCTGAATCGCGGCGCGCTGTCCGGCGGGGCCGGACCCGATGACGAGCATGTCGAAAGATTGCATTGGTTAGAACACAGGATACAAGAGAGTGAAGACAGATTGACAACAGCGTCCTACTTCGGATGTGACGTGATATCGACGAGGTTGTACGAGTCACGCTCAATGGTGAAATAGAATCGCCAATTACGCGTGACGCGAGCCTGCCAAAGACTCTCCACGCCTTCGTATTTCTTCGTCCGCAAGGACGGATGATGCGGATTCATGAGCAGGATCTCGGATTGTTTCCAAAAGGCGCGTTCCCGGAGACTCCGGTCAAAGCGCTTCGAAAAGACCAGATGCATCGTCTATGATGGAGTACGCTTCCGCCGTTTCAACGCGGGTGTTCGTTGGTCGAACGCTCGCTTCGCCTCTGCGGATGAGGCGTAAGGTCCGTAAATCCGGCCGTGCTTGATGTCGTCCAGGCCTTGTTCGATTCCGCGTTCGCTGGCGGATTTCGGCGTCAATGTGATCGCGCCTCGCTCGACCCTTGCATTGAGGATGTCGCCCACCTTAATCCGGGCCTTACGCATCACGCTCGCCGGAATGAGTACCGCGTTCTTTTCCTTTACTGTGATGACGGCCATACTTAAGCCTAACATTCTGACTCCTGACTCCTGACTCCTGTATTCTGGTTTTTCATGCAATCTCGCCGGGAATTCATACAACTGGGCGCAGGGTTCGCGCTGTCGATGCAGTCCGGAGCCGGACAGGACAGCGTCGAAGAGGCGACGGTTGTGCAGCTTCAGGAAGGGCTTACGCTTTCGCGATTCACCTCGGTTCAACTGGTCGAAAAATACTTGGCGCGCATCGCGTTGGTCGATAAGAGTGGACCGAAAATCAACTCGATCATCGAGCTGAATCCGGATGCGGCGGCAATCGCCGCGGCGCTCGATCGCGAACGCAAGGACAAGGGCGTTCGCGGACCGCTGCACGGGATTCCAATTCTAATCAAAGACAACATCGACACCGGCGACAAGATGATGACGTCGGCCGGATCGTTGGCGCTCGCGAGTTCCGCGGCGAAGGACGCGCCACTGGTGACGCGTTTGCGCGAGGCGGGCGCCATCGTCCTGGGTAAGACTAATCTCAGTGAATGGGCGAATTTCCGATCCTCGCATTCCGTCAGCGGATGGAGCGGACGTGGCGGCCAGACCAGAAATCCATACGCGCTCGACCGGAATCCATCGGGATCGAGTTCGGGAACGGGCGCGGCGGTTTCAGCATGCCTGTGCGCGGCGGGTGTGGGAACGGAAACCGACGGTTCCGTCGTGTCGCCGTCGTCGATCAACGGAATCGTCGGGATCAAGCCGACGGTCGGGTTAATTCCAGGAGCCGGTATTGTTCCGATTTCGCATCGGCAGGACACCGCGGGTCCGATGGCGCGGACAGTGACTGATGCCGCGATTTTATTGGGCGTGCTGGCGGGCGCCAGTTATGGGCGGGCGCTCGACGCGACTGGATTGAAGGGCGCGCGTATCGGCGTCGCACGGCAGATTTTCGGTTTCAATTCCCGCGTCGATAAGCTCATGGAATCGGCCATCGATACGTTGAAACAACTGGGCGCGCTGATCGTCGATCCGGCGAATATCCCGACATACTCGAAACTGAGCGAGCCGGAGAACGAAGCCCTGCTGTATGAATTCAAGGCCGATCTCAACGCGTACCTGGAAGCTCGCGGCGCACAGGTTAAGAGCTTGAAAGAGGCGATCGAGTTCAACGAAAAGAATCGCGATCGTGAGATGCCGTACTTCGAACAAGAGCTGATGATCAAGGCCGAGGCGAAAGGTCAGGTGACCAGCCGCGAGTATCGCGATCTGGTGGGGCGGTTGAACAAGCTGGCGAAGCAGGACGGGATCGACGCGACGATGAGCAAGCTCGCGCTGGATGCGATCATCGCGCCGACGGACGGTCCGGCGTGGCCCATCGATTACGTCGATGGCGATCACTTCACGGGAGGCGCGTCAACGCCGGCGGCGATCGCGGGGTATCCCCACGTGACCGTGCCGATGGGTTTCGTGTTCGGACTACCGGTCGGAATTTCGTTCTTCGGATCGCCGCGCACGGAAGTGAAGTTGATCAAGTACGCCTACGCATTCGAGCAGGCGACTAAGGCTCGTCAAGCGCCGCAGTTCTTGGCGAGCGTGAAGATATAGCCGCCGATGCACGCAGATGCACGCCGATACGCAATCGTTTTTTTAATGCTCGCCGGCTGTGCGAAGCACTATCGCGTGGCCGGATTGGTGATACAGGCCAATCCGGCGCAGCGTACGATGTTGGTCTCGCATCGGCCGATCGACCACTATATGCCTGCGATGACGATGCCATTTCACGTCGGTCCAAAAGAGGATTTTTCGAAGCTCGTGCCGGGTGCGCGCGTCGATTTCGACCTACGCATCGGAAAGCACGAATCCATCGCCCGAAACGTGCGCGTAGGGACGACGAAGCTCGATTATCCCGTGCCGCAGCCAACGAACAAGCTCGCGATCGGCGCGCCGGTACCTGATTTCTCGTTGACCGATCAGGCTGGCCGCGCAGTGCGGCTCAGCGATTTCTCGGGACGCGTGGTTGCGATCGATTTCATTTATACTCGCTGTCCGCTGCCTGACGTTTGCCCGCGGCTCTCCGCGAGTTTTGCATATGTAGCCAAGCGAGTCCCCGATGCGACGCTGCTTTCGATTACTATCGATCCGCAGTACGACACGTCTGCAGTGCTCGGCGAATATGGACGTCGCTACGGCAGCGACGGCGAGCGATGGCGTTTTCTGACAGGAACCATGGACCAAATCCGCGACGTGGCGGGACTATTCGGGCTGATCTATTGGCCGGAAGATGGATCGATCACGCACTCGGTGACTACGGGCGTGATCGGACGGGATGGAAAGCTCGTGGCGCTGATCGAAGGGTCGAGTTTCCGGCCAGAGCAGTTGCGCGATCTGGTTCAGCATGAAGTCGACAAGCGTTGACTATTTCTTCTTTGAGGTCGCGTTTTTCCATGCCGCTTCCATCGCGCGGCGAATCTCGGTCTTGGTTGCAGATTTCAGCTTGACCACGGTTGCGCCGCCTTTGCCCCATCCGCCGGCAACAGGCTCGAACATTGCGGGCTCGTCCTTCACGAACATCGCCTGCTGCTCCGGATTCAGTTTCACCATTCCGATCTTTTCATCGGGTTTCGGAAACGTCGCGAAGATTTTTCCGCGGGCGCGAAAATCGGCGTGGCCCATGTGCGCGGACTCGATCGTATCGGGAAAGCTGAGAGCGAGTTTGCGGAAGTCGGCGGCGGTCATTTCGATTCACATGATACCCTGTCTCGGTGCGTATCACGCGGATTGAAGCTTATCGAGTCGAGCTGCCGCTGCATGAGGGTAGCTACAAGTGGTCGGGCGGCAACGCGGTCAGCGTGTTCGATTCGACCGTAGTCGCGATTTCGACCGATGCCGGCATCACCGGATACGGCGAAGTGTGCCCGCTGGGGTCGGCCTATCTTCCCGCATACGCGGCGGGAGCGCGCGCGGGAATCGCCGAACTCGCGCCGCAGATGATCGGGCTCGATCCGACCCAGACGGGTGTCGTGAGTCGATTCATGAATCAGCGCATGCGCGGCCATCCATACGTGAAATCGGCGCTGGATGTTGCCTGTTGGGATATTTTGGGGAAAGCTTCGAGCCAGCCGGTGGCGACACTACTCGGCGGGCGTTTTGGCGACGATTTTCCGCTGTACCGCGCGATTTCCCAAGATGCGCCCGAGGCCATGGCGGAGATGGTCGGCGTATATCGTGCGCAGGGGTACACGAAGTTTCAATTGAAAGTCGGCAGCGATGTCGAGACGGACATCGCGCGAATTTTCGCTGCGGCGAAAAAGCTTCAGCCGGGCGACGTCTTAATCGCCGACGCGAACACGGGTTGGACGCAGCATCAGGCGCTGCGCGTCGCCGATGCCGTTCGTCACGTGGACGTGTACATCGAGCAGCCGTGCCGCACGTATGAGGAATGCCTCGCAGTGCGCCGTCACACCAACCGGCCGTTCGTTTTGGATGAAGTGATCGACGATATCGGGATGGTGGTGCGCGGCGCGAACGATCACGCCATGGACGTGATCAATCTGAAAATCTCTAAAGTCGGCGGACTCACGCCAGCGCGCCAGATTCGCGATCTGTGCGTTTCGCTTGGAATTGCCCTCACGATCGAAGACACATGGGGCGGAGATATTGTCACCGCCGCGATCGCGCACCTGGCGCACAGCACTCCGCCGGAAATGCTGTTCACTACTACCGATTTCAACAGCTACGTGACCAGGAGCATCGCCGATGGCGCGCCGCAGCGAAAGAATGGCCGCATGACGACGAGCAATCGCCCAGGGTTGGGAATCGAGCCGGTCATGGAAACGCTGGGCCCGCCTGTCATTTCAGTGGGATGAATTTCAGAGAGAACTGGTAGCCGGCACGGCCGCTGCTGCGCGCCGCTCGACCATCGCCGATCGAAGCATCATGATGGCGGTGTACACCACCACGACGATCACCAGCCATCGCACGGCGACCACCGACATTTCTTTCACGATAAAAGCAGCGACCAGCACTCCGGGGATTCCGCCGATCGCCAGACCCAGGGCTGATTTGAGATTGTATTTCGCTTCCTTGATGAACCGCGCGCTGCCGACCGGCATCAGGAACGCGCACGATCCCATCATGATGGGATACGCGGTGGTCTGGTTCATGCCCATCAGCGAAATGATCACCATGCAGGGGGCGTAGAGCCCGATTCCGAGGGTCATCAACGCGCCGAGAACTGCATTGGCCGCGACGGCGATCACGAGTTTGACGCCGGTCAATCCGTAAGCTTCTCCGCCGCCGGGCAGATAGTTGAGTTGTTTCATCAAAAAGAATCCCGCCATGATCAGCAGCGCCGTTCCCATTCCGATCTGGATTTTGCGCCGCGACCAGCGCGCAACCACTCCCGCGCCGAGCCAGGCTCCTAAAGCTGCGGCCGCAACCATGAGCGTGAGCGTCATGACGTCGACCTTAACGACTGCGATATAGATGAATGCCTGGATCAAGGTCGGGACCGTGTGCCCGACGTTGAGCGTGCCGGGGATCTGTTCGTCGGGAACCAATCGCCACAATTTGAAAAACGACGTTGTGGTCGCGTAGGAGCCGATGCCGAGCGTGTCGAAAAAATTGGTGATGAGTCCGATGAAGCCATCGCGAAGATCGGGCCGCGGCAGCTCGTGGCGGCCCCGGATCTCCGCGATCCAGATGAACAGGTAGGTCGCGCCAAAAATCGCCAGCGCGATAAATAATGCAGTCTTCATACGACTCGATTCTGCAATACGCCGATGCCCTCGATCTCGACCTCGACCGTGTCTCCCGGATTCATTTTTTTCGTGTTGCCCGGCGTACCAGTGTAGATCACGTCGCCGGGTTGCAGTGTGACCCACTGGCTGACGTATTTCACGATGGACGGGCAATCGAACATCAGATCCGACGTGTACTGCTTCTGTACGGTTTCGCCGTTAATGCGCGTTTGCAGCAGCAGGTTGGAATAGTCGATTCCGGTGACGATGGCCGGTCCCAGCGGGCCGAACGTATCCGCTCCCTTCGCGCGCCACCACTGAAGATCTTTACTGGGCCCATGCTGCCAGTCACGCTCGCTGACGTCGTTGCCGCAGGTGACGCCGAAGATGGAGGTTCCGGGTCCGATCACGATCACCAGTTCACCCTCCGAATGGACGTTCTTGGCATCCTTCGGGATGACGATCGAATCGCCCGCGGCGATCAGACAAGAAGGCGGCTTGTAGAAAATTTCCGGAGACGCGGGTGCTGGGCGGCCGTTGAGATGGCTGCGATAGTTCAGTCCGACGGCGAGAATTTTGGACGGTGTACAGGGCGGAAGAAGTTTCACTTCCGCCAGAGAATGCGTGACTTGTGTTTCGCGGTGATGGAAGAGATCGCCCTGCAGCTCGCGAACTGTGTCGCCGTCGAGGATGCCATAGAAATCGTCAGCGGCGTGACGATAGCGGATCAGTTTTGTCATGTTATTGCGGCTCGGCCACGCCGAGTCGTGCGCCACAAACATCGGCGAAGCGTCGATCGACACATCTAGTGAATCAGCCGCTCCAAGGCACTGTGAACCAGATCGAATGTCGACGGTCTCAGCAGGAGCGCGGCGACGAGAGCACTTGCAATCACGATGGGCGACCACGAGTAGTCCGTCTCGCAGGAATCCGGCACACGATCATTCAACAAGCGATCGACCCGAGAAGAAATATCGTCGCCCAGCAGCGAGGTGGTCAAGGGGGACAGCCGCGGGCTCTCGCCCATTCGCGCCACCCGAACCAGCGCCTCCGCCAGAGCCAGTGACCGGTGCGGATCGCCGGCAACCGCCCGATCATCGGCTGCGAACTCGGCATAGGTTCGCCACGCACGCTCCAGCCGCCTGAGCGGAAAAATGACGGGAGCAAGCAGCATCGCGAGCCGTTTCAGATTATCGCGCGAAGCCGAATGTGCACGTTCGTGCAGCACGGCCGCTTCGATCTGGTCTGCCGATAGTGCACTGACAACGTCGCGGGAAATCAACAGGACGGGGTGAAACAATCCCGCCAGCGCGGTGGTCGGTCCCGCGGGAACGACGAATGCGGTCTGCCCGGCGAGCAATGTTGGCTCGCCCATTTGACGGCAGGTTTCCAAATAGCGTCGTGACTTGATCACCGCCCGCCACGACTGGATGGTTGACCGGACCCACAGCGTAAGTGCCGCGAGCGCGGCCGCGAAGCATATCCCGCTGATTTGTTCCGTCCCGGCAACGGGCTCTAGCCACAGGTAACTCGGCACGCACAAGAAGATGACGATGAGCAACGCCAACGCCGCCGGAGCGATTCGCATCGCGAAAAGGAATCGTGCCGCCGATTCCGCGCGTATTCGTCCGGCGAACCGGATGGCCACACTCGAAGTCCAAGCCATTACGGCGCCGGCCATGAGATTGACAATAAAAAAAGCGGCGAGCGAAAGACAGATCAGCCGGAACAGGTAGGACGCGTTCACGAGTTCTTGCTCCGTTCCAACTCGCGCCGCTTCAGGCGAATCTTGCGTTCCAGTTCCTCGAGCAGCGCGTGGTCCTGTTGGCCGACCGCGTCCACCAAACAGGAAATCAAGACTTCACCGGAATGATTTGAATCGGCGATCCAGTTCGCCACCAGATCTCGCGCACGTTTTTGCTCCCATTCGCGGCGTGAGAATCGCGGCGAGTAAAGGAACGCCCGATCGCTTTTTTGGCGCTGGAGCATTCCTTTCTTAAACAACCGGTCGAGCGTGGTCATGATCGTCGTGTAAGCGAGTGGCCGGTCCATTTTTCCCGCCACGGCGCGCACGGAGCTTTGGCCGTAGGTCCAGACGATCTCCATCACGGCGATCTCCAGGCGGCCCAGCCCGTGCGCGGTTCGATCTTTAAAGAAACGGATCACGCTTTTTGATTGTGCCGGACCACGCTGGTATAGGCGATTTTGGTCCAGGCATCGGGCTTGAACATACCTTTACCGAACTTGTCGTCGAAGTCCTTGGTGGGCGCGGCAGCTACCGCTTCGTCGGCTGACTTTCCTTCCTTGATCAATTTTTCCAGCCGCTCCGTGACTGCCGCGAGCATTTCGTGCGTGGCTTTCAAATCTTCCTTCGATCCGAGAGGCCCGTGCCCTGGAATGATCTTGGTACTCGCATCGCCGACTTTCAGCATCGTGGCCGCTGCGTTCGCCATCCCGCCGACCCATCCGCCAGTCGAGTAATCGATCACGGGGTAAAAGCCGTTGAACAGCATATCGCCGGTGTGGAGCACGTTCGGGCCAGGGAAAAAGACGAAGCTGTCGCCGTCGGTGTGGGCAGTAGGGATGTGCGTGTACTCCAGCTTTTCTTTTCCGAAGGTCATTTTGCCGCCCTTGGTGAACTCCTGCGTCGGCAGACCTTCCGGCTTGAGCGGATCGAAGCTGCGGTTCATCGATTCCATGGTGGTCTTCACGCTCAGGCGTTTCTTGACGTTCTCATGCGCCATGATTTTCGCGCCCGCGCGTCCCAGCGTCTCATTGCATCCGATGTGATCGAAATGCCAGTGTGTATCGAACAGCAGTGTGACCTTGTGCGCATCCACCTGTTCGCCTATGGCTTTCAGCAGGTCGGCGGCGCGATCCGGAACACCGCCGTCGATCATCATCAGACCATCCGGCGAGAGGACCACGCCGACGTTTCCGCCGTCACCCATCATGACCGCGAGATTCTCGGAGAGCTTGGTGGCTTTGATCGGCGCTGGCGCATTCTGACCCAGCGCTCGATAAGTGAGAGAAAACCCGGCTGCGCCGCCGGCAAGCGCCGTTAAGAATTCACGGCGGTTTGAAGCAAAGTTGGACATAGAATGCAGCTTACATGAAATCCGGCGCATCCGCACATGGCCCCTCTGGTGAAAGAAATTTCATTTTCGAGTGGGATAATGTACTCACGGGTTCAAATACTTAACGTGACAGCCGGTCGAATCCTGTCCATTCTCCTGGTCTGCGTGGTGAGCCTCTGGGCTCAGCAGGATCCTACCGCAAAGAAAGACGATACCTTCTTCGCGGGGACGGCTTCGGAGTGGACGTCCGAAAAAATCGTGGTCTCGCGATCGGTGGCGGCCAAGACCGAACAGCGCACGTTTCGCATCACTCCGGAAACCAAGGTGGAAGGGAAACCGCGCGCAAAAGTCCGCGTTACGGTCCGCTACACCACCGATGAGGACGGCGACATCGCGATGCTCATTGTGGTGCGGGCTCCAGTCAAGCAGAAATAGTCATTCCTTTTTCTTCCGCTTCGCGACCCAATCGGTCTTCACTACTTGCCGGCCGCGTCCGAGCGCCAGCGCCTGATCCGGCACGGGATCAGTAATGACGCTTCCCGCGCCGACGTAGCTATCCTTACCGATCTCGATGGGCGCGACCAGCGTTGCATTGCTTCCAATGAACGCGCCGGAGCCGATCCGGGTTTCGTGTTTTTTCTCGCCATCGAAATTGCAGGTGATGGTCCCGGCGCCGATGTTCACGCGATCGCCGATCTCGGCGTCGCCCAGGTAGGCCAGGTGCTGGCTCTTGGTCCCGGCGCCCAGGCGGCTCTTTTTCACTTCGACAAAATTGCCGACACGCGCGTCGGCTCCGATATGCGCATTCATGCGGAGCCGCGCAAATGGACCGATCTGGGCTTTCGCTTCAATCCGGGAATCGGCGACGATACTATACGGCTTAATCACCACGCCCTGCGCCAGAATGGAAGACTCGATGATCGATCCCGCGCCGATGCGGCAATCCTCGCCGATTTCGGTTTCGCCGAGTAATCGAACAAATGGCTCGACGATCGTATCCATTCCGATACGAACCGGCGTGTCGATGGACACGGTCTCCGGCCGCTCGATGGTCACGCCGCACAGCATCAGTTCGTCGGCTTTACGGCGCCGCAGCAGACGGTCCGCGTCGGCCAATTCGATGCGCGTGTTGATCCCCAGCAGTTCGCTCGAATCTTCGATGTGCAGCGCTTGCACGCGGTGGCCGTGGGTGTTCAAAATCGCGGCCATATCGGTCAGATAGAATTCATGCGCGGGATTATCGGGCTGCACTTGGCCCAGGTATTTCCACAAAAGATCCGCGCGAAAGCAGTAAATCCCGGAGTTGATCAGGTGGATGGACCGCTGTTCCGGCGTGCAAGCCTTCTCTTCGACGATCGCCGTGACGGCATCGTTATCATTCGCACTCACAATGACGCGGCCGTAGCCCGAAGGGTCGTCGAGCGACGTGGTGATCAGCGTAGCCGCGGCGTCCGAGTTCCCCTGCGCATCGCGCAGCCGCGTCAAGGTCGCTGGGGAAAGCAGCGGCGTATCGCCATACAGGACCATAACAACATCCGAAGTTCCGGCTGCGTCGCGGGCGCAAGCCACGGCATGTCCGGTGCCTTTCTGTTCCGTCTGCCGCGCGAAACGGAGGCCACGCGGCGCCAGCAGGTCCTCTACTTGATCCGCCTGATGTCCCGTAACGGCGACGATGTGGTCGGCGGGCGCGACGGCGCGGGCTGCGGCGACAACGTGCTCCACCAGCGCCATCCCGCCGGCCCGATGCAGAACTTTCGCGCGCTTGGATCGCATGCGGGTTCCGAGTCCCGCTGCCAGGATTACGACGGTGGTCGTCATGCTCTCTCTAGTTTCGTGCTTTTTTAAGTTTTGCGGCACGACCCTCCTGGGCGAGTTCCAGGACCACTGCGCCCAAGGCGCCCTGATCGTGGCGGATCTTTTCGTTCGGCTGCACTCCCGATTTGCGAAGCAGATCGACGCCGAGAACTTGCAGTCCCAAGCGGCTGAGTTCCTCCGTGTCGTTCTCCACCGGCTTGGCCGTCTGCGCCTGGTAACGATCCAGCGCCTTCCCGCGGATCGGCCGCGTGTTAACCACGCACACGTCAATCAGTGAGCGGCTGTACGAACGTCCCGCGTGGCGCAGGATCGCCGTCACGTGATCGGACGCGCGGAAACTGGTGGTCTCGCCGGGTTGCGACATCAGATTGACGAAATACGCCTTCAACGCAGGCGAGCGCGCGATAGCGCGCGGGATCCCTTCCACCAGCAAATTCGGAATGACACTCGTGAAAAGTGATCCTGGACCGAGCGTAATGAGGTCCGCGTCGGCGATGGCCTTAAGTGTATCGGCGAGTGGCTTGGGGCGGGGCGGCAACAGCTCGATTCGCTGAATCCGGGATTTGCTGCGGCTGATACGCGATTCACCCAGCACGCGGGTTCCGTCAGTGAGCGTCGCGGCGAGCGCGACGTTGGCGGCGGTGGAAGGATAAATCCGTCCCAGTGCGGCGAGGACTTCGGAGGAAAGGCGCACCGCCGTTCCGAAATCGCCGGTCAGGTGCGTCATCGCCGTGAGAAAAAGATTGCCGAAGCTGTGGCCCTTCAGTCCGCGGCCATTGGAGAAGCGGTACTGAAACAATTTGGTCAATAATGTTTCATCTTCCGAGAGCGCCACCATGCAGTTGCGGATGTCGCCGGGCGGCAGAACGTCGAATTCGCGGCGCAGGCGGCCGGAACTTCCCCCGTCGTCGGTGACGGTGACTACCGCGGTAATCTCTACCCCGCCTTCCGACGCCCTGACGTAACGTTTCAGCCCGCGCAACAAAGTGGAGAGCCCGTTGCCGCCGCCCACTGAAACAATTCTGAGTGAATTTGTGCGATCCTCCATTTACCCTTCTGAGGATCGCACGAGTGGAGGGCTCAGTCCACAGCCAACGGATACTTTGACCGCCGATTTGACCTTCGAC
>DATMOC010000027.1:0-3755 GCA_035568415.1 Bryobacteraceae bacterium | reverse complement strand
CGATTTTCTTCGACTTGTTCACTTCTTTCTGCGCGTCGAGGAAGGCGACGTAGGCAACCGCGTCCTTCTCCGCGTTGCCCGGCGCGCCCACCGACGCCATCAGAGGACGGATCTTCGGTAGTTCGGTCTGAAAGTCGATCTTCGAAGCATCCGAGTAAGGATTTTTCGCGACGCGATAAAACGGATTCGGCACGAGCACCGAATACCCGTCAGCGGCAAGCCGTTTCGCCATTTCGCGCATTGAGGGGCGCAAGCCAAATGCGTCGGTCCAGATCAGTACGGCCGGATAGGAACCGGACGCGGGATGAATAAAGGCGGCATCGCAGGTGCCGTCAGGGGTCTTGATTTCGACGTCGGTCTCAACGACCGGCAACGCCGCTCCCGACGCCGAACTGGCAGCAGCGGCCAGACCTACGGCTACGGATGAAGATACAAACTCGCGGCGGCCCACTTCGCCCGTGGACGCGTCTTTCATCTTACGGTCATGCTGATGGTCGCTCATGGCTTTCTCCTCTCTGAAAGTGTATCTCTTTTGACAGCTCTTGACTGCTCGTTGAAAGTTTCCAGTCGGCGCACCATTTCCACCCGAGCCTGATTCCGATATAATCCAGGTCATCCTAAGGAGAGCGATCCAATGACCAATCGACGTTCCTTTCTTGCCGCGCTCGGCGCCGGGTGCGCTGTAGCGGGCAAATCATTCGCGCAGGCCCAACGCGGCCAGCTTTTCTCGACTGTGGAAACGACTTCCGGCAAAGTGCAAGGGATCGGCAATACCGGGATCAAAGAATTCAAAGGAATCCCGTACGGTGCGCCCACCGGCGGAAAGAATCGCTACATGCCGCCGCAAAAACCCGCCGCGTGGACCGGAGTCCGCGAGTGTTTCGGCCATGGACAAATCTGCCCGCAAACGTTGGCGAGCTTGAACAGCGATTACGCGATGCTTATCCAGTGGGATCTGCACGTCGGCGGAATGGGCGAGGATTGCCTTTCGCTGAACGTCTGGACGCCGGGCGTGAACGATGGGGCAAAGCGCGCGGTTCTGGTCTCTTTCCACGGCGGCGGCTTCGCCACAGGCTCGGGGAACGGGCCGCAGTATGACGGCGCGCAACTGGCTAAGTTCGGCGACGTGGTGATCGTCACGGTGAACCATCGCCTGGCAAGTTTCGGCTATCTACATTTGGCCGATCTGGGCGCGCCTCCTGAGTTCGCGCACGCAGGAGTGGTGGGCATGATGGACCTGGTCGCGTCACTCGAATGGGTGCGCGACAACATCGAGAAGTTCGGGGGCGATCCGGCGAAGGTGATGATTTTCGGCCAGTCGGGAGGAGGAGCCAAGACCTCGACTATGCTGGCGATGCCTTCCGCCAAGGGTTTGTTCCGCAGCGCGGGCGTGCAGAGCGGATCGACCATTCGTTCGGCGACGCGTGAAGCGGGCACGAAATCGGCAGAGGCGCTGCTGGCGAAGCTCGGGATTGCCAAGGGAAATATCGCCGCCATTCAGAAAGTTTCATGGCAGGAGATTCTGGAGGCGCAGACTTCGCTGGGCGCGACGGCGGCGTTTACACCGGTGGTCGATGGTACCGTGCTGCCGCATAACCCATTCGATCCCGCAGCGCCACCCGAATCGGCGGACGTGCCCGTCATCATCTCCACGACGCTTGAGGACGCGGCGCTCGGACTGACCAACTTCGATTTGACCGAGGAAGGTCTGCGCAGCATGATGAACGAACGCTACGGCCCGAAAGCCGAGCCGATGCTGGCAATGTATCGCAGCCGGTATCCGCACAAGTCTCCGTTCCTGATTCAGGCGCAGATTGCGACCGATGCAGGCGGCCGGCGCAACGCCACCCTTCAAGCGGAGCGCAAGTCCGCCTTGGGCAAGGCTCCCGCATACCTGTATCTGTGGGCGTTTGAGAGCGCCGGGTTCGGCGGGAAATTTGGCGCGGTGCATGGAACCGACGTGTCGGCGTCCTTTTACAACTTCCGCGACGGCGTGGGTGGGACCGGCTCGCCGCAGGAACGGGCGTTGTGGGAACGTTTCGCGGCGGCGTGGATTTCGCTGGCCAAAACGGGCAATCCGAATAACCCGAAAGTTCCGAGCTGGCCGGGTTACGATGCGGATCGGCGCGCGACCATGATTTTCGATAATGAGACGCGGGTGGAGAACGATCCTCGCGGGGAGATGCGGAAGTTCTGGCAGGATATGCCGGCGCCCGGCGCGCGCCGCGGCTAAGCTCGATCGTCCCCGGAGCCAGAAGCCTGATTGAGCGGTTTTACGCGGTGCCGCCTATTGGCCGCCAGCGCTACAATCGATCTTGGGTTTGGCGATCCTGCGGCTGGTCCTCGTCTGTCATTCTCTCGCTGCGTTCGCGCAGTCGGTATTTGCCGGACAATTTCTTTCCGGCATTGACGGCCCAGTGAAGTTTCACGAATGGACCGGGTGGATCGCCCTGGCAATCTCTGTACTCCAAGTCATCGTCGTATCCGCACTGATGCGATCGCGCGTGGCCTCGCTGTGGCTTCTGTTCGGCAGCGTCTTCCTGTTGCTCGGCGAGGCTCTGCAAATTGGCACTGGCTATGGCCGATTTCTCAACGTGCACATTCCGCTCGGAGTCATCGTGTTTGCCGTGGCCACATGGCAAACGATCTCGGTATTTCTTAAACGATCCGGCGGTCCCCGGAAATGAAGCTTAGCCGTCGCGAGATCTTGCGCTACGCACGAACCGGCCTGCTGTTGCCAGCGATCGAATCCAGGTGCGTGCGTCCTCGGCCGGAGGCTCGTCTCCTGCCAAGCCTCGCGCCACTGCCGCAGCCATTCCAGGTTCCCTTGCCGGAAATTCCGCTTTTGAAGCCTGTCCGCACGGATTCGAACACTGATTTCTACGAAGTCACCGCCCGCCCAGCCAGCGTGCGGATTCTGCCCGCGATGGACACGGGAATCTGGGGATACAACGGGATGTTTCCCGGGCCGACCATCGAGGCGCGTGTTGGCCGCCGTGTCTCGTTGCAACTTCGAAATGCACTGAACGTGCCGATCGTGAATCACTTGCATGGCGGCCGCACTGCACCGGAGAGCGACGGATACCCCACCGATCTCGTTCTGCCCGCCGGCGACTTTCCCCAATCCCACATGCATGACCCGATGGCGCGGGCCGTTGAACGCGAGCGCGAATACGTCTACACCAACGATCAACGCGCGGCAACCCTTTGGTATCACGACCATCGTATGGACTTCACGGGTCCACAAGTCTGGCGAGGCCTGGCGGGGTTTTATATCCTCCGCGATACCGAAGAAGAGCGCCTGCCGCTGCCGCACGGTGATAAAGAAATCTCCCTCCTGATTTGCGATCGGTCTTTCGATTCGGATGGGTCGTTCCGGTATCCGGCGCTCGATCCTTCGTTGCGAGATGCGCCTGGAGTCGACGCCCAGTACATGGGTGGCGTGCTCGGCGACGTGATTCTGGTGAATGGCGCACCGTGGCCGAGATTGGAAGTCGCCAACGTCAAATATCGTTTTCGGATCTTGAATGCATCCAACGCGCGTAGATATGACTTGGCGCTCGATCCCGTGGCGCCCCTCGTCCAGATCGGCAGCGATGGAGGATTGCTCGCCGCGCCGGTCTCGCATCGTACGCTGCGAATCGCACCAGCCGAGCGCTTTGACGTAATCGTGGACTTCTCCAAATTCAAGCTTGGATCGAAGATAACTCTCCTCAACAAGGCGGATGATGGACGTGCCGGTCAGGTCATGCAAT
>DATMOC010000026.1:0-200698 GCA_035568415.1 Bryobacteraceae bacterium | reverse complement strand
AGCGGCAGCCACAGCGCCAAAGCTCCAGGAGGTTCCGCCAAATGACACGCAGTCGAGTCGGAATCGCCGCGGTTCTGGCGTGCCTGCTCGCAGGTTGTACGGTTGGGCCCAAGTACAAGGTCCCCGATGTCCCGCTCACTCCGGCGTATAAGGAGGCGGATGGCTGGAAGGCAGCGCACCCCAGCGATCAGGTTCTGCGCGGACCCTGGTGGGAGATTTTCGGAGACCAACAACTGAACGCGCTCGAAGAACAAGTACCCGGCGGCAACCAAAATCTCAAGGGACTGGAGGCCCGTTTTCGAGAGGCGCGCGCAGCCATACGATTCAACCGCGCTTCGGAATTTCCCACGATTTCTACAGCTCCATCGATTGCTTCGATTCGCGATTCGGCGAATCGTCCTTACGTGCCGGCCGGGGCCGCCCGTGCGAAGGGCGACTTCATCTTGCCATTCGATCTCTCCTACGAGTTGGATTTTTGGGGACGCGTGCGGCGAACTGTCAACTCCGCGCGCGAGTTTGCCCAGGCGAGCGCCGCCGACCTCGAGACAGCAAAGCTCAGTCTTCAGGCGGAACTGGCGCTCGACTATTTCGAGCTCAGAAGCGCCGACGCGCAGAAGCAGATCCTGGACAACACAGTGGAAAGCTACGCCGCCGCGCTGCGGCTCACACAGAACCGGTATCAGGGAGGCGCGGCGCCGAAATCCGATGTGGCACAGGCTGAGACACAGCTCGAAACGGCGCAGGTTCAGGACACCGATATCGGCGTGCAACGATCCCAATACGAGCATGCCATTGCCATCTTGATCGGAAAACCTCCGGCGGCGTTCAGTCTGCAAGCAGCGCCATCGCCGTTGCGGCCTCCGGATGTACCCGTGGGCATGCCTGCGGATTTGCTCGAGAGGCGACCGGATATTGCAGCCGCTGAGCGCCGTGTGGCTGCCGCGTCGGAACAGATCGGCATCGCCCGCGCGGCTTTCTTCCCAACCGTGATGCTGACCGCTGCCGCCGGACTCGAAGGCACCTCGATCCTGAACTGGCTCAACTGGCCGAGTCGTCTCTGGGCTGTAGGTCCATCCGCGGTGCAAACTTTGTTTGATGCCGGCCGGCGAAGGGCAACCTCGGAAGCGGCTGTGGCGGGATTCGACGCAGCGGCCGCGGATTATCGCGAGTCGGCGCTGGCTGCATTCCAGCAGGTAGAGGACAATCTGGCCGCACTCCGTATTCTCGAGGCGGAGGCCGGCCAACAGCATCAGGCCGTGGTCTCCGCGCAGGAGTCGCTACAGCTTTTCAATAATCGATATAAAGGTGGCGTGGATACGTATCTTCAAGTCGTCACTTCGCAGACTACTGCTCTGACCAATGAAAGGAATGAGACCGATATTCAGCGGCGGCGCATGGATGCGACTGTGCTGCTGATCAAGGCGTTGGGTGGGGGCTGGAATGTTTCGAATCTGCCCAAGCTTTGAAGTCTTATTCTTGACTTAGGAGGACTTGAAAATCATGCGAGTAATGAGAGCCGAAGGATTCACGGGTTACCAGGATCTAAAGCTGGCGGACATTCCCAAGCCACACGTTGCGGACGGGCGGGTACTGGTAAAGATCACCGCGGCGGGAGTCACACCACTCGAGCACACCATTCTGTCGGGAGGATATCCACGAGCGAAAGCTCCTCTGGTCCTCGGGTCAGAAGGGGCGGGCGTGGTTGAGGACGCGAACGGCTCGGAGTTTTCAGCCGGGGCGCGCGTAATGTTCACGGGCCCTTACGGTGTCTCCGAAGACGGAGCCTATAGCGAGTATCTTGCAGTTCGAAAGGAAAACCTCTGTTTGATCCCCGGAAACATCGAGGATGTTTCAGCGGCGGGAATCCCTGTGGCGTACCTGACCGCTCATATGGCGCTCAGCCTTGCTGGATTTCAGGCTGGCAAGACGGTTCTTGCGCCTGCCATCGGGGGCTCGGTAGGCAACGCCGCCACGCAGTTGGCAAGGGCCTTGGGCGCCAGGCACGCTATGTCGACGACTACGAGTCATGCAAAGGCGGAACAAGCTAAAACCTTGGGCTTCGATGAGGTCATCGATCTCTCCTCAGAAAAACTCGGCGAAGGCGTTCGTCGGATCACGGGAGGCTACGGTTCGGATGTTGTGATCGATTCCATTGGCGGCGATATATTGAGCGAGGCGCTTGGCACGCTTGCAATAGGTGGAAGTCTGACGACGCTAGGCTATTCCGCCGGCCGCAAATCTACCATTGACGTCACCGATCTCATCTGGAAGCGCGCCAGCATAAAGAGTTTCTCGCTCTTTGCACAACCGCCGGAGATGTGGAGCACGGCCTGGAAAACGATCTACCGTTTGCTCGAATCGGGAGCGATAAAACCGATCGTGGCCCGGACGTTCGCTCTTGAGGATGCAGCGGAAGCGCTGCGATACCAGATCGAAAGCAGGCCTTTCGGGAGAGTCGTACTAAAATTATGACGACGATTTGGAGGAGCGCGCATGAGCCTATTGGATGAAGTCGCCGGAGGCCTCGACGGTTTGTCGCAACTGCGCGCTCTGATAGCTTCGGGACGCAAGCCCGGCATTCTGATAGCGCTTGATTTCGAGTTTGTTGAAGTCGAAACTGGCAAGGCTGTTTTTGCTGGGACTCCCGGGGAGCACGCCTACAATCCAATTGGTGCAGTGCATGGGGGTTATGCTGCGACGCTGCTTGATTCCGCTTGCGGCTGCGCCGCGCATTCCCGCCTTACCGCATCGCAAGCCTTCACGACCCTGGAGCTGAAGGTCGCTTATCACAAGGCGATTACGAGAGACACCGGACTCTTGCGCGCGGAGGGTCAGTTGCTTTCGTTCGGTCAAAGAGTGGCGTTCGCCGAGGCGAAGCTGACCGATACGCGAGGCAAATTGTATGCGTCCGCGACGTCGACATTGCTGGTGTTCAACAGGTGATTGACTGCTGCCATGTTGATACGGGATTTTGCGAATCCTTCTCGGTTTTGAACCATCTAGTTCAGTACGGAGAACGAGGGCGCGGATCGCTGAGGGAAGAGATGGCCAAGTTGCAGGGAAAAGTTGCAGTTGTCACCGGCGGCACCGAGGGCATAGGGTTAGCGACAGCTAAGCTCTTCGTCAAAGAGGGAGCATATGTCTTCATCACGGGCCGCCGCCAGCGGGAACTCGACGAGGCCGTGAAGGCAATCGGCAGCAACGTGACAGGCATTCAGGGGGACGTCGCCAAACTGGCCGACCTGGATCGTCTTTACGAGACGGTCGGTAGGGTGAAGGGGCGAATCGATATTATTTTCGCCAACGCCGGCGTTGGTGAATTTGTTCCCTTCGGTAAGGTCTCTGAAGAGCATTTTGACAGGCTCTTCAACATCAATGTAAAGGGCGCACTGTTCACGGTGCAAAAGGGTTTGCCGCTGCTGAATGATGGCGGCTCCATCATTCTCACGGGATCGGTCGCGAGCATAAAAGGCACTGCGGCCTTCGGCGTCTATGCGGCGAGCAAGGCCGCGATTCGCTCTTTCGTGCGCACCTGGACCACGGATCTCAAAGATCGTCATATCCGCTCAAATGTTGTTAGCCCGGGTCCGATCAGGACGCCGCTGACGAACCGGCAATCTGCCGACGTAATTGCGCGGATTGTCTCCACCGTGCCGATGGGGCGCATGGGTGAACCCGACGAAGTTGCCAAGGCAGCGCTGTATTTGGCGTCAGATGATTCGAGTTTTGTCACGGGTATCGAACTGTTCGTGGATGGGGGCAGAGCGCAAGTCTAACTTGATGAAACGGATCTGAACGCATCTTCGATCGACAGTAGATTTGGAGAAACCTCAATGAGTGCTCAACATCCGTTCGTCCCCGGTGATCATCGGGGTCGAGATTTATACGCGAGGGAGCGGGTGCTGAATTCCGCCATCATCGCCGCCGATATCGGCCGGGGCTGGGAAGAATATCTCGAGATTTTCGACGCATTCTATTCCGACGAAGTCGAGGTGACCGCCGACACCGCGACAGGCCCGATACGTGGCAGAGCGCGCATTCGGGCGCTCCTTTTCAACTTCCTTGCCCCTCTTCATGTGATGGTTGAGATTGGGGGCCACGCTATCGATGTTCGAGAGAGTCCAATTCACTGGGATACGCCCGATGAAACGCATTCGGCCTGGTCAGTTAATCTGATCGGGGTGTCCGGCCAAACGCGTACGTTGACCTGGTGCACTCTCCGAAAGTGGGCCGGCGCGCGCGTAGTATACGAGCGCCAATACAACCACCAGCAACGCGGTGGGCCGCTGACTGCCGACGACCTTAGTCTGAACCAGTCGCTGGCGAGCCTTGGCTATGGCCGTCCGTCTTACCCAGGGCCAGCATGATCGCAAATTGAAACGAAAGGAGCCAAGACTTTTATGTCCTCAGATGAGGTGCTCATCCAGACCGCGATATCATCATGGGAGCAGGTTATAAAGCGCGTCGGCACACTATGTTTGAGTTGTTCCGAGGAGCAACTATCAGTCCAGGTCGCGCCTGGGAAAAACCGCATTTTGTACCTTTGGGGACACCTCACCGCGGCAAGCGATGCGATGTTCAGCGTCTTGCGGCTGGGAGAGCGGCTACACTCGGAATTGGACGCCGTCTTCATCGCGGAACCCGACCGATCCGTCCCGCTTCCAACCTCCACCGAGATTGCCAAGTATTGGGAGGACGTTCACACCGAACTTCTTTCGAGATTCAAGACTCTCAGCTCTAAGGAGTGGTTAGAAAGGCACGGCAGTGTGTCGCCTGAAGAATTCGAACTGAACCCGGCGCGAAATCGACTGGCCGTGCTCCTGGGTCGAACCAACCACGCCTCGTATCACTTTGGGCAAATGATGTTGGTAAAACCAAAGACGCCGTGAGTCGCATTCGCGACGCAATCGGCATCACAAATTGCGGATCACCTGCATCAGATTCCTGATCTTACGCTCCGACGAAGCTTTGCCGCTTTTGAGGTTCTGCGCTATGCAGAAACCGTGGAAGAACGTCAGCACAACATCGGCGATCTTGCTTGAGTCCAATTTAGGCTTTTCCGCCTCGATGTTTTTTATCAGCAGTCGCGTGAGCTTCTGCTGACTGCTCGAGATAATTTCCTGCGCTTCGGCCGGCAGACCCGCTAGCTCGCGCATCGAATTCACGGCGAAGCATCCTCGCTGGTCGTCATCGCAGCCAAAGCCCAGTCTCAGAAACCTCTCAATGTTGCCCCAACCGAGCGGCTGTGCTGTCAGGATACCCGCGCCACGAGTTTGGGCGTAGCGCTCAAGACTGGCAAGAAAGAGGTCCTCTTTGTCTTTGAACTCCGAATACAGGCCGGACTTGTTGACACCTGTCGCCTCTTCCAAGTGCTGAACTGTCGTGTTCGCGAAGCCGTGTTTCCAAAAGACCGGGATCGCCCTGTCCAGCACACCCTCCCGATTGAACTGTTTCGGTCGTCCCATGCCCCCTCAACAATCAGAAACTATAATAAGCTGCGTAGTGCTAAACAGTACAGACCAGTAGATGCGTGGATGAACCAAACGGTTCAAAATGGCCCTCTTGGCGCGAGGGCTGCCTCATGCGCGGAAGGAAACAAGGCACTGCCGCTTTGTGGCCTTGTCGGGCAGCGCGGCCGGCGTCGTATTCAGGAAGGCGACTCTCCAAGGCTCTTAAGTTCGCGATCCTATTGCACTGCTTTCCTAATCTCTTGAATCCTGGGCCGCTTGCGGAAGGAGGGGAGTGGGTATGGCTGGTCTCCGGTGGTTTTTACCGATCAATGGGACAAGAAGCAGCAAGGCAATTATCGCGAGGCTGATGACGCGGAAGCCGGAGGCTCTCTTCACTTTCACCGGAACCTGGCTCAGGAAGAACCTCCGCCGCGTGGCCGTCGAGGATTTTGTGGCCCGCGTCCTGAGCCAGTAGTTCTTCGATCCCACGCAGGAGATCGGGATCAACTCCAGAAAGAGCAGCGACTCCGCGCTCGCGCGCAAGGTGTTAGAGCTCTTCGGTCTGCCGCGATCGCTCCGGAATCTATTTTCCAACATCGGCAAACAAAGAGCATCGTGACGGCGCTCTTCCACTCTGAGAGCATCCGACGCCTTCCCGGCCGAGAAGACTCCACGCATATGAGCTGGCCCCTACTGGTCTATTTCCTTTTCGTCATTGTTCTGGTTGCAGTTGTTCTGGTTGTCTCTTACCTCTTAGGGCAACGGCACTCTGAACCTGCGACGGACCAGCCGTACGAAGGCGGCATTGTTTCACAGGGATCGGCACACGTGCGTTTTTACATGCGGTACTACATGGTCGCGATGTTCTTCGTGGTTTTCGACCTGGAAGCGGTCTTCCTATACGCCTGGGCCGGAGCGGCCCGTGAACTCGGCTGGGCTGGGTACTGGGGAGCTGTGCTGTTCGTCGCGACGCTGGCCGCAGCACTGGTTTATGTCTGGCGAGCCGGGGCGCTGGACTGGTCGAAGAAATCAGATCGTTCGAGGTAAGAAACGCATGCAATGGACATTAACTAAGCCGGACGTAACGGGTTTGACCACAATTCCGGAATCGGAACGTCTGGAAGAGACTGTGCGGCGAAGCGTCATTCTGTCCCGTCTCGAGGATCTGGTGCAGTGGGGCCGCAAGAACTCGATGTGGCCATTCAACTTCGGACTCTCCTGCTGCTACGTGGAGATGGCGACCAGCATCACCAGCAAATTTGACGTTTCGCGCTTCGGCGCCGAAGTGATTCGCGGCACGCCGCGGGAAGCAGATCTGATGGTCGTCGCGGGGACGGTTTTCCTGAAGATGGCGCCCATCGTTCAGCGGCTTTATGAACAGATGATGGAGCCGCGCTGGGTGATCTCGATGGGGTCGTGCGCGAATTCGGGTGGCATGTACGACATCTACAGCGTGGTGCAGGGTGTCGATAAGTTCCTGCCCGTGGATGTTTATGTGCCGGGCTGCCCTCCACGACCGGAGGCGTTTCTGGAAGGACTGCTTTTGTTGCGGCAGGCTGTGGGAAAGGAGCGGCGCCCGCTGAGTTGGGTGGTGGGCCCGCAGGAAACAACTCGCGCGCCGATGCCCTCGATGCGAGACCTAATGCAGCCGTCGCGGAAGAAGATGACCGTATTGCGAGAGACCGACGAAATATGATCGCGGTCCCGACAATCGCGGAGGAAATCAGGGACCGGTTTGGCCCGGCTGCGATCGCTCAGGAGACGCAGGATCATATATCCACATTTTGGGTGGCGAAGGAGGCCATACCTGCGCTTCTGCGTTTTCTCAAGGAAGAGGTCGAGCAACCCTACAAAATGCTGTACGACGTCTCCGCGATCGACGAGCGCATGAGGGTACATCGTGATGGCCAGCCTGCGAGCGATTTCACCGTCGTGTATCACCTCCTGTCACTCGACAGAAACGAATACCTCCGCATTAAGGTAGCGTTGGCCGAAGGCCGGCTCTCGCTGCCCACGATTACTCATATTTGGCCGGCAGCCAACTGGTACGAACGCGAAGTGTGGGATATGTTCGGGATCGCCTTCGACGGCCACCCGCGCCTGGAACGAATCCTGATGCCCACGAGCTGGATTGGTCACCCGCTTCGCAAAGAGCACCCGGCCCGCGCGACGGAAATGGATCCGTATCACTTATCTCTCGCGAAAGAGAATGCCGAGGAGGAGGACCTGCGATTTCGTCCAGAGCAGTGGGGCATGCGCCGTGAACGCGACGGCTCGGACTTCATGTTTCTCAACATCGGCCCGCAGCACCCCGGCACGCACGGCGTGTTGCGCA
This sequence comes from Bryobacteraceae bacterium, assembly GCA_035568415.1. Classification (GTDB taxonomy): domain Bacteria; phylum Acidobacteriota; class Terriglobia; order Bryobacterales; family Bryobacteraceae; genus Palsa-187. Next base: position 192,913 of record DATMOC010000026.1, on the reverse strand, counting down.
TCGCTCTGCAGCTCGACGGCGAGGAGATCGTCGACGCGATCCCTCAGATCGGGTTCCACCATCGCGGCGCCGAGAAGATGGGCGAGCGGCAGTCCTGGCACTCCTACATCCCATACACCGACCGGATCGACTACCTCGGCGGGGTGATGAACAATCTGGCCTATCTGACGGTCGTAGAGAAGCTGGCCGGGATTGAGGTGCCGCCTCGCGCTCAAGTGATCCGCGTGATGCTTTCGGAACTGTTTCGCATCATCAGCCACCTGGTCTGGTACGGAACCTTCGCGCAGGACCTGGGCCAGATGTCGCCGGTGTTCTTCACCTTCAACGATCGCGAGCGCGCTTTCGGCATGGTTGAGGCGATTACCGGCGCGCGCATGCACCCCGCTTGGTTTCGCATCGGGGGAGTAGCGGCGGACCTGCCAAAGGGCTGGCAGGACATGTTCCTCGACTTTATCCGGTACCTGCCGCCGCGTCTGATCGAGTATGACCGTACGATCATGCGGAACGCGATCTTTAAAGCGCGGACCCAGGGTATCGGCGCATTCACGGTGGACGAGGCAATTGAGTGGGGCGTGACCGGCGCGAATCTGCGCGCGTGCGGCCTGGAATGGGATTTCCGCAAGAAACAGCCCTACTGTGGCTATGAGCACTTTACATTTGACATCCCTACAGCCACCAAGGGCGATTGCTATGCGCGCGCCTGGGTGCGCATCGAGGAAATGAGACAAAGCCTGCGGATCATCGAGCAATGCGTGAAAAACATGCCTGAGGGTTCGTACAAATCGGATCACCACCTGGCCACCCCGCCAATGAAGGAGCGCACGATGCACGACATCGAGACGCTGATCACGCACTTTTTGGGCGTGAGTTGGGGACCCGTCATCCCGCCGGGCGAAGCGCTCGGCGCCATTGAAGCTGCGAAGGGGAACAACGGTTATTACCTGGTGAGCGACGGAAGCACGGTTTCGTACCGAACGCGTATCCGCACGCCATCGTTTGCGCACATCCAAACCCTGCCGCTCCTGACGCGGGGGTTGACGATTTCGGATTTGATTGTGATTTTGGGCAGTCTTGATTTTGTGTTGGCAGATGTCGACCGGTGAGGATTGGAGCAATGCTGACGGCGGAAGAAATCCAGGAGATTGAGAGCGAAGCGGCGCACTATCCCAGGCGCGAAGCCGTTTCCATCGACGCGCTGAAGATCGTTCAGAGACACCGCGGTTGGGTCTCTGACGACAGCCTTCGCGATATCGCACAACATATCGGCATGTCTCCGACGGACCTGGACAGCATTGCCACGTTTTACAACCTGATCTATCGCAGGCCCGTCGGGCGTCACGTCATCTCGGTCTGCGACAGCGTGAGTTGTTGGATCATGGGCTGCGAACAAATACGGGAACATCTACGCCAGCATTTGGGCATCGGGCTCGGCGAGACGACGCCCGACAATCGTTTTACGCTGCTGCCGACGGTCTGCCTCGGATGCTGCGATCATGCTCCGGCGCTGATGGTGGACGGCGATCTGCACACGGACCTGGATCCGCTGAAAATTGCCCCGGAGCTCGAGAAGTACAAATGACAGGCACCACTGAAAAACCGTTGACTGGAAGTATCCGCCCGGATGGATCTGTTCTGGATCTGCCGGCCTACGCGCAGGCCGGTGGCTATCAAGCGATTCGAAAGGTGCTGAAGGGCGGCATGACTTCGAAAGCAGTCATCGCGGAAGTGAAAAGCGCGAATCTGCGCGGCCGGGGCGGAGCGGGATTCTCAACGGGGATGAAATGGTCTTTCGTGCCGACGGGCAAGGAAGCGCCCAATCCCACATACCTGGTGGTCAACGCCGATGAGATGGAGCCCGGCACGTTCAAGGACCGCTTTCTGATGGAGCGGAATCCACATCAGCTCATCGAGGGCGCTATCTTATCAGGTTTCGCGATCGAAGCTGACATCGCGTACATCTTTCTTCGTGGAGAATACACGCTGGCCGCGGAACGGCTTCAACGCGCGATCGCGGAAGCATACGAGCGTAACTATCTGGGGAAAGACATTCTGGGTTCTGGCTACAGCCTGGAGCTACACCTGCATCTCAGCGCTGGCCGTTACATATGCGGCGATGAGACCGGTTTGCTGAATGCGCTGGAAGGTAAGCGCGCGAATCCCAGAGCAAAGCCGCCGTTCCCCGTGGTGGTAGGTCTGTTCGGCAAACCAACGGTTGTGAATAACGTGGAAACCATCAGTTGCGTGCCCCACATCATCAACAACGGCGCGGAGTGGTTCCACGGGTTGAGTCGCACCAAAGATAGCGGCACGAAGCTCTACGGCGTCAGCGGACAAGTGAAGCGTCCGGGTCTTTGGGAACTGCCCATGGGGACTACCGTCCGCGAACTTCTTGAAGAGCACGCCGGCGGCATGCGTGACGGGCGCAAGTTTCGCGGATTACTGCCTGGCGGCAGTTCTACACCTTTCATCGTCGAAGAGCACCTGGATACTCCTATGGACTTCACCGAGATGCCAAAAGCCGGCAGCCGGCTGGGGACAGGAACCATGATCGTGCTGGATGACCAGACGTGTCCGGTGGGTATGGCATGGAACATGACGAAGTTCTTCGCGCGTGAGTCCTGCGGATTCTGCACGCCGTGCTGGAGCGGGCTGGGTTGGGCGGAGCGGATTCTGCGGTCGATGGAAGACGGCCAGGGAAAACCGGGTGACCTGGACAGGCTCACCTCTCAAACCAGCATGTGGGGTCCCGGGCATACGTTCTGCGCCCTAGCGCCCGGGGCCGCCGATCCGCTCGGTACAGCGATGAAATATTTTCGCTCCGATTTTGAGCGCCACATCGATGAGCACCGGTGCCCGTGGAGATAGGTATGGCTACCGTCTACGTTGACAACAAACCTTACCGGATGAACTCCGAGGAGAACTTACTCCACGGCTGCCTAGCGCAAGGCTTGAACCTGCCGTACTTCTGCTGGCATCCGGCGTTGGGATCGGTGGGCGCATGCCGCCAGTGTGCGGTCAAACTCTTCAAGGATGAGCACGATTCGAACGGCACAATCGTGATGTCCTGCATGACGCCGGCTGCAGAGGGCACACGTATCTCCATCGCGGATGCAGACGCTGCGGCCTTCCGCGCCGGCGTCATCGAAGGGCTCATGCTGAATCACCCGCATGACTGCCCGGTGTGCGATGAGGGCGGCGAGTGCCATCTGCAGGACATGACCGTCATGACAGGTCATGACTACCGGCGTTACGAGTTCGACAAGCGCACGTTTCGCAACCAGAACCTGGGCCCGCTGGTGAATCACGAGGCGAACCGTTGCATCCAGTGTTATCGCTGCGTGCGCTATTACCGCGACTACGCGGGCGGCAGAGATCTGAACGCGTTCGCCGGGCGCGACACGGTATTTTTCGGCCGCGACGAAGACGGTGTCCTGGAGAATGAGTTTAGCGGGAATCTCGTCGAAATTTGTCCGACGGGTGTGTTCACCGATAAGACCCTCAAACGCCATTACTCCCGCAAGTGGGATCAGCAGTTCGCTCCGTCGGTTTGTGTCCACTGTGCTCTGGGCTGCAATATCGATGCCGGCGAGCGCTATGGCACTCTACGGCGCATCGTCAATCGCTACAACCACGAAGTGAACGGCTATTTCCTGTGTGATCGCGGACGGTTTGGTTATGAGTTCGTGAACAGCGAACGACGGCTTGAGCAACCGGTACTCAACGGCAACCCTGTGTCCGCTGCGGATGCCCGGCGTCATCTTGAAGAACGGGTCGCGAGCGGCAGAGCGATCGGTATCGGCTCACCGCGCGCGTCGCTTGAATCCAACTTTGCGCTACGAACCCTAGTTGGCACGGAGCGTTTCTATTCGGGAATGGCCGATGGTCAGCGCCAGTTGGCCGCCCGGATGATCGATATTCTGCGCGGTCCCATGCGCACGCCTACGCTACGCGAGATCGAAGAGTCTGATGCGGTATTCATTCTGGGCGAGGATCTCACCAGCGTCGCCCCCAGAATGGCGCTGTCTATCCGGCAGTCAGTGCGCCAGCAACCCTTGGAGATTGCTAAGCAAGCGAAAGTCCCGTTGTGGATGGATCACGGAGTCCGGGACGCGCTCCAGGATTCAAAAGGGCCGCTGTATATTGCGAGCCCGTATGCCACGCGCCTGGACGAGATCGCTACAGCTACGTTCCGCGGCGCGCCCGATGATATAGCCCGGCTGGGCTTCGCCGTGGCCCACGCTCTGGATCCCGAGGCGCCCTCTGCTCAGGACTTCCCGTTGGCCGCTGAAATTGCGAACGCCCTGAAGACTGCGAAGAAGCCCCTCGTGATTTCCGGCATGAGCTGCTCCAGCCAGGCCGTCATGGAGTCGGCCGCCAATGTGGCGATGGCAGCGCACGCGGCACTCAGCCTAACGGCCCCCGAATGCAACACCGTGGGAGCGGCTCTGATCGGCGGATCTCCGCTCACGGCGGCGTTTGAAGCCGTCAGGAATGGAGGCGCCGACACAGTGATCATCCTGGAGAATGATCTGTACCGGCGTGCGCCTGCCGCCGAAGTGGATGCATTCCTCGCGGCCGCCAGCCACGTGATCGTCCTTGATCACCTGGCCAACCCGACTACCGAAAAGGCGGATTCGGAACTGCCGGCCGGAACCTTCGCCGAATCCGACGGCACATTCATCAGCAGCGAAGGACGCGCGCAGAGATTTTTTCAGGTTTTCTCGCCCGATAACGAAGTCCTCGCAAGCTGGCGCTGGCTGAAGGCGGATCGCTGGCAGAAACTGGACGATGTCCTGGCGGCTCTGGCGAGGGCATTGCCCGAACTCGCACCGGCGTCCTATGCTGCACCGTCAGCCGCATTTCGAATTGCCGGAGCCAAAGTCCCGCGCTCTCCGCATCGCGAGAGCGGCCGAACCGCGGCGCTCGTCAACATCAATATTTCCGAGCCGAAGACACCTGAGGATCCCGATTCGGCGCTGTCGTTTTCGATGGAAGGAACGCCGGAAAAACCCCCAGCGGCTCTGATCCCGTTTTTCTGGTCGCCCGGCTGGAATTCCATACAGGCGACGAGTACCTATCAAGAGGAACCAGGCGGACCATTGCGCGGCGGCGATGCAGGTGTTCGCATGTTCGAACCCGCAGCGCCGAATTCAGCGTGGTTCCGCGATGTCCCTCCCGCGTTCGAGCCGCGCGAAGGTGAGTGGCTGCTGGTGCCCATGTATCACTTCATCGGCTCGGAGGAATTAAGTCCCGCGGCGCGAGGGCTTTCAGAACTCGCGACCAAGCCGCAAGTGGCGGTCAACTCCGCTGAGCTTCAGGACGGAGCGGAAGTCGAAGTGAGTTGTGCGAGCGGTACCTTCCGCCTTCCGGTACGCATCCGGCCTGATCTTCCGCCGGGCGTAGCTTGCCTGTCTGCCGGAATCGCACCGCTGAGCGGAATCACGATGCCCGCTTGGGGCAAGATCGCGAGGCTGAAATGACAAGTCCGTACCCCCTCCTTTCGATCCTCGGGATCGTGATTGTGGCCCTGACCATCGCGGCCTCTCTCATATATGTAGAGCGCCGGTTGCTTGCACTCTGGCAGGACCGTTACGGTCCGAACCGAACCGGGCCCTTCGGGCTCCTGCAGGTCGTTGCGGACTCCATCAAGATTTTCATGAAGGAAGACTGGGTCCCTCCGTTCGTGGACAAGCCTGTTTTCATTCTGGCTCCGGCCGTCATTTTCGTGACCGTGCTGATGTCTTTCGCGGTGCTTCCAGTGGCCCCGGGAATCATCGTCGCCGACCTGAACGTCGGCCTGCTGTTCTTCCTCGCCATGTCGTCGCTTGGAGTTTACAGCGTCGTACTCGCCGGATGGTCCTCCAACAACAAGTACGCGCTGCTGGGCGGGATGCGGGCCGCGGCTCAGATGCTGAGCTATGAGGTCTTTATGGGCCTCTCACTCATGGGAGTAGTGGTCCTGGCGGGGTCGTTCAGTCTGCCGGCCATTGTCGAAGCGCAGAGGAAAATCTGGTTCGTGATTCCGCAATTTCCGGGCTTCGTCCTGTTTCTGATCGCCGGCTTGGCCGAAACACGACGCATCCCCTTCGATTTGTCAGAAGCCGAAAGCGAACTCGTGGCGGGCTATCACTCCGAGTACTCGGGGATGAAGTTCGGCATGTTTTTCGTGGGGGAATACATGGGAATCACGCTCATCTCGGCGATGATCTCTGTGTTCTTTTTAGGAGGCTGGCTGGGTCCGGTTTTGCCCGGAATCGTCTGGCTCCTGATCAAGACCTTCTTTTTCATTTCGTTCTTTGTTCTTATCCGGGCCGCCTTGCCTCGCCCGCGATTCGATCAGCTCATGTCCTGGAGTTGGAAAGTGCTCTTGCCCGTTGCTCTGGTCAACGTGTTGCTGGCTGGCGCGGCGGTCCTGTTGTGGAGTTAGTCAATGTTTAGCATGCTTCGAACGATCTGGTACGTGTTCCTCCACACTTTTCAAAAGAGGATTACGGTTCAATATCCGGAAGAGAAACCCTATCTCGCGCCGCGCTACCGTGGCAGGATCATTCTTTCGCGCGATCCCGATGGCGAGGAGCGCTGTGTAGCGTGCAACCTGTGCGCGGTCGCCTGTCCCGTCGATTGCATCGCGCTGCAGGCGACGGAGGACGAACTGGGGCGGCGGTTTCCGGAATTCTTTCGTATCAACTTCTCGCGTTGCATCTTTTGCGGCATCTGCGAGGAAGCCTGCCCGACGTACGCGATTCAGTTGACGCCGGACTTCGAGATGGGTGAGTTTCATCGGCAGAACCTGGTCTACGAAAAGCATGACCTGCTGATCGATGGGCCAGGCAAGTATCCGGGATACAACTTCTGGCGCGTAGCCGGGGTCCGGATCGGTGGAAAGGACAAGGGCGAGGCGGCGCATGAATCCGCGCCCGTCGACGTGCATTCGTTACTTCCGTGAGGCCAATATGGAATTGACTTTCTACATCTCGGGTGCGGTCGCTGTTATTGCGACGATCTTAATGCTGACGCGTTTGAACCTCGTTCACGCGCTTCTATACATGATCGTGTCGCTACTCGCCGTGGCCGTGGACTTTTTCGTGCTTGGCGCGGCGTTTGCCGCGGCGCTCGAAGCCATCGTTTACGCCGGCGCCATCATGGTGCTGTTCCTCTTCGTTGTAATGATGCTCAACATCGGCAGGCAGGCCGCACAAACGGAGCGACAGTGGCTGGCACCGGGGATCTGGGCCGGTCCAGTGATTCTGTCCAGCATCCTCATTGTCGAGGTCGTCTATTTGACGCGGGGGTCATCCGCGGGTCTGGGTACGGGCGCAACTGGACCGAAGGAAGTCGGGATCGCATTGTTCGGTCCATACATTGTCGGTGTGGAGTTGGCCTCCATGCTCTTGCTGGCGGGGTTGGTGGGTGCGTATCACCTAGGCTTGCGCAAAACCGAAAAACCGGAGATTCAACATGACACAGATACCCATGAGGGACGGGCTGATACTGGCGGGGATCTTGTTCTCGCTGGGGCTGACAGGTCTGCTCGTACGACGTAATTTGGTTTTTGTTCTGATGTCCCTCGAAGTAATGCTCAATGCGGCGGGGCTGGCATTTGTGGTCGCCGGCTCTCGATGGCATCAGGCGGACGGTCAGGTGATGTTTGTGTTCATTTTGGCAATGGCAGCCGCGGAAGTAGCCGTGGGACTGGCGCTGGTGCTGCAGATCTATCACCGGTTCAAGTGCCTCGACGTGGACGCAATCAGTGAAATGAGAGGATGACGTGATCAGTTTGTTGTGGCTCATTCCGGCTCTGCCTTTCGTCAGTGCGGCCGTGCTCATCCTGTTTGGCTCGAGTTTGCCGCGGAGGGCGGTTGCTGCATTGGGCGTGGGGTCCATTGGACTCTCAGCCCTGGTTACCGGCCTGGTCGCGACTAGCTTCGTGACCGCTCCGCCGGCCGGCCACGCTTACACGGAAGTGCTCTGGACCTGGATCAGTATCGCGGGCTTCCAACCGCAGATAGGATTTTATCTGGATGCGCTCTCGCTGGTCATGGTTCTGGTCGTCACGTTCGTTGGCTTCCTGATCCATATTTATGCAGCCGAGTTCATGATCGAAGACGAGAGTTACAGCCGCTACTTCGCTTACATGAACCTGTTCGTTGCGTCGATGCTCACGCTGCTGCTCGGAAATAACCTCCTGCTCCTGTTACTCGGATGGGAAGGTGTTGGCTTGTGCAGCTATCTGCTGATCGGTTTCTGGTACCGCGAGCCGGCAAACGGGCTAGCCGCACGCAAGGCGTTCATCGTCACACGCGTGGGCGATTGCGCCATGATGGTCGCCTTGTTCTTGCTGTTCACGCAACTGGGTACTCTGCAGATTCAGGATTTGATGCAGCGTGCTGCGGTGCAGTGGCCGTTCGGATCCAGCTGGGCGCTTGCGGCGGCTCTCTTACTCTTAGGCGGCGCGGTGGGCAAATCGGCGCAGATTCCGTTGCAGGTGTGGTTGCCTGATGCGATGGCTGGCCCCACGCCGACCAGCGCGCTGATCCACGCGGCAACGATGGTGACGGCGGGCGTCTATCTGATCGCGCGCACGCACGTTCTCTTCTCTCTCGCCCCAGCCGCGCAGTGGACCGTTGCGGTCGTGGGAGCGGCGACCCTGTTAATTGCCGGTTTTAGCGCCCTCACGCAGCACGATATCAAACGCATCCTGGCGTATTCGACAGTCAGCCAGATCGGCTACATGATTCTCGCGCTGGGCGTCGGCGCGTGGCAAGCCGCGATGTTCCATTTCCTGACGCACGCGTTTTTCAAGGCCCTTTTGTTCCTCTGCGCCGGGGTGATCATCAACGCGGTAAATGAGGAGCACAGCATCTTCCGGATGGGCGGCCTGCGAAAAGAATTGCCGATCGCTTTCTGGACATTCTTAGCAGGAGGATGCGCGTTGGCGGGATTGCCGTTCATCACGGCCGGGTTTTTCAGCAAAGACCTGATCATCTGGCAGACCTGGTCGGCGCCAGGAGGGCATCCCGCGTTCTGGATGGCCGGAATGCTCGGCGCAGGATTGACGTCGCTGTACACCTTCCGGCTAATATTCCGCGTCTTTTTCGGCCCGCTTGGCATCCCCGTCACGAAACGGCCAGGCTATGCGATGAAGGTTCCGCTGGTCATCCTCGCTGCTCTCGCGATCGCGGGCGGATATCTGAAGGAGCCGTTGCTTGCGTTTTTGCGTACGGTATTGCCCTCGACGGTCGAAGTGCGCACCGGCGGTCTAACTGAAGCGGGCTCGGAGGCGATTGCCGGAGTCTTGTTCGTCGCGGGACTTTATTTGGCGTATTTGTTCCATCTCCGAAAACGGAGCTTCTCGGACGCGCTGGTCGCGAACCCGATCGGTGGTGGTCTCGACCAATGGTGGTTCGCCGGTTGGGGCTTCGACTGGCTTTACGACAAGCTCTTTGTGCGGCCATTTATCTGGGCGGCGAACGTGAACAAGAGCGATTTTGTCGACGCATTCTATACCGGAATCGGGCGCACCGCTGAGGCTTCGTATCGCTGGCTGAGCAGCACCGAAACTGGTCGCGTGCGCTGGTACGCCGCGGCAATGGCGGTGGGTTCAGTCCTGTTTATCGCTGTGGTGTTGTTCTTATGATCCTGATTCTTCTCATTGCCATTCTCGTGCTCGGCGGCATTGCCGCCGGAGTTTCAGCGCGCTGGAGCACCCGCCTGCCGCGATGGATCTCTCTGGTTGCAATCGCTGTGGATCTCGTCCTTGCTGCGCGCATCTGGTCCGGCCGGTCGCTAAGCGCTTCGAAGGTCTGGTACGACGAAGTGGACTGGACCTGGGTGCCGGGCTTCGGGATTCATTTTCACCTTGCGGTCGACGGGCTGAGCTTTCTGATGCTGATCCTCACGTTCTTCCTCGGCATCGTCGCAGTGCTGTGTTCGTGGACTGAGATCCGCGAGAAGATCGGCTTTTTCCATTTCAATCTGATGTGGGTCCTGGCCGGAATTGCAGGCGTGTTCCTGGCGGTCGACTTGTTCCTGTTCTACTTCGCGTGGGAGCTCATGCTCATCCCGATGTACTTCCTGATCGTCATCTGGGGCCACGAGCGGCGGGTGTACGCAGCGACGAAGTTTTTCCTGTTCACCCAATGCAGCGGCTTGATGATGCTGATCGCGATTCTGGCGCTGTACTTCGTTCATCATCAGACCACCGGTGTTTACACCTTTGAATACTCGGAACTGCTGGGCACGAAGCTCGGCAGCGGCGCGGAACTTGCGATCATGCTCGGCTTTTTTGTCGCTTTTGCGGTGAAGCTTCCGGTCGTACCTTTTCATACCTGGCTGCCCGATGCGCATACCGAAGCTCCCACAGCGGGAAGCGTCATCCTGGCAGGCTTGCTGTTGAAAACGGGCGGATACGGTCTGCTGCGCTTTGTGATCCCGCTGTTTCCGCGCGCCGCTCATGAGTTCACTCCGATAGCATTGGCACTCGGCGTGATCGGGATTATTTATGGTGCCGTGACCGCGTTTTCGCAGACGGACCTCAAGCGCCTAGTCGCCTACACCAGCGTCAGCCACCTGGGATTTGTGCTGCTCGGAATCTTCTCGTGGAACGCGCTGGCGCTCCAGGGCGCGGTCATGACGATGATCTGTCATGGGCTGAGCACCGGCGCCCTCTTCGTCCTGGTGGGCGGTTTGCAGGAACGGATCCACACCAGGGATCTGGACCGAATGGGCGGGCTCTGGACCGTGATGCCGCGCATGGGCGCCTCGGCGCTCTTCTTCAGCATGGCCTCGCTCGGGCTGCCGGGCCTGGGCGATTTCATCGGCGAGTTTCTAGTGTTGCTGGGATCTTACAAGGTCAGTGTGGCGCTCACGGTAGTCGCGACGCTCGGGATTCTCGCGTCCACCTTCTACGCGCTGCGAATGATGCAGCGCGCCTTTTTCGGGCCGAACACGAATTCGTGGACGCCGCCGGACCTCACCCCCCGCGAAGACATCATTATGGCGGCCATGATCATCGGCCTTCTTTGGCTGGGATTCTACCCGCAACCGGTCCTCAATGTATTCGCGCCAGCCATGGACAAGTTACAGCGTGAGGTTCAGTTGCCGGTCGCGGCACTGAGGAAATAGCCATGAACGCCAACGATATGCTCGCTCTCCTGCCACTGCTCCTGATCGCAGGGACCGCAATGGTGATCATGTTGAGCCTCGCGGTGAAGCGGAGTCACGAGCTGGCGGCCGTACTGACGCTCGCGGGCCTCGCCGCTTCTTTCGCGTCGGTCTTCGCGGTCGCCAAGCTGGTTCCGCGGCAGGTGACCTCGCTCCTGCTGGTCGACGGGTATGCATTGTTTTACCTGGGCCTGATCATTGCTTCGGCCGCGGCTGTGGCCGTGTTGTCCTACAACTATTTCGCGAAACATGACGGACAGCGCGAGGAATTGTACCTGCTGCTGGTTCTGGCGACCCTGGGCTGTGGGGTCCTGGTGACCAGCGTCCATTTTGTGTCGTTTCTTCTCGGCCTCGAGATCTTGAGCATTTCCCTGTACGGAATGGTGGCGTATTTCACTGACCGTGGTCAGGCACTCGAAGCCGGTATCAAGTATCTGATCCTTGCTTCGGCCTCCGCGGCATTCCTTCTTTTCGGCATGGCGCTCATCTATGCCGAGACCGGCACCATGGCATTTTCGAGCATCCGCCATCTTCCCGCGGCTGGGTCCAATCTCGCGCTCCTCCTGCCGGGTATCGCACTCTGCGTCACCGGCATTGGCTTCAAACTCGGCGTGGTCCCGTTCCATCTGTGGACGCCCGACGTATACCAGGGCGCCCCGGCTCCGGTGGCGGCCTTCGTCGCCACCACCTCCAAGACCGCCGTAGTGGCGCTGCTGCTTCGCTTTCTGACGATCGCGCCTCAGCAGTCTTCCGCGGTGTTTTTTCTTTTCTCGGCGATTGCAGTCGCCTCGATGTTCGCGGGCAATCTCCTTGCGCTGCGGCAAGACAACGTGAAGCGCGTTCTGGCCTACTCTTCCATAGCGCATTTTGGATACATCCTGGTGGCGTTTCTGGCAGGCACGATTATGGCCGCCGGCGCCGTAGCCTTCTATCTGGTGGCATATACGGTGACCATACTGACGGCTTTCGGCATCGTCACTGTCCTTTCGAATTCGGACTCCGACGCCGAAGATCTCAAAGATTATTGCGGTCTCTTCTGGCGGAGGCCGGTGCTAGCGAGCATCTTCACCGCCGTGTTACTCTCACTCGCCGGCATCCCCGCCACGATGGGCTTCGTCGGCAAGTTCTATATCCTGGCCTCCGGCGCGAACGTTTCCGCCTGGCCGCTGATAATTGTCCTCGTTCTGACCAGCGTCATCGGTCTGTTCTATTACCTGCGCATCGTGATAACGCTCTTTTCGGCAGTTCCGGAGCATCCATCTTCAGCGCAGAGGCTCGCGTGGGGCAGCGCGATTGTCCTCGGCGGACTGGCGGCTCTGCTCGTATGGTTTGGCGTGTACCCCGCGCCGCTGCTCGGTCTGATCCGAGCAACAATCGGCGGGCTCAACTGATGTGTCCGAGCGTGCCGTCCGAATCGAGCACGGTTCCCCGTTAGACGACCTCCATATTGCATCCGCTGCCAACCCTCAGACTGGCCGCCTCCCGCAGCTTTCCCTGTAGAGTTTCAGCGCCGGAGGCAGCCAATCGTCGCGGTTCGGCATGGGATCCCTTTTGGTTCAGAACCCGTCCCGGCACACGAATTGCTTGCGAAACGTCGATCAGGTTTACCATCGTATGGAGGTGACTGTGGGAGATGAACAGTTACGGCCGACCGGAATCGGTGTTGTCGGCGACGTTCCCTGGGGAACCCATTTCTTCCTGTTCCATGAAACGAAAGAGGACCTTATTGAAGCGTGTGTTCCCTATTTTCGAGCTGGCCTGGAGAACGGGGAACTGTGCATCTGGGCAATAACCGATCCGCTCACCGAAGAGGAAGTCCGCTATTGTCTGAGAGATGCGATCCCAGGTTTCGAGAATTACTTTGAGAGCGGGGGCATCGAAATCGTGCGCGGCCGCGAGTGGTACATGACGGGGGGCGACCTCAACCTGGAAAAAGTTACCGCGGGTTGGAAGCAAAAGACGGAGCGCGCTCTAAACGGAGGGTATGCGGGGTTTAGGCTCAGCGCCGATACGGCATGGCTCGACAAGCGCCACTGGAAGGAGTTCTGTGAATATGAGAAAGAGGTGAACGACTCCATCGTGGACACACCGATGCTGGCGCTGTGCACCTATCCGCTTCCTGGAAGCGCTGCCGCAGAGATCCTGGATGTAACGCGCACGCATCAGTTCGCCATCGCACGCCGGAACAAAGGATGGGAAGTGGTGGAGACCTCTGAACTGAAGCAAGCCAAAGCGGAAATCCTGAGGCTCAACAATGACTTGGAACGCCGCGTGGTAGATAGGACCAGGCAGTTGACTGCCGCCAACGAAGAGCTGCGGAAGCAAATGAGTGAGCGGCAGCGCGCTGAGGATGCGCTCCGCTCCGCGCAAGCGGAACTGGCGCGGGTTACACGCGTAACAGCCATGGGCGAACTGGCTGCGTCGATCGCACACGAAGTCACGCAGCCGCTCACTGGCATCGTCACGAATGGGAATGCGTGTTTGCATTGGCTCGCGAGCACCCCGCCGAATGTCGAGAAAGCGCGGACCACAGTGGAGCGGATCATTCGCGACAGCAATCTGGCGAGTGACGTCATTCATAATGTCCGCACACTGGTGAAGAAAACTCCGCCCCACCATGAGCCGGTCGCCTTGAACGATCTGGTCTATCGGACGTTAGCACTTGCGAGCGGAGAAATAACGCGGCATCAAGTGGAACTGCAAACCGTGTTGGCGGACGATTTGCCGAACGTAATGGGCGATCGCGTGCAGTTGCAACAAGTGCTCTTGAATCTGATCATCAACGCGGTGGAAGCCATGAGCTCGATCACCGGCTGGCCGCGCGTTCTGACGGTCCGGTCCGAACGGCGGGAAGCCCCCGAAACAATTACAATTGCAGTGCGGGATTCGGGTGTCGGACTTGATCCCCTAAGAGCGGAGCGCCTGTTCGATGCGTTCTTTACGACCAAGCCGGAGGGAATGGGCCTGGGGCTTTCGATTTGCCGGAATATCATTTCGGCGCACGGCGGCCGCTTGTCGAACGCGAATAATGCCGACCACGGCGCAACCTTTGAGTTCACGCTACCGGCGTATGCAGAGATCCAGAACCGTGTCGACATAGCGACGGTGTGACGCCTGGGCGACACGCGGAGGGACCCACGAGCGAGACGATTTTCCTGATCGACGACGACCTATCGGTCCGGGAAGGGTTGACCGGACTTATCGAATCGCTAGGCTTGCCTGTGCAGACCTTCGCGTCTGCGGTGGAGTTTCTCGCCCTTAAGCCGCCGGACGCCGAGGGCTGCGTGGTCCTGGATGTTGAGATGCCCGGGATGGATGGATTGGACTTGCAGCGCAAGATGAATGAGTCCGGTATTTCTCTGCCCGTCATTTTTCTTACCGGCCATGGCGACATTCCCATGACCGTGCATGCCATGAAGGCCGGCGCCGTTCATTTCCTAACAAAACCCGTAAGAGAAGACGAGTTGATGAACGCAATCCGGCAGGCGCTGGAAAGCGATCGCGAGGCGCGTTCGAAACGCGTGGAAATCCGAAAGCTTTGTGAGTGTTTCGATTTGCTGGCGCCCCGTGAGCGCCAGGTCATGCGGCTAGTGGTTTCAGGACGGCTCAACAAGGAGATCGCGCATGAGCTTGGCGTCAGCGAGCGCACCATTAAGCTGCATCGGGGGCACGTCATGCGCAAGATGCGCGCGGATTCACTGGCTGACCTTGTCAAACAGGCAGAGAAACTCGGTCCGCTTCGCATAAACGTGCGGACACGCGGCGAGATATCCCAAGCCTCTTCATCTTTGAGATCAGGGTAGTGCGTGGAACACCCAGGCGCCGCGCAGCGCCGCTTGCTCCGCCGATTGTCCCTCCAGTTTCAGCCAAAACTTCCAGGATGTAATCGCGCTCCATTTCGTTGAGAGTGCTCCCACCGAAATGTGAACTTTCGACGTCCAGCTTGGGAACACGCAGGAGGCCGTCTTCGGACAAAATCACTGCGCGCTCGATAACGTTCTGCAGTTCGCGCACGTTGCCGGGCCAATGGTGGTCCATCAGCGTCTGTATCGCGTCGCGCGGAATGTCTTGAATGGGTCGTTGCATACTGGTGGCTGCGCAGCGCACAAAATGCCGCACCAGACCCGGGATATCCTCACGCCGATCGCGCAGCGGAGGCAACGTGATCGGAAAGACGTTGAGTCGATAGAATAGATCGATGCGAAAGGTTTGTTCCGCGACCAATTCTGAAAGATTCCGGTTGGTTGCGGCGATCACCCGGACGTCAACGCGCACGGTGCGGGCGCTGCCCAGCCGTTCGAATTCCCGCTCCTGCAAAACGCGAAGAAGCTTTGACTGAAGGCTGAGCGGGACATCGCCGATCTCATCCAGAAATAGCGTTCCACGATTGGCCGCCTCAAAGCGTCCCATGCGTTGCGCGACAGCACTGGTGAAGGCGCCTTTCTCGTGGCCGAAGAGTTCGCTTTCGAGCAAGCCATCAGGGATCGCCGCGCAATTCAAGCGGATGAAAGGGCCGCCTGACCGACGGCTGAGCTCGTGAATCAGGCTTGCGAACAGTTCTTTGCCGGTACCAGTCTCGCCGTAGATAAGGACCGTGGAATCCGTCGGGGCGACGATGCTCGCCTGCCGCAAGGCATCTTGAAGAACCTGGCTCGTTCCCACGATCCCATTCATCTCTTCGAATCGATCGGCAGGATCATGGGCCGCTCGTTTCAGAATGGACAGTCCCCGGCTAGTCACGCGCTCGGAATTGATAGGCATAGCAGTCGCAGTAGACATGGTTTAGGCTCCAAGGTCAATTGAAATCTGGTCGAACACCTAGAGAACGTGATTGTATAATCGCCTCTCGCACGGCTTGCAGCAAAACCTTCGGCTGAAACGGTTTGGACAAAACGGCTATCACTCCTGGCTTCGTGGCCCAGGTATCTATCTCAGGAACTGCGTGAGCCGTAATGAAGATGGTAGGAACGGATCGGAGACTTAGGGGTAATTGCGAATACAGCTCAACACCCGACATGCCGGGCAGACGCACATCCAGGATCAAGCACGCCAAGGAATCTCGATGAGGGGCGGATTGCAGAAACTCCTCGGCGGAGGCAAACAGGGCGGCTTCATATCCAACCGACTCGGCGAGACCAGCCAGCGACTCCCTGACGGATTCATCGTCGTCGACAACTGCGATGATTGGAACCCCTGGGTCCTTCATAAGTCGTCTCCATTGCGCCCGCGCGGCATCTTCGATCTCCTTACAGCAGCCTTGTTTTGCAACATCGTGTACCCGATCTCGGTTGGCGTTGGCCATTTCTGTAGCCAGATTACGGCAGCTGTACGATCCGGGAAAGCTGTACTTTGGTGCAAAAGGGGCCCTCTTGCAGGCCGCGTCTCCTGGAACACGAATTGCACATGGATAGCTGCCGTGGGAGCGAATCATGAATCGGAGAACCGCTTTGGGGACCCTGGCCGCGATGGGCGCGGCCGCCGCTAGCCAGACTATGTCGAACAGTATGCTTTATCGGACTTTGGGAAAAACGGGCGAGAAGGTATCGGCGATTGGGTTGGGCGGTTATCACCTGGGACATCCTCCCGACCCGGCGGACGCCATTCGGATCATCCACAGTGCGGTCGATCGTGGAATCACCTTCATGGACAATTGTTGGGATTATCACGGCGGTGAAAGTGAGCGACGCATGGGGGTTGCGTTGCGCGACGGCCTCCGCCAGAACGTTTTCCTGATGACCAAGTTTGACGGGCGCACGAAGGATGCTACGGCCCGACAGATCAATGAGTCATTGCAGCGCCTGCAAACCGACCATATCGATCTCATCCAATATCACGAAAACATTCGCCTGGAAGATCCTGACCGGTTCTTTGCCGTCAACGGCCCACTCGAGGCACTGATGGACGCAAAGAAAGCCGGCAAGATTCGCTACATAGGCTTCACCGGCCACAAGGATCCGGTGGTGCATCTCCGCATGCTGGAGGTGGCGGCGCAGCACGATTTTCATTTTGATACCTGCCAGATGCCGCTCAACTTGATGGATGCGCACTTCCGCAGCTTCGGGCACAGCGTACTTCCAAAGCTGGTGGAACAGGGCATCGGAGTGCTGGGAATGAAATCCATGGGCGACGGCAATCTCCTGAAGAGCGGGCGCGTAACACCGGCGGAGTGCCTGCACTATGCGCTGAACCTCCCGACATCGGTTGTGATTACCGGCTGTGAACGCATGCCGATCCTCGATCAGGCGATTGAAGCGGCTCGCACCTTCAAGCCCATGAGTCCCACGGAAGTATCGGCGCTGCTCGCGAAGACGAAGGATGCAGCCCTGACCGGGCAATTTGAACCGTTCAAGACCACTCCTCAGTTCGACGGCACCGCGCAGAATCCTCAATGGATGAGCTGAGCAATTAGTAAAGAACCGCTCAGAAAATGTATGCGACGGCGAGGTTGGCGGTGTCGCCGCGCTCATTGGCAGCGATCTGGTTGCGGAAATCGGTCAGGATGCGGCGATACTCCCAGGCGACGATCGCGTGAGTCGTGTACTTGTAAATCAGATTGCCCATGTAGCTCTGGTTGCGGGTTCGCGAGCCGATCGGAAGATTGCGCGCGTTCGGATCGTCGAGGCCGTAGACCAGATTCACCTGCCATTTCGGCGTGAAGTTGAACTGCGCCTGTGCCCATCCGCCGCTGGAGCGAACTCCGCGATCACCCACCGTTCCCACCGGCGCAATCGCCTCTCCGCTGGTCACACTGAAGATGCCGAGCGCACGGCCGGTGTAAAGCTCGCCGCTCAAATTGAATTTCTTCGTAAAGGGCAGAGTGTAGTCGACCGCGGCACCCCAGGAATCGAGCGGGAGCTGCGCAGTGAGGTTGCCGATGGTTCCTGAATTCTTGCCGTGCGCGTAGTGGCCACTAAAGCCTATGGTGTAATCGCGATCGTCATGCTTTCCGGTTAGCGCGAAGCGGGCCTCGGCTCCGGGAGCACG
This sequence comes from Bryobacteraceae bacterium, assembly GCA_035568415.1. Classification (GTDB taxonomy): domain Bacteria; phylum Acidobacteriota; class Terriglobia; order Bryobacterales; family Bryobacteraceae; genus Palsa-187. The sequence goes on along the minus strand of DATMOC010000026.1, from coordinate 174,766 downwards.
GCCGCGCTCGCCGATTCCGGGTGGACGCGCGGCGGAGAACGTCGCGGTACTGTAGTCGCCCATGTTCGGATCGATGGCGGCGAACTGTGCGAGCAGGCTCATGCCATCGCCGATCGATCCGTGAACTTCGGCGCGAAGCTGCGGCATGCGGATCCATGGATTGCCGGAGGCCGAGAGGCCCGGAATCGCGTACTCGGCGTAGGTGGTGGGATTCAGCGGCGCGAAGATCGACCAATCCTGACCGGCTTCGATCGCGAAATTATGCCAGTCCATTCGGCCGTAAGCGAGCCGCAGACGAATGAGGTCCATATTCGCACCGTTGCCGAAGGGAGCTTTGCCGCCGAGGAAATCGACTTCGACATCGCCAGTGAGGCGCGCTCCCGCGACCTCGCCGCGGCTGTCATAGCGGAGCCCCAGCCGGCTTTGACGCGCTGTCATCGCGAAGGCTTTGTCGTTTCCCAAGGCATCCGAGCCCTGTTTGGCGGTGAACAGCGGGATGTCGGTGATATTCATCAATGCAGTGTCATAGACGGCGTTCACCAGGATCGTTCCGTAGACGGTGACTGGAAAATGGCTTTGTGCCGTGACAGACGGTGGAGGAGCTTCGGTCGAAGGACGCTGACTGGTAGTTGTCCGCTGCGCGGCCACGGCGGCGGCCGGTTGTGGGGCGACTCTGGCCACATCGCTTTCCGTGAGCAGACCTTTCTGCTGAAGCAGAATCGCCAGGGCTCCTACCCGATCGCCCGGCGGAGCCGCTTGGACACGGGCCAGCTCCGCAGCCGTAATGGTTCCCTTGTCGGCGAGGATGCGCGCGAGCACGTCGGCGCTCTCTTGCGCGAACACACTCATCGTGAACAGGAGGAAAATTGCTGACTTCATGTGGCTCCTTATACGGCTTGTCTCCTCGGCGAGTTCACGCGTCCGGTATGCCGCGGCGCTCGCTCGGGAACTATTTCGTCACCGTAGTGACATGTCTAGCTCATACGCAGGCCTCGCACAGCACGTAAATCGCCACCAAAGACGCGCCAGGGAATCATCGCGCCCCGAACATGGAGAGCAATAATCCTGTGCGTGTTTCCAGAGAACGACGCGATCGTCGAGGTAGTTCGATTTCCACTCTGGTGCCGACATAGCGCCTCGCGGTGTCGGCATATCGACACGCGCCTGGGCGTTGACCCCAATTGCTCACCATCGAATCCACAATTCGGGCTCTATAACATGCCTTGGCAATGGAATCGAGATTGCTGCCGAGAGATTCGGACCTGCAAAAGGAGAGTCACGCCATGGATGCCAACCGTAGAGACTTTTTCAAGATCACCCTCGCGGGAGGCGCCGCAGCTTCGTTTCTTGGATTCGACCTGGCGCCTGCCTATGCCCAGCTTCAGGAGCTGAAAATCGCCCGCGCCAGGGAGACGCGCTCCACATGTCCCTATTGCGCGGTGGGGTGTGGGGTTCTCATTTACACGATCGGCGATAGCGCCAAAAACGTGACTCCCCAGGTGATCCACGTCGAAGGCGATCCTGATCATCCGACAAACCGCGGAACGCTGTGCCCTAAAGGGGCCTCGCTCCACCAGGACATCCTGAATCCGCGGCGTCTGCTTAAACCTCAAGTTCGCAGGCCCGGGTCGGATCATTGGGAAGATATCTCGTGGGACCGTGCGCTCGACGAGGTCGCCCATCGCATCAAGAAGACCCGCGACGACACCTTTGTCGAAAAGGACGCACAAGGCCGTACCGCGAACCGCTGCGAAGGCTTCGCCTGGATCGGCGGATGCACGGACACGAACGAGTTTAACTATCTCGTCGTGAAGACCATGCGCAGCCTGGGAGTCGCCTACATCGAAAATCAGGCCCGCGTTTGACACGGCCCTACGGTCTCCAGTTTGGGGCCAACGTTCGGACGCGGGGCGATGACCAATGGTTGGGTCGACATCAAGAACACCGACATGATGTTGGTGATGGGTGGGAATCCTGCCGAAAATCACCCTTGTGGATTCAAGTGGGCTATTGAAGCGAAGCGGGAGCGCAATGCAAAGCTGATCGTGGTGGACCCGCGTTTCACGCGCACGGCGGCAACCGGAGATCTCTTCTGCCAGATCCGGGCCGGAAGCGATATCGCATTTCTTGGAGGCGTGCTCCGCTACGCGATCGAGAACAACCGGATCGCGAAGGAGTACCTGGCGAATTTCACCAACGCCGCGTTCATCGTGAAGGAGGGTTTCAAGCTTCCCGAAGACGGACTGTATTCCGGCTTTGATCCGGCGACTCAGACCTACGATCATTCGAGCTGGAATTACGAGGCGGAGGGCGGCGCAGCGTCCGCCGGTTTACCACCGAAAGTCGCCTATGATCTCACGCTTCAGAATCCTCGCTGCGTGTTTCAGCTACTGAGGCAGCAGTATTCGCGCTACACGCCGGATATGGTCGAGCGCATCACCGGCATAGCGAAGGAACAATTCTTGAAGGCAGCGGATCTGTTCACTTCAATCCGGACCAACGGCGACATGAAGAAGGTGGCGACCATCATGTACGCGGTCGGATGGACTCAGCATAGCTTCGGCACGCAGATCATCCGCACTGCCGCCATCCTTCAGTTGCTGCTGGGGAACGTGGGACGGGCCGGAGGCGGTGTCAACGCTCTGCGCGGCCACTCCAACATCCAGGGCGCTACGGATATGGCCGGCCTGTTTGACTCGTTGCCGGGTTACTTGAAGGCGCCCATTCCGACCGATACCGATTTTAAGACGTATATGGCGCGCGTAACGCCCAGCGCCTCCAAACCGGCTCCATGGGACTCGTTCAATTATTACTCGAACACATCCAAATTCACCGTTTCGCTCCTCAAGGCTCTGTATGGCGACGCGGCGAAGAAGGAAAACGACTGGGCGTTTCATTACTTGCCGAAGGTGGATCGAAATTATTCCTGGACCGAAATCTGGGACAACATGTATCGTGGTGCGGTCAAAGGCATGCTCGCGTTTGGCATGAACGGCGTGTGCATCGGTCCCGATTCCCAGAAAAATATCGAGGCTCTCAAGAGAGCCGACTGGCTGGTCGTCGGCGAGATTTATGCGGACGAGACCAGCGAATTCTGGAGATCGCCGGGAATCACGCCGGAGGAGATGAAGAAGATCAACACGACCGTCTACCGCCTCCCCTGCGCCGGATTCGCGGAAAAAGACGGCTCGATGACAAATTCGGCGCGCTGGTTGAACTGGAAGAACGTGGCGGTACCGCCTCCGGGACAGTGCCGGCTCGATCAGGACATCCTGGCTCAAATCTTCCTCAAAGTGCGAGAACTGTACAAGACCGAAGGAGGCAAGTTCCCGGATCCGATCCTCAATCTTACGTGGGGATACACCGAGCCCGAGCATCCCTCGCTCAGCGAAGTAGCGAAGGAGATCAACGGCAAGGCACTTGCGAATATTTCAGATCCCAAGACGCAGCAGATTTTGCTTAGGGCCGGCCAGCAGTTGCCCGGCTTCGCTCTCCTGCGGGACGACGGCACAACGTCCTGCGGCAACTGGATCTATTCCGGGTCCTGGACCGAAGCGGGGCCGCAACTGGCGCGCCGGGGGACCGAAGACCCGTCCGGCATGGGTGTTTTCCCCAATTGGGGATGGTCCTGGCCGGCGAATCGGCGCGTCCTGTATAACCGCGCGTCCTGCGATCCTTCCGGCAAGCCGTGGGATCCGACTCGACCACAGGTTTGGTGGAACGATGAGGCGCAACTCTGGGTCGGCAATGACGTACCCGATTTCAAAGCTGATTCGCATCCCAAGGACCACATGGGTCCGTTCATTATGAACGCGGAAGGTGTCGGCCGGATCTTCGCGCCGTTAGCGGCGTTCGCGGACGGCCCCTTCCCTGAGCATTATGAGCCGATCGAGAGCCCGGTCGCGAATTTGTTCCATCCGCAGCACTCGAATAATCCCGTGGTGAAAAAGTTCTCGACGCCGGCGGATAAGTATGGCGCGGTTGCGGACGGCTTTACTGTAATCTGTACGACCTACCGCCTGACCGAGCACTATCATTACTGGACCAAGAACAACCCGATGAATGTCCAGCTCATTCCGGAACCCTTCGTCGAAATGCCCGTGGAATTGGCCCAGGAGTTAGGAATTCGTGGCGGCGATAAGGTAAAGGTGACCAGCGCGCGAAGCTTCTATATCGCTAAGGCCTTCGTCACCAAGCGAATCAAGCCTATGACGATTGACGGCAAGAAGATCTATCAGATCGGCCTGCCAATCAATCAAGGTTACCGGGGGATTCAGGAGGACGCGGGCAAAAACGCCAGGACCATCGCCAATCGGCTCACGCCTAGCGTGGTGGATCCCAACGCGCATACTCCGGAATTCAAGGGATTTCTGGTGAAAGTCGAGAAGGTGTAGGTGGAGGCATGAGCCAGGCATCTGCGCAAATTCGAAAGATCTCCGGCCACCCGGGACCTGTTCCAGGAGCCAATGTCGAGCCGATCTACACCGTCTGCAAGCTGATCGACACGACGACCTGCATCGGTTGCAAAGCGTGTGAAGTCGCGTGTCTTGAATGGAACGGCTATCCCTTCCGCGAGACGGTTTTCGACAACTCCTATCAGACCATGCCCGAGACGGCGTGGAATTACTGGAACCTGATCAAGTTCAACGAAGTCGAGGGCGCGGATGGCAGCGTGAGCCTGCTCATGCGCAAGGATCAGTGCATGCACTGCGCAGAGCCTGGCTGCCTCGCCGCATGCCCAGCCGACGGCGCCATCGTGCAGTATGCCAACGGCATCGTCGATTTTCAGCAGGACCACTGCATCGGATGCGGATATTGTGTGAACGGGTGTCCGTTCAACATCCCGAAATTCGATCCAGCCACGAAGAAGATGTTCAAATGCACGCTGTGCGTCGACCGCGTCACCGAAGGCCTGGAGCCTGCCTGCATCAAGAGCTGCCCAACCGGGTGCCTGCATTTCGGAACCAAGGACGACATGAAAGATCTCGCCGAGACCCGCGCTCAGCAACTGCGCGAGCATTACGGCTTCGCAAAGGCCGGAGTCTACGATCCACCCGGCGTCGGCGGGACTGGGGTGATCTATGTTCTGCATGATGCAACCAATCCCGAGGCGTACGGTGATTTACCCAAGGATCCGCACATCCCCTGGACGGTTCAGATTTGGAAAGGGCCGGCAAAGTGGATCGGCAATCTTGCCATGGTAGGCGGCCTCCTGGGTGTAGTGCTGCACTATATGCGCTTCGGTCCGAAGCGAGTGGAGGAGCAGGAAGAGAGGAAAGGCGGAGAATCATGAGTGCATCGCACGTGGTTCCGGGTTCTCGTGAAAGTCGCATCGTCCGCTATACCTTCGACGAGCGGATCCACCACTGGCTGGCGGGCATCAGCTACGTGTACTGCCTGATCACCGGCCTGGCGTTCTGGTCGCCATATTTGTTCTGGCTCGCGGCATTGGTTGGCGGCGGCGCCACGGCGCGATTCTGGCATCCGTGGTCGGGTGTCATCTTCACGATCTCCGTCTTGTGGATGTACAAGCTCTGGAGTAAGGACATGGCCACGACGGAAGCGGACCGGGCCTGGTCCAAGGCGATGAAGTATTACGTGGAGAACGAGGACGAAAAGCTTCCGCCCATTGGCCGTTTCAACCAGGGCCAGAAGACGTTTTTCTGGCTGATGCTTTACGGCGCGATCCTGCTGCTGCTTTCAGGACTCGGCCTGTGGTTCGTCGAATCGATTCCCGCCTGGCTCCGGCATGTGTCGATCGCCGTGCACGTGATTGCCGCGCTCGCGACCATCGCCGGGTTCATCATTCACGTCTACATGGGAACCGCGATGGTGCGCGGCGGGTTCAATGCGATTGTCACGGGAGAAGTGACTTCGTCGTGGGCTCGCCACCATCACCGGCTCTGGTACGAACAGGTCACCAGGAATAAGTGAACAAAGATAAATTGAATCTCGCAAGGTGGGACCAGCGGATTCGGCGCGCGGATGAACTGGCGGTCGTGTATCCATTTGCTGCCGACGTACTGCGGTTCTATCAACGCGTCGCGATCTTCCAGAAGGGACTGTATTGTTATCTGAGGGAGTCTCCCGCGACCAACCTCAGGCATCTCTTGCCGAAGCTTCCCGACTTTCTTGCCGAAATCGAGACGAGCGCGCCGGAGCCCGTCGCACAACGCGCACGCGAATGGAAAAGCCAGGGTGCGGACCGGTCGCATGAGATGCTTGCGTCGTACTGGCGAGCGACTTCAGCCGCCGGCGATCCCGAAGCGCTGCTGGCCTCGCTGTTTCTTCAGCCTTACGCAGAACACCTTGCCGAGCAGGCAGAGACCGCGCCCCGGCACGAGACTCCGGCGGTGTGCCCGTTCTGCGCGCGAAAACCAGTGGTCGGCGTGCTGCGGCCCGAAGGCGACGGCGCCAAGCGCTCGCTCATCTGCTTGATGTGCTCAACCGAGTGGCCATATGGCCGGATCATCTGTCCAGCATGCGGAGAACAGACCGTCGAAAACCTTGCAATCTATTCGGCGGATCAATTTCAGCACGTCCGCGTCGAGGCGTGCGGCACGTGCGGTTGTTACATCAAGACCGTCGATCTGACCAGGAATGGGCGCGCCGTGCCGATCGTCGACGAGCTTGCGACCATTCCTTTGAATCTCTGGGCGCAACAGCAAGGTTACGCGAAGGTACAGACAAACATACTCGGCATTTGAGCTTAGGCCGCTGCGTGTTGCTTAGGACGTCAGATTGGACCGCGTCGGCCGGGCTCGGATGGATGCGACTATTTTCGAGGGGACGAATAACCGTCGGTCAGTGTCTTCAGAAATGCCACCAGCAGATCTTCCTGTTTGTCGCTCAGTTTCAGATCGCCAAGTTGTTTGCGATTGATCGTCTCCGGAGTCTCGGGCGCAGGCCAGCACGTAATTTTCTCGCCAGGATCTCCGGCCTTGCACCTCCGAAGCGAATCGCGCGTGTTATAGAAATGGACCACCTCTTTGAGCGACTTGAGATATCCATTGTGCATATAAGCCTTCACGAAATCCGCACGCGGGCGCATGTCAACATTGCGCAGCCCCGGAGTTTTGTATTTTCCAAGAAAAGACTTGGCCATCGCTGCCCACTCGCGATTAGGATTCAGAGGACCAGCCAGGAAGCCGCCCACTCCGGGATCGATGTATTTGAGACCGTCCGGGTTGGCCGTGTAGCCAAGTTGATCGGGCGTGTTCTCTTTATAAAAAGGAATCGCCGCGTTCGCCGGCAAGCCGAGATTTGATGCAGTGAAGTCAGTGAAGAGCGGTTCTTCACCCGGGCCTCCGTCCCGGTGGCATTCATTGCAGTGCGTCTCTTTACTTTGGAACAGTTCATAGCCGGTCTTTTCTTCCGGAGTAAACTCCGCTTTCCCGGCCTGGACATAGTCGTATTTCGAAGAGAAAGGATTTACCTCGGGCGATCCTTCGAAAGTCGCGATCGCTTCTCCGATTCGATCGAATGTGGTTTGCGCGATTCCCCGATCGACAGCGCCGAGATGCACTGGCAAAGGGTCTGAATCGGGCGGCGGACCGGGACGATTGCACACCTCGTTTGTGTTCGCCGGCCAAGTAACCGCGAATGCCTGCGCGCCCCACAATTTCTCCGCCATCGAACGATAAGGCCGCTGGGACATTCGATACACCATACACGCCGGGTCGATTAGACCGATCTCCAGCGGGTTCAGTGGAGGACCTTGCGCCTGCTCGGCGAGCGCGCTGTCCAGACGCAGCCCCGTTGCGCGCATGTCCCAAAACTGCCCACCCACAAAATCACCTTGTTCGGCATTGTAGTGGAGCACCGGTGCGAAACTCGCATAGGTATGAGCTTGAGGATTTCGCTGGCTGAATCGCGTGCGAACAGAACCAGGGTAAGCCACGGTCGTCTGGTTGAGAGCGCTGACCGGTCCAGTGAAACCGGTCTCAGGCATGTGGCAGAAGGCACAGGTCTCGTTTCTCCTGACGGAAAGTTCCTTGTCATAGAAGATCAGCTTGCCGAGCAGCGTGATTTGCTGAAAGCGGTCCAAGCTTGACGATTGCGCTTTCTTGAGCGATTCGGCCTCTATGCTGTCGATCTCCAGTTCGACAGACCGTATTTCTTTTCGGGCAGCGGCCGGAATCCGGTCAGGATCGATGGCTTGACCGGAATGAAGCGCGGCCGCCGCAGCAAGAAGCACGATTACGACGGGATAAGCAAACCATGGGTAGCGGGTTTTCAAAGAACCTCCTTGCCCCTTTACTGCGGGGGCGCCAGATATGGATCACCGAGAGGGACGTTGTCGAAGACCCATCGCATTTGTTCGCTCGGGTCAGGAGGGATCGCCCCAAAAGGCGAAAATCCCGCGATCAGAGCCCAGGCACGAACCGAATCCCCGTCGCCGATTCCAAGCATCAAGACTGTGTCGCCTGGCTGCAGGTCGGCCGCATCGATTCGAAAGAGGCGGCGGCCGTCTCCGTTTGCCCCGATCGCATACAGCTCCCCAAGCCCAATGTGAACGGTTCGCGCGTTCCCTGAAAGGACCAGGCGAACACGCAGCTTTTCGTCGAGGACGTCCGTCGATTCTATAGTCGCGGCGAAACTGCGGAAACCTCCCGAAACGATCAGGCTCGCGGCAAAGTTCTGACCGAGGCCCTTCTTGCCGCGAACATAGACTGTGTCGCCGGGAGTGATGCGCTCCACAGAACCCGCGACGGCATCCTTCAAGCGGATCGTGCCCAACGGAAAAAACCAACACGCAACGTCCGGACTCACGTCGACGGAATAACTCGTATACTTGCCGCTTAGCGAAACGGCAAGTGTGATCTTTCGCGTTTTCAGATCAAGGCCCGAAACAATTCCATACAGACTGTCTGCTTGCCACGCAGCCAGCTCCTTTTTCTGCATAGCCTCGATTTCTGCACGCGAAGTGACGGAGACAACAACAGGTTTTATCGTCCGAAAACAAAGGCGGTCGCCGTTGTTGAGCTGCCGCGGCGATACGCGATCGGCGCCCTGCACGAAGCTCGCGGCGTCGTCGTAGCTGAAGTTCACCAGATCGCCGGCGTCGGTCTTAATCGTAATAGTGCGATCGACTACATCGGAGAAAAAGACCTGGCCGGCGATCTGGCAACTCTGCGCGTGAACCAGAGCTGCAGACAGAAGAATCACTACCACGGCGAATCCAGATCGTTTCATGTCTCGCAAACTCCCTTTTGTGATTTGGTCCAAGAGACCTTTCATCCTGGAAAAGGCAATCGATTTGCCATTGCCGATGTGCTCCCGGATGCTTGTACAGAAAGGAAGTGCCGGCTGAGATCGCAAAAAATGTCCCGAATTCGTGTCGACACGCGGCCGCAGTGTCGACCCTGCGACTCGTATCTCATGGGTGCGGGACTGCCGCCGCCGGACGGGACACACGGCCGTTCTGCGCTTCTTGAATCGATACACGATTCACTTCGAGCGTGCTCGCGGTGGCCCGATCGAGAGCCAGCTTCGCCTTTGCATACGCGCCCTTCGCGGCAACTTCCGTGGATCGCGCCTGCGCCAGATAGGTTTGATACTGGATCACCAGGTAGTTGGTCGCGAGTCCGACGTCGAACGTGTCCTGTTCCACCTGTACGGACTGCTCCTGAAGAACTCGGCTTTGGACCGCAGCCTGGTATGCCGCCCAAGCCTGCTGCATCGCAACATAAGCATCGGCCACTTCCAGACGAACCTGATCTTCAAACTGCTGGCGGCGCACCTGGGTCTGCCGGAGCTGCAGTTCGTCGCGAACGGCATCGGCCTGTGCCACACGATTCCGGACTGGCAGCGTCAACTGGATGCCGACGCTGTAAGTGGGGAAATTATTCTTGAAGATCTGCCCGACTGCCGTACCGTAGCCTCCGGGATAGACCGTTGCGCCCGGTGTCAGCGCCAATGCAGCTACGTTCACGTCGCCCGACAGGCCGCCATTTTGCATCGTCCCTACTACATCCAACTCCGGTCGAAGGGCGTTGTGCGATCCCTTCAAGCTAATCTGGGAATTTTCCACCTGTATTCCTGCCTGCGCTAAATCGGGCCGGTTTCGTACTGCCTCGGCGATCAGATCTTCCACGGGAGGGACAGGCTCTGTTTCGGGAATGCCCACGGAGTCTGTTGCGATCAGACGAGCTGCTCGAATTGCAGGATTCGCTAGGCCGCGGCGCGTGATTGCTGTCTTGACGATCAACTCCTGTTGCTCCACCAGCCCTTGGGCCGATATGAGCGCCTGTTTGTTGACCGCGACCTGCGCCTGTGCCCGGGTCAACTCGATCGGTGCAAGCGTGCCTTGGTCGACTTTGTTCTTGTTGTCCTCATACAGCCGCTCGGCCAGCCGCAATGCTTCACTCTTCACTTTGACGTCCTCATTCAGACTCACCAGGTCCGTATAGAGCCGTGCGATCCCGGCCACTGTATCAATCACCTGTTGTCGAAAAACAAGACCGGCGATTTTCCCATTGTTCTTGGCGATGTGAATATAGCGGCGGTTCAACTCGATCCCAAAGCCCCGCAGCAGCGGCTGCGTGATCGTGAATCCCAGGCTTGAACTCAGAATCGGATTGTAAGTGTAGCGTGCTGCATTGGACGTTAGTCGCGAGTTGTCGAACGTCATGCTGAGCTGCGTTCCAGGCGAAAATCCTTGTGTGAATCCCAGATTTCCCGTGAAATTGTTAGAGACCAGCCAATTCGATGACCCGGTGAGGAGTGGATTGAATTCCGCTGTGCTTTGATGCTCCCAATTGACTAGCGCCGAAATCGATGGATCGAATTGTGGAATCGCCGGACCGGGCGACAGCGGGAGCGCATCTGCGACCGATAGATTGTTTTGTTGTTGCGTGATGAGCGCGACGTCCGAGAAGTTCGTGTTCACCGCGGGCGCGGGGGTCGAACTGGCGGTAAGCGCAGTAAGCAGCGGGCCGTTCGGCCCTCCGATTCCCGGAGGCGGCTCATCCACCAGCAGGCTCAATCCACGCGGTAGCCCGCCGCCTTTTGCGCGCTGAATGTCGGTCTGCGCGATCTTCGGTAGATATCGCTCCAGCTCGATGTCCAGGTTGTTCTCCAACGCCAAAGCGATCGCGTCCGCCAGAGAAAGATAAATTTGCCCCGCACGCATCAGGTCGAAAATCCGTTCGGAGTTCTGAAGACTAATAGGTGGAACCGGCTTCGGTTCGTACGGGCGAATGATCGAGTTTCGCACGAAGTTCGTTTGTGCTTCGCCAAATGCCGCAACAAGCACCAGCAGGACCGCGGCCTTTGACCAGCATTTCATCGCGCTACCCCTTTTGATTTGGCTTCGGAGCCGCGATTTGAACAAGGGCGCCCTCCTGCACTGAATCGCTTGGATCGACCACCACTTCTTGGCCAACGGTGAGACCAGCCGGAATCTCCAACTCGACACCGTAATCGCGACCGGGAGTGACCGTTTGAAAATGAACACGCCTTATGCGAGCAACCGTCGCGGAATCCATTCCTTCGGTCTTAACGTTTTCCTGTTCGGCCGCAGTCAACGGCTGAAGCACCGCCACAACCGTGCCGCTCGACCTGACAACCAGCGCCGCGTCGGGCACCAGGAATGGAGGCTCGGCGCGATCCGTCGTAAACGACACGAGCGCATACATTCCCGGCAGAAGTACTCCTTTTGGATTCGCAACCTCGACCTCGGTGAGCAGCGTCCTGGATTGCGCATCCAGCGAGCTCGATGTGCGCGTCACCATGCCCTTAAAGTTCTGGTTAGGGAGCTGCTGAACACTGACCGTGGCTGCCTGCCCCACCCGGATATCTGGTGAATTCGTTTGCGGAACGCCGATCAATACTCTGAGCTTCGCGATTTCAGCCACGCGAAAAATCTCGCCTCCGCTGGGAACATCGGAGGGCCCGGCGCTATTGGATCGAGAGGGCCCAAGACTGGAACCGGTGGCAGAAATGAGCGCGCCGACATCGACATTTCGCGCCGTGACGATTCCGTCAAACGGCGCCGTGATCTGCTCGTAACCTTGGAGCGCCAATAGTCGATCCAGCGTCGCTTGGCTCGCGCGAATATACTCCTCCGCTGCGCGAACCGTTTTCTGCTGTGCGACGACGTTCGCATCCGCTGTCTTGGCGTATGTCGATTGATTGTCGCCGTCCTGCCGCGACACTGCGCCTTTGGCGGTCAGGACCTTGTATCTTTCCCAAGTGATCGCCGCCAGATCGCGGGTTGCGGTGAGCTGCTCGAGTGTGGCCTGCGCCTGGCCGAGCTGTCCCTGTGCCTGCGCCAGCGCGGCCTGCGCCTGGGACACCTGTTGGTCGAGATCCGGCGCATCGATATCGGCCAGCTTCTGTCCGGCGCGCACACGATCTCCGATATCGACGTAGCGCCGTTTCAAAAACCCGGCAGCTCGCGCGAAAATATACGCTTCCGTGATCGGCGTGATGTTCCCGGGCAGCGTTAGTTGCGTGCTCGTGACGGCGCGCTTGACGGTTGCGGCATTCACCAGTGGTGGAGCAATTCTGCGAGCTGCCGCGGCCGCATCCAATTGTTTGGTGGTCCGCTCCCGCGGCAAATACCCAAAGACATAGACAGCGGCGGCCGAGCCAATAACGATGACCAGAGCGATCAGCTTGGCCCAGAAACCGGAATGAGCTTTCTTGTCGTTCATGGCTTGGGAATCTCCCCCGCCTCTTCGGCGATCTGGCGGTCCATATCGATCGGCGCCTTTTTTCGAAGCAGCGTGTAAACAATCGGGACGAAGAACAGCGTCGTGGGCGTCGCAAACAGCAGCCCGCCGATCACCGCCCTACCCAGAGGAGCATTTTGCTCGCCGCCTTCGCCTAGCGCGAAGGCCATCGGCAACATACCGATGATCATCGCCAGAGCCGTCATCGTGACCGGCCGGATTCGCGTGAACCCTGCGGAGAGCGCCGACTCGATCGCATTTTTCCCCGTTGCTCGTTCGTCATTTGCAAACGTGACCAGCAGGATGCTATTTGCCGTGGCGACGCCGATCCCCATAATCGCGCCCATCAACGCGGGAACGCTCAGAGTGGTGCGCGTCAGATAGAGCATCCACAGCATTCCGGCCATCGCTCCCGGCAGCGCCATCAGGATGATGAAAGGATCCAGCCAGGATTGAAAGTTGATGGCCATCACTAGATACACCAGCACGACCGCGAAAATCATTCCCAGGCCCAGGCGCGTGAAAGAGGTCCGCATTGTGTCCACCTGCCCCCGCAGATCGATTGTGGTTCCGCGCGGGAGTGAAGGACGCATTGTGGCGATAATTTGCTCAATATCGGTGGCCAAACCGCCTAAATCGCGCTTATCTGGCGTCGCAAAGACGTCGATCACGGGCTGTATATCGTAGTGGCTCTCGATTTCGGGAGAGTTGTTCCGCTTCAATCGCGCAAGATTGGAGAGCAGTTGCTGTGCCCGGCCGGAAGGGGCCGTAATCGGCGTGCGCTGCATAGCGTCGAAGGTATCGATCTTGTATTGCGGCGTTTGCGCGGCCACCTGATAGTTCACGCCGTTCTGTGGATCCAGCCACTGATTCGGCGCCACTTGTCCACTGGCCGACAACGAGATCAGCAGACTGCTCGCTACATCTCTCTGCGTAAGTCCAGCTTCGTCGGCCAGAATCCGATCGACGTTGACATCCACTGTCGGATAGTCCAGACGCTGGCGGATGAAGACGTCCACGGCTCCAGGCAGGCCAGCGATTTCGTGCTGCAACTTTTGGGCGACTTGAGCATTTTGCTCGAGGCTATTGCCGATCACCTGAACGTCCACGGGGGCGGGCATACCGAAGTTCAGAATCTCGCTGGTGATATCGGCTGCCTGGAAAAAGAATGTCTCTGCCGGAAACTTTGCTGTTAGCGTGTTGCGAAGCGCCCTGGTGTAATCGAGAGTCGAGTGATGATCGGGCTTCAGCGAAATCAGAATGTCGCCATCGCCATTGCCGTTGGTGATGCTGTCGCTGAACGCCAGGTTGATGCCGGAATTCGGCAGCCCGATATTGTCGAGAATGGAATCGAGCTCCTGCGCCGGAACGATTTTACGAATCTCGTTGTCTATAGACGAAAAAATGGCCGCCGCTTCCTCGATACGAGTGCCGGTGGGAGTGCGGACGTGCAGCCGCATCTGACCCGCATCGACGTACGGAAAAAAGTTCTGGCCGACCACGGTGATCAGTGCGGTTGACGCCAGAGCAAAAGCCAGGAAGGTTCCCCCGGCGATCGCGCGATGCGCCAGCACCCATTCGAGCAGGCTGTGATAACCGTCCCGGAATTTCTCAAATTTACGATCGAAGGCCTGATGGACATGCCAGATAGGGCCGGCTGACCTGGATGCCGGGGTGTCCGCCCCCTCACCGTCCTGATAGAGGGACATCTCGGTTTGCAACATATAGTGAACCAGCGTCGGTACCACCGTGCGGGTGAGCAGATAAGACGTCAGCATGGCGAATGCTACGGCCATGGCCAGCGGCGTGAAAAGATACTTCGCCGCTCCGGTCAGCATGAGGACCGGGACGAACACGATACAGATGCATAGCGTAGAAACAAACGCCGGGACCGCGATCTCTTGCGCGCCATCCAGGATCGCGCGAACCAGAGTCTTTCCTTTGATCCCCATGTTGCGATGCACGTTTTCGATCTCCACCGTCGCATCATCGACCAGGATTCCGACGGCGAGCGCCAGTCCGCCCAGCGTCATCACGTTGATCGTCTGCCCGAGAAATCCCAGCACGATCAAGGAGGTGAGGATGGAGAGCGGGATTGAGATGCAGACGATTAACGTGCTGCGCCAGCTTCCCAGGAAAAGCAGAATCATGAGTGCAGTAAGCAGCGCAGCGATACTTGCTTCACGAACGACTCCCAGCACCGACGCCTTTACGAACACGGATTGATCGAATAGCTGGGTAATATTCAGCGCGGGCGGGAGCGTGGCCTGTATCTTTGGTAGAACATCCTTGACTCCCTGTACCACTGCCAGCGTGGATGCTCCACCATGCCGCAAAACCGTTAGCAGCGATGCGAGGCCGCCGTTGATGCGAACGATATTCGTCTGCACCTGAAATCCGTCGCGCACCGTTCCGATATCGCGGAAGTACACGGGATTGCCGTTTACGGTCTTGATCGGCAGGTCGTTCATCGCCGAGATCAATTCGGGGCTGCTGTTCAGTCGAATCAGGTATTCGCGCGTGCCGACCTTCACTGTGCCAGTCGGGAGAATAAGATTCTGGAGGTTCAGGGCATTCGAGACGTCGGTGGCCGACAATCCTTTTCCGTACAACGCGTCGGGATCGAGGTCGACCATGACGGAGCGGACTTTTCCTCCGTATGGCAGAGGCACCGAGATACCCGGCACTGTTGACAGGCGGGTACGAACAAAATTCTGGCCGTAGTCATAGAGTTGCTGTTCGGTAAGCGTGCCGCTGCTGAGACCCAACTGGAGTATGGGAACGCTTGAAGCGTCGGTCTGCACGATAAGGGGCGGAAAAATGCCGGGCGGCATAGTCCGAAGCAGCGTCTGACAAACCGCGGTCACCTGCGCAACCGCGAGATCCACATTGGTCCCTGGTTGCATGTACACGCGGATCAGGCCCACGCCGTTGTACGCGGTCGATTCGATCCGTTCGATGTCGTTCACTGTGGTCGTCATGGCGCGTTCTGAAACGACCAGGACACGTTTGGCCATGTCGTCCGGACTCATGCCGTTGTAAGTCCAGATCACGCCGACCATGGGAATATTGATGTACGGGAAAATATCGGTTGGCGTGGTGACGATCGCGAGTCCACCCATGATGGCGATAAGAATGGCCATCACGATGAACGTATAGGGGCGGCGCAGCGCGAGTCGGACGATCCACATTTCGATTAGATCCTATGCATTCTTAAATCCACTGTGCGATCAGCGGCGACTCAATTAGTTGTGCAACCCCGCGGTCCTCTGGATGGCTGCGTGACGACACTTGTGTCGGTATGACGTCAATGGCTGGCGTGATCGCATAGGCGCTCCGTTAACGTCGTTCCCTGGCTCACCGGACGGCACCTTGTTGGACGGTCCCATCGATGGAGATTTACGTCATCCCTGTTCTCAAGCTGCTTGTCGTGCGAGTGCCTGGTTGATTTCGCGCACTTCGTCCGAGCTGAGCCTGACGTCGGCGGCGCCGGCAATGCCGCTTACCTGTTCCTCGCTGCGGATGCCGACGATCGCGGCCGTCACAGCGGGATTCCGCAAGGTCCACGCGATGGCGACTTCGCCGGGTGTCGCATTACGCCGCTTGCCGATCGCGCGCAGCAGTTCGACCAGTTTAAGATTCCGGGAAAGCAGCGGTTCCTGAAAGTTCGGGCTGCGTTTGCGCCAATCGTCTTCGGGAAATCGCGCGATCCGTTCGCGAGTCATCGCGCCGCTCAGCAGCCCGGACGCCATGGGAGAATACACGATGACGCCAATCTTGTGCTTCAAAGCGAATGGAAGCGTCGAAGACTCTACGTCAGTAGCAAGCAGGGAATAGGGTGGTTGGAGTGAGGTTATCGGAGCAACGTCGAGAGCGCGCTGCATTTGCTGCGCGTTAAAATTCGAAACGCCGATGTGGCGGATTTTTCCTTCGGCTTTCAATTTCGCGAGAGCGCCAACGGCTTCCTCAATCGACCCTGGCGAAGCACTCTCGGGATTTCCTTGCAATGCCGGCCAGTGGATTTGATACAGGTCGATGCTGTCGACCTTCAACCGCTTGAGACTGGCCTCGGCTTCCAGCCGAATGGAAGCCGCTTGCAGGTTGTGCGAGATCTTTCCCGATTCGTTCCACACCAGGCTGCATTTGGTGAACACATAAGGACGAGGGCGAAGCTCGCGAATTGCCCGGCCCACGACGGTCTCCGAATGACCTAGGCCGTAGACGGCTGCCGTGTCGATCCAATTCATGCCGCGCTCCAGAGCCGTATGGATCGCGGCAATCGATTTATGGTCCTCCTGCGGGCCCCAGGCGAATTCCCACTGTCCTCCGCCGATCGCCCAAGCGCCGATTCCAATTGGCGTAATCTGCAAGTCACTCTGTCCGAGCTGTTGTGGTGTCATTTTAAAAGTCCCTTTCAATTCCTAAGCGGCCGGTGGCACAACATGGTCCACTGCAGCCTGTTCTTCCATTCGCCGGATGACGATAGAAAAGTCTTCCTCGCCGCCTCTCGCGGCTTCGGTGTCGTTAACGATGGCGGCCGCTTCCGTCGCGGGCATTGCAAGGTGAACTCGTCCCGCGGCGTTCAGAATCAAGCCGAAATCCTTACGCATCAGACGAAGCGGAAACTGCGGCGCATAGTTGTTTTGTTTTGCGGAAGCCAGTTTTCCCGCCAGTGCCGGAGCAATGACTGCAGTCCTCGCCAGCGTTTCCAAGAGAAGCTCTCGTGGCAGGGCTAGCCGTGATCCCAACGCGACGGCCTCAGCCACGGTTTGCATACCTACGCCCAAAAGCGTGTTCACAACCAGCTTCATGGCGACGCCGGAGCCGGCCGGTCCCATGTAGAACCATTGGCTCGCGACCGCGGAAAAAATCGGAGTGGCCGCTTCGAAATCTTCGGAATCGCCGCCGCCGAACAGTGTCAAAGTCCCCGCTTCGGCGGAGGCCGTGCTGCCGGAGACCGCGACATCGAGTGAAGAGAGATTCAGCTGCTGGGCTGCCTGATATAGCCGCTTAGAAGCTTCCGGGGAAATCGTGCTCAACTCGATGATCCGTGTACCGGGTCTAACGCTGCGCAGTACGTTGCCTGTTCCCAGATAAACACTTTGGACCGCGCGTTCATCTGGAAGGGACGACAATACCAAGCCAACCTTGCTCGCCAGATCGTCAGGGGTATTGGCAACTTCGGCGCCTAACGTGGCGAGCTCGTCCGCTTTCGCGCGATTGACATCGTAGACCACCGTGGGGAATCCGGCAGTGATCAGCCGCCCGGCAATGCGTGAACCCAGATACCCGAGTCCGATGAATCCTAACCGGGTGCGAAGAGTGATCTTTTCATCGACAGACATCTGATCTCCTATCAGCGCTCTTAAACCTCCCAACTGCATTTCAAGTACCAACCCTCGATCCGGCGTCGAGCCACGGCGTGCAATGAAATCGCGCGATTCCGAGAGTCATCGCAAAAAAGCCTGTTGGCGGAACGTCAGCGTGTGACGCCTCAGCGACACTCGTGGACCTCGACAGGCATACCGATCACCAAGGAGCGAGCATGGAAATACTCGCTCCCCTTCCCGGTGGATTGAACTGTCCGTGTCTATCGATAAATGAACTCGTGGCCAGTTTCGTCTCCTGGATAGAACCACGCCTTCACGGCTTCCGGTGAGTCACCGGGCCGCTCATCCAACGTGATGATGGTGCTTTCGGCCGGTTGCGAGCGTTGCTCGGGGATGGTCAGGAAGGTTCCGTACAGATGTTTTTCATCCTGGCTGAACACTTGCACGATGTTCCGGTCGGTCGTCGAATTCGCCAGTTTGAACTCGTAAGTTCCCGCTGGTAGCACTTGGTCCGGAATCGCTACCGGAGCGCTGAACGTGACCATCGTCTTGTGGTCCCATTCGTCGGCAGCCGCGCGCGGCGCAATACTGCCCAAGATTCCGAGACCGACGAACGCAATCACTATCGCTTTATTCATTTTATTGTCTCCTTTTTGAAAGATCGCCCGATGTTTCGTCAGGCGATGGTCTAACGACCATACGTAACGCACGGGGTCGACCATTCAGAGGCCACATTAAAATCAAACAGATGAAACGAAATGGAAACTCCATCGCGACGTGTCGATGACAGATCAGTCGACCGCCGGTCACGCCGCGGCCCGATTCGCTAGAACGGAAAGCGTAGAGAGAGAACCCAACGGTGATTGTATTGATGGAATTCCGTGACGGCGATCTGTACTCCGGCGCCGAATGCCACGTGGAGTCTTTCGGCCACCGGAAATGGCCCGATGACGATGCCGGGGGTTATGAACACCTGTTTGTCACCAGTCAAGGGGCCATCTACCCAGAATGTCGAGTTCTGCTCGATCATGGGCCAAAGCTTTCCTTTAATCCGATAGTCGACGGCGGTATTAAAGACGAGAGATCTGCCTAGAACGTCGGTGCCGCCAGTAGGAAGGTTTGCGCCGAACGTGCTTTGAAGGTCCCAGGGGCCTAGGCCCTTGGCGACGGCAAGCGTCGGCGACAGCACTGCGTGCCCAAGACCATTGGGCGCGCGAGCGGTGGGACTGGTACCGCCCAAGAAGAATCCGACAAAATAGTCACCCTGGCCTTCGGTTCGGGCAAAGGCGCGGAATTTCACCTGATACGAAAGGTCGCCGAATCCACTCGGTCCGTTGGTTTGATGGACGACGTAGGCCGGCGGAAATATTCCCACTTCCACGCGCGACCAAGGAATGATTTCGAGACCCCGCGAATTACCGTAGTTCGAAGTGATCGATCTTCCGGGATCCTGCTGCCAGGACATGTCATAGCGGAACTGCTGGACCAGCATTACGTGTGAGGTCACGATCGGCGAAACAAAGTGCGGTTGACTGGCTCTCGCCTCATCTACAATCCGCAGCCAGTTGCGGACCCAGCTTGAGTCATCGGTGTCGCTCGCGGTGTCACAATTCGATTGCGCACACACTGTAGTGGAGGATAGAAGAGTCAAGATCGCCGTAAGCATCGGGCGACGTTGCATCTCGATCCTCCATCTTTCACCGTTATTAAAGACGACCGCGTTAGTTAACGGCGACGTGCCAGGTCGCGTCTTTGTGAAACGAGGTCATCGCTGTCGCTGCCGCGGAAGTATTTACACCGAGATCCTTTTCATAGATAACCCCGTTTCCGGTGACGATGAACGTCATCACGCCGGAGGACCGATAATCGGCCGGATAAGCGATGAATGCCGGCGCGGCAGAGGTCCCCTTTGCGAGTGCTGCCAAACGACGGAAATAGTATCCGTGAATCAACACCTGAGCGGATTCACCGGGCGCTTTTGAAACAACTGCCGCAAGAGCGTCTTCCGACTGGTCCGCCGGATTCGCCTTTGTGCGAGGCGTTCCACCGGCGACGAGTTCGTGACAGATCTCAATCGCCGTGAGCTCGTTATCGCCGATCCGCCGGAACAAGACTTCCTTTCGCCCCGCATCCGAATCGAAGTGCCAGGAGCCATTTTTCTCGACGAGCGGAATTGGGAAAGGCCAATTCTCGGCGCCGATATAAAGAGTCACCGCTCCGTCGACCTCGCGACCCAGACGATGCATCTCCTGGTATTTTTTGGCGAACATTTCGCGCTCGATCTTATCCTGGGCGTCGTCACCGCAAGAGGCGAGTTCTGTCGGTCCAGCCAGGATCTTGATGATGGCATCCATATTGTTGCCCTGAACAGCCTGGAATAGGTTTTGAGCGGCCTCGTTAGCTGACTGGAACGCGGGCTGAGCAGAGGATTGAGCCAGTGCCTCGTGAGCGCCAAATGTTGCCCACATTGTAAGAATCGCGAATGCAGCCGTAGCCGGCCAGACGCGTTGTGAAAGTTGTTGAATTGTATTCGTCATTTTGTGTTTCCTCACTTCCTCACCCTCCGGCGAAACTATCTGTGGCCTCCACCGCCATGGCCACCGCCGCCATGGAAGCCACCACCTCCGTGAAAACCACCGCCGCCGTGAAAGCCTCCGAAACTCGACTGGCCTCGAAATGAATTGCCTCTTGCAACTCCTCCATGGCTGAATCCGCTGAAGGCGCCGGAACGCACGCCTGCGGGAGCGCGAGACATGTTGTCCCCACGAAAGTTCTGATGGCCTCCGAAACTGCCGCCGCGGTTGACATTCGTGCGCCCCCCGCTAAAGCCATTGCGATTTACGATCGTCCGGCTGTGCGAGATATATGTGTTGTGGTTATAGACGACTCTGCCGTCGTGGTGCCAGTCGTATCCCCAGTGATGCCAACCCCAGCCGAAGCCCGCAAATAACCCAACTCCGAAGCCTACGCCAAAAGCGATTCCCGGGCCGCCCAGGTAAAGGCCTGGATATGGATACCAACCCGGGAATACTGCCAGCGGCGCGCCATACACTAGCCAGGGATCATATTCAGGAACGTAAACGACGTCGGGAGCTGCTGGCTCTATAACGATCGTTTTCCCCTTCGTGCTTACCTTCTCCTGGCTCGAAGTATTCAGGTTCCCGGCCTGCTTGGCGCGCTGCCGCATGACTTGAATCGCCTGCGTCACCTCCTGCTGCTGATTGAGATGTGCGTCGCCAAGCTCAGACGTCCAAGCCAGGTTCTGCTGCATGTTGGCGAGGACTGCCGGGAACTGCGCCAGAGCTTTGACGCTGGGATCCCAAGCTTGTTTATCTACTTGGCTCGCCAATTGGTCGCCTTGAAGGTTTTTGTTCTCTTGTAGCCACTTCTGAGCCTCAACGATCTGTTCTGGATAAGTTGCGGCCGCCAGGATCTGTGCGATGAGCGCGTCCGGATACAGCGCGATCGGCGCGACGAGCTGCTGGAGTTGCTCGGGACTCTGTTGGGCAGCTTGCGCCGGCTGCGAATTAGACAGGTAAGTCTGATAGGCGGACGCGTCGCCCACGGTCACGACCATCAGGCACCAGGAAAGCAGTACCGCCATGCTTTGTTGAATCAATCTCATATGACTAATCCTCCACATCGATTACTTTTTCGCGTCCGGAGGAAAATGATCGAACATCTTCTGGACACCTTTATCGAGATTCTTGATATTCTTGTCGGACTTATCTGAGAGCGTGTCGCTGGACGATCCACGCCATATCAACTTCTTGGTATTGCCGTCGAACAGATCGACCACCAGCGTTCCGACTTTGTAGTTGTCCACGGTTGTCGTCGCATCGCCAAATCCACCACCCCAGCGCCAGCCGCCGCCGAATCCGTTGTAGAAGGTGTTGAGGCTCTGTTGATTCTTGGTCATTTCGATCGCGACGATTGCAACATCGCCGCCCGATTCCACCTGCGTCCAGCCTTTCGCTGAGAGCGCTGAATTCACGGCTTCTTTGATCCGATCGACCCACAGCGCATCTGGCGTCTGGACTTTTTCCCAGGAGTACGTCTTGTAGTGGCTAAAATCTGTGCCGCGATCGTAGTCAGTCTTCACCTGCTGTGCAAACGATGCGGTTGCGAAAAGAAGTGCGATGCCCACCGGAGCGAACATTTTGAGATACCTTGTCATGGTTTGTTTCCTTAAATGCATTTGATTCTCTTTCAACATCCGCCCTCCGAATGTGCAATCGACTGGCCAAGATCTGAACGGTGGATTCCTTGCACTGTTCCAATACACTTGCCAACGACCGGCATCAGCGAATCGACGACCGCGCGACACAGGTGTCGATGGGAGGTCCTCACCTCTCAAGATCCAGCTCTTCCGCTCGAATCGACTGTTCGATGTCCCATAACGCTGGAGGTCACCATCGAATTTCGAGAAGGAGGAATATCCAGCACGACAATGGTCATGTCGTCGAACTGTTCCGTCCCAACTGACCAATCCGCAACGGCTTGCATTACGCGGTCGGCGACCACTCTAGCATCTGTTTCAGGCGGAAGCGCTCTGAGACAGTCCATCAGACGCATTTCGCCGAAATCTTCCTCCAGCGCGGTCTGGGCGTCAGTAAGCCCGTCGCTGAAAATAACCAGCCGGTTTCCCGGATGCATCTGCAGCTTCCTCGCGACGTATTCTGTCTTGGCAAACATTCCAACTGGCACACCATCCGAATTCAGCCTCTCAATCTCGGACGTGGAGCGAATCAACATCGGTGAAGGGTGTCCCGCGTTGACATACGTCAACACGGAGTTCTTCGCGTTGTACTCTGCCCAGAACAGAGTCGCGTATCGGTTGTCTCCGAACCGGCCAGTAAGCTGCTGATTTAACATTTCGACGAAATCAAGGCTGTTCATGGCGTCCCCGAGATGCGCCCGCGCGACAGCCTGCAGGTTCGCCATCATCAGCGCGGCGGGAATTCCCTTCCCGCTTACGTCCGCACAGAGGATCCCGATTCGTTCTTGACCGAGATCGAAGAAGTCGTACAGATCGCCTCCAACCATGCGGGCCGGCAACGTGCGGCCGGAAACGGTAGCTCCTTCTAGCACCGGCGCCACGCGCGGGTACAGATATTCTTGAACGCTGCGCGCAACTTGGAGTTCGCTCTCGTACCTTAATTTGGCAGCCTCCTCTTCTTGAAGGCGTTCCAGGGCGATCGCCATTTCGTTGAAGTCACTCGTCAGCTCGCCGAGCTGGCCCTTGGTCCGGACGGGTGTCCTCCATGCAAAGTTGCCGCTGGCGATCTGGCTAGCCGCACTGCTCAGATCGTCGATGGCGGTGGAGATCTCGCTCCCCAGCCGGATGGACATCCACACGCCGGACGCATTCAGAAGCAATACGATAAGCACCAACCCTGAAATGAGCCACACCCAGGCTGCCAGTTGCCCGCCAAGACGCGCTACATCTTCGAAGGTGCTTGAATAGCTGGCTCGAACGCTGTACGCGATCCAATCTTCAACTGCTCCGGTCTCCCAATTGCGAACGCTCAGAACAACCGCCGTGGGCGCCGACGTCCCGGGTATGAAATTTCGTTCGACGGTTCTGAACACGCGCTGACTCGCCAAGTGTACTCGGAAGGGCCTGGGGGAAACGGCCGTTACGTCCCTGCCGGCCGCTGAAGAGAGTCGCCAGGCCAGCTCGGAACCGAGCGGCATGCTGAAGACGGCCGTTACTTTGCACGCGCCGTCGTTTTGAGTGGCGACGTCGCGGATCTCAATTCGTCCTCGATCGACAACCAGACCCGTGAAACCGGTTTCGGGCAGCCAATCGGGCAGTTTCGCGCCGGGAAAGTCCGGCTGCGAAAGCAAAGAGCGCACACCCGCTCGGTCCTCGAAGATCAACGAGGCTTGAGCCCGAGGGAACGCCTCATCCGTGTACGCCAGTAGCGGCTTCAGCGCTCCGGGAACCGCGGCCTGGTCGAGAATAGCGGGAGCCACAGAACGGCTGGCTTGAACCAGCATTTGAATCTGCTTCTCGACGACATTGGAGCTTTCCCGGCGCACCATGACGTTCAACGCAGCGACTGCCAGACAGGCAACCAGAATTGCGGAGGTCGCAGTGAAGCTGATGATGGAAATCATCTTCCAGCGAACGCGGCCCCAGCTACTCCGGATCATGCAGAGGAGCGGCTCCGCGAGCACTGCGGGCCAAGCCGGCCGAGCATCTTCGCAATCTTTCTTCGGGCGCGCAGCTGACGCGTCTTTACCGCCGGCACCGTCAATCCCAGCAACTGAGCTACGTCAGCGAGGCTGAGGCACTCGAGATCCCGCAGGTAGATGATCGTCCGATACTTTTCCGGCAGCTGGTCGAGGGCTGCGCGCAGCCGGACCGCGGCCTCGCGTCGCTGGGTTTCGGCCAGTGGAGAGTGTCTCTCGTCGACAATCGGGAGTTGCAGCAACAGGGCGGTGTCGAGCGGCACGAAACGCGAAGAAGCGTAGTGGCGCCGCCATTGCCGAGCTTCGTTGAGGCCGATTTGAATGAGCCAAGTCCTGAAACTGGCTTCGCACCGAAACTGTTCCAGATGCGTCAGCGCTTTAAGAGCAGCCTGCTGCACAATATCGTCCACGTCGGCGTGCTGGCCCATGGTTCGTTGAATGATGCGCAATAACGGCGTCAGGTGCGGCTCGATCAGGTTCGCGAACAGATCGCGCCGCCCGCCGATAACCTTGCGGATCAGGCTGGCTTCCTCGACCCCCGTCATAGTGGGCGTATATGCAGCAGATGCCATTGTCGGTCTCCAACCGCGCTTTCTCTACCTTCGTCGTTGTCGCATTCCCTTTGCCAAACGCGGCCGCCGCCGTTCGGTATTGACAACATTGCACTTAGTTCAGTCCGGTCGGGACCCGGCGCCATTCTTCGTGACCTTCCTTCGACACGCTCTGTCGGCAGTTCGGCTGGAACCGGATTCCAAGACTTTCTTGATCGCAAGGCGCGCCGCGTCAGGTTCTCGAGCGTTGCGAAGCCGACGGCATCATGACTGGCGAATTGCCTGGGCTACATCCGTCAGAGGATTACCCAGAAACGACGTCGAGAACCGGAGCAAGAGGCGTCCGGACCGGTGGAGAGCGAAGGCATTCTGGACAAGCGTGAAGATTGGCATTCCGCTTCGGTGGCCGATCCCCCAAAAGTGGGGTCATCTCCCATCACGATTTACCGGATGAAAACGGGTAGATTGAGGGTCGTCCGAAAGCCGAACCCGCGCCACAATCAGGAAGAAGAGACCAAGGAGTAAGCCATGAACACACAAGCAACTTGGACCAACGAAGGAATTGGCAAGGATCGTCACGCATTCTGTGACGCGACGTTAAGGAACATCGGGATCGACCGCAGCGACCACTTCGGCAGCGGGATGGACAACATCGTCGGTAACAGTGCTGCTCTCCAGGAAGTGCTTCGCCTGGTGCGTGTCGTCGGTCCTACCGATGCTACAGTGCTCATCCAGGGAGAGACCGGGACCGGCAAAGAGTTGATTGCCGAAGCCATTCACAAGTGCAGCGATCGAGCGAAAGGCCCGTTTGTGAAGGTGAATTGCGCCGCCATTCCCGCAGGATTGCTCGAGAGCGAGCTATTCGGTCATGAGCGTGGCGCCTACACCGGAGCCTTTACTCGCAGTATTGGACGATTCGAGCGCGCCAACAAGGGTACGTTGTTCTTGGATGAAATCGGCGACCTGCCGCTGGAATTGCAGCCGAAGCTGCTCCGCGTCATCCAGGAAAGGCAGTTCGAGCGTTTAGGCGGCGCTGCCACGATTCATACTGATGTCCGTGTGATCTGCGCCACACATCGCGACCTGGCGGAGATGACCGAAGAACGCCAATTTCGCAGCGACCTCTTCTATCGCCTCAGTGTATTCCCGATCGAACTACCACCGCTGCGCGAGCGTCCCGAGGACGTTCGTTCGTTGGTCCACCACTTCGCGATGGATTACGCCAATCGCTTGAAGAAGCCGATCACAACGATATCGGAGGAATTCGTCGCGGCTCTGGCACTCTATTCGTGGCCAGGAAATGTGCGGGAATTGCAGAATTTCATCGAGCGCTCGGTGATTCTATCGGCGGGCCCCGTGCTTAGCGGTTCGGCGCCGGTGACGACCAGCACAACCCATCAGGGATCGAGAGGGTCTAACGCGTCCGCTCCTCTCACGTTGGAAGACGCGGAGCGTTCCCATATTATTTACACACTTTTCCAAACCGAGGGTGTCGTCGGCGGGCCGAACGGCGCCGCCGCCCGACTGGGTCTGCCGCGCACAACCCTTATCGGCAAAATGAAACGGCTGAGAATTGGTGCTTGTCAAGAATTATCAATGCCGCCGCAAGCAACGGCATCCATGGCGTAACATAAAAGTCGACTGTTGTCGCGAGACCATTCCAGTGGTCGATCCGATGCGGATACTCTTTGCGGCTACCGCGGGTCTGTTACTTGCGTCCCCAGCAGGCGCTCTCAATCCGCGAAGAGCTGTCACCGAATACAGGCAGACAACGTGGAGCACCAAGGATGGGCTTCCTGCCACTTTCATCTATTCGATCGCGCAGAGCTTGGATGGATACATTTGGCTTGGCAGCACGGACGGCCTCGCTCGCTTCGACGGCATTCAGTTCGTCCACTGGCGCCCCAAGGGCAATCGAATTCTTTTGGGCACGGTCCGAGTCGTGACTGCCGCTGGCGACGGCGGCGTGTGGGTTGGAACCGCTTCCGGCCTCGTCGGCCGCGTGCGGGGAGACGATCTCATCGAGGCCATGCTCGACTCGCCGGTCGAAGCGCTATTGGAGGCGCGGGATCGCACTCTCTGGGTCGCAACCGCGAAACGTGTCTTGCGATTCAATCCCGATACGCTCGCGCAGATTGGACCGGCCATCAGCTTGCCTGCGGATTTCCATTCCGGCTTGCTCCAGGACACGCAAGGCGCAATCTGGATCGCAACGAATCGAGGGATCGAGTCCGTCGACCTAGCGCGCAGCGAAGTCGTGCTTAGTCGCGCCGGCCCGAAATCCTGGCTGAGTCAAGATCGCGGCGGAACTATCTGGACCACATCGCCCCTCGGACACACCGTGCGTCTTCAACAATACAGCGCCGCCGGAACAGGCGGCCTGGACGTACGCGCCGTCGTTCGCGACAACGACGGCAACCTGTGGATTGGAACATTGGGCCGGGGCCTCTTCCGTGTACGGCCGGGCGCGGAGGGTTCATTACCCGAAAGGTTCTCACGTTCGGAGGGGCTCTCGGATGACAACGTTTGGAGCTTGTTCGAGGATCGCGAACACAACCTGTGGGTGGCAACACAAGACGGGCTCAATTGCATCCGCGATGGCGCGGTGGCCACGTTGAGCCAGCGGGAATCAGGAAACCACGACGCGGAGGCGCTGGCCGCCGGCCAGGATGAAACGGTGTGGGGAGCTACATCGGCGGGAGTACATCGGGTCGACAGCGCTCACACGGACTGGTTGCTCAAAGGCGTCCGTTCTAGTGCTTTGTTCACGGATCGTGACAACAATCTATGGATTGCAACCGATACCGGGTTGGTGCGCACAGTCGACGGAAAGCCCTCGCGGCTTCAGGTTCCATTAGGGCTGAATCTCCACAATATCGCGGCAATCGCGGACGACGATCAGCGCCGGATGTGGATCTTTGATGCAGATAGAGGCCTCTACCGGTGGTCCGCCGGAGAAATTGATGACTTTTCGAACGTACCTCTACTCAAAGGCAAATCGATTCTTGCGATGCGCGGAGACAGCCAAGGCAGAATGTGGTTCGGGCTTTACCAAGACGGCGTTGTCGTTTTTGATCAAGGCCGGTTCCGGGCATATACAACCCGTGATGATCTGGCCCATGGGTCTATCAATTCGATTTCCGTTGATAACCATGGAACGGTTTGGATCGGAGCCGAGCGTGGGCTAAGCCGGTTTGATGGCGCGAGATTCGCCACTTGGAACACCGCGCAAGGCCTTCCCGGCGAACGTGTGCTCTGGATTCTTCCGGACCATGATGGACGGCTATGGCTGGGATACACGAACGGAGTCGCGCGCGTCAGCCTTTCGGAGCTCGATCGAAGCCTTCACGAGCCTGCTCGCGCGATCGCTTACGAATTCTTTGATCATAGCGATGGATTGAGAGGAAATCTGGATCGCAGTCAGGAATCGCCGGCTATTCAGACGAGCGACGGCAAAATATGGTTCAAGACGTCGGCCGGAGTGGCCTTCATCGATCCCCAGTACCTACCGAAAAACCCGCTCGCTCCGCCCGTCCACATTGAGAGAATGATCGCCGACACGGCCCTCGTGGATACCAAAAACACGGTCCGTTTGCGTCCCTTCACACGCAACGTGGAGTTCGACTATACGGCTCTCAGCCTGGTGGAGCCTCGCCGGGTTCGATTCCGCTACAAACTCCAAGGCTATGATTCAGACTGGCAGGATGTTGGAACGCGGCGACAAGCCTTTTACACGAATCTAGGTCCCCGCGCGTACCGCTTCCAAGTGCTGGCTTGTAACAATGACGGTGTGTGGAACCAGGCTGGAGCAGCACTGGATTTTGAATTGCTCCCAGCCTTTTATCAGACGGCATGGTTTCGTCTCGTCGCTCTCATCGCGCTGATGATCATCGGCTGGGGCGTTTACCGGGTACGCGTGCGCCAATTAGCCGCCCAACTGCGCGGACGTTTCGAAGAGCGCTTGCGCGAAAGGACACGCATCGCCCAGGAGTTGCACGATAATCTTCTCCAAAGCGTGCTCGGCATCAGCCTTCAAATCGAAGTTACCGACGAACTGTTACCGCCCGGGCTTCCCGCTAAAACTCCGCTTCAAAAGGCGCTTCTGCTGGCGAAGTCAGCAATGGATGAGGGTCGCCGGGCGCTCAACGATCTTCGGACCTCATCGCTCAACGCAGATGATATCGTCAAAGGGTTCTCCCAGACGGCCGATGGATTTCGAAAAGAGGAAAGCGAGATTCGAATTCTGGTGGAAGGTAATGAACGGCGATTAAATCCCGTGGCGGGCCACGACGTTCTGCAAATTGGCCGGCAGGCCATCGCCAACGCGTTTCAGCATTCTCGCGCGAGTAAAATTCGCGTGCTGCTCAGCTATGGGAAGCACGCGCTACGGATCTCAGTTCAGGACAATGGGTGCGGTATTGACCAGGATCTGATCAGGCGCGGGCGGCCGGGCCATCATGGAATCTTAGGGATGCGGGAACGCGCAGAACGGATCGGCGCGACGCTCTCCATCCACAGCAGCAAAGGTCAGGGAACTGAGATCGATTTAAGCGTGCCGGCCGGCCTGGTTTATCAGACCGGCGACGAAACGGAAGCGACTGATGAGTGAATCAACCAAAATCCGAGTGCTATGCGTAGACGATCATCCGACTGTTCTCGACGGCCTCTCCGCCATCATCAACCTTCAGCCGGAAATGACCGTCATTGGCACGGCATCCACCGGCCGCGATGGCCTCGCACAATTCCGCGCGTTGCGGCCCGATATAACCCTGGTGGATCTCCGCTTGCCGGATATGACCGGCTTTGACGTGATCGAGCGGATGAAAGCGGATTTTCCAAATGCTCGAATCATTGTTCTCAGCTCGCTTGAAGGCGATATCGACATCCGGCGCTCACTGGACGCAGGGGCGCAGGGCTACGTCGTAAAGGGAATGGTCCGCGAGGAGCTGCTGGACGTGATTCGAACGGTTCACGCCGGAAAAAAACGCCTTCCCGCGGCGGTCGCGCAGACGCTTGCCGAGCATATATCCGCCGACTCGATCAGCTCGCGGGAGGTCGAGGTACTGTCCCTAATCTCCGCCGGCAAGCGAAATAAAGAGATCGCCGCCGAACTCTCCATTACCGAAGACACGGTCAAGGGGCACGTGAGCAACATTCTTTCGAAACTCCAGGCGAGCGATCGAACCGAAGCCGTCACCATCGCACTGCGGCGCGGGATTATCCATCTCTAATCCGAACAGACCCCACTAAAGAGCTACTGCTTTTCCGCACGCATTACGGTTTCTACCTCGACGAAATCTCTTTATTCTTGAGACAGAAAGAAAGAGAAAGAGATGGACAGACTGTATTCGCGGTTTCCAGGTGGCAGCGTCGGGTTGGGACTTGTTCTCCTGAGGCTCGCCGTGGCCGCTTGGTTTTTCGAAATCGGTATACCGTTGTTTGGAGCGAGCCCAATCTCATTTTTTTTGTCCCTTGTGCTGATCGGGGGCGCGCTCTTGCTGATCCCAGGAATCGCAACGTCTGCGAGTGCCAGCCTGGGGGCCGTTTGTTCCACGCTGTCACTTCTGGCAAGTGCGCCGGACCAATGGTTTCCGGTGTTGTCGCTCACGGCCCTTTCCATCTCGTTAGCTTTGCTTGGTCCCGGCAGTTATTCGCTGGACGCCAGGCTTTCCGGTTGGCGAACGATCGATTTGTCCTCAGGACCACCATCGGATCGACTCGGGAGTTAAGGAGCTCTTATGTGGATCGTAAAACTCGCACTCGCGCGCCCCTACACCTTTATCGTATTGTCGCTGGTGCTGCTATTGATCAGTCCGGTAGTTCTGCTCCGTACGCCGGTCGACATATTTCCGAGCATTAACATTCCAGTCATCAGTGTCATCTGGACCTATACCGGCCTGGTCCCTTCCGAGATGGAGACGCGTATCGTCTCTATCTTCGAGCGCTCTCTCACCACCAGCGTCAATAACATTGAACATATCGAATCGCAATCCTATAACGGAGTTGCGGTAGTCAAAGTTTTCCTCCAGCCGGCCGCCGATATCAACGGAGCGATCTCGGAAGTTATCGCCGAGGCGCAAGTCGGCTTGAAACAGTTTCCTCCCGGGATCACGCCGCCGCTGGTCCTCAGCTACGATGCATCTTCGGTTCCGATCCTGCAACTCGGGTTAAGCGGAAAAGGAATGTCCGAGCAGCAGTTGAACGATCTGGGTGTGAACTTCATCCGGCCGCAGTTAGCGACCATCCAGGGCGCTTCCGTTCCGATTCCTTACGGAGGAAAAGTCCGGCAGGTGATGGTCGATATCGATTCAAGCCAACTTATGGCCAAGGGCCTTTCGCCGCTGGATGTCGTAAATGCAGTAAATGCACAGAACGTGATCCTGCCCACCGGCACGGCAAAGATCGGACGGACCGAGTACAACGTCGGAATGAATGGGACTCCGTCCGTGGTCGACGCTCTGAACCACATTCCCGTAAAGGTCGTGAACGGCGGAACTCTCTATATCCAGGATGTCGCGCACGTGCGCGACGGCTATGCCGTGCAGCAAAACATCGTCCGGCAGGATGGGCAAAGAGGCGTTCTGCTGGCCGTGCAGAAGTCCGGCAACGCGTCCACAATTTCGATCGTGTCAGCCATCTACAAAGCTCTGCCAAGAATCAAAGCGACTCTGCCACCGGAGTTGGTCATCACTCCGCAGTTCGATCAGTCCCTGTTTGTGAGGGCTTCGCTGCAAGGCGTCGCTCGCGAAGCGACCATCGCTGCCGTGCTGACATCGCTAATGATTCTTACATTCCTGGGAAGCTGGCGGAGCACATTGATCATCGCGATCTCCATTCCACTTTCCATCCTCACGTCGCTGCTGATTCTGAGCGTACTCGGCCAGACGATCAATATCATGACCCTTGGTGGTCTGGCACTAGCTGTTGGAATTCTGGTGGATGACGCGACTGTAACTATCGAGAATATCGAGCGCCAGATGGCGGCGAAAAAGGAGCTTCACCAGGCGATTCTGGATGGCGCGGAGCAGATCGCGGTTCCGGCGCTGGTCTCTACGCTCTCCATTAGCATCGTCTTCGTGCCAATGTTTTTTCTAACCGGCGTCGCGCGCTATCTGTTCGTACCCCTGGCCGAAGCAGTGGTCTTCGCGCTGCTGGCGTCGTATTTCTTCTCCCGGACTCTGGTGCCGACGCTGGTTATGTACCTGATGAAGAAAGAGGCCGCCAGGTACCAGCATCCCGAGCAGGAACAACATCGCGGAATTTTCGCACGCATTCATCACGGTTTCGAAAGCGGCTTCGAAGCGATCCGGCGAAGCTACTCAAACTTGCTGCAACTTTGTCTGGATCACCGGAAACTCTTTGCGGGCTGCTTTCTTCTGTTCTGCCTGGCGAGCTTGCTGCTGGTGACTCGTCTGGGGCAGGACTTCTTTCCCACCGTCGACGCCGGCCAGTTGCGCCTGCATCTGCGGTCCAAAACGGGCACGCGCATCGAGGAAACAGCACGCGTCACCAGTGAAGCCGAGAATGTCATTCGCAAGGTGATTCCTGCTTCGGAACTCGGCGGCATTCTCGACAACATCGGCTTGCCGACCAGCGGAATCAATCTCTCGTACAGCAATAGTGAAACTGTCGGCAATTTTGACGCAGAGATTCTGGTGTCTCTCAACCCGAAGCATCACGCGACCGCGGACTATGTTCAGAAGCTTCGCGAAGAACTGCCGAAAGACTTCCCCGCCACGGCTTTCTTCTTCGAACCGGCGGACATCGTCACACAGATTCTCAACTTCGGCCTCCCCGCTCCGATCGACATTCAGATCGTCGGCAGCGACATGCCGCACAATTTCGCGATGGCCGCGGGGATGGCCCAACAGATCCGCACAGTCCCAGGCGCGGTCGACGTGCACGTACACCAACTACTCGATCAGCCCCGGCTGGACCTCTCTGTCGACCGCGTCAGAACCCAGCAAGTAGGACTCACGGAACGGGATGTCGCCAGCAATGTCCTGGTGTCCTTAAGCTCGAGCTTCCAAACCGCTCCCAACTTTTGGCTATCCCCGAATGGGGTAAGTTACCCGATCGCGATACAGACTCCGCAATATAAGGTCGACTCGATCGACGCGCTGCGGACGATCCCAATAAATTCGCCGTTTTCACCGCAGCCGCAGCTTGTGGAAAATCTGACCTCCCTGGGCCGGCGCCAGGAACCGGCAGTGGTCAGCCACTATAACGTCCAACGTACCATCGACATTTACGCCAGCACACAGGGGCGTGATCTGGGGGGAGTCGCAAAAGACATCGCGAGGATCACGGCCGCCGTACAAAAGCAATTGCCGAAAGGCAGCAGCCTGGTGACTCGCGGCCAGGTCGCTACCATGCAATCTTCGTTTGTGGGACTGGGCGCCGGTCTCGCCTTCGCCATCCTGCTTGTCTACTTGCTGATCGTGATCAATTTCCAATCGTGGAGCGAAGCCTTCATCATCATCACCGCTCTTCCGGCGGCGCTCGCGGGAATCTGCTGGATGCTTTATCTGACGCAGACGACGCTGAGCGTACCCGCGCTGATGGGGACCATCATGAGCATGGGCGTTGCTACCGCGAACAGCGTTCTGATCATCAGTTTCGCCAATGAACGCTTCGCGGAAACCAAAAATGCCTTGGCCGCGGCACTCGAGGCAGGCGCCACCCGCCTCAGACCGGTGATCATGACCGCGCTCGCAATGATCATCGGGATGGTCCCGATGGCCATCGGCATGGGTGAGGGGGGCGAACAGAATGCGCCCCTTGGCCGTGCTGTCATCGGCGGGCTGCTGTTTGCCACCGCCGCAACTCTATTCTTCGTACCGGTGGTGTTCGCGATTGTTCGCCACCAGAAACTTCAGAACTCGTGAGGACGTTATGAGCAACCCTGAAACTTCCAACCAGCACCGAAACGGAAAACGGCTGTTGTGGTTCCTTCTCATCCCCGTCGTGCTCGCTACGGCTGCTTTCTTCAGCACGCAATCACGCCAAAAAAAGGACCAGCAGCTCGCCACCACCACGAAATCAATGGAGGTCCAACCAGTCAACGTGATTCATCCCCAGCGAGGAAAGGCCAGCTCCGATCTCACGCTGCCCGGGATGATCCAGGCCTATTCCCAGTCTCCGATTTACGCGCGAGTCGACGGTTACGTGCGCACGTGGTATGTCGACATCGGCGCGCACGTCTCAAAGGGCCAGTTGCTTGCCGAGATCGATGCGCCCGAAGTGGACCAGCAATTGAATCAGGCTCGGGCGATGCTGAACCAGGCTCAGACGAGCCTCGCGCTGGCGAAGGTCACCGCGCCTCGCTATCTGGAGTTGATCAAGACTAATTCCGTGTCGCAGCAGGAAGTGGACCAGAACAACCAGAACCTGGCCTCGCAGGAAGCCAACGTCCAGGCCGCGTCGGCTGCCGTGAGCAGGCTCGAGCAGATGCAGGGTTTCGAGAAGATCATCGCGCCATTCGATGGCGTGATCACGTTACGGAGGACCGATTTCGGCGATCTGGTGAATGCCGGTAATGCCGGGATTGGGCGGGAGCTGTTCCGGATCTCGCAGAACAACATCGTGCGCGTGTTCGTGACTGTCCCTGAAGAATTCAGCAAGCAAGTCAAGCCAGGGACTAAAGCGTCGATGGACCTGGCCGAACTGCCAAACCGGCATTTCGCCGCCTCTGTTACGCGAACTACCGATGCGATCGATATCAACAATAGGACGCTAACAGTTGAGCTGGATGTTCCGAATCGCTCGGGTGAACTGCTTCCAGGAGCGTATGCCGATGTACATTTCCAACTTCCGCTCAACATCGCGCCGTTGGTGATTCCCACCAGCACGATCCTGTTCCAGGCGGACGGCCCCCAGGTAGGCGTGGTGAACAGCCAGAATCGGGTCGAGCTTCGGAGACTGACTCTTGGTCACGATTTCGGAGACACGATTCAAATCGTAAGCGGTGTCCGTACGACTGACTCGCTGATCGCCAATCCACCGGATTCTCTTACCAACGGAATGCACGTCGCAGTGCAAAAAGGAAGTTAATATGTGGACGCGTGCCGCAATTGCTCTAGCTCTTCTTTCATTAGCCGGCTGTGTGGTCGGCCCGAAGTATCACCAACCCGTCCCGCCGGTTCCGGCGCAGTTCAAGGAAGGTGGCTCCCCCGATTCCGCCACTCCGGATATTGCCTACAGCGATTGGTGGCGCGTTTTTAACGATGCGGATCTGGATCGCCTCGAAAAGGAAGCCGACGCAGCAAATCAAGATGTCAAACTGGCCATGGCGCGAGTCGAGCAGGCTGATGCGGGTTCGAAGTACGCGCGTTCATTCCTTTTTCCCACCATCAGTCTGGGCGCCTCCGCGTCGCGAACGCGCGAGGCACAGAGCCGGCCCAACAACGGCAACACCAACGGATTGGCAGCGACGTTCAACGATTTTCAATTGCCTGCATTCCTCAGCTATGAAGTCGACGCCTGGGGTCGCGTGCGCAATTCGATCACAGCCGCCAATGCGACCGGCCAGGCAACCGTAGCCGACTTGCGATTCGTGCGCCTTTCCGTCGAGGCCAATGTTGCGATGGACTATTTCAGCCTTCGCGAAACAGACGCTGAGCGGCAAGTGCTCGACTGGACCGTGCAGGAGATGCAGAAAGCAGTGGGCTTGACCATGAATCGTTTCCACAGCGGATTGTCGAGCGAACTCGAAGTGAAACAGGCTCAGACTTTGCTGGACCAGACCAAAGCACAGGCCCAAGCGCTAGACATACAACGTGCTCAACTGGAACACGCGATTGCAGTGCTCGAGGGGAAAGCCGCCTCGGATTTCTCGATTCCGCACAGCCCATTGCCATTCAATACAAATGCGGGACTCCCCCCGGTGATTCCTTCAGGTCTTCCAGCGGAACTGCTGGCGCGCCGTCCCGACATCGCGGAAGTGGAACGTTATGTGGCAGCCGCGAACGCAGAGATCGGCGTCGCTAAGACGGCGGCGTTGCCTCACATCTCCCTCACCGGCCTGGCTGGATTCGAAAGCACGAACATGACGAGCCTGTTTAGTTGGCAAAACGGCATTGCGTCGCTCGGCGCGTCTGCATTGATGCCCGTATTCACCGGCGGAAGAATTAAAGCCGGCGTGGATCAGTCATGGGCTGTGTATCGCCAGTCGCTTGCGCAGTATCAGAAAACCGTACTAACTGCGTACCAGGAAGTAGAAGATCAACTCGCCGCGCTCCGTATTTTAAGCGGCGAAGCGCAATCCACCGCGGACGCTGTGGCGGACGCGCAGCAAGCAGAGACCATCGCGCTGAACCGATACAAGAGCGGACTGGTCAGCTACCTCGATGTTGTCTACGCGCAAACGGCACTCCTGGCGAATCAACGGACCGCGACGCAGATCGAAGGCCAGCGCATGGTCGCGACCGTCGTCTTGATCAAGGCGTTGGGCGGCGGATGGCTTGGCGTACCGGCGCCGTCACTGACAAATCCGAATCCAGGCGCGCCTGGCTCTACTTCAAATGCGACGAACCAAGTGATAGCGAAGGGGACGACGAAATGACCAAACTATTTTCAGTATTCGCGACATTTGCGATTTCAGCGGCGATATTGCCCGCCGCCGACCTATCCCCTTCAGAGCCACCCGCCGCAAGGGCCTGGCAGATTCTTCAACAAGGCGTTACAAACAAGAGTTCCGTGAAACGTGTGAATGCGATTCACGCGCTCCGGCTGCTCCCTAATAACCCAAGGGCGCAAGAGATGGTGGAGAACGCGCTCGCCGATTCTAACCCGAAGGTAAGAGCCGCGGCTGCGCGGACGCTTGGCCTAACGCGAGCGGTGTCGTCCTGCCCGAAGCTAAAGGCGGTCCTGAATGACAAGGCGCCGATCGTGGTTCTTTCTGCCGCTCACTCGCTCTTTCTGTTAGGGCACCCTGAGGAGGCCTACCAAATCGACTATGAGGTGCTGATCGGCGAACGGAAAGGCGCTGACGGTTTTGTCGCCTCTCAAATAGGCGAGCTCAAAGATTCAAAAGCTGTGGCCATGATGGGCGTCGAGGCCGGCATTGGGTTCGCGCCCTTCGGCGGTCCTGCCTACGAGGTATTCAAAAGAATCCGCGAGGATCACGATAGCCCGGTTCGGGCGGCTGCGACGAAAGAGCTTGCCACCGATCGCGACGCAAAGATTGATGCCGCATTAGCGAAAGCCTGTGCCGATAAGAAATGGACGGTTCGGGCTGCGGCCGTGTACGCGATCGCAAAGAGAGGCGACCCGGCTTTGGTGAACGTGCTCGAACCGGCGTTGAAAGACAAGAACGACAACGTAAGGTATGACGCAGCTGCCGCGGTGCTGCGGTTAAGCGGGACCGCCGCGCAGTAGCACTTGATCGGCTATCTGCCCTGCACAGTGACCGTCATGGCCGAGCCCTTGACGCTCGCGAGTTTTAGGAACTACTCGTCGATCATCGGCTTGGGGTTGGCAACGAAGGTCCTGTTCCCAAACAGCTTCTGTTGTCAGCCGCGAAGCCGTAGAGAGCCAGTTGAACCAGCCGGACGCGATAGGCCGTCTACG
Source organism: Bryobacteraceae bacterium (assembly GCA_035568415.1). Classification (GTDB taxonomy): domain Bacteria; phylum Acidobacteriota; class Terriglobia; order Bryobacterales; family Bryobacteraceae; genus Palsa-187. The sequence continues at coordinate 137,440 of DATMOC010000026.1, read as the reverse complement.
CCACGCGCTGCGAGCCCCGGAACCATGACCGCTTCGGGCTATTGATTTGCTTTGCCGGTAGCGTCTGGAATTATCGCCCCGATTGTTCGTCAGAGCCTTCCCTGCTGAATGAGGCTCGCCTGTATGGCCGAGATCCGCGCCTGGGCTTCCCGCAACGCGCCGCTGTTTGTATGCACGGAATGGGAGCCTAAGACAAGGTCGTAGCCATGTGGGACAGCCGAACCCAGTACGAACTCTGCATCGGATTGCGCCTCGAAGTCGATTGCGGCGCTCGATGGTGTGAAAGCCACCAGTTCGCCCTGTTGCAGCTCCTCCGGAACCAGAACTGAGCCCCTCCCGACGGCGGCCCAGAGGACAATGTGCTCGGCCGGCGGCTGGTAGCTCCAGCGTTCTCCAGCTTTCAAACGCACCGCGAGGTAGTTCATCGGTGACGGCGCTTGGATGGTACTTGTAGCCGTTCCGTAGCTGCCGACGAGGACGCGCGCCGGCCCATCACGAGGAATAACTTCCGGCGCCAGATAGACACTCTCCGACGTCCCCAGCTCGAGTTCGGGCGGCAACGCGATCCAAAGCTGGAAGCCGCGCGTCCGTCCCGGCTCGCCGGCGCCGCCCCCGTGCCACACGCCACCGCCGGCTCGCATCCATTCGATCCCGCTTGCGGGCAATAAGCCCGTCGCTCCGTTCGTGTCTTCATAACGGACGCTGCCCTCCGCAATATAGGTAAGGGTTGCGATTCCGGAGTGTGGATGGAGCCCGAAACCAGAAAACGCTTTGCCCTGATTATCGACGAGATCAAGAAATACGAAAGGTTTCAATACTTGACCAAAATCGGACGGTGACATCAGTCGTGTGATCGGCCCGTGACTCTGGCCTCGGGTCCGTCTGGCGATACGGGTAGGAGAGCTTTGCTCGGGGGATTTTATAGCAGACATGGTTTGCCTTTCTCAGTTCGTACAGTTAGAACGAGTGCACCTCATCGCTGGGTCGCCCGATATCGGCGGCTCCATTCGGTAGTTGAGCCTGGGCCATCGCCAACGGATTGAAGCTCTCGCGGAGCAGCTTGATCTCGCCCGCCTCCGCGACCAGGTAACCGGTGAACAGTTGGTGTAGCAATCGACCGGTAGCTGCGGAAGTCATGTGCGTCACATACTCGGCGAACGTCTTGTTCGGCGTTTCGATGAGAACACGGGTGTCGTTCGGCGCGAATGCCACGTCCGGATAGAGCTTCCGCAACTGGCTTAGGCACGCGGCGATTTCGCGGCGGCCGGTATAGCGCGGCTGGACCCCGAGCGAGCGCAAAAACGGGAGCTCTAAGGCGCCGTCCTCCGCAAATAGCGCTGCAGCCCGATCCGGATCACCAATACAGCCCAGATACTTCAAAAGCAAAGTTTTCGAATTCATTGATTGTTCCTTTCTAAAATTGGTGCAGATAATACCGGTTACCGAGTTATGACGCCGGCGATCTTGCCGCCGCGATACCGGACCCATCGTTTCCGTTTTAGAAACCACCGCTGACGGCCCGTGAGGTCCTCGGAAATGAGTCCTTGAAATTGGCACACGAACACTTCCTGGTGGCCTTGCATCATTGGCTGGCTCCCACTCGATAGAACCAAAACCTATAAGTCCTGTAACTGCCGCGTCGAGCGTCTTCTGGTTGCGCCCGGTAATTCGCGACGCGGGCGCCCTCTGCAACGAAGAGCCGTGCGGTGGCCAATCCAATGCCGCTGTTGCCGCCTGTGATCAATGCCGTTTTGTGTTCGAGTCTTGCCATAAATTTCTCCATTTCTTGTTATTCGCCTCTTATCAAGGCCTGTCAAAGTGTGAGGACGACCCAGGCGTCAGCCCAAGCCCGTCTGGGATCTGGGGAACAATAGCAAGCTCTTGATACTGGCTCGTCGCCAGATCGGATTTGTGACGTCGATGGCTGCTTTCATAGCCGCTGAATTGTTCCGCTCTTGTCGCTCGCATATCGGTTCCCCTATTCAATTGCTGGCTAAGCTTTACGGCCCCTCTGCAGTGCTGTTGTCCACCACAGCAAGTCATCGATCATCGTCCGGGCTTGTTTCTCAAGCTCAGCGAGCCCTTTGTCCACGTCGCCACCCTGGTAATGCGCCCAAAGAGTCGCAACTGGAATATGGACCGACGAGCGGACTGGGGCGATTTGAATCTCTATCATGGTTTCCCGCAGTTGCTGAACACCGCGCGCGCCCATGGCGCTTCCATAGCTTACGAAAGCAGCCGCCTTGCGATTCCACTCTGGATAAACCCAGTCGATCGCGTTCTTCAGAACCGCCGAAGCGCCGTAGTTATATTCCGGGGTGACGAAAATAAACCCGTCCGATGCGGCTATTTCGGCGGTCCAGCGTTTGACAACCTCATTCTCGTAAGGCGCCCGGCCGGGCATCGCAGGCGTCAAAGGCTGATCAAAGAAAGGCATCGGAAAGTCGCGAAGGTCGAGCAGTCTGGCTTCGATTCCGTCGCGCTTCCGGAGGTGCTGGAGAATCCACTGCGCCGGCTTCTCGGAAAACCGCCCCGGACGGGTACTGCCGGCAATTACAGAAATAGTTGTCATATTGTCTTCCTCTTGCTCGCGGTGTTTAAGGCTTTGCGGTGCCTGCCAGCTTTCCGCCGCCCACCCCTACAAAGGTCGTGCGGCGAGACCCGAAAGGGTCCACAGGGTGATGACACGCCCCGTGCCGGACGCGGCTGGCAGCGCGTTTGTCGTTATCATCGGTTCCTTTCCGGCAATGCCTCGCATATACATTGAGATCAATATAGTTGAAGTCAATGGTTGAGATGCGTTAAGATGCGAAGGGATTCAGAGAAAAATGCAAGACACATCTGGGGTCCATGTCTGGCTGGTCCTCGGGAAGGCGTTTCACGCCTTGGCGACGCGTGCAGAGGCGAGCCTGAACCTGAGCGGTACAAGCCTCGGCGACTCCGATTTCCGTGTGCTCGAAGTGCTGCTCCACCAGGGACCGCTGCCGGTCAACACGATTGGTCGTAAAGTATGGCTTACCCCGGGATCGATCAGTGTCGCGGTCGATCGGTTGGAGAAGAAGGGCCTGGTGAAACGCAAGAATACCGGCGACCGCCGCGTGCGTCTGGTCGAACTCACCGCGAATGGTCGCGCACTCATAGCCAAGACCTTTCGGGAACACGCAGCGGCCATGGAAGGGGCCGCCAGCGTCCTCTCAAAAGAGGAGAGGCTGATGTTGCTGCGGCTCCTTAAGAAACTCGGAAAAGCCAACGAGGATGATTCTTAGCGTTGTTGTCCTTGCGCTCTGCCTCGTGGGAACGGGAGTAAGGACAACGGATGCAATCAGCTTTGAAATCCGGAAATGGCGTCTTAGCCACCAAAACGCCACTACTCACAATTCTGCTGGATGACCGGCCAGATGATGAGCGGCCAGATGGTGTACATCGTAGCTACGACAAGAGGCCATTTGCGGCCCGGTTCAGCGTCCTTCTCCGGAGACCGGTTCGCGACGGGAAATGCGGGGAGCCACTCGTCCTGTTCGAACCCGCGTCTCCGGAGACTCTTGGTTTCCCAGCTTGGTTCGTTTACTTGTTGTGCTTAATCAACTTGGCTAGGTGCTGGTGTAGTTCATCCGGAGACTTCACTTCGGGGAACCCCTTGGGGAGTTCCACTTCGTGAACGGTGTGGCCCGGCATGGTTGCCAAAGGCTTGGCTCCGGAGGGGACCTCAGGAGACTTGCTCGCCTCAATATGAGCCGAACCGATGACATTCCCGTCAGCGTCGGTGATAACGTAGGTTTTCATGATTAGTTTTGCCTCCTATTAGTTCGTTGCCGGCTTACGAGAATCCGCCGCCTTGCACGTTGAAGTTGACCGCAAACGGTCCTTCATTGGTGACTCGGAAACCGTAAGAAAAGATTCCGTTGCCTCCCAGTGTTTTGTTTTGTTCGTCCATCACGAGCTTCCCACTGGGGTTCAGCGGATGCGCCGAGAAATACTGAGCTCCGTGGTCACCGTTGCCACCTGGAAAAACCCAGCCATCTAGGCGAAACGATTGGTGCGCTGCAATTGTAAAGAATCCCACGCCATTAAAAGCCATGAAACTCTCCTTTCAGCTTGGATAGTGATTCTTGAGTTCTGCGCGTTTCAAAAAGGCGTTTCCAGAACGTGATCAGTTTGGCGCAGTGATTGTTTCCAAAATATCCTATAAGGGCCCTCTGAAATGCAGAGATGTTGAACCAGTTGATAATGCTCCGACTCGCGACGATAGGATTTCTCAAAAGGAAGGCGGGTTTGCTAGAATCACCGGGGATAGTTTCGGGTGCGCCGTTATGCCGATAGGGTTCTATGCAGACTGACCCAGCCAGATTGCGAGATTTCGCGGTGCGATATACCGCGGCTTGGTGCAGCCAGGATCCCGCGAGTGTGGCTGCATTTTTTTCACCGGGTGCCTCGCTCACGGTCAACAATGGGACTCCGGCGGTGGGGCGGAGTGAAATCACGGCGCTGGCCCAATCGTTCATGACCACGTTCCCGGATCTGCAAGTGGTTATGGACGACGTGCGTGTTTTGGCGGACCGGCCGGAGTACCATTGGACGCTGATCGGCACCAACACCGGGCCAGGAGGGACCGGTCATCGGGTTCGCATCAGCGGCTTCGAGCGTTGGCGGATGGGAACCGATGGACTCATCGCCGTATCCGAGGGCCAGTTCGACGCCGCTGATTATCGGAGCCAGTTGGAGCACGGTGTGCCGGAGCCACACTAGCAACTTCCGAGAAGCCGGGGCCGCCCGGCGCCCCGCACTCTTTCCAAAGCTTTTCCCAATTCCAGATCCCGTCCCCCACCTGGTGCGGCAACGTGAATCCGAGTTGATGCGCGAGCATACACACCTGCCCGCGATGGTGGGCTTCGTGAGCAAGCATGTAGCACAACATCTCCAGACCAACCGGCCAGGATGGAGCCCAGCCATCTCTGTGAAACTTCTGGATGCGGCCCTTACTATCGCCGAGCGCTTCCGCGAGCATCTCCGCGCAGCGGGCGGCGCTCTCAGCCAATCCCGCACGGGCCTGCCGCGCCGTGCAGCGCGAGCGGTTGAGCTGTGCTGGAACCTTCAGGTGCGGAGCGGTAAGCCTGACCCACTTGGTGCGGACATTGTGCATGTGCGTGAAGATCGCCGCAATGCTGCGAACCTTGCCAGGCGGTTTGGCTTTCCATGCCGCAGGGTCAAGCTGTTCGATCAGAAGCTGGTTCATGCGATCGTTGGCAGCAAACATCTGGACTGCGGTTCGGCCCATTTGATTGTGAATCTTGTTTTGACGCGTGGCCATGGCTCCCTACTCCTTGACCGGTAGTCCGTTTCGGTTTACCAGAAGTGTGTGGCGACTACGGTCGGCGAACTCGGCGTTCCGGAAATCACCTTCACGTGCAGCACCAGTTGAAGATTCTTTTGTTGCCAGTCACGCGGCGCGCCGCGAAGGGCTTCACCCATGAGATCCGCGTTGGTGACCAGATCGGCCGCCGCATCGGTACCGTACTGCGTGATCCCCGCCAGCTCCACCAGCATTGCGTGCGTATCCGGATGAAAGACGCGTGACACAATCGCGTAGTCTTCATTCGTCCGCCGGTCCGCGGGGAGATTGGGAAGCGCAAACTGCGTGGGCCGGCCTGAGTCCGTGATCATCACGGGATTGTGCGATCCATCGATGAAGTAGCGCATCTGGCTGCTGATGTCTTTCCATCGCGTGTAGGAATAACCGATCAGGATTGCCGGCGACGTACGCAGATCGTGGAAGGAAACATCGCTGCCGATGCGCAGCCGGTAGGGACGTTCCATCCGCGCCAGCATCGCCGATAGCCGGGATGTCGCGATGAGATCGCCGCCGCCGACAAACTGGTCGGTAAGCGAAACGAAATCCTCCACCCGCGCTGGTTCTTTCGAGTCGGGCGTTCGATTCAGCCCAAACACCGGAACGTATGCGACGCATAACGACACTGGTGAAGACCCCTTGAGAACCGGCGCCCAGAATTGGTCGACAAAGGTCGCCGGGCGCGGCCGCTGCCACCAAATCCCCGCGACGCCGATCGCAACCACTGCAGCGACTCCGCCGGCGATCCACATCCCCGACCTGCGCTTGGACGCTCCAGACCCCGGCGTTTCTACCAGAACGTTTTCGATCGCGGGATGCGGGGCCGGCGCCACCGTCGAAACATCGGCTCGTCGAAACTCCGGCACATAGGTGCCCGCAGGTAGGTCGATGCGGATCGGGTCGTGCACGCCCTGCTCGGCATAGTACAGACCAAGGCGCTTGCGGACATCCCCAGCCTTGACTCGGACGGTCGCGTCATCGCTCGGCTCGTAGCTGGTGGACCGGCCGAATACCTCGATCCCGATGGTCCGTTCCTTTAAGAGATCGGTGTGGCCCTGGAGGGTATTCTCGACTGCGTAGCGTAGAAAATCCTGGCTGCGCTTGCTGGTGCGGAACTCGTGGCTGTTCAACACCCGGGCCAGTTCTTCGCGAATCGCCTCTTCGGAGATGTGCGCGGAACTGTCTCCGTCCGGTCCCGTGGCGTGAGGCACCCCGGAAACAGGTCCCTGGGCCATGCAGAACACCCCCTGTGTCTGGAGTCGATTTTATCATGCCTCTGAAGAGGCTGAAAACAAATGCGTTCGATCCGTAATAAACCGGGCCGTAACGTTCACGGCAACCGTTGTGAACTGGACAGCGCGACGCTTGCACCGCAGGATTCTAGAGGTGAGAGTCCTCTGCATCGGCGCGCATCCCGACGATTGCGAGATCGGGTTCGGAGGAACCGCGGCCAAGTTCGCGGCAGCGGGCCACGCCGTGAAATTCGTTTCCATGACAGACGGATCCGCCGGGCACTTTCGTCACCCCCGCGAAGCACTTGCGGCGATCCGCTGCCGCGAAGCCGTCGAAGCCGCCCGTCGCTTAGGGATAGCCATGGCGGAAGTTCTCCCCAATCGCGATGGCGAGTTGACCGCCAATCTGGAGGCAAGATACCAGATCGTTCGTCAAATCCGGACGTGGCAGGCGGATCTGGTTCTGACCCACCGGCCCTCGGATTACCATCCCGACCATCGCTATACCAGTCAGATCGTTCAGGATTCCGCCTATCTGGTGATCGTCCCCAGCATTTGTCCGGAGACCCCGGCGCTCTCGGCTAATCCGGTCTTCCTTTATATGGAGGACCCGTACCGATTGCCTGCTCCTTTCGTCCCAGACATCGCCGTCGGAATCGAATGGAGCACTAAACTCGACGCGCTCGACGCGCACGCATCCCAGTTTTACGAATGGCTGCCGTGGGTTGCGGGAACTCTCGACTCGGTTCCGCAAGAAGCTTCGGCCCGGCTCGCGTGGCTCGCTAGAACGTGGACGCCGTCAAGCAGTCCGTGCACGGCCGCGGCCGTTGCGCGGCGTTACGGATCGCGGACCGTCCAACATGCCGAAGCCTTTCAGGTGTGCGAGTACGGGCGTCAGCCGTCGCCCGAAGAACTGGACGAAATCTTTCCCCGATAGCCATGTCGAAAATGCTGGAAGAGACGCGGCAGCAACCGGAGGCGCTCCGCAAAACTCTGGATGCCGGAATTCGGGGTGTAGCCGAGCTGCGTCGGTACCTGGAGGCGCATCGTCCCCGATTCATCGTGATGGTGGCGCGCGGCACGTCGGACAACGCGGCGCAGTTCGGCCGTTATTTGATCGAGATTACCACGCGAATTCCTGTTTCCCTGGCCGCGCCGTCGGTCCTGACGTTGTACGAAAGCTCGCTCGACTTGCGGGATGTGCTGGTGGTGGGAATCTCGCAATCGGGCGAATCCACCGACACCAACGCCGTGCTGGAAGACGCGAGAAAGCGCGGGGCGACCACCGTCGGGATCACCAATGACGCGCAGAGCGCGATGGCGCGAGCGGTGGAATATCCCTTGCTGATCGAGGCTGGAACCGAAAAGAGCGTCGCCGCGACCAAAACCTACGCATGCCAGCTCCTCGCACTGTACTTGCTCGCGTATGCGCTGGATGGAGCCGTCGAGCTCGACCAGCTTCGCCGCATTCCGGAATGGACTGAACGCGTCCTGGCGATCGAGGAGCACATTGAAGACTTGGCCGAGCGGTATTTTTTCATGACTCGCGCCGTGACCGTGGGACGCGGGCTCAACTACGCCAACGCTCTCGAATTCGGACTGAAGCTGATGGAGACCTGCTACGTGGTCGCCGAACGATTCTCCTCCGCGGACCTGATGCACGGACCGATCGCGCTGGTGGAACGGGCTTTCCCAGTGTTTGTGTTCGCACCGGCCGGTGTCACCTGGCCGTCGATTTCCGCGGTGCTCGACCGCCTGCAGCAATTGAAAGCCGAAACGCTGATCATTACGGATCCGGGTAACACAGCGGCACGCGCACGCGCCGCCCGATTCATTCTGCTGCCCGTGGAACCCGGCGGCAATGGCGGCCCCCAAGACTTGTACACGCCGATTCCCTACATCGTGCCCGCGCAGCTTTTCGCCGGCCACCTCGCGTCGATCAAGGGACTGAATGCCGACAGTCCGCGAACGCTCCACAAGATTACACGGACCATGTGATGATCCCAAAACTTCTCCTTTGCGCCTTTGCGCCAACCCTCTTTGCGGCGGACCTGATGCCGCTGCCGTCGAAAATGATTCCCGGCGAGGGGAAGCTCCGGATCGATTCGACGTTCGGCATCGCGGCAACAGGATACTCCGACGCCCGGCTGAAAGCGGCCGCGCTTGGGTTCGTTCGGCAAATTTCAACGCAGACCGGAATCCCGATTGGAAACGGTAACCGCGCTAAAACACTGACCATCGATTGTCGCGAGGGCGGTCCGGTGTACCCAGAACTGGGCGAAGACGAGGCGTATCGTCTGGACGTGACTGAAAGCGGCGTGAGCCTTCAATCGGCCACGGTCACGGGCTCGATTCGAGGGTTGGCGACCCTGGCGCAGCTCATTGGAACCGGTGCAGAAGTGTCTGCCGTTCACATCGAAGACCGGCCGCGATTTCCGTGGCGCGGGTTGATGCTGGACGTCTCGCGGCACTGGATGCCGGTGAATGTGGTCGAACGCAATCTGAACGCGATGGCGGCGGTCAAGCTGAACGTCTTTCACTGGCATCTTTCGGACGATCAGGGCTTCCGGGTCGAGAGCAAGCGCTTTCCCAAGCTTCAGCAGCTCGGTTCCGACGGGAATTTTTATATGCAGGACGAAATCCGCCATGTGATCGACTATGCGCGCGACCGCGGCATCCGCGTGGTTCCGGAATTCGACATTCCCGGCCACGCTACCAGTTGGCTGGTTGCCTATCCCGAATTCGCCAGCGCGCCAGGGCCGTACTCGATCGAACGGCATTGGGGGATTTTCAAACCGACGTTCGATCCTACCCGCGAAGAGACCTATGCGTTTCTGGACGGCTTGCTCGGCGAGATGGCGGCGTTGTTTCCGGATCGTTTCTTTCATATCGGCGGCGATGAAGTGGATCCGACGCAATGGAAGAACTCCGCATCCATCCAGGAGTTCGCCCGGCAGCGCCATCTGGCCGATAGTCAGGCGCTGCATGCGTATTTCAATGGGCGTGTTCAGGCGCTATTGAAGAAACACGGCAAAGTCATGGTGGGTTGGGATGAAATCTTTGCCGGCGATCTGGAGCGCGACGCGGTGATCCAATCCTGGCGCGGACAGGCCTCCCTGGCCGAAGCTGCGCGAAAAGGATATCGGGGGATTCTTTCCTTCGGCTATTACCTGGATCATCTGAAGCCGGCGAGCAATCACTACAGCGTCGATCCGCTGGAGACGATCTCCGCCGAAGCTTCGCGGATTCTGGGTGGCGAAGCGTGCATGTGGTCGGAATATGTCAGCGAAGAAACCGTCGATTCGCGCATCTGGCCGCGCACGGCGGCGATTGCGGAACGGCTCTGGTCGCCGCGCGACGTCACCAACATCGACTCGATGTACGCGCGGCTCGAATCGGTAAGCCGGTTGCTCGATTGGTCCGGCGTGAAGCTGCGCGCGAATTATGAACCCATGCTGGAGCGCCTGGCTGCCGGAAAATCATCCGAGCCGCTGCGAGTCCTGGCAGACGCGTCGGAAGCCCTGGGCATCGAAGCGCGTCAAAAAGGCGGCAAGTACACCAGCCAGGTCCCTCTGAACCGGTTTGTGGACGCCGTTCGGCCGGAGAGCGAAAGCGTCCGGCATCTGGAGCGGGATGTTCGAAGACTGGTAGCGAATGAGGAAAACGGCGTGGCTGAGATGGCCGAACTGCGCGCGAAATTCAGCGAGTGGGCTGAGAATGACGCACGGCTCCAGCCACTAGGTGAACTGGCACAACTATCCAGGAATCTGTCTCAACTCGGGTCGATTGGGCTGCGGGCGCTCGAATTGATGCGGAGCGGCCGGCCCGCCCGGCCCAATGCGGACGGATGGGTCGCGGATCAGATCCTTGTGATCGAGAGAATGCAGAAGCCGGAGGCGGAAGTGACGCTGGCGGCGGCTCGCCCAGTGCGTTTGCTGCTGGAGGCATTGGTTCAGAGGACCGTCAACAAATGATTGAAATCACGCACGTTCGGTGTTGTAACGAACTTGGCTGTAACGCTCGCGCAACCGTTTTGAACTGGACATCGGCCGGAAGCGAGTCCAGCATTGGCGAAAGAAGAAACCGGATGGTCATCTTAAAGGAGCACAAGGGGTGTTTATGAAACGCAACTCGCATGCAAGAATCTCCCGCAGCTTAGTGGGAATCCTGATCATGATCCTGCTCGCAGCGGCTTCCACGTTCGGCCAGGACGTCACTGCCGCGATCACCGGCGTGGTGACCGATCCTTCAGGCGCAGTGCTGGCGGGCGCCACGGTTACGGCCAAGGACACAGACCGCGGGACCACCTGGAAAGTGCAAACCAATAGCGATGGCGTTTACAACCTGCCGCGGCTCCCCATCGGCCGGTACGAGGTTCGTGTGGAGCAGGCAGGATTCCAGACGGCAGTGCATACTCCTTTCTCCCTGGAATTGAATCAGACGGCGCGCATCGACATCACGATGGCCATCGGCCAGGTGTCGCAGCAACTCGAAGTCACCAGCGCCGGGGCGGTGCTGCAAACGCAGACCACTGAGGTCAGTACGGTGATGGAAGCGTCGACCATCGATACGCTTCCGCTTGAGACGCGCAACTACAACCAGCTCACGCTGCTGGTACCCGGGGCAGTGACCATCAGTCCGGCGTCATTCAACACTGGATTGAAGACGTTCAATGCCGCGCGTCCCAACCTCAACGGGAATCGCGAACAAGCCAACTACTATGTTCTGGACGGCATGGAGAACACCGAGTTCGTTGATAACAATGTGGCGTATTCGCCCAGCATCGATGCGATTCAGGAATTCAACGTGATCACCAACAATCCGAACGCGGAGTTTGGACAATTTCTGGGAGGAGTGATCAACGTCAGCCTGAAATCCGGGACCAACCAGTTCCACGGAACCGCGTTCGAGTATCTTCGCAACGATTTCTTCAACGCCAACGAATGGTCCAACAACTTCAACGGGCTGCCCACGCCGCGCCAGAGATGGAATGAGTACGGTGGAGCGGCCGGCGGGCCGATCAAGAAGAACAAGCTGTTCTTCTTCGCCGATTATCAAGGATCGCGCTTCGATCTTCCGGCGAGCCCGAATCCAAAGACCACTTTTACGGCTGCGAATGTCCGGGGCGATCTGACGGATCTGGGCGTGCCGCTGTATTATCCGGGCGCTGTGGATTCCAAGGGCGCTCGCATTCAGATGCCATCGGATCTGACCAAAGCGGCGATCTGCGGCGCGGGACAAAAGATGGGCGTGAATCCATGTATTACAGGGATCAGCGCGACTGCGCTGAAGATCGCCAGCGCGCTTCCCAAGCCGAACCTGCCGGGCCAGGCCAATGGAACGGTGAACAATCTGAACAACTCAGTGCAGAACTTCACGCATGGAAATCAGGGCGACATTAAGGTCGACTACAACGCGACGGAGAAGGATCGAGTCTTCGCGCGGTATTCGCAGCAGCACATCGACAATCCGATCGTGAATAGTGAGGCGTTCCAATACAGCGGCTCCGGCAGCAATGTGTTTCCGCTGCAACAGGCGGTGCTGGGCTACACCCGGACGTTCTCTTCGACCGTAGTCAACGATTTCCGCATGGGAATGAACTATTTCCCGGCGGAAGCCAACACGCAAGGGCTGAGCACCACGGCCGGAGCTGGGCTGATCCCCGGACAGCCCACGCAGTTCCTGCCGGGTCTGTCTTTCGCCAGCTCGAAAATCGGCGGCCAGTTGAACGGGCCATTCGCGTTCGGAACCACGGACGGGCCTGAAATCTTCCATCAGACCTCGATCCAGACTTCAGATACGGCCATCTGGACGCACGGCGCGCATACGCTCCATATGGGATTCCAGCTCAACCGGTACCGCAACAACTACATTCCCGCGACCAGCAACGACGGTGCCGCCGGACAAATCGGATTCAATGGAACCTACACCGGGAATTCCGAAGCGGATTTCTTCCTGGGCCTTCCTTCGTATATGGGATACGGGCTGGGATTCGCCGGGACCGTGGGACAGCGGAACTACGCCGCGGGCGTGTTCGCGCAGGATGACTGGCGCGTGAACCGCAAACTGACTGTGAACTTCGGATTGCGCTGGCAGGTGTTCACGCCGATTTACGAAGTGCACGATCGCATGACCAACTTCGGCGAGTATAGCGGCCAGATTCAGCTCGCGGGGCAGAACGGCAACAGCCGCGCACTGTACAACCAGTACAACGGCATCGCGAATTTCCTGCCGCGCCTGGGAATCGCATGGAGCCTGGACGATAAAACAGTGGTCCGCGCGGCGTTTTCACGATCGAGCTTCCAGGAAGGCACGGGCGAGTTCAATCGCCTGGCAACCAACGCACCGTGGAATGTCGACCTGGTGGGAAATTGGGGTGCGACCAACGCGAACGGCGCGATTCCTGGTAATCAGGTGTTGCTCGATCAAGGCTTCGGAGCGCTCGGCGCCACCAGCGGATGCACCGTCGCCAATGTCACGTCAGCTCCTGCGGCATGCTTTGCGGGCGTTCGTATTCACGCCACCGATCCCAACTACCGGCCGGCGGTTTCGAATCAGTGGAACGTCACCATCCAGCGGCAACTCACCAACACGCTGACGGTGCAGGCGGGTTACGTGGGCCAGCACAGCGATCATCTCGCCGCGATTTACAACATGGGACAAGGCGTGCTGCTCGCGAATCCACCGGCGGGCGGGCCGTACAGCATCCCTGGTCCGTATCTGTCCGGGAACCCGGCGCTAAAGAACGACGGGACCGGGCAACAGCGGCTCAACACGTCGACGGCGATCCAGAATTACGATGCGCTGCAGATCACGGCGCGCGAGCAGTTGTACCAGGGCCTGGTGTTCCAGTTCAACTATTCATGGTCAAAATGCCTGACCGACAATCAGGGTTACTATGGCCGCTACGGTAATGCGGCGCCTGCGCAAACCACGGCGGACGTTGCGTTCCAATCCTATGTGTACAACGTTCGCGGCTTGGATTACGGCCTGTGCGATGCCGATATTACCAACGTGTTCAGCGGCTATCTGAACTACGATCTGCCGTTCGGTCACGACCGCAAGTTCGGCAAGAGCGCGAACAAAGCCGTGAACGCGGTCCTGGGCGGCTGGCATTACGACACTATCGTCAGCGTCCATGGTGGATTGCCGATTTCGATGATTCAGTTCGGGAACGATCCGACGGGGGCTTACTTCCAGCCTCGTCCGGATTGTCTCGCGCCGTCGGTGGCGACCCCGTATAAGAATTTCGCGGGCGGCGGATTTGTATGGTTCGATCCGACGACCATGGCCATTCCAGGGCCCGGCAAGCTCGGCACGTGTCCGATTTCAAGCGAACGCGGTCCCGGCTTGAAGCAGGTCGACATGAGCCTGTCGAAAAAGTTCGCGTTGACCGAGCATCAGTATCTGGAATTCCGTTTCGACGCGATCAACTCGTTCAACACGCCGATCTTCGCCGTAGCCGGCTACGCGACCGATGTTTTCCCGGGCGGCGGAATCGACAAATCCAAATACGGCGTGGATCCGGGGTACACCTCGGGAATCCCGACGGGTGTCGTGAACACTTCGGTAGGCTCACGAAACCTCCAGTTCGCGTTGAAATATCACTTTTAGCGGTCACGATCTGGGCTGTGCACAATAAATAGCCGCTGACGACTAAGTGGATATCTGCGCGCCCGGCGTGTTCAAGTTGGTGACCACACGCTGTTCTTCGAAGTCATAGGTATGGCGTTGGGGGGGCGTGAGCACGCCCCACAACACGTACAGCGCAGTCGCCGAGCCCACAGTGAAGACTCCGATCCATTCGGACGACCACCGCATTAGATTCAGCCCCAGGTAGCCTGCCGCGATTGACCCGAAGTAGCAAGTGAGCAGATAAGCATGCCGGACGAGGTTCGGCGCCAGCCTTCGCTCGAAGGTCGTGGCCCAAACCGCGAGTAGCGAGCACACGACGCAGAGAACGCTTCCCGTGTATCGGACCGCCCAGAAAATCCATGGGAAGACAATTCTGCGGGTCGGGTATCCCCACAAAGAGTCGAAACCGGTGGAGAGCGCGACGGCGAGCGCCAGAGCGAGAACCCCAAACCCGAGCCCTTTCGAGATCCCGCCAACATGGCGGTCCTGTGCCTTGAGTTTGCGCCACAGCTCCAGTGTGACGCTACACTGTAATGCGAGAATCAATGGCGTGGTCACGCTGTACGCTATCGCGTAGGCATGACTCTTTGGCGGACCCACGACCCAGACAAAAGACTGAACGAACCCGGCGAGCAGATAGCCAGCGAACCATGGGAACGAGCGGTAAGCGCGGCTCGAGACGAACCGCCAGAATGCGAAGAGCTCGGCCGTTGAACATATGAACTGCAGAACGAGACGCGGGTCCGCCACGACCCTAGCATACACGATCTATTTGTGGTGTTACTTCGAAGGGCAGCTCACCGGCGCACAATCCGGTGGTGGTATATCGGGAGCGCCGGCAATGATCGTGGGGTTGTGAGAGAGGGCGTTCGCCGCTAGCGAAAGAGCGCTAACGGTGAGGATGGCGAACAGAGCAAGTTTCTTCATTAGTGTTTTCTCCTTTGCCGGCAGCTACGCCGGTGGCTTTCGAGTATACGCCTCAATTCGGTATTTAACTATGCCGATCGGGCCTAGAACCCCTCATTCCAGTACCATTACGAAGCCGGCTTCAGCGGTATGCCAACTCACCTGGCACGTAACCCTTCTCGACTTAGGAAGGCTGAAGTCCGTCGTCAATGCGCTTATGGAGGCTGTTATTCCGCACGCAGCGTTTCGGCTGGATCCACGCCCATGGCGCGCAGGGCCGGGATGTAGCTTGCCAGGATTGCGGCCGCGATGAGGCCGAAGGAGACTGCGGCGTAGGTCAGCGGGTCGAGCGGGCTCACATCGAACAGCAGCGACCCGAGCACCCGCGTCAAAGTGACCGCGCCCGTTAGTCCGCAGGCGACGCCGATCACGGCGAGCGTGAATCCCTGGGCGAGGAACAGGTGCGTCAACTGGCGTTCGCGTGCGCCCAATGCCAGTCGAATCCCAATCTCGCGCCGTCGTTGGGACACCGAGTAGGAGATCACGCCGTAGATTCCCACCAGTCCGATCAGGAGCGCCATGGCGCCCGCGATCGCCAGCATCACCAGCGCGAAGGAGGTGCGCGCCATGGATTTGTCGTAAACCTCCTGAAGCGTACGCACGCCGGCGAGCGGCAGATTCGGATTCATCGACCAGACGGCCTGCTGCACGTCCGCCAGCAATCCTTGCGATCCCGCGCGCGGGCTTCGCACCACATACCAGCCCACGCGCCGCACCGCAATCGGATTCACCTGGAAGTCGTTCATCAAGAGCGGATAGTAGGCGATCGCCGGAGCCTTTACCTGCACGCCGTCGTCGCGCTCGTCGTTCACCACGCCGATCACTTCGCGCCAGGGATTCTTGAGGTTCTCGCGGATTTGTTTGCCGATCGCGAGTTGCGGGTCCTGCCACAGCTCGCGCGCAAGATTTTCGGAAACCATCGCCACCGGACGATGCTCGTAGGTATCGGCCCACGTGAATTCGCGGCCCGCGATCAGCCGGTTGCCCATAGCCCCCAGTAGTCCTGGCGAGACATGCTTGTACCACCGCAGCGGCGGCACGGCGCTGTACGTTTTGTCGCGGGCATACACTTGGTCGGACCCGCTCGCCTCGCCTGGAATGACGCTGGTGATTCCCACTGCAGTCACTCCGGGAATCGCTCGCATTTTGTCGAGAATCCCCTGCTCCAACTGAACCACCGCCGTAGGATCCTTGACTTGCGAGGCCGGAATGGAAAGGCGCAGAGTCAGAGCGCCCTTCGGATCGAATCCTGGATCGACGCGGCGGAGCGCCTGAAATGTCCGGATCATCAATCCCGAGCCGATGAGCAGCACCAGCGCCAGCCCCACCTGAATCACCACCAGAACGCCACGCGCGCGGTGCCGCTCCCGGCTCGGGCTCGCTCCGCGTCCGCTGCCCCGCAGCGCACCGGCGATTCGCGGCCGGGCATATTTGATCACGGGAATCGTTCCGAACACCAGTCCAGTAAGCAGTGCGGTCGCAAGCGTGAACAGCATCACCAGGGGATCGATGGAAATTTCGCTCAACCTCGGAAGGTTCTTCGGAGCCATGGCAATCAGCGCTCGAACCGCTCCATAGGCGAGCCCCAATCCAACTATGCCCCCAAGCAGTCCCAGCGCGACGCTTTCCATCAGCAGTTCCCTCGCGATATCGCGCCACTCCGCGCCCAGTGCCGCACGAACCGCCAGTTCCTGTTGCCGTCCTTCGGCGCGCACCAGCAGCAGGTTCGCAACGTTGGCGCACGCGATCAGCAGGACGATTCCGATGGTCCCCATCAGCACCCACAGCGTCTTGGCGATATCGCCGATGAGAAGTTGCCGCAGCGACTGCAGCTTCGGAGCCAGCCGCACGTCTTCAAAGTCCTTCAACGTCAGGCCCGCCTGTGGAGGGAACCTGTGCATCGCAATCGGAATCATCCGCGCGACGTCGGCGCTAGCCTGCTGGATGGTTACGCCGGGTTTCAGCCGCGCGATTCCCGGGTAATTGAATTGCCCGAGAACCGCCTTGTTGCGATCGACCTGTAAAGGCAGCAGGAACGCCGCCTCGCGATCGAGAAAATGAAAATTCGCGGGCATGACGCCAATCACTTCGCGCGAAATGCCGTCCACCAGGATTTGCCGCCCGATCACGGAACGGTCGCCGCCGAATCGTGCATGCCACCATCCCGGCATCAGGATCGTGGTGAGCGGGCTGCCGGGTGAGTCGTCCTTTGCCGAAAACCAGCGCCCCAGCGCCGGCTGCACGCCGAGCATCGGCAGCACATCGGCGGTCACATCCAGCGCCTGGGCCTGTTCCGGCTCGGCCAGCCCGGTCACGCTCCGCGAAGTCCACCGGTACAACCCGATGCTTTGAAACGATCGCCCCTGGTCCCGGTACGTGAAATACAGAAACGGCGCGATGTCGGTCTCCGGCAGGTTGACGCCGGGAGCGGCGTGCGTCAAATCGATCAGCTCGTCGGGGTGCGGATAAGGGAGCGGCTTCAGGAGAACGCCGTTGATCACACTGAAAATCGCGCCGCTGGCCCCGATCCCCACTGCCAGGGTTACGGCCGTAACGATGGTGAACATTGGCGCGCGGGTGAGCCGCCTGAGAACCTGCTTGAATCGCATTGGTCGTACGATACCCGCGTGACACCCGGGAAGTCCTGAACTGGATCTGAAACAACCTGAATACTTCTGAAATGACGTCGCTAAAACGCACGATCGCCGGGAACGAGGCCGGCGAGCGGGACACTTTCAGTCCAAGACATTGTGACTCGCTGCACGTCTTATAGAGCGTGCCGTGTCTCCATGGCAGTCCCAACACCACGCGAACATGGGACAATCGATGTGTTTCTCGCTCGTGTTTAGGTTTTGTGTCGGCGGCTGAAAAGCCGGCTGACATCGCCCGCGGTTCTAACAGCCTGCAGGAGGTTGATATGAAAGGGGCACTCGGAGCGCTCGGAGTGGTTGCTTTTGTATCTGGTTTGGCGCCCGCTCAGACCAGCATCGCCACGCCCGCATTTGATGTTGCGGACGTCCACGCCAGTCCCGCCTCGGCGGTTCAGTTCCTGGACATCGGATTCCTTCCCAGCGGCCGCTATCAGGTGCGCAATGCAACCCTGGTGGATCTCATCAAGACCGCCTGGAACATCGACGGCGAAAGCGTCAGTGGAGGGCCGCCCTGGCTGGATACGGATCGCTTCGACGTGATCGCCAAGGCACCGCCGAAATCCAGTGAGGCCGAGCGAGCGCTGATGCTCCGCGCGTTGTTGACCGAACGCTTCAAGGTCGTGGTTCACAACGGAGAAAAGCAGTTGGCCATATACGCCCTGACGGTTGGAAAACGCGGAGTGCAATTCCAGGAATCCGGCGCTACTGGCCACACCGACTGCAAGCCGGATTTCGCCCCGGGACCGCCACAGATGATCACAGTCACCTGTCCGAGCATGACGATGCCGGACTTTGCGAAGCAACTTCGCCAGATGGCCGGAGGCTATATTCACAATCAGGTGATCGACTACACCGGGTTGAAAGGCGCCTACACCCTCACCGTAAAATGGAGCGCGCGACAGGCCCCTAAGACCAATGACGCGGGAGATTCGGTCGCCAATGTCACGATCTTCGAGGCCGTCGACAAACAACTCGGGCTAAATCTCGAAGCGACAAAGCGCGCGGTGCCCGTAGTGGTGGTCGACAGCGTAGAGCGCACCCCGACGCCGAACGATCCCGACGTGTCAAAGAAGCTGCCGGAGGTCACGACGGAATTTGAAGCGGCCACGATTAAGGTGAATAAATCCGGCTCGCAGAACAGACGAATCCAACCCAAACCGGGCGGCCGTATTGAAGTTGAAAACGTTCCCCTGAAGGATATGATCTCGGTGGCGTGGAATTTCGATTTCGAAGGCGACCGGATCGTGGGTCTTCCCAAGTGGGCTGAGACAGAGGCTTACGATATTATCGCGAAGACTGAGATCCTGCCGGGAGAGAAGCCGCCGCCATTCGAGGATCTGAAGGTGATGCTGCGTGCCCTGCTTATCGAGCGCTTCAACATGACCGTCCACACTGAGGACCAGCCCATCAAGGTCTGGACGCTTACGGTGGGAAAGCGCGGCGCCAAGCTCAAGGAAGCGGATCCCTCGATCCGTTCAAGTTGCACGCGGAGCGCGGGAGAGACGGGGACCGGCGCGGCTGCCCTGCCCGCGATCACGTACTCGTGCCAGAACACGACGATGGATCAGTTGGCCGGCGTGATGCACCAAATCGCGCCCGCCTACGTCGACCACCCTGCAGTCGACATGACGGGTCTGAAGGGCGGATATGATTTCGCGATCACGTGGACTCCCAGAGGAGCGGTCAGTTCCGGAGGCCGGCCGGCACAACCGGGCCAGACAGAGGGCCCTTCGGACCCAAGTGGTGGCATAACGTTTTTGGACGCGGTGGAAAAACAACTCGGTTTGCACCTCGAGGGCGGGCAAAAGCACGCCATGCCGGTTCTGGTGATCGATCGTATTGAGAAGTTGGGTGCAGACAACTAACGATGGAGAAAAGACACGGTTCATCAAAAATCCCAGTTTTGCCGCTTCGCGAAATTGGCCGTGGGCACTCGACGCACGCTGATTGGCTCACGCATAGGCCGAGCTGCCTTCGGCATTTTTCGCGGCCCGCTCTTTAGTGATCCGCTCCAGGTAGCCGCTCGCGCGAAACGCCTCCATCGGGTCCACTGGCAAGCCTCTGGCAGTGCGCCATTCACGGATTATGGGTCGCACGTCCGTGGCAAACGCGTCCTGAAGGCAGGATTCGGCGCGCATCAGATCCACAGGAGCCTGCGCGGCAGCGAGTGCGGCGAGGTCGACTAACGTGGACTTTGAGAAAAGCTGCTGAGCCATGGTCACCGTCTGGATCATGGCTTCGATTTTGCCCTTCAGATTGTGGCTCTGATCGACCGTGTAGCTGAGGTCCGCGCTCGATCCCGTTTGCCACTCGAAAAAGCGAATCTCGTGGAAAATTCGGAAAACCTGGTAGGGATCGATGGAGCCTATGGTGAGGTCGTCATCGGCATACCGCCGGTCATTGAAGTGAAATCCGCCAAGCATTCCTTCCGATAGAAGCCACGCCACGATCTGTTCGATATTCTGCGTCGAGTAATGATGTCCCGTGTCCACCAATACCTTCGCTTGTGGACCGGCCGCTCGCGCCAGATGCAGCGCCATCCCCCAGTCCGCGATATCCGTGTGGTAGAAGGCTGGCTCGAAGGGTTTGTACTCGATCAGCATACGCTGATCGCGGTCGAGCCTTGCATGCAAAGCCGCAAGATACTGCTCGAACCACATCTTGCGCTGCCGGATGTTGGCCGTGCCCGGGTAATTCGATCCGTCGGCAAACCACAGAGAAAGGTCACGGGAGCCGGTCATGCGGGCGATTGCCAAGCTGTCCAAGCAATGTTCGAGAGCCTTCTGGCGAATACGTTCATCCGGATTTCCGAACGATCCGTACTTGTAATCCTGGTCCTGAAACAAGTTTGGATGGATGGCTCCGATGACGACGCCGTGAGTCGCCGCGATCGCGCGGATGGATTCGGCCTGTTTGGCTCCCTCCGGAAAGTCCCATTGCACGTGCACGGCGACGCTTGGACACACGCCGGTCAGCGCATGAATCAGACCGGCATCGCTCAACTTCTCCTCGATCGTAGTGGCCGCAGCGGGTTGAAGATATTTCCCAAACCGTGTGCCCGTATTTGCGAAACCCCAGGAGGGCAGTTCGATGCGGAAGCGATCCAAAGCCGCCCAGATTTGTTCTTCAGCGCTGGCGTTCATGGTTTCTACGCGGTTCCACTATA
The DNA here is from genome assembly GCA_035568415.1 of Bryobacteraceae bacterium. Classification (GTDB taxonomy): domain Bacteria; phylum Acidobacteriota; class Terriglobia; order Bryobacterales; family Bryobacteraceae; genus Palsa-187. The sequence continues at coordinate 116,443 of DATMOC010000026.1, read as the reverse complement.
ATACGTGCTTTGCGGAAAGGCAGACTCAATGCTCGATCGATCACGCGTTCGGGAAGCCATCGCGGCAGGAGCGGGGATTCTGAGATTAGAACCGTGCTGGGTTCCCCGCTCGTTCATGATCCCAGGACGCAGGCTGAGGCTCCATCCCGCCGACCTGTACGCCTTCGGAGGAGAGCGGGGCGGAATCAACGAGCGCTGGTTCTCATCGACAACAAAGGCTTCGAACGGTCCTCTGACCACCGAGTTCGAGGGTCTGAGCCATGTTCACGAATCGAACGGTAAGACATTTCTGCTTAAGGATGCCGTCGAGGCCGCGGGAGATGACCTGCTGGGTTCCGACGTCATCCAGCGCGAAGGTGGATGGAATGTCCTGTGCAAATTTTTCGACAACATGGGACCTATCCCGCATCACATGCATCAGAGTGACGAGTTCGCAAAGAAGGTCGGCCAGAAAGGTAAGCCCGAGGCATATTATTTCCCGCCGCAGTACAACCAGATTGACAACAATTTTCCGCACACCTTCATGGGGCTCGAACCAGGCACCACCAAAGCCGACATTCACCGCTGTCTGGAGAATTGGAACAAGGGCGATAACGGGATTCTGAATCATTCGCGCGCTTACCGGCTCGAAGTCGGTGCAGGCTGGCAGATTAACCCTGGAATTCTGCACGCGCCGGGCTCCCTAGTCACTTACGAGCCGCAAGTGAACAGCGACGTGTTCGCGATGTTTCAGTCGCTGGTAGAAGGACGAATTGTGGACTGGAGCCTGATGATCAAGGACGTTCCGCCCGAGCATCATCACGATCACGAGTACCTGATCAGCATGCTCGACTGGGACGCGAACGTGAATCCCGAGTTCGGCAAGTCCAACAAAGTTTTCCCCAAGCCGGTTTGTCCGGTGCCGCAAATGGAAAGCGCCGGCTATCGCGAGAATTGGGTCAGCTACGGGACCGCGTGGTATTCCGCTAAGGAATTGTCGGTGCTACCAGGGCGGACGTTGGTCATCCAAGACGGCGCGGCCTACGGATTGATCATCACGCAGGGCCACGGAACGTTCGGGAAGCATCAGATCTCGGCTCCAACCATGATCCGCTTCGGCCAGATGACCGAAGACGAGCTATTCGTCACCGCCGATGCCGCAAAGCAGGGCGTGCGCATCCACAATGCAAGCGATTCAGATCCGTTGGTGATCCTGAAACACTTCGGTCCGGGCAATCCTGACGCGGAATCTCTACGAAAATGAACCAGTTCCCAAAGTTGCATAACGCCATGTGGCCCGGCTTGGTCGGTAAGGGACCGGATTCCGAGCCGCCGATCGATCTCGACACGATGCTCGATCTGACGCAAGCAGCGGAAGTCGACGGAATCAAGTTCGACGGCGTGGATCTGTTTCTAGCGTCGCCTCACACCGATATCGATTCATCGCCGGACGACATTCGGCGGCTGGCGGACAACATCGACAAGCGAGGACTCGTGGTCGGATCCCTGGTCGCGCCTGTCTGGCAGGCAACCGGCGGCGGTTCGGCCATGGGGTCAGCGCAAGACCGTAAGAATTTCATCACTCAGGTCAGAAAAGCATGCGCGATCGGAAAGCAGCTTCGCGATCTGGGCATTCGCAAGTACGGCATCGGGCGCATCGATTCTGCCTGTAGTCCAGTGGACTGGGCGAAGGATCCCTCGGCAAATTCCAAACGCATCGCGGAAACGTTTCGGGAAGCGTGTTCTGTTGCCGACGACTATGGCGAGCGGCTGGCGGCCGAAGGAGAGATTTGCTGGGGAGGCATGCACAGTTGGAAGCGCATGGCTGAGCTTTTGGAGATGGTCGACCGGCCGAAGACGCTCGGCTTTCAAGCTGACATGGCCCACACGCTGCTTTACACTCTGGGTTACAACGCGCCCGAGGATCGCATCTTGCCTGAGAACTACGACTGGTCGAACCAACAATTCCTCCAAGACGCGCTCGGCGAGATGACTCGCGTATTACGGCCTTGGATGATCGATTTCCATGTCGCGCAGAACGACGCGACCGTGAAGGGCTCGGGATCGCACGACAAGACCGGTCGCCATTGCCTACCGGACGATCCCAACGGAAAACTCGACATCGTGCGCGCCGCCGGAACGTGGCTGCGCGACGAACATGGTCATCTGACCCGTGCGATCGAGCACATGTGCTGGGACGGATGCATGTTTTCGAATGCAACCATGATGAAGCCGGAAACGTGGCGCGGTGTACTTGGCACCATGATCGCGGTTCGCAATGCGCATGGCTGGAACGAATGACCAGGAAACCTCTGAATATAGGAATGGTCGGCTACGGATTCATGGGCCGCACGCATTCGAACGCGTTCTTGCAGGCCGGCCGTTTTTTCGATCTCCAGTATCAGCCGGTTCTTAAAGCCGTTTGCGCGCGAAATGCGGACCGCGCCAAACAATTCGCGGACAACTGGGCCTACCAGTCCGTCGAGTCCGATTGGCGGAAGCTGGTCGATCGCAAAGATATCGACCTGATCGATATTGCCAGCCCGAACGATACGCATGCCGCAATCGCGATCGCCGCGGCCGCGGCCGGGAAGATGGTGATGTGCGAGAAGCCGCTCGCCCGGAACGTGGAAGAGGGCAAGGCGATGGTGGACGCCGTCGAGTCCGCCAAAGTTCCGAACATGGTGTGGTACAACTACCGTCGCGTACCTGCCGTGATGCTGCTGAAAGACTTGATCGACGCGGGCCGGCTGGGCAAGATTTTTCACTATCGCGCCAAATTTCTTCAGGACTGGACCATCTCGGAGGATCTTCCGCAAGGCGGCGAAGGATTGTGGCGCCTGGATGTTGCGGTGGCCGGGAGCGGCGTGACCGGTGACCTGCTGTCGCACAACATCGATACCGCGCTGTGGCTGAACGGTCCCATTTCAACACTGACGGCCATGACGGAAACGTTTATTACCAGGCGCAAGCACAACCTGACCGGAAAAATTGAACCGGTGGGGATCGACGACGCGAGCGCCTTCCTCGGCCGCTTTGAGAATGGATCGCTGGCCACGTTTGAGGCCACGCGATATGCGCGCGGGCACAAGGCGCTATATACACTCGAGATCAATGGGGAACACGCTTCCGCGATCTGGGATCTTCACGATCTTCACCGCCTCCAATGGTTCGATCATCGCGATGAAGGACGTTTGCGCGGATGGAGGAGCGTCCACATCACCGACAGCGAGCATCCGTACATGAAGCGCTGGTGGGTTCCGGGATTGCAGATCGGATACGAGCATACGTTTATCCACCAGGTCGCCGATTTCCTGGAAGCTCTGGCAAGTGGCGCGAAGGCCTCGCCGACTTTTCGTGAAGCTCTCGCAACGGATCAGGTGACCGATGCCGTCTTGAAATCGGCGAAGTCGGGCCGTTGGGAACCGGTGCTGCGGGGATGAAGGCGCATCTCGCCGTCGACTTAGGCGCGGAAAGTGGGCGCGTTTTTCTCGGCTATCGCCAGGCGGATATACTGTGTGTCCGCGAAATTCATCGGTTTGCAAATCATCCCATCGTTCAGGGCACAACAACTCACTGGGATGTGCCGGGCTTGTGGTCTGAGGTATTGAAGGCCGTCTCCTCAACAGGGCTGCCGGACATTGCAAGCATCGGTGTGGACGGCTGGGGTGTCGATTACGCATTGCTCGGGGAGACTGGAGAGCTGCTTCAGAATCCGTGTCATTATCGCGATCCCCGCAACGTGAGCGCAATGGATGAAGTCCTGAAGCTCATTTCGAAAGAAGAGATCTATCGTGAAACCGGCGCGCAGTTCATGCCGCTCAACACGCTGTATCAGTTGTATGCCGCTAAGCGCGACACTCCGGATCTGCTCTCCGCGGCGCGCCGGATGATCATGATTCCGGACTTGTTTCATTACTGGCTGAGCGGGAAGGCCGTGTGCGAGTACACTGCTGCGAGCACCACTCAGTTCGCCAATCCGATGACCCGATCCTGGGCGACACAGCTGCTGGAACAACTCGGCCTTCCGGCGCAACTGCCAGCGCGAATGGTCGAGCCGGGATCGATTATCGGCGACGCATTCCCGCATCTGCTCAAAGGCGCGGTTACGGTGGCTCCAGCGTCGCACGATACCGCTTCGGCCGTCGCGGCGATTTCCGCGACGGGAGATACGGCGTTCCTGAGTTCGGGAACCTGGTCGCTAGTTGGGATGGAGATGGACGCTCCGGTCATCTCGCCTGAAGCGATGCGATTGAATTTCACCAACGAAGGCGGCGTCGCGGGAACCACCAGACTGCTGAAGAACGTGATGGGCCTGTGGATGTTGCAGGGCTGCCGCAATACCTGGACCGCGCAGGGTCAAGACTTCAGCTATGCCGAGTTGATCGACGCCGCCAGACGCGCTCCGGCTTTCCAGCACCTTGTCGATCCCGATCACCTTTCGTTCTTAAATCCGGCGGACATGCTGACCGCCGTGGATCGATTCTGCACAAAAACGGACCAGCCTACGCCGGATTCGCCGGGCGCATACGTGCGCACGATCCTGGAAGGGCTCGCTCTGAAATATCGGCTCGTGATTCAAAACCTGGAAAGCCTCACCGGACGGCGCATCGAATCCATTCGAGTGATCGGCGGCGGATCGAAAAACGGTTTGTTAAATCAATTCACCGCGAATGCCACTGGAAAACATGTTATCGCCGGACCGTCTGAAGCATCTGCTCTCGGAAATCTTGGGGTCCAAATGGTCGCCACCGGCGAAATCGGTTCGCTCACGGAAGTCCGCGCACTGATCGACCGCTCCTTCCCAACCGAGGTTTACGAGCCGGATGACACCGAGTCGTGGAATGCGGAAGTGACCAGGTTTCAACAATATTGCGATTTCTAAGACCCATTGCCCGACGCGTTCTGCGGTAAACTGCTGCTGTTCGTAAGCTATGTCTGCTGTATTGCTCGAAGCAAAGTCTATTCGCAAAGCGTTCGCCGGAGTTGAAGCTCTCCGGGGTGTTTCGTTCGACCTACGGCCGGGAGAGGTGCATGCATTGGTCGGCGAAAATGGCGCCGGGAAGTCCACACTCATCAAAATCATTACCGGCGCGGTGGAACTCGATCAGGGCACTCTGACGGTTCTCGGCCAGCCGGTTGCCCGCAGTTCGCCGGCGGTCGCCCGCTCGCTCGGGATCGCGGCAATTTACCAGCAACCGTCGCTCTTTCCGGATTTAAGCGTCACTGAAAATATCGCTCTGGCGCTCGAAACCGGCGGCCCGTGGAAGCGTGTTCGTTGGAAAGCTCTCCGCGGACGGGCTGAGGAACTGCTCGAACGCGCGGGAGCGAGCATCAACCCTGACCGGATCGTGAACACGCTCAGTATGCCCGAGCAGCAGATGGTCGAAATCGCAAAAGCGATCGGGTCCGAAGCGAAGATCCTGATCATGGACGAGCCCACCGCTTCACTTACCGAGCGCGAGGTGGAACGACTGTTCCAGGTGATCCGCACGTTGCGCACGCAAGGCGTAGGAATAATCTACATCTCTCACCGCCTGGAGGAAATTTCCGCCATCGCCGATCGCGTGACGGTTCTACGCGACGGAGAAGTCATCGGTACATTTGGCATTCACGAAATCGATCGAGCGTCGTTGATTGAGATGATGGTGGGTCGCCCCATCGCTTCCATCTTTCCAAAGCGCACGTTTGCGATCGGTGAGACTGCCCTCGAGCTGCGCAATGTTTCCTGCAAGGCAGCGGGCGTTCACGATGTGTCGATCTCCGTCCGGCGCGGCGAGATCGTGGGCCTGGCAGGTTTGGTCGGGTCCGGCCGCACCCAACTCGCCGAAACGATTTTCGGTTTGTCGCCCGCGGAATCAGGCGAAATCCGGGTATCGGACGGGCCCATCCGAATAACGTCGCCGCGGATCGCCATTGAGCAAGGGATCGGTTATGTACCCGAAGATCGGCGTCGGCATGGAATCGTACTCGACATGCCGATCTTCGCAAACGCGAGCCTCGCGAGCTTGGATCGTGTTTCGCGCTTTGGTTGGATTCGCCATCGCCAGGAACGCGAAGTCGCCGAGCGGTACATTGGCCAGTTGCGCATCAAGACGCCGTCTCCATACGTTAACGCGGGCGCTCTGTCCGGCGGGAATCAGCAAAAGGTGGCGCTGGCACGCTGGCTTGCGACCGGCCCGAAAATCCTGATCTTGGATGAGCCCACGCAAGGTGTGGACGTCGGCTCGAAATCCGAGATTCACAGCCTGATGATGGATCTGGCGGACCAAGGCGTCGCGATTCTAATGATCTCTTCCGAACTTCCGGAAATTCTGGGAATGAGCGATCGCATCGCGGTGATGCGCGCCGGCACGATTGCCGGAATTCTGTCGCGCGAAGAAGCCACGCAGCAAAAGATCCTGTCGCTGGCGCTAGGAATTCAATAAATGCAGCACAGTCGCGAGATTTCGGTGGCCGGGGCAATTCTGGTTCTGTTCGCTGTATTGGGTCTGACCGTTCCTCAATATTTTTCGCGTGGCAATCTCACCGACCTCTTCTTGACCAACGGCCCGGTGCTGATCGTCGCACTCGGAATGACCTTGGTGATTCTCAGCGGTGAGATAGACATTTCCGTAGGATCCGTGTTCGCAATTGCGAGCATCGCAGCCGGAGTGGCCGCGAAATCGGGACTGCCGCCCTGGATTGCCGCAGTCTCTGCCTGCCTCGCCGGCGCTGCGCTCGGAGCGATCAACGGAACGCTGGTTGCGCGTCTTGGCGTCCCTTCGATCGTCGCCACGCTCGCCGCAATGGTTGCTTTGCGCGATGGCTTGCGGTGGGCCACGCAGGGCGCTTGGATCGCGGACCTCCCCGCCGATTTTCAGTGGATGGGATGGTCGCAATCGTCGTATCCGGCCATGATGCTACTGGTCGTCTCTAGCCTCACCGCAGTGATCGCATGGGGGCTGAAAAATCTTGCGGCTGGGCGAGCCATCTACGCGACGGGTTCCAATGAAGAAGCGGCGCGGCTCCTTGGAATACGAACACGGCTCGTGAAATTTTCGGTGTTCACCGCCCTTGGCGCACTGACAGGCGTAGCGGCGGCGCTGACTTCAGTCCGATTCAATCAGATTCCCAGCAACACCGGCCTCGGCCTGGAGATGAAAGTGATTGCATCGGTAGTGGTAGGTGGAGCCGCGGTGACTGGAGGGTCGGGCACCATCCTGGGAACCGTCCTTGGCGTAACGCTGATGGGAGCGATTGGACCCGCCCTCACCTTCCTCGGTGTCAACGCGTATTGGGAGAAAGCGATTCAGGGCGGAATCATTCTCACCGCAATCGTGATTGATGCGCTGCGATCGCAGGTGAGGCGTGTCGAACGTGGAGAGCGTCTTGTCAGCCAAGCGTAGACGCTTCTTTTCGAATGGCGAGTGGCCTCTTGTGCTGGCATTGCTCGCCGAAATCGCTGTGTTTTCCATCGTCGCGCAAAACTTCTTTACGGCCGCGAACTTTTTCGAAGTGACGCGGTTCAGCGTGGAGCTCGGTTTGATCGCGGTCGCTCTGACGCCGGTGATGATCGCGGGCGGGATCGATCTTTCCGTAGGCTCCATGATGGGGTTGGCTGCCGTAGCGTTCGGAGCGGTCTGGCGAGATGGCCACTTCCCAGTGTTCATGGCCGTATTCACGGCTTTGCTGATCGGGTGCGCGGGAGGATTCCTGAATGCGGTGCTGATCGCACGGCTGAAGATCCCGCCGCTGGTGGTCACGCTTGGATCGTTTTCCCTGTTTCGTGGAATTGCGGAAGGCATCACGCATGGAGCGGTAAACTACACAGGCTTCCCTTCCCGGTTTCTGTTCCTCGGACAAGGATACCTGGAAGGAATGATTCCCGTTCAATTGCTGATTTTCATTCCTGTAATCCTGGGATATTTCGTGTTACTGCATCGATCCGTGATTGGCCGGGCTTTGTATGCAATCGGATTCTCAGCATCCGGGGCGCGCTACGCGGGCCTTCCGGTGGCTCAACGAATTGGTTTGGTCTACGTACTGTCAGGAATCATCTCGAGCTTGGCAGCAGTAATTTATGTGGCGCACCTGGGTCAGGCGCGGGCAGACACAGGGACCGGATACGAGTTGGACGCCATCACGGCAGCGGTTCTAGGGGGGACTTCCGTATTCGGGGGACGCGGAACGCTGTGGGGTACACTGTGCGGGCTGTTCTTCCTGTCCGTACTGCAAAATGGCTTGCATCTCGCCGCGCTGCCTTCGGAACTGACGGGTGTTTTGACAGGCGTGCTGCTGGTGGCTATCATCGGACTCGACCGAATGCGCCGGACTCCTCAGGCGCGGAAATTCCTTGACGAAAGGAACGAAGTGAAGAACAGTCAAGTCGCGGTATTGTGCGGCGCGGTTCTGGTGGGCGCGCTGATCGTGGCGGGGACGAATGTATGGCTGGTCCGTTCCCAGGTTGGTTTTACCGCGAACGCGGGCGCCAGCTCACCGCATCGCCTGACCATCGCGGTGATGCCGAAGGCCAAGGGCGATCCATATTTTGTGAGCGCGCGAGCAGGAGCCGAGGAAGCCGCGAAAGAGCTCGGCGTCGATTTGATCTGGGATGGCCCCACCAGCCTGGACGCGGCCAAACAAAATGAGCTGGTCGAGAACTGGATTACGCGCCGGGTGGACGCGATCGCCGTGGCGGTCGAGAACAAGGCTGGAATCTCCACTGTGCTTCGCAAGGCGCGTCAGCACGGGATCAAAGTGCTCACCTGGGATGCCGACGCCGAGCCCGACGCGCGCGACTTCTTCGTGAACCAGGCGACACCGGAAGGGATCGCAAATACGCTCACAGCGGAAGCTTCACGGCTCCTTAATGGACGCGGCCAGTTCGCGATCATTACTGGCGCGCTGAGTGCGGCGAATCAAAACGAATGGATTGCATTTATCAAGAAAAGAATCGCGGATCGATATCCTGGGCTGACCCTGGCAGCGATCCGGCCGAGCGATGACGATCGGGACAAAGCATTCGCCGAAACACAAACCATCCTCAAGGTCTATCCCCAGGTGAAACTCATCGTGGCGATCTCCGCGCCGGCGGTTCCTGGGTCGGGCGAAGCGGTTCGTCAGGCTGCTCGGAAGGACGTGTTCGTCATCGGCCTATCTTTACCGAGCATCTGTAAACCCTATGTCCATCAGGACGTCGTGCAAACCGTGGTGCTGTGGAGCACCCGTGACCTGGGATACCTCACGGCGTACTCGAGTGTTCTAGCCGCGCAGAACAAATTGCAGCCGGGCGCGGCATCAGTCCGCGCGGGACGTCTGGGAATGCTTCAGATCCGAGGCAATGAGATCATTCTGGGCGATCCACTGATCATTAACAAGGCCAACATCGATCAGTTGGATTTCTGAATTCCGGCTCAATCTTTGAAACCGGCGATTAGCGCTCGCTTGAGCTTGTAGTCGCTCGCATTGACCGTCGAGTTTATCCTGACGTTATCGAAATGAACATCAAGACTATTCTTCGATCCTTCCGGCTTGATTTGCATGCTCCTCGGATAGCTAATGCCTTCGAATTTCGAATAGTCGGTGTAGCTGACGATTCTGGAGGCGGCTCCGGTTGCCGTCACCATCTGAATCTCATAGGGGAGCAGATCGTCGCCCAAAGTGAGTGTAATCTTTTCGGCGCCTCCCTCCGCAATCAGCCCTAGGCGCTCGCCTGGAGCAGGAGTGTCATGGTCTGCCAACATCTTGAATTGTGAACTACGAAGCCTTGCAATCAGAGCCGAAAGCTGATTGTCACGGATCAAACCAGCATCAGTAGCGAGTTGGAGGGCATCCTGAGCTTTCAGCCTCTTGCTGGTCGTATATTGAGTGCCGTTGAACGCGACTTCACGAAGGCTGCGGCCTGCCTTGATCTGAAATAAGGCCCGCTCGGGCTGGTTGCGCATCCACAGCAGCAGCCGGACGCTGCGGCCCTCGCTTGTCCAGGTGGTGGTGGTCCCAGCGGCTTCGACCGCGAGCTGCTCTCTTGCTGCATCTTGAAGTCCGATGGCCTGGACGACTTTTTGAAAAAGCTCGGCTCCCAGCGCTTCTTGAGTCGCACGATTGGGACTTAAGACTTCCGAGATCGATGCGGTCCCATCTGGCTCCACAGCGACGCCGGCCTGACGATCCAAATAGCCGCTCTTCTTGAAGGCGATGGTCCATTGGCCAACCGGCAGTTCGGCAACTTCCAGTAGGCCGTCGTGCGTCGATCCTCGCGGAATGTTGTTGAGGCTGATCTCGCATTCGCCAGGGGCACATCGGATGGCAAGCCGGCCTTCGGGCGGACGCTTCGACAATGGCGGGGTTGGCGGCGCCTGCGGGGGAGGCGGGGAAACTGGGCAATAGGCGCTCGCCGCAATCGCCTTGCTCTTGATCGCTTCAAGCAACTCGTCCGACGTTCCAGCGGCTTTGAGCTTATCGACACCTTCGGATGACAGCAGGAAAGCTAATCCACGCTGCTGGATCGCATCCTTGCGCCGGCGCACAGGAATCGTACTTTGATGGATCAAACGAAGGATTTGTTCGAAGGTAAACGGAGGCCCCGTGAGAAAAGGATCTGCGGCCTTTTTAGTGCTCGCGGTTTTGGGCGGAGGACTGGACGTTTGCGCGACGCAGCACACTGGGACGAGAATCGTGGCTGTCCAAAAGATACGCGAAATAACCTGTTTAATCCGCATCAGCACCCCCTGGCCGCCTCGGACCGCAAGGATCTCTTCCTTCGTCGGTTAGCACCGTCGATAGGGTTGAATCGGCACCGGGGTAAAGGGTGAGTAGGTACTAAGTGTAGATTCGGCTCTGGATCAGCACACCCTTAGAGACGTGCGCAGAGGCGTCAGGTCCCCCCAAACGTGTCATCGTTGGCCAACCGTCATTGTTCGGCGCTTAGCGAGTTTATCCCGCTCGTATCTACCAATGGTCCCCACGATTTGAATCGGTCATAAAAAACGCCAGACATGAGCGCAATTTCTTGAGAAACGCAATCCAGCGGCTGGCACGCAAGCGTAGAAGAGATCGAAGGTCAACTTCAAAAACAAACAGGAGAATTTAATGAGTCTCAGACACGCACCGCTGCGATCTGCGCTGGCGCTGATGCTTGCCACGCTTGCAGCTCAACCCACGCCGGTATTCGCGGCCAGCCATCGCGAAGCGCCCATCACGGCGCTCGATCACAAAGCCGATATCACGGACTGGTTCGCTTTTGTCAGCCCCGAACATCCCGACCGCGTCATTCTGGTCCTTAATGTCGATCCGCTGCTGGAGCCGAGCAACGGTCCGAACTATTTTCCATTCGATCCGAACGTACTTTATGAAATGAAAATCGACAACAACCATGACGGCTTGGAAGATATCGTCTTCCAGTTCCGTTTCAAGAGCGAAATCCGCAGTCCTGGCATCTTCACCGGATTCGTCGGCAATCTGGCGGGAATCCCTGCGATTACTGCGCTCGACGGCCCCGGCTCCGAGGGTTTCAGCGAGCGGCAGACCTACGAAGTCTTTATGCAGTCGAAGGGTCACGTCGAGCAGATCAACAACGGCCAGACACTGTTCGCCGTTCCGACCAATGTCGGTCCGCGCACCATGCCCAACTACGACGCGCTGCGTCAGCAAGGTGTATACACGCTGCTCAATGGCATTCGCGTGTTCGCCGGCACGGTCGCCGATCCGTTCTTCATCGACCTGGGCGCCTTTTTCGACTCACTGAATATCCGCCAGAGTGTGGGCGGCGGAATTTTGCCGGCGGCGATTGACGCCGACGACCAGCACAACTATGCTCCCAATGCGGTGGCCGGTTTCAACGTAAATAGCATTGTTCTGGAAGTTCCCATCAGCATGTTGACTATCGACGGCAACAAGCACTCCGCCGGCGATGCCGCAGCCGTGATCGGGACTTGGGGAACCACCTCGCGCCGCAGAGTGAGCGTGCTCGGCGAAGCGACCGAACCCGGCGGTTGGGCGCAGATTCAGCGCATGGGAAATCCGCTGATCAACGAAGGGGTCATCGGAACCGGATCAAAGGATCGTTTCAGCATGGATGCGCCGGTGAACGACGCGCAGTTCACCAATTTCTTCCTGGATCCGCTGGTCCCGCATATTCTCGCCAGCATCGGCGTTCCCACGCCGCCCGCTCCTCGCACGGATTTGTTGCCGCTGGTGATCTACACGGCTCCAATCTGCCCCGGATGCGGGAAGAACGACGCCGGTCCCATCGCGGATCTGCTTCGCCTCAATACCGCAATTCCTCCCGCCGCGGTAGGAACGCAGAAGCGCCTTGGATTCATCGCGGGCGATTCCGCCGGATTCCCGAACGGACGCCGTCTGCAGGACGATGTCCTGGATATCGCTCTGCGTGCGCTGGGCGGCATCCTCGTCGATGCCAACAAATACGGCACTCCGCTGGGCGACGGCGTGAACGTCTCGAGTGCGCCGATCCTGTCGACGTTCCCGTTTCTCGGCCCCGCCTATTCCGGTCGGGACAGCGTTCACATGGGACCTGGTCAGGCCGGTTGTACCAACTCGCCTGGCAATGTCTGCCCAGTGAAGTAAATCAACCGGGGCAGGCTCGACCACGGCCTGCCCCTTCCCAAAGAAATCTTCCTAAGGAGACTGTATGAAAACCATCCTTGCTGCTCTGTTCGCGGCCGCCCTTGCGGTAGCCGGTACACCCGCCGAAATCGCCATGCAAAAGGCGCAGGCGGATATTGCCAAACATCCGGATCATGCTCCGTACTACAACGCGCTGGCGATGGCCTACGCACGCCGCGCTCGGGAAACGTCCGATGTCCAATATTATGCGAAGGCGGAAGAGACGCTGAAGCAGTCCTTCGCGCTCGCGCCGGATAATTACGAAGCTCTCAAGACGCAGGCGTGGCTCCAGTTGGGCCGCCACGAGTTCGCAAAGGCGCTGGAGACCGCGACTAAACTCAACCGCCAAACGCCTGATGACGTGGTCGTCTACGGCTACCTGGCGGATGCGAACGCCGAGCTCGGCAACTATAAGGACGCGGTAAAAGCGGCACAGTGGATGCTCGATCTGCGGGCTGGAAACATTCCAGGACTGACGCGCGCCGGGTACCTGCGCGAGTTGCATGGAAATCTCCCGGGAGCGCTCGAAGTGATGCAGATGGCCTACGACTCGACGCCATTTTCCGAAACCGAAGATCGGGCCTGGCTGCTGACGCAAATGGCGCATCTCAATTTTGTGATCGGCGATCTTTCCAAAGCGGAGATGTACGCCAATGGAGCGCTGTCCGTGTTCCCCGACTATCACTACGCTCTGGGAGCTTTGGCACAAGTACGAATCGAGCAGAAGCGTTTCAATGACGCGGTGACCCTGCTCGAAAAGCGCTACCACGCCGCCTCGCATGCCGAAAACCTGTACGCACTGGCAGAAGCGATGGAACTGGCCGGTCAGCAGGAGCAGGCTTCGAAGGCGTTTGCGGAATTCGAGCGCCAGTCCCTGGCCGAGAGTAACATCGAGGACAATTCCAACCATGAGCTGATTGCCTACTACATCGATCACGCGCATCGGCCCGCTAAGGCACTCGAAATCGCCGAACGCGAAGTTCAGCGCCGCAAGGACGTCTACACTCTGGATTGCTACGCATGGGCATTGGCGGCGAACGGCGATTATGAAGCGGCGAATACGCAGATCCAGAAGGCTCTTCATGTCGGCGTCAAGGATCCCAAGATCGTGTTGCACGCGGGAGTGATCGCCCGCCACCTTAATCCACCAGTCAATCAGCCCGAAAAAGCGTCTGCCGAGAAATTCTGATGCGCCTATTCGTTTCCGTCTTGCTTCTTGTTTTAAGCGCGAAGGCCGCCGTGATCACCGGCACTGTGCGCGACCCCGACGGATACCCCGTCGCGGGCGCCACAGTCCGGATCGACGGCGGAATCGAATGCAGGACGGGAGACGATGGCGCGTATCGCTTGGATCTCGATGGAATCGGAGAACGCAAAGTAACGGCCGAGTTCGATGGCTTCCTCGCCGTGCAGAAAGCGATCGACATCGCGGGAGATGTGAACCTCGATCTGACCTTCATGCGGCTGGCCGCACTCACGCAGTCGGTTAGCGTGACCGCCGCCAGCAGTCCCGATCCGTTAAATCCAGATCCAGCCCGGCGCGTTTTCGTTCGAGAGGAAATGCTCGACGCGAATCCAGGCCGTCCCGGAGCGCCGGTGTCGATCCCGGGACTGCCCGTTGAAAGCGCCTCAGGCGGAATCAAAGCGCCGCAGTATTTCGCTCCTGGCGTCCCCGGCGATCACGGCGAGCCCATATCGCAGTATTTTCAGGTCGGATCTTATCTGCTTCCCAACAATCTAAGCGCGAATGCGCATGGAAACGGGTACGCCGATCCCAACGTGATCATCCCCGCCGCGATCGAAAGCGTTCAGACGGACGGGGGAGCCTTCAATGTTCTGGAAGGAAATCATTCGGTGGATTTGTCGGTGAAATACGGATTGCGGTCCCGTCTGGAACCCTTCGTCGCGGTGGCGGGCGACGGGCATGACGTCGACGTCGCCGTGGGATGGAGTCCGGCGGGCCCTGCGACTCGCGCATGGATCGCCATAGAAGCCGCTTACGGAGATGGATTTCTTCGAACTCCCGAGCGCCGCCAGCAATACAAGGTAAATGGGTTCCGTGTATTCGATCTCGGATCCCATCAGTTGACGTTGTTGGGCATCGGCTACTACGGTAGCTCGCGAATCCCGGGATTGGTTCCCATTGGCGTCACTGGTCTCGACGATACCATCGACCCGCGCCAGCAGGATCAGACTCACATGGGCGCCATCGCGGCGAACGACGTCTGGCATTTGAGCAGTGGCAGCGAACTACATTTGTCCGGCTTCTTTCGAACGTACAATCTAGCGCTGCTCTCAGATTTCGGCGACGGCCTGATTCGACAGAGCGAATTTCGTACCGGAGCCGGCGGGCAAGCAAACTACGTGAAGAGACTGAGCGAAGGGCTGACGATCATCGCCGGCTTCGACTACGTCCGCGAAGCGCCGAGGCGGCTCGACCTGGATCATTACGCCTCCGCCAACCCCAGTATCTACGGGCCTTTCGAGAAGATCACGTCTAACAACGTCACGATCGATGACCTGAGTGCCTACATTTCCGCCAGCGGCAGAATCGTGTCATGGCTGCGGTATAACCTCGGCTGGCGGCGCGATCAGATCGGCTTCGACAACACCGATCTGCTGACCCCTTCGAACTCCTTTCATCGATGGGCGGGTGTCAATTCCCCGAAGGCGACCGTGAACATCGTCGCTCCCGATTCTCTTCCGCTTCCCTCGGTTTCATTCAGCTTCGGCGAAACTTTTTTCACCAACGACCCTCGCACCGGGACCACAACGCAAACCGGAACGCCGGTCAGCCGCGCTCACTCCTATCAAGTGGTGATGTCGAAAACCATCCTGGGAACGGATCTTCGTGTTACAGCAGGTCATGTCACTCAGGAGCAGTCGCCAGCCACGATCGATCCGGACACGGGCCTTCAGTTCATTCAAGGCCCGAGCCGCAATCAATACGTAACCATCTCCGCTCTGAGGCGATTTCGGCTCGGGACGTTGCAAGCTTCGTTATCTAAAGCCGACGCACGGGATCTTTCGACTGGAGCTCCGCTCCCCGAAGCGCCGCGGTTCATCTTCGATGTTCTCGGCACGGTTGACCGGCTTCCCTGGCGCCTGAAAGCTCGCGGAGAGTTCGAAGAGGTCGGCCGGAAGCCGCTTGGCGACGGCTTCGTTGGCGTCCCTGTCAAGGAATTCCGCGGTGCGCTGGTGCGCCCGTTTCTGAACGGGCGTCTCGATGCTGGAATCCATTTCCTACTCGCCAGAGGCTACACCGGTCAGACGACTGAAGTTCTCGCATTGCCTGGCGAAGGGGACGCTTCCGAGCGGATCGTTGGCGTGCGCCTAGCCTCCTACGCCGGCGCGTCGTTGACATTCCGCTTTTGATGCGATCTCCACAAGCCTGCGCATCGGATTGAAATGTAAATAGTTAATAGATACATCGAGGCCAATGATACATGGCGCAAGAAAGGTGAACCCTTTGCAACGCGTGATACATCTGACTGTTTAAGTCTGTTCTGGTCACAGGAACGGATGTAGCCGTGCCACATGAAGCCTCTCCTCGCTACCGCGATCATCGTCGCTTGCAGCAGCCTCACGTCGGCTCAGACGGACGACACTAAACGCATCCTTGGCGTAATCCCGAATTTCCGCACCTCGTCGCTCCCAGTACCGTATGTGCCGTTGTCGCCGAAGGAAAAATTCAAAATTGCTACTAAGGACAGCTTTGATCGCGGCACGGTGGTGTTGGGCGCGCTTTTCGGAGCGCAAGGCCAGCTGACCAATTCAAATCGTTCCTTCGGACAAGGGGCTGCCGGCTATGGCCGCTACTTTGCGACGTCATATGCGGATTACGTGATCGGGGATTACATGACGGAAGCGATTTATCCGACGCTGCTGCATCAGGACCCTCGCTACTTCCGGCGTGGCACCGGCGGCAAGTGGTCGCGGCTCGGTTATGCAATGGGGCAGATCTTTTGGACGCATAACGATTCAGGGCGAACCGGGTTCAACTATTCCGAGATCGCCGGAAACGCGACCGCAGTCGCGATCTCGACTGCATATTATGCGGACAACCGGACCACCGGTGACGCGGTGTCGAAACTCGGTGTTCAGATCGGAGTCGATATGTCGTCGAACATTTTGAAAGAGTTTTGGCCGGACATACGCAGGAAGCTGTCACGAAAACATCGTGAGGACGCCTCGCATTAGTAACGTGTTTCACCGATTGCATCAGTGACGAAGCGCCCACACGACGAATGCTTACTTGTACTCGAGCGCGACACTACACGTTTTGGTCGGGCATGTGAGGACGCAATACTGATTCCCGCCCGTGCAGCACGGGCAACCCTTGTTGTCAGTGAATGTGAGCTGAGCGGGCGTGAACTGGCCGCTGGAAGTCAATGTGCACGTGTAGTCCGTTCCGCCTCCGCCCCATGCAGAAGGACAAACGGCCTTCACGCCATCTGAAAGCACGAAAGGATCCAACACGATCGTTGCGCCATTCGCCGCGCCGGCTCCGACCAGCGTCCACTTCCTTCCGCTAAGGTCGATTCGTACTGAATAGTTGCTCGGAAGGTAGTCCGCGACCGTAATCCCTTTCACGTGGTGGATAAGCTTCGCAACCTCCAGTTCGGTCGGGGAGTTAACGTCAATGTCACCGGAAATGTCATAGTGGAATTTGACCGAGCCGTCGCCCACCATGATCGGCGGATCGTTACTGGCCTTAACCTTAAAAAACGCGATTAAGGCCAGGCTGGCCGCCAGCAAGACTCCGGCCACGGTCGCGGCCTTCTGAAGCTTCGACATCCTTCGCCACCAGTTCATTTTTTTGGTCCTCTTTCGGTTTGAGCTAGACGCGAGACAGCCCGCACCAAACCTTCCAGGTCCGGTCTCGCGACGTAAAGTTGAAAAGCAGTTGCGCCCCATTGGCGGGCGATCTCATCGAGTTGTTGCTGTGCGGCCATGGCGTAGGGCCGGGCGTGAGTGGGATCGGCGCGCGCCGCGAGCGCCAGAACCTGCCAGTGCGAAAGTGGCAGCTTCTCCACCATTGGTTCGATCTTGTGAATCAACGTCAACGCGCCGGCCGCGTCTCCGTTTTCCAGGCGCGCCTCCGCCACTGCCAGTTGAGCCTCCCGAATCGCCGATATGTTGCCGGACTTCTCCATCGCCAATGTCGCTTCCAAAGTGCGACGCCCGTTCTTCCGTCCTTCGCCGATCTGTGCCAATCCCAGGACGCGCGTCAACTCCAGCGTCTCCTCCGGATCGGGGGACTCTGACAGCGTGCGCGCGCTCAGCGTCGCCGCCTGGCTGAACTTCCGCTGGCTCAGGAGCATCTCCGCGCGCGACCCCGCGATCTGCAGACGCAGCGTTGGGAATTTAGCCGAGTTTTTCTCCGCCTGGTCGAACATCCCGCCTGCTTCGTCGTACCGGCCCAGCATCCAAAGCGTGCCCGCACATTCCAGCGCAGCGTACCCGATCTGCTGCGGGGTGGTCGCGAGCTGAAAACTCTGCTGGTAATGGAGCAGGGCGTCCGGCAGGCGTTCCAGCTTTTCTAGCACGCTCCCCATGGACGCATGCGCGAGCGCCACCTGGCGCGAATCCTGTAGTTTTTCCGCCATCTCCAGAGTGCGCTGAAACGAGTCGAGGGCAGCCGGGTCGCCACGCTTGCGCTGCCAGCGGCCCAGCAGTGTGAGGCATTGCAGAGATTCGCGGGCGTAACGCTGCGGCTCGAAGAACGCTAAAGCCTCCCGGGCCTCGACCGCTGCCTCATCCGAACGCCCCAGTTCATCGTGAAGGCCAGCGAGCGCTAGTAACGAGACCGACGTGAGCCAGCTGGATTGAGTCTGTCGGGCCAAGGCCAGCGCCTCCCGGCAGTACTTTTCCGCGCTCGCATAGTCCCGCTTGATCCGGTACGCGCTGCTGAGGATCAGAATCCCGCGGATGGCCAGGCTTTCAATGTGGTTCGATCGCGCAGTTTCCACTGCCTCCTGCGCATACTTTTCGGCGAGCGCGCTGTCGCCGGTAAAAGTCGCGTTGCTTCCTAACTGGAGCCGGGCGCGGATTTGCTGGTGAATATTGCCGGTGACTTGCGCGGTTTCGAGCATTTTGCGCGCGTACTCGGCATTCTCGTCCAGCCGCTCGCGACGGTTCGCGTCCACGCTGCGTTGATACGATACCTGGGTCAAGCCTTCCAGGTTGCTCATCACCTGATACAGTTCCTCGGCGCGGCGAAATTCCTCTTGCGCCAGGGCCGACTGGAGCGCCTGGCTATGAAGCGCCGCCAGATGCAGCCATGCCGCCGCGTTTCGCGGATCAGCCTTGGTCGCGAGCGCGTAACTTTCCTGCGCCTTCACCCGTTGTTCGGCTTTTTCGTAGGTCCGGCCGAGATCCACATACAGGTCGGCTTTTTCCGTTCCGGCGATTTTGAGCATCTGCTGATACTTTGCCGCGGCGTCTGGGAACTCCCGCGTGATCGAGAGGTCGATGGCATCGATCTGCAGACGATCGAACGTCGACAGTCCCGCTGTGCCTGCGCGGCGCGCAATCAGCATCTCCACGCCAGCATTCTCAGGCAGCTCCAGTTCCACCCACGCCTCCGCCAGCCGCGCATGCGCCAGGCTATAGTTCGGCGCCATCCTGACCGCCTGCGCCAGGACCTTCGTCGCCGCGAAATACGCCGACGCATGCAGGTCGTCCGTGCCGGCGTGGTATAACTGCAGGGCCTCGGCGGGCGGCTGTGCCCGCCAACGCTGCCATGCTTGCCAGCCGATCCACGCGACGACCAGGAACCCAATCAAGGCTGCGCTGAATACGATCGCCCGCTGGATGGGGATGCGTACGGCAGGCATCGTTCCGTGAATCGCTGCCACGAAGTCGCCCGCGCGCGAGAATCGATGTTCCGGGCGCCGGTCGAGCGCGCGTTGAATCGCGTGCTGCCACTTCGAGTCGATGTTCGGCAACTCGATCGGTTCTCCGCTCGGAAGTGCGCCCATTACCATCCGGTAGACGGTGACGCCCAGCGCGTAAACATCCGCGCTCCGGTCCGCGACCCCTCCCCTGAGCAATTCCGGAGCAATGTAACCGGGCGTCCCCCGCACGTGCCCCGAGATGGTTTGCGTGACTGCGGAAGTATCCGGCGGCGCATTACTGCGCGCCAGGCCGAAATCCGTCACCACCACCCGATCCCCTGACGGTCCCGGCACCAGCATGATGTTGCCCGGCTTGAAGTCGCGATGAATGATTCCGGCGTCGTGCGCCGCATCCAGCCCGGCGGCCGCCTGTTCCACCAACGGCAGCGCCTGTTCGGTGCTCATCGCGCCCTCCCGGTGAAGCCGCGCCGCCAGCGTCTCGCCCTTCAGCATTTCCATGGTCAGGAAATAAACTGCGCCCGGCGAGGAATCGTTGGCGGGATGACGCGCCAGGTCGAATACCTTGCAGACGTTCGGATGCGAGATTTTGCGCGAAAGCTGGATTTCCTGTTTGAAGCGCGCGATGCTGCGAGTGTCGCTTGCAATCTCCGGCCGCAGAGTCTTCAGTGCGACGTGCTCGCGAAGCTCGAGGTCTTCGGCTTCATAGACCTCTCCCATACCGCCGCGGCCCAGGAACCGCACGATGCGATATCGACCCGCAAGGATCTGCCCCGCCGCGAAGACCGCGGGACTGCGAGAGTCCTCCGGACCCGGGTGATCGGGATCCATGGCAATGTGTGCGGAAATTATAACTCAATGCGGTCATGATAGTCGCAGAGTCCGGATACCGCAGACGGGCGGCTAGCGCCTTTGACGATCTGGCGCACATCACTGATGGCGGTCGCGTTTGACGCAATCGTCGCGCTGCCTGCGCCTCGGTTGCACTGACCGGACAGATCCTGCTTGAACACCAACTTCAGCGCGAACCGCACAAGCCGGAGCCTCCGTCACCGAGAGGATTCCCGTTGGCTACGTCTGTCGTGCTGGCGATAGAACGTCTGCGGGCCGAGTAGTAACTGTCTGACTCAGCCCTGCAGCTCGCGCTTTTCGACCCAACCCTCCGAGGAGAATTGCTTCAGCCGGCCTCCGAAGCGGCTGCGGCAGCTCTTTCACTTAGACCTGCGGGATTTCCTGGCAAAGTTGAATGACTTGATTCAACTGGTGTGGTGAATCAAGAGTTCGCCGCAAAATTCGGCAAGAGCAATGTTCACGCAAAGACGCAGAGTAACGCAAAGAAAACTCTTGGCGCCTTTGCGTGAATCCGAGAGACGGTGATTCATGCTGCGAATTTGTGACGCAGGACACTAGCTGACTGGCATCTTTCTCAAGGTTACGAGCATCTCAAAGCTGAATCGGATTTGCCAGCAAAGGGACTGGGTCCTGCGTGACAATTAGGTGAAACGCCGGCTTGAGCGGCGACACTCTCTTAGTGAAAGCCTACCAGCGGGTTGGTCTACAATGAACTGAGAACTTGACGAGCGCATTCCCGCGCAAACGAAATACAGAACAGTCAAGGTTACCGTACTGCCCTTATGATGTTTTTCTTAAGCTCGCGACGAAGTGCAATTGTACCCACGGAGTCCAATGGACGGGTGTATACCAGTCCACTTTATTCGCTGCGAACCGAGAAAGGACGGGGCACTTGAAAGCACGCGTTGAAGAGCTGTTCCATAGCGTGGCGGATCTCTCCGCGGAAGCCCGCGCCAGGTATTTCACCGAACACAATGTCGACGACGGGACGCTAAAGGAGGTAGAAGCGCTCCTCGTCTTCGACTCGCCTACCAACACCTCGCTCGAAAAGGACATTAGCCAAGTTGCGGAGGGGGCGCTGGCCAGGCTCGAACCGAAGGACACGCGCTGCGGACCTTATCGGCTGGGCGAATTGCTGGGACGCGGCGGCATGGGAACCGTTCATCTGGCCGAGCGCGTGGACGGCGAAGTCGCGCAGCGCGTAGCCGTGAAGTTGCTGCGTCCTGGAGCCGACGATCCGATGCTGCGCCAGCGCTTTCTGGCAGAGCGTCAGATTCTGGCAACTCTGTCGCATCCCAACATTGCCCGCCTCCTGGACGCCGGTCATAGCGAGGATGGGCAGCCGTATCTGGTGATGGAATACGTCGAAGGACAACCCATCGACGTGTGGACCACCGGACTCGGCATACGGCACAAGATCACCTTGTTCCTCAAGGTATGCGCCGCCGTCGGTTACCTGCACCGGAACCTGGTAGTGCATCGCGATCTGAAGCCGCCAAACATTCTGGTCACCTGTGAAGACGAGCCGAAGCTGCTGGACTTCGGCATCGCCAAGATGCTCGATTTGAGCACCGCTTCGACCATGACGGGGATGCACATGCTCACGCCGGATTACGCCAGCCCGGAGCAGGTGAACGGCGGTCCAGTGACCACGGCGACCGACATTTACTCGTTGGGCGCGGTCCTTTATAAGTTGTTGACCGGCACATGTCCGCACCAGTTTGAAAGCAATTCCGCCGGAGCGATCGCATCCACGATCAACACCGGAAGGATCACGCCTCCCGGCAACCTGGTGCCGGAGTTAAAGGGCGATCTGGAGACCATTCTGATGAAGGCGCTGCGCAAGGAGCCGCAAGAGCGCTACGCCACCATCGAACAGTTCTCCGACGATCTGCAGAACTACCTCGAATCACGCCCGATTCGGGTACGCAAGGGCGACGCCTGGTATCAGACCAGAAAATTTCTGAGAAGGTATTGGGTATCCGCGGCGGCCGCCGCACTCGTGATCGCGAGCCTTTCAACCGGTCTGTATGTTGCCAATCGACAGCGCTTGATCGCCGAACGGCGATTCGGGCAGCTGCGGCATCTGTCCCGCCGAGTTCTCGATCTGGACGCGGCGATCCACGCTCTGCCCGGTTCCACCGAAGCCCGGCACCGCCTGGTCGCGGCCTCACTCGAATATCTGGAGGGTCTCTCCCGTGAGGCCAAGGGCAATCTGGATCTGGCGCAGGAAACCGCCGACGGCTATTGGCGCATGGCACGCATCCAGGGCGTCAACGCGGAGTACAACCTGGGCGATCACGCAAAGGCAGAGGAAAGCCTGAAGAAAGCGGATCAGTTAATCGAGACCGTGCTCGCGTCGCGTCCGGGAGACCGCAATGCGTTGATCCGCTCGGCGGTCATCGCTCAGGACCGCATGATTCTGGCCGACACCGATGGGCGCCGCGCAGACGCCCTGGCACATGCGAGCAAGTCTGTCGAGCGTCTCGAATCCTTCCTGAGCCGGCACGATTCGGGAAACCCCGTGCGCTTCGAAGGCTTCGTGCGCGAGGGCGATGCCCGACTGGCAGAGCGCGCCGCCGCCGCCGGTCTCTACACAAATATCGCCCTTGGCTACGTCAACATGCATCGGTATTCTGAAGGCGCCCGCTATGCCCGGCGCGCAGATGAAAATTCGCGAGATGTCCCTTTGACGACGGACCTGCGCGCCCAGGCTCTGAGCATTTTGGCGAACGCCCAGCGCTATCAGGGCGATTTGGAAGGGGCGCTCAGCGCCATCCGTCAGGCGCGGCGCGTCTCCGAGAACGCAACCTATGGGAGCGAAACCGCCCGCTTTTTCAATCTGTATGGACTGATCTTTCGGGAAGGCCTCATTCTGGGAGAAGCGGATGCCGTGAACCTCGACCGTCCGGCCGAAGCGATCGAGTTGTTCCAAAAAGCTCTTGATATGACCGACGAAGCGGCGCGCAAAGATGCGCACGATTCGGCCAGCCGCGGCCGCGTGGGAAGCTCCGCCCGGGAACTGGGCAAAGTCTTGCGGAACCGCGATCCACGACGAGCACTGAAGGCTCTCGACCTGGGGATCCAGCGGCTGGAAGAGGCGGGAAAGGGCCCGAACACCCGCCGCGACCTGGCCGCGCTCCTGGGGCACTCTTCCTATCCGCTGCGCACGCTTGGCCGTCCAGCGGAAGCCAAAGGCCGGATCGATGCTGCGCTCGGAATCCTTAAAGACACCAAAGACTACCCGTCCGAACGGGTCGTGCTTGGAAGTCAGGCGTACTGGGTTGTCCGCGCGCTCGGAGATCACGAAGCCGAGACGGGCAACTCCCGCCACGCACTCGAGATTTACGAGAACCTGTTGGACCAAGTAATGGCAACCCATCCGGACGCGCTCACCGACCTGCGGGACGCGCCAAAACTATCCCGCATCTACGAAGCGCTCGCTGTTTTATATAGCCGCACCGGCGGTGCCGCCAAAGCCGCAGCGATGCATTCCCGGAGGGTCGATCTGTGGCGTCACTGGCAAATCGAGCTCCCCAACAACCCCTTTGTTCAGCGTCAGTTGGAGGCGGCAAACGAGCCGATCGAGGAGCGTTTGATTTCGATGCGCTGAGAATCGCATATTCGCCACTAAAAGCTCCCGGCGATTACGCAGGTATGGATGTAGGTCTGTATTTTTTCGGATGTGAGAGGTAAGACCATGCAGATTACGAGACTGCTGCAACGCCTTGAAGCTGGCGATCGGGATGTGATCCACATCGTGATCCCGCTGGTCTACGAAGAACTCAAGAAGCTGGCGAGGGCGCACTTGCGACGCGAAATAAGGGCCATCCCGCTAGAGACGACGGCTCTCGTACATGAAGCCTTTCTGAAGTTGGCCGGAGGCCGGCACCCCTCCTATGAGAATCGAGCGCACTTCTTTGGGATCGCTTCCCGGCTGATGCGGCAAATTCTTGTTGATACGGCCCGAGCCAGAGCCGCGGAGAAGCGCGATGCAGCGCGGGAAGTGGCACTGGCGGACGTACGCGATTTGGGACCTCGGCCAGACCGGCGCCTGTTGGCGATGGACGACGCGCTGCGGCTCCTCGAAAAAGCGGACCCCCAGAAGGCGCAGCTGATTGAAATGCGTTATTTCGGCGGCATGACTGCGCACGAGTCCTCCATCGCACTGTCCAAACCCGTGCATGTGGTGCGCCGGGAACTCCGCCTGGCCCAAGCCTGGCTGCGCAAGGAGATGGATGGTGAGAATTTGCCCGTGGCGGCACTGGCACATGCCGGTTGATGCCCGTCGATCGCTCCGGCATTGAAGGAGCAGTTCAAGCTGAGTTTTGCGCACACCAGGTGGAGTCGGCCGTTAGCGAGCATCGCGCCTTCCTCGGCGCAACATTATTTTGCGTTACAATTCCACCGAAGCTTTTGTCGTGCTGCTTTTGACGCGTGTTGATACCTGGAGGAAGGAATGTCAACTCTGGATAATGTCATAGAGCTGATCGCTCTCGCGCGGCAAGGGAAGTTCCTGGAGGCCATTGAGCGATTCTACGCCGAAGATGCCAGCATGCAGGAGAATCTCGATCCGCCTCGCGTGGGTCTGACAGCTCTGCTGGAAAATGAACGAAACGTACTCGCAGCCGTGCCGGACATTCACGTCGAAAGAGTCGAGTCGTTTCTCGTGAATGGGGATCGGGCAACCATCAACTGGGTATTCGCTTACACCGACCGCAAAGGCAGGAAAATCCAGCTGGACGAAGTGGCCTATCAGGAATGGCGCGGCGACCGCATCGTTCGCGAGCGTTTTTATTACGATCCAGCCCAGAGACTGCGAAGCGCGGATTAGACGGTATGAGCAGGAGGAAAATGGCCAAAACGAAACGTTTGACGGCGCGCCCACCTCTCAATGTAAGGGCGTCGTAGTACCGCCTTAGGGTGTGCTGTGGATCGCTGTAGAATACGTTCTGGGCCATACTCTATGTGGTCCAAACGGAGGAAACGACCATGAAAACATCGCACGGAGACTCGTGTCTTCTGCCGGCCGCGATCTTGCTGGCGGCTCTAGGGATTCCCGCCGCGGCCCAAGTTACCTGCACCACCGGCGCCACCACGCTTCTTGCTCGCGCCGAAGGAAACACCGAGCCTGTAGGAGACCTGCTGCTGGTTTGTACCGGCGGAATTCCAACTTTGCCCGGCAACCTGGTGCCGCAAGTCAACTTCACCCTGTTCCTGAACACGAATCTCAGCAGTCATGTCACCCAAAGCGCCGCCGCGGGCGACTTCAGCGAAGCACTGGTGCTGGTGGACGAGCCCAATTCGCTGGTGAACCCGCCGCAACGTCCTCTGCTCAATTGCGGCAACGCCGGCGCACCCGATAACGGGGTGTCCGGTCCCGGTGTCTGCTCCATCGTCAGCAACGGCAATCCGCTCCAGACCTATGACGGAACGGGCAACACTTTTGGGACAGTCCCGTGCGACGGACTGGGTACCGATCCGCTTCCTAACTCCTATGCCTGCGGCCGCCCCAATGCCTTTCAGGGACGGATGTCGGGCTCAGCGTCGAATGTGGTCCAGTTTCTGGGAGTGCCGTTCGATCCTCCCGGCTTAGGCACGCGCAGCTTCCGCTTCACCAATCTGCGCGCGAATGCCGCAGCTTTCGGTGGCGGCGGTCCGACTCCGATCATGGTCGACATCGCGGTGACCGGCTCGACGTTCATTGCGATCAGCAGCCCGGTGCAGACCGTCGGTACTGCCCTGAACGGACTTACGGCTTCGATCGGATCGCCAGGAGTGGTTCACGTGGAGGAGAATTTCGCCACCGCCTGGAAGGACCGGAATGTCGCCTTCACGCTTTCCAATGCCACCTTCGGGGGCGGAGTTTACACCTTCAACGGAGGAACTAATTACCCGCCACAAGCCGCCCAGAATGTTCCCGGCACCATCTACAACACCGAGGACATGTATCAATGGCAGAACAATCTGCTGAATGCGCCTCCCCTTCCGAATCCCCCGTTGGGTTTCAGCGGCGGACCAGTTGCGAATCTGGGGAATCCGTTGGCCTCGCTAGGTTTCGGTGGAGTCAACACGAACATCGATAGCTCCGGCGTCGCCAGCGCGGGCACGCGCATCGCGCTGACCTTCACGCATACGCCCGCCCACACAACCGTGACCGTTCCGTCGATAGTCTTTCTGCATCGCTCCAGCAGCCCCCCGGGCAACTCGGGCGTGATGGTCCTGACCAGCACTGATGCCGCGGGCGCCGGTCCTTTTACGGCCGGAGCCAGCACCACCATTCCCGACGGCGGCACGGCGGTGTATGAGGTCCTCTATGCCGATCCATTCGCCATCGAGTTCGCCGACATTCCGTGCACCGTAAATCATCCCGGCAACGGGACCAAGGTGGCGGTGAGTTTCGCTCCGTTCTACAGCGTTCCCGACGCCGCCTTCGCAACGCCCACCACCGCGCACCCAGCGCCAACCGCGGTTCCTCGATTTATTCCAGCGGCCGGCACGATGGCGCTGCATTAGAGGGACGGCGGCGCTCCGGTTATCGCGCCTTCGCGGCCGGTCCGGAACGTTCCCCGGCGCGGAAAACGTTCAGCAGGTTGGGCAGCGCGTAATTGCCCTCGTGGCATGCGTATTCGTAAATCGGGCCGGACGATCGCGCCATGGTCAGTTCGCCTTTCCATGGACGCGTAAATGCCGTGGCATCGTCGACCTCGAATCGATACAGAATCGTGTTTGCGTCGAGCAGGCTGAAGCGTTCCACAACGTGCAGATTTCTGTCCGATCCGAACATACCGCCGGCATCCCCGTAGAAGCCGCCAGCATTGTTGAAGTTCGTTGTATCCACCACCAGTGTGCTGCCTTCCCAGTGCCCGATAGAATCGCCCAGCCAGAGCCTTACATCGGTCGGCAGGTGAGGCCGCCCGTCCAAACGAATAATTCGCGTGTCATGAATCATCTCCACGTGAATGATCAGTTGCTGGCCCGTCTGGACAATCTGATAATTGCTGTTGTAGGAATACGGAATCATCGGCGGCACGGCAGTTGGAAACACCAGGCATTGGTCCTGAAGACCGAGATCGGTCGCGCCGCCGGGATGCCGAAGCAACTCCTGACGACGGCGCTTCTCGGTAGCCGCGGCGGGCGTCAGCGCGGGAATCCGGCCGTCGGGTGGGTCGGTAATGATCGATGTCCGAAGCGTCTTGACCACCTTGGCGCCGAACTCCCGGAACGCCGCGTTGTAGGTGCCGACGTTCGCTGACGCTGCTGTGGGCGCTGACTCCTCGTTTCGGGCAGCGGATTGACGTTCCCACTCCGCGGCCTCTTCGCGTGTGAAGAATTCCTTGCCCTTGAGCCGCGGCGGGCGCTCCAGGGGAGTGGCCGTTCCTGAGTTCCAGATCCCCTCGAAATCGGGGCGCTTCTCAACCTGCGCGGCGACCGGGCGAACTAAAGAAACCGCCACAAGGGCCAGCACTAGTCTTCGGTAACTCATGACGTGCTTCTATTCTTGCATCTCCGGCCCGCGGAGCCCTCATCGAACAACCGTCCGAAGTAGCGTGCTCAGCCCATTCCACAAAATCTGGACTCCGATGCATACAAGAATGAAGGAGGACAGCCGGATGATCACATTCATCGCTGAGGCGCCCAGCGCGCGGCCCAGCCGCTCTGCGAAGCGGTAACTCACATAAATGGACGCCGCAATCAAGAGCGAGCCCAGAAGCATTCCTCCGATCAGAGTCCATCGCCATTCCGAGCCTTCGGCGCGATTAGCGCCCACGGCGATGGCCACCGAGATCGAGCCCGGCCCGACCGTCAGCGGCATGGTCAACGGATAGAATGCCTGCCGTGAATAATCCCCCTCGTTACATTCGCGCGGGCCGGACTTTTCGTCGGCTGGGCCGTCATCCGGTTGACGCAAGAGCGCCCAGCCGGTTGAAATCACGACGAGCCCGCCGCCGACTTGCACCACCGGCAGCGAGATTCCGAAAAAAGTGAGGATATGAGTACCGACGAAGATCGACGTCAGGATCAGCGCCAGGCCGTTGAGGGCGATCATTCTCGCCAGTTTCTCTCGTCCCTGGCCTGATAACCCCCTCGTGAGCGACAGAAAGATCGGTGTATTGCCGATCGGATTGACGATCGGGAACAGGGCTCCGACGACCAGCAAGGTGTTCTTGGCAAGATCGTTCAACGCGCCGCTCATGATCGTCTAATGTACATCAGTCGCAGATGCCCAAAATTTCAGGTTCAGAGCGCACAGGGAAGCGTTGTGCGCGATTATATGTGTAAATTGAAATCGTGCAGCGTGCCGCCGGCGCAACGCCATTTTCGAAACACTTTGACGGGACGCGATTCTTCAATCCCGACGCCCCGCAAGTCCGCGGCTTTCTTGACGCCCTGCGTTGGAAACTCACCAGCCGGCCGGAGCCATCCGTCCGCTTCGTTTCAGACGTCGAGCCATCGAAACCGCCGTCTTTCATCGAAGGCGATGAACTTCGCGTTACCTTCATCAACCATTCCACAGTGCTGCTACAGCGACGCGGCTGCCACATTCTGACAGATCCTATCTGGTCGGAGCGGGCAAGCCCCTTCACTTCGATCGGCCCGCGCCGCCGCCGGGAGCCGGGCGTGCGGCAAGACGATCTTCCCCGCATCCATGCCGTGCTCCTCAGTCACAATCATTACGATCACCTCGATCTTGCCAGCTTGCGCCAGTTAGCGAAGCGTGGACAGTCCCAATTCATCGTTCCGGCCGGCGTCGCCCGTTTGCTGCGATCCCAAAACATCGGCCCGGTCCACGAACTTGATTGGGGTGAATCGCTGCAACTCGAGCCAATCACGATTCACAGCGTGCCAGCTTTGCATTTTTCGGCGCGAGGGATCTTCGACCGCAATCGGACGCTGTGGTGCGGATACGTGATCGAAACCGCGAACCGCATTATTTATTTCGCGGGAGACACCGGGTTCGGCGATCATTTCGCCTCCATCCGCGAACGATTTGGAGCGCCGAACGTCGCTCTGTTGCCCATCGGAGCTTACGAGCCGCGCTGGTTTATGGGACCAATCCATATGGCGCCTGATGAAGCGGTCAAGGCACATCGGATCCTGGGCTCCACGACCAGCATCGCGATCCACCACGGCACGTTCCAACTGGCGGATGACAGTATCGACACGCCGAAGAAGCTGCTAGCCGAGTGCCGCCCCGGCGACTCGTTTCTGGTGCTGCATAATGGTCAATCCGTGACGCTTTCATGATGACCATCGACAAGCACACCCTGTCGTTGATCAGCATCGTCGGCAGTTCGCTCGACGTGCTGGGAGCCTTGTATCTCGCCTACGATCTATTGGGCGGTGAACACGGCCCGCTGCGGACTCTGACACGCGCGGTCACTTACGGGGCCCTCTTCGGAATCGGTTACGGCATCGCTCTGGGGCCCGTATTTGGAGTAGCGAGCGGCGTGGCGCATGGCATTACTCTCGCTTGGGAGTTTTCGCGTGCGGCCAGACATCAACCCACGTCGGGATTGTGGCTGGACACGGCCATGAGCGCGATTCGTGGAGCCGGTTTCGGTCTGGGCGCATCCTACTTATTCGGCGCTCGGTTTGGCATCGTGTTCGCCGTGTTGAGTACCGGCGGGCAGGCGATCTTCTATCGGTTCGGCGTCCGGCCGACCGTCGACTACAATCCCGCTACCCGTTTGCGATTTAGCCGGTTTCAATTGTTCGCCGTCGTGAATCGCACCGCCGGCTATATGCTTGCTGGCTATGTCAGCAGCCTGGTGGCGCAGAACAGCGAGCATGCCATCGCCGTCGGGCTGAAGGTGGGACTCGCCGTCGGCGTGGTCACCGCGATCGTTGTTCCGTGCATTCCCTTGGTCGAATGGGCAGCGGATCACCTGCCCGCGAGACGGATGGGGGTTCTTGGTGTGGGCCTGATTTTGATCGGCTTCACGCTTCAGTCCCTTCAGTATTGGGCGACGTTGCTCAATGTGAACGTTCGGTAACCTCGCTGTGCCCTCATTTCGACCCCGACGCTCCATCTGATTTCCGAGCTCCGCCAAGAATGTCCGGCATGGCGTAGTTTCCCTCGTGACATGCGTACTCAAAAATCGGGCCAGGCGTCGCGACAAACGGATACTCCATCGTCCAGCTCTTGGTGAACGTGGTCGGATCGTCAATAGTGGCCCTGTACAGTAGCGTGTTCGCGTCAACGCGGGAAAACCGTTCGACGACGTGAAGGTTTTCAGCGGTTCCCCGGAACGCAGTCTGGTCGTTGAAGTTGGTGGTGTCCACAACCAGTGTGTCGCCCTCCCAATGTCCCACCGAATCCCCCAGCCACTTCTGGACGCTCTTGGGCTGATGGGTGGCATTCATGCGGATGACGCGGACGTCGTGCACCATTTCCACCAGAATCATCACGGAGTCCGGCGTTTGCACGATCTGGTAGTTGCTGTTGTACAGCGCCGGAATCATGGGAGGTCCCGAGGTCGAGCCGAATCCGACGATGCAGCGCTCCGCCAACGGCCGGTCCTTCACCGCGTCGTATTTGTTGTAATTCCGCATCGCAGCGGCGAGCCTGGTTCGTGCCGCATCCGTCATCGGCGGAACTTTTCCGTCGGGCGGATCCACGATCAGCGAAGTCCGCTTCACTCCATCGACGCGCGCCAGTTCCGATCCGCGATCGATAAACAGATTGTTGTAACCGCCCACGGCGTTTGCGCCATTGATCGCCTTGAGGATCGGAGCGTCCTCCCGGTCGATGTCGTTCGTTGCCAGATCCTTCTTCTCATACTCACGCGCTTCTGCATCGGTGACCGTTGCTTTCCCGGTGAATGCAGCCGGCCGATCCATCGGCGTCAACGTAGCGTTGGTCCAGGTCCCCTGCAGGTCCGGATGACCATCCGCAGTGCGCGGTACGCTCCAGTTTCGTGACTTGGACGAAGGTGGCGTCTTGGCGGGTGCTTTAGAATCCTGGGCTGCCAGCGTGAGCCCTAGAGCGCCCAGAGAAATGAGGAGTCGAAAAGTCATCGGGATCTCCTTTAGCGTGAATTATAGTCCAATTGTTACGGCAGCGCGGACCGGTAGTGCGGTCATAGGGAGGACACGGGCCTAGGTATCCCTAAATGGCTAGACTGTCAGGATGAACGAAGATACTTTTCTTTCCCTTGCGAGGGTTCTCGTTACAAAAATTCACGACCTGACCAGCGGATTCGCCGCCTTGTTCAATCTGTCGGTCGCTCACGGGGTATTCGACGAGTCTGAGTTTCATGAGGAGAGATTGCGGATTGAAGCTTCTCATGATCTAGTGAAACTTCGGGAGTTCGTGGAGCGGTTGTCAGAAGCCAAGGCTGAGGAAGATTTCGAAGCGTTGCTGCGAGACTATAAAGGGCCGCCTCATTAAACCGTTTGCGTCGAGAACGAAATATCCACATGGGCACGTCCGTAATATACACGCTACACCAACGACTCTCGCATGCTCCAGCAGTGCCTGAAAAGTGCGTTGACGCTTCAAAAGAGCTAGAATCATGTCGAACATGTCCACATGGCACCTCTTAGTGATTTTTATCGTGGCCGTTGTTCTTTTGGTCGTAGCCCGTAGGTCAGGCGAGTAGTTCCGCAGCGGCGGCGGCAAGATGGGCAAAAACTGCACATGTCAAACCCGCTTGAGAGTTCGCACCGCAAGTTGGCAAGGGCTGAGGAGCACATTCGTGATCTTGAGGGGAAAATCAACGCATTCGCGTGGAGTAACGCATACGAGAAGGTGATTGAGCCACATCCTGATAAGCCCGACCATTTGGTTCATAAGATTAAGCTCACCAAGGAGATCCCCGAATCCATCGTTGACGTTACCGCTGATGCGGTTCAAAACCTTAGAAATGCGTTGGATAACGCGGGCTACGCTGTCGCTATCGCTGCCGGGGCTGTGAATCCTCTCAATACCGCGTTCCCTTTCGCCCCCAGTGTAGATAAGTTGGCAAACGTGTTGGGCCGATCCAAGGATATTCCCGAACAAATCCAATCTCTCTTTTGTGGGTTCCAGCCTTACCCAGGAGGCAATGACCTCCTCTGGTCCCTCAATGAAATATGTGTCTCCGATAAACATAAAATGCTCATTCCGGTTGGAACCGGGGTTGTTCGGGCGGGAGCCGACGTCCGTGGTACCGGCTTCTTCTGCATGCCTAATCCTCACTTCTGGGATCGCACGAAAAACGAGATGGAACTCATTACCCTCGGCCCCAACGCTGAATTCAACTACAATTTCGATTTCCGCCTTTTTGTAGCGTTTAACGATATCAAGATCGTTGACGGCAAGCCAGTCCTGGCTGTCCTTTACGAAATCGACAGCATAGTTGAGCGCATCCTCGTGGCTATCGAAGCTGAGGCTCGGCGTATCAAGATCTTCAAATGATTTCATGTCCTCTCTATGACCTCACTACCCGCGAACCGGAGCCAGGCGCACTTCGAGATCCGTTGAACTATAATTCCTGAACAGGAGATTCACCATGGAACGCTTGAATCGTCGAACCTTACTCCGCTCCACGTTGCTGACCGGAGGCGCCGTCATGGGAGGCTTGCTTCCAAAGAGAATCGCGGGCGCGACCACTGAATCGAAATACGAAACACCCGGTGTTGAAACCTCGCTGGGCAAGCTTCGCGGCGTAACCAACAATGGCGTGCACGTGTTTCGTGGCGTTCCCTACGCCGATACCTCGGCGGGACAAAACCGCTTTCTTGCTCCGCACAAAGCCCGGCCGTGGACCGGCGTTCGCGACGCATTCTATAACGTCAGCGTCGCCCCGCAGATCACGCCGCCTCCCGGTTCCATCGGAACCGCCTTGCGAGCCAACTACCAGCAGACCGAGGATTGCCTGGCGCTCAACGTTTTCACGCGCGGCTTGAACGACGGCCGCAAGCGCCCGGTGATGATGTGGATTCACGGCGGCGGCTACACGTATGGCTCCGGCATGTCGCTCGGCTACGATGGAACTAATTTAGCCCGGTCCGGCGACGTTGTAGTGGTCAGCATCAATCACCGGCTGACCATTTTCGGTCATCTGTACCTGGGTGCGATCGACAAAAAGTACGCGGACTCAGGCAACGCCGGGATTCTCGATATCGTAGCCGCGCTGGAGTGGGTCCGCGACAATATCGCTCACTTCGGCGGCGATCCCGCGAATGTCACGATTTTCGGCCAGTCCGGGGGCGGCGGAAAGGTCAGCACGTTGCTGGCGATGCCCGCAGCCAGGGGATTGTTCCACAAAGCCATCGTCGAAAGTGGCTCTACGCTCAAACAGATGACCGCCGAAGACGCGGCCAAACAGACCGAGGCCGTGCTAGGGAAACTCAATCTCAAACCCAGCCAGATCACCGAACTCCACACCATGCCGATGGATCGCATCCTCGCCGCATCCAGCGGCAACGGCCTGCGATGGGGGCCCGTGGTGGACGGAAGCTCGCTCCCGCGCGATCCCTTCGATCCGGACGCGCCTGCGGTTTCAGCCGATGTGCCCATGCTGATCGGAACAGCAGAAACCGAAGGCAGTTTCTTTTCGCCGCCGGAGTTTCTGTCGATGGACGAAGCCACCATGCGCTCCCGGATGAAGGACCGCCTCGGCGCGGATTCGGAACAAGTCATCGCTTTGTTCCGCAAGCGCCGCCCCAACGCCACGCCGAGCGAATTGTATTTCACTATTTCCGCGTTTCCGACCAGCGCCAACCTGCAGGCCGAGCGCAAATCCGCTCTCGCCAAGGCGCCGGCGTACCTATATTTGTTCACCTGGAGGACTCCTGCCGAGGGTGGACGGCGCCTCTCGCCGCACTGCATTGAGATCCCGTTCGCATTCAATAATCAATGGCAGATGCCCGAAATGGTCGGCACCGGTCCCGAGATTCAGCAGATGGCCGACCGTGTAAGCGGCGCCTGGGTGGCCTTTGCGCGCACTGGCAACCCGAGCCACGCGCTGATCCCGAAATGGTCGCCTTACAATGCCGCCGATCGCGCGACCATGCTGATCAACACCGAGTGGAAGCTGGCCAACGATCCGAACAAGGAAGAACGTCTCGCGATGGCGAAGTTCTCCCGGCTTCCGATGTTCTAGACGTCGCTTAAATCAGAACAGCGCTACCGGAGACTGCGGTTTAGACTGATGATATGCTCCGCTGGGGTTTGCTTTTGTTCGCGGTCGCGCTTCCCGCTGCCGATTGGACCCAGTTCCGCGGCCCCAATGGCTCCGGTATTTCGCCTTCGAAGAACCTTCCCGACCGCTTCGACTCGCAACGAAATCTTATTTGGAAAACACCTCTGCCGGCGGGGCACTCGTCGCCGGTGTTCACCGACGATCGTATTTTCGTCACCGCGTTCGAAGGCAAGACGCTGCTCACAATTTGTCTCGATCGGGCCACGGGTAAAATCCTGTGGAAACGTCCCGCGCCGCGAGAGCGGGAAGAATTTTTCCAGCCGACCAACAGCCCGGCATCGCCTTCGGCCGTCACCGATGGATCGAATGTCTACGCATTCTTCGGCGATTTCGGATTGCTGTCCTACGGCCCGGACGGCAATGAACGATGGCGTCTGCCGCTCGGCCCCTTCAACAACGCCAACGGCCATGGCTCCTCGCCGATTCTGGCCGATGGAAAGCTAGTCCTGATTTGCGATCAGGATACCGACTCGTTCCTGCTGGCCGTCGATCCGTCCAATGGACGTGTTCTGTGGAAAACCCTGCGGCCGGAATACACGCGCGGCTATGCGACGCCCGCAGTCTATCGCCCGAAATCGGGACCGGCCGAGCTGATCGTTCCCGGATCTTTTGAAGTCGCTTCCTACGCGCTCGATACCGGCGAGAAGCTGTGGTGGGTGCGAGGCCTCGCTTGGCAACTCAAGTCGGTGCCGCTGATCGATCGCGACCGCGTTTTCGTGACCGGGTGGGAAATTGGCGGAGATGAAGACCGTCGGGGCAGAGTCCCCGAATTCAGCAAGATTCTCGCGGAATTTGACGCCGATCATGACGGCAAATTGTCGCGCCGCGAGCTGCCTGCCAACTACTCGGCTCAATGGTGGAGCGATAACGATCTGGATCACAACGGCTGGATCGATGAGCGCGAATGGCAGTTCTATCAAACTCGCAATTCCGCCGAAAACTGCCTGGTCGCGATCCGTGCTGGTGGGCGCGGCGATGTCACCAAGTCCCGCGTGCTGTGGCGCTACCGCAAAGCGCTGCCGAACACTTCATCGCCGCTGCTGTATCAAGGAGTCTTGTATCTGATCCGCGATGGAATCTTCACCAGTCTCAATCCGGAAACCGGCGAGGTCCACAAGCAGGCGCGACTTTCCGGAGCGCTGGGAAGCTACTGGTCTTCACCTGTGGCAGCAGACGGAAAAATCTTCCTGGCGAGTGAAGAAGGCAAGGTCGTCGCCGTGAGCGCCGTCGCCCAGTGGGAGATCCTCGCGATCAACAATCTGGACGAAGATATCTTCGCCACTCCCGCAATCCTGGATGGTAGGATCTATGTCCGCACCCGCGCCGCGCTGTACTGTTTCGCGAAGAAATCGAAATAGGCGAGCTTGGCGTCCTTTGCGTCTTGGCGTCTTTGCGTGAATCCGAGAGCGGGAAGCGGACTAAACTAGCCTCATGGGAATACAGATCACCAGGCGCGAACTCGCCTTGGCCGCGGCTGGCATGGCTTCGGCCCAACAAAGCGACAAACGGGAGTACGGCGGAGCGCTGGATGGCATGGCTGGCCGCGTGGATCTTGAATCCTTCGATCCAGTGCGCTGGACGCTGCAACGCCACTCTGCCGCTCCTCTGCGCCTGACGTTTCGGGCGAAAACGCGAACTCAAGCCGAGCAGTGGCAACGCGCGTTGCGGTCGAAGCTGAGTGAGCTGATCGGTCACTTCCCGGACGCCCGCGGTCCGCTGCACGCCCAAACACTCGAGGTTCGCGAATTTCCGAAGTACAAGCGCGAGAAGTTCGTCTTCGAGAGCCGTCCGGGAGTCGGCGTCTTGGGATACCTGATCACACCGTCCAATGCGCGCCCGCCCTTTCCTACGGTGATTTGCATCCCGGGTCACGGACGCGGAGTAGACGACATCGTTGGAATCGACGAACACGGAAATGATCGAGCCGGCAACCCCGGTTATCAACACGACTTCGCACTACAAGTAGCCGAGCGCGGCCTGGCGGCCGTCGCGATTGAGCCGATGGCGTTCGGCTGCCGGAGGGATCCGCTCACCAGAAAAAAGGGGCCGTCGGCGTATGCCTGCCAGCCGGTCGCCGGGTCGGCGCTTCTCTACGGCGAAACGATGATCGGATGGCGGGTGTTCGACGTCATGCGGACAATCGACTGGATCGAGACTCGCGCCGAGCTCAACGCAAAACGCGTAGGCTGCATGGGAATTTCGGGCGGCGGTACCTGCACGCTGTTCGCGACGGCGCTGGAGCCGCGGATTCGCGCGGCCATGGTGTCCGGGTACCTGAATACGTTTCGCTCGAGCATCATGAGCATGTCGCACTGTATCGACAACTATGTTCCGGGAATTCTTCAGTGGGCCGAAATGTACGATGTCGCCGGGCTCATCGCGCCGCGGCCGTTGTTTTCTGAGGGTGGCGATCGCGATCCGATTTTCCCGGTCGAAGCGGCTCGCGAAAGCTTCGCGCGCGTGAAAGACATGTACCAGGTGTTCGGCGCGCCGGATGCCGTTCAACAGGAGATTTTCCCAGGTGTGCATGAGTTTCATGGCGCGCGGGGGCTGCCGTTCCTGTCCGCCGCGCTCACTGCATAACTCTGCGGGAAAATTGAATCTGCATCATTTCATTCTTTGGAAACGAGGTGTCTCGCTTTGAAGCTTCAAGGAAAGACCGCTGTGATTACGGGAGGCGCCAGCGGAATCGGCGAAGCCATCGCCCGAAGGTTCGCGCGCGAAGGCGCGGGTGTTCACATCGCCGACATTCATGCCGCGAATGCCCATCGCATCGCGAGTGAGGTGCAGGGCATTGCCCACGTGTGCGATGTTTCCGATGAAAACGCCGCCGCGGCCGTGTTTTCATTGATACCGAAGATCGACATCCTGGTGAACAGCGTCGGGATGGCGCACGTCGGCAAGCTGGACACCACCGCGCCGGAAGTATTCGAGCAGGTCTTTCGCGTGAATGTAAAAAGCTACTACGTCGCCATGCGCGCCTCCATCGAAAAGATGAAGCACAACGGCGGCGGAGTCATCGTGAATCTCGCGTCCATCGCTGCGTCCTGCGGGCTAGCCGATCGCTTCGCCTACTCGATGAGCAAAGGCGCGGTACTGGCGATGACGTATTCGGTGGCACGCGACTATATCCAGCACAACATTCGCTGTAACGCGATTTCTCCGGCGCGCGTTCATACACCGTTCGTGGACGGATTCGTGAAGAAGAATTATCCGGGTCAGGAAGCCGCGGCCTTCGAACGGCTCGCCGGCGCGCAACCCATCGGACGAATGGCGCGGCCCGAAGAGGTCGCCGCACTGGCGCTATTTCTGTGTTCGGACGAAGCCTCGTTCATCACCGGAACGGATTATCCCATCGACGGCGGCTTCTTCAATCTCCACGGTTAAGCAGACAGGAATGAAGATCGACGCGCACCAGCACTTCTGGCGTTACGATCCCGCGCGCGACACGTGGATCACCAACGAAATGCGCGTGCTCCAGCGCGATTATCTTCCGGAGCACTTGCGGCCCGAACTCAAAGCCGCCGGAATCGACGCGACCATCGCGGTCCAAGCGGATCAATCGGAAGACGAAACACGTTTTCTGCTGGAATTGGCCGAAGCCAATCCGAAGGTGGCCGGAGTCGTCGGTTGGGTCGACCTGCGCGCCGAAAATGCGGGTGAGCGTCTGGAGCACTTCTCGCAGTTCGAAAAGCTGCGCGGCTTCCGGCACATTGCCCAGTCCGAGCCTGACGATCGCTTCTTGATGCGTGACGATTTTCTGCGCGGCATCGCGAGTCTTGAGCAACACCCCTTTACCTACGATATTTTGATTTATCCCCGGCAACTGCCCGCCGCCGCCGAACTGGTCGCGCGATTTCCGCGCCAGCGGTTCGTCATCGATCACGCGGCGAAGCCCCTTATCAAGACTGGCGAGATGGAACCGTGGGCGACGTACATGCGCCGGATCGGCGCGCATGAAAACGTCTGCTGCAAACTCAGCGGCCTGATCACCGAGGCGAATTGGCGTTCCTGGAAACCGGCCGACTTTGCGCCATACCTCGATGTGGTGTTCGAAGTTTTCGGAACCCGCCGGCTGATGTTCGGGTCGGACTGGCCGGTATGTTTGCTGGCGGGAACTTATGCGCAAGTCAAGCAACTGATCGCGGATTACGCGGCCTCGGATCACGCTAGGATTTTCGGCGACAACGCCGCATGGTTCTACGGACTTGGCAGCGTTTCAAGATTTTAATTCCAGAGCCGATAAGCCCACAGAGGAAGCCTCAAATCATGTTGGACATACTTATCGTGGACGACTCCGCAGCCATACGAAAGATCCTGCAGCGGGTCCTGCGCCAGTCGGAAATCCCGATCGGCAACATCTTTGAAGCCGCTGATGGAAACGAAGCCATCGCGGCTTTGAAGGCGCAGCACATCGGGCTCATGCTGTCCGATATCAATATGCCTAATATGAACGGCCTCGAATTACTCAGCCACGTAAAGTCGAGCGAGAGCTGGAAGAACGTGCCAGTGGTAATGGTCAGCACGGAAGGAAGCCAGGCGAAGGTGCTCGAAGCGGTGCAACTGGGGGCTGCGGGATACGTTCGGAAGCCGTTCAACGCCGACGAAATCAAGGAAAAGTTAGCTAAATTCTTCTAGACCCGCTCTTCAAGACACGGAGCCAGCATGACGCACACCGATCCGGTCATTTCGCATCAGGACATCGTCGCGGCGATTAGAGCGTCGACCGCGGATGTTTTTGCCACCATGCTCGGCCTGGAAATCACGGCCGAAGACATGCAAACGGAACCCGCGGTGACGGCGGCGCCATCGTCCGGAGTAGTCTCGTTGATTGGGCTGGCGGGGAATTGGTGTGGGACCGGAAGCCTCGCCTGTACGCTCGCATTCGCCTGCCGCATGGCAACGCACTTGGTGGCGACGCCCTATGATTCGGTAAATGAGGACGTTCTCGACGCCGCCGGCGAAATCACCAACATGATTATCGGTAACGTGAAAACGGTGCTGGAAGAAAAGGTCGGCCCCATGGGCCTGAGTAGTCCAACAGTGATCTATGGGCGGAATTTCCAGACGCGCAGCGCGCGCATCCACGAATGGATCATCGTGCCTTTCACTTGCGGCGAGGAGCGCCTGTTTGTGCAAATGTGCCTGGCGCCGAATCCCGACAGCCGGTCTCGTAACGGGAACAAGGGGACCCTTCGAGCTGGTTTTCAGGTCCCGCAGGTGTTGACTGGCTAACCCTCGCGTTATCCCGCCTAGCGACGTGCCCACGGAAATCTAAAGGAGAGCAGAAATGGTATCGGGCGTTTTGGAAGTCCCCGCCGCGGCGAACGCCGAATCGCGCGCGGGAAAATATCTTACCTTCGCATTGGGGGAGCAAGGGTATGCGGTCCAAGTGCTGCGCGTGCGCGAAATCGCGAGCATGCAGCAGATCACGGCAGTCCCACACACGCCCGGGTACGTCAGAGGAGTCGTCAATCTGCGCGGCAAAGTGATCCCTGTGATCGATTTGCGCCTGAAATTCGGCCTGCCGGAGCAAAAGTACACGCCGCGAACGTCCATCGTTGTCGTGCAGATCGAGCGGGGCACAACACGAATGCTGGTCGGCATCATCGTCGATAAAGTCTTGGAAGTGCTCGCGTTCCAAACCGCCGATATCGAAGACACACCGGACTTCGGTGACGGATTGGCCACACCCTACATTCTGGGCATGGCGAAAGCCAAGGGTAAAATGAAAATCCTGCTGGACATCAACATGGTGTTAAGCGCGCAGCAACTCTGAGCCTGGTCACACACGTCCGCTCAAGCTCCGCGCACGGGCGATATAATCGGAGTCGCATGAATGTTGCTGCCGAAATGCAGCCGGACTGGAAGAATTGGGAAGGCGAGATCGCCGGCGGCGAGTTCCCCCTGGAGCAGTTTCTCGGCGCGGGCGAACAAGGCGCCGTCTTTCGCTCGCGAATTCCCAGTGGCGAGGGCGCCATCAAACTCGTTCCTGCCCGAGATAACCAGGCCCAACGGCTGGTAGATCAATGGAATCGGGCCCGCACGCTCGACCATCCGCACTTAATACGGATTCTCGAAACGGGCACGTGGGCGAAAGCTAACATTTCTGTGGCGTATGTGGTGATGGAGTATGCCGACGAGAATCTCGGCGAGGTTATTGCCGAACGGCCGCTCTCGGCTGGCGAAACTCTCGAAATGCTTCAACCCGTCGCGGAGGCGCTGGCTTTCTTGCATCGCCAGGGACTCGTGCACGGGAGCTTGAAGCCGTCCAATATTCTCGCGGTGAAGGACACCCTCAAGATTTCGAGCGATGCAGTCTCGAGCGGCGACCAGGCTGGCGACCTGCAGGACTTAGTGGCGTTGATGGTGCAGGCGTTGACGCAGCAACCGACGTTCGCAAAGAACGGCTCCGCACGAACCGTTATCGACGGTCTCCCCGAGCCCTTTCGAGAAATCGCGCAGAACTGTACCGGCCAGGGTGGACGCGTTCCATGGTCCGCCGCGGAGCTTGCAAGTTGGCTGCAAACGAGAGGTGAAGCTCCGTCGGCAGGCGCAGCGACACCGCGCGCCTCGCAACCCCAACCAGGAAATCCCAGACTGGCGCGCAACGCAATCGTCCTCGCGCTGATCTTGGTAGCCGTGATCACCGTCGGCAGTCTGCTTAGGAATCGGACGGTTGACCCGGTTTCCGCCGTGCCGCAGCCATCCGCGAAGACTTCAGAACCCCCGGTCGCGAGTGCGCCCCCACCGTCACCTGAAGCCAAGAAAGCGGAGCCCCCCGCGGTGGTCATTCCGGATACGAAGCCGATCGATTCCCCCGCGCCAGCCCGCGAACGACAGCCACGGCGCGTGGTGTCTGACTCGCCGGAGCAGGTCGTCAGCCAGGTGCTTCCCGATATCACCGCCAAAGCTCGCCGAACGGTTCGCGGCAAAGCGACCGTTGTGGTGAAAGTCGCCGTCGATCCATCCGGGAACGTGACCGACGCATCGCTGGAACGCGGCGGCTCGCGTTATTTCGGGAAGCTGGCGGTGGACGCGGCCCGGAAATGGCGCTTCGTCGCCGCGAACGGCGATACTCCCCGCGAGTGGTTCCTGCGATTCGACATCACGCCTCGGGACACCAAAGTTTTCGTGGAGAAATCAGTCGAGCGTTGACTCCGCGTGACCGTTAAGAGTCGCGACCGCGCCGAGATCCGCCAGCATTCTGGTCCAGCGATCCTTGCCGAGCGCGTTCACCACCTTGGTCTGCGCTTTTTTCCAGTGCTGAATGGAAGCGCGCACCGCTTTTTCACCAGCGGGCAAAAGCCTGACCGCCTTGGTGCGATGGTTGTTGCCGGCTGAAATCTGCACGACACCCTTGCGCTCCAGTTGTTTCAGGTTGCGCGTCAGCGTGGTGCGGTCCGCCCCGATGAGCCGCGCCAGTCCTGTGATGGTCTCCGTGCCGCGCTTAGCGATGACGATCATCAGGCTGAACTGCGGGCCCCGGATCGGTGCGCCTCGCATTTCCTTTTCGTAGATTTTCGAAATAATCCGCGAAGACCGGCGCAAATTGTACGCCACGCATGAGTGTGTTTCCGCCAGGCACTGTTCCAGACTGGACTTTTTCATCGAGCGATCCGGTTGCGCTGGCTGATTACGTACGCGCGAATCGCCGCGACATCATCGTTCGAAAGCCATTCCTTGAATGCGGGCATTCCGGCCGCGACCATGGATCCTTCCAGCACGATTCTAGGATACGACGCGAACACCGATTCCGCTGAGAAGCGCAAGTCCGCGACGGAACCGCCGGAGGTCGCGCCGAAGCCGTGGCAATACACGCACCAGGTCGCGTACACAACGGATCCGTGGTCGATGGTCTTCTGGTCCGCACTCCCCGTCATCGGCTTGGGCAGCGCCGGCGCCGCGGGTGCGGGCGGAAGCTTGGCTTTTCCGTCGATCGCGAACGTGAGTAGGCGGCCGGGCGTTCCGTTGTGGCCGCTGGGGTTGCCGAAGATCAATCCGAATGCCCCACCCCATCCGGCCAGCACCGAAATATACTGCTTCCCGTTGACTGTGTAGGTCGCGGGTGCGGCCATCACTCCGGTGTTCACCGGCATTTTCCAAACTTTCTCGCCGGTCTCGGCATTGTAGGCCGAAAAATTCCCCGCTGCGGTTCCCTGGAACACCAGGTTGCCCGCCGTAGACAAGACGCCGCCGTTCCAATACGTCGGATAAGGCACCTTCCACTTGGCGCTTTGCTTCGCCGGATCCCAGGCGAGCAACATGCCCGGCGTCAGTTCCGGTGGGTCGACAGCGGGCAGCGGCAGCATGCCGAGATTCCACGCTCCACCGGTCAGATATTTGAAATGTTCGTCGCCGAGATACGGATATCCAGTCTCCTGCGCAGGAATGTACACCAGTTTCGTTTCCGGATGAAACGACATCGGCTGCCAGTTGTGTCCGCCCAGCGGTCCCGGCTGCTGGATGAACATTTTCGCCGGATCGAGTTCGCGCGCCGCGGGATTCTCCACCGGACGTCCAGTTTTCATGTCGACTTCTTTCGCCCAATTGATCGTAACGAATGGTTTCGCGGACAGTAATTCACCGGTGGCGCGATCGAGCACGTAGAAGAATCCATTCTTCGGCGCCTGCAACAGCACCTTGCGAGCCTTGCCGTCGATGTCGAGCGTCGCCAGAATCATCTGCTGAACGGCGGTGTAATCCCAGCTATCCCCAGGCGTCGTCTGATAATGCCAGACCAGCTCGCCGGTATCGGGTTTCAATGCAACAATGCAGGAAAGATACAGATTGTCGCCGCCGCCGGGACTGCGCTTCTTCCAATTCCATGGCGAGCCGTTGCCGGTGCCGACATATAAAAGGTCCAGGTCGGGATCGTACGCGAACGAATCCCACACGGTTCCACCGCCGCCGAATTTCCACCATTCCCCGGTCCACGTTTTCGCGGCTTTTTCCATCGCGGGCGATTCGAACGGCTTCGACGGATCGCCCGGCACCGTATAGAATCGCCACGCGAGCTTTCCCGTCTGCGCGTCATACGCCGAAACATAGCCGCGGACGCCGAATTCCGCGCCGCCATTGCCAATGATCACTTTTCCTTTGACGACGCGCGGTGCGCCGGTGATGGTGTACGATTGATTCTTGTCCGTGGTCTGCGTCGACCACTCCGGAGTTCCCTTCGCAGCGTTCAGCGCGACCAACCGCCCATCGAGCGTTCCCACGTACACTCGATTTCCATACACGGCGACTCCACGATTCACCACGTCACAGCAAGCCCGTTGTCCCCAGGCGCGCGAGACTTCCGCGTCCCATCGCCACAAACGTTTTCCCGTCACCGCGTCAACCGCAAACACGTCACTCCAGGCACCGGTGAGATACATCACGCCATTTACGACAATCGGCGTTGCTTCCAGGCCGCGCTTGGTCTCCATATCGAGAGACCACGCGAGACCCAGGCGCTTCACGTTCGACGCGTTGATATCGCGTAGCGGACTGTAGTGCGTCTCCGCGTAATCGCGTCCCGTGGTGATCCAGTCGTTGCGGGTAGCAGCGGATCTCAGATCGCGATCGGTAATCCCCTGCCCCGCAGCAAGCCCTGCGGCAAATCCTGCGAACGCCATGAGTCGCATCTGTGAATTATAGTCCGCGACGCAGGTGTATACTCAGCCTCATGCCGGAACAGAAGAAAGCCGTCATCGTTGGCGCGGGACTTGGTGGAATCAGCGCCGGAGTTCATCTCCTACAAGCCGGGATCGACGATTTCGCCATCCTGGAGCGCGATCGCGAGCCCGGCGGAACCTGGCGCGACAACACCTATCCAGGCTGCGCGTGCGATGTACCGGTCGCGTTG
Source organism: Bryobacteraceae bacterium (assembly GCA_035568415.1). Taxonomy (GTDB): domain Bacteria; phylum Acidobacteriota; class Terriglobia; order Bryobacterales; family Bryobacteraceae; genus Palsa-187. Next base: position 72,107 of record DATMOC010000026.1, on the reverse strand, counting down.
TACCAGTTTTCCTTTGCACCCAACCTGGGATGGCGACACCTATTCCCGCGCGCGGCCGAAATGAAACGGTACGTCGACGATGTCGTAGTCAACTTCGGCCTGACGCCCAGGATTCGCGGCGGCGATGGCGTCGCATCCGCCGAGTGGAACGAATCCCGCTGCCGCTGGTGCATCGTCACCGAGTCGGGCGCTGAGTTCGAATCCAAAGCGCTGATCGTCGGACTGGGCCAGCTAAACCGTCCCAAGTTTCCGGAAATCGAAGGCCGTGAAACGTTCGCCGGTCCCGCGTTTCACTCCGCTCGGTGGGACCATTCCGTTCCCCTCGAAGGAAAGCGCGTCGGCGTAATCGGATGTGCGGCCAGCGCGGTGCAACTGATTCCGGAGGTCGCCAAGATCGCCGCCCACCTGACTGTCTTCCAGCGCACGCCGAACTGGTTCCTGCCGCGGATGGATCGCGAAATCACGGAAGAAGAAATGGCTCTGCTGGTCACCGCGCCGCATGTTGCGGTATTGACGCGGCAGCAGATTTATGAGCAGGCCGACCATCTTTTCTGGCAGGCCTTCAGTTGGACGCCGCAAGGTCGCGCGGCTTACACGCGCGCGTCCCTGATGCATCTGGAAGCTCAGGTGGCCGATCCGGAATTGCGCCGGAAACTCACGCCCGATTATCCGATCGGATGCAAACGCATTCTTTTCGCCGACGATTATTATCCGGCGCTCCAGCAGCCCAACGTCACGCTCGAAACCGTGGCGATCGAGCGAATCACACCCATCGGCGTGCGCACTCGCGATGGCGTCGATCATCCCTTGGATGTTCTGGTGTATGCGACTGGATTCGAAACCACCGGCTGGCATTGGTCGATGCGCGTACGGGGCCGCGGCGGAATCATGCTGGACGACGCGTGGAAGAACGGACCCGAAGCATACCTGGGAATCACCGTCGCGGGATTTCCGAATCTGTTCATGCTGTACGGACCCAACACGAATCTGGGACACAACTCAATCACCTTCATGCTGGAGCGGCAGAGCGAATATATCGCCCAGGCGTTATCCGAAATGCAGCACCGCGGCGTCGATACGATGGAGCCGTCACGCAAAGCGCAGGACCGCGTCAACCGCGAATTGCAGGACGGTCTCGCGCGGACGACTTGGGCCGATCCGCAGTGCAGTTCGTGGTACAAGAACGCGGCGGGAAAGATCACGCAAAACTGGTCATCGCACACCCGCGATTACGCCGCTGCGCTGAAGACCGTGAATTTCGATGACTACGTGATTCGAGCAAGGACGGCCGCCGGCTAAATCTTGGAGCAAGCTGAAAAACTCCCTTGGCAGGTCGGGGACCTGCCTTCTCACAGCTGGGAACGAGTTTTTCTGCAGCCTCTGACGCCTTGCTCCAGACCTAGGTAGTAACCTTCTTCTCCCATGGCTGCGCGTGTGGACCCTCGTCGCGTTCCTCGACGCGATCGTACAGATGCTCGTCCGAAGTGGTCCCCAGCGAAAGATTGTACAGGCTGGTCAATCCGAGCCCTTCGCGAAGATCCTCGTCGAAATCGTGGAGGTTGTGCAAATGCCCCGCCAGCGCCGGAACTTCCTTGCCCGACGGCGTGCGCAGAAACATCTGGTAGCCGCGGCTCACCAGCATTCCGATTTCCTCGCCGATCAGCAGGCCCGCTTTGCCGATCTTCACCACACCATTTCCCGCGTCTTCAAGCATCGCTCCGCACTCTCCGCGCGTCACGCGAACACGACCCGAGGATTCCCTCTTGGTCTCGAACTTGAATTCTTTTAGATTCGCGATGCGCTCATCGAACGTCGGTGTGTGCGGAATAGTCCGGCGAAAGAACATATGTCCCATTCTATAATGTGTCGTGCCTTTCGTACTCGCTTTAGATGAAGGAACCACCAGCGCGCGCGCCGCGCTCTACAACGACGAGGGCCGCCGCGTCGCCACGGAGTCGAGCCCCATCGAGTGTTTCTATCCGCAACCGGGATGGGTCGAGCAGGACGCCAACGCCATCTGGACCGCGCAACTCGACGCCACGCGGCGCACGCTCGCCGCAGCCAAAGTGAAGGCATCGGAGATCAACGCCATCGGCATTACCAACCAGCGCGAAACCACGGTTGTGTGGGACAAGCGCACCGGGGAGCCGATCGCGCCCGCCATCGTCTGGCAGTGCCGCCGCACTGCGCCGTATTGCGATGCGCTGCATTCGCGCGAGACGATCGAGCGCAAGACCGGGCTGGTCATCGACGCGTACTTTTCCGCCAGCAAGATTCGCTGGCTGATCGATTACACATCGTCGCATCCGGATGATCTCCTGTTTGGCAACGTGGACACGTGGCTGATCTGGAAGCTCACCAACGGCGCCGCGCACGTCACCGATCCCACCAACGCGTCTCGCACCATGCTCATGAATCTGGAAACGGGCGAATGGGACGATGACTTGCTCCAGGTTTTCGGCCTGCCGCTTGGGATGCTGCCAAAAATCGTTCGGTCATCGGGCGTGTGCGGAACCGCGGCACGCGAACACTTCGGCGCGGAAATCCCCATCGCCGGAATCGCCGGCGATCAGCAAGCCGCATTGTTCGGCCAAGCCTGCTTTACTCCCGGTCTATCCAAGAACACCTACGGCACGGGCTGTTTCGCGCTGATGCACTCCGGCGGACACTTGCCAGTCTCGAAAAATCGCCTTCTCGCGACTCGGGCGGCTTCTCCCGATGGGTCGTCGCAGTTCGCCGTGGAAGGCAGCGTCTTCATCGCGGGCGCAGCGGTGCAATGGTTGCGCGACAAATTGAAAATCATCTCCAGCGCTGCGGAGACCGACGCGATCGCTTCCTCGGTCCCCGATACCGGTGGCGCCTACGTAGTGCCTGCCTTTGTTGGCCTCGGCGCACCGCATTGGGATTCTACCGCCCGAGGAATTCTCAGCGGGATCACTGCGGGAACCGACCGCGCGCGCCTTGTCCGCGCAACCCTCGAAAGCATCGCGTATCAAACCTTCGAACTGGTGGAAGCGATGCAAGCCGACAGCGGTCAGAAACTCAAAGAGCTACGCGTCGACGGCGGTGCGACCGCGAACGATTTTCTGATGCAGTTCCAGGCGGACATCCTGGGATGCCCCATCGTGCGTCCGGCGGATATTGAAACTACAGCGCTCGGCGCAGCGTATCTGGCGGGTCTCGCCACTGGGTTTTATAAGAGCGTCGAAGAACTGGCTCGCTTCTGGAGATCCGAACGAGTCTTCGAGCCAAACATGCCAGAGTCACGTCGCAGCGAACTGCTCGCCGGATGGCGTGATGCTGTTGCTCGGTGCAGGCATCGGTAGAAGTCACATCACCTCCAGACGTAAAGGATGCGCAGGTATTCCACGGAGGGACTAAACAGAATTCCAAGCGCCAGCGCCATTCGCACTCGCCCGCCATTCCGGCCCAGTTTCTTGCCCGTAGAGTCCTGCTCTTCAGTCGAATCCACATATGGGCCGGCCTGGACTGCAAACTCCTCCTCGGCGAACTCTTGATAGAGAATCTCTCGCACTTCTTCCAGGAGCGAGGCTCGGACCATCAGGCGAAGGCCACCTAGACAATTGCTCCAGGGCCACACCGCGTTCAGAGCATGCTCGTTTTCCAGGTAACAGAGTATGCCGGCGGAGCGTAGCAATCCGCGGGCGACCTCGGCCTCGTCGGGGAACAAGAACGTGGCTGCACATACCAGTTCGTCGTCAGTCGTCGCGGGTTCCTCGGAAATTTCGAATTCAACCGATTCATCCTCAATCGGCTTGAATTCCTCAGAAATCTTTTGGGCAACCGATAATCCACGCCTTGCCAATTCCTCGTCGAGGCACTGGCTCGCCACCTCGATCAATTCCTCGCGATCGATCGAAAGTAAAGCGTCGTCGGACAATTCCGCGTATCGGCGCCGGAAATCGCCCTCACCAACATTCACAGGATAGCCACCGCATCAATCGATTCTAGCCGTTCGAGCGGGCGAGTGAAGCTGTCTACGCGGTTTGAGCCTCATTGACGGCGCCAAAACGACGATCGCGACTGTGGAATTCTTCGACTGCCGACGCCAGATCTTCCGCGGAAAACTCCGGCCACATGCGGCGTGTAAAAACCATTTCTGCGTAGGCGCATTCCCACAGCAGAAAATCGCTCAAGCGTTGCTCGCCGCTGGTACGGATCAGGAGATCGACGTCGGGTCCCAAGGTCTTTGAAAGAGTCTCTTCGGAAATCGCCTTCAAACTGCGAGCGGCATCGAGAATCGCCTGGCGCGACGAATAGTCGATGGCGATGCGCAGCAGTAGCTTTTTTCCGCCGGCGGTCTTGCGCTCGACTTGTTCCAGCAACGAAACCAGGGCTGGAGCCAGACGGTCGCGCCGTCCGATGGCTTGCAACCGAACGCCGTTCTTGACGCAGCGGTCGCATTCCTGGATCAGATAGCGGCTGAACAGCCGCATCAGCGCGGAAACTTCGCGCGACGGACGCTGCCAGTTGTCGGCCGAGAACGCATACAGCGTCAGCACCGAGATGCCTAGCGATGGAGCCGTCTCCACCGTGCGGCGCACGCTGTCCGCACCGGCGCGATGGCCGGCGATGCGTGGCATCCCGCGCTGGCTCGCCCAGCGTCCATTGCCGTCCATGATGATGGCGACGTGGATCCCGTCGTCAAAAGTACTTCTCATCGCAAAGTATTCCTCCGAATGAATGCGCAAAGTGACATAGATTTCAGATCAACGTTTGGCCGCTTGCAGGATCGCTTCCATGTGATCCAGGTACTTGTCGAAAGCCTTGCGGCCCGCCGCGGTCAGCGTGTATTCGGTCTTGGGCATGCGGCCTTCAAACGATTTGGTACAGGCGATATATTTCGCCTCTTCCAGCTTCCGTGCATGAACGCTCAAATTACCATCGGTGGTTTGCAGAAAATCCTTCAGTTCGTTGAAGGTCAACGCCGAATCCGCTGCGGCCAGCGCGCTGATGATACCGAGCCGGATGCGCGGATGGATCAGGCGGTCGAGTTCGGGAATGGCCGGGCCGGCGCGGTGAACTTCCAGCGGAGCGGCCCGCTGCGGACTATCGGAAGGGAGCGCGTTTGATTTAGCCACCGTATCTCCTCGCGATAATCGCTCCAAACACAATGTGCAGTCCGCCGAATCCAAACCCGAGCCAGACGTCGTTCCAGGGCACGCTCCACGCCGGCGGTGTAAACATGGCGAGCGCACCTTCGACCAGAAAACAAGCACCCATTACGGGAACAATTGGCACGGAAAAAGCACCGCCGGTGACGACTCCCGTTCCGTACAACATGAGCCAGACTCCTGGGATCGCCGTCACCGCGCCCACGCGCCACAACACCATGGTCAGCGCTGCGCCCGCGAGCAGCGGGGGAACGAAACTGAACACGAATTTTCGTGCCGGAGCCGACCACATCGGCAACCCCGCTTGGGCCGCTTTGCGCCACATCGCCAGGATTCCAATCGAGACGGCAAGCATGCCTTCGATCAGCCAGGTCACCAGCCAGGCTCCAATGGAGACTTGCCGTGCGGCAATGAAGCTGGCGACGACGGCGGTGACCCCCATGGCCACGCCGCCCCATCCTGGAACCGCCGTAAAAGATCCTGCACGCTCCATGGTTTCACGGATATAGCGCAGATTATCGATGGCGTGATCTTGGATCGGCGTGGGTTCGTTTGGTCGTTTACGAATTGGCTGGACCGATGCCATGGGTCGATCATAAGGGAATTGGAACGCTCTGTCAAGTACTTTGCAATTCAGAGTCTGCTAACATAGGCCCTGACATGAAGGCGCTTCTCGACGTGCTCGCGCCGGACGATCCGGATTACCAACTGGCATATGCCATCGACCGGGAGCGGCTGCCGGAGCACATCGCCATCATCATGGACGGGAACGGACGTTGGGCCAGGCGGCGAAGTCTGCCCCGCGTAGCCGGGCACCGCGCCGGAATCCAGCCGGTCCGAACCACCGTCGAAACGTGCGCACGGCTGGGGCTGGGCGCCCTGACGTTGTACGCTTTTTCGGTCGAAAATTGGAAACGCCCGCGCCTGGAAGTGGACACGCTGTGGCGATTGCTGCGGCTGTATCTTCATGCCGAATTGCCGGAAATGCACCGGCACAATATTCGCTTCACGGCAATCGGGAGGCTAGAGGAGCTGCCGGGGTTTGTTCGCGAGGAACTGGATTCGGTGATCGCTTCGACAGCGGCCAATTCCGGAATGCAGTTGAACCTGGCGATCAACTACGGCGGTCGCGCGGAGTTGGTGGACGCGGTGCGCGCGCTGGTGGAAGATGCGCGCCGGGGCGCGGTGATCGACGAGACTGCGATTTCAGCTCGCCTGTACACCGCGGGAATGCCCGATCCCGATCTGTTGATCCGCACTTCGGGCGAGATGCGCGTCTCCAATTTCCTGCTGTGGCAGATCGCCTACGCCGAGTTGTACGTCACCGAAACGTTGTGGCCGGATTTCACGCGCACCGACTTGCTGCGCGCGATTCTCGACTATCAAAAGCGCGACCGGCGATTCGGCGGCATCCGCGAAGTGGTTCCGGTGGAAGTTAACGATATGGAAGCGGTCACCGTTCGCACACAATGAAGCGGCTGGCGACTGCGCTGGTTCTCATCCCTCTCACTGTCTGGGTGGTCTTGTGGGCACCGGACTGGGCATTCAAGGCCGTGCTGGCCGCCATTGGACTGATCGCGTTTCACGAATTCGACCAGATCGCGGAGGAGAACAAAATCGCGCGACCGGGTTGGTTGGGGATGATCGCGGGACTCGCTTTCATGCTCGCACCTGCGCCCGACGTCGTGATCTTTCTGGTCGCGATCGCAGGAATGCTGCTGTCGCTGCGTGTTCGCGAATTGACCGGCTCGATGGCCGCCGCGGCGGTATTCATCCTCGGGGTCGTGTACATTTTCGGAGCATGGAAATGCGCGATCGGGCTGCATGGCCTGAATCCGCACTGGCTGATGTTCGCGTTGCTGCTGAGCTGGGTGGGCGATACCGCGGCGCTCTACGTTGGTCGAGCGCTCGGCCGGCACAAGCTGGCGCCCCAGGTCAGTCCGGCGAAAACCTGGGAAGGAGCGGTGGGATCGCTCATCGGCGGGATCGCGGGCGGCTTGGTTTATGCGCACTACCTGATTCCGGACGCGTCCATCGGAATGGTGATGGGACTGGCGGCGGCGGGCAACATCGCGGGCCAAGTAGGGGATTTGTGTGAATCGGCCATGAAGCGCGGCGCGGGTGTAAAGGATAGCGGGACGACGCTTCCCGGTCACGGCGGATGGCTCGATCGGATCGATTCGACGTTGTTCAGTGTGCCCGTGGTGTACGGTTTGTTAAAGCTCGTGGTGTAGGGCAGACGATCGGTTTTTGTCGTCTGCCGAGGTGCGCAGAGACAGAGCACCGTCTGCGGGGGCTTGCAACGACAGAGCACCAAAAACGATGCTCTGTCCTACGGTGCGACTAGTAGACGGATCGGTGATGCGTCAGCGATTTTGAGACTAAAGAAAAGCGAGGCTCTGCCCGCCCTTTCCCCGCGATCTGCGCGGCGAGATATTCGCCGACGAACGGGCCATGTTTGAAACCATGCCCTGAGCCGCCGCCGGCGAGCCACACGTTTTCGAAACCAGGATGACGGTCGATTAGGAAATCGCCATTTGACGTATTTTCGTACTGGCACACGCGCGTTTCGAGTAGCGGAGCGTCCGCGATCGAGGGAAATCGTTGGTGCAGGATGGCTCGCGCGCGTGCAATCGATGCGGCGGAGACGTTGCGCTCTCCCGTTTCCGGGTCGAACGCCGGGCCGTGCGTGTCGATGGCTAACTTGAATCCGCGGCCGTCGATCGGTGGCAGCGTGTACGCTCCTTCGCGGAACGCGATCCAGCACGGCAACTGCGCGGCAGCGCCAAAGAAGAACACTTCCTGGCGCGTGGGGCGAATCCGGCGACCGATGACATCGGCGAATAGTTTTGGGAGCCACGGGCCGCAGGCGAAGACGTGAACTCGCGCGAGCTTCGGGTCGGGATGTTCAATGCTGCGCGTCTCATATCGGGCACCAGCTTGTACCGCGGCGTCCACCACAGCTTGTACCGCGCGGCGAGCCAGCAATGCTCCGCTATCGGGCTCATAGATGGCGGCGGCATCGCCGTCGAACGCAATCTCCGGAAAACGCCGGCGCAGCGTGCCCACTTCAAGCCATTCGAATTTGAATCGCGCTCCGGCGAGCGTTTTGCGCGATGCAGCCAGGTACGGATCTGTGCGCGGCGCGGTGACCAGGACCCCGGTCTTCACGAACATCGACGGGAAGAATTGTTTCCACAACTTCAATGACCGGATGGAACTGCGCGTGTAGATTTCATCGGCTCCATACGACATACGAATGATGCGCGTTTCGCCGCCGGAGCTGGCGCGAGAGTTGCCGGGGCCATGCTGATCGACGATCAGAACCTGCTTCCCCGCACGAGCCAAGTGAAACGCGGTCCATGCGCCAAACACGCCGGCGCCGACCACGGCGACGTCGTAGCGCATGTTAGCGTGCTCCCAGAATGATATAGGTGACCAGCGCAGTCCCGATCAGATTTTTGTCGGCATCGGTCAGATCGACGCGCGAAATCACCAGGGTCGAGCCGACGCGAATCAGGTGCGCCCGCGCGCGAACGTATCCTTTTGTGACGGGACGGAAATAGTTAATCTTCAGCTCAACGGTCGTGATCGGCCGACCGCCGACTTCGCGATTGGTGGCGATCCCGGCCGCGGCGTCGGCCATGGTTGCGGTGACGCCGCCGTGGAGCACTCCCGCGCCGTTCATCATTTCGGGGCGGATGGCGACCTCCACCGTTACGCCGTCTTTGTGGACCGCAGCCAGGCGCATCCCCAGCAATTTGTTAAACGCCATCTTCGGCAGGAACTCGCGGATTTGTTTAGCTGTAAGCTTTTTCAATCCGTGATTCTAGCGTGTTTGATCTGGTGCGCTCAATCGGAGTATCTTCAATGAGCATGCGAATCAAGGACAAAGTGGTCGTCGTCACGGGTGGAGCGAACGGAATCGGAGAGGCGCTGGCGCGCAGATTTAAAGTCGAGGGAGCACGTGCCATCGTCGTCGCGGATCTGGATGGCGACCGGGCTACCAGGATCGCGAGCGAGATCGGCGGGCTCGGAATGTGCGTCGATGTCGGCAAAGAAGCGGAAATCCAGAACCTGGTGCAGCAGACCGTCGCCAAGTTCGGCGACATCGATCTGTTCTGCTCTAACGCGGGGATTTTCGTCGAAGGCGACGTTTTCGCGCCGAACGAAGTGTGGGCCAAGATGCGCGACATTCACGTGCTGGCCCATGTGTACGCGGCGCGCGCGGTATTGCCTCGCATGCTTGAACGCGGTGAAGGATATCTGCTGCAAACGGTTTCCGCCGCCGGATTGATCACCTCGCTCGAATCGGTGATTTATGCCGTCACCAAGCATGCATCGCTGGCCTTGGCTGAATGGATTTCCATGACCTATGGCGATCGCGGGATCAAGGTTTCGGCGCTGTGCCCGCAAGGCGTCCGCACGAATATGCTCATGCAGGACCCTGATAATTTTCTGGTCGAGGGATCGGTTTCCGTGGAGCAGGTTGCGGATTGCGTGATTGAAGGGCTCGACGATGAGCGGTTCTTGATCCTTCCGCATCCGGAGGTCGCCGAGTATTTCGGGCGCAAGTCGGCGAATTACGATCGGTGGCTGCGCGGGATGCGGAGGTTCAGAAGTGAGGTGGCGGCGAAGAGAGGGATGGCCGCAGATGAACGCGGATAGACGCCGATAAAACTATTCCCTGGTGGGGTGACCTTCGATCACTTCGATCTTCATCTGATCGGGACCTTCGATAAAGGCAAACTTGATCTTTCCACCTGCCACGGAGCGCGGTTCGGCCAGGACTTTCACGCCAGCAGCCTTGAGTTTCGCCATCGCATCGTCCAGATTGTCGACACTTACGCCGATGTGATCGACTACGTGGCCGGCAGTCGATTCGAATGTCGGACGATCTTTCCAATAGGGCCAATTGTCGGTGCGCGCGTACTCCAGCGGGAACATGATTAGGTTTACGTTGTCCATATTGAATGAAGCGCTGGGAGCGATTTGCACGCCTCGGTACATGCGTTTTTCAGCGGTCTTGCGTGCCTTGACGCCGAACTGCTTTTCATACCATTCGGCGGCGGCTACCGGATTCTCGCTCAGCAGATGAAGATGGCCGAAACGATGATGGGCGGCCGTGTTGAGTTCGATCAGCGCGCCATCGGGTCCCAGCACATAGGCGTAGTAGAACGACCCGGGCTTGGCGTTGGGATTTCCGCCGATATCGCTGATGTCGGTCAGCGGGGTCTGAAATTTGGTTCCCCCGGCGACCTGCTTTTCGTAGGTCGCTTTCATGTCCTCCGCGCCCCAGCCGAAGTGCCAGATGGTGCTGGTGATGTCGCTCTTCGGCGGCGTGTTCACCTTGGTGAACAGGATCCAGCTTTTCTGCGCCCAAACACCATCCGCTACTCCCGCGAACTTTCCCTTTTCGGCGTCGAACTTGGTGGTGTAGAACTCGATGTCGGCGGCGGGATCGATTGCGTTGAGATGCAGATGATGGAAATGGGCGTTCGAAACGGTCTGTGCCATGGCCAGCGGCAGCATCGCGATGGCAAGCGCAACGTGGCGGGTACTAGACATTTCCGAATTATATCCGCTTGCGTCAGACACAAAGCAGGAATAAGATCGTTCGGACGGCAAAGGAGGCCTTATGGGCAAAATCAATCTGGGCCGGGTGATCCTGGGTGGACTGGTAGCGGGCGTCGTGATCGACCTGATGGAAGGGATCATGCACGGAGTCATCATGGCAAACCGCGATACGGAGATGCTGAAGAATCTCAACGTTCCAGCAGGGGGTTCGGCGAATGAGATCATCGCGCTGAACGTATGGGGATTTGTGCTGGGGATTCTGACCGTGTGGTTGTATGCAGCGATCCGGCCGCGGATGGGCGCAGGTCCTAAAACCGCGCTGTGCGCCGGATTGTTCATGTGGGCGGCGACATCACTGATGGGATCGGCCATTCCGCAGATTATCGGCATCTATCACATCGACGTGACGGCGACAAACGTCGCGTATGAATTTGTGATGCTGGCGATCGCGGCCGTGGCAGGCGCGGCGGTTTACAAGGAAGACGCGGTGGAAACGTCGCGATCGTCGGCAGCGCGGGCTTAGGAGGTTGCTGACACGTCAGGACCCGGTCGCTGCGCTCGCGGTTCGGTGCGCAGTGTCCGAGCCGCGAACGATAGTGACCGGATCCAGGGTGCGGAGATTAGATCTTCATTCGCTTCAGCCGCAGACTGTTGAGGACCACGCTAACCGAACTCATCGCCATGGCCGCGCTGGCGATGACGGGGCTGAGGAATCCCAGGGCTGCAGCGGGAATCGCAACGACGTTGTAGCCCAGCGCCCAGAACAGATTCTGGCGCATGACGGTCCATGTTGCGCGCGAAAGTACAATGGCGTGCGCGATTTCCGCAAGATCCGCGCGTAGCAACGTCACGTCGCCGGCTTCGATGGCGATATCGGTACCCGAGCCCATGGCGAATCCGATATCGGCCTGCGCGAGAGCGGGCGCATCGTTGATGCCGTCGCCGGCCATGGCGACTACGCGTCCTTCGTTCTGCAATCGACGAATCTCGGCGACTTTTCCGTCTGGAAGGACGCCCGCAACAATGTGATCGATTCCGACTTGGCGAGCGACGGCCTGGGCCGGCTCGGGATGATCGCCGGTGACCAGAACGACTTCGAGTCCCAAGCGTTGTAGCTCGCCGATTGCTTCTTTCGAGCCCGCGCGGACCGGATCGCTGACCCGCACGCGGCCGGTGACGGCTCCGTCGATCGCGACCAGGATGCCCTCGCCGCTATCGCCGAAGAACTCCGCGTTCCCCACTTTGACACGTCTGCCTTCGACCATCGCTTCGACACCGCGTCCGGCGGTCGCAAGAAATTCGGTGACGTCGGGAAGATTTAAGCCACGGCCTTCGGCGAACTCGACCACACTGCGTGCCAGCGGATGCTCGGAGCGCCGTTCCACCGCCGCAGCCAGCCGAAGCACGTCGTCATCGATTTGCGCACTAACGATCCGTGGACGGCCTTCTGTCACGGTTCCGGTTTTATCCAGCACTACCGTATTGACGCGGCGCAACTTTTCGAGAGCCTCGCCGCCTTTGATGAGCAGGCCCATTCCGGCGCCGCGTCCAGTGGCGACCATCACAGCGGTGGGAACGGCCAACCCCATCGCGCAAGGACACGCGATGATCAGCACGGCGACCGCAGTGACGGCTGCTTTCGTTGCACCTGCGCCGGCCAACATCCAGGCGGATAAGGTAAGAATCGCCAGCGCGACGACCATGGGAACGAACACGCCGCTGATCCGGTCGGCCAGGCGTTCGATGGGCGCGCGCGAGGCTTGCGCCTGACGCATTAGCGTGACGATTCGGGCCAGAACGCTGGTCTCGCCAAGCGTAGTCGCCCGGTAACGGAAGCTTCCACTGGTGTTCACGGTTCCGCCGATGACTGCGTTGCCCGCCGATTTGAAGACGGGCGTGGGCTCACCGGTCAGCATGGACTCGTCCACGTAACTCGATCCATCGATGATCTCGCCGTCGACCGGCAACTTCTCGCCGGGACGAACGACGATGACGTCACGACGAATCACTTCGGGGATGGGCAGGTCCAGTTCGACGTCATCGCGCAGAACGTGCGCATTCGCCGGCTGCAAGCCGATCAACTTGCGAAGCGCGCTGGTGGTCTGGCGTTTCGCGCGAGCCTCCAGTGCACGGCCAGTGATCACGAACGCCAGGATCAGGATTGCGGCTTCGTAGTAAACCTCCGGCAGGATGCCGCGCGATTCGAAAAATTGCGGGACAACGGTGACGGCCACCGAATAGAGAAACGCGGCTCCGGTCCCAAGTGCGACCAGAGCGTTCATGTCGGCCGAACCGTGCCGCGCGGCGATCAACGCCCCTGTGAAGATGCGGCCGCCGGCCCATGCCATCACGAATGCGGTCACGGCGAGCAACACGTATCGCACTGCCGGATCGTGCATCGCACGCATCGGAAGAAACATCGCCGCGCCGCCGAGCGCCAGACTGACGATCGCCTTCACAGCCAGCTCGCGCGCTTCGACGACCTGGGCGCGCTCGCGTTCTTCTTGCTCCTCGAAAGCCGTGCGGCCCGGCGCGGGGAGCTGCGCGTCGTAGCCTGTGTCGAGAATCGCGTCGACCAGGGCGGCTGGCTCAATGGTCTGCGGATCGAAGGCGACGGTCGCTTCGCCCGTCATAAGGTTCACGGCGGCTTTTTTCACGCCGGGAGATTGTTCGAGCGCGCGCTGCACGTGTGACTGGCACGCGGCGCAGGTCATGCCTCCGACGTGAATGCTAATGGTCTCGGTCATTCAGATTTTCGCGGCTCGTATCCGGCTTTTCGAACGGCGTCGAGCACGGCTGCTTCGCGGGCGGGATCGGCGGCCACCACGGCGGAGCCCACCTCAACTTGCGCGACGCTCACGCCGTCCACTTTCTCGAGCGCTTTACGAACGCGCTGGACACAAGCCTGACAATGCATTCCTTCGATGGCGACCTTCATGTCTCCATATTAGATGCGGCGGCGGCAACTGCGATCTTCTTCTTTTCACGTACTGCCAAAGAAGCGGCCCACGCGGCGCTGGCGACGAACAACGCGTCGAAGGATAAATTGAACAGGAACAAGTGCTTGATGTCATCCCATGCGTCGCCGAAGATGGCCGTCAGGAACGCAGTCATGCAGAACAGGCCAAGCAAGGCGGCGAATTCCATCCACAGGTCGTGCCGGCGCCAGGTCGCGACCACGCCGATGAATGGCGCGAGCAGTAGAAAGAGAATAACCTTTGCAGCGCGCGACAGCACGTGCGCGTGGAAATCGCTCCATAACGCGAATGCGCGGCTCAGCGCTGGATCCCCTGCCGCCGTTTCGAAGTTCCCATACTTCGGCCGCGACACCATCGCAATGGGAAGGTAAGCCTGAATATGCCTCCAGAGCCTGGTAGGACGGGCAAGATAGAAGCGCAGGACGCGAACTTGTGTGACGATATGTCCGATATCGCCACTGGCTTCGAGCGTGGGATAGATGGTGTCGGGACTCCATGCGCCGGTTCGGGAATAATCTTGCAAGCGCCAGTCCAGACCCAAGGCACGAAGATCGTCGGCGGGATTTCTGGATTCGGGAAGGACGGATAAGAACACCAGGTTGTAGGTATTTGCGTTCTTCATCTCCTGCGGCGCAGTCGCAATCGCGGTTGCCGCGGCTGCCAAGATCGCCACTGCTCCACCCCAGGCGAGGCGTCCAGTCGAGTGCAGGAAACGAAATGCAAAGACGCCGAGCAGGATTCCTGGCAGCGCGTTCATCGGTTTCGCGAAGATGAAGAGAACCGCCCACAGAGACCAGCGGACGAACACGGCACGCGTGGGCCCTCCGCTTCGCGCGATGTCGATACTTTCGGCCACGAGCAGCATGAAAAAGATCAGCGAAGCTGGTTCCGTAAAGAACGTATTCAGGTAGGCGATGTAGGCGACGTCGGTCAGGATAAACAGCATCGCAATCCACAAGAACGCGCGCGTCCGCAGCGCTCGGGTCACTTGCAATAGGCGGACAAACGCGGCCAAGAACGCGATTGCGTGAATCAGTCCGATCACGAGAATGTCGAGCTTGCCGTCCTTGGAGACAACCTTGTTCAGCCCCAAGGCGGCGATGACGAAGAGGTATTCGGAGGTGAACTGCTCCCATTCGGGAACGCGATCCTTAATCTCCTGAACATATTTGCGCGCGACAAAGAAGGTTTGAAGATTCGGCTGCTCGGCGGTATAGCCGAATTTTCCGATCATCCGCCGGAAATCGCCCTGATCCGCCAGCCCCACGATGGGAGGAGCGAAGATCTGATAAGCGACGATCAGCGCGGCGGCCACGACGACGGTCCGAAACAGGACCCGCGATTGAACCATTCCTCAGATGGTAATATTTTCTTGCGGATGCAGCGGATGCACGTCATCACGACCGGCGGGACCATCGAGAAAATCTATTCGGAACAGCGGGGATCGGTCGAGAATCTGGAAAGCAAGATCGAGACGTACCTGGGGCGCCTGCGTCTGCCGGATACGCACATCGACACTGTGCGCCTGATGAACAAAGACAGCCTGGAAATGACCGAAGCGGACCGCGCGCTGGTCCTGGAAGCCGTACGCGCCAGGCTGGATGCGCCGATCGTGATCACGCACGGAACCGACACCATGGTCGAGACCGGCGTGTATCTGAAAGCGGCGCTGGGTGAGTTGAAGTTCCCTATTGTGATGACGGGAGCGATGACGCCGCTGGGTTTCGAATCGAGCGACGGCCTGCAAAACCTGACCGAAAGCTTGTTTGCCGCGCGCGTGTTGGCGCCGGGGATTTACGTGGTCATCCACAACCAGGCGTTTCCAGTGGACCGCGTGCGAAAAGATAAGGATCAGGCGCGATTCGTACCGATTGACTGAGTCAAGTATTTGCTTGACTGCGGCAATTACCTGCGTCATACTGCCTGCATGCGCGAAATCGTCGACGCCGTACGCGCCTTCAACCGTTTCTACACGCGGCACATCGGGCTCCTGCACAAGAGCTATCTGGAAAGCTCCTTTTCGCTGACCGAAGCGCGGGTTCTGTACGAGCTAGCGCACCGTGACGAACCGTCGGCCACGGACCTGACCCGCGATCTGGATCTCGATGCGGGATATTTGAGCCGTATGCTGCTCGGCTTCAAAAAGCGCGGACTGATTGGACGGCGCGCGTCGGACCATGATGGGCGCCAAAGCCATATTTTTCTCACGGCGAAAGGACGCAAGGCGTTCCTGCCGCTGGAGGCCAAGGCTCGCAAAAAGATCGCCGCGATGCTCGATCCGGTCACGCCGGAGGATCGCGACCGGTTGGCGAACGCAATGGGCTGTATCCAAACCGTGTTGAGCGAAGAAAAGCCGGATCGGGCACCGTACGTTCTGCGTCCGCATCGTCCCGGCGACATGGGCTGGGTGATTCACCGCCACGGTGTTTTGTACGCTCGGGAATACGGGTATGACGAGACATTCGAGGCTCTGGTCGCCGAAATTGCCGCGAAGTTTATTCAGAATTTCGACTACAAACGCGAGCGCTGTTGGATCGCCGAACGGGACGGCGACAACCTGGGATCAGTGTTCCTGGTCCAGCAATCCGCCGACGTCGCGAAGCTGCGGCTGCTGCTGGTTGAGCCTTCGGCGCGAGGCCTGGGGATCGGGAAACGGTTGGTCGAGGAGTGCGTCACCTTTGCGCGAGATGTGGGCTACAAGAAAATCATGCTGTGGACCCAGAGTGAATTGGTCGCTGCCCGGGGCATTTATGAGAAGGCGGGTTTCAAGCTGGTCGCCGAGGAGCCGCACCACAGCTTCGGGCACGATCTGGTGGCGGGAACGTGGGAGTTGAAATTGTAGCGAAACTTCAGGATCGACCGTTCCCTATGGTCGCGGCGCAGGGTCGGGAAATCGATAGATCAGGCTTTGAGTGCCGCCGCTACTTCGGACGCCTTCTCGAACAAAAAGCCGGTTTCGCTGCCGCTGCCGAGGAAAATCATTCCGCGCTCTTTCCAGAACTTCGCTAACGGCACCGTGCGCGCCTGCGTGCCCGGCGCGACACCGTGTTTGAGGCAACTGTCGCGGATCTTCTCCATCGCTTCGATCATGCTGGGATGTTGAAAATCGCCGGGAACGCCGAGCGAAATGGAGAGATCCACTGGCCCGATCAGCACGGCATCGATGCCTGGAACTGATAACAATTCTTCGCGGCGATCGACGGCCAGCTTGGTTTCGATTTGCAGCACCACCATAACGTTCGCATTCATGTGCTCGAGAATCTGGGGAATGGTCGCGCGCTCGTAGTCGACGTGCGTCGCAGCCAAGCCAAAGCCGCGCACGCCCACCGGAGGAAATTTAGTCCAACTGACCGCGCGTTCCAGCAACTCGGGAGATTCGACGCGCGGGAAGATCACGCCTTGCGCCCCGCAATCGAGCGCCCGCGCGACCAGCGAATATTGCATGTCGGCCACGCGCACGATAGGTGAAATTCCGAACGCCGCGCATTCGTGGCACAAATCCTGCAACGTCTCGACGTCGAAACCGCCGTGCTCGCCGTCGAGGAAGGTCCAATGGAATCCGGCGGCAGCCAAAATTCGGGGCACCTCAAGCGACCGGATTTGATTAAATCCGCAGCCGATCTGGAGCTGGCCCTCTTTGAGAGCCTTTTTCACCGAGTTCACGCGCATATTCTTAAATCGTGAGCACGTGATGATCGGGACAGTCCATTTGCGCTGCGTCGTATAACCGGTCGATCAAGTCCAGACCATGCTTTGCGAGGAACGGCAGGATGGAATAGAAGCGTTCCTGCAAGTGCCGTTGCGGGAACAGGAGACCGGAAAGATATTTCGCGTCAGCCGAGGCTCGCTCATCACGGCGCATGGTTTCGCGCTCGATTTTGCGCCGCGTTTTTTCGAGCTGATACAGCATCTTGGCGCGTGCTTTCCCGAGCGACGCAGCCAGGGTGGGGTCGAACTGCTCCAGTTCGCGATGCAGACAGTCGACGTTGTGAGAGAGGCCAGCGGCGGCGTCCGCGAAGGCGCGCTCCACTGAATCGGGAACCAGCGCGCGTGCGATCCGCTCTTTGAGATGATCCGGATCGACCAACGTGTCGGGAAGCTTCAGATGATAACGGGTGAGTAGCTTTTCGGTTCGAGGCTCGAGCAGCGTGAAGCTGGTTCGGGCCATCACCACCGGCATTCGCCCCAGCAGACGATCGTAAATCACCTGCGCCTGGGCCAGATAGGCGAGCTCGGCCGGACCGCCGATATAAGCAACGGTGGGCAACAGATAGTCCTGCACCACGGGCCGCAGCAGCGCGTTGGGGGACACTTCGGCGGCGCGGTCGCGCAGATCGCTGAAATCGGAATTCGCACGGCGAAGCGGCACGCGCTCTCCGTTCTGGAGCAGGAAAAACAGCGATGTTTTTTCTTCGATGTGAACTTGCGCGTGATAGCCGGCGGCTTCCAGCTCGCGATTTCGTTCCAGCAGCCGCGCTTTCAATTCGGGTGCGGAGCTCAGCGCCTCCGCGACCAGCGGCGCGGAAATCTGGCGTACCGCGGGATCCAGTGGGTCCAAAAACAGCAGGTTCAGATTGCCCAGCAGCTTCTTCAACAGGGCCTGAAAACCGGCGCCCATGGTGACGCCGGGGCGATACGCATCGCGAACCGCGGCGGCAACCTCTTCGCCATGCGGGAAGCCTACCAGCAGCGACGTGAGTTCGGCGACCGGAGGATGTTCCAGAACGATCCCGCCGACAGGCCGCGGCCTGCCGTTCGTCTCCCCAGATGTTTGCATCAACACCGGTTGATAGGCGGCATCGAACATCCAGGCATGATCGACCTCGGCGAAATCATGATCCTCGGTCGCCAGCCAAAAAATCGGAACAGCGGGAATTCCCTGCCCGGTAAGATCGCGGGCCAGGCGCGCTGCCGTGATCGCTTTGTAAATGGTGTAGGCAGGGCCGGAGAACAGCCCGACTTGTTGACCGGTCACGATCGCGACCGTGCCAGGCTGCGCCAGCAGCTTCAGCGATTCCGATTCTCCATTCTGCGCGGCCAGAGCACGAACCATCGCGGCGCGGCGATCGTCCGGATAGTTCACCTCGGCTGCCGCCGCCGCGATTTCCGCGGGGTCGTGAGGATTGTGGCGGTAGAATCGTGCTACGCGATCAAAATGATAGGTGAAATCGGCGAACAGGCGGGAAGTGCCCGGGAGATCCGTGTGTGGGAGACAAGCCGGTTCCATTCGATGATTGGACGGACGCGACGTCCAAGGGTAACAGATGCTGCAGGTTGGACGAAAGTCGCGGGAAAAGTTATCTTGGAATCGTCACGTATGGATAAACAGACGGCCGGTGCCAGGGGGAAAGAGTAACTTTGCAATGGCTGGCGTTTACATCTCGTATCCGTTTTGCGCGCAAAAGTGCACTTACTGTAACTTCGCGTCGGGTGTGCTGCCGCGCGATCTGGAACAGCGCTACATCGAAACGGTTCGCGCGGAACTGCGGGCGACTGAGTGGCCGTGGAAGCCCGAAACCGTGTATCTGGGCGGCGGAACGCCCAGTTTGATCGATCCCGGGGTCTTTCTTTCTGAGATTCCAGGCAGGCCATGGGTCGAAGCGACCATCGAAGCGGCACCAGGCACGATTACAGCGGAAAAAGCGAAATCCTGGGTCAACGCGGGGATCAATCGCGTCAGCCTCGGGGTCCAATCGTTCGTGGATCGCGAGCTGGCTCGCACAGGCCGGAAGCACGACGCCGCGACGGTCGAGCGCGAAGTGGCCATGTTACGAGCCGCTGGGATCGCGTCGATCAACATCGATCTGATCGCCGGCTTACCCGGTCAGACACGCGCGAGCTGGGCCGAATCTTTGGCGTGGGTAAAGCGGATCTGTGCGCCGCACGCGTCGGTATACATGCTTGAAGTCGACGACGACAGCCGCCTCGGTCGCGAGATTCTTCTCGGCGGCAAGCGCTACGGCGCGTCGGATGTTCCTTCGGATGACGATATCGCGGATTTTTATGAGATGGCGGTCGAGCGATTGGGCTTCGCTCGGTATGAAATTTCAAACTTCGCGCGGCCGGGTTTTGAATCGCGTCACAACGTGAAGTATTGGCGTCGCGAGCCGTATCTCGGATTCGGATCTGACGCGCATTCGTTTGACGGCGTTTCGCGATGGCAGAACGCCGAGTCCGCGGCAGAATACATCGATCGCCCGGGTGCTTTGGAGAAAACGCTGGCCGATCCGGTGGGCGAGCGGTTCTTTCTGGGGTTGCGGCTGAGTGAAGGAATCGAAGGCTCGTGGTCGCCGTTCGAGAGTGCGATCGAACGATTTATTCGCGACGGATTGCTCGAATCCGTGGAGAACCGACTGCGGCTGACGTCGCGAGGCGTGCTGCTATCGAACGAAGTGTTCGCCGAGTTTGTTGGTGCCGAAGTTCATGGATAACCTGCTGCCTGCCCTATTCTTGATCGGGGTTTTCGGCGGCGCGTATAGTACGAGCTTTCTGGCGGAAAGACTTCTCCATTGCAAACTCCCAAACTTCGCCCGCGGCGTCTATACGCTCATTGTCGGATCTTTGTTGTACTGCGCGATCGCCTATGCCTTGCTCGCCATCTGGGCCCATTCGGGCCCGACGCGGGAGTAGTTCACTCGACTGACTTTGCTGATACCTTGATTTTGTCCCGCGCTGACGAACGCTGTTTCAGCTCGTTCTCGATTGCTCGTAGAACAAATTCCTTGATTGTAATGCCCTCGGCCGCGACCGCCGCCTTCATCCGCCGGTAAACTGGATCGGGCAAATCGATCGTCAGCCGCATACCGATATGTTCGCACGCCAGCGAGCACGTGTTATTCTTGCAGATACCCACCGCTCAGTGGTTGTATGCGTCCCGAAAGTTATTCGACTCCCAGCGGCATCACCGTCACGCGGACCATTTCCAAGGCTCCATACAGCCGCGGGCTGCATACTCTTCTACGAAAGCTGGATACGCAGCGTGGGGTTTATTTCTCGTCCGGATACGAATATCCGGAACGCTACGCGCGTTGGGATTTCGCTGCTGTCGCCCCGCCGCTGGAGATTGTCGCCGCCGGGCGCGAGGTCGTGTTCCGGCCGTTGAATCCGCGCGGCGAAATCATCAATCGAATTCTTGAACCGCTGCTCCGCGAGCATCCCCATTGGGACCATTTCGCGATCGAGAACGGCACGATTCGCGGCACGCTGAAAGCACTGCCCGAGCTCTTTCCAGAAGAGGAACGCAGTAAACAGCCTTCCGCGTTTTCCATGCTGCGCGTCTTGGTGGACGAGTTCCGTCATCCTATGGCGTCGCGGCTCGCGCTGGTGGGCGCGTTCGGGTACGATCTGCTGCTCCAGTTCGATCCTATCGAGCTGAAACTTCCCCGCGCCGGCGTGAAAGACCTCCACCTGTTTCTGTGCGACGACATCTGGTTCATGGATCGTAAGAAAGAGCAGATCGAACGGTTTCGGTACGATTTCAAGCTCGGCGAGCTGACCACCAATGGCGTCGCAGCGACCGCCGAGCGGCTGAAAAAGCCGAAAAGAGTCGCGCCCGGGCCGATCGTCTCGGATCATACGGACGAAGAATACGTTGCGAATGTCGAGACCGTCCGCGAGGGCATGCGCCGCGGCGACTATTACGAAGTCGTCCTGCGGCAGACGCTGCGGGCGCCTTATTCGGGCAGCCCGTCCGAACTGTTCGAGCGCATCCAGCACGCCAGCCCCAGCCCTTACGAATTCTTCCTGCAATTCGGCGACGAACAGTTGATCGGGGCGTCTCCCGAGATGTTCGTGCGCGTGGAAGGACGGCATGTCGAGACCTGCCCCATTGCGGGGACCGCGCGCCGCACGGGCGATCCGTTGCGCGACGCCGATAACATTCGCGAATTGCTCAACTCGACCAAAGAAGAATCCGAGCTGACCATGTGCAGCGACGTCGACCGTAACGACAAGTCGCGTGTGTGCGAGCCGGGCAGCGTCCGCGTGAAACACCGGCGGTTGATCGAATCTTACGCGGGACTGTTTCACACAGTGGATCAGGTGGAAGGAACGCTCGCCCCGGGATTCGATTCCCTTGACGCGTTCCTCACGCACATGTGGGCGGTGACAGTTATCGGCGCGCCAAAAAAATGGGCGGCTCAAGCGATTGAGAATCTGGAGAAGGACGCCCGCGGATGGTACGGCGGCGCGGTGGGGATGATCGCCTTGGATGGCGATATCAACACCGGAATCACCATCCGGACCATCCATCTGCGCGACGGCGTCGCGGCGTATGGCGTCGGCGCGACCCTGCTGTACGACTCGATTCCGGAGAACGAAAATCGTGAGTGTTGGCTGAAAGCCACCGGATTTTTTCGTGCGCTGGATGCCGCGCCCGCAGCCCCGGTGGAACATGTTCCCGCGGTCGAGGACGGTCGCGGCGTCCGGCTCCTGCTGGTCGACAACGAAGACTGTTTCATCCATACGCTCGCGAACTATGCGCGCCAGACCGGCGCCAATGTGATCACGTATCGCGCCGGGTTTCCACCGGATCTGATCGAAAAGGTGCATCCGTCGCTGATTCTGATCTCGCCGGGTCCGGGCCGGCCGGAGGATTTCAAACTGCCGGAACTGGTCCGTCACGCCGCGAAACTGGAAGTTCCCGTATTCGGCGTATGCCTCGGTCTTCAGGCGATGGTCGAAGCTTTCGGAGGAGAGCTGGGCGTGCTTGACTATCCGATGCATGGAAAACCGTCCATGGTGCGGAATCGCGGTGTGGGGATCTTTGCGGACCTGCCCCAGGAGTTTCGCGTGGGGCGCTACCATTCGCTGTACGCCATTCCGGAAAAGCTGCCGGCGTGCCTGGAAGTGACCGCGGAGAGCGACGACGGGATCATCATGGGTGTGCGGCATCGCGATCTTCCCATGGAAGCCGTTCAGTTCCACCCCGAATCGATCCTGACGCTGGACGGCAACTGCGGGCTGCGGTTGATGGAGAACGTCGTGCGGATGCTCGGTCATGCGCATCGTATATTGAAGGTCGGGTAGCACTCCGCATGATTTTCCGGCCCCTGCTCATCTCGGCGGCGGGCGCGCTGCTGGCGGCGCAGACGCCGACGTTCCGCGTCGCGACGCGGCTCATTCAGGTCAACGTGATCGTCACCGATCACAAAGGCGAGCCCGTCACCGGACTGACGAAAGACCAGTTCTCGGTTTTCGACCAGGGACGCCCGCAGAAAATCGTCTCATTCACCGAACAACACAACCAGCCTCGCCAACCTCAAACGCATCCCAGTAGTGCGCACGTGTTCACGAATCGTGCCGATGACACATCCACATCGGGCGTCACCGTCGTTCTGTTCGATGTCTTAAATACGCGAATGGAAGACTCGGCATTCGCTCGCGCGCGGCTGGTGAAGTTTCTCGGTGGGATCCGGCCCGACGACCGCATCGCGCTGTACGGACTTTCGAGCAAACTGGTCATCCTGCACGATTTCACGGAGGACGCGTCCGCTCTGCTGCGCGTGCTCGACCGGTACAGGCCTGGGCAGAGCATGGAAACCAGCGCGACCATTTTCAACGGATCGAACACGGGCTTCGATGACATCGATGTAGCCTGGAACGACATCAACCAGCGCGTCTCGGATGGCTACATGAGGAATCGGGTCCAGATCACGGCGGCGGCGATGGAAGCGATCGCGAATCATGTGGCGGGAATTGCGGGACGTAAGAACCTGGTTTGGGTGTCCGGAAGCTTTCCGGCCAGCATCGGCTATTTTCAGAAGCGGATGATCGGCGCGCGTCAGCAGAGGGACGCATTCCAGAGCGAATTGGAAAAGGCCGGGCATGCGTTGAGCAACGCGAACGTCGCTATTTATCCGGTGGATGCGCACGCGCTCACCACGCTCTCCGATTACAATGCCGCTACAGGTCCCAAGCCTAACGTCGTGGCGCTGTCCACGCGGATGCCGAGACCCGAACTTGCACCCATTCCCGAACTCGAAACGATGCAGAAGATGGCCGACGCGACCGGCGGACGTATTTTCGTGAACACCAACGACATCGAAGGCGCGGTGCGGCGTGCGATCGACGATTCGCGCGTGTCGTACACGCTCGCGTATTATCCCGACCATGATCACTGGGACGGGGAGTTTCGCGAGATCAAAGTGAAAGTCAACCGCTCCGCCGTCGAGGTGCGCAGCCGGCGTGGATACTTCGCTGTCGCCGATGCCCCCCGTGCCGCCTCCGCGCCGCTCTCCATCGCCGATCTGCAGGCGAGCGCGCTCAATAGCGCGGAGTTGGGCCTTTCGATGCAGATTGAACCGGCGGAAAAGCAGCAATTGAGGGTTCACCTGCGCGTCGATCCGTCGACGATTCGCCTTGAACAACGTGATGGGCGCTGGAACGCCGCGCTGGATGTGTTGTGGATTCAACTGGACGCGCATGACAGCGTGGTCGCGTCGCGTGGGCAGACATTGAATTTCCGCCTCACTCCAGAGTTGTACGCGACCGCGGTCCGCGATGGTTTAAAGCTATCATCGACGGAGACGATCGACGAGAAAGCGGTTCAGCTTCGATTTGCGGCGCGCGATTCGGCTACCGGGGCAATGGGGTCGCTGCACATTCCGTTGCGTGGGCTGATCGAGCCACGATGATTTCTCGATTCTCACCTTTTGCCATCTCTTTCACCCTTACCAGCCTGTTCTTCATCAATCTCTGCAACCTGATCTTCCGCTGCGGATGCCGGTCGTTATGGGCCGGAGCCGCCGTCGCGTGCAACATCCACGCACAGCAGGGTCATCATTGCCCCTGGTGCAGCCATGCGACCGGCGGATACGCCATCGTGATGACTCTGATGTGCATCCCGCAGCTCGGCGTATGCTTCACTCGATGGAGCTGGCCCGTCCGCGCGATTGTGGCGACGGCAATGTTTCCGGCAGCAGGATTGGTCATCGCGGGCGCGTTTGGGTGGCTCGGCGGGTACTGGGGCCCTTAGAACTTGCCGTTCCGGCCGGCGTCCTCCATACTTAAGAGGTGCCTACCATGGGACTCGAACCCACCGACGTACTCTTTATCGCCATCGTCATCTGGCTCGCGCTCGAGATCATCAACGGGGATTGGGGCGGCGGGCATCGCGTACGGGTCCCGGCGCGGTAACGCATACTCCGATAATTAACTAATGGCCGAAGTGATCGTGATCGGGGGCGGCTTGTCCGGCCTTGCTACGGCGGCGGCGCTCGGGGACTCCGGCCATCGCGTACGGGTTCTGGAAGCTCGCCCTTTTCTGGGCGGACGCGCGACTTCCTATGAAGCCGGGTCTGAAACCATCGACAACTGTCAGCACATTTTGCTGCGCTGTTGCGTCAACCTCATCAATTTTTATGAGCGGCTTGGCGTGGAACACGACATTCGCTACTATCCGGAGTACGTCTTTATCGAACCCAGCGGGCGAAGAAGCGTCATGCGCGCCGGCGCCCTTCCCGCGCCGCTCCACTTCACAGGATCTTTTTTCGGATTGAAGTTTCTGAGTTTTTCCGAGAAGCTCGCAGTCGCGCGCGGGCTTCAAGCTATCCGGCGCGAGCAATCGCGCACCGATCTGGACTGGATCACGATGCAGCAATGGCTGGAGGAGCACGCGCAGCCGCCGCGGGCCATTGAGCGCTTCTGGCGGCAGATCCTAGTCAGTGCGATCAGCGAAGAGTTGGACCGCATCGCCGCCGTGCATGGCTTTCAGGTTTTTCGGCTCGCGTTTCTGGCGCGATCGGACGCGTACGAAATGGGTGTGCCCGCGGTGCCTTTGGGCGAGTTATACCGGCCGGAGGCGTGGCGGAAAATCGGAAATGTCGAAATGAAACTGCGCACGCCCGTCGAACGCATCGCGATCGAAGACGGCGCGGTTCGAGGCGTTTCGGCGGGAGACCAGGAACTTCGCGCGGATTATTACATCTGTGCACTGCCCTTCGAGCGCACTGCATCGGTGGGACTCAACCTGGACCTGGAGGGATTCACGCACGCGCCGATCACTGGCATCCATTTATGGTTCGATCGGCCGGTCATCGATTTTCCGCAGGCTACGCTGCTCGACCGGACCATTCAGTGGATCTTCAACAAAAGCGACGGCCGCTACGTGCAGTTGGTAGTGAGCGCGTCGCATCGCCTGACCGAGATGCCGCGCGGCGACGTCATCGCCCTGGCTGTTCGTGAGCTGGCGGAATTCTTTCCAGTGGTCAAGGATGCCAAGCTCGAAAAAGCGCACGTGGTGAAGGAAGTGCGCGCCGTGCTATCGCCCATGCCGGGGTTGGAATCGCGGCGTCCGCCGGCCAAGACCGCCATTCATAATTTGTTTCTTGCAGGCGATTGGACGCGCACAGGCTGGCCCGCGATCATGGAAGGCGCCGTCAGAAGCGGCTATCTCGCGGCCGAGGCTGTGACCGAGGCGTGCGGCGACCCAAAGAAGTTTCTATTGCCTGACATCGCGTAGTGGACGCGTCGGCATCCGCTCGCTGCGTTCGCGGTTCGGTGCGCCGATTGATTCTTTACGTTGACACCGAGCCGCGAGCGATAGCGACCGGGCCCTGACCTGCCATTTGAAGACTTGCGATAATACGGGCAGATGTGGAAGATGCTTGTTCTGCTCGCCTCGATTGCGCTGCCGCTGGCGGCGTCGGATCAAACCAAGTTGCAGATCGTCGTCACGAATCAGAATGGGAAGCCCGTCGACAACGCCAGCGTCATCGTGAAATTCGTCCAAGGCCGCTCGGTGACGAAATTCGGGGCGAAAATCCGCACCGAATGGGACCTGAAAACGAATCAGGAAGGCGTCGCGAAGATTCCCAGCATCCCGCAGGGAAAAATCCTGATTCAGATCATCGCGAAAAACTATCAAACCTTCGGCGAGACATACGCTGTCCAGGAAGAAGAGAAGACCATCGAGATTAAATTGAATCCACCGCAGCCGCAGTACACGGCGCATCCGAAATAAATCAGAACTCCGCGGTGACTCTCATCGTCGCGCTGCGGGGTGGCGCAAGGGCGGTTCCCGAAAGCAGACCCGCGAAATTGATCAGATTCAGCCGGTTCGTCAGATTCTGCGCATCCGCCTGAAAACGGACGCGCTGCCGCTCCCTCTGCCAGATCAACACGCCCGCCGATGCATTCAGTGAGAACGAAGGACGCACTCGCCCGCGATCGAAGTTTACCCGCTCGACAATCCGCGAGCCGTACTGCGCGATCGCATCGGCAGCGCTTCCATCGAATTCGACCGGCAGGCCGCTTCCATACATGCCGCTCAGGGCGAGCCACAACCTGGGCGCGACCTGATAGCGAATCCGCGTCTGCACGGTATTGCGTTGATCCTGGGTGATTGGAAAACTGCCTGTTGCGCCGGGCGCGCCCGCGGCCTTGTCGCCCAGAAACAAACCACCCGTCACGGGCAGGTACCCGACGGCCAGCATGTTCGAGTAACTCACGAATCCGGAAACCGGCCCCCAGTGCGGAATTTCTAGTTTCACCTCCACACCATGGATTTCGGACCGCTGGAACGCGATGGGGAAACTGACACCAGTATTGAGCAGAAGATCGTCATCGGCGAAGTTGTTCATCGCCCGGCGATAATAGTTCGCGTCGAGCCTTAGCTTGCCAAAGAATCCCTTGGCGAAACCCGCTTCATAGTAGTTCCCAACAGAGGGACGAACAGGCAATCGCACCACGTTGTCGTTTAGAGCATCCACCGCGGTGGAACTAGCCAGCAGCAGATTCTCGAACGCCGGCGTCTGAAAAATACGGTCAAATGACGCGCGGAACACCAGGTCGGCCCCCGGCCAATACCATCCTGCTCCGATGCGGGGGCTGGCCGCACTTTGCTTCACCAGCAATCCGTAGTGATCCCAGCGAATGCCGGCATTGACGGTGAGATTCCCTACGCGGATCAGGTCCTGGACGAACACTGCCTGTTCGCGATCCTGCGCTCGATTGGCGAACTGGAAACGGGGTATGGTGCCCGGATCGAACACCGTGTGGTCGGTGATCCGGTATCCAAAATTCTCATACAGCGACCCGAAGTCGGCCTCGACGCCAGCTTTCCATTCCTGCCGTCCCCGATGAGCCGAAACGGTTCCCTTGACATACGATTCCCGCAGCCCGCGATCCTGCGCCGCAAAGATGGGTGTGGATGCTGGGTTCGACCACAACGTCGCGGAAATATCCCGCACCATCCCGCGCAAATCGCCGATCACCGTAGGTGAAAAAACGTGCTGATAGGAGACTTGGCCGGTGGTTTCATCCGCGCCGCGATCCTGGCGCTGGCCGTCCTGCTGCTGGACCTGCTCGTTGGGAACTTCAAATCTGGATTGTCCGCGGCGCAGAATCACGCCCAGGCGGTCGTGTTCACCCAGATCGCGTTCATAGTGCGTGGAGAAATTCGTGTTGCTGCCCGCATTGGTGAAGTTCTGCTCCACCGGAGGATCCAGATATCGATCCGTGCGTGCTGCATCGCCGCTTATGCTCAGAGTGTTCTTTCCCCACCCGTATTGCCCTGTGGCCGATCCGCCCGCGCTGTCGAAACTGCCGCCGTAGGCGCTGAGCTTTGCGTGGAATCCGGGCCGTGAATCCCGTTCGGTGACCACCTCGATCACGCCGCCCAGCTTTCGCCCGTATTCCGCCGGATAACCTGCCGTGAATATGCTCATCGACTGGACGTCGTCCGCTTCCATTTCGGGTGAAAATGCGGGCGAACGGTTCTCCGTCAACGGAATTCCGTCGACCACGTACTGCGTCTGGTATTCCGATCCGCGCGGATGCAGCACACCGTTGGCTTCTAGCAGCCAGCCCGGCTGCGTATTCACCAGATCGAGCAACGATCGGCCAGGGCGCCCGGTTTCACGATTCTCGAGGGCCTCGGCGCCAATCCGGTTGACCGTCCCCGCGCGGTGCGGATCGAGCAGCGTTTCCGTATCGCTGACCGTGACAGCGGTCTCCAGGGGAGCGACGCTCAACGTGACGCGCAGATCGCGTGGAATCGCCGAGCGAATCTCCACCAGATCGGCTGCCGGCGCGAACCCGCTGCGCGCGACGCGAATCGAATACATCCCGAACGGCAGGCGTTTCGCCGCGGCACTTCCCTCGCGGTCGGTCTCCACGGTGCGCTGCACCTGGTTCGCCTGGCTGACGATTTCCACCGTGCCTGGAACCGGTAGCCCAGCCTGATCCACCACCTTGATTCGCAGCTCGCCAAAATCGCTCTGTGCGAAAGCGGCCACGCCGAACAGAGACGCGTAGATTGCGACCCGAAGCAAACGCGACATTACTGATGCCAGGATAGCGCGTGCTGATACGCTAGAAGATTCCAATGCGACGCCTTCTGGTCCCCGCGATCCTGCTGGTCATGACGATCGGCGTGTACTGGAAGCTTCTTTTGACCAGGCAATACACCTATCTCGACTCGCCCGATCTGGCTTATCAGGTGGCGCCCTGGCTCGAAGTGCAGGCCCGCGCTTGGCAACATGGCGATTTTCCCCTGCTATGGGATCCGTATATCGCAGGAGGACAGTCACTGATCGGACAGGCGCAGCCGGCGACGGCCTATCCGCTGAACTGGCTGCTGTTCATTGTCCCGCTCAAGAAGGGTTTTCTCACCCTCGACATCCTGCATTGGTACCTGGCGCTGATCCACTTTCTGGCTGCAATGGCGGGCTATGTGTTGTGCCGCGACCTGAAACGATCGCGCGCGGCGTCGATTCTGGCAGCTGCTGCGTTCGCGTTTGCCGGATACGTCGGCACCACGTGGTGGCCGCAGCAGATCCACGCGACGGTTTGGGCCCCGCTGGTGCTCCTGTTCTCCTTCCGGGCGATGCGTGGCGACCGGCCCCTCGCCAACTCATTTTTTGCTGGCGTTTCTCTCGGCATCCAGTGGCTGGGGGGACATCATCAGGTGCCCATCTTCACCGTCCTCGGAATCGCCGGAATCTGGCTGTTCCACATCGCGACGGGGAAGACGCCGCAGGTCAAGCTGCAACGCTTGCTGTTCTTCGCCGTTCTGGTCCTGACGATGGTGGCGGCAGGAGCGCTTCAGTTGTTCCCGTCCTATTCCTACGGACACCAATCCGTCCGATGGGCCGGCGCCAGCCACGAGCTGCATTGGAACGAGCCAGTTCCGTATTCGGTTCACGACGAATTCAGCCAGATACCTACCGCGTTTCTGGGGGTCTTCATCGACGGCATCTTCCGCCACGCGAATCCGTTTGTCGGAATCACTGTGTTGATTCTCGCCATCATGGGCGTGGTTCTGGCCTGGGACGAGCTGCCCGTTCGCCTTCTGGCCGGCATGGCTCTGGGAGGAATGCTGCTCTCGTTCGCCGGGCAGACCCTGCTGCATGGAATTCTCTATTCGCTGGTGCCGTTCGTTGACAAGGCGCGGAGCGCGTCGGTCGCGATTTTCGTGTTTCACCTGGGCGTGTGCCCGCTCGCTGCGTTTGGCGTCGACCGGATTCTCGAGCATCCGCGCTCGCCGTGGCTCAAGCCGGCCCTAATTGGAAGCGCGACTGCCGGATTCCTGCTATGGATGATGGCTGGAGTGCTGAACGTGACACACGCCCAGGTGGATTTCCGATTAGCACACGTCGGCCTCACGGCTCTGGCGGCCGTACTCTTCGCCGGGCTTCTGATGGCCCTGAAGAATGGCGCTGTGCAACCGCGTAACGTCGCAATCTGGCTCATCGTCCTGGTAATGATCGAGATCGGCAGCCTTTCCGGAATGGAGATGACCAATCGCGACGCAGGCTGGTCGTTCTGGCCGCAACTCGAGCGCGACCGTGACGTCGCCCAGTTCCTGAAATTGCAGCCCGGCCCGTTTCGGATCGAAGTAAGGGATGACGACGTGAAGTACAGCTTCGGCGACTGGTACGGAATCGAAACGTTCCTAGGCTACACCGCGTCGCTTCCGGAACGATTTATGCCGGTGATTGGATTACAGCGCACCCGAGAGCTGCTCGGCGTGAAGTATTACCTGGCGAAGGCGCCGGCCAACAACGATCAGCGGGAACTCATGTCGGGCGCGAATGGAATCAAAGTATTTGAAGTTCCGAACGCTATGCCGCGCGTGTGGAGCGTCCATGAAGCGGTCCTGTTTCCCAATCCAGATGTCGGGTCGGTACTCAACGCGATTGACCTGCATCGTCAGACTATCGTTCCCGCCGCGGCGCCACAACTGCAACCTTGCGACGGCGATCGAGTCGCACTCTCAAGGCACAAAGCGCAGGCAACCAACATCGAAGTCGAGATGAATTGCCGCGGCATGGTGATTCTGGGCGACGCGTATTCCTCGGATTGGGCCGCGAGCGTAGACGGCAACAGCGTGCCAATCTATCCTGCCTATTCGTTTCTGCGCGGCGTCGTGGTGGACGCAGGGCATCATCACATCGAGTTTCGATACCGGCCCCAATCGGTGTATTGGGGAGCAGCGCTCACCTTCGCAACATTCTTGGGCGCGTTATTCGTCGGTTTGCGGAAGCCAAAGCGAGCCGAACGCCGAATGACCTCGCACTTCGCTTGAAAAAAACTCCCGCCGGCAATGCGACAATCGTCGAAGTGCGTTCGGACCGGTTCTTCTCAAGCACGCCCGCGCGGCTGCTCGTCTTTGCCCTCTGCCTTACGGCCTTGTTTCTGATCGCCAACCGCGGTGCATACCGTGGATTCTTCGCCGAGGACGACCTGGACAATATCGCCAACGCCCGCGGAGCCGAGTTGTCCTACTATGCGCAGACGCTGGTCAAACCGGTGATTGCGCGCGATTCGATTTTTCGCCCCGTTCCCGCTTTGTACTACTGGGTGATGGCGCGCGCCGCGGACCTCCGTTTCACGCCTTACGTGAGCGTGATTCAAGCCATCCATCTGGCGAATGTCTTGCTGATGTTCCTGGTTGCGCGAGCGCTTGGCGCAGCACGTATCGGGGCCTCCGCCGCCGCCGCCTTTTTTGCTTTCCACGCCGCCGTATTCACGGTCTTCTGGCGCCCCATGTACGTTTTCGATCTGATATGCGCGACGTTTTGTCTGCTCACGCTGCTTAGCTACATTCGCGGACCTCTGTTGCTAAGCATTGTCTTCTTTTGGCTGGCGCTCAAGTCCAAGGAACTGGCGGTATTCCTCCCGGTCGCTTTGGTCGCATTTGAATGGTCCTTCGAAAAGCGGCGCTGGCTTCGCGTCGCTCCGTTCTTGGGAATTTCGGCGCTGTTCGGGATTTGGGCGCTGATCTACAACGTGGGACGCGACAGCCCCTATTCGTTGCGATTCACGCCCGCCGCCGTGTGGACCTGCGTGGAGTATTACGCCCCGAAGCTGGTACTCGCGTCTACGTGGACGGGGCTTGCGGCTCTGGCGGCAATATTTCTGTTCGCGAAAAACCGCCTGGTCCGTGTGGGCCTGGTCACGTTCTTTTCATTGATGCTGGTCTTGCTGGTTCTGCCCGGCCGCGTGGCAGGGGCGTATTTATACGCTCCCTTTATCGGGCTCGGCATTGCGATCTCAGCCGTCGCGCGGCCGCTTTGGCTCGCGGTTTTCTTCGCGCTGTGGATTCCCTGGAACTATCGCCAGCTTCGGATCGACCGCAAAATCGAACTTTCCGCCGCGGATGAGCGCCGCGCATGGTTTACTCCGGTCGCGGCGTTCATGAAACAGAACCCTGAGGCCGATACGTTCGTTTATCAGGACCGGCCTGAGACGCTCGCCGATTTCGGTGTGACCGGCGCCCTGAAGTCGCTTCGCCCCGTCGAGCGGCCACCTGTGGTCGTGGCAGCCGATTCGCCCGACGCGAACGCCGCCCTCGCGAAGCCGCACTCGGTGGTCCTTGCGTGGAATCCGGACCTACACGTGTTACACGTGCTTCCGCGCGAGCCCGACCGGCCGTACCTTCGGCTGGACCGAACCACACCACTCTGGCAATTGGGTGAAGGCTGGATGGAAGCCAACGCGGCGTTCCGTTGGATGAGTCCGCACGCGGTCGCGCGATTGAGCCGTCCCGTGGACGCACGGGTGTTAGAGATCTCCATCTACGTTCCCGAGCTCTACACCAACGCCGTTCACGACGGACGCCTCGTGGTTAGTCTAAATCGCGCTCCGATCGGCTCTGTGGCGCTCGACAAGGCCGACACCATCACGTTACGTTTCGCGACTCCGCGGACCCTCCCCGATCCGGTCCAAGTTGAACTCGATGTCGCGCCTCCCCTGAAAGACCCCGGTGGATCCCCAAAACTGTACGGAATTCCGATTGTCGCATTCGGTTTCAAACCGTAACCCCGCTGAGCGATCATAGATGGAATGAAACGACTGGCCGTTTTTCTTTTGCTCGGAGTTGCCGCAGTCGCGCTCGCGCTTTTCGCCCAGAACACGGGCGCCCAGAAATCGTTCACCGTGGTGGAGGCGAGCATCCCAGAAATGCGCGCCGCCATGGAACAGGGCCGAGTCACATCGCACGAACTGGTGACCCAATATCTTACTCGCATCGCGATGTACGAAGATCTGCTCCACGCCGTGATCACGGTGAATCCAAATGCATTAAAAATTGCCGACGAACGTGACCGCGATCGCGCCGCGGGCCGGATTCGTGGTCCGTTGCACGGCATCCCCGTCGCTCTGAAAGACAACGTCCAGACCACGGAGATGCCGACCACCGGAGGCGCGCTCGCGTTCGACGGATACACGCCGCCCTACGAAGGTACGCTGACCAAGAATCTCAAAGACGCCGGCGCCATCATCATCGCCAAGACCACGCTTACCGAGCTGGCCAACTGGGTCGCCGGCGGACCTACTCCGATGCCCGGAAATTATAATGCCGTCCGGCTGTGGGGTATGAATCCGTACGATCCGCGCCGCGATCCGCGCGAGGGCAGCGACGACGGGCGTGCCGTACTCCAGACCGGCGGCTCCAGCTCCGGTATCGGCACCGCGGCGAATCTGTGGGCGGCCAACGTCGGGACCGAAACGTCCGGCTCGATCTTGAGCCCGTCGAATCAGAACATGCTGGCCGGGATCAAGCCCACCGTCGGGCGCATCAGCCGCTATGGCGTCATTCCGATTACGGCCGATCAAGATACCGCCGGTCCCATGGCGAAGTTCGTTGCCGACGCGGCCGTGATGTTCGGCGTTTTGGAAAGCGCGCAGCCCGATCCGAACGATGAAGCGACCAAGCGATGCACTCCGCCGCCCGGCCGCGACTATACGCGCTTCCTGAACGCGAATGGATTGAAAGGTGCGCGCATCGGGATTCCGCGCGCGTTCTATTATGATGGCGCCACGCCGCCCGGACCTCCGCGTGGCGGACGGGGAGGCGGAGGAGGCCGTGGTCTCAATCCCGAACAATCGAGAATCATGGCCGACGCCATCGCGATTCTCAAACAACAGGGAGCAGTTATTGTTGACCCCGCGGATATTCCCAGCATTCTGGATAAAAACCCCGACAAGAATCTGCTGACGTGGAACCTCTGTTCGGGTGCTAGTGACGCCCACGGCAAGGATGCCGATTGCTCCGTGGTCCTGAAATTCGGGATGAAGCGGGACTTCAACAAATGGCTGGCCACGCTCGGTCCATCCGCGCCCGTGAAAAGCCTCACCGAACTGCGCGAATGGAACATTCGCCACACGAAACTCGGGTCGATTCGCTACGGCCAGTCCAATCTCGACGTTTCCGATGAAATGGATGTAAACGCGGATCGCGCCCGCTACGAGGCCGATCGCGCCAAAGACATCTTCCTCGCCGGAACGCACGGGATCGACGAAGTGATGAAGGCCAACAACCTGGATGCTCTGCTGTTCCCTGCCGCCAGCGGCGCGGCAATTTCGGCAAGGCCTGGTTATCCGACGGTCATCGTGCCGTTTGGCTTTGCGCCGAACGCACCCACGCCGCCGTTTCCTGATGGATTCAACGCGAAGCCCGGGCCGTTTGGCGTCAGCTTCGCAGGCATGGCCTGCAGCGAACCGAAGCTGATCGAACTCGGCTACGCCTTCGAGCAGGCCACCAAGCGCCGCGTTCCACCGGCGTCCGCGCCGTGAGACTCGCGCCCATTTTGTTTTTCTTGCCGTTGGGCGCGCAACCGCCCGGCGCGATTTATCTCAATGGCAAGGTTATCACTGTCGACGCTAAGTTCTCGATCGCTCAGGCTTTCGCGACAACTGGTGATAAATTCACGGCGGTTGGAAGCAACGCAGAGGTTCGCAAACTGGCAGGCGCATCAACGCGCGTGGTAGATCTTCAAGGCCGCACCGTGGTCCCTGGATTCGAAGACAGCCATCTCCACAGCGCGGGCGGCGGGCCCGGCATCGACCTTTCCGCCGCGCGTAGCATTGGCGATGTTCTCTCGGCAATTCGCGATCGCGCAAAGACGACGGATCTGGTCGTCTCCAACAGCGACTGGCACGAAGCGCAACTCAAAGAACAGCGCCTGCCCCTGCGCCGCGATCTCGACACAGCGGCTCCCGAAACTCCGGTGGTCCTGGTGCGCGGCGGCCACGAATATGTTCTCAATTCCGCGGCGCTGGCCAAGTGGCGCATCGATCGCGACACGCAAGCGCCCCCCGGTGGCCAGATCAGCCGCTACCCTGACGGGGAACCGAATGGCGAACTGATCGATCGCGCACGCACTCTGGTAACGCTTCCGGCAAATCGTCCGACACTCGATAAGCAAATCGAATCGTGGTCGGCTCAATTCAAAAGACTTAACGCCGCCGGACTGACCAGCATCCGCATGCCGGGAATCAGTATCGATCAATATCGTTTATTCCAAGAAATGAAGCGCCGCGGGCTCCTCACGATTCGAATTGACGCACTGCTCTCTATGCCGCCGGATCCTGATCCCCAAAAACTCCGGGCATTTTTAGCCCCGATGAAACCACGCGACGGCGACGAATGGCTCCGCATCGACGGCGTCAAATTGATCGTCGACGGCGGATTCGAAGGCGGCTGGATGCGCGATCCGTATGCGAATAACAGCGAGTTTCACGGCCTGCAATTGGTTCCCCGAGACCGCTACATCGCCATCGTCAAGGAACTGAACCGCCTGGGCTGGCGCGTCGCGACGCACGCCGTGGGCGATGCCGCGATCGATCAAGTGCTTGAAGCCTACGACGCCGCGAACGCAGAATCGCCCATCGCCGGAAAGCGTTGGACCATCGAGCACGGATTCATTCCACGCGAGGAACACTTCGCGCGCATCAAGTCACTGGGCGTAATCGTCACCGTGCAGAATCATCTGTATCTCGCGGGTCCGGTGCTGGTCCGCTATTGGGGCGCGCAGCGCGCCGCGTGGACCACGCCCGTGCGAGCCTATCTCGATCACGGTGTCGCACTCGCGGCCGGTACCGATTCGCCGGTGGTGCCCTTCCCTCCTCTGTGGACCATCTATCACTTCGTCACGCGGGATACGATCAGCGGCGGCGTGCTCGGCGCCGATCAGAAAATTACCATTGAGGAAGCTCTGCGCCTGAGCACCGTCGCTAACGCCTATCTGACGTTCGACGAAAAGACGAAAGGGTCGATCGAGCCCGGCAAGCTCGCCGATTTCGTGGTGCTGGACCAAGACATCCTGACCGCAAGTCGTATCGATCGAATCAAAGTGGTGACGACGATAGTGGGGGGCGGCCCCCCTGGTCCGCGCGCGATCCCCTGATCGCGCTCTACTCCCAACCCAGCCGCCACCCTAGCTTAGCCGCGTCGAACCACGTAACCGTCCATCCGCTTTTCGAACTTCCCTTCCCCAAGACGAACGCACACGGCCCTTCGCCAAACTTTTCCAGCCGCTCCGCAGCCCACGATTTTCCCATCGGTGACGCCAACACGACCGGCGATCCTTCAAATACCGCCAGCTTCG
Organism: Bryobacteraceae bacterium; assembly: GCA_035568415.1. Classification (GTDB taxonomy): domain Bacteria; phylum Acidobacteriota; class Terriglobia; order Bryobacterales; family Bryobacteraceae; genus Palsa-187. Next base: position 35,585 of record DATMOC010000026.1, on the reverse strand, counting down.
CACCGAACGCTGTGTCCGTCGTCTCTATGGGCGCACCAAGTGCATAAGCAGTTCGATAGCGAGCCGTCGCCGCCTTCAAATCGCGGACGACTATGATGACGCGAGTCACTCCGCGAAAATCCGAAGTGGTGGGATGACCAGCCACGAACGCGCGGTTCTCCCGCGGCGTGAAATCGCGAATGATGAACGGAAAAAACGTCCCGTTTGGTTCCGCGCCCACGTTCGCCGTTTCCCACTCCAGCCGCGTCCCATCCGGCTTCTGACGGCCGCTACGCTGTGGTGCGGTTACCTCGACGCCCGCAGATCTGAGCCGGCTCACCTCAGCCGCGACGTCGGTGGTCCGCACCGCCCAGGCACACGGACCGGCATTGCCTTGCATGTATTTCTTCCAATAGTGCGCATCCACGGCCTTGGGATCCGCGTTAGGCTGAATCGCGATCAGTTCCAGATACGATCCATCGGGAAAACTGGCGATCGCCATTTCCGTCGCGTGATTGGAATGCGCTCCGCCATATTCGCTGCGAATCCCAATCGAGGCGAGCTGCGCCTGCATTACCTTCAAGTCCGCGCCTCCCACGGTGACATGATCGATTTTCAGTTCAGCGGCAGTCATCAACATGGGAATCAGGAAAAGCGCAGGCCGCATGGTTACCTGCCGAGATTCTCATACCATTTCAGATTCGCAGTAGACGTCCCGATGCACGCGATGTCCAGGCGGCCGTCGCCATTCAGATCCGCGATGGCGCATCCGGCTCCCGCCATGCCTCCGTCATCAAGGACGCTTTTCGTCCAATGCCCGCCTTCCATTCGATACAGGTTGACGCTCGCGCCCTTGCCTCGATACCCCGCGACAATCACGTCCTTGCCGTTCCCGTCCAAATCGCCGGTCAACAGAGTGTGACCGTCCACCAGCGTTGAATCGATCACTTCGCGCTGCCATTCGCCTTTGCGTTCCGTGTACACTGCGACTTCGTTGCCATGCCACGGCTCGATGGTCGCGAAAAATCGTTCCTTCCCTAAGCTCCCCACGGCGACGTCGCTGGCGCCGCTTTTCGGCCATTCCTGTGGACTCCCGCCCGTCAGCTTCGTACGAGTGAACGAGCCGTCCTTCGCCTGGCGAATCAGGAATACACCCTGAAAGCTGGCGGTGAGAAGTTGTTGTTTCCCGTCACGATCCCACTCGTATGGATAGATGCAATGCACCACGCCGTCATCGGCACCGGTGATTAACGCGCGTTTCCAGTCGCCTGGTTTGTAAAACACGAGCGGCGTCCCGCCTCGATAGTCGGGAGCTTCCGCGTTCTCGTTGGTAAGCGGCGCGTTCACCAGCAGTCCGTTCCACATCCTCAGCCGATGCGAGGTCGGTAGTTTGTCGATGTCGGTACGCTTCCACGAATCCCCTTCACGTTCTAAAATCGAGACGATTCCAATGCTGCGCTTGGCTTGGGGAGAAAATTCGTGCGCCAGCGCGATGGTATTGGCATTGACCACGGCCAGGTTGATCGGCTGACGGATGCCCTCGACGATTACGTGTTTCTGCCATCCCGGATTTTCGTACCAGGCCAACTCCGTGAGCCCGGACGCAAGTGAGATCAAGTCGGGCTTCCCGTCATGATTCAGATCGGCGACCACCACCTGGTATCCGCCGCGCTGCCCGGTAGCGACCACATGTTCACGAAACTTCACCGGCTGGGCAAGAGCCGGAAGGGTGAGAAGAAAGCAAAGTCGGATCACGCGGTCCAGTTTACAACACGTTCAGAACCGATCGGCGGGGATTTCCTCTGGGGCCCGAACATTCGATCAATCCATCGATGCAGTCCAAGCCGGAGACTGCGCAAACTGCGCCGCCGCTGGACCTCCGGTTGCCCTCCGGGTCCTTCCCCCAGGATCGAGTTGCATATCGCGACGCATTCGTCGCAGATGTAAGAGCGCGGCCCATCGGCGGGGGACGAGATCAGCTTTGCAACCGTATCCTGTTCTTTTCGGCAGAACGAACAGCGCAGATTCTCGGCGGAGTGGGTCATCTTGGGATACTTCCTGGCCACAGCATACCCGTAATCTGTCAGGGAGACTGTAAGATTTCTGTAAGATCGAGGCGGCCTCGCTGGCAATAGCAGCAGCGATTTAAATCGCCACCTTGCTGGTCAATGGAAAACTGTATAGATCCGTCCAGCGATTCTCCAGCGTGTTCTGCACGAAGGTCAGGCGGTCGACCGTGAAAGAGCGCGGCCCCGGGAAATCCCGCCAGCGCACTTCGGTCTTGCGGAACGCCTCCGCAACTTGCGACGGCTCCAGGTCCTGCACTAGGGTGATGTGCGGATGATAGGCGAACGGTTCCTCGAAGGCGAGCTGGCCGCAGCTCAAAGCATCGTGCAGCAGTTTCAATTCTGCAAGCCCGGTCTTCACTGAAATGTAGATGACTTGCGTAACGGGAAAGATTTCAACGGCCCCCAATTCAACGTGGAAGGGTTGGACGTCGTGAAGCCGTTGCCGCAACGTTTGCCAAGCCAGGGCAGCATCGCACACCAGCGGCCGGGGAGGCAGGAGAGTGATATGCGCCTTGGCGTGACATTCCTCAGCGAATTCACCACGCAGACGATCCAGAAAGCCGGCCAGCGGGTCAGCTAAGTATGACACCAAAGCGAAGGAATTGACTGCAGTCCCCCCGCCGTTACTACTTCCCATCGTCCCTCATTCTAGCGCGCCGGCCTCATTCTAGCGCGCCGGCCTGGATCGGCGTAGCCTCCGGAACCATCTCCCCTGGTTGCATATCCGCTGGTTTTCCTTCAGGGATGACCCACTGCGCTTCTTCGAATCCCACAAATTTGCAGATGCGCAGCCCGCCGCCCTCGGCTTCCAGGATGTCACCCACTTCCAGTGGATTCCCGGATTCCCGCATTGCGAAGTAGGCGGCATACGGAGACAGGGCTTCGATGTTTTCGCCCGGCTCGTAATCGCGCTGCTTCACATGCGCGGCGCCGCTGACGTGCGGAGCCGAACGAAACGCCTGTCGAAGATGGTCCTTCAGCCGGTGAATTCGATAAGAAGCCATTTCTCCAGTATTATCGCTCAAGACAATTCCGAAGGGAAATGATTTTTACAGAACGCCCGGGCGGCCTGGTAGCCTGCTTCCGTCCAGCGGAGGATGTTTTCGCGCTTCCAATGCAGAGCATCGCTGATCGAACCCAGCGGCGGCGTGCCCAACGTCGCCACTTTGACACCCTCTGGTACCAGCGGATGGTGGCCGAAAATCCGCACAAATCCACTCACCAAAGGCTTGAGCAGAAGCGCCGGCTGAGGCCAGATAGGATGGATCGCAACAATGTCCGTCGCCCCCAGATCCACCGCAGCCCAGACCGGAAGCGGATTCAGCAGTCCGCCATCCGAATACCAGCGCCCGCCGATGCGGTGCTGCGGCAGCACAAAGGGGATGGCGCAAGAAGCAGCCAGGTGCCGCCATGTTACCGCGCCGTCGCAAAAAATCTCCGGCCTCACACGCAGCGAATCGGTGAGCACTACGGCGTAACGCGTTTTTAAGGGATAGCGTTCCACCAAGCCGTGGATGGTCGCAGGCAGGTTCCCGAGCACGGCCAATTCCGGCTTCATCCAAAACTCGATCAGGTCCTCCGGCGGAATCCCGCCGGCAATGGCCCATCCGTTGAGCGATCCGACTGAGGCTCCCACCACTAGATCCGGGTGCATGTGCGGCGCCAGCGCTCGCCACGCTCCAGCTTGCCAGGCTCCAAACATTCCGCCCCCGGAAAGTACTAAAGCGGTTTTCATCTCTTACAATAAAGACGTAACCGCTGCATGCATGATTTCGATCCGACACGCTACGCGCCGGAGGTGGCTGGTGTTCTTGCGCACTGTGAAAATGGACAACGTCTGATGCCGCTTACATGCCGCGATGCTGGCTCGCCAGTGCCGAGCATCTTGATGAAAACGGCTCCTGGGGATTTGTTCCCTGAGTCTCCCGATCCCTCGGCCGCGATGGCGGGACTGTGGCTGTATTTTTCGTGTTTCGAAAAGGCGCACGATCTCGTCTCGAAGTCTGAAACCCGCGAATGCGAATTGTGGCACGCGATTCTGCATCGCCAGGAGCCTGATGCGGACAACGCCGCCTACTGGTTTCGAAAGGTGGGCAAGCATCCGGTCTTCTCGAAGATAGCGCAAGACGCAACCCGGATTCTCGGGCGGTTCCCGCGCGCCGAGTTCCAGGTTGAGGAATGGGACCCCTTCGCGTTCATTGCGTTTTGCGAACGCGCGCGGCTCCAGCCCGGATCGATCGACGAGCAGGCCGCTCTCGAAATCCAGCGGGCCGAGTGGCAGATTCTTTTCGATTACTGCGCGAGGCCGACGCAGTGAGATTGCGGGCCTGGATCTGGCTGATCGCGATCGCTGCGGCGGCAGCGGGCGGCATCTGGGCGGTGATGAAGTGGAAAAACCAGCCCCCTGAAGTGCAGTTCGCCCGAGTGGCTCGCGCCACCATCCACAGTTCCGTACCGACTAACGGCAAGATCGAGCCGATCGAGTGGGCCGTCGCGCGCGCGGAGCGATCCGGTCCGGTCAAGGAAATCCTGGTGCAGCGCGGGCAATCCGTGAGCAGGAACGCTCCGCTGGTGCAGCTCGATTCGGCGGAAGCGCAGGCGAGTCTGGCGTCGGCCCAGGCGCGCATCGCGCAAGCTCGGGCGGACCTGGGTGTGATCGACCGCGGTGGACGCTCCACCGATCTCGCCGATATTTCCAGCGGCCTGGAGCGCGCGCATCTCGATCTCGACACCGCGCAAAAAGAGTACGATGCGCTGAAGCGCCTCCAATCGAAACAATCCGCGACCATGACTGAAGTGAACGCGGCCCAACTGCGTGTCGATCAGGCCAAGCTGCAAATTCAAGCTCTCGAAGGAAAACGCAAGGCGCTGGGCGCATCCGCCGATCGAGCGTCGGCGCAAGCTCGACTGGAAGAGGCCCAAGCCGCGGCGAGCCTGGCCGAAGCGCAGATCCGCCAAAGTGTCGTGCGCGCGCCCCTCGACGGCACGGTCTATCAATTCGACGTGAAGCCCGGCGCGTATCTCAACGCCGGTGACGCGGTTGCCTACATCGGTCGGCTGGACCGCGTGCGCGTCAACGTGTATGTCGATGAGCCCGACCTCGGCCGCGTCGCCAAAGGCATGCCGGTGGAGATCACCTGGGATGCGCGGCCTGGCCAAAAATGGGACGGCGAAGTGGATCGCACGCCGACGCAGATCGTGGCCCTAGGCGCGCGGCAGGTCGGCGAAGTCGTATGCATCATTCGCAATCCCGAGCGGGAGCTGTTGCCTGGGACCAATGTAAATGTCGAGATTCGCGCACAAACGGTTCCCGACGCGCTCTCGATTCCGAAGGAAGCCATCCGCAACGAACATGGCGAGACCGGTGTGTTCGCGCTCGCCGGCGATCATCTTGAATGGAAAAAGGTGAGGCAAGGCGTCGCTAATACGACGCATTCGCAAGTGGATGGACTGAAAGACGGCGAAGCCGTCGCGCTGTATTCGGACAAGCCGCTGCATGACGGGATGCCGGTAAAACCGGTATTCCCGTAGCCTACGCCGTTTCCGCCAGGAAATCTCCAATCGCGCCGACTACAAAATCCTGCTGCTCCCGCGTCAAGTCGGGAAAGATCGGAATGCTTACGCATTCCTCGGCGAGCCGCTCGCTCACCGGAAGCGGCTGGGGAGTCCGGCCCGCAACCGCGAAACATTCCTGCAAATGCAGCGGACGCGGGTAGTAGATCTCCGTTCCGATTTCCCGTTCCGCGAGAAAGCTCCGCAGCGCATCGCGCTTGGTCATGCGTAAAGTGTACTGGTTCCAGATGTGATGGTTGTGCGGGGATGCGACCGGCAGGATGACTCGATCCCCCACGCCGCGTATTTTGCCAAGTTCGTGCGTGTAATACGCGGCGTTTTCTTGCCTGCGCCTCGTGTATTCGGCAAGATGCGGAAGTTTTACACCCAGCAAGGCTGCCTGCAACGGGTCCATGCGGAAATTCCCACCGACAAGATGATGGAAGTATTTCGGATTCTCGCCGTGCGTTCGCAGCAGGCGAGCCTTGGACGCCAGCTCGTCATCGTTGGTGGTCAACAACCCGGCATCGCCCAAGGCGCCTAAATTCTTCGACGGATAAAAACTGAACGTCCCGAAATCTCCGATGGACCCCGCGCGGCGTCCGCGGTAGCATGCGCCGAGCGCCTGGGCTGCGTCCTCGATCACAGCCAGACCGTGTTGCCGCGCTAGCTCCGTGATCGGATCCATTTCAGCCACCTGACCGAACAAGTCGACCGGTATGATCGCCCGTGTACGCGCGGTGATTCGGCGGGCCGCATCTTTCACATCAAGATTGAAACTTGCGGGGCAGCAATCCGCGAACACCGGAGTCGCACCGGCGCGCGTGACACATCCACCGGTCGCGAAAAAAGTAAACGACGGACAGATGACTTCGTCCCCAGGTCCGATGCCGAGCGCCATCAGCGCCAGCAGAATCGCGTCCGTTCCGGAAGAGACCCCAATCGCATGTTTCGCGCCAGTCAGGGCGGCGATATTGCGTTCAAACTCCTCCACTTCGGGACCCAGAATGAAGCGTCCCGAATTCAGCACGCGTGTGAAGGCGCTGGTCAACTCGCCGGCAAGCGCGAGCGTCTGGGGTTTCAGATCTAAGAGAGGAACTTTCACGGCAGGAAGCGGTTGAATCACGATCATACCATCCACCGCGAGTTAGTAGCGCATACTTTTTATGTGGGGCAGGTCCCCGACCTGCCAAAGGAGTATTCAAGTCGCAGCTTGTCTTAAAACGACCATCTGCGGTACGATCACCCTAGCTCTCGCCATCCCTGCAATCGATCGCGGCGAGCCCGTGCATCAACCAAATTCCATGGATTCAACCACTGAGTCGTCTCGTGTCGCAGTGCTCGGACTGGGCTACGTCGGATGCGTGACCGCCGCGTGTCTGGCTGCCACCGGCCACACTGTGTGCGGTGCCGATCGTGACGAGCATAAAGTTTCCAGCGTGAAGCGCGGCGAAGCTCCGTTCTACGAACCTGGTCTCGAAAAGATAGTGAAGGACAACGCCGCGTCGGGTCGCCTGACCGCCTGCACGTCCACAGCCGAGGCGATTGAGAACGCCGACGTCGCGCTGGTGTGCGTCGGAACGCCTTCGGAACGCAATGGCAACCTCGGCCTGGACCAGTTGCGCCGCGCCACCGAAGATGTCGCCGCCGCGTGCGCACACCGGACCAAGCCGCTGGTGCTGGCGATTCGCAGCACGGTCTTCCCCGGCACTTGCGAACAAGTTGTGATGCCCGCCGTAAGCGGCATCGACGCGATCCGCGTGGTCGCGAATCCTGAATTCCTGCGAGAAGGCGTCGCTGTGAAGGATTTCATGGAGCCGGCCCTGGTCGTTGTCGGCGGCTCCGATCCGAAGGCTGTGAAACGCGTCGCTTCGCTATACGCCAGCCTGAAAATCGAGCCCTGTCTGGTCGCTCTGCGTACCGCGGAAATGATCAAGTACGCCTGCAACGCGTTCCATGCGGTCAAAATCGGATTCGCCAACGAAATCGGAGCGCTCGCCTCGTTGATGAACGTCTCTCCCGAAGAAGTCCTGGGGACGCTGTGTAAGGACGACAAGCTCAACACCTCCGCGGCGTATCTGAAACCGGGATTTGCGTTCGGAGGATCCTGCCTGCCCAAAGATCTGCGCGCGTTGCGCTATCGTGCCGCGCGGCTGGATCTGAAGTTGCCGATGCTCGAATCGGTTCTCCCCAGTAATGATGAGCATCTGCGGCGAGCCATCCAGGCCGCCCTCGACCTCGGCTCAGTACGGCTGGGCGTGGTCGGCTTGGCCTTCAAGGAAAACACCGACGATCTTCGGGAAAGCCCCGTCGTCACCATGCTCGAGCAGTTGATCGGCAAAGGCAGGGACATTCGGGTCTTCGATCCACACATTCAGATGGACCGGATTTACGGCTCGAATCGGGATTACATCCTTAACGCCATCCCGCACATCGGACGGCTGTTGTCGGGCAGCTTCGAGGAAGTCGCCGGCTGGGCGGAACACCTGGTGGTGACGCAGCGGCCTTCGTCCGACATCGCTCGCGCGATTCAGGCCAGCGGTAAACCCGTGCTCGACGTCGCGCGCGGCCTAGTTTGAACCGTCTTCCCGATTCGCTCGTCTTATAACCTGATGCGGAAACGCAGCACAGACGAACTCATTTTTCGTCTCCGGCAGGAGAGCGCTAATCTTCGCCTGCTGTTGGCCCCGCCCCGGCTGCCCCCCATGGATCCGGCCGCGCTTGCATTGCCCGATCCTGACGCTGTGGCCGAGTCGCTGCGCGGATCGCCTTACGCTCGGCGTCTTGAAGCATTTGCCGAGCAAATCGTCGCAGGCCGATTGCCGATTCTAGGATTGACCATCGATTTCGACGGCCATTGGCGTCGTGATCCCGTCCGTCACGTGGAGAGCAGCACCGCGTATTTTCGCCGCATTCGTTATCTGGATCCTGCCGCCGTTGGGGATCACAAAATCGTCTGGGAATTGAACCGTCACCAACACTGGGTCGCGCTGGCGCAAGCCTACCGGCTGACCGGACGATCCGAATTCCTGACGGTCATCGAAACGCAGTTCGAATCCTGGGTCTCCGAAAACCCGTACATGCGCGGAATCAATTGGGCCAGCGCGCTGGAAGTGGCGTTTCGGAGCATGTCCTGGATCTGGGTCTACCATCTGGTGGGAGATCGCATGAGCGCGGCGTGGCGCGCGCGTTTCCTCGATCAGCTTTACCGGCATGGCCGCTACCTGGAGCGCAATCTTTCCGTCTACTTTTCCGCGAATACACATCTGTTAGGAGAAGCCGTCGCGCTGCACGCGCTCGGCGTTCTGTTCCCCGCGTTTCCTCGTTCCGCGAAATGGCAGCAGCAAGGCGGAGCCAGCGTCGAGCGCGAACTATTCGCGCAGTTCCGCGACGACGGCAGCCATTTCGAGCAATCCAGCTACTATCACGTGTACGCGCTGGATATGGTTCTCACCTGGTACCTGCTGGCAGGCCGGCCCAAGCGATTCCGCGCGAGGATCGAACGCATGGCGGACTATCTCCACGCCCTGATGGGTCCCGCGCGGAGCCTTCCCTTCCTGGGCGACGATGATGGCGGACGCTGGTTTCATCCTTACGGTCCGCGCGATCGCTTCGGCCGCGCGACTCTTGCCATCTGCTCGCTGCTGTTCGATCGCGCCGATTGGCCGCGCGATGACGAGGACCTCGCAGAGCAAGCTGCTTGGTGGCTGGGACCCGTCACCCCGCCCCGACAACAAGGTGTCCAATCCTCTTCGCGGTTGTTTGCCGATGCCGGCATTGCGGTTTTGCAATCCGGCGATTTTCACGCGATCGCCGATGCGGGTCCGTTCGGTCCGGGCAGCGCAGGCCACAGTCATGCCGACACGTTGAGCGTCGTAGTGCGGAACGGAGACGAAGAAGTTCTCATCGATCCCGGCACATTCACTTATGTCGGCGATCCGGAATCGAGAGACTGGTTCCGTCAAACTTCGGCCCATAACACCGTTCGTATCGATCGCGCCGGCCAGGCTACACCTGCCGGTCCGTTCCGCTGGACGAATCTTCCACAGGCAGATCTCCTGAGGTGGACCTCCAACGCCCAGCACGACTTTCTCGAAGCGGCATGCCGTTATCGCGGCTTGCGCCACGGGCGACGATTTCTGATGATTCGCGCCGCCAGTCTGCTGTTCGTCGTTGACGAAATCGAGGGTCCGCCAAAGGAACACTTCGTCGAACAGTTCTGGCACTTCGGAATCGATCCCGTTCCTCTCGCCGAACGAGCCTGGCGGATCGGAACGCGCACCGTACTCGTGATCGGCGCGGATCGGGCCGTCGACGTCGAAATCACTTCCGAGTGGCGTTCGCCCGCATTCGGCGTCAAAGAAGCAGCGCCGGTCTTGCGCGTCAGTCGAAAATGCGGGTTTCCGGTGAAACTGGCCGCAGCTATCGATTTTTCTGGACGCGTCCAGCCGTGCAGCCTGACTTTCGATGGAGCGCTCGTCTTTCAGTCCGGGCAGCTTCGCGTCACTGCCGATCTGGACGGACGCGAGCCGAAGTATTCAGTCGAATAGAATCCGCTCGAAATCTCCGGTCACGCGTTCCCACGAATAATTTGACGCGACCAGATCCCCGGCGGCTTGAGCCAGTCTTGCGCGCTCACCCGCGTCATTGAGAAGATCTAGGCAAGCTTCCGCGAACTCCTCGGGCGTATCGGCGATCCGGATATCGTGCGGCGGATGGATTCCCAAACCCTCCGCGCCAATCGAGGTGGAAACCACGGGCGTGCGCGCAGCCATCGACTCGTAAATCTTCAGCCGGGTCCCGCCGCCCACGCGCAGTGGAACAATGGACGCGGCCGCGCCCCACAAGTAGGGACGAACGTCGTCCACCGTCCCGGTAATCCTCAGGTTCGGATCGCTCTCCGAACGCGTACGCAGACTCGCCGGAGGCCGCCGGCCCACAATCGTGACCGTGCACGCCGGTCTCCGTCGCCGGATCAGCGGCAGGATCTCGTCCAGAAAATACTCGACCCCGTCGATATTCGGCATCCAATCCATGGAGCCGACAAACACCAGATCGGTCTCGATCGTTCGCGGCGACGTGGGAGCCAGCCACTCCACATCCACGCCGGTTGGGACATGCGGCGCACGGGACACGCCGAACATCTCGCGATGCATCCGCGCGTCAGCTTCCGAGACGGTGATCACGGTCCGGACGCGGCTGCACACGTCACGTTCAGCGCGAAACATCCGTTCCGCCTGAGCGTTGAAATACTGTTTCCGAAGCGCGTCGCCGGCGTTTTCGGCATGCCTGCGCCAGATCATGGTTTCTACATTGTGCTGGAACAAAACCCATCCGCTGAGATCGTCGATGTTCACCGCGGGAGTCAGAAAATCGCACACCATGGCATCCGGCGATTCGCGCCGCCGAACTTCTTCGATGGTCCGCCGGAACTCCGGGCTCCGATATCGTGCGAGAGAGAGCGGCAGGGGCGAAAACAAATTTCCGGCCAGTTGAGTCCAAAATTCCGGAGAAGTTCGTGCCGGTGCCCGGTGCGCCACAGGATATACGTGCGACGAATATTCCTTCGCTCGCGGCACCGATTCCGCCGAAGCGCCGTCGTCAAGACCTACATAGTGAACTTCGTGACGCAGGTGCAGACGCTTCAGCATCTCCAGCGTCCGGATTTGTCCGCCACGGCTGGTCGGATGCAGAAAATCGGCCTTGACCCAGAGAATCTTCATTCGTCAGGCGACGACTTCAGATCCGGTCATCCAACGATCCCGCTTGCCGGTGAGGAACACATCGCCCCACATCTGGAGATTCAGTAATCGCCACAGCCGGTCCGTGGCGTCTTCCTGCCGCCCGCGATGCCGCGCGACCAAACCCTGAATCGCGCTTCGATTGGTATACGCAGCCAGAAGACCATCAGAATCGGTCAGAGAATCGATCAGCGGCTGTGCGCCAGGCTCCAGCAGCCACGGACGCAGCGGCGTCGGAAAACCCATCTTCGGACGATGCAGCAGATCCGCCGGCAGCAGGTCCGCCACCGCCTCCTTGACGATGTACTTGCCGACGCCCTTGCGGATCTTGAGATGATCCGGCACTCGCGCCGCAAACTCCACGAATGGATGATCCAGAAACGGCACGCGGCTCTCAATCGAGCACGCCATGCTCATCTGGTCCTGCTTCATCAGCAACTCGACCATGTAAGTTTTCTGATCGGCGTACAACATTCGTGTCAGCAGAGACTGATCCGCGCGACGATCCCAATAACTTAGGAAATTCTCGTAGCGTCCTTCCAATCCCGAAACAGGCGCAAAGAGATTCGCCAGTTCGCCGGGAGCAAATCCTCCGTAGAAGTTATCGATATACAGCGACTCGACGCTCAAATCCCGCCCAAGGAACGTATGCTGCAATTTGCGGCGCAATGTGGACGAAAGCAAACCGCTGGTCGAGATTTGAGAGGCAACGAAGCGCCGCAGGGTCGCTGGCAGAAAACTCCATGCCGAAACCATCTTTTGGGCGCCGAGATAGTGCCGGTACCGGCTGTATCCGCCGAATAGTTCGTCGCTTCCCTCCCCTGTCAGCACCACTTTGACGCGCTCCGCCGCCAGCTTCGACACGAAGTACAGCGATACGCTGGAAGGCCAGCTGATCGGCTCGTCTTCATGCCAGATGAGCCGAGGCAGGGCCTCAAAGAAGTCGTCGCGTCCGATCGTGATTTCGTGATGTTCGGTTCCGATGCTCTGCGCCGCTTGGCGCGCGAACTCGAGCTCGCTGAACTCGTTTTCGCGATACCCCACCGCGAAGGTCTGCACGGGACCCGAAACCATGTTCTTCATCAGCGCCGCAATCGCACTCGAATCGACGCCGCCGCTCAGGAACATCCCCAACGGCACGTCGCTCATCAGCCGCATGTGCACGGTTTCTTCCAGGCGCGCGCGGCATTCCTCGATCCACGACCCGTCGTCGCGACGCTCGGGTTGTTCCGGTGGAACCGGGACGTCCCAATATTTCCGGATCTCGAACTTCGGCTCGCTCCCACCGACGTCAAGGCTCAGCCAGTGCCCCGGCATCAGCTTGCGGATGCCGCGAAACATCGTGACGGCACTATTCAAGTGTCCAAACGCGAGATATTCCGGCAGCGTCGATTCTTCGAGCGCCGGCGAAATCTCTGGGTGCTCGAACAGTGCCTTCATTTCCGACGCGAACGCGAACAACCGCCCATCCCAGTAGTAATAAAACGGCTTAATTCCCAGCCGGTCGCGGGCGCAAAACAGGCGCCGCCGCGGCGCATCCCACAGTGCGAACGAGAACATCCCGCGAAAACGCTCCAAACAAGCTGGGCCGTATTCTTCGTAAGCGTGCAGGACCATTTCCGTGTCGGAGCGGCTGTGATACCGATGTCCCGCGCGCTCCAGTTCCGGCCGCAATTCCGCGTGATTGAAAATTTCCCCGTTGTAGGTGAGAAACAGGTCGCCGGTTTCCTGCGTCATCGGCTGCTGGCCGGTCGCCAGGTCGACGATGCTTAGCCGCCGGTGCCCCAGAAACGCGTGCGCATCGGTGTAAGCGCCCTCCGCGTCCGGTCCGCGATGCCGAATCCGGTCCGTCATCCGCGACAGAACCGCCTTCGAGCCGACCCCCGGCTGCACCGTCACGAATCCGGCTATTCCACACATAAAAGGCGCTTTTTGTATTATCGCACTACGTCTGTTCAGCCGTGAATCGCGTGAATAAAAGACTCGACTTCAGATCCTTCACCGAATCTTTCCAGCAACCGGAATCCTTCGCCGTCTTTGATCAGCACCGACGCGCCGTGCACCGGCGGATCCTCGGCAAATGTCCGCCCCACGATCCAGATCCCGCCCGGCGACAAGCTCCGCCGGACTGCCTCGATGCCCTCCTCGATTTTCGCAGCCGGAAAATACTTCAAATTGAATATGTTCATCGTCCGGATCACGTCGACGGGGCGTTCCAGCGACTCAAACGCCGAATGCTGGATAATCGCGAATCGATCCGAGCTGCGGCGCAGAGCGTCAGCCTCCGGATGAATCAGCGGAATCTTCCGAAAGACAAACGGCGAAAGATCGAGAGCATCTGCCATGTCCGAGCTGATCCAGTCCTGAGGAATCTTCCAGCTCCCCTGCAGCCGCCGGTACTTGTTGCGTCCATGCCACTCTAAAATCCGGTTGACCACCATTAACGGATGCTCGGAAGGGCTCAGCCGCACCACAAACGGCGGCCGCACATATTGCAGCGGCTCCCCATTCGTTTCCCAAATAAAAATCTCGCCGCCAGGCAGTTCCGTCTCGATCACGAACAGGGTCAGGTCGGACGCAGTCACCCGGGCATTCGGAAAATACGACCATACGGCGGCCGCCCACTCGGACGATGCGATGCAGTCCGACGCTGCCCAGTCGTGGACCTGAAGTTCTCGCGAGGGCTCGAAATGTTTGGCGAGCACCGCGTTGACGAAGGGGTCAAACTCCTTGAACCGCGCGCGCGACGTGGTTCGGTAAACGCCGTTCGACAACCGAATCTGCGGCATCGCGCATTCAAACAACCGCACCTGGTCCGCCGACGCCGGCGCGCGCAGCAAATGGAAGGAAATTCGGTTCTGCGACAGGCGCCCCCAAATCGAGCGCGGCCTCTGAAACTGATCCAGCCGATAGACGCCGAGCTTGAACACGCGAGTCCTTCTGAAAAGTATCACATGGATAGCGCCCTCGCGCCGCGCGCGATTTGTATGAGTCCCGCGCGCGAATCGCATCAAGCCGATGCTATGTTGGATCTTGTGACCGCATCCTCCCTGCCTGCGTCAGCTCCGGCTGATCCAGCGGCTCCCCAGCCCGCGCCAGTGCTCCTGATGGTGCGCGAGCTCTCGGTCGGCGGATGCGAGCGCGACCTGACCAAAATCGCCGCCCATATCGACCGCAGCCGGTTCACGCCGCATGTGGGTTGCTTCATCGCCGAGGGACTGCGTTTCGACGAGCTAACCGCGTTGAAGATTCCCGTCGTCGAATTTCCGGTGCGGTCGTTTGGATCCCTATCTGCGCTTGGCGCCGCGCGTGCCATGGCTCGATATATCCGCGCGCATGGCATCCGCCTGGTGCATCCTTTCGACGTCCCCACTACCCTCTTCGGCGTGCCGATTGCCCGCGCGTGCCGAATCCCAGGCGTTGCCAGCCAGCTTTCCTATCGCAATCACCTGTATGCATCGCGCGATCTTTTTTTGCTGGGGCTGGTCGACCGCATCTCCAGCAAGATTGTTGTGAACTCAAAAGAAATACAGCGCCATCTGATCGAAGAAAAAGGGATTCCTCGCGACCTCACCTATCTCTGCTACAACGGCGTCGATTCACGCGAGTTCCATCCCGAGGGCCGCCAGCGCCTGCCCGAGTTGAGCGATGCCAAGCTGGTCATCGGCATCGTCTGCGTGCTGCGCGAAGAAAAAGGACTCGCCGTGCTGATCGAGGCGTTTTCGAGAATTCGCGCCGAGCATGATTCCATGAAGCTGGTCATCGTCGGCCAAGGTCCCATGCGAGAGAAACTCGAAACTCTTCGCGACCAGCTCGGTCTTCAGAACCAAATGCTGCTGGCGCCGGCCACCAGCGAAGTCGCCGCCTGGATGCGGTCCATCGACATATTCGTGCTGCCCTCCACTTCGGAGTCTTTTTCCAACTCCTTGCTGGAGGCCATGGCTTGCGGATGTTGCGTCATCGGATCCCGCGTCGGCGGCACCCCCGAACTGATCTGCGATCAAAGCAGCGGCTTGTTGTTCAACGCCGGCGACGTCGACGGCCTGGTGGAGTGCCTCAGAAAAGTGGTCCGCGATGAATCCCTTCGCAACCGTCTCGCCGCCGCCGCCGCCCATCGCGCCGCAACCGAGTTCTCCATCGACCGAGCCGTGCAGCGAACCGAAGAATTATATGCATCGTTGCTCCGTTGATCGGCCCTGAGCCGTGACCGAAGGAAGCGGTCGATATTGACGTGGGATTGCAGCCGCGCACAAATGAGGATAAAGTTTCACAGGAGGTTCCTCCATGGCCAGCCGGCTCACTCGTAAAGACTTTCTCGCCCTCGGCATGCTGCTGCCAGGTCTCGCGGTTCCTCGCCGCATCGATGCCGCGAGCCTTCCCGATCTGATCCCCGGCAATCTACCCAGTGCCAACGAACTGTGGAAGTGGCTGGAACAGCTCGCCGATTGGTGTCCCGCCTACACCGGCAGCCCCGGTCATGTGAAGTTCGTCAACTTTCTCGACCAGGAACTGCGCAAAGCGAAACTCACGCCGCATCGCAAGACTTTCACGCTGCCGTATTGGGAGCTGAAAAACTACGCCCTCAAACTGGGCGATGAGAAAATCCATGCCGCGAGCTATCGCCCGTATTCCGGGCCGACCCCGGCATCCGGCGTCACCGCGCCCTTGTACTTCGCCGGCACTGCCCCGAAGCTCGACTACGCGGGCGCGGCAGGAAAGATCGTCGTGATCGAGATGCCGCCCGCCCCGGGCAAGGACGGCAAGCTGCAAGGCGAGCTGATCGGAACCTACCCGGCGAATGCTGATCTTCCGTTCGTGCGCTATGGCATCATCGGCGTGTACCGGAATACACCCGATCTCAAGCCTCTCGAGAAGGCCGGCGCGGCAGGCGTTGTCTACATCTGGAACAACGTATCCGACGGCAACGCGGAGGATCAAGCGCTTCCCTTCTCCGCGCCATCCTCGAGCGTCCCCGCGCTGTGGGTTAACGCGACCACCGGCAAGCGTCTCAAGACCGCCGCCGCGGCCGGCTCAACCATGACGCTGACGCTCGACGCGTCGATTCATCCCGATACGCCGACCGATAATCTCTGGGCCGTCCTCCCCGGCAAGACCGACGAAGTCATCATCGTCAATACCCACACCGATGGCTGCAACGCCTGTGAAGAAAACGGTGGACTGGGCGTCGTCGCGCTGGCGAAATATTTCGCGAAAATCCCGCAACCCCAACGCAACCGCACCCTGGTTTTCCTGATGACCACCGGCCATTTCGCTCACGGCTATGTTCGAGCCGCACAGGACTGGCGCGATACGAATCCCGATCTGATGAAGAAAGCCGTCGCTTGCGTCACCATCGAGCATCTCGCCGCGAACGAATGGATCGATCGCCCGGAGTCCAACGAATACAAGCCATCGGGCGGCTTCGATTGGGGCGTCGCCTACACGCCGCTGCGCCCTGAAGGAGAGGTTTTCCTGCAAGCCATCGACGGAACCGAAGCCAGGCATACCTACGCGTTCAAACCCGCCGGAGCGTATCCCGGTGAGGGCGCCGGATTCTGGGCCGCCGGCATTCCCACCTTGTCCTATATCCCATCCCCGCAATACTTGTTCATCGCCCCAGCAAAAGGCGGCGGGATTGAGAAGCTAGACAAGAACCGGTTGCATGGAGAAGTGACCGCGTTCGCCCGCGCCGTCACGGCGCTCGACAAAATGACCGTCGCGCAGATTAAGGGTCAGAGCTGATTGCGTTCTTTGCGACAAAGGCCCGGACCTAGCCTGAAGGCTTGAAGTACGTTCGCGGCAGAACCGCCGAACACCACTCCTGAGCCTTCCGGAACATTTCCCGATCGTCAAAGAAAAACGCGTCGCCTGAAGATCCTGGCACCTCGACATCCTGATTGCAGAAAAACGACGTGACGTCCTGACCCGACGCGCGGTACAGCACGATGAACCACGAATATCCTCGCCCACGCATCTCACCGGCCAGCTCCGAAAGCCCGGAAAGCCCCACCACGACGACGGGATAGCGATGCCCGCCCATCTTCCGAATCACTTCCAAGCCGGTTTCCCCAGCGCCGATCCTCACCAGGCTAACGTCGCCAGGCACGACGTCCGGTTCAACCGCGTACACTTCGTATCCGCTGCTCAGCAGGTCCTCGGAAACGCTTTTAGTCTGCGCGCCGATCACTAACGCGCCGCGGCTCGGAAGATACGAGTACAGAAATCCCATCAGGCCGGCCTCGGGACTCGTGGAGACTTCAACCCGGATCGGCCTCAACGCCTGGATCTCAGCCCTGAGCTGCGGGATCGTCTCCACCAAGTGGATATTGGACTGGAGCAATGCCGTGTGGCCCTGCGCAAGGTCCTCTAGCTCCCGCTCCATCGTGTCCAGGCGCTCGTGAACCGTGCTGACCATGGCGTGGCCGCACATCCGCAGAATCCGTTTCACGGCATTTCGGAAACCCATTCGATTGGTACTGTTCAATTCTATGCGGTCAAGAGCTCCTGGTATCTGGAGTCGGCCGGTCCACCGCGCGCGAGGGAATTCCAAATCCAGTCCGCCGCGCCGTCATCCGCAAAACAGGTCGAGAGCCGGAATGCCGCGCGACGCATTTCGAGATTCGCGCGTGCGTCCGTCATCTGCTCGACGGCCCGCTGAAACGCCCGTCGCTCATAGGGCGCTACCATCCCGATGCCGGCCTTCGTGACGAACCGTGCCGCCGCCGTTTCCGGGCTCCCTAAAACCAGAATGGGCGTGTGCGATGTCGCGAAGATGAACGGAATCCGGCTCGGTAAGCTTAGCTCGCCGATGGAACGCCGGTCATCGGTATCGTCGAGAATGCCTGAAGGCACGACGGCAAACGGCGTCCGGCGAAGAATATCCACCAATCTTTCATCGGATACGCGCGGCCCGTCCTGCGGGATTACCCCGTCGCGAGCCATTTCAGGCAGCGTGCAAGGAAGCCACCGAAATTCGCCGTTGTTGTACCAGCGCAGCGTGATTCCGGAGCCGCGCACGGTTTCGCGAACCAGATCCACCCAGCGCCGGCCCCAGATATTCCCCACGATCACGCCCTCTTTCGATCGCGGCTCGGCCAGCGGGCATATTTCGGCGGGTATCAATCGACTCGGGACCAGCGGCGGTAGGAACCACATTTTGTGGCCGAATTTTTGCTGATACCCCTGGCACAGCTCCGGCGAAATCGCGAGCCTCAAGGACGCCTTGGCCAGTAATTCCGACATGACCGCGTCCGGAATACCTTCGATTCTGACATTCTGGTCATCCATGAGATAGGTGCACAACGGCACTCCGAAGATTTCCTTCAACGCGATCGCGTTGAGTGCATCGTCTGGAAAATAAGGGATGCACAGCACTCGTCTCACTGTCGCGCCGTCCAGTGATTGAAGGACCTTTCTGAATACGTGATCCCGGGACGTCTCACCGTGCGGGATGCAGACGTGTTTGACGCCGAACTCTTGACGGCCGTCGTAATAATTCCTGGAACGGATCGAGAAAATGTCCGGGGATGATCCGAACAAACGGTGCACCAGCACGCCTACGCCGTGATGATGGTTGACCTCGATATGAGTGACGATCGCGTCATTATCCTCAAGCGCTGGTCCCTGCCTCGAGATGGCGGTCAGATCGAGGAGCCTTTCCGTAAGGATTCGATTTGTATCTCGTGTCATGCCGCTGGAAGCGCGATGGTCCGATGGTAGCCGGCAAATAACGCATCGAACCGGTCATCCGCCGGCGCTCCGCGATCGATAGATTGCGCCAGCCAACCAGCGATGCCGCGATCTGAGAGCAGTGGACCGATCTCTGCCGCCCGCGTTCGCATCCGCGCCTGCCGCTCCGGATCGCGAATTCGATCCATCGCCTCTATCAGCCGGCGGGAATCGTAAGGCGCCACCTCGCCGACGCCAAAATGCATCACAAACCGGGCGCCACACGTGTGGGCATGACCCACAATCAGCACCGGCGTATGCGCGGTCGCCAGCGCGAACAGGATCCGCCCCGGCAAACTCAATCGCGCGACTCCTGGATTCGATTCGCCGCCCTCCAACGCACTCACGGGAACCATTACGAACGGATACTTTTTCAGCTCCTCCGCCAGGCGATCCTCGGGAATCGTTCCGTGCGCCGTGATGCCCGCTCGCTCCAGCCGCTTAGGCGCAAAACGAAGCCAGTGCGATGTGTTGTTTCCGAACCAGTCGATCCGGCAGTTGCACTCGCTCAGGACGCCGGTCAATCGTTCGAACCAGGTCTGTTCCCAAAAACTGCCGATCAACGCTCCCCGGCCGCCGCCGGCTGATGGCTCAATCAAACCCGTTGACTCGCGGGCCATCAGGTTCCAGGGAACAATCGCAGGCAGTATATGGAACGGCAACCCATACTTGGTTTCATAAGCGAACTGCATTTCCGGATGCGTGGTCAGCCGCAGGGAACAGCACTCCAGGAACTCCCGCATCAAGCCGTCGGGGATCGCCTGACTGGCGATGTTGCGATCGTCCATGAGGTAGCCGCACAGCTTTGCACCGAAGGATTTCTGAATTGCGATGGCGGTAAGAAATTCGTCCTTCAGAAACGGCACGCACAGGACGCGCGAGATGTTGCGTCCTCGAAGAAGGCTCAGGACCTGCCCGAAAAATTCCGGCCGGGATCTCGCCCGCTGGTGCAGGCAGGCGTTCCAATTGCCCAGTTCCTGAATCCCACCAAAATCGTTGCGCGCGCGGATCGAGTAAATGTCATCCCACCCGTTGCAGATCCGCTTGACCAGCGAACCGGTTCCATGCAGGTGGTTCACTTCATTCGCGGTGACCACCACCGAGAGGGGCTCCGGGCGCCGGGCTTCTGGAAAATTGCACGCAGCCTGATCCTGTACCAGGCTCGAAAGCCGCTGCCCTAAACTCCGGTTCAATGAAAACACCGAGTCCGTCATGCCAGGTCCAGGGAACGTTTGCGCTTTCCGATCCGTATCTTAAGATATCAGGAGACCTTATGTACTGCACCAAATGCGGGACACGGCTGGACGAAAAGGCAAAGTTTTGTTGCGATTGTGGAGCGCCCACCGCCAATAACGCATATTCCATGCAGTCGTATCCCAAGCTGAGCCGTCCCCGCGACGACCGGAAGATCGCCGGAGTGTGCGCCGGTTTCGCGCGCTACCTGGGCGTGGACGTCACGCTGGTTCGTGTGATCGCGATCGTTCTGGCCATCTGTCCGCCCAGCGTGGGCCTGATCGGCTACCTGGTCGCCTGGATCGTGATGCCCAACGATGCTTTGCGCCTTCCTGAGGCTTCCGCCCACACCCAGGCGGTCAACGGTTAGAGTCTTTTCACGTTCTTGGCGATCGGCCTTTGCGGGCTTTGCGTGAAATGTCTGGGCGTGAAATGTCTTAGGACCGGCCACCCCTCCCCGCCAAACCGAATGCGTGTTATCCTTTTAGTGTCTTTGCCCGCATCCGTCTCAACGCGAGTGCCTTCTGGCCGCATCGTCCTGATCTCAGGTCCTGAACTTCAGGTGTCATCGCAGTCTGACAAGGACAATTTAACTTCAAAAGGAACTATCGAATGACCAACATCTTTGTCGGAAATCTGAGCTATCAGACCACGCAAGAAGACCTGCAGGCCGCATTCGCGCAATACGGAAACGTGGAGCGCGTCAGTATCGTAACCGATCGCGACTCGGGACAACCGCGCGGATTCGCTTTCGTCGAAATGACGGAAAAGAAGGACGCGGAAAACGCGATCGCTCAGCTCAATGGCGCCGAGCTCAACGGCCGCGCCCTTAACGTAAACGAAGCTCGTCCCAAGACCAGTGGCGGCGGTGGTGGTGGATATGGCGGCGGCCGGCGCAGCGGCGGCGGCGGTGGCGGCGGTCGCGGATCCCGCTGGTAGTTCAGTTGGAGCCCCTCTCGGGGCGATAACCTGGCCCACAAAGGCTGTCACATTGCATGGAGCGCCGCCTCAGTGCGGCGATTCCTGTGTTCGCCGAAAGGAGACCTATGGCCGGTCGCGGACCTCAATCTTTCAAAAAGCGTCAGAAGGAACAACAACGCAAGGAAAAGCAGATGGAGAAGGCCGCCCGAAAACTGGAGCGCAAGCGGAATCCGCAGGACCCCTCGGAGGAGCCCCCCGACGATACGATGGATCTGGAGCTGCCGCTGAGCCACGCTGAAAACGAGTAGTCTCCCCCAACCCGCTCTTGTTATACTGATTGTTTACGCAGTTTGAGCCGGGGCATGCCATGTTCTTTCACATTCGAGACCTGGAAGTTCGCGCTGGTCTTTTCGATGTCGAACTCGGTCCGGGTGAGATACAGTTTTTCGACTCTAAGCTCAGGCAAATCGGTCCTTTAAAGGCCGCCGGTAAGGTCGAGCTGGTAACCGGAGCGCTGGGCGAAATTCGCGTGAAAGGCCGCCTTTCGGTCGAGATGGAGGCCGATTGCGACCGCTGCCTGGAAGCCGCCTGTTTCCCGGTGGATTCGGATTTCGAGTTGTACTATCGTCCGGTCGCCGAAGGCTACGGCGAAGAGGTTACCGGAGCCGATTTAGCGATCGATGAGAGCGAAGCCGAAATGGGCTTCTACGAAGGCGACGGGATCGAGTTGAACGACGCTCTTCGCGAGTTTGTGATCCTCTCGCTGCCGATGCAGCGGGTTTGCAGTGAAACGTGCAAAGGAATCTGCCCGGAGTGCGGGCAGAACCGGAATCAGAAAGACTGCGGGTGCCAGACGGAAGCAGTGGACGACCGTTGGGCAGCCTTGAAAAAATTAAGCCAGTAAGTGAGCTAAGATGCCTAATCCAAAACGACGTCATTCCAAGCGCCGGACCTCGCTACGACGCACGCACGATTCGCTGCGCCGGTCGATTCTTGCCGAGTGTCCCAATTGCCACGAACCCAAGGTTCCTCATCGCGTCTGCCCGCATTGCGGCAAGTATAAAGGCCGCGAAGTCATCGAAGTCGCCGAAGAATAGTCTTCCGCTGCTATGACGGCGTGCCTATGACAACGATCGCGGTTGACGCCATGGGCGGCGATCACGCCCCCAAATCCGAGGTCGAAGGAGCCATCCGGGCGGCTACGGCCCTCAACGTAAAGGTCGTCCTGGTCGGACGCGAGGATATTCTGCGACGCGAACTCGCGCTGCATCCCAGCGCCGAAGGTCTTCCCATCCGGATCCACCACGCGAGTGAAGTCGTCACCATGGACGACTCCGCCGCAAAATCCTTCCGCGGCAAAAAAGATTCTTCCATTCGTGTCGCCTGCCGCATGCAGCGCGACGGCGAAGTGCAAGGCGTGGTTTCAGCCGGCAATACCGGCGCCTGCATGGCCACCGCGAAGATGGTCCAGGGAATGATTCGCGGCGTGGATCGTCCCGCCATCGCATCCGCTTTCCCCACCGTCAAAGGAACCCCGGTGGTGGTGGTCGACGTCGGCGCGAACGTCGATTCGACGCCTGAAATGCTCGCGCAGTTCGCCGTAATGGGCGAAATTTATTCGCGCATCATTTTTAGGAATAGTTCGCCCCGCGTCGGCATTCTATCTATTGGAGAGGAGGAGCACAAAGGCAATGAATTGACCCGCGCCGCCACGCCGCTGTTCAAGTCGCTGCCCATCAACTTCATAGGCAACGTCGAAGGCCGCGATATTTACTCCGGCGACGTGGATGTGGTGGTGTGCGATGGGTTCATCGGCAACGTGGCCCTCAAGGTCAGCGAAGGCCTGGTGGACATGATCAAGACCATGCTGCAAGAGTCTCTAGCCAAGACCGTGACGCGCAAGATCGGATACGTCCTTTCGCAAGCCGCCTTTCGCGATTTCCGCAAACGCGTCGATTACTCCGAATACGGCGGCGCTCCCCTGCTGGGCGTCAAGGGCGTCAACATCATCTGCCATGGACGCTCCAATGCCAACGCAATCAAGAACGCCATCCGCGTGGCTGCCGAGTTCGCCGGAGGCAGGCTGAACGAGCAAATCACAGACGAATTGGGCGGAGGCCCGTCTTCCAAAGTAGTAGGAAAATGAGGAAAGAAGAAGTCAGAATCTTCGGGTTGGCAATCCTGCTGGCCGCGGCCCTATCCCCTGCCAGCGCGCAAAAACTCGACCCGGTCCAATGGACGCTTTCCTCAGATTCGCAGAAGGCCGCGCCTGGATCGAGTGTCACCTTAAAACTCACCGCCAAACTCGATGAAAACTGGCATCTTTACTCGCTGACAACTCCTAAGGGTGGACCGATCCCAACCACCGCCGGACTCGCCGAAAATCCGGCCGTCGCCGGGTTCAAGCTGTATCAACCCAAGCCTGCGCGCAAGTTCGACCCGAACTTTAATCTCGACACGGAAACATTTGAAAAAGAAGCTGTTTTTTGGATTGTCGCGGATCTGAAGAAGGACGCTGCAACGGGTCCCTTGGAACTCACCGCCCAGGTTCGCTATCAGGCGTGCGACGACCGCCAGTGCTTGCCGCCCCGGAAGAAAACGGCCTCCCTCACCCTGGCCGTCGATCCGTCCGCTCCACCGGCTGCTGGGTTCGTTCGGTCGCCAGAGTATACCGAAATCGGAGCGGCGACTCCGGCAGCTTCGGCCGCGCCTGCAACAGCCAAGACCGACGATAACATGTTGAGTTTCCTGCTCACCGCGTTCGGATTCGGCCTCGCGACCATCTTCACTCCCTGCGTGTTTCCAATGATCCCGATCACGGTTTCGTTCTTCCTGGGCCAACGCGGTGGCATCGTCCAAGCATTGGTTTTCTGCCTTGGAATCATCGTCTTATTCTGTGCGCTGGGCTTCGGAGTCTCGGCCGCCGTGGGACCCTTTGGCGTGGTGCAACTCGCTTCAAATCCCTGGGTGAACGGATTTATCGCGCTCATTTTCGGCGCGTTTGCGCTCAGCTTATTGGGCGCTTTCGAAATCACGCTGCCATCGAGCCTGCTCACCAAGCTGGACGCCGCCTCGCGCCGCGGAGGCTATCTCGGGACGCTGCTCATGGGGCTGACGTTCTCCCTGACTTCGTTCGCCTGCGTCGGACCATTCCTCGGTACGATTCTGGCGGCATCGGTCCAGCAAAAAGGCGCGCAACCGGTGCTCGGAATGGCCAGCTTCGCGACCGGGCTCGCGTCGCCGTTTTTCTTCCTAGCGGCGTTTCCTTCGTATCTGAAAAAACTACCGCGCAGCGGCGGCTGGCTGGCGCGCGTGAAAGTCGTCATGGGATTCGCCGTGCTTGCCTTCATGTTGAAGTACGCGAGCAATGTCGACCTGGTGCTGCAAACCAACTGGATCACGCGCGAGCGATTCCTGGCCGCCTGGTTCGTGCTGTTCGCCATGGCCGGGCTGTACCTTCTCGGATTGCTGCGCCTGGAAGGCATCGAGCCCGGCGATGCTTTGGGAATCGGTCGCCTGCTTACGGCGAGCGCAATCCTGATTTTCGCGTTCAGCTTGCTGCCGGGAATGTTCGGCGTACCGCTGGGCGAACTCGACGCGTTCATTCCTGTGGCAACAAGTAGTCCGGGGCGTGCTTCGGCCGAAGCGGGCCAGACCTGGATGAAAAACCAGTATCGCGAGGCCCTCGATCAGGCCCGTCAGCAAAACAAGCTGGTGCTGGTCAGCTTCACCGGATACGCGTGCACCAACTGCCACTGGATGAAGGCCAACATGTGGCCCCGTCCGGAGATCGCCGAAGCCATGAAGGACTTGGTTCTGGTCGAGCTGTACACCGACGGAACCGACAAAGCCTCGGAAGAGAATCAGAAGCTGGAGGACCAGAGGTTCCAGACCGTGGCGATCCCCTACTACGCGATCCTCGATCCAGATGGAAAGGTGCTCGCGACACTGCCGGGCCGGTCGACCAATGCCCAGGAAGTGCTCGCGTTCGTGAAGACCAGAAGCAATCCCAGCTAGTGTCGCGTAAAAGATTCACGCAAAGACACCAAAGCGCAAAGTATCCGCAAAGAGAACTCTTGGCGTCCTTTGCGACTTGGCGTCTTTGCGTGAATCCGAATGCCCAGGAAGTGCTCGCGTTCGTGAAAGCCGGTCGGCCGGCCGCTTAATTCCTTGGAGCAGGCTTGCTACGATGTGAGCATGACGCTCAATGAGCTCCGGGCTACCAACCGGGACAAGATCCTGGCGATTAGCCGCCGGCATGGCGTCACCGCTGTGAAGGTGTTCGGCTCTTTTGCGCACGGGAACGCTCGGGAGGACAGCGATCTGGATCTCCTGGTCGAAGCCGGTCGAGAGACGAGTCCGTTCTTTCCCGGTGGCCTGGTGACCGACCTTGAGGAAGCGCTTGGCCGGCGCGTCGACGTCGTGGAAGAACCGGGGCTCCATCAACTCCTTCGCGACGAGATCCTCAAAGAGGCCGTACCGCTTTGAGAGGCGATCTCTTCTACCTCACACACGTCCTCGAGTGCATTGCCAGAATCGAGCGCTATTGTGCCGCCGGGGAACAAGCCTTCCTTTCCGAAGAACTGATTCAGGACGCGGTGCTGCGCAACCTTCAAATGTTGCGGAATCGTCCCGACGCCTGTCTGACGACGTCAAAGATCGGCATCCGGCCACTGATTGGCGTGGTCTCGCGGGTTTCCGGAATGTAGTCGTCCACGATTATCCGTTGATCTTCCGTTGCTGAAGTTCCAGCTAATGGCGATCCTCGGCGACCAGCCCCCTACTCCCCAATAATCTTGACCAATACCCGCTTCTTCCTCCGTCCGTCGAATTCGCCGTAAAAGATCTGCTCCCAGGGCCCGAAATCGAGCTTGCCCTTGGAGATCGCCACCACCACTTCACGACCCATTACCTGGCGCTTCAGGTGAGCGTCGGCATTGTCCTCGCCGGTCCGGTTGTGGAGATATTGCGAGGTCGGCTCATGCGGTGCGAGCCCTTCCAGCCACTTCTCGTAGTCCTGATGAAGACCGCCCTCGTCGTCATTAATAAAGACCGACGCGGTGATGTGCATGGCATTGACCAGCGCCAGCCCTTCCCGGATGCCGCTCTCGGCAAGACACTGCTCGACTTGGCCCGTGATATTGAGAAACGCACGCCGGGTGGGGACCTCGAACCACAGTTCCTTGCGATAGCTCTTCATCAGATCACCTGGATTCCTTGCCGCTCGGCCTCTTTTCGTAAGGCGCCATCGCTGGTCAGAAGGACCGCATCCTCGCGCTTCGCCAGCGCAAGATAGAACATGTCATACGCGGGCTTCTTGGCGTCTCGAGCCATCAGAAACGCTTCGCGATGCAGTTCCTTGCAGGGGATCAGAGTTTCCACAATCGCGAGCGCGAGCTCGATCTGGTGGTTGCAGGAAGCGATACTCAAGCTCTCGAATTGGTGATACTTCCAGACTGCGTTGACAATTTCCGGTACGAACAAATCGGGCGCGATGACCAGATCGGCCTTCTGCGCCTCTCGATGGAACTCCCGCCCTCTTCCGCGTTCACCGACGATGGCAAGCGCGGCGCTGGCATCTAGAACCAGCGTCACCGCTGACGGTCCTCGCGAATCAACTTTGCCGGATCGCTTAGATTCTTGAAGGGCGTCTTGTCGAGAGCTTCAATCGCCCGCAGCGCTTCCCGGCGGCGAGCCTGAGGATTCAACTCCACTTGCAATCCTTTGGCGAGCACCGCAATCGCCTGTTGAGCCAGGCTGCGGCGCTCCTTTTCAGCCTGCTCTACCAGCGCACGGTAGATATGATCGGGAAGATCGCGGACTTGAAGTATCGGCACACCCAGAGGTTAATGCAATTTGCTGCAAAATGCAACACGAACCGGTCCGGTTGACGAACCCTGTTACGCATCTGTTAAACTCACAAGTTTAACGAATGCGAACCACCGGAAACCTCCGCGTGCCGGTTGGAGTGGCAGTCGCGACGGGCATCGTATTTTTGGCCAGTTGCGCCACTACCTCCCGGCCACAGCAGTTCCGCACGTTCTTCCTTCCGCCGCAGAATCATCTGGCGGCTTCGACCGCAGCCGATCCGGTGCCCGATCCGCCGCAACTTCATTCCGACCTGTATGCGAATGAGGTTCCGGCGATTACGACTTCCATTCCCGACGTCCTTCCCCGGCCGAGCGATACCGATTTCATCCTGAAGCGAGCCGAGGATCGCCTGACCGCCGGACGTCTGGCGTATCAAAGCGGCCAGATCGCCGAGGCGCGGCGTGAGTTCAACCGGGCGCTGGAAGTCCTGTTGACCGCTCCGGAGAACACGCCGGACCGGTCGCGCATCGAGCATCGCCTGGAGGACATGGTCGACGCAATTTATCGCTACGACGTCGAGCCCTCCGGCGCTGAAGACGACAAGCCTGCTTACGATAAAGCTCCCCGCGACGGAATCCTGGAGATGACTTTCCCGGTGGACCCGTCGCTGCGCAGCAAGATCAAGGAGCAGATCCACGCAACCACGTCCCAGCTTCCGCTGGAGGAAAGCGATGCGGTCCTCGGCGCGATCAACTTCTTCTCGAGCGAGCGGGGCAAGCGGATCATCGCGGCGGGGTTGCGGCGCCAGGGTCGATATAAGTCTATGATCGAGCGGATTCTCGCCGAAGAGGGCCTGCCGCAAGAGCTGATTTTCGTGGCGCAGGCCGAGTCGGGATTTTCGCCCCGCGCCGTCTCCAACAAAGCGTGTGTCGGGTTGTGGCAGTTCGCCAAGTTCCGCGGCAATGAGTACGGACTGCACCAGACGCCCTCGACGGACGACCGGATGGATCCCGAAAAAGCCACCCGAGCCGCAGCGCGCCACCTCCACGATCTGTACGAGCATTTCGGGGATTGGTACTTGGCGCTGGCCGCGTACGATTGCGGTCCAGGCTGCGTCGATCACGCGGTGATGCGCACCGGCTACGCGGACTTCTGGGCGCTGCGCCGGCTGCATGCATTCCCGCAGCGCGAAACCGACAATTATGTCCCGGTGATCGTGGCGATGACCATCATCGCCAAGAATGCTAAGGCCTATGGTCTGGACAACCTGGAACTCGACCGCCCCATGGAGTTCGACACGCTGGAGTTGCAGACATCCACGCATCTGGCGCTGGCCGCGGATGCAGTGGAACGTCCGCTGGCTGAGTTGAAGGATCTGAATCCGGGACTGTTGAGATCGGTCGCGCCCGCAGGTTATTCGCTGCATGTGCCCAAGGGAACGCTGGCGGCGCTGGAATCGGCGTTCGCGGTCATACCGGCGAACCGGCGCGATTCCTGGCGCGTGCATCGCATTCGGGACGGAGAGACCTTCGCCGGCCTGGCCAAACAGTTCAGCGCACAGACCGCGCTGCTCAGTTCAGCCAATCACGAGGAACTTCCGGCGGCAGGCGAGTGGGCGGCGATCCCCGTGGCATATCCGGGAGACCGGACTGCCCCGGCCAAGAAAACCACGACCAAGGCTGCGGCCCGGAAAAAGTCGACGACTACGACCGCGTCGCACAAATCCAAGGCTCCTGCGCATCGGGCGCAGACGAGCAAAGCGCACTCGAGCTAGGCGACCTGTCGTCGAACAACGCGCTCCATGACTGTCGCGCCTCAAGAACCGGTAGCGCCCTGTAGTTCGCGCGGCCGTCAGTTGAGGCGCGACAGTCATGGAGCGCGTACTCGCGTTGTATCCGCGTGACAAATCGTTACTATGTGCGTCGGGACTCTGAGTTTTTCACCTCAACTCGGAAGCCCCGCCAAAACCCTCCTTTTCCCGTACTCCCATCGGAGATTCACCTTAGATGTCGATGTCCCGCTCTAGTTCGGATCGGACTCATCGATAAGGCACGAGATGCCGCTTGCCCGGATCGGAGTCCTGCTCCTCGCCCCTGCATTGCTATGGGGACAACGCTACAGTTTCCGTCTCTACGATCAAGACGCCGGTCTGGTCAACATCGCCGTAAACTCGATCGCTGAAGACCATGAGGGATTCATGTGGGCCGGCACGCAGAACGGCGTGTACCGCTACGACGGACGGACGTTTCGCCGCTACGGACTTGCCGACGGATTGCCCAGCACCGACGCGCAAGCTCTGCATGTCTCCATGGACGGAATCCTTTGGGCGGGAACCCGCTTCGGCTTGGCTCGTCGCACGGGGGAAAAATTCGTTGCCGTCGACTTGGGCGAACCGGTGGAGATCACCGGGGCGCAGTCGATCCGCTCACGCGGCTCCATTCTCTATTTCGCGACCAACAAAGGGTTGGCACGTTTTGAGAACGGAGGCGCCCGCTGGCTTTCGCGCGAGACTTCGGGCGGTGTGTACCTCGCCCCGGATGGGACGGTCTGGTTCGGATGCGGTGACGAATTGTGCCGGTCCGAGGGACAGAAGGCCGCCGAAGTAGTCCGCGTTCCCGGTTTGCCGCAGGAACGCTGGGGTTCGATCCTGATCGATCCGGCCGGCACGTTGTGGGTTCGCAGCGCCCGGCATCTGTTCGCGCTTCCGAAAGGCGGCTCCAGCTTTGAGCAACGCGACCGGGGCCTGCCTCCCACCAGTTCGCCGCTGGGGGTGCTGTTCGCTCCGCCGGAGGGAGGCCTGCTCTCGGCCACTGATGAAGGTCTCGCGATCTTGCAGAACGGCACTTGGGACGTAATCGACGCACAGCGGGGGCTGCCTTCGGAAACTGTTGCGGACGTCTTGCGGGATCACGAAGGTTCCATTTGGATCGCGACGCGCGGAGCCGGACTCGCCCGCTGGCTGGGATTCGGCGAATGGGAGACATGGACCCGAGCCGAGGGCTTGTCGAACAACGTCCAGTGGAAAATCCTGCGCGATGCAAACGGGAATCTGTGGGCGGGCTCGAATCGAGGGATCAGCATATTGCCGGCAGAGAGCCACAAGTGGCGCGTCGTAACGGCGGCGGACGGACTGGTGGGAGAGAAAATCCGGACGCTGGCTGCCAGTCCGAACGGTGAAATGTGGACTGCGGCGTCTCCCGGACGAATATCCCGCTTCAACGCGCAAGGCCGATTGATGGCGAGTTATGGCGCGGAATCCGGATTGTCCGCGGATCGTGTGTACGGATTGTTTTACGATACCGACTCGACGCTGTGGGTGGGCGCGATCGGAGGATTGTTCCACTCCAATCCCACAAGCGGGCCAACGACGCGCACTTGCGCGCCGCTACATTGCGCAAAATTCCATCTCGAACGCGTCGCCGTACCGGGATCGGATTCAACCGAACAATTCTTCGGCTGCATCCGCGATCGCGCAGGATCCCTGTGGTGCCCGGGAATGCGCGGGCTGGCACGCTTGAAGGATGGGCAATGGCGGCGCTTCGGGACCGCCGACGGCTTACGCGCCAATTCGGTGAGCTGGATCAAAGAGGCCGCCGATGGCGCACTGTGGCTCGCGTACCCGGAACCGGTCGGCGTCACGCGCTTCACCCCGAATGGCGACCGGCTATCCCTTACCAATTATTCGCGCGCGAACGGACTGCGCTCGGACAAAGCATATTTTCTCGGGACCGACGCCCGTGGCGGCGTGTGGGTGGGGACCGAAGCGGGAATCGACTATCGCGACGCTGCGGGATGGCATCACTTCGGACGTCCCGACGGATTGATCTCGGAAGACACCGACACGGATGCTTTTTTCGCGGACGCGGATGGCAGCGTCTGGATTGGAACCAGCCGCGGGTTATCCCATTTCCGTCCACGCGTCACTAAGCCGGATGCCGCTCCGCTGGCGCGAATCATGTCTGTGGAGATGGGAGGCAGACAGAAGGACCTGAACCGGCCAATCGACGTGGCTTCGTCCGCTGGATCGCTATACGTCACGTTCACGACCCTCTCCTACCGGCGTGAGCACGAAGTTCGATTCCGCTACCGGATTCGCGAACTGGACCAGAATTGGATCGAGACTCAGCAGCGCGACGTGCGCTTTACCTCGGTGCAGCCCGGGAAATATACTTTCGAGGTCGCGGCATTTGTGCCTGGAACGGCCCCCAGCGCGCCGGCGAGGGTAGAGTTCAGCATCGCGACGCCCTGGTGGGATAGCTGGTGGTTCCAATTCCTGGGCATCGCGGCGCTGGTGTTCTGCGTTCGAGCAGCGTGGGTGTGGCGGATGCGTCGCGAGCTGGCGCAGAAGCGTCAACTGGAGGCCGCCGTCGCCGCGCGCACCAGCGAGCTCGCATTGGAAAAAGTTCGCGCCGAAGAAGGCAGCCGGCTCAAAGGCGAGTTTCTGGCCAACATGAGCCACGAAATCCGCACGCCGATGAACGGAATCCTGGGCACGGTCGAGCTGGCGCTGGCCACCGCCCTCAACGACGAGCAGCGTGGCTATCTGGAAACTGCGCGGGGTTGTACCGTGTCCCTGTTGTCGCTGATTGGAGACGTCCTGGATTTTTCGAAAATTGAAGCCGGCAAGCTGGAGTTGGATCCCATCGAGTTCTGTCTGCGGACGGTGGTGATTGACGCGCTGAAGCCGGTTTCCGCTGAGGCGGCGCGAAAGGGGCTGTTCACTACCTTCGAAATCGGACCGACTGTGCCGGAGCGCCTGGTGGGAGATGTGGTTCGAGTCCGGCAAGTGCTGATGAACCTGCTGGGAAACTCCGTCAAGTTTACCGAGCGCGGTGAGATTATCCTGCGGGTCCGGCGCATGGAAGCGTCCGAGCGCCCGCCCGAAAAGATCTGGATCGAATTCAGTATCCGCGACACCGGCATCGGCATCCCAGCGGACCGGCAGGAGCTGATTTTTGGAGCCTTCCGGCAAGTGGACGGGTCCACCACGCGAAAATATGGAGGCACGGGGTTGGGCCTCGCGATTTCGAAGCGTCTGGTCGAAATGATGGGAGGCTCGATTGGCGTGGAGAGCCAGCCAGGACAGGGCGCCTGCTTCTCCTTCACGGTTCCGTTCGAAGCCGCGTCCGTGACCCTCCCGATTCGTGCGCCTCAACCGTCCGCGCCGGTCATCCAACATTCCGCGCGAGTCCTGGTGGTGGAAGATAACGCCGTCAACCAACTGGTCACCAGCCGGCTTCTGGAAAAACAAGGCATGCAAGTGTTCATCGCATCCAATGGAGCCGAAGCGGTGGAGACGCTGGAGCAGTTTTCGGTCGACTTTGTGCTCATGGACATCCAGATGCCCATTATGGACGGATTCGAGGCGACCGCGAAAATCCGGGAAAGCGAGCGTGCCAAGAACGCCGGACACACTCCGATTCTGGCGTTGACGGCGCACGCCACCAAAGGCGATCGCGAAAGATGCCTCGCGTCGGGCATGGACGGGTACGTGACGAAGCCCATTGAAATCGATTCGCTGATGGCAGCCATCCGCGCGTGCGAAAAGGATGCCGCGACACGTCGCGACCCAGCCGCCGAGCGTTCAACCGCTCCCTCCGGTCACGGCTCTGGGTCGGCGTTGTATTGAATCAGCCGCTCAATGAGCCGTGACCAGAGGGAGCGGTTAAACCCTCGCGGCTCGCGGCTTCCGCCGGCAGTACGGTATCCTGATCGTAGGCAGCCTGAATGGGTTTCAGCAGTCGTTCCTACGCCCGCCCTTATATTGGTCTTCCCGGATTTCCGCGCGGAATCAAATGGCTCCTGATCGTGAACACCGCGGTGTTCCTGCTGCAGTGGCTCACCAGCGGCACCGCCTTCGGTGGGATCTTCTACTATCTCGCGTTGGTTCCCGCAGAAGTCGTCAAGCATCTGGCCGTGTGGCAACTGGTCACCTACATGTTCCTGCACGACCCGCACGGCGTGTCGCATATCCTGTTCAACATGCTCACACTGTGGATGTTCGGCAGCACGCTCGAACAGACCCTGGGAACCCGCCGCTTCATGCAGTTATACTTTTTCAGCGGCATCGGCGCGGGGATCTGCATCGTGGTCCTCAACTATATTTTCGGAAGCGCCACGGTACCCACCATCGGAGCATCCGGCGCCATCTTCGGCGTCATTCTGGTGTGCGCCATGCTGTGGCCGGACCAGATCGTGCTGCTCAGTTTCCTGTTCCCGATCAAGCTGAAATACATGGTGATGATCATTGGCGCGATCGCGTTCATGGGCGCCTGGAACGTCAACAGCGGCGTCAGCAACATCGGGCATCTGGGTGGAATGGCCTTCGGGTATCTGTTCATGAAGCTGCCGATGTTCGTGAAGTCGAGTGGGCGCGGCCTGAACCCGGCAGGCTCGTTACGGGATTCCTATAAGGCGTGGAAACTTGCCAGGGCCAAGAAAAAATTTCAGGTTTATTTGAAAAAGCAGCGTTCCGACCATATCAACTAACCGCAACCGCTGCTGTCGCCGATACGTCAATTTTGATAAGGTGTGCTCATGAAAGCCTTCTGGGTTCTTGCCCGGCCAATTGGATTGATCTGCGCTGGCGCGCTTGGAGTTTCGCTCGGCATGTGGGCCCAAGGGCCCCCCGGCCAGGGCAGTGAGACGGTCGCCAGGCCGAAGAAGAAAGCCGACGCGACTACTGACGCTCCTAAGGACGCGCCGCCGGCGACAACTGCCGACAAGATCCCCTCGAAGTTCGGCAAGAAAGCCGATATCCCCGAAGGCGTTCCGACCTTCCGCACCGACGCGTTGACCGTGAGCGTTGACGTCGCCGTGCTCGACAACAAGGGTCATTTCATTCCCAAGATTCCCAAGGGCAATTTTCGGATCTTAGAGGACAACGTCCCCCAGCAGGTGAGCGGGTACTCTATCGGCGAGGCACCCATGACCATCACCCTGGTCATCGAGTTTTCGAATCGCTACCAGAGGTTCTACAGCGAGCCGTGGTTCCAGACGCTCAATGCGGCTTACGGATTCTTACAAACACTCAAGCCGGAAGATTACGTCGCGGTGGTCGCTTACGATCTCCGGCCTGAGATTCTCTCCGACTTCTCGACCAATCGCCAGGACGCGTATGAAGCCATGCAGCGGCTACGAATCGCCGCCTTTTCGGAATCCAATTTGTACGACGCGCTGGTGGATACGGCCAACCGCATGCAGGACATCGAAGGCCGCAAAGCGATCCTGCTGATCTCTTCCGGAATTGACACGTTCAGCAAGCTCACTTTCGACAAAACGCGGCGCGCGCTTCAAGACGCGGGCGTGCCGATCTACGCGGTCGGACTGATGCAGGCGATCCGCGAGATCATGGACGCCTATATGGGCTCCATCCAGCGCATGGATTTCCTGCAAGCCGACAACCAGATGCGCACGTTCGCCAAGGAAAGCGGCGGAATGGCGTTCTTTCCGCGTTTCTACGGCGAGATGCCCGGCATTTTCGGCTCCATCCAGGAAGCCATGCGGAACCAGTACGTACTGTCCTACAGCCCGTCGAATCAGGAGCGCGACGGGAAGTTCCGCAAGATCAAGGTCGACCTGGTCAATCCTGAGAACAACGAGCCGCTGCGCGTGGTGGACGAAAAAGGGAAACCGATCAAGTACCAGATCGTCGCCAAGACCGGCTACACAGCGCCTCGCAAGGTCGAATAGTTCGACGCAAAGTCAAGAATTCGATGTGACGATTTTTGAGATCGTTACGAGTGCGTTGACATGCATGTAACACGAATGTTACTGTCTCGATGTTCCTACACATGCCTGTCCGTCAAATTTCTCCTTCACCCTCGGGTAGCCGGATCCTCCTGGTCGACGATAACGCTCACGGGTTGAGCGCGCGACGCTGCATTCTGGAGGAACTGGGCCACCGCATCACCACCGCGTCCAGCGCCGCCGAAGCGCTCGAACACTTCACCAGCCACAAGTTCGACTTGATGGTGACCGACTACAAAATGCCGCGCATGGACGGAATCGAGCTGATCGCTCGGGTGCGAAAACAATCCCCCGATACGCCCGTGATCCTTTTGTCAGGCTTTGTCGACGCCCTCGGTCTAAGCGAAAACAGCACCGGCGCCGACGTGGTGATCCAAAAAAGCTCCAACGAAGTATCTCACTTGGTGAGGTCGGTGGGAAGGCTGCTCCGAAAGAAGAAGCCGAATACATCCGAGGCTCGCCTGAAGGCCAAGCGCAAGTCCGTTTAGAGTCCACCACCAGCTGAAAATTCCTTCTAGCAATGGGGGGCGGACCCCCCGGTCCGCGCGCGATCCCCTGATCGCGCTCCGCATCACGCTCGAATCCGCAACTCTATTTCCGTCGCCCTCAACAACTTCCCACTTTCGTGCGACCCTGAATCGCAAACTCCCCACTATCCTCGGCTCAGAACGGTTTGGCGCTCTCATCGGCTTCCAGACCTACCGCGCGGCGGCGAAGTTCTCTGAGATTCTCCCATCGCAACGTGACATGCAGCTAGCTTTTAGTGTGACGATGAGCGAGCGCCTTCTGCGTTAGTTTGTGG
>DATMOC010000025.1:0-117921 GCA_035568415.1 Bryobacteraceae bacterium | reverse complement strand
GTCGTAAGTCCCGGCGAAGGTGGTGGCGTAGGTCGCCGTCACGTTGCTAATCGTGGTGGTGTCGAAATTAGTGCCGTTAGGTTTGGTGGTGCCCAGAGGTCCGGCGGTGGCTGTGGCATTGGCGCCTTGGATTCCAGCCTGAGTTCCATCCATTTGATGCACCGCGGCCAGAGCCGAGGCGTCGCAGAACGCCTGCGCCTCGCTCTTGGCGATCATCATCCGTCCCGTGTCGAACGCCAAGCCCAGCATCCCCACCATCACCGTCAAACACACCGCCAGCATCGGCAGGCTGAACCCGCGTTGGTTTCCGGAGCGCGTAGACTGAGTTGAGTTAGTCATCGCCATTGAAGTTATTCCTTCTGTACTCTCATCGGCAATTGTGAGGCGTAACCTAAATGGACACAATCCCTCTATAGTTCTATATCGAGTGGTGCAATCCCGGCCTGCCAACAGGGGTTTCGACCAGCTGGACTAAGGTGGCAGCGATGGCGGAAGTTCGTCGCAAGTTTCAAGAACACCCCGTACTGCCGGTGTTCCCGTACCACCGGGCTTAAGTAGTTCAACTGATCTCTAAGCTGTATTTCTCCTATTTCATTGAAAACGAGGGTGGGGGAGGGCAGACTAAATTAGGACCGAATGCTGCAGTACTCTCAGGATGGAAAAATGAAGATCAATCGTCGAGCAAGTGAAAAGGGCGTTCTCACGATCGCGTTTGCGTTCATGGCTGTTGTTTTGATCGGATTCACCGGATTGGCCATTGACGTCGGCTACCTCCAGTGGCAGAAGCGCGGCATCCAGGGTGCGGCCGACGCCGCCGCGATGGGCGCACTACGCGAAATGGAACGCAACCAGACGGATCTTGCCGCCGCCGGACAGAACGACGCCGCCATGAACGGCTTTGTTAATGGCCAGAACAACACCACCATTACCATCAACAACCCGCCCACCAGCGGATCCTACTCGGGCAACGTCGTCGCGGTCGAGGCGATTGTCACCAAGAGGGTTCCGACATTTTTCATGATGATCTTCGGTCAGACCGGCGTAAACGTTTCCGCCCGTGCTGTGGCCCGGACCACCAGTTCTGAAGGGAGCATCGGAGCCTGCATTTTCGTCCTGAACCCGACTCAAAAGGCCGCGCTCGAAATCGGCGGAACGAGCATGAATCTCAGCACGCAATGCGGCGTGGTGGTGAATTCCACCGACTCAGCGGCCTTCAAGATGGATAGCGGCGTCCAATTTACGCTCGGCAACAACGCGAAGGTTGGCGTGGTCGGCGGAGGCGCCGGCGACGGATGGTCGATCAACGGGCAGTCCAGCCTGATCGACGCCAATAATAACAATGCACCCGAACAACCCGTGAATATCCAGGCGTTCAACGATCCTCTGGCCGGCGTCAAGGGGCCCACGGCAGCCACGGTCACGGGCGGTGTTCAGGGCAACAATTTCAAAGTCGACCAGACTCACATGCCCACAGGAAATGTGCAGCCAGGAGTCTATTGCGGTGGGATCTCGGTGCAATCGACCACCGGTACATTGAACTTTGCTCCGGGAGTATATGTCCTGGCGGGCGGCGGTCTGACCATCAATGCCGGGGCAACGGTGGTCGCCAATGGAGTGACGTTCTACAACACCACGGCAAACTCCGATTCCTGGGGTTGCGGCGGCTCGGGAGGATTTTCTCCCATTTCGATCGCGGGTAGCGCGTCGGTTACCATGAGCGCGCCCACCGCCACCGATCCGATTGGCCTCTTGTTCTTCCAGGATCGCAACGTTTTTGACAGCCGCCTGAACAACATTGCGGGAAATTCGAACAGCTCCTATAACGGAGCTCTATATTTCAAGAATAGCCCGTTGCAGTTCGCGGGAACCAGCGGCAATAAAGGGTATATGGTTCTGGTTGCGGACACGATGAAAATCAACGGCACCTCGAATCTCGGCAACGACCATACCAACCTGACCAACGTATATACACTGGCGCCCACCACTACGGGTGGCGGTCTGGTGGAGTAGCCATGAACTCGCGGATCAAAGTCACTCGAAAGCGTGGACAACGGGGAAACGCGGTGATCGAATTCTCGATCATGGCAGTGGTTCTTCTGCTGTTATGCTGCGGCGTGGCCGATTTCTCAAGATTGCCCGTGCTCGCCAATCTCGCGAAGGGTGCGGCCATGGCAGGAACCCAGTACGCTGCGTTGAGCCCGGCGCACGCCGGTGACCTGACAGGCGCACAGAACACGGCGCTGGCCGCTACGGGAAACTATCCGGGGGCGACGGCTGTGGCGACTCAAATCTGCGCATGCAGCATTGGCGGGGCGCACGTGAGTTGTCCGGCGTCCTGCGGGGCTAGCGGCACCCCTGAAACCTATGTTCAGGTGGTCGTGACCATCCCCTTCCAGACCGTAATCAACTATCCCTGGGTGCCGAATCCGATCACGATTTCCCAGTATGATGTCAAGGCGGTGCAATAAGATGGTGATCGTCGCCAGGCACGCTCCGAAACGGCGTGGGCAGCGCGGAAGCGCCCTGGTCGAGCTTGCAATTACGTTAATGGGCTTTTTACTGCTCACCTTTGGCGTGATTGACTTCGGCATGGCTGTATACGCCAGCACTACCTGCGTTTCCACGGCTGAGGATGCGGCAAGATGGGCCAGCGTGAATGGATCTCAAAGCTTGACGCCCGCGACTTCGGACAGCGTCACCGCGTACGTGAAAAATTCGGCTACTTCACTGGACCCTGCAATCGACCCGAGCCAGCTTAATGTGAACACTACTTGGACTCCGAACAATAGTCCGGGCTCCACTGTTCAGGTGACAGTGAGCTACACCTTCAATCCTTTCTCTTACGTCGCGATGCGGCAGAGCATCAATCTCTCCGGCACCGCTCAATACCCAATCAATCACTGAGCGGTCGGGGTTGGGAAATCTCAAGAAACCCGCGTATTTGTCCTCCCTCCCCGGACTAGGCGTTCAAGGAAGTCGGAGGGGGGCTTAGGACGTTCCTCTACTTCCCGTATGACGGATGGCGCGACCACTTCGGGGAGGTCGGGAGGGGTGCCTTCCATCCTTTGCAATCTCACGGCCATGTCGTCCCGGCGTTGCCGATAGTTGACCAGTTCGGGGCTCGAAGGACTTTCAGTTTCCTGAGCTTTGATCGCCTGGTCCATCACCTTTACCGCGCGGTCGAGATTCCCGCAAGCGGCTTCCAGTTCCGCCAAGGCTTCTAGTGCGTTGGCGAACCGCTTCCCGCCAGCTCGCCGGAAATAGCCGATCGCAAGCAGGATCAACTCGCGAGCGCGGCCCAGGTTGCCCCAGTCGATGTACATCCCGGCAAGCGCGAACTGCATTTCAGCCAGGTCTTCGAAATTCCCGCCGACCTGTTGTTCTCGCATCGAGAGGGCTCGCTCGCACTCGGCAGTGGCGCGTTGCAAGTCTCCGGATTGAGCCAGCGACGCCGCTAGGCCGAACAGATCGTGCATGGCTTCGGGGGAATGCCGGCCGCAGCATTTCGAGTGAATCGCCAGTGCGGCGTTGAAACATCGTTGCGCTTCGGCATGATTGTTGTGCGCGTGGTAGGCGGCGCCTAATGCCGCGAGTACGGCGGCCGTTTCGATATGCTCCGCACCATAGTGCTGTTCGAGAGCTTTGGCGGCGTTTTCGAATTCGGCCACTCCTTGGGCGGTGCGGCCGGACCTCAACAGCATCGCCCCTAGCCGCTGGCGTGAGCGCGCGATCCTAGACAGGTCGGGCTTTCTCGAACCGGCCTCGGTGGCGATCGCGTCCTGCAAAGCCGTTTCGGCCGCTTCGGAATTTCCCGCCTCCAGCAGGATGTCGCTCAGCGCGAGCCAGCAAGCCGCGCGGATCGCCCGGTCGCGATCGCTGGAGACCTCAGCGATCGCGGCGCGGAGCGTGCCTTCCGCCTCGGAGAACTTAGCCTGTTTCCGTTGCGATTCCGCGAGCTGGAGGCGAACCTGGGATCGTCGTTCGGCGTTGTCCAGAATGGAGTTGCTGTTCGCAAGTGTTTGCGCGAAAAAGCTCTCCGCTGCCGCGAAGTCTCCCGCCTCGAAGGCAGTCTCCCCTTCTTTGCGGGTTTGCAATCCCCGCGAGCCGGCGAACTTTCCCAATAGGCTGCGCATACACCTCTAGGTGGCTTATCGACAATACCGGCCCGGAGGATTAGCGAACTAAAATGATGGTTTGGTAACCTGAGGGAGATGGCAGACAATTCCCGCCGCTTCGAAGCCGGACCGGATCCGTTTGGACGCATCTGGCAGGTTGAGTTCCGCTGGCTGCAGACCGGCATTTCGATCCGGCATGCCGATACAGTGGACGTGAAGTTCGTGGCCTGGACCACGGACGAACCCAAGCAGGAAAAGGTACTGGCATTGCCTCATCCGGACCTGCTCGCTCTGACTAAAGCGGGGGGCCATACGCTGACCGACGCATGGTGTCTGAAGCTCGCTGCCGCCCATCTGCGGTATATGATCGAAACGGGTGAGGATCTGGAAAAAACACTGGTCACGCTGTCCCCGGCCGACCTGGACCGGGCCGCGGGAATTACGCAGCCCGTGTAGCCATCCTTACACCGGCATCGTGGTAAATATAGGATCTGAGGTCAACCAAAGCGCCGGAGAGCGTCGCCGAGCGCGTCTACGGGAGGAAAAAGCCGATGGTCAACTGTCCAAAGTGTGACGCGGTCATCGATGTCGACGAAGAAGAACTGGACGAAGGCGATTCGCTCATTTGCGAAGAGTGCGGCGCCAATCTGAGCGTCAGCGGGACGTCTCCTCTGGAGCTTTCGCAAGACAAAGAAGAAGAGGATGACGAGGACTTCGACGAGGACGAGGACTTCGAAGACGACGAAGACGAAGACGTCGAAGAGGAAGAGGAAGAAGAGGACGAGTGGAAGTGATCCGGAGACCGCGTTGCGCGCTGGTGGTGCTGTGCGCCTGCACCGCGATGATCGCCGTGGCGGGGGAGCAGAAGAAGAAGGCCGAACCTTACGCGGTGGTCTCCGGAACCGTGTTCCGCGATCCCGGCTACGCGCTGCCGGACGCGAAAGTGGTGCTGCTGGCAGCCAACGATCCCAAAGCGAAGAAGTTGCAGGAAGCGGTTTCGAACTATCGTGGCGAGTTCACATTCCGCGTACCCCCGCGCGAATCCAAGTACGTCGTTAAAGCGTCTCTCAAAGGGTTCCGGCCGGATGTGAAGGAAGCCGTAATCAACGGCGAGGAACGCATTGACGTGAACCTGGTCCTGGTGCCGGAGTCCAAATGAAACTGATCTCCTTATGCTTGCTGATGGCGCTGGCAATGGTCGCGGCCGGGCAGGAAACCAGGAAGGAAAAGCGCCAGGCAGCCACGGAACGCATGGTGCAAGGCACCGTCTATGACGCGGATGACAAGTTCGTGGCCGGAGCCGTGGTGCAGCTCAAGGATATGCGGTCGCTGCAGGTGCGCTCGTTCATCGCTCAGGAAGATGGAGCCTATCACTTCTCTGGACTGAAGATCGACAACGACTACCAGTTGAAAGCCGACTTCAAAGGCGCAACCAGCGGATGGAAGACGCTGAGCATCTTCGATACGCGCAAGATCCCGGTCATCAATCTCAAGCTCGACAAGAAGCCATGAAAAGGTTAATTCTGATGTGCGCCATCGCCGCGGCCGCCAGCGCGCAGAAGCTGACCCCTGTGGACGAGACCGGTTATACAAAACTGCTGGCGGCCCACAAAGGACGCGTCGTGCTGGTGGACTTTTGGGCCACCTGGTGCAAGCCGTGCCGCGCGCAAACGCCGGAACTGGTCAAGCTCGAACAGAAACTCCGTGCCC
Organism: Bryobacteraceae bacterium; assembly: GCA_035568415.1. Classification (GTDB taxonomy): domain Bacteria; phylum Acidobacteriota; class Terriglobia; order Bryobacterales; family Bryobacteraceae; genus Palsa-187. The sequence goes on along the minus strand of DATMOC010000025.1, from coordinate 112,096 downwards.
GCGGATTCGATCTGGTCACGGTCTCTTCGGATGAAGCGGATCAGCAGGCCGCGGCGCTCAAAGTCCTGAAAGAAGATGGCGTGGCCGGCCCCACCTACTGGAAAAAAGCGGCCGATGACGATAAATTCAACGATTCCATCGATCCGAAATGGGGCGGCGCGCTTCCGGCCATGTTTCTTTACGACCGCAACGGCAAGAAGGTGCGCTCGTTCATCGGCGAAACGCCTGTGAAGGACCTGGAAGCGGCCATTGCGAAACTGCTGTAGAGCGCTGGTGTGGCTTCTCGCCACACGCTTCGTTTTTTCCCAATCCCTGGTCCTTAAGAACGTCACGGTCATCGATGCGACCGGCGCACCTCCTCAAAAGAATGTCAGCGTTTCGATCGCCGGCGGACGCATCGCCGCGATCCAGAAGAAGATCCATACGGGCAGGGGCGACCGCGTCATCGATGCGACAGGAAAATATCTTATTCCCGGCCTGTGGGACATGCACATCCACCTGGGGCCGCCCGATATTTTCTTCCCGCTCCTGATCGCCAACGGGATTACCGGCGTGCGCGACATGTTCTCCGGAATCCCTATGCCAACGATCAACGCGTGGCGGGCGCGACCCGATGTCCCGCGCATCGTCGCGCCGGGATTCATCGATGGTCCACCCATGCTCTCCACCGGACCGCCGCGTCCTGGAGCGATCGCAGTGGCGACGCCGGATCAGGCACGGTTCGCCGTGCGTGCGCTGGCGGCTTCAGGCGTGGATTTTCTGAAAGTGTATAGCAGCGTTCCGCGCGACGCTTATTTCGCTCTGGCAGCCGAGGCTCGCGCGATCGGAATCCCATTCGCCGGGCACTCCCCGGAAGAGGTCAGCCCGCTCGAAGCGTCCGAAGCGGGCCAGCGCAGCGAGGAACATCTGATCGACGCTCTGCTGGCGTGCTCGACCCGCGAAGACGACTTGCGCAAAGAACGCGTTTCCATGATGCTGAGCGATCGGATCACCGGCGAAGAGCGCATGCGCCAGCTCGCGTTTCCGTCTTTGGATGACGATTACAGCGATGAAAAAGCGCAAAAACTGTTCGCGGCGTTTGTCAAGAACGGAACGTGGCAGACTCCGACGCTGGTGCTGCTCGAAGGATTCGCGCGCGCATCCGATGACGATTTCGTGAACGATCCTCGCCGCAAGTACCTGCTCAAACCTTGGAGCGAGGCATGGGATCCGCGCAAGACTTTCTTCCTGCGCGACCTTCCGGCGGAGGGCTGGACGGCACTGAACACGCGCATCCGGACATTGATCGAACGATACGAAAAACTCGTGGGCGAGATGCACAAGGCCGGGGTCGAGTTGCTTGCGGGAACCGATGCGAACGGCTGGAATCCGGTGTTGCCGGGTTTCGGGCTGCATGAAGAACTGGCGTTGTTGGTGAAGTCGGGCCTGACGCCGCTGGAGGCTTTACAAACCGCGACTCGAAACGCCTCGCGCTATTTCGGTCTGACGGACTTCGGAACCATCGAGTTGAACCAATCAGCGGATCTGGTCCTGCTCGACGCCGACCCACTGGAGGATATCCACAACACATCCAAGATTCGTGCTGTTTTTCTGCGGGGACGTTATTACACGCGCGCGGATTTGGACGAGATGCTGACGCGGGCCGCACAGTTCGCCTCCCGATAAGACTCTAGGCTGTCGGTTTGTTACTAATATCAGCCAAGGGCCAGCAACATCACCGGATCGCGAAAGTCTGGAACGCCATTCCCAATTCCCGGCCATCGCCCGGTGGACGAAAGGTCTTGCTCGCTTCGATCTTCAGCTCGATTTCAGGCTGTCCCACCAGGCTTTCGGGCAGGGGCAGTTCCAGCGAGAACGGCGTGTCCGGATCTTTAATCACGCTCGAACCAATTTTTCGCCCTCCGGCGCTGAACGTCAACGTCACCGGACCAGACCGTAGCGCGGCCGCCGGCGCGTATCCCGTCACAAACAGCTTTTCTGACGCCGAAGCCGGAGCTGCCAGCTTCACCGTCGCCGCTTTCGGCATCCAGCGAATCTTCTGATCCGGTTGATACCATTCCGGCCCCAACTGCGAGGCGTACAGCGGATCGGTCAGGTCGACAAAATCTTTCCGGAAGACCAGCGGGTCGGCGCGCATGCTGGCGGCGTAAATCACGGTAGCGTCGCGCAAGGAATATCCAGCCATGCTGAGAACGCGCGCCTGTCCTTGCTCGATCAACGCGTAGGCGCGGCGCGGCGAAATCACCCACCGCTTTTTGCCGTCAAGATCCGCTCGCATGTGGATGTCCTGTTCCGTACCCGGCGCCAAATAAACTTGCACATTCATCAGCCGGAAAGGATCGTCTTCGAAACCGCTTTGAAAGAGCGGCTCGTCGATTCCCTGCAGTAGGAATGTCGAGCCCGGATGCGACCGCTCTGCGCGCTCCACGCCCTCCACCACGTTTTTCATCCGCAACGAGCGCTGCATGAACCATTCCGAGTACAAGCCGGTCTCATAGATCATCAGCCCAAGATAGGTTGCTCCCAACGCGACCGCAGCCACACGCCACGCGATTCCCGCACGCCATCCGCGCACGATTGCCGCTGCGCCCAGCCACGATAGTCCGATCAGTGGAGTCGTCAGGCAATAATCCATCACATGCTCCGGAAGCGGCAACAGGGGGACAAGCGGAATCAGAAACCAGCCCCAGCAGAACAGCGGGAGATAATCGCGGCGCCACGTTCGCCACGCCGTGAAAATCAGCAACGCTCCGGCCATCACGGCCGCCAGCAAAGGCCCCCTGTGTTGCCACTCGCCTGTGAACTCGTACAGCCGGGCCGGGCCGATGGCCCAATTCACGTACATCAGCAGCGTTGCACCCATGCGCCGGTCGAAAGCCATATCGTAAATGCCACCGGTCGTTTTCGGAATCAGGAACAGGTGGACCAAGGTAAACGCAGCGGCAGGAATAAACAGAGGCAGTGTGCCGCGAAATTTCTTGCGATCGAAACACAATGCATGTAGAGCCGCCAGCGCGGGATACACGACAATAAGTTCCAGCACACCAAAGCCAAACAGATAGGCGGCCCACTCCGCGATGCTCCACCCTCTCAGCCGCGCATAGAAAGCAGTCAGAATGCACAGTGCACACAGGAGTTCGTTGTAATCCGACGCCCACGCCAGCGGACGGGTCAGATTAGCGTTGGTCGCCCAAAAAACGGCCGCGATCAATGCCGCCGCGCGCGAACTCGTGAGCCGCTGCCCGATCAGTGTGACCAGCGTGAGCGTGGCGATCCAGGTGAGGACCGCCAGCGTCCGGTACGGCCACGGGTGCATTCCGAAGAGCTGCGGGAATACGAGAAATGGCGCCCGTTCGCTGAACACGCGCACGGTTCCTTGCGCCATGGGAGTGAATAACGTGCGGATCAACCCGTCCGAGCGGACGCCCCAGATCAGGCCCATCCAGCCGAAATCGTCGTTGAGGAACCACGTGGTCAGCGCGCGATAGAAGACGATCAGGCCGACGATCGGGGCGGCAGCGTAATACGCGACCCGGGGCAGGAGCCGGGTCATTTAGGCGTGAGCCCGATGGACGAAGCGACCACGCCGAGTTCGCGCGAATCTTGTTCTCCGGGCGCCAGGGCTTTGTCCAGCGCGAAATCCACGATCACGATTTCCGCGGCGAGGGCGCTCGCGGGTACTGCGTGATCGTAGACGCATTCGCCAGCCTTACTGTACATTTCCGACCCGGCGTCGACGCCGTTCACCCTCGCAGAAAGCGTCATGGGACCCAGCCGGCTGATCAAGGATTCCGGAATCGCGAACCGCATCTGCAGCTTGGCGCCATTTCTTTCCGAGTCCTTGGGAGGCCGCAGCGCCACAGAAAACGTCTTCATGGTCCACCGCCACGCGTCGCTCTCCACCACGTGGAAGCCGCGAGTGAGTTGGACCGCGGTCTTGGGATCGGCCATGTTGACCACACTGGCCATTTGCCCATCGTCCTCGGACGTTTTTGAAACCGCGGCTTTCTTCCGCATTCTGCACCCCGCCGGCGCCACCGCCAGCAGCGCGAGCAAGGGGAGCACCGCGATCAATCGCCGCATCGTTCGACCTCGACCAGGCAATTGTAGAATGTCGGGCCTCCGCCCATGTCCGTCAGCCGGTCGGAGGTGAGCGCGTTAGCGTTGCGGCCATCCTCGGCACGTTTGTTCCAGCGGACTGAAGGCACGCGCACCACGCCCGGGGGAACCACGCCGTCCACTTCCGCCGTCAGCAGCAGGCTTCCGCGATCGTTGAACGCCCGCACGCGATCGCCATCATGAATCCCGCGCGATTCCGCATCCGACCGGTGGATATGCAGCACAGCGGTTTGCCGGTCGACATGGGCGCGATTGCCGAACGTCGAATTCATGCTGTCGTCGTTCTTCGAGGAAATCATTTCGAGCGGATATTGTTTGCTCAGCGCAGCGTCGCCGTGGCGCGATTCCACCGGCGGGCGGTAGTCCAAATCTCCGCCCAGCTCGCATTTGCCCGACGGCGTTCCGAATCCGCCGTTGGCGAACGGCAGAAACGGCGCGCCGATATTCAAACGGACGGAGTGCTCGCGCTCCAGCCGCTCCAGCGTGATGCCTTCCAGGAACGGGTGACCCGACGCAAGTAGTCCTCGAATCATGTCGTCTTCCGATTCACGGAAACACGCGTCTTCGAAACCCATGCGCAAGGCGAGTGCGCGAAACGCCTCGACGTTCGATCGTGTTTCGCCCGGAGCCTGCAGCGCCGGCCGCGCAAGCTGCGTATAGTAATGGCCGTAAGCGATGTACAGGTCAGTATGTTCCAGAAACGTGGTGGCCGGCAGAAGAATATCGGCGTAATCCGCCGTATCGGTCTGGAACTGTTCGAGGACGACGGTGAACAGATCGTCGCGTTTGAACCCGCGCAGCACGGCGTTCTGATTCGGCGCGATGGTCGCGGGATTCGAGTTGTAAACCACGATCGCTTTCACCGGCGGGTCGTCAAGCTCGGTCAGCGCCTTGCCCAGTTCGGACATGTTGACCAGCCGCGCTTCGCGTCCCAGCGGCGACTTCTTTTGCAGCTCCGGCATTTCCAGCGCGTTGCGGTTGAGTTGAAATGCTCCCGATGTGGAGAGCTGCGCTCCGCCGCCCACTTCGCGCCACGACCCGATCAGCGCCGGCAGCGCTACAATCGCGCGCACTGCTTTGCCGCCGTGTTCGCTGCGCTGGACGCCGTAGTTCAATCGAATCGCCGCCGGACGCGTCGTCGCGTACTCGCGCGCCATCCTCACGATGTCTTCCTTGGCGATGCCTGTCAGCGCAGCAACGCGTTCCGGATCGTAGCCGCGGACGCGATCTTTCAGTTCGTCGAAATTTTGCGTGTGCCGCGCGACGTAGTCCGCGTCGTGCAGATTTTCACGAAGGATGACATGCATCAGCCCCAACGCGAGCGCCAGATCACTTCCCGGATTTATCCGAAGATGCCAGTCGGCGAGGGCCGCCGTGCGCGTGCGGATCGGATCGATCACATACAGCTTTGCACCCTTGCGCCGCGCTTCCACCATGAACGGCCACAAGTGAACGTTGGTCCCGTGAATATTCGCGCCCCACGCGATGATCAGCTTCGAGTGGGTGAACTGTTCGGTGTCGGTTCCGAACTTGTGCCCCAGCGTCGCCGCCAGCCCCGCGCCGCCGGTGGAGGAGCAAATGGTCCGGTCCAGCCGCGACGCGCCCAGGCGATGAAAGAACCGTCGGTCCATTCCGGCGATATTCAGAATCCCCATGGTGCCCGCGTAGCTGTAGGGGAGAATCGCCTCGGATCCAAACTGCTCTGCGATGCTCTTTAACTTCTCGGCGATCGTGTCGAGCGCCTCGTCCCAGGAGATGCGAGCGAACTTGCCTTCGCCCTTGGCTCCGATTCTTTTTTGGGGATACAGCAGACGATCTGGCGAGTATTCGCGTTCCAGATATTGGGCGACTTTGCCGCACAGGAACCCGCGGGTGATGGGATGGCCGGGATCGCCTCGAAGACGGCTGCCCAGACCGTTTTCGACATTCACCAGCAACGAACAGGCATCCGGACAATCAAGCGCGCAGACGGAGTGGCGGATCTCCATACGGCAAGGATAACAATACCGAAAAGGGTGCGGCTCAATTGCCCGTATTTGTTTTCGAGGGCAGCCTGGCTGCCGCGAGTTCGAGGTTACTTCTGTGCAGAAAGCCGGCGACGATTGGAGATCGTCCGGGTCAATCCGAGCAATCCCAGACCGGTACCGAGGAGAACGAAGGACACCGGCTCCGGCGTTCCCTGCGTGCTTCCGCCGCCGCCGTCGTCGCCCCAAACTCCAGTAAAGCCGTTGGCAAACAGATCCGTTGCGAAGAAGGAGTTCCCGTTCGAAATGAAGTCGTTAATGGACAGGTGCGTAAGGCCACCCAGGATCTGGACATCGAACGAAAGCGAGTGTTGCGGATTGTTGGAGCCGTTGCCGCAGATTGGACAATGGATCGAGTAGTCGTAGCTGCCGAATGACGGATTACTTACAAAAGTCCCACTCGTAGTGTTGCCAACCGTAAAACCAGCGGTCAAATTGCTGATCGTAATGGAGGGATCGGCTGCAATGTCGAACGTCAAAGCGGAATGTGTACCCGTCTCTACAATCCCGTTAGGAAGCGCCACCGTCTCTAATACCTGAACGGTGAACGCGTCAATTTGTGACAACGTAATGGTGCCGACAGTGCTGCCGCAGGTACCAGGCGCCGTGCATTTAATGTTAAAAAGCAGCGACGCGTGGGCCGGCACTAAGGCCACCACGCCAAACATCGCGCCAAATAGAATTCCTTTAAAACTGCTCTTCATGTTTCCTCCGACTCAGACCGGGCGCCTTAGGCCACTCTTAATGGTGCCGCCGCTCCCGTTCTAAGACATGGTAACGGGACCCGCTGATGAAAGCAAGTCCCAAACTGGTTTCGGAGGAGATGCAACCGTTTCGTTAAATGCTTGAACGGATGGCCCTTACGCGTGGGACTCATGGTACTGACTAGTACTTTTCCGTCGCAAGAGCCGATCCGCCTCGTCCCCAGAGCTACTTAGTGACGGTAATCGTGCTGGACGTACCCACGTTCCCGGCGGCATCCCAGGCTTTCGCGAAGATCGTGTGCGAGCCCGAAGCCAGCTTCTTTGAGTTCAGACCGAAGCTGTAAGGGGCCACCGAGCCGGTATATTGCAGAACGCCATCCATGTAAACCGACACTTGGGTGACGGCCACATTGTCGGACGCTACCGCCGTGATTTGCAGGTTGCCGTTATGAACCGTCGATCCATTGGCTGGATTCGAAATATACACGGTGGGAGGCGTGGTGTCGATTGTGACCACGTTGTTGACGGAAACCGAGACCGATGCTTGCCCCATGTTGTTAGCCACGTCGTATGCCTTTACCGACAAGGTATGTGTGCCGTTACTGGATGTAGACGTGTTCCAGGCGAACGAAAAAGGCGAGGCATATGCCGTTGATGCGAGGTTGCCATCCACAAAGAACTGGATCTGCGACAGGCTGACAGTATCAGTGGCTGTGCCCTGGACGGCCAGGGACGCCTTAACGGTGTTTCCATTGCTCGGCGATGAAATCGATACGACGGGTGGATTGTTGGTGGTAGTCGTGGTGGCGTTCAGCGCCTTGTACGCATTCACGCGGCCCCATCCGTAATACTGATCCCAACCTGCGGGCCCCAGGTCATCGGAGTTCTGCTCAAGCGTGCTGACCAAGGTGGATGCTGAGAGTGAAGGCGACTTGGAAAGCATCAGCGCTCCCACAGCGGCCGCAATTGGCGAAGAGTACGAGGTGCCAGTCCCATAGCCGTAACCGCCCCCGGACGTAGTCGTGTAGATATTCACTCCAGGAGCCGTCAGCGACAGGAAGCTGCCGTAGTTCGAAAACGCCGCGACCGTGTCGGTAGAATCGGTAGCTCCTACCGACACCACGTTCTGACAGCCGGCCGGATAGTACGGCGCGTTGATGCCGCCGTTCCCGGCCGACGCAAACACGATGGTTCCCTTGTTCCAGGCATAATTGACCGCCGTTTGCAGCGTGCTGGATGGGCTGGTCCCGCCGATCGAAACGTTGACGATGCGCGCTCCATGATCGGCTGCGTAACTGATCGCGCTGGCCATATTGCTGTAGGAGGCATAGCCCGTGGCGTCCACCACGATCAGCGGCATGATCGGATTCAACCACGCCACACCCGCTACGCCGACCCCGTTATTGCCAATCGCCGCGGCGGCGCCCGCCGTCGTGGTGCCATGGCCCATGGTATCGGTGATGGTCGAATTCCCAGTCAGGAAGTTCCATCCGCCAACGACTTTTGATGCGAGGTCTGGATGGGTCGTGTCGACTCCCGAGTCGACCATGGCGATGGGCACGGAAGTCGACCCGGTGGTGATATTCCAGGCATATGGCGCCTGAATTGTGGCCAGGTGCCATTGCGAGGGATAACCGGGGTCGTTCGGAGTTGTATTGACATGCGCCAGGTAGTCGGGCTCGACAAAATCGAACAACCCGCTGGCTTCGAGAGCCTTCTGGATCTGATCGCGACGTGCCGGATCCACGCGGAGCACGGAGATTCGCAGCGAGGCGTGATGAGCATGAAGTGCTGCTCCATGAAGGCTGAACGACCGTTGGATCGAGTCGGGATCCGCGCCGATCCGGTGTTGGACCACCAGACGATCCGGGGCGGATTCATGGATGACGGGACCGGGTCGGGGGTCGGCTCGCCGCGGCAAAGGCTGCGCGGAGCCAACTCCACAAAGCGTCAGGAAAATCGCAGAAAGGACAGTCGTCTTCATAGGCTCTATGAGGCAAATCGGAGGGTAGTACGACGACCGCGAGAGTACTTTTACGGGGTGACTACCCTAGAGCCGAAGGCAGCATTCGCTTACCACCTAATACGTCGAAGTGTTACGGATCTGCGTCCGCGCGGCGAGAACTATAATGGAATGTGTCTCAAGCCACCGACGCATTCGTTGAGAAGAATAAAGATCGTTTCCTCGAAGAGCTGAAGGACTTTCTTCGCATCCCCAGCATCAGCACCTTGCCCGAGCATGCGCCGGACGTCCAGCGCGCGGCGGGCTTCGTCGCTGACAGTCTGCGAACCGCTGGACTGGAGAATGTCGAGATCATCCCGACCGCCAAGCATCCCTTGGTCTACGCCGACTGGCTGCATGCCCCCGGGAAACCGACAGTCCTGTGCTATGGACACTACGACGTCCAGCCGCCCGATCCGCTGGAGTTGTGGACCAGTCCCCCATTCGAGCCAACTCTTCGCGACGGCAACCTGTACGCCCGCGGATCGGCCGACGACAAAGGCCAGATGTACATGCACGTCAAAGCCGTGGAAGCTTTGCGCGCGGTCAACGGCACCTTGCCGGTCAATCTGAAATTTCTGATCGAAGGAGAAGAAGAGATCGGCGGCGAATCCGTGGCGAAGTACGTCGCCGAGAATGCCACGAAGTTGAAGGCCGACGTCGCCCTGGTTTCCGATACAGCGCTGTATGCCGAAGGCATCCCCACGCTGTGCATCGGCTTGCGCGGGCTGATTTACACGGAAATCGAAGCGCGCGGTCCGTCTCGGGATCTGCATTCGGGTCTGTACGGTGGCACTGTACCGAATGCGGTGTTCGCTCTGGCGGAGCTGGTTTCGAAACTTAAGGATCCGAGCGGCAGAATCATGATTCCCGGAATGTACGGCGACGTCCAGCAGCCGTCGGCGGCTGAAAAGCAAAGCTGGAGCACGCTGCCCTTCAACGAACAGGAATTCCTGAAAAACGAAGTCGGAGCGAAAGCGTTGACCGGCGAAAAGGGCTACACGGTTCTGGAGAAAGTGTGGGCGCGGCCGACGCTTGAAATCCACGGCATCGCCGGAGGATTCACCGGCGCGGGAGCGAAGACCGTGATTCCTGCGCGCGCAACGGCGAAAGTGAGCATGCGGCTGGTTCCCAACCAGGATCCCGACAAGATCCTGGCGGCATTCAAGAAATTCGTCCGCGAAAATACGCCCGCCGGCGTCGAGACTGAAGTGCGCGTGCTCAGCTCCGGTCCCGCGATCATGGTGAATCCGGACCATCCCGCGATCGACGTCGCCGCGCGCGCGTTCAAGGACATTTTGGGACGCGATACGGTGTTCGTCCGCAGCGGAGGCTCCATCCCCATTGTCGGCGACTTCGCCAAACATCTGGGCATTCCGACTATCCTCATGGGATTCGGCCTGCCCGACGACGGTTTGCATTCACCCAATGAAAAGTACAAACTGTCCAACTACTACTCGGGGATCATGACGATTGCCCATTTCTTTGAAGAATACGGCCGCTAACCAAACGCGCCCCATAACCGTCGCGTCGACGATTGAGGCGCGACTGTAATGGAGCGCGTTGTGACGGCGAACGAAGGAAACGCCCGGCACGAGAAGGTGGTCCGCTCCGCTGGCGTCGTTTCGATCGCGGTGCTGATGAGCCGCGTCACCGGCCTGATTCGTGAAAGCGTGATGGCGCGCCTGTTCGGCGCCGGGTTGATCTATGACGCGTTCATGCTGGGATTCCGGATTCCCAACCTGACGCGCGATCTGTTTGCCGAAGGCGCGCTCTCGAGCGCGTTCGTTCCCACCTTCACCGAGTATCTTTCGACGCGGCCTAAAGAGGAAGCCGCGCGGCTGGCGAACCTGGTCGCGACGGCCATCATGATCGTGGTCGGCGCATTCTGCGTGCTCGGGATGATTTTCGCTCCGGCTCTGGTTCATCTGCTGGCTCCAGGTTTTTCCGCGGTTCCCGGTAAATTCGAGCTGGCTGTGAGCATGACGCGGATCATGTTCCCGTTTCTGCTGCTGGTCGCGCTGGCGGCGCAGGCTATGGGAGTCCTCAACGCGTCGAACCGCTTCGGCGTGCCCGCCATGGCCTCGACGTTTTTCAACATCGGCTCGGTCGGCTTCGGAATTTTCATCGGCTACGTGCTGGGCCCGCCGCTGCATCTTTCGCACATTGAAGGAATGGCCATCGGCGTAGTCCTCGGCGGCGCGCTCCAACTCGGCTGGCAGTTGCCCAGCCTGCACGCGCTGGGGTTCCGCTTCCGTCCGTTGTTCCACTGGTCCGATCCAGGACTGGTCCGGATCATGCGGCTGATGGTCCCCGCGATTTTGGGGAATGCCGCGGTACAGATTAACGTGATGGTGAACACCAATTTCGCCTCCACCATTTACGATCCGCAGCGTGGATTCGACGGAGCGGTAAGCTGGCTGAGCTACGCGTTCCGGTTCATGCAACTCCCGCTGGGATTATTCGGCGTCGCGATGGCATCCGCCACACTTCCCTCGATCTCGCGCAGCGCCGCAGCGGGACAGATGGATGAATTTCGTCGCACGCTCTCGAAATCGCTGGGCATGGTGTTTCTGCTGACCGTGCCGTCCTCCGTGGGATTGTTCGTGCTCGGAAAATCCATCATCGGCGCGATTTATCAAGGCGGCAAATTCCAGCTTTACGACACGCAGCAGACCGCGATCGCTCTCTCGTGCTATTCCGTGGGGCTCGCCGGATATGCCGCTCTGAAGGTCCTGAATCCTGCGTTTTACGCCTTGGGCGACGCGCGGACTCCGATGCTGGTGAGTCTCGCGTCCATCGGCATCAACTACGCGACCGCCTTTACAATGATCCGCTTGGCGAAGCTCGGACCGGCAGGCTTGGCGATGTCGACATCGGTGGTCGCGATCTTCGGATTTCTGGTACTCTTCGCGATCCTTCGCAACCGCATCGGCGGCGTTCACGGCCGCGAGCTGGCCATGGGCATCGGCAAAGTGGGATTTGCGTCGCTGGTCATGGGAGGCGCAGTTGCCGGTTCCAGCCGGGCAGTCGAGATGTGGCTGGGCGTTTCACAACCGGCGCGTCTGGCGGATCTTGCGATCTCGATGCCCATCGGCTTAGGCATTTTCTATGGGATGTGCCGTTGGCTCGGCGTCGAAGATCTGGACGTGGCGATCCGCGCTTTCATGGCTCCTATCCGGAGACGAATCGGCCGCCGTTCCTCCTGATAAACTGTGCGTGCCGGATGTGACGCACCTTTGGCGCTGCTAAAAAAACATCTTGCCGCGACAGCGGACCACAGGCTGAAGCCTGTGCCACGTGGGATCAGTGATATGTGGCACAGACTTCAGTCTGTGTGGCCGCTGGGCATTTGGGGGCTGGCGGTCAGGAGCGTCTTCGCGATCCAGTCGGCATGCGGCAGACCACAATCGACCATCGCCTTGATCTCGCGGTCGACATCATACTCCACGCGACAGATGGTTGGCTTGGAATCATCCAGCAAGAGGTACGCCGCGCGTCGATCGCCGTCGTAAGAAAGACTGACGCTGCCGGTGTTGGCGACGGTCACCCCTGACCCGTTCCGGATGTAGGACCGATGGATATGCCCGTAAATCGCAATCGGCTGGCCGAGCGGTCCGTAAACCGACTCCAGCTCGGCATCGCTCGCGGTATGCGCGGGAGACCGCCAGGTGCTTTCGGGACTGGCATGCACCAGGGCCATTGGAGCATGAATCTGAGTTCGCGGCAGACCGCGCAGCCAGGCGAGCCGCCGTTCTCCCAAAGCTTCACGCGTCGCCGCCGCCATTTCACGGATCGCAGACCAAAGGACGGGCGGCGCGGACGATTGGCCGGCAAACTTCTCCATCGACTCGGGATCGAAGAGCATTTCATCCGTATTGCCTAGCACGCCTTGCCAGCCGAGATCGCGAATGCGATCCACAATCTCCGCAGGACTCGATCCGCCATGCGGAAGATCCCCGCCGTGGATGATCAAGTCGGGAGAGGTCTCGCGCAGGTCCGCCAGGACCGCTTCAAAGGCCGTCAGGTTGCCGTGGATGTCGGAGACGATGGCGACACGCATCGCAGTTCTGCCTTTCAACAATCTCGCACAAGGAGACCGCCATTCGTCGGCAATCCTCCGCAATTCGCCGATTCACCCGTGACCCGGCGCAACGCCTGGCTTACGTTGAAACATGCCCAAAGCGATCCCTGCATTGGTTCTCACGACGCTGGCCGGCGCCCAATCGCTCCCCTCTGACGCCGAAATCCGGAAACTGCTCGCCCACCGGATTGACGTCCAGAAAAAGAGCCTGGCAATGGTAGCCGGAATCGTCGCCCCGGAAGGCACGCGCATCGTCTCGTACGGCGGCGTCGATAGCGATACGGTCTTCGAGATTGGCTCCCTCACCAAGGTATTCACGGCACTGCTGCTTGCCGATATGGCGCAACGCGGCGAACTGGCCCTGACCGATCCAGTCGCAAAGTATCTGCCGCCCGGAACACGAATGCCGAAACCGAAGGGCCGCGCCATCGAACTGCTGGATCTGGCGACACACACGTCCGGGCTGCCGTTGTGGCCGCCGGATTTCCCCACGCCCTTGGATTTCAGCGCGTTTTCGAAGTACACCGAAGCGCAGATGTACCATTTCCTGGCAACCTACGAACTGCCTCGCGACACCGGTTCACAGTGGGACTACTCGAATATCGGTTTTGCTCTGTTGGGCCACGCGCTCACGCGCCGGGCCGGAATGGACTACGAATCGCTGGTTCACTCGCGCATCTGCGCGCCCCTAAAACTGGAAAGTACTTCCATCGATCTGACGCCGCCAATTAAGAGGCGGCTCGCCGTAGGTCACGATGCGGAATTAAAACCGTCGCCGGAGTGGTCCATGCCGCCGTTCGCAGTGGGCGCGGGGTCTTTGCACTCCACCGCGAACGACCTGCTCAAACTGCTGGCAGCCTTCATGGATGTAGAGAAATCGCCGCTCGGTTCTTCAATGGCCGCGATGTTCGACACACGCCGTCCGGGACCGCAAGGCATGCAACAGGCGTTGGGATGGTGGGTGGTTCCGCTGCCTGGAGGCGCTCCCATCGCGACTCATCGCGGCCAGAGCGCTGGTTTTTTCAGCAATGTCGCTTACGATCCCGCGACTCGCACTGGGGTCGTGGTCCTGTCGAACAGCGCGGCGGACGATGGCGGAATCGCCTGGCACCTGCTGCGGCCGAAATTTCCGGTCCAGTAGCGTCCATCCAGCCCCATGCGTCAGCTTGGGGCTATTTGTAGGCTCGCGCACTGGCCCCACGCTAACGCATGGGGCTGCCATGTGGCGCGTGCGCTTGGCGCACGAGTGCTTGCGGCACAAATATTACAGATACTTGCGGACGCGCGCCAGAAACTCCGGGTCCATCCAATTCTGATTACTGATCACTTTTTCGACCACGCGGCCCTTCTGATCGATCAGGTAGGTTTCGGGAAGCTGAAAGGTTCCGTAACTTGCGCTGATGTTGTTTTCCGGATCGCGCATAGTTTCGAAATTGACCTGATAACGCTGGAGAAAACGCCGGTACTGGCCTTCATTGCGGTCGTTGCTGACCCCCAGCACCACCACGCCCTGCGGTCCGAACTCGCGCGCGAACTGTTCGAGCGAAGGAGTCTCTTCGACGCACGGTGGACACCACGACGCCCAGAAATTCAGCACCAGCAGCTTGCCTCCGAAGTTGTCGCGCGTGATGTTCTTGCCGTGTTCGGTGGTGACGCTGAAGGCCGGCGCCTTATCGCCTGCGTTGACCAGCGGCGGTTCCAAAGTGCCGGACACCACATACACCAGGGCCAGGGCCAGCACCGCGATCAGGGCCACCAGAATCCGGTCGGTTCGCGTCTTCACGCTATCATTTTACTAGGAATCGTGAACGTTTTAAATTGCATCTAATCTCCGAGCCGTGCTTCTAACCCGCAAAGCCGAATTTTCCGCCTCTCACGTCTGCGCGAACCCATCGCTCAGCGATGCGGAGAATCGCGCCCTCTATGGGATGGCGTCCAACCCGAACGGCCACGGGCACAATTACATCCTCGAAGTCACGGTTGAAGGGGAGACCAATCCCGTCACTGGAATGGTTTTCGATCTTCGTGAATTGAAGCAGGTTATCCACGAAGAAGTCGTCGATCCCATGGATCATCGTTTTCTCAATCGCGAGGTTCCGCCGTTCGATCGTATGGTTCCGACCACCGAAAATATCGCCATCGAGATCTGGAAACGCCTGCAGCCTCGCATCGACCGGCCCCATGTAAACCTTCGGAACGTCCGTCTCTATGAAACCAGCGACCTCTACGTCGACTATGGAGGCGAGTCGTGAAGCTCACCCGGCGATACAGGTTTTCAGCATCGCACCGGCTTGACGTTCCGGCGCTAAGCCATGAGGAGAACCGGCGTCTGTTCGGCAAGTGCAACAATCCTTACGGCCACGGTCATGATTACGTGCTGGATGTCACGGTGGAGGGCGCTCCGGATGCCTCCGGTCAGATCGTGGCGCGGCACGCGCTCGACGCGCTGGTGGGCGAAAGAATTCTGCAACGGCTGGACCATAAGAATCTCAATACGGATGTAGCCGAACTTGCGGACGCCGTGCCGACCACCGAGAATCTGGCGTCCGCGATCCGTGAAATGCTGGTTCCGGATTGGCCGCTCGGGGCGCGGTTGGCCCGGGTTCGAGTGGCGGAAACGGATCGCAATATTTTCGAACTGGAAGCTTCATGAAAAACAGCAGCGCATTCAAGAAAAGCAGCGTGGTGAAGATGATCCCCAAGGATCCGACCATCACATCGCATATGCGGCGGGTGCTGGGACTGATCGGCGAGGATCCGTCGCGCGAGGGCCTGGTCAAGACTCCAGAAAGGTACGAAAAAGCGCTGCGTTTCATCACCAGCGGCTACCAGCAGGACTTGAACCGGATCGTGAACGGGGCGCTGTTCGAATGCCAGTGCGACGAAATGGTGATCGTCCGCAACGTGGAGTTTTTCAGCACCTGCGAACACCACCTGCTGCCGTTCTTCGGCAAAATGCACATCGCCTATCTTCCCAAGGACAAGGTGATCGGACTGAGCAAGATACCGCGGATCATCGATATGTTCGCGCGCCGGCTCCAGCTCCAGGAGCGGCTTACACAACAAGTAGCCGAAGCGATTGAAGAGGTCATCTCGCCCCGCGGCGTCGGGGTGCTGTGCGAAGCGGAGCACTTCTGCATGATGATGCGCGGTGTCGAGAAACAAGGCTCCAGCACGGTGACCAGCACCATGCTGGGGAGCTTCCGGAAGAGCAAAGCAACGCGCGACGAGTTTCTTTCGCTGACCCGGCGCTAACCCCATAACGACACCACTAACGCGTGGGTTCGATCTCCCACTTTTCTATTGACATGATCGTAAATCGTTGATAACATCAGCGACACGCCGCCGTTGCGCACTGGTGTGCCAACAGGCGATCGCTAGTGGGGGAGCTTTGTTAGTTAAACTTTGCAAGGCTTGGGATTGTTGGGTTCACTTCTGCCGTCATTTCAGTCCGGCGGCATCAACTTAAAAATGCAAAAAGAACGTGAAGGGGGTTCTATGAATTCTAGAAAGCTTGCTTTGCTGGCGTTTGTTCTCGCCTTGACGGTGGTTGGGACGTTTTCATTGACGCCTCCGGCGATGGCGCAATCGGCCACTTCCGGCGCCGTTATCGGCACGGTCAGCGATCCATCCGGTGCGGTGGTGCCAAAGGCGGAGGTAACCCTGGTAAACACCGCGACGAACGGGACTCAGGTCCAGTCTAGTAACGACTCTGGCGGCTATACCTTCCCGAACGTCGCGCCCGGTCTATATACGATCACGGTAAAAATGGGTGGATTCCGCACGGCGTCCCTTGCAAACGTAGTGGTTGAAGTGAACCGGAGCACCACTGCTCCCATAAAGCTCGAAGTGGGCGGCGACAAGGAAATCGTGGAAGTCACCGCTACTGCCGCGGCTCAGCTTCAAACTACAGATTCGCAAATCGGCAACACGGTCTCTACCGATGCGATTCTGCGCCTGCCCACCTTGCAGCGCAACGCCACCGAGTTGATGGGCCTGCAGCCTGGCACTTCCAGCCAGGGCGGCGCCACAACTGGAGCGATCCAGATGCGCGTTGCGGGCGCGCTTGACGATCAAAACACGGTCACCGTCGACGGAATCGATATCACGCAAAACATCGTGGCGAGCGGCGTTTCCGTTCCCACTCCAGCGGACAGCATTGAAGAGTTTCGCGGCGGGGTCACCAATCCCAATGCGAATTTCGACCGCGCCTCAGGCTCGAACATTGCGCTCATCGGCCGGCGCGGATCCAATACCATACATGGCGCTCTCTATGAATATCTTCAAAACTGGAATCTGAACTCGAATACGTGGGACAACAATCTGATCGGACTTCCGAAAGCAGTCATCCACGACAACCGTTTCGGCGCGCGTCTGGGCGGACCGATCAAAAAGAACAAGACATTCCTATTCGGGAATTGGGAAGAGCGGCGCTTCCAATCCGCCGCGCAGGTGACTAGAACTGTCCCGACGCAAGCTCTCAAGAACGGAATTCTCCAGTTCCGCGACCTGAACGGAAACGTGGAACAATTCAATCTGAAGACTGCCTCCGTGTGCGGCGCCAGCGGAAATCTGGCGTGCGATCCGCGCGGGCTCGGACTTAGTCCCTCAGTATCGGCGCAGTGGGCCAAGGAACCTCTCCCCAATACGCCCGGCGGTGATGGATTGAACACCGGATCGTTTTTCGGCGTTGTGTCGACCCCGATTCGAGATGACTACGGAGTCGCGCGGCTCGATCACAACTTCACCGACAGACTGCAGTTCAATGGAAGTTATACCTACTACCGGCATATTGCGACCAGCGCGGCCCAGATTTCGATTGCCGACGGCAATTTGCAGTCGGTGCGGCAACCGCCAAACCGCGCCAGCGTTACCGCCGGTTCGCTGACTTATCAGGTGAAGCCGACCCTGTTGAACACTTTCCGGTTCGGATATGTCCATGACACGGACAACACCGGCGCCACCTCGCCAACCGCAGGCGCAGGAATCCTGAACATTCCCGGCAGCCAGACTTCGGCAGGGCCGGTCGCGTTGCTGATCGGGGGCGGTGTGAGCAGCTTTCTCGATTCCCCGATTGACATGGACACGCAGCGGGCTCGCTATCAGGCTGACTATGCCGGATACTGGCAGTACCTGGACGATATTAGCTGGGTCCACGGAAAGCACACCGTGAACTTCGGCGTACAATTTAACAAGATTCCCTTCACCCATGTCCGCGCGGATAAGGTGGTGGGATCCTTGTCGTCTCTGGCGGCGCTGGTCGACGGAGATCAGAGCTTCCTCCGAGTCACTTCCGCGAACCAACCGCAGACTTGTAGCGCGTCTATCACGGCCAACTGCGTACGGAGCACGGACCTGAAAAACTGGGACCGCTATTACGCTGCCGGACTGGGCCTGATCGACAACGTCGGTATTCTCACGGTTCGAGATGCCAACCTGAAGCCTTTGCCGTTCGGCACCAACCTGCGCAATCAGACGAATCAGTACGCGACCTACTTCTACGGTCAGGATTCGTGGCGCATCAAGCCGTCCCTGACGCTCACGTTTGGTCTGGCCTATGGATGGCAAACATCGCCTACCGAAGTGAGCAATCTCCAGACTCTGCAAATCAATGCGACCACCGGAGCATTTATCACCGGGAGCGACTATCTGGCCGCAAAACAGGCCGCCGCGCTACAGGGCCAAATCTATAATCCCCTGCTTGGCTACCAACCGGTCGGAAACGCGCACCGCGGTGTTATCGATATCGACTGGGGCGACGTGGCACCGCGCGTGTCGCTCGCTTGGAACCCGTCAAGTAAGAATGGGTTCCTGGGCACTGTGTTGGGCGAGAAGAAAACCGTAATTCGCGGCGGGTTTGCGCTCGTCTATGACCGCACCAACACCGTGCAGACGGTGCTGATCCCGATGCTCGGCGTCGGCTTCGGCCAGACGATTACCGTGCAAGCACCCCTTTGCAACGCGACTGGAGCCG
Source organism: Bryobacteraceae bacterium (assembly GCA_035568415.1). GTDB lineage: Bacteria > Acidobacteriota > Terriglobia > Bryobacterales > Bryobacteraceae > Palsa-187. Next base: position 93,189 of record DATMOC010000025.1, on the reverse strand, counting down.
GTGGCGCAGGCTGCAATGCCGGTGCCGGAACAGCGAATGTGGGGCTTTCCTCCTTCCGCCTCGGGACCGATGGCACGCTTCCGTTACCGACAGTCCCGGCCGCATCCATTCCAGTGATACCTCCGGTCGGCCAGTACTCGGAAACATTGTCGTTCCAGGACGACCCCGCCAACAAGGTGGGGCGCAGCTTCAATATCGACCTGAGCATTCAGCGCGAGTTGCCTGGGAACATGATCCTGGAGCTTGCGTTCATCGGACGCAACGGGCGCAGACTGCCGCAAGCAGTTAGCCTGAGCAACGCGCCCTACATGTTCGTAGACCCGACGTCCAAACAGAGCTTCGCGCAAGCCTTCGACGCGACGGCCGGCGCCCTTCGCGCCGGTACGACGCCGGCGGCGCAGCCCTGGTTCGAAAATCAGCTCCCCGGTATTAACCCCGCTGGGACCGCAACGGCTTTTGTGGCCGCTAACGCGAAAGCCGCGTTTACCACCGGCGACGTGAGCACGTTGTTCAATCAGTTGGACGGTTTTCGACGCTCGCTGAAGCTGCCGACGTACAACAACGATCAGGTGCTCGATCTTTTCATGCGCACCTATCTGGGCCAATCCAACTACAATGCCGGGATCGTGTCGCTGCAAAAGCGGCCGTCTCGCGGATTGCTGCTGGGTGGCAACTACACCTACTCGAAAGCGCTGGACGATAACGTCCTGAACCAGAACCAGGCGTTCTTCTACAGCAACAGTTATCACCCGGGCGTCGACTACGGACCGTCGCGATTCGATCTTCGGCATACGTTCAACGCCTTCTACGTGTACGAACTCCCGGCCGGGAAGGGCCACCGGTTGAGCGGTGGCACGATCGTGAACCAGATTCTGGGTGGATGGACTGCGTCGGGCATCGTCACCGCCCGCACTGGATTTCCCCTGATCGTGACTCAGGGCACCAACTCGTTCGGCGCCGACGTCGAAGGATTCGCGCAGAACACTGCGGCGATCCCGACGAATTCATCCTTGACGTCTTCGTCCACCAACCCGTATAACGCATCCTGCAAGGCGGAAGGCGGCAACGCGGTAATTAAAGGCGGAAGCGGTATGAACCTGTTCGCCGATCCGTGCGCCGTATACAACTCGTTCCGCTACATAAATATCGCTTCGGACGCGCGGAGCGGAAAAGCGAATCCGTTCTACGGCCAGCCGTTCTGGAATTTCGACATGAGCTTCGGCAAGGAGACCCGGATCGCAGAGAGGTTCAAAGTGCGATTCTCAGCCGACATGTTCAACATCTTCAACCACCACGGTTACAACGATCCCTCCCCAAGCCTTCAGAATCCGAACGCTTTTGGCGTGATCACCAGCTCGTTCATTCCAGCGAACCGCACCAATTCGGCGCGCTGGATTGAAATGGGACTTCGTCTCGACTTCTAAAAACCTCGAGGCTGTTACAATCAGGGGTCGGGCTTTCGAGTCCGGCCCCTTTTCCTTTTCCGATGAACATTTCCGTGAAAGGCGAGTACGCCTTGCAGGCCATCTTCGATCTTGCGCTGCAACCGCCCGGCGAGCCGGTGAAGATCGCCGATATCGCGCGCCGTCAGAAAATTCCGCAGAAATTTCTGGAGCTGATTCTCGCCAGTCTTAAACAGGGCGGCTTCGTCGAATCGCGCCGCGGAGCCGAAGGCGGCTACCGCCTGGCCCGTCCCGCCGATCAGATCACCGTCGGACAGGTGATCAAGTTCGTGGATGGAAGAGCCGACAGGCGCGGGTCCGCCACCCCCTTTACCGATCTCTGGAAGCGCGTCGACGAATCGGTCTCCAAAATCGTGGATCACACCAGCTTCGCCGAAATGGTCCGGCGCTGGAAGGAATCGCAGACGCGCTATGTTCCCAACTGGAATATTTAATGATTTACTCGGATAACTCGTTTAGCATTGGCCGCACGCCGCTTGTTCGGCTGAATCACGTCACTGATGGCGCGCAAGCGACCATCCTCGCGAAGATCGAGGGACGCAACCCGGCCTACTCGGTGAAATGCCGCATCGGCGCGAACATGATCTGGGACGCCGAGCGCCGCGGCATTCTCAAGCCCGGCAAGGAGTTGATCGAGCCGACCAGCGGGAACACCGGAATCGCGCTCGCCTTCGTCGCCGCCGCGCGCGGATACAGCATCACGCTCCTGATGCCCGAAACCATGTCCATCGAGCGGCGCAAAGTCCTCAAAGCTCTGGGAGCGAAATTGATTCTCACCGACGGCGCCATGGGCATGGGCGCGTCTATCGAGCGCGCGGAAGAAATGGTAGCGTCGGATCCGGATCGATACGTGCTCCTGCAACAATTTCAGAATCCCGCCAACCCCGAGATCCATTTCAAAACCACGGGGCCCGAGATTTGGGACGATACCGAAGGCAACGTCGACGTATTGGTGGCGGGCATCGGCACCGGCGGAACCATCACCGGAATTTCCCGTTATTTCAAGCTGGAAAAAAAGAAGCGCATCCTTTCGATTGGCGTCGAGCCGGCCGGCAGCCCTGTAATCACGCAGACGCTGGCAGGCGAGCGTCCACACCCGGGACCGCATGGCATTCAAGGCATCGGCGCCGGATTCATCCCCGAAACCCTCGATCTGAAAATGGTGGATCGCGTCGAACTGGCGGACGACGAAGAGTCCATCGAAATGGCGCAGCGCCTGTCGAAGGAAGAAGGCATTCTGAGCGGAATCTCCTGCGGCGCGGCTGTGGCGGCCGCCGTCCGTGTCGCCAAAGAGCGAGAGATGCGTGGCAAGACCATCGTCGTTATTCTGCCCGACGCGGGTGAGCGCTACCTGAGTTCCGTTCTGTTCGACGAGTAACACGTGGACACGTCAACATCCACCGCTTCCTTCGGTCGCGGTTCAGTTTCGGCGATTTGTCATCTAAGCTGCGCAATGAGCCGCGACCACAGGGAGCGGTGGATGCTGAATTTTTTCGCAACGTCCATTTTGTCGATTTCTCGCGCCACCGTTCGTCCTCCCAGGGAAAGGAGGCAGAAATGCCTGAATATATTCTCTTTCTCCATGAAGCGCCGGACGTGCTTGACGGCCTGAGCGCGGAAGAAATGCAGCGGATCATCGTTCGTTATCGCGACTGGCGCGAATCGCTCGCGAAACGCGCCAAGCAACCCGGAGGTAAGAAACTTCGCGACCGAGCGGGACGCGTGATGAAAGGCGCTGGAGCGAAATTGAGAATCTCCGATGGCCCCTACTCAGAAGCGCGCGAGGTGATCGGTGGATTCTTCAGCTTCGTGGCAGATGGTTTTGACCAGGCCGTGGAGATCGCGCGCGATTGCCCGCATCTGGAGTTCGGCACAATCGAGATTCGCGAGGTGGAACCAACTTAAGAGAGGAAGTAAGGCGGGCGCTTTCGTATGGGTGAAAAGGGGTGAGAGCGCCCGCTGTCGTAACGGGGATTTAGTTATATGTAGAAACGCAACTCGGCTGACACAAGTTACTGTTTTTCATGAAAAAATGGAGATTTATTTTTGCTGGCACGCCGGGGCGTGCGCGCTAGACTGGAAAATATGCCGATCGGCACGCGAGCCGCACTACAATCGCGCTCCAATGGACGGCTGATCGCCGCCGCAGCTAGCTTTATCTCGGCTCATTCCGAAGCGCTTCTTCTCGCACCTAGCCATTCGGCAGGGGAAGATTTAGCACACCGAACCTCGGGCGTCGCGGGCCTGCATCGATTGACGTTGGTCCAGCTCGCATCGGACTTGGCGCGGCCGGCGATGGCCGCGATGGGGCTCGCGCCGTTGACCCCCTTGGGGCTGGAGGCTCTCGCTGCCCGCGTCATTTACATTGCGCGCGCCGCAGAGGAGCTCTCCTACTTCGATCCGGTAGCGGCAATGCCCGGGTTCGCAAGATCGCTGGCCCGGACCATCGGCGATCTGCGGCTCGCGCGCGTGAATCCAGCGAAGCTGGCGCAAGCGGGCGAATCCGGCGCGGATCTGGGGAGACTTCTTACGCGTTATGAGGCGGAGCTCGAGGCGCGCGGCCTCGCCGACCTGGCGCGCATTTTCGCGCTCGCAACCGAGGCTTCCAGAACGCGCGAGCATCGCTGGCTGGGCTTGCCGCTGGTGCGGTTGGATGTTGCGCTCGACACGGCGGCTCATCGCGATTTCTTCGAAAGCGTCGCCGCGCGGTCGCCCGCGGTTTTCGAAGCCGTGAGTGCTGGAGAAGACGCGGAACAGGCGGCATCCAGCGGAACGCTGGAACATCTGCGGCGGTACCTGTTTTCGCGCGAGCCACCCGCCGCGAAGGTGCAGGATAGCGCGTTCCAGATTTTTTCGGCGCCCGGCGAAGGCCTGGAAGCCGTGGAAATCGCGCGGCGTATTCTGCGGATCGCTCGCGACGGAGTAGCGTTCGACCAGATCGCCATTCTGCTGCGGAGTCCGGAACGCTATCAACCGATGATCGAGGAAGCGCTGCGCCGAGCGCGCATTCCCGCGTACTTCAGCCGCGGCACGGCGCGTCCAGATCCGGCGGGACGCGCTTTTTTGGCGCTGCTCGCGTGCGCGTCGGAAGCGTGTTCGGCTTCGCGTTTTGCCGAATATTTATCGCTCGGCCAGGTTCTACCCGCGGGATTCGAGGCTCGCGCGGATTGGGTTCCGCCACAGGATGAGATGCTTGCTGCGGACGCTTCGGGAGAAGCCGCCGAAGTCGAACCGGAGCCGCTCATCGACGAATCCGCTGTCCCACGCGCACCGTCGGCATGGGAGAAATTGCTGGTCGACGCTGCCGTGATGGGGGGGCGCGAGCGGTGGCGCCGCCGTCTGAAAGGTCTCGATTCCGAGTTCGAGCTGCGCCTCAAAACATTGGAGCGCGAAGATGAAGCCAGCCGCCAACATCTGGCGCGCAAGCTGGATCACTTGCGCCAGCTTGTGAATTTCGCGCTGCCGCTGATCGATGTCCTGGATGCCTTGCCGCGCCAGGCGCTTTGGAAAGACTGGATCGTGGAACTGTCGGGACTGGCCCGCGTGGCCCTGCGCCGTCCGGAACCCGTGCTATCGGTGCTCGCCGAATTCGGACCTATGGGTGACGTCGGTCCTGCGACGCTCGAAGAAGTCATGGAAGTGCTCAGCGAGCGCCTGCGATTTTTGCGGCGCGATCCGCCTGAGCGGCGCTATGGGCATGTCTTCGTCGGCTCCATCGACGAAGCGCGCGGACGCGAGTTCGGCATTGTGTTTCTGCCTGGTCTCGCCGAAGGACTCTTTCCGCAGCGCGCTCTCGAAGATCCCCTGCTGCTCGACGATTTTCGTCATGCCGTGGATCCCGCGCTGCCCTGTCGCGACGATCGTGTGCGTGAGGAACGTCTGCGTCTCCAACTCGCGGTCGCCGCGGCACGCGACCGGTTGATCGCTTCCTATCCGCGCATGGATGTCGGCGAAGCGCGTCCCCGCGTTCCGTCTTTCTATGCCCTGGAACTGCCGCGTGCCATCGAAGGCGGCCTGCCGGAGCTGCGCGAATTCGAACGCCGCGCCCGCGATGCCGCGCCCGCCCGCCTCAACTGGCCCGCGCCCCGCGATGTGGAAGACGCCATCGACGAAACCGAGTACGATCTGATCCTGCTGGGCGCCGGGAGCAACGCGCGTTACCTGGTGGAAACCAATGAACACCTCGCGCGGTCTCTGCGCGGGCGCTGGAAACGCTGGGCCTCGAAATGGACCGACGCCGACGGCCTCATCACCGCCGATCCCGCCGCGCTTGCCGTGCTCGGCACGCAGCGTCTTCAGGCGCGCCCGTGGTCGCCGTCTTCGCTCCAGAATTTTTCCGTGTGTCCCTACAAGTTCGCGCTGCATGGAATTTACGGCCTGCGCCCGCGCGAAGAAGCCGTCCCCATCGAACAACTCGACCCGTTAACGCGCGGCGGATTGTTTCACGAAGTTCAATTCGCGCTTCTGGGCGAGCTTAAACAGCGTGGTGGGCTGCCCGTGAGTCCGGCGAATCTGAGCGACACTCTGCATGTCGCCGACGCCGTCCTCGATCGTGTGGCGTCGAAATACGAAGAGGATCTCGCTCCCGCCATCCCACGCGTCTGGAACAGTCAGATCGACGATCTGCGCACTGACCTGCGCGGCTGGCTGCAACATATCGCCGCCAATGACGACGATTGGGAACCGATTCATTTTGAGTTTTCTTTTGGCCTAGCGCCCGATAAGCATCGCGACCCCGCCAGCACCCGCGAAGAAGCCCATCTCGATGGCGTGCGACTCCGCGGATCCATCGACCTGGTGGAGCGCCACACCGCGCGCGGCGTCCTGCGCGTCACGGATCACAAGACCGGCAAGCCTCCGGAAATGGCGCCGGCATTCGTGGGCGGCGGAAAATTCCTGCAGCCGCTGTTGTATGGGCTTGCGGCGGAAAAGCTGCTGAGCGCCACCGTGGAATCGGGACGCTTGTTCTATTCGACCCAAAACGGCGGATATCAGCACGCGCTGATCCAGATCACCGATCGCTCGCGCCTATTCCTGGGTAAGCTGCTCGGTAACATCGACGCGGCGATCGCGGAAGGATTTCTTCCACCCGTTCCGCAAAAAGAAGCCTGTGAAATCTGCGACTATCGCGTGGCGTGCGGCCCGTATGAAGAACTGCGCGCCGCACGCTATAAGAATTCGCGCGATGAGCGGCTGGAAGCGCTCACCGAGATCCGAGCCATGGCGTGATTCCGGCCTCACAAATCGGCAGCGATCAAGCCGCGCGCGACCGCATCCGCACGTCTCTCCACGAGAGCCTCATCGTCGAAGCGTCCGCCGGCACCGGTAAAACGACTGAACTCGTGCATCGCATCGTGGCAGTGTTGGAACACGGTCTCACCACCATCGACCGGATCGTCGCCGTCACCTTCACGCACAAAGCGGCCGGCGAGTTGAAGCTCCGCCTTCGGGAGGAACTCGACAAAGCGCGCCAGCGTGCGCCCCGTCTGGAAGACGCGTTGGGCCGGTTAGAGGAAGCCTCCATCGGGACGATCCATTCCTTTTGCGCGCAGATACTGCGCGAACGGCCCGTGGAAGCCCGGGTCGATCCTTCGTTCGAGGAATTGAATGAGCAGGAAAGCGCGCGCCTGTTTCAACGCGCTTTCCGTGTCTGGCTGGAGCGCCGGCTGAATGAGGATTCTCCGGGACTCCGCCGCGCCTTTGCCAGGTTGGCCTGGCGCGATTCCTGGGACGACACCCCGCCCGTCGAGCAGTTGCAATTCGCAGGGAAGAAATTGATCGAGTGGCGCGACTATCCGGCAGCATGGCATCGCGATGAATCTTTCGACCGCGTTGAAGAGATGACCACTATCGCGCGCATGGTGCGCGAACTGGCGGAGGCCTCATCGCGCCCGCGCCGCGTGACCGATAATCTGTACAAGTCGCTCGCGCCGGTCCGGGCGCTCGCGGGATCCATGGATCGGGCGGAGTCCAGTGGATCTGGCGATCCTGACGCGTTAGAAAGCTTGCTGTTGAAGCTCGGCCGCGACCTCCGGCGCGATCTCAGGAAAGGTTCCGGCGTCTACGGCGAAGGCATTCCGCGCGAGGACTTGGTTGCGAAACGAGACAACGTGTTGCGTTGGATCGAAGACTTCCGCCGCCGCGCCGATGCCGACTTGGCCGCCGCCCTTCGCGACGAAATGTCCGGCCTCCTCGATGAATACGAGGATCGTAAGAGCCGCACCGGTAAACTCGATTTCGTCGATCTTCTGATCAAGGTCCGCGATCTGGTGCGTGAACAGCCGGTGGTGCGCCAATATCTCCAGAATCGTTTCACGCATCTCTTTGTCGACGAATTTCAGGACACGGATCCCTTGCAGGCCGAAATTCTACTGCTGCTTTCAGCCGACGATCCCGACGAGTGTGAATGGAGCCGCGTCCGCCCCAAGCCGGGGAAGCTGTTTTTGGTTGGCGATCCCAAGCAATCCATCTACAAATTTCGCCGCGCCGACCTGGTCATGTACCGCGACCTCCGCCGCGCTCTTGGGGAACGTGGCGTGGAGTGTCTCACGCTGACCAGGAGTTATCGCGCTGTCCGGAACATCCAACAATTCGTGAATGCCGCGTTTGAAACAGAAATGAACGGCGATGCCGCTGCAGGCCAGGCCGACTGGGCTCCCCTCGAAGAGCATCGCGCGGAGCCGGAGGATCGCCCCAGCGTGATCGTGCTGCCCGTTCCGCGGCCCTACAAATCGCGGATCGCTAAGGAAGCCATCAATCGATCCCTGCCCGACGCGATCGCCGCGTTCGTGCACTGGCTGATCGATAAGCAGGAATGGGGCTATCGCGCGCGCGACATCGCGGTTCTGCTGCGTCGCCGCACGCAAGCCGGATCGGATCTGACCCGCGAATATGTCCGCGGCCTCGAGGCGCGCGGAATCCCGCACCTGCTCGCCGGATCGAAGTCATTCCATCGCCGTGAAGAGATCGAAACGCTGCGCGCCGCCGTTACCGCCATCGAATGGCCCGACGACGAGCTCAGCGTTTTCGCGACCCTTAAAGGCTCCTTGTTCGCGATTCCCGACGAAATTCTTCTCCGCTATCGCCACGCCCACGGCCGTCTGCATCCATTTCATCGCCCGGAGGATGAACCTGATGCGGTGTTCGGTCCCGTGCTCGAAGCTCTGGCGATTCTGGGCGATCTGCACCGCCAGCGCAATCGCCAACCGTTCGCCGCGACCGTCAACGCGCTGCTCGAAGCAACTCGCGCGCATGCCGGGTTCGTGCTCCGTCCCGGCGGAAATCAGATCCTGGCGAACGTCGCCCGCTTGGCCGACCTCGCTCGCGTCTACGAGATTTCCGGTGGTATTTCTTTTCGCGGATTCGTCGACGAACTCGCCGCACAAGCCGAAAAAGAAGAAGCCTCCGAAGCGCCCGTGCTCGAAGAAGACTCCGACGGCGTACGTCTGCTGACCGTCCACGGCGCGAAAGGCCTGGAGTTTCCCGTAGTGATCCTCGCCGATCTGACCGCCAACCTCGCCGCGCGTGAGCCCGACCAGTTCGTCGACGGCGCCCGCCGCCTAAGCGCGACTCGCCTTCTGCGCTGCGCACCCCGCGAACTTTCCGAGCATGAACCCCAGGAAAGCGCTCGCGAGCGGGCCGAAGGCATCCGCGTCGCCTATGTGGCCGCGACACGCGCCCGCGACCTGCTGGTGATTCCCGCCGTCGGCGACGATCCCTTCGAAGGATGGCTCAGTCCGCTCAACAAAGCGATTTATCCGTCGCGTGCAAATTGGCGCAAATCTGCCCGGGCGTCCGGTTGTCCCGAGTTCGGAAATGCGTCCGTGCTCGACCGCCCGCTCGAATATGCCCGCGAACAAGAATTCTCTGTCAAACCCGGACTGATCGAGCCGGAACATGGAACGCACAAAGTGGTTTGGTGGGATCCTGCCAAGCTAAAGCTGAACGTCGACCAGGGACTCGGGCTGCGTCAGAAAGAAATTCTCGCCGAGGATGGCGGCCAAAGTCTGACGGCCTATCGCGAATGGGAAAAGAACCGCATCGCGACGCTATCCAGCGGCGGCGCGCCGCAATTCGACGTGTTCCTGGCGAGCCAGGCCAGTGAAGCTCCTCCAACCCTGATCGAAGTGAGCACGGAGTTCGCGTCCGTCAGCGAAGGCCGGCCCCGCGGCAACCGTTTCGGGACGCTGGTCCATGCAGCGATGCGCGACGTCGATCTCGACGCGACGCCTGCCTCCATCGCCGGTATCGTCGAGCTGAACGGCCGGTCGATCGGTGCGCCGAAGGAGGAAATCGAAGCCGCGTGCGTGGCAGTCGAAGCAGCCCTGGCGCATCCCCTGCTGGCACGCGCACGCGCCGCGGAGCGCTGTCATCGTGAGTATCCCATCACCCTCAAGCTCGACCATGGCCGCCTGCTCGAAGGGATTCTCGATCTCGCGTTCGTCGAAAACGGCCAATGGACTATTGTCGATTTCAAAACCGACGCCGGCGTTTCCGAACGCCGCGAGCGTTATGAGCGGCAACTCCAGTGGTATGCTTATGCGCTGACCCAACTAACGAACATGCCCGCTCGCGCATATCTCCTCGGCGTGTAACCATTCAATCATGGGCCGGATTCGCATCCTCTCCGACATCGTCGCCAACAAGATCGCGGCGGGCGAAGTCGTCGAGCGTCCAGCGAGCGTGGTCAAGGAGCTTCTGGAAAATTCCCTGGACGCAGGCGCGACCGACTTCCGTCTCGACGTCGAGTCGGGTGGACGCCGGCTGATCCGTCTCGCCGACAACGGCTGCGGAATGTTGCGTGACGATGCCCTGCTCGCCTTCGAGCGCCACGCCACCAGCAAGCTCTCCGACGTGAAAGATCTCCTGTCGATCGCCACGCTCGGTTTCCGCGGTGAGGCGTTGCCGTCCATCGCCTCCGTCTCGCGTCTGCTGCTCGAAACGCGCGCGCCGGAGGATCGCGTCGGCACGGCAGTCGAAATCGTGGGCGGCAAGATCCTGCGCTGCGATGAAGCGGCTCTGGCCGGCGGGACCACCATCACAGTGCGCGATCTATTCTTCAACGTGCCGGCCCGTAAGAAATTTCTGCGTTCGGATCAGACCGAGATCGCGCACATCGCGTCTCTGGTCACCCACTACAGCCTGGCGCATCCTCAGAAAAGTTATACGCTGCGCCACAACAACTCCGACCTGCTTTCGGTGACGCCCGTGCCCACGTTGCGCGAACGCGTTTTTCAGGTGTTCGGCACGCAAGTCCTGGAAGACCTGGTGGATCTGGGCGATCAAGGCCGCGATCTGAAGCTGCCCATCGACGAGGAGGAATCCATCCAGCGCCACTTCCGCCTGCGCGGATTCGTCAGCGGCCCACAAGTGCAGAAGCTGAATCGAAATTCCGTCTACCTGTTCGTCAACGGCCGCCTGATTCGAGACCGTCTGTTGCTGCACGCGATTTCCTCGGCCTATCACAACCTGATTCCGCCGGCGTGTTATCCCTTCGCGCTGCTGTTTCTGGATTGCGATCTGGAAGAAGTCGACGTGAACGTGCATCCTTCGAAAACCGAAGTTCGCTTCCGCCACGGATCGCTGGTCCACGATTTCGTTCGCGACACGATTCGTGAAATCTTGATGGCGCAGCGTCCTGCATCGCGGATTCCGATTCCCACGCCGCCGCAGCCCGGAGCCGCGCTGCCCTATTCCGAATTCAGCCAGCGCATCGAAAACATGAATTTTTCGAGCGCCGCCGTGGCGCCCGCCGACACAGAAGATTCTGCGATGCCGGAATTCGCATTGCGCCGTCCGCCGTCGCCTGCACCTCGTTTCGACTTTTCCGACGTGCCTGGCGCACACAAACTCGCGGTTCCCGAAACGCACGGGGCGCTGTTCCCCGACGCGGACGCCTACATTCCGGATCTGGAAAGCCTGGAAGCGTTGAAGGACCTTCGTCCGCTCGGCCAGATTCACGACAGCTTCATCATTGCGGCCGGACGCGACGGGCTGTGGATCATCGACCAACACGTCGCGCATGAGCGCATCCTGTTCGAACAGGTCTTGGCCGCGCGAATGAACGGAGGCGTGGAGACACAGCATCTCCTGGTCCCTTTGGTGATCGGGCTCAGCGCCGCGCAGCAGATCGAGTACGCCCGGATCGCCGATGAGCTAAACGCTCTCGGCTTTGAAACCGAGCCGTTCGGAAATCGCACCATCGCCGTTAAAGCCGCGCCTGCCGGCGTCGGCGCGGGCGACGTCGAAAAGATCCTGTTCGAGATCCTGGAAATTTCCGAGCGTGAGCTGCGGCGCGCTTCGCTCGACGACTTGCGCCGCGCCATGGCCGCGTCCATCGCTTGTCGCGCGGCAATAAAGATCAACATGCGCCTGGAACCCGCCAAGATCGACTGGCTGCTGCGCGCGCTCGCGGCGACGTCATGCCCCATGAGCTGCCCCCACGGCCGCCCGATCGCCCTGCGCTACTCCACCCGCGACATCCTGAAAAGCTTCCACCGGATCTGACCGTGTCAAGGCCGTCTATCCTCAGCTGAAGCCGCCATCCGGAAAGACTCAGATCAGGAATGGGGGGCGGACCCCCTGGTCCGCGCGCGATCCCCTGATCGCGCTTTCTCGCCCATAAAATCAGGTCGACAGACACGCAGAGAGGCCGATCGGGGGATCGGCCGCGGACCAGGGGGTCCGCCCCCCAGCGACGGCAAGAGTGTGCGTGTTGAGATCTTTCCGCAGCCCCACCCAATTTACTCTGGCCGAAAATCACAGGTTCGGCTCCAAATGTGGCGCACGCACTCGGCGTGCCGCGTTCGCACTCGTGCGAACGCCTCTGTCGACAAGCCACCCTAAGCCCGCCCACCCCGCGACTTCAGGAACTCCGCCATCTTGTCCCTCTTCGCCTTCATCGCAACGGCCGCTGGGGTGGCTCCATTCTTCGCTGGAGCATTCACATCCGCCCCATGCGCCAACAGCACCTCCGCCAACTCGACGTACCCCTTGCTCGCCGCAATGTGCAAAGTCGATACACCCAGCGCCGCCGCCGAAACATTGGCTCCCGATCGCAGCAGAAACTCCGCGATCTCTGGGCGCTGCTCCCCATACGCCGTGTACGCAAGCAGCGCGATATCGTGGGCCCCTCGCTCCCGCAGGCACGCCGGGTCCGATTTCACCAGCGCCTCCACTCGATTGCTCAATCCCAACAACGTCGCCGTGCACGTCGAAACCGCCGCGCCGCGATCCGCCATGAATTGCGCGAGCGTGACCAGCCCCATGTGCGACGCCGCCTCGATAGGCGATTCATCCCAGGTTGCCCGCGCGTACGCCAACGCCGGCGCGAGCCGCGTGATATGCATGACCCGATCCACATCGCGATGCGAAAGAACCGTGACCTCGTTGATGAAATCCTGCGGCAGCCCGTCGAGATTTTGCGGCTCGTAGGGCCGGCCCGCCGCGTCGAAGCTGTAGCGCTTGCCGAAATAGACGCGCTCCACCTGAACGTCAGATCCCTTCGCCCCACGATGCACCAGCAACTCGACGATATCCTTGTATCCGCGCTCTGCCGCCAAATCCAGCGCGGTTCGCCCATCGGCGCGCTTCGCATTCGGATCCGACGCGTTCATCAGCAAATTCTGCGACATCTCCAGCGCCACGGCATGATCCCGGTACGCCACCGCTGTGAGCAGCGGACTCTCCGGACCGGCACTGAGATCCGCGCCAAGGTTGGTCAACGCAAAAATCATCGCGGCTTGCCCGCCCTCCACCGCATAGTGAAGCGGAGTCCTACCATCCGCCGACCGCAGCCTCGCGACCGCCGGGTTGATCTTCGCCAGCGCGTTCACGCGCGCGCTGTCTCCTTTATAGGCGGCCTGAAAGACGTCGAGCGTCGTATCGCCCGACGCGGGTGACGGCGCACTCGACGCCGGTGAAGGAGCTTGCCCCTGCGCCCCCCGTCCAAGTACCACCGAACCGATTCCAAGTGTTGCCAGAAAACTGCGTCTGTTATTCATGCTCCAAATAATGCAGCGACGCCGCCGCGTGCGGAAGACATGCCGATGTTATTTTTTTGTTTCTCTGAAATACACTGCATTATCTATCGGTTGCAGGGTTGTCTAAATGCGGCCGTTTGCGGGTCGCGCCGTATACTGGAATCGTGCCCACGGACGAGGCTCGCGCTTCCCTACTTCGCTTCGCCAACTTCGAGCTCGACGTGAATAACAATGAGCTTCGCAAGGGCGGCATTCTGATTAAATTGGCACCTCAACCGATGGCCCTGCTCACGCTCCTGACCGAAAAAGCCGGGGAGTTGGTCACCCGCGAGGAAATCCAACGCGAAGTCTGGGGCGATCAAACCTTCGTCGATTCCGATCGTAACTTGAACGTATGCATGGCCCAAGTCCGGTCCGCGCTGGGCGATGACGCCGACTCCGCCCGCTTCATCCGTACCGTCCCCAAACGAGGCTACCTGTTCCTTCCTCCGGTCGAGCGAATTTCTCTACGACCAAACGAACCCAAGGGAAAAATCAGCGCGGAGCGCAAACCACGCCCCTACTGGATCGCTATCGCATTGATTTTATGTGTTTTAGCCACGGCCGCGTTCGTTGCCTTGTCCCGCCCGCGGACAGTCGCCCCGGTTCGAACCATGCTCGCGGTGCTACCGTTCGACAGCGCTTCGCCTGGCGATCCGCTCATCGATGGGCTAACCGAGGAGCTGATCAGTCATCTGGGTAGCGTGCAAACCGAACGGCTCGGCGTGATCGCCCGCAGTTCGGTGATGCGCTATAAATCGTCGCACGCGGCGCCAAAAGAAGTCGCCCGCGATTTGAATGTTCAATACATCGTTGAAGGCACCATCCGGCGCGATCAGGGCCGCGTCCGCGTCACCGCCCGGCTCATCAACGCCGCGGACCAAGCGGTCGATTGGACCGAATCCTACGAAGATGACGACGCCAGCCTGTTCCGGATCGAGCAGGAATCCGCTGCGCACATTACTGCCGCCGTATTGACGCGTCTTTTTCCACGCGGCGTGCTGCGCGCCGGATCGTTCCACGTCACCGACAAAGCCGCGTATGAGTCCTATCGGACGGGCCGCACTCTGCAATTTTCCGGCGACGCTGCCCGGAGTCTCGACTTCTTCGAACAGGCCGTTCAACGTGACCCGCGCTACGCGGACGCCTACGCGGCTCTAGCGGATGCATGTGTCTACATGGCGCGCGCGGGCGGGCCTCCCGAAAAGCTGTTTCCCCGCGCCGCCGCGGCCGCCGAAAAAGCTCTGGAGCTGAATTCTTCTTCGCCCGAAGCACACAACGCGCTGGCTAACGTCCGCTTCTGGTTCGATTGGAATTGGGCTGACGCCGAGCGCCACTTCCGCGTCGCGTTGGGAATCAACCCGAGCTTTGCCGATGCACATCACGATTACGCCTGGTTCCTGGTGGCGATGGGTCGCACCGAAGAAGGGCTGACTTCGTTGCGCCGGGCCATCGAGCTCGATCCCTTCTCGGTGCGCGTCAACATGGATGCGGGTTGGCTCCTGCTGCAGGCGCATCATTTCGAAGACGCCATCAAGCAAGCCAAGCGAGCGCTAGAGCTCTCTCCGGGACTCCCCGAAGCGCAGGCATGCATCAATCGAGCGCAGTCGTTTCTCGGCCGCCGCGCACCGGGTCCAGTGGGCGGAGCCGATCCGTACTCGCTGGCACTGCACTACGCGCTTTCCGGCGATAAAGTCCGTGCCGTTCGCGAATTGGATCACGCCTTCGAAAGCCACTCCGTAATGATGCCGCTGGTGAAGGTCGACCCGGCATTCACCGGATTACGCGGAGAGCCGGCCTTCGAGGCGCTGGTGGCCAAGGTTGGAATCCCCTAATAGGTCACGGTCCTTTCGGATTCACGCAAAGACGCCAAGGCGCAAAGAGTCGCAAAGGATAGCCTTCGCATTCTTTGCGTCTTTGCGTGAAATGCATTTTCCGGCCTTATTGTTGATGGAGCAGTTCCGACCGGCCAACCCGCTCGCCCTTGAAGAATACTGACGAGATCCGCTCGGTAGTGGAGATATCCTGTAGCGGATTGCCATCGACGAGCAGCAGGTTCGCTTCGTATCCTTTCTTGATCAACCCCATGCGGTTCTCGACGTGCAGCAGGCGAGCCCCATTCCACGTCGCGGCCTGTAGCGCGACGGCGGGCGGGATGCCGGCTTGCACCCAGAGTTGCAGTTCCCGATGGATTCCGGGACCGTGAATCATTTGCGGGTTCCCGGAATCGGTCCCGGTGACCAGCGTCACACCCGCATGAAATGCAGCGGCCAGGTTGCGAGTTCCATGACCGATGGTAGGAGGATGCGCACGAAACGCCACGCGCATCGCTTCAAAATCGGGAGACGTGGCCAGCATATGCTTGGTCTGTTCGAGCAGCTTTGGCGGACCAACCTGCTGTACCAGCGAACGGTCGAGCAGCTCGAATTTCCCTTGCCCCGTTGCAGCGATCGCTTCAAACACGGCCAGCGTGGGATCGTAGGTCGCGCCCATCTGCTTCATCTTTGAAAAGAGCGCATCGGGAATATCGTCGCGCTCGGAGCCATGCTCGATTCCGTTGACGCCGGCGTCCAGCGCATCGGCGACGTCGCGCGCGTTCCCCGTATGGCACACCACCGGCAGCGCGTCTTCGCGCGCCGCTTCGACTACCTCGCGCAGCAGCGCCGGATCCAGCCGCGGGATGATTTGCCCGGCCCAGCCGCCTTCCAGGATGGCCTTGATTCCATCGACGCCTTCTTTCTTGAGCGCATGGACCTGTTGCCTGGCTTCCTCGGCCGATTTCGGGAGCCGAACCAGCTGCGCTTCGAAACTCGCTTGCATGTTCTTCGGAACGTACTGGATGTATTCCGTACCGTGTCCGCCAGCGGCGGTGAACATCGGACCGACCAGGAATAACTCGGCGCCAAGTTTCTCTCCCGAGCGAATCACCGCGCGATGTCTCAGCACCATGTCGGTCGCATCGCCAACACTTTTTACGGCGGTCACGCCGCTATAAAGATAAGCCGCCAGTTCGCGATCCATGAACGGATCGATTTGGGTGTATTCCGCCGCATCCTCCCAAAATCCGCCGGGCGATCCGAGATGCACATGGACGTCGATAAGTCCCGGCAGCAGGGTCTTACCTGCCGCGTCGACGGCCGCCGCGTTCAGCGTCTTGGCATCCGGCGCAGACCCCGTGTAGACTTCGGCAATCTCGCCGTTCTTGATCAGAACTGCACCTTGCTCGATGACGGTCCCGTCGCCCAGGAACAGCCGCGCATTCTGGATGAGCTGCGTTTCATTGCGTTCCATCTCGCGCGCCAGGATTTTCACCTTCGCTACTTGATCCTTGGCGTGCAGCTGCCAGGCGCCCATGAGCAGAAAGGGGATCATGACGACGGCGAGCCACAGCTTCGCCGACGGACGCATCTTCTCTTCCTTCTCCCAACGAAATAGCTTCAAGGCGAGAAATGTTCCGACGATGCCGGTCGCGATCAATACGCCGGCGGCGGACACGTTGTCGAGGAATGTTTCGTGTCCCTCAAGAATCGCGGTGAGCCCCGTCGAAAGATACGTTGACGGGATGAATTGCGCGAGCGTCTGCATCCAGGGACGCATGATCGCGATGGGAAACGTCGCGCCACCCAGGAACAACATGGGGAAGTACAGCAACTGGACGATGATCTGGCTTTCGTTCATGGAATTCGCAACAGCGCCGACGATGCTGCCGATCGCACGGAAGGCGACCAGGCCCAACAGCACGAACACGTACAGCGAGATGGGATGTTCCAGCGGCGCCATGTGATACACCACGCGCGCCAGCAGCAGAATGATGAACGTAACCGGGATGAAATGCACCATTCCGGTCACCAGTTGGGCCACCAGGATGGGCCCCGGTGAAATCGGTGCAACTTTGAAGCGGCGCAAGATGTTCGCTTCGCGATCCATCACCGTGCGCATCCCGGCGCCGAACAATCCCGAGGCTAGCACGCCCAGACTCAAGCTCATGTTGACGATCTGCACGACGGCTCCGCCGCGTTCGGCATGCATCAACTGGCCGAAGATGAAAAAGAAGATCAGCGGAAAAACGTAGTTGAAAAACAACACGGTGCGGTCGCGGAAAGTGAGCCGCAGATTCATCCGGATCTGTGCGAGGTAGGCTCTCATGTCAGTCCCTCAGTTTCTTCCCGGTCAGCTCGATGAACACATCTTCGAGCGTCGGCCGCTTCAGATGAATATCGTCGAGTTCCAGCCCGTTCTGGTCGATCCATTTGATCAGGTCGGGCAGCGTTCGAGCGGGGCGCGTCGAGTACACCGTTAACAATGTCCGATCCTCGCTAAGAACGTGTTTATCGGAATGCTCGAACTTGGGGACCTCGGCCGGCATGGGTTGTTCGGTCTTGATTTCCACGCGCGACTGGCCCAGGGTTCGAGCTTGAATTTCGCGCGGCGTTCCCATGGCGATGATCTTTCCCTGATCGACGATGGCAACGCGGTCACACAGCCGTTCGGCCTCTTCAATGTAGTGCGTGGTGAGCAGAATGGTGCGCTTGGCATCGCGCAGCTCGCTGATCAGACTGTGAATTTCGAGACGGACTTGAGGATCGAGTCCGGTGGTCGGCTCGTCAAGGAAGATCATCTGCGGATCGTTAACCATGGCCAGCGCCAGCGCGACGCGTTGCTTCTGCCCGCCGGAAAGCTTCGAATAGAATTCATTGCGCTTTTCCCAGAGTTGCAGGCGCTGGATCAGCTTGTCGTTGTCGATGTTCCGCGAATAGAAGGCCGCGAACAACGTCAGCGATTCACGTACCGTGATTTTGTCGGGCAGATTGGTGGATTGAAGACACACTCCGATGCGATCTTTGATGGCGCGAGTCTCCGTTGCGGGATCGTAGCCGAGCACCTTGACGTCTCCGGCAGTCCGCGGTCGCAGTCCTTCGAGGATTTCAACTGTCGTCGTCTTCCCGGCCCCGTTAGGGCCCAGCAGCCCGAAGACTTCCCCTGGAGCGACGTCGAAATCGATGCCGCGAACAGCTTCGAAGTCGCCATAGGATTTTTTCAATCCGGCGACGTGAATGGCTGAATCCATGGGTCCCATTCTAGCCGCGCGAAGGTACGTTCAAAGTTGAGAAACCGGCGAGTGACGCGATTAGGCGGACGAACGGCGAACGGCTACTCCGTGGGCGTCGCCCGCGATGTGCTCATGATACGGTCGCGCACGACCACCAGCCGCGAGACCCAGTCCTCACCAAAGTGTTCCAAGGCACGTAGGACGGATCGATGTATCTTGAGCCGGTTGGGCTGCCTCAAACGTACAACTAAAATGCCATTGTGCAGCGTGCTCCGATACTCGGTAAAGCCCTTATCCGTAGTCACGAATAGCCGCCGCTCCGTGCAAGCAATTTCCCAAAGATCCTGGTCCGCCGAGCCCTCGGTGTTGGTTCCACGGACGTCTTTCACGTCGTGTCCGGCAAGCCGAAGAGCGTCAACCGTCATCCGAGGGATGTTCTCGTCGACAAGGATATTCATTCACGCGACGTGAATCGGAGTGATCTGTTCTTCGGCGAGCGCCGCTGCATAGTCGAGGCAGGCCATAATATCTTCCCGAGTCAGGTTCGGAAACTCCTGCAGCAGGTCCTCCACGGTATCGCCGTTCGCGAGCATCCGGATAATCTGGTGAACGGGCATCCTGGTGCCTTTGACACAGGCCTGTCCGTGACAGATTCGCGGATCGATGGAAATCCGGTCGAACATTCTTCTTTCAGTCTACCGCTACGCCTTCTGGATC
Source organism: Bryobacteraceae bacterium (assembly GCA_035568415.1). Lineage (GTDB taxonomy): Bacteria > Acidobacteriota > Terriglobia > Bryobacterales > Bryobacteraceae > Palsa-187. The sequence continues at coordinate 73,939 of DATMOC010000025.1, read as the reverse complement.
CGGCGTAGCGTGTACTGCTCCGGGTTGATGGTGCCGGTTTTCAACTTTTTCCAATCGTCCATCACGCCGATCAGGCGGCCGCTGACGTGATTGGACTGATCCGAGGCGAGAAATGCAGCCAGGTCCATCTGTTTATCGGGAGCGGTTCCGCCGGTCAGGCGCGTTTGTTGCGCATGTTCACTTTCACGCCAGCCGGCGCGTTCGCCCGCGGCGATGATCTGATCCGTCATGTGGGTGTAGGAATCCCCAGGAGAAATGGAATTGATCTGCACGTTGTGCTCGGAAACCTCCGCCGCCACGCTTTCCACAAACCGGGCGAGCGCCGCCTTGGTAGCGGCATACACCGAAAAGTTCATGCGGCCCGTGGACGCGCCTCCGCAGGCCAGCACGATGATTTTTCCCGAACGGCGCTCGATCATCTGCGGCAATACCGCGCGGCAGGCGTTCATCACCCCGATGAGATTGGTTTGAAGCAGCTCGCTCCAGGCTTTTGGAGAACTCTCAACGAACGGTCCGATAGGGCCTTGCGCGGCAGCGGCGCAGATCATCACCTGTACAGGTTTGCTGAAGTGTACGCGCATACGTTCGACGGCGGCGCACATCTGCTCATAATCGCTGACGTCAGTGCGAAGCCTGAGGGCGCTGCCGCCGGCGTGCTCGATTTCGAGATGACACAGGTCCAGTTCGGCTTTGCTGCGCGCCAGAAGGCCTACCCGGGCGCCTTTGGCCGCGAATCCGATGGCCAGGCGTTTTCCGATTCCGCGACCCGCGCCGGTGACCAACAGGGGCACACCTTTGAAAGATTGCACAACCTCACGTTAGTACAAACGGGGCCGATCAGGCGACCAGCTCAGGTTGCATCAAGTGCGCTTCGACGCCAATCTGAACGTTCTCGCCGTTATCCAGCAAGTAGCGCCCGGAAACCCACGGCAAAATCTGTTCGGTGCGCGCTTGTGCGGTCTCCACGGGACCTTGAAACAGCACCATAAATTCGGTATCGGTCCAGCGGCTGATGAAATCTTTATGGCGGAATTGCGAGGCGAGCCGGCCGGCGACCTGCCGGGCAACTTCGTGATTGACTTCGCCGGAGATCTGGAATTGCACCAGCACGACAGGCTCGCCCGCGGCCTTGCGCGCTTCGATGTGACGCTCCATCTCGCGGCGGTTCATCAATCCGGTAAGCGCGTCGGTGACCTCGGCGGCTTTCAGGCGCTGTTCCACGGCGGCCAGTTGCTGGTGCATCCGCGTCACCAGCGAGTGGGCTTCGTGATTCATACTCTCCACGCAGCTCAGCAATCCAGCGGCTTGTCGCGCGACGACTTCCTGTAGATGTTCCGCCTCGACAGGATAGGTGGTAGTCCGCATTTCCACGGCGAACTGGCGGAGGCGCGCGCCATAGAACTCCTGGCGCTGGGCGAGCGAACGGACGATCTCTTCCAATCCGCGGATGGTGGTCTTCAACTCAATGCCGTGCTGTTCGATGTAGCCGGACGCCTTCACCGCGTATTCGTTCAGTTCCTCTTCAATGGCTCGGGTGCTTTCCTCCATCGCCGCAGGGGAAGAATCGAAGGCCAGCCTGGAGCGCAAGCGCGAGAGCCGGTGCCGGTACAATCCGCCGATTTCCGGGCATGTATCGGCGACGCACTTCGCCATGGCCTGCAGTGAAGAAAGATAGCAGTCCACGGCTGCGTGCAGAGGGTTCACTGGATCGTCGGCCATGGCTTTCACATCGGCATGTTTTCCGAGGAAAAGGATCGGGGAAAGACCCTAGAACGAGCGTTAGATTAGCGCGCGCAATTCCTCGCCAATACGGCGGAATCCTTCACGCAGGTAATCCTCGCGCCCGCCCAGCCAGATGCGCACGAATCCTTCGACTCCCAGTTGTTTTCCGGGCACGATCAGGGTGCTTTGGCGGACGCGGATGCGCTGGCACAGTTCGATGGATGGGACGCTGGAATGGTACTTGACCAGCGCGATCGCTCCGGCGCGAGGTTCGCGCCATTCCAGCAGTCCGCCGAAGCCGCGTACCCATTCACGGGCGAGGTCGAGATTGGCATTCAACACGGCGCGAGTCCGGGCGTAACATTTTTCACGATTTTCGGGCTGCACGGCGATTCTTGCGAGCTGATCGGACAGCTTGTTGGGCCCGATGGTCAGATAATCGTGCTGCGACCAGCAATCCGCAATGACTTCCTTGGGGCCAATGATCCAGCCGATGCGGACGCCGGGAATTCCCCAGGCTTTGGAGAGGCCGCTGGTGACGATGACGCGGTCGCTCATGCCCCAGAAACTTTTCGTGCACGGTCCGGCGGCTTCAGCTCCCTGATAGACTTCATCGGCGATCAAGTAGGCGCCAGTTTTCTCGCAACGCTCGACGATGCGCTGCATGGCGTCATCGGACAGAACCGACCCGGTGGGATTATTCGGATTCGAGACGTAAACCAGGCGCGTGCCATGGTCGACGGCGCGCTCGAATTCGTCCCAATCGGGTTCCCAACAGGCTTCGGGACGCAGGCGGAAGGTACGCACTTCAGCGCCGAAGCTGCGTGGAACGCCCCACAGCTGCATGTAGTTTGGCGTTTCGAGCGCGAATTTGTCGCCGGACTTAATCTGGCTCAACGCGATCAGATAATTCGCTTCGGAAGTACCGTTGGTGACCTCAATTTGGTCGACGGTCGATCCGGGATAAAGCTTGGTCAGCGCCTCACGCAGTTCCAGCGTTCCGTTCGACTGGCTGTAGCCGAGGGGCACGTCGAGAAACGAGTCAAGGTTGAAGCCCATCTGCATCAGCTCGCGAAGAGTCAGCGGGCGTACGCCGCTCTCGCTCAAATCGTAGTCGACGATGTTTTCCCAGGTCGACTGCATCCGTTCCATTTCAAAGGTTTCGATTTTCATAAATCCACTCCGCTATAAAAAGATCTTCGACGCCGAGGCCGGTCAGGTCGGCGACGGAATTTCGGGTCGCGCGCGGCTGTTCGAGAAATGTTCCGAGTTCCACGGCGCGATCCCGCTGGTCAGCCACGTGTTGAAGCTCGCCGAGCTTTTCGCACTGTGCGAGTGAGTCCACCAATAGCACATCGGTGCGTCGCAGGATCTCCGGATCGAGTTCCTGTTTGCCTGGCGCATCGGCCCCGACGGCCGAGATGTGAGTACCCGCTTCGATGTCAGTTGCGTGGAGCAGCGGCGAGCGCGATGCGGTGCAGGTTACGATCAACCTCGTTGCCGCAGCGACGGCCGCAGGCGAGGCGAGCACCGCGACGTCCGGCACGAATTTGCGAATCTCCGCGGCGCAACTTGCGACGTGTTCCGGAGTGCGACCCCACAAATAAACTCGCTTCAGCGGGAGGGCGCGGGCGTGGAAACGCGCGGTCAGTCTGGCCTGGATTCCAGAGCCGAGAATGCCGATGCTCTGGTCGTTTCGGCCGAGAGCGCGCGCGATCATCGCTGAAACCGCGGCGGTGCGCACATCGGTGAGGTGTCCCGAATCGGCGAGGTAGACTACCTGCTCCCCGGTTTCGGCGGAGGCGAGCAACATCATTCCGTTGCCCGCACCGTGGAATGTGGTGGCCATTTTCAACGCGAAGTATTTTCCGCCGCGGCGATAGCTGGACTTGATATGCACTTCGCCGCCGGGCGGGTCCAGATGCATCGGCATGGGCGTGTCGCATTCGCCGCGGGACTGGGCGATCAATGCGTCGCGCATACGATCGACGATGGCAGCGTCGTCAATCAGCCCACGAATCTGGTCCAGAGTCAGGAACCGCACAGGATTCTTTTCACCGTAGCGTCACTGACGTTGCGGCCGGAGACGACTACGACGGCGGGCTCGGTCAGTTTGCCGACTTTTCCGGAGAGGCACGCGGCGATGGTCACCGCGGCAGTCGGCTCGATGATGTATTGATGATGAGCAAGCGTCCAGCGCACAGCTTCCAGGATCTCATCTTCCGAAACCAGCGCAACACGATCGACCAGCGGACCGAAGACGCCGAACGCGAGAGCTCCGATGCCGCCCTCGACTCCGCCGGCCATGGTTTCGACGGCAGGAAGTTTGGTGACGGCACTGCCGCGGTCGAGCGACAGGCGCAGGGCGGGCGAGAGAATGTGCTGGCATCCGATGATGGTCGCCGGCTGCTGCTTGACATAAACCGCGAAACCGGCGCCGAGGCCGCCGCCGCCGACCGGCAGGATAAACGTCCGGGCAGAGGGGACGTCTTCGCACACCTCGATCGCAAGCGAGCCGCCGTTCGCGGCCATTACGGCGTAATCGTCAAAGGCTGAGATGAAGGTGCGCGACTGTTCGCGGGCGATTCCGCGCGCCCATTCTTCGGTTTCGTCATAGCCGGGGAACTCGGAGACGCGAACGTCGGCGCCCAGCGCGACCATTCCTTCGTACTTGGCGCGATCGACGGATTGCGGCACACAGATGGTTGCTCGGATGCCGGCTTCGCGGGCGGCGTACGCGATCCCTTTGCCATGGTTGCCGGCGGAACACGTTATAACGCCGTCCCGGCGTTCGTTCGCGGTGAGCTTCGAAAGACGGAATAGCGCGCCGCGGATTTTGAAGGATCCGGTGAGTTGCATCGATTCGAGCTTTAGCCAGATGGGGACGCCGAGGAGTTGCGAGAGTACGGGCGAAGGCTCGGCGGGCGTGCGGCGGATGCGCGTTTTCAGAAATTCGGCGGCTTCGGTTATGAGTTCGGTTGTGAGCATTGTTTTTATTTCGGGCAACGCGCTCCATGACTGTCGCGCCTCAACTGGCGGCTTTGAGGCGTGACAGGTATGGTGACGGTCATTTGAGCCCTAGGAGCAGTAGGCGACGGCCGTTTCCGCCAGGATCGCGGCCATTTGCGCGACGGATTCCAGATCCACCCATTCGACGGCGGCGTGCGCGCCTCCGCCGCCGGGGCCCATCACGACGGTTTCGATGCCGGCGGCCTGGAGCAGCGCGGCGTCCATCCAGGGGGTATCTCCCATGTAGTTGGGGGCGCGGCCCAGAATTTTTTGCGACGCGCGATCGAGTGCGCGAACGATGTTTGCATCGCGGGGGACTTCGAACGGATCGCGGACAAAATAGGCGCGAACGGTCGCGTCCAGGGACAACTTATCGACGATCGATTGCAATTCTCCGACGACTTGTTTCTCGGTCTCGGCTGGCACGGTCCGGCGCTCGATTTGCAACTTGCATGACGCAGCATAGGTGCTGAGACCATCGCCGCCATGGATCATCGCGGCGTGCAGCGATGGCGGGCCGACCAACGGGTGCGGCGGACGCGCGCGCAGGTTTTGCTCCAGCTTGTCGAGTTCCGCGAGGAAACGGCCCATGCGCATGTTCGCGTCGATGCCCTGCTCGAAGCGGCTGCCATGCGCCGCGCGGCCCTTTGTCTCGACTTCAATCCAGAGGTAGCCCTTGTGCGCGAGACAGATTTGCACGGCAGTCGGCTCGGTGACGATGGCCGCGTCGGTTTTGACGTGTTTGATCAGGTCCATGGTGCCGAGACTGCCGTACTCTTCGTCAGCCACTGCGGCTATGACGACGTCGCCACGGAGCTCTTTGCCGGCGATTGCTTTCAGAGCGGTTATTTGCGCGGCGAGCGATCCTTTCATATCGTACGACCCACGCCCGAACATCTTTCCATCGCGCACGGCGGCGGAAAACGGATCGTCCATTCCTTCGACGCCGACGGTGTCGTAATGCGCGTTGAGCATCAGGCTCTTGCCGCCGCCAGCGCCTTTAAGAGTGCCGACGACGCTGACGCGGCCGGGCTCGGGTTCGAGTTTGCGCACATCGAGGCCGAGCTGCAGGAGCGCAGTTGCAACGTAATTGCCAATCTCGGCTTCACCCGCGCCGCCGGCAGCGAGCGTCGGATTGACGGAGTCGATGCGGATCAGATCCGCCAGCGTGGAGAAGAGATAATCGCGATCGATGTTCATTTCACGCGCTGATAGGCGATCTTGCCGCCAACGATGGTGTACTCGACGTGCGTTTTCATGATGTCGTCTTCCGGGACCGTCAGAATATCCTGCGACAGAACGGTGATGTCGCCAAGCATGCCGGTTTTCAGGCGACCCTTAAGGTTCTCCTCGAAGGCGGCGTAGGCGGGTTCGACCGTGTAGGACTGAAGCGCCTCCATGCGTGACATCTTCTGATCAGGATAAAACGGCTGGCCGTTTTTCATTTTGCGCGTGACGGCGGCGTAGAAGTTCGCGATGGGATTTACTTCTTCCACGGGCGCGTCGGTGCCATTGGAAACGTGGGCTCCGCTTTTCATGAGGCTTTGCCAGGCATAGGCGCCTTCGCGCGCACGTGTTTCGCCCAGGCGCGGCAGCACCATTGGACCGTCGGAAGTCGCATGTACGGTTTGCATCGACGCGATGACGCCGAGTTGCGCGAAGCGCGGAATGTCGGAAGGATCGATGTGTTGGGCGTGTTCGATGCGCCAACGCAGGTCGTTCTTATCGGGATTGGCTTTGAACGTGCGCTCATAGATGTTCAGAACTTCGCGGTTGGCGCGGTCACCGATCGCGTGGACGCAGAGTTGGTACCCAGCGGCGATGGCGATCTGCGCGGTCTTTTCGATATCGGCAGGATCTTCGGTGGCCGAGCCGCTGGTGGATGGGAGATCCGAATACGGCGCGAGCAGCCATGCTCCCCGCGTGCCGAGTGCACCGTCGATCTGCCGCTTGATGGCGCGGACCGTCAGGTGGTTGTCGCCAAATCCAATCATGCGGAGACGTGGCGCGTCGCGTGTCACAGCGTCGTTGGGCTCTCGCAACATCACGTAGAGGCGCAACGGCAGCGTCCCCGCAGCCGCGCGGCGCTTGAAACGCTCAATCACGTCGGCGGGCGATCCGGCGTCATGAAACGTGGTCACGCCTTGCTCAATGGATTCCTGAGCAGCAAGATCGATCTGCCGTTGCTCATCGGCTTCGCGATCGGCGGCGCTGCGCTTAGCCAGGTCGCGATTCATCGCCTCGCGCAGCAAGCCTTGCGCGCGCTCGTTCATCATTCCGATGGGGTTGCCGCTGGCGTCCTTCATGATTTCGCCGCCGGGAGGATTGGGCGTGTCCCTGGTGATGCCCGCGGCCTTCATCGCCGCCAGGTTGACGAACACTCCGTGGCCACTGGCGTGGGTCAGGATGACGGGATTATTCGGCGCAGCCTTGCTGAGCGCATCGTGAACCGGAAATCCGTTGACGTTCGGAACGGGCTTCGCGTCCCACTTTTCCTGATGCCAACCGCGGCCGACGATCCACTGACCGGGCTTGGCTTCCTTGGCGGCGGCTCCGACCATGGCGACGATCTGATCCCAGCTTTTGGCATCGCGCAGATTGAGATTCATTTTCATCTGGCCGACGCCGGTGAAGTGGCCGTGGCCGTCGATGAAGCCGGGGATGGCGAGTTTTCCGGCGAGATCGATCACTTTGGTCGACGGCTGAACCTGCGAGGCGATCTGCGCGTCGGTTCCGACGGCGACGATCTTGCCGGCGGTGATCGCGATGGCCTGGACTTGCGGATTCGCGAGGTCGAGGGTGACGATCTTGCCGTTGCGGAGGACGAGATCGGCGGCGGGCGCGAGCGTGGCGAGCGTCAGGATGAGTATTCGTTTCATGTAAATCCCGAATTCACGCAGAGACGCAGAGAACGCAGAGGCCGCGTGAGCGAATTAGTTTTCCATCATATCGTCTAGCGCGAGGTCGAGGCGACGGAGACCTTCTTCGAGCGGCGCGGTGTCACCGCCGATGCCGATGCGGAAGTGGTCGGGCATTTCGAAAAAGTCGCCGGGCACGACGGTTGTGTCGTACTTTTCACGAAGCACGGTGCAGAGGCGATCGACACTGCCGCGGACCAGCTTGGGAAATGCGATAGTTCCGAAGGGCAGGCCGGCGACGTCCAGATCGGCGCGGCTATCGAAGAAGCGATGCAGCACCGCGCGATTGCGATCGAGCCGCGCACGCACGTGTTCAATAATGCGCGGCAGCTCACCGAAGGCGATAACGCTGACCAATTCGCCGAGGTGCGCGGGGATGCTGCCGAACAGATCGTTGAGTCTCCACATCGCTTCGGCAAGGGAAGGCTCGGCGACGATCCATCCGCAACGCAGCCCACTGAGGCCGTACACCTTGGTGAGGCTCGAGGTGACGACGAACTGATCGCCGAGCAGCGCAGCTGAACGCGGCGCGCGCTCGAAGGCGGCGTCGAGATACACCTCGTCCACGAGGACGCGTGGGCCGATCTCGCCGATGGCCTGAATAGTGGATTCATCCGCGAGCGCACTGGTGGGATTATGCAGATTGGTGACGACGATCAGCTTGGTGCGCGGGGTCACGGCTGCTTTGATCCTCTCCGGATCAAGCGCGAAACCGGATTCGTGAGTCCGCGGGAAACGGGTTACGATTGCGCCAATTTGTTTCGCGGCGGCGACGATTAGTTCGTACGCGGGATGCTCTATCAGCACTTCGTCACCCGGCTTCAGCAGGGTGGCGAGGGCGAGATAATTCGCCATGGACGTTCCCATCGCCGCTACGATGCGGTTCGGAGCGACGCCGCAGTGCCGCGCGAGCGCTTGCTGGAGTGGCTGGTATCCATAGGTGCTGGGGCCGCTGATTTCCAGTTGGTCGAGGTCGACCGGTAAATCACGCAGCTTCCAGGCCGCGACGCCACTAGTCGCGAGATTGTAGGCGGCATGCGACTTCAATTTCGCCCACGGCATGTAGATCGAGCTCAATGTTTCCTCCACAAAAAATAGACGGGAACACCGGCGGCGAGAATCGCCAGGCCGATCGCGCTGTTGGCCGGGTACTTGTAGATCGTGCTGGCGACGACTAAGAAGCACGCGGCCACGAATGCGATGGTCGTGAAGGGATGGCCGGGCGCACGGAATCCCTCGGAAGCAGGGGTGCGCGCACGGAATACCAGCAGGGAAATTCCCGTCATTCCGAACAAAATAAAATCGACCGAAATCACGTAGTTGAGAATCTGCTCATAGCGGCCGGAGAGCGCGATGATCGCGGCCACCACGCCTTGAAGGGCGATCGCGACCACGGGAGCCGCCGTCGTGGGATGAATCCAGGCAACGCTGCGGAAGAACACGCCGTCCTCCGCCATGGCGAAATACACGCGCGGCGCGGTCAGCATCCCCTGGCTGAGAAATCCCAGGGTCGAAATGGCGATACCGATCGCGATGAATTGCGCTCCCGATTCGCCCAGGGCTGCCCGCATCACTGCCGACGCGGGAGTGTGCGATTTTGCAAGGCCCGCCGCGCCGAGAACGCGTACGCACACCCAGGTGACGGAAACATACAGCGCGATCACGCTGAGCACGCCAATCAACAAAGCCTGCGGAAGATCGCGCCGCGAATCCTTCATTTCACCGGCGCAGAAGCTGGATGTTTGCCATCCGCCGTACGCGAACAGCACCGGGGTCATCGCTGCGCCGAAGGATAACAGCGAGTCGTGTGTCGAGGACGGGATTCGGGCCGCGGGCCGCGCCAGCCACGCGCCGGCGACCACCAGCACGGCGATCGCGAGAATCTTCAAGAGCATCAACCCGCTTTGCACGTTCGATCCCGCGCGAACGCCGCAGCAATTGATCAGTGTCAGCACGCCCAATGCGACAGCGGCGATCATCGCGTCGGAAACGGGAGCGCGCGTGATTTCCTGAAAATAGCGCGCGAATGTCACCGCCACGGCCGCCATTCCGCCGGTTTGCGTGACCAATAAGAGAGTCCAGCCGTACACGAACGCGACTGAAGGATGAAACGCGTCGCGCAAATAAGCGTACTGACCGCCGACTTCTGGACGTCGCGCGGCAAGTTCGGCATAGACCAGCGCACCCGCAAAGGCGATGGCGCCGCCCGCGATCCAGGCACTCAGAATTAGTGCCGGGGTGTGGACCTGCTGCGCGACGACGTAGGGATTAATAAAGATTCCGGAGCCGACGATGCCGCCCATGACCAGCATGGTGGCGTCGAATCGTCCTAATCGTCTGGCGAGGCTCAAAGGGCTATGGTAACCTTTGCGGAGAGGGTCACTATGAAGCCATTACTTCTAATGTCGCTGGCCGCGACCGCGCTTTTCGCGCAGCCGCCGGCTCAGCACACTCAACTTAAGGTGGGAGATGAAGCGCCCGATTTCACCCTGCCCGACAACAACAACAAACCCGTGAAGCTTTCCGATTTCAAGGGGAAAAAGAACGTGGTGCTGGCATTCTTCCCGGCCGCGTTCACCGGTGGTTGAACCAAGGAACTCACCGCCTACCAGTCTGGTATTGGCAAATTTAAAGATGTAGATGTACAAGTTCTGGCCATCAGCACCGACTTCATCGCGACCCTCAATCACTGGTCCAAAGAGCTGGGCGCGGAGTTTCCCATGCTTTCGGACTACAAGCGTGAAGTCACCAAGCAGTATGGTGTGTTAGGCGAAAAATCGTTCGTGGCGAATCGGACCACGTTCGTAATCGATACCGATGGGAAGATTGTTTCGATCGAAGAAGGCAACTCGGCAATCGATCCCACGGGAGCGATCACGGCGTGTAGCCGATTGAAACATTAGTTAGCAGGAGTCAGGAAACAGGAGACAGGAGACAGGAGTCAGCGATTCTGGCTCCTGTCTTCTTTTTTTCGTACACTGAAGTTTCCAGATGATTTTTGATTTTGAGCAGTTTCAGTCCCGCCATATTGGTCCCGATACAACTGAACGCGACGCGATGCTGAAGGTGGTTGGCGCGCGGTCGCTGGACGCGCTGATGGAGGAGGCGATTCCCGCGCGCATCCGTCTGAGCAAACCGCTCGACGTGCCCGAGGGCGTCAGCGAATACGAATACTTGCGCGGACTGCGCGAGATCGCGGCGAAGAATCGCGTGTTCCGCTCGTATATCGGGCTGGGCTATTCCGATTGCTTCACGCCCAGCGTAATTTTGCGCAACGTTCTGGAGAATCCGGGGTGGTACACGCCTTACACGCCGTATCAGGCAGAAGTTGCCCAGGGGCGGCTAGAAGCGCTGCTGAATTTTCAGACCATGGTGCGCGATCTGACCGGCATGGAAGTGGCCAATGCTTCGTTACTGGACGAAGCGACGGCGGCGGCGGAAGCGATGACCATGCTGCATCGCGTGGCTAAGACCGAAGCACTCAAATTCTTCGTCGCGGATTCGTGTTTTCCGCAGACCATGGACGTGCTGCGGGTTCGTGCCGAGCCGTTGGGGATCGAGCTAGTCATCGGCGACTGGAAAAACGCAAAGTTTGACGCGAGCTTTTTCGGTGCGCTGGTACAATCACCCGACGAAGCCGGGATGGTGCACGACCTGCGGGATTTCATCGCATCGGCCAAGCGCGCAGGCGTGATGGTCGCGGTGGCCACCGATTTATTGAGCCTGGTGCTGTTGACGCCTCCCGGCGAAATGGGCGCCGATGTGGTGCTCGGAAATTCGCAACGCTTCGGCGTGCCGATGGGCTATGGCGGCCCGCACGCGGCGTTTTTCGCGACACTCGAAAAGCATGTGCGGCAGGTGCCGGGACGGATCATCGGAGTATCGGTGGACGCTCACGGGAATCCGGCGTTGCGAATGGCGCTGCAAACGCGCGAACAACATATCCGTCGCGAGAAAGCGACCTCGAACATCTGCACAGCGCAGGCGCTGCTGGCCAACATGGCCGGCTTTTACGCGGTGTGGCACGGGGCGCGTGGATTAACTGCAATTGCACGTCGGACCCACGGCTTGGCCAAGCTGCTGGAGCGCGAACTGGCCAAAGTCGGCGTGGCACAGCGCAATGAAGTCTTTTTCGATACGTTGCGCCTGGAGCCGCCTGCCAGCGCCATGGTTCGCATCCGCGCTGCCGCTCTCGAAGCAGGTATGAATTTCCGCTATCGCGGCGATGGGACCATCAGCGTCGCGCTGGATGAGACAACCACGTTAAGTGACGTCGAAGCGATCGTCAACGTTTTCGGTAAGACACCGGGATTCGATCCGTCGCCGGAAGGATTGGAACTGGGCTTCACGCTGGCGCGGAAGTCGGAATTTCTGACGCATCCGGTTTTCAACACACATCATTCGGAATCGCACATGATGCGCTACATCCGGTCGCTGGAACGGAAAGACATCGGATTGGATACTTCGATGATCGCGCTGGGGTCGTGCACCATGAAGCTGAATGCGGCGTCGGAAATGCTGCCGGTGACGTGGCCCGAATTTTCAAAACTCCATCCATTTGCCCCGGCCGATCAGGCAGCCGGGTATCACCAGATCTTTCGGGAACTGGAGCAGGCGCTGTGTGCGATCACGGGATTTGCGGCGGTTTCGTTGCAGCCGAATGCGGGCTCGCAAGGCGAGTTTGCGGGGCTGATGGTGATCCGGGCGTATCATCATTCGCGCGGGGACGTGCATCGCGACGTGGTGTTGATTCCGGCTTCGGCGCACGGAACCAATCCCGCAAGCGGTGTGATGGCGGGAATGCGCGTGGTGGTGGTCGCATCGACGCCCGAAGGCAACATCGACGTCGCGGATCTGAAGAAAAAGGCGGAAGAACATAAGGAACGGCTGGCGGCGCTGATGGTGACGTATCCATCGACGCACGGCGTGTTCGAAGAGACCATCCAGGATATCTGCGCGGTGGTGCATGCCAACGGCGGTCAGGTCTACATGGACGGCGCGAACATGAACGCGCAGGTTGGCCTGACTAGTCCGGCAGCGATTGGCGCGGATGTTTGCCATCTGAATCTGCATAAGACGTTCGCCATTCCGCACGGTGGGGGCGGACCCGGCATGGGTCCCATTGGCGTTGCCAGCCATCTGGCTCCCTTCCTGCCGGGACATCCGATCGTGAAAACCGGCGGCTCGAAAGCAATTCCAGCGATCGCGGCGGCGCCGTGGTCGAGCGCGAGCATTCTGCTGATTTCCTACGGCTATATTAAAATGCTGGGGCGTGATGGGATGACTGACGCGACCCGGTTCGCGATTCTGAACGCGAACTACATCAAGTCGCGGCTGGAGAAACATTTTCCGGTTCTGTACACGCGTGAAAACGGACGGGTCGCGCATGAGCTGATTTTCGATTTGCGTCCGTTAAAGCAGGCGACAGGAATCGACGAGACCGACGTCGCCAAGCGGCTGATGGACTATGGATTCCACGCGCCGACAGTATCTTTCCCCGTGGCGGGGACCCTGATGGTGGAGCCGACCGAGAGCGAGCCTCGCGAAGAATTAGACCGGTTTTGCGACGCGATGATTGCGATTCGCGGTGAGATTCAAGCGGCCGATCCCAAGGACAATGTATTGAAGAACGCTCCACACACGGCGGCCGCGGTGTCGGCGGATGAGTGGAAACACGGCTATTCCCGCGAGCAGGCGGCGTTCCCGCTGCCGTTCGTACGCGCCCGGAAATTCTGGCCGAGCGTAGGACGGATCGATAATCCGTATGGGGATCGCAACCTGATGTGCGCGTGTCCGCCGGTGGAAGCGTTCGCGGAGAAGTAGCGGTCACGCCGTCGTCTGTGACACGTCGACATGGACCGCTCCTTGGGGTCGCGGCTCACCGTGACGTAGCTGCTATTTTCTCTTTTCGACCAGCTCGACGACGGTGCCGTCCAGATCGTGAATGCGGAGGCGGATGGCCTTGCGCGCCTCGATCCCGGATTCGCCCAACTCGAAACGCGCGCCTACCATGCGGTCGACTTTCTCATGCGGCGCGATTTTGTCTTTGATGCTCAGCACGTCGTTATACTTGGGCCCCAGAAGCTTTTCGTACTTGAAGACGTTTTCGACGTCGGGCTTGGAAATCGACTGGCCGGTTACGATTTCACCGGTGGCGGGCTCCAGTTGGACTTCCACGGTCTTTACGACGAATCCGACGTCGGAAGGATTGGTGACGCGAAAATCGACGATCACCAGCGAAGCGTTCGGGTTCATTTGAAAAGTCCTGACCTTCAGGACCTCCCCCACCAGGTCGAGGTGGTCGCCCTTGGTGGCGACCAGCATTACTGCGATGCCGCTTGCGACGACAGCGAGTCCGATGGCAAGAAATGTCCAGAATTGTTTACTCACGCGATTAGTCGCCCAGCAGCCGGCCGTAGGGCCGCAAGCTGCTCACGTTATCACAAACGGCCTTAATCGCGGCGGTGAGTGGAATCGCCAGCAGGAGTCCGATGCCGCCCCACAGCAATCCCCAGAACATCAGCGCGACGGTTACCACCAACGGATTCAAATGGACTCGCGCGCCGACGAATTTCGGGTACAGCAGATTGATCGCGAACAGATGCAGCAGCGCGACGCTTGCGGCAAGAAACAAATAAATGCTCGGTTGCGAAGACGCAGGCAGCGCCGCGAACATGGGCGGAATCATGGCCAGAGGCAGGCCGACGTACGGCACCAGGCTGAGGAATCCGCTCAGCGGCCCGACCACCAGCCAGTAAGGAAGCTTCACGGCGGCGAACAGAATGGAGCTGGCCAGGCTCAAGACCAGCCCCAGCAGAAAATTTCCGATGACGTAAGCGCGCACCATCTCGCCGACTCCGGCCCAGGCATGCGCGGCCGCTTCCCGAGCGTCGCCATCGAACAGATACAGAAATCGCGAGCGCAGATGATCGCGCCAGCTCAGCAGAAAATACACCAGGAACGGAACAAATGAGGCCATCAGCACGACGTTATAAAACGAACTAAGATACGTCGACAGGTTGCTGACGAAGCTGGTAGGCTCGGGACGCAGACGGACTTCCTGAACCGCTGGTGGCTGCAGCGGCTGGGCAGGCGTGGCTTTGGCGCGCTTCCCCCGGGCGCCCGCGGGCGATTGCGCTTCTGGTTGCGCGGGAACATTGTCCTGGAATCGTTTGGGAACCAAGGTGCGATACACACCCTGCTCGAAGCGGTCCACGCGCGCAGCGCCGTTGTCTACCAGCTCGTTGATGCGTTCTCCGTAAGCCGGCAGATCGCCGGCGATGACGACGATTTCGGTGTACAATCCGAGTCCGGCGAAATACAGGAACACCAGGCCGATGCTGCAAACCGTAAAGCTCGCGACACCTCGCGGAAGGCGGATGCGCATAAACAGCACCACCAGGGGATCCAGCAGAAACGCGATCATCGACGCGATGATGACGGTGATGAAGAAGACCCGGCCGTAGTACAGCATCGCGATGGCCGCGCCGAGCGTGAGAATCCCCAGTCCCGTCCGGACCGACCGCTGCGCCGATGAAACCGGAGTCACCACCTTGCTATCACTATAATTGGATACCCGGTGGAATACCACAAAAAACCATTGAATGGCCGCATCCTGGCGCTGGACCTCGGCAAGAAACGCATCGGACTGGCGTTGAGCGATCCGCTGGGAATCACGGCCCAGGGCCTGCCGACGCTTCAGCGGACTAACATCCGCGAGGACCTGGCCGCGCTCGCGGCACTGGTGGAGGAGCGGGAGGTGACGCTAATCCTCATGGGAAATCCTCTGCACATGAGCGGTCACGAAGGACGGCAGGCGGTTTATACGCACGAGTTCGCCGAACGCCTGGGGGAACGCACCGGAGTGGAAGTGTGTTTCTGGGACGAGCGTCTGACCACCGTGGCGGCGCAGCGCGTTCTGAAAGAAAGCGGGATCAGCATTGAGAAGCGGGCCCGTGCCGTAGATCGGCTGGCTGCGGTCATTCTTCTCGAAAGTTATCTGGATCGCGGGGACAGCGGCGGCGGATGAAAAGGTTTTTCATCGCAGTAGCTCTGGCTTTAGCGCTTGCAGGGACGGGCGTCGTATATCTCTTGATCGAACCGTACAGCGCGTTTCAGAACGAGACTTTTGTGCGCATCGAGCGCGGCACCGGCACCGTCGAAATCGGGCGGGCGCTCGAGCAATCCGGCGTGATCCGCTATTCCTGGCAACTGTGGCTTGAGCGCGCCGTCCAGCCCGGCGCCAAGCTCCAGGCCGGCGAATACCGGTTTAGCCAGCCTGCCACGGTCGCGGAAGTTTTCAGCCGGATCGCCCGCGGCGACGTGTACTATTTCGAAATGACCGTGCCGGAGGGCAGCAACATGTTCGATATCGCGCGCCTGTTGGAATCTTCCGGAGCCATGCCGGCTGACGATTTCTTGAAGGCCGCTGGCGACCCGTCCACTGTTCGCGATCTCGATCCAGCGGCCCGGAGCCTGGAAGGGTATCTGTTCCCGTCCACCTACCGGCTGCAGCATTCCACATCGCCCGGCGAGGTGTGCCGTCTGATGACCGACCAGTTCCGGAGGCAGTGGAAGAAACTCTCGGCGGCACAAACGGCGGACGTGCATGACACGATCACGCTCGCGTCTTTAGTCGAAAAGGAAACGGGCGTCGCGAGCGAGCGTCCGCTGGTCGCGGGCGTTTTCGAGAACCGGCTGAAAAAGCACATGCTGCTGCAGTGCGATCCCACCACGATCTACGCCGCACTGCTCGACAAGCGCTATCGCGACACGATCCACAAGTCCGATCTCGCCAGCCAGAATCCGTACAACACCTATCAGCATCCCGGCTTGCCGCCGGGTCCCATCGCCAACCCGGGATCGGATGCGATTCAGGCTGCCCTCCACCCGGCCGAAACGGAGTACCTGTATTTCGTCGCGAAGGCGGACGGCGGCCATAACTTTTCCATCGATCTCGCCGCTCATGAAAAAGCCACTCGAGCCTACCGGAAAAAAGCGCGGAAAGCGGAGTGAACTGGCCGACTGGCTGGATCGCGCGCAACCGGCGCAGATCGGCGAGCCCGAGTTCGAAGCTATCCGCGCTGCACTCGCTCCGATTTCCGAAAGCTACCTGACTAAGTTGTTGCGCGAATCTGGTGTCGCGCTCACGCCCATGATCCAAGGCGTGCGCCAGTCGAACCTGGAGGAGTTGGAATCATCGCTGCTGAGTCTTCTCGATGAATATGGCAGGTCTGAAGCCCAGCGCCGCAACGCGATTCGCCGCATTGTGATCACCGCCAAGGACCACGCTCGCTGGTCCGCCTGCCGTGCGCCGAATCCCGAGCAGAAACAGGAGATGCTCCTGTGGATGACCACCTGGCTGGAAAATCCAGCGGTCTTTCCGGATTGGGTGAGGCTTCGTCTGAGAGCAAATCAAGACCGCCGATGAACGCAGCGGATTTTCGCTAGAGCCTAAGACGGTTTGTGGCGCGCGCGCGAGTAATCGCGCGCTGTTTGCGCGACGAGTCGTCCCAAAGACGGACAGCTTTATTTGGGCAACTGCCGTATTTTCTATCGTTTAAGTGCGGTGCTTCGGTTGCTTTCGGTATTTCATGGATACGCTGTGGAAGGATCTGCGCTTCGCGGTCCGGGTTCTGCGCAAATCTCCCGGATTCGCCGCGGTGGTGATTCTGTCGCTGGCGTTGGGGATTGGCGCGAACACGGCCATCTTTTCGATCGTCAATGCATACTTGCTGCGGCCCATGCCGGTGGACGATCCGGAGCGGTTGCTGGCCATCTACGTGTCGGTTCCGAACGGCGGTAATAACATCGAAGGATTTTCCTATCCGCAATGGAAGGACTTTCGGAAACAGGACACAGGGCTCTCCGAAATTGCGGGGTCGACCGGACTTCCGTTGAGCATGACCGACGGCGAAAAGCCGGAGCTGATCTGGGGCGAAATCGTGACGGGGAATTATTTTTCGGGGCTCGGCGTACACCCGGTGGCAGGCCGCGGATTTCTTCCGGAGGAGGACGAGAATCCAGGCGAAAAACCCGTGTGTGTGCTCAACTACAATTTCTGGCAGCGCCGCTTCCATGGCGACCCGGAGATCGCCGGCAAGACCATCAAACTCGAAGGCCACACGTTCACCATCGTCGGGGTTGCGCCGCGAGGGTTCATCGGAACGGTCTTGTTCAATTTCATTCCCGACGTGTGGGTTCCGGTGGCGATGCAAAAGGCCATCGCCCCAAATGCCGGCGACTATATCAACGCGCGCGGCAACCGCTGGATGAACGTGCGCGCTCGTCTGAAGCCGGGCGTGTCATCGCGACAGGCGGAGGCGGCTTTGAATCTAGCCGCGGTGCGTCTGGCGGAGGAGTATCCCACCACCGACGCTGGTTTGAAGGTGCACACCATGGCGGGCGGTGCAAGAACACAGCCGTGGTTGTTCCTGACCGGAATCATTCCAGCGACCACGCTGATCATGGGAGTAGTGGTGGCGCTGGTCCTGTTGATTGCGTGCGCCAACGTGGCGAACCTGATGCTCGCGCGCGGTGCGGGCCGCGTTCGCGAGATGGCGATCCGGGTTGCCGTGGGTGCGGGCCGCGTGCGACTGGTGCGCCAGTTGCTCACCGAAAGCGTATTGCTGTCGCTGGCCGGCGGCGGTCTCGGAATCGCACTGGCGGTGTGGTTCGGCAGCATGTTGACGCAGTTCTATCCATCGCTGGATTTTCAAACTTCGGATTTGGACTACGAGACGCGCATGGATCCGAAGATATTCCTGTTCACCGCGCTGCTCTCCGTCGCGGCTGCGATTCTGTTCGGCCTTTTGCCGGCGCTGCGAGCTTCAAAAGTCGACCAGGCGGCGGCGATCAAAGGCGAACAGGGGTCGATGCACGCGGGACGCTTTCGCATCGGTTCGGGAAACGTGCTGGTGATGGTGCAGGTGGCGCTTTCCTGCGTCCTGCTGGTGTGCGGCGGCTTGTTCCTGCGGAGCATGCGCTTCGCTCAGAACGTCGATATCGGTTTCTATCGCACGGGCATCTCGCTGTTCTCGATCAATCTGGATTTGCAGGGCTACGACACTGAGAAGGCCACGCGATTCGAACGCACCATGCTCGACCGGCTGCGCACCATCCCGGGCGTGGACGCCGTCGCGTTCGCTTATCCTTTGCCGCTGGACGCCTACGGCGGTCCCGGTCCGGTGTATCCGGAAGGATGGACACCACGTTCCGACCACGAACAAAATATCGCCGGCCACAGCCGGGTGAGCTCCGGTTATTTCGAGACCATGGGAACGCAGATCGTGGCGGGCCGCGCGATCGACGAGCGCGATACCGCGGCGTCCAGACCGGTGGCTGTGGTCAACCAAACCATGGCGGAGCGATATTGGGGATCGGCAGAGAAAGCGCTCGGCCGCCGGTTTGCGCAAAGCAAGGGTGGCGATCTTTACGAAGTCGTCGGCGTTGCGAAGAACGGGAAGTATTTTAGCTTTGGCGAGCCCGGATTCTCCTACATCTTCACGGCGATCTCGCAGGATTATTTCGGACAGGTCGAGGTGCTGTTGCGTTCGAAGCAGGATATCGCCGCACTGATGCCGGTGGTGCGCGCCGAGATGAGCAAGCTGGATCCGGCGCTGCCGCTGTTTGGAGTCCGCACCATGCCGCAGTTCCTCAATCGCACCGTGTCGATCTACGAGCTGGGCGCGTCGCTGGTGGGGACCTTCGCCATCACGGCTCTGCTGCTGGCCGCGGTGGGGATTTACGGTGTGCTGCATTTCACAGTGACGCGTCGAACCAAGGAGATCGGGATTCGGATGGCGCTCGGTGCACGCTACGGCCAAGTGCTCCGAATGGTGCTCGAACGATCCTTGCTGTGGGTCGGGGGCGGTCTGGCGATCGGGGTGGCGTTGGCGCTGCTGGCGCGTCCGATCACGGGACAAATGGTGGCGGGGATCAGCGGGTCTGATCCACTCACGATTTGCGCGGTGGTGGCCGTTTTCGCCGCGATCGTCGTGGCGGCGTGCGTAATACCGGCGCGTCGCGCGGCACGTGTGGATCCGATCCAGGCGCTGCGGCACGAGTAGGAGTCGCTCGAGGCTCTTAGGCTAACCGGAGGAATTTCGTGGCCGTCTTCACGAACTCGGGAGCCATTTCTCCGAACACGGGACCATGGCCACCGTTCGGAATTACCCACAGCTCAGAGCGCGGAATCGCTCGGTACATTTCCACGCCGATTTCGATGGGATACAACGGATCGCGATCCCCGTGGACGATCAGGGTGCGAGCCTGGATGGTCCCCAGCAGCGGCGGCGTGAAGTTCATGTCGTCATAGATATCCGCAAAGGCCTTGGCCCGTTCGAAAATCGCGCGCGCCTGGGCCTCGCCGCCGGGATGGCGTTCTAGCGTGAATTTGCGTAGCGCCTCGGGCAGATTGTCAATGGAAAACTCGCGCATGAACTTGCGGGCGTCCTTTCCGAAATAGCTGGTTGCGCTGACGACTACCATCGCTTCGATGCGATCCGGCTGGCTGGTCGCCATGTGCAGTAGCGTGTTTCCGCCCATGCTGATTCCGACTGCTTTGATTTTCGAAATATGCAGACGGTCGAGCAGAGTGAGGACGTCCTGCGCCGCCGCGCGATGCGTCCAGGGGCCCGGCCTGCCAGTGGAGTGGCCGTGTTCGGGCAGATCCGGCGCGATGATTTGAAACGGCCAGTCACGGCCGAGAAACTGCCAATCGGCGCCCATGCCTCCTCCACCGTGCAGGAACAGAAGCGGTTCGCCTTGGCCGTGGACTTCGTAATACATCTGGATTCCATTGACGAATTCCGTGGGCATACACCATATTTTCGCGCGCCCCCGCAGCGTCCGCTTGGTTGCGCGTTGTAGAATAAAGGGTTATACCCCGCTCCAGGAAGAGACAAAACCCGTGAATCGCACCAACGTTGGCGACCCCGATTACTTTCATAAGGTCGTCGATTGCCAGTGGGCGTGTCCCGCCCACACGAATGTACCCGAATACATCAGATTAATCGCCCAGGGGCGTTTCACTGACGCGTACATGCTCAACCGGGAATCGAACGTTTTCCCGGGCATTTTGGGACGAACCTGCGATCGTCCATGCGAGCCTGCGTGCCGTCGCGGAAGGCTGGATGGCAAGCCCGTCGCCATCTGCCGTTTGAAACGCGTCGCGGCGGATCATCGCGGGGAAATCGGCGACCGTCTGCCGATCATTCCAAACAAGAAAAACGGTAAACGTGTCGCGTGCGTCGGAGCGGGACCGGCAACGCTCACCGTCGCAAACGATCTGCTGCCAATCGGGTATCAGGTCACGATCTACGAACAGAACGCCAAGCCTGGCGGGCTGATGCGCACCAACATTCCGTCGTTCCGGCTACCGGCCAGCGTGCTCGACGAAGAGTGCCAGACGATTTTGGATTTCGGCGTCGACATTCGCTACAACACGCCGGTTTCGAGCATGAAAGCGCTGCTGGCCCAGGGCTACGACGCAGTCTTTGTCGGCAGCGGCGCGCCGCGCGGCAAGGAATTGGAGATTCCGGGACGCCACGACACCGATCGCATCCACATCGGAATCGACTGGCTGGAATCGATCGCGTTCGGGAACATTGCATCGGTAGGCGAAAAAGTCCTGATCATCGGCGTTGGCAATACTGCGATGGATTGCTGCCGTTCGTCACGACGACTGGGCGCGAAGGATATCAAAGTGATGGCGCGCCGGCCACGCGGATATTTCAAAGCGTCTCCATGGGAATTGGAGGACGCGGAAGAGGAAGGCATCGAGATCCTGGTTAATCACGCACCAAAGCGTTTCGTGATCGAAAACGGCAAGCTGACTGGCATGGAGTTCGAGCGGCTGGAATGGGACGCGAAAGCGAAAAACTCCACGGTGATCGACACGATTTTCCTGCCCGCCGACGATGTGATTCTCGCCATCGGTCAGGAGAATGCGTTCCCCTGGTTCGAGCGCGACCTGGGAGCCCAATTCGATAAATGGGACGCTCCGGTGGTCGACGAGAAAACCTACATGTCGACGCTGCCCGGCGTATTTTTCGGCGGAGACGCCGCGTTCGGACCGAAGAACATCATCTGGGCCGTCGAGCACGGCCATCAGGCGGCGATCTCGATTCACAACTATTGCGAAAAGCAGCCGGTGACGGAGCGGCCGCCCTACGGAATGAACCTGGTCAGCCAGAAAATGGGGCTTTCCGAATGGAGCTACCACAACGACTACAATCCCGCGCCGCGCCAGAAGATGACGCACGTCGATTTGACCAAGCGGTTCCAGCAGTTGAATATCGAAGTCGAGCTGGGGTTCACGGTGGAGCAGACGGTGAGAGAAGTTCAGCGCTGCCTCAATTGCGACATCGAGACGGTTTTCTTCGCCGATAAGTGTATCGAATGCGACGCGTGCGTCGACATCTGCCCGCTGTTGTGCCTAACGATTACACGAGAGGGCACGGAAGAAGATCTGCGCGGGCGCTTGTCGGCTCCCGCGAATAATTTGACGCAGGATATTTTCGCGTCGGCTCCGTTGCCTCAAACCAAAAGACTCATGATTAAAGACGAGGACCTTTGCGTCCACTGCGGCCTGTGCGCCGAACGTTGTCCCACCGCGGCGTGGGACATGCAGAAATTCGAGCTCGAGATGCCGTACGCCGGGAGGACCGCATGCTGCGTACCGGCGTAGAGATTGCGACCAGAGTGAACGATTTCGCGATCAAGCTCGCGAACGTGAATGGCACCGGCTCGGCCAGCGCGAACGGTCTGCTGATGCAGGCGATTTTTCGCATGGGCATTCCGGTTTCAGGCAAGAATCTGTTTCCGTCGAACATTCAGGGCCTGCCGACGTGGTACGAAATTCGCGTCAATAAAGCCGGGTACACGGCGCGGGCTCTGGATTACGATCTGATGGTCGCGATGAATTCGCAGACCTACGATCACGACATCAAAGAGGTCCGCAAAGGCGGATACGTGCTGTTCGATTCATCCTGGCCGCTCGATCCGCACCTGCATCGCGACGATGTGACGTTCCTGGGCGTCCCGCTGGCGGAAATGTGTACACAGAGCTTCCGCGAATCGCGCGAGCGGATTCTGATGAAGAACATCGCGTACGCAGGATCTTTGATCGCCGTGCTCGACGTCGACATGCAGATCGTCGAGCAGCTTCTGGATGAAAAGTTCTCGGCAAAGAAAGCCATGCGCGAATCGAATCTGAAGGCGTTGAAGCTCGGCTACGACTACGCCCGGGAGCATTTCGATCCGCTGCCGTTCCGTCTGGAAAAGATGCACGAGAACAGCGACAAGATTCTAATCGACGGAAATACCGCGACCGCGCTGGGCTGCGTGTATGCGGGCGCGACGGTCGCGGCGTGGTATCCCATCACGCCGTCAACGTCGGTGATGGACGCCTTCACCGGCTTCTGCAACCAGTATCGCCGTGACAAAGAGACCGGCGAGATGAACGCGATCATCATTCAGGCTGAAGACGAGCTCTCGGCGATCGCGATGGTGATCGGGGCCTCCTGGAACGGGGCGCGGGCGTTTACATCCACTTCGGGTCCGGGGATTTCGCTGATGAATGAGCTGCTGGGACTCGCTTATTACGCCGAGATTCCGGCGGTGATCATGGATATACAACGCGTCGGCCCGTCCACTGGGATGCCGACCCGCACGCAGCAGGGCGACGTGCTCGAATGCGCCTACGCGTCGCACGGCGATACCAAACACATCCTGCTGTTTCCGTCGAATCCGGCGGAGTGTTTTGAGTTCGCCGCCAAGTGTTTCGACCTGGCGGAGCGCTTCCAGACGCCGGTATTCATGCTGAGCGATCTGGATATCGGCATGAACGATTGGGTGGTCCCGCGATTAACCTGGGACGATTCGTATCGTCCCGACCGGGGCCGCGTTCTGGACGCCGGGCAACTCGACGAGATCAAGAAATATTTCCGCTATTCGCCCGAGGACGAAAACTTCGTGGCGGCGCGAACGCTTCCCGGCGTCAGCGCCAAAGGCGCGTTTTTTACGCGTGGATCGGGACACACGAAACTCGGCGCATACACGGAGATGCCGGACGAGTATCAGGAAGTGCTGGACCGGCTGCTCAAGAAACACAAGGCCGCGGCAAAGTTCGTGCCTGCACCGGTCATTGAACGCCGCAAGGGCGCGCGGATCGGCATCGTGACTATCGGCGGCTGCGATCCGGCGGTACGTGAGGCTCTCGACATTTTGGAAAGGCAGGGACAGCCCGCCGACTACATGCGCATTCGCGGGTTCCCGTTCGACGAGAGTGTCGAGAAGTTTCTGAATGGCCACGAAGTGAACTTCATCGTGGAGCAGAATCGCGACGCGCAGGTGAAATCGTTGCTAATTCTCGAGACCAACGTTCCGAAAGACAAGTTGCGCAGCGTTCTGGTGTACGGCGGATTCCCGCTCAGCGCCAAGTGGGTGATCGAAGGAGTTCTGTCGCAGAGGGAAACATATGCCATCCATAGCTAAACCGAGCGCGATTCATCCCAGCCTGCATCGCAACGACCTGGGGCTCACCATTCGCGATTACGAAGGCTCGATGTCGACCTTGTGCGCGGGCTGCGGGCACGATTCGGTGACCGCCGCGATTGTCCGCGCGTGCTTCGAGCTGTCGCTCCGGCCGCACATGATCGGAAAGATGAGCGGCATCGGCTGCTCGTCGAAAACGCCGACGTATTTCGTCAGCGGGGCGCATGGATTTAACAGCGCGCACGGGCGGATGGCAGCGATCGCTACCGGCGCGATCGGCGCGAATCGAGAGCTGACCTACATCGGAATTTCAGGCGACGGCGACTCGCTCTCCATCGGCCTGGGTCACATGTGCCACGCGATTCGCCGCAACATCAAGATGTTGTACGTGATCGAAAATAATGGCGTGTACGGGCTGACCAAGGGCCAGTTCTCGGCATCGGCCGACGTCGGTTCGAAGAGCAAGCGCGGCGAGCCGAATCGAATGGCTCCCATCGATCCGGTGATGCTAGGGTTGAGCCTGGGTGCGACGTTCATCGCGCGCAGTTTTTCGGGCGATAAAGAACAGCTGGTTCCGATTCTTAAGGCCGGGCTGGCGCATCGTGGATTCGCCATCGTCGACGTGATTTCCCCGTGCGTGACGTTCAACGATCATGTCGGGTCCACCAAGAGCTATCTCTACACGCGCAACAACATGCTGAAGGTGAACGAAACCGATTTCGTGCCGCCTGCTTCGGAAATTCTGGCGGACATCGGGCAGAACGGCGCGGTCGCCGTTCCGATGCACGATGGCAGCGTGGTGCGCTTCAAAGGCGTTCCGCCGGATTACGATCCGCGCGATCGGCGCAAGGTGTACGACTATCTTCAGGAGCATCACGGCAAGGGCGAGGTGGTCACGGGATTGCTGTATTTGGACGAATCCGTCCCCGACATGCACGAGTTGAATAAGACTCCGGCAGTCTCGCTGTCGAAGATCCCGTATGAGAAGTTGTGTCCTGGATCGGCGGCGCTGGATGCGCTGCAAGAAGAGTTTAGGTAAAGCCGTAGGACAGACCATCGTTGTTGGTGGTCTGTCTTTTTCTACCGTTGTTGGTGGTCTGTCATTTTTGCGGCCGACAGACGACAAAAATCGATCGTCTGTCCCACCTGTGCCACGAGATCCCGAAGAAGATATGATGGTTTGGGGTCTGCATTCGCCGGCCACATCGTAACCGGGCGCTTGGAAAGAGCGCCTACTCTCGAAAGGGTTCAGTCGAGTTGGCTCTTATCGTTGGTGTTCTAAAAGAAGTTGCGCCGGAACGCCGCGTCGCCGCGGTTCCGCGTGTGATCGATCTATTGAAGAAATCCGGCGCTGAAACGTGGATCGAGCGTGGCGCGGGCGCTGAATCCGGTTTCACCGATGACGATTACATCGCTAAAGGCGTGCACGTCGGCTCGGCCGATGAAGTACGTAAAAACGCGCAGATCCTGTTGCACGTCCGAGTGCCGCAGGAACCCGCGGCAGCCAATCAGATCGCCATCGGGTTTTGCGATCCGTTGAGCGATCCCACGATCGCGACTCGATATGCGCAAGCTCGCGCGACGCTATTTTCGATGGAATTTGTCCCGCGCATCACGCGCGCGCAGTCGATGGACGCACTGTCTTCCATGGCATCCATCGCCGGATACAAGGCGGTTTTGATCGCGGCCAACGCGCTGCCGAAACTTTTCCCGATGATGACCACCGCGGCCGGCACTATGCCACCGGCGCGGGTTCTGATCATCGGCGCGGGCGTTGCCGGATTGCAGGCGATCGCCACGGCGCGACGGCTGGGAGCGGTCGTTTCCGGATACGACGTGCGCGCGGCCGTGAAGGAACAGATCGAAAGCCTGGGCGCGAAGTTCGTCAACATCACCATCGACGAGAAAGGCGAGGGCGAAGGCGGCTATGCGAAGGCGCTCAGCGAAGATGCGATCCGCAAGCAGCGCGAGCAGATGACGGGCGTGATCCGCGAACAGGACGTCATCATCACCACCGCGGCAGTTCCTGGGAAAAAGGCACCCATTCTTGTGACGCGCGAGATGGTGCACGCAATGGTTCCCGGATCCGTGATCGTCGATTTGGCGGCGGAACGCGGTGGGAATTGCGAAGTGACGCGCCCGGGCGAGACCGTAATCGAGCACGGTGTTTCGGTGCTCGGACCGTTGAACCTGGCCTCCACGGTTCCGCGGCACGCCAGCGAGATGTACGCGCGCAACATCGTGACCTTTTTGAAAAACATGATCACCAAGGACGGACAGCTCAACATCGATCTGGGCGACGAAATCACGCGCGACACGTTGATCGCGCGCGATGGCGAAGTCGTGAATGCGAAAGTTCAGGCGCTGCTCGGAGTCAACGCATGAGTAATGAGCTGGAAATAAGCCTATACGTGCTGGTCCTGGCGGTTCCGCTGGGACTAGAACTGGTGCGCCGCGTATCGCCGCTGCTGCACACGCCGTTGATGTCGCTGACCAATGCGATCTCCGCGATCTCGGTGGTCGGAGCGATTCTCATCGCGGGCGCGGGCGATTCGCCCACGCTCAGCAAAGTCCTGGGATGCATCGCGGTAACCGCGTCCACCATCAACATCGTCGCCGGATTTCTGATCACGGACCGTATGCTGAAAATGTTCAAGAAGAAGGAGCCCGCGAAGTGAACGAAGTGGCGGGCGGAGTCTGGCAAGCCGCCTACATCATTGCGGCGCTCTCTTTTGTTCTTTCCATCAAGTGGCTGAGTTCACCGGTGACGGCTCGGCGCGGAGTGCTCTCGGGCGAAATCGGGATGCTGCTCGCCGTGGTCGGGACACTGCTGCGGCATGAAGTGGTCAGTTTCGAATGGATCCTGATCAGCTTCCTGATCGGCGCGGCGATCGGGGCTCCGCTGGCGTTTCTGATGCCGATGACGTCGGTCCCGCAACTAACCGCGCTATCGCATGCGTTTGGCGCGTTCGCTGCGGCGCTGGTGGGAACCGCCGAATACTATCGCTACACGATGGCCGGGACTCCAATCCCGCCCGCGATCATGGTTGCGCTGGTCATCGAAACGTTGCTCGGCTATCTGACATTTACCGCGAGTATCATGGCGTTCGGCAAGCTTCAAGAAATCGTGCCGACGCGGCCGCTCACCTATCGCGGACAGAATTTGGTCAACGCGGCGCTGTTCGCGTTTGCAGTTGGGTTGTGCCCTTGGATGATTGCAGGAACCACAGTGGGTTGGGTTTTCCCGACCTTCATCGGATTATCGCTGCTGTTCGGCGTGCTGCTGATTCTTCCCATCGGCGGCGGTGACATGCCCACCGTGATCGCCCTGCTCAATTCCTACGCGGGTGCGGCGTGCGCGGCCATGGGATTCGCGCTGGGCAACCGGCTCCTGATCATCGCGGGCGCGGTGAACGCGTCGTCGGGCTTTATTCTTTCGGTGATCATGTGCAAGGCCATGAACCGGTCCTTCGGTAACGTGTTGTTCGGCGCGTTCGGACAGGTGCAGGAAGGCGTAGCGGCGCACATGTCGCAAAAACCTTTCCGGTCGGCAACCGCGGAAGACGCGGCGCAAATCCTGGCCAGTGCGCGAAAGGTGATCGTGGTCCCAGGCTACGGAATGGCGGTGGCGCAGGCGCAGCACAAGCTGCGCGAGCTGACCGACGTCCTGACCAAACGCGGCATCGATGTCCAGTTCGCGATTCATCCTGTAGCCGGACGCATGCCGGGACACATGAACGTTCTGCTGGCGGAAGCCGATATTCCCTACGATCGTCTCCACGAGATGGACGACATCAATCCGGATTTCGGCGAAACCGACGTGGCTCTGGTCATCGGTGCGAACGATGTGGTGAATCCGGCGGCGCGTCACGACAAGAACAGCCCCATCTACGGCATGCCGATTCTGGACGTCGATAAGGCGCACACCGTGATGGTGATCAAGCGCAGCATGAATCCGGGATTCGCGGGAATCGACAACGAGCTGTACTACATGGACCGGACGCTGATGCTGTTCGGCGACGCGAAATCGTTTGTGGGCGAGATCGTCAAAGAACTTGCTGCGGCGGCCTGATGACTGCGGGATTCCAATTCAGCGGGCGTCAGACTGACCATCCTGCCGTGATCGCGGAGCCAGGCGAAGTGGGCGAATATCTGCTTCAGGCTGTCCAGGCACGTACCCGCTTCGAGTTCCCGCAGGTCGACGCGGAGGCGGCAGACACTTCCGGCTCTGGTGGCACGGTCTAGCTTGGCGAAAATACGCTGCAACTGGAAAAATTCAAACACGCTCCAGCCGGCTCTGCGCACTACATACGCTTCGCCGGAAGTTTCGCGATTCGAGCCGCTGTAGATCTCCTGGCCGGGGGTTCCCAGAATCGCGTCGACGGTCGCGTCGTCACGCTCTTCTTGATCGGACACTTGCCACATAGCATGAATACGATAATGATCGGCCAACTCAAGTACCCGGCAGACCTCCGATTGCCTGCCGGACTTGAGTTCGAGAGAGAGGAGCAACACCGATTTCATGAGTAGATCCACTATGCGAGCCGGGCGCGCGACCGCCTATAGACCTTCGGGATCAGGAAAGTTCTAGCGGTCCTGTTTCCCGCGCATAGTACGGCCGGTTTATACTCTCCTGAGGGAGACTCCATGAGCGATTGGAAGTACGTGCAGCGGGAACCATCGGAACAGCTCGCGAAACTGCACCTTTTTTCGGTAAAGAAACAGCACCCGTCGGGTCCGGTGGAGATGCGGATCACGGTGTGGGAGTATGCCACTCCCGAAATCGGCGACCTGACGTTTTTCGCGCAGACCGATGTCGAGCTGAACCAGGGAACCGCGCCCTTCCGACCATGCGGATGGAGCAACACGCTGATGGGAGCGCTTTCGGAGTGCCTGCGCAACGTCCGCAAGTTCGAATACGAAGAGGAACAAAGGCTTTCAGCGAGCGAGGATTAAGAAAACAACTCTTCGAGCGGCAGCGCGAAACCGGGGAGTAGTGGGGACGTAATTGCGGCTGAGCCGGCCAGTTCGTGTTCCGGCAGACGCGGCCCGGTCCAGATCTCGACTTCGCGCGATTCGGGGTCGATAAGCCAGACTTCCTTCACGCCGGCCTCGAAATACTGTTTCAGCTTGCGGTGAATCATGCGGGGCGTTTCGCTGGGTGAAAGCACCTCGGCGGCGATCTCGGGAATGATTGGGATGACTTTTGCGTTCCTCAGCTCTTCATGCCGATTTCCAAGAATCACCGCCACATCCGGCGCTCTACGCGTCAACGGAGAAAGTGCGTAAAGGTTCTCGGAGATGAGGGCTTCGCCGGTCGGATTCGCGCGAAAATAGAGTTCGAGTTCGACCAATAGATTCTTCAGGACACGGTTGTGTTGTAAGCTGGCCTGGTCATTTCGATCAACTCTCCCTCGTCGAGTTCGTAGCGCTTGTCTTCCTCGAACGGGTAGTTGTCGAACTCCTCGGCTGTCAGGAGGATCTTCGGGACGCTCATGTTTCCAGTTTAGTATCCCACTCACCGGGGCGGCAGATTTCATAGATCCCTAGGCGTGTTTCAGGCCCAAGCCAGGATCGAGTTTCCCGGATTCATTCGACTCGTGCCTAATATCCTCTGTAAATTCTTAAGGTTTGACGTTTCGTGCGGCAAGGATCGAGAGGATGCCGCTCTAGACTGAAGACGCTGGGAGGCGAGTCGGATGCTCAGTTTGAGACGGTCGGCGGTGATGCTGCTAGTGGTGACGGCCATGGCTGCGGGACAGCCCGCGTTGACCAAGATTCAGGATATTATCTATCGCGCCGACGGAACGCGGTTCAACGGGACGATGTTCATCGATTACTTGAGCTTTCTGGGCGGCGATACGTCGAGCATTGCGACCGCGCACCTGATCGTTCCGATCGTCAATGGCGTTCTGAAGGTCGCGCTGGTGCCGACGACGACGGCATCGGCGGGCGCGCAATACAACATCACCTACAACAGCGCGGGTCGGAATCAGTTCACCGAAGTGTGGGCCGTACCGCCGAGCAGCCTGATTCTGCGTGTACGCGACGTCCGCGTTTCGCAAGGAACGGTGGTGGGGCCGCCGCCGGTGACCACCCCCATACAGATCTCGGACGTCATCGGGCTGGTCAACCAGTTGGCGATCCGCCCTCAAGAAGGCGTCGGATTCGCCATAGGACGCACGGCGGTGATCAACACGTCGGGACAGATCGACGGCGCCGTCGGAAACCTAAGCGATTGCGTACGGGTGGACGGGAGTTCGGGTCCGTGCGGATCGAGTGGAGGCGGGATCCTGCCGCTGTTTTCCGATGGCGAAATACCCACAGGAGCCGTGAACGGGTCAAACACGGTGTTCACCGTAGTGTTCGCGCCGTCTCCACCAGCCAGCCTCGACCTGTACCGCAACGGCCTGCTCATGAAACTCGGCACGGACTACAACCTGAACGCCAATGTCGTGACGTTTTTTCTAGTGGCCACGCCCCAGGTGGGGGATTCGCTGGTGGCAAGCTACCGCTATGCGAACCCACTGAATCCACTGGGAACGCTGACCGCCTCGCAGGTGGTTTGCAGCAGCCCCGGAGCGAGCACAGCGGCTACTTCCATGACCCAGCTGGGCAGTTGCACCATTCCTGCCGGGCTGCTGGGAGCGGGCGATCGCATCGAGGTGCAATTTCAATATGCCCACGCCGGATCGACTGCGGGATTCACGGGAG
This sequence comes from Bryobacteraceae bacterium, assembly GCA_035568415.1. Taxonomy (GTDB): domain Bacteria; phylum Acidobacteriota; class Terriglobia; order Bryobacterales; family Bryobacteraceae; genus Palsa-187. The sequence goes on along the minus strand of DATMOC010000025.1, from coordinate 43,079 downwards.
AGATCCACTGGGGTGGAACGACCGTATTGTCCCGCGCCGGCGCTAGCGGCGAGGTGGGATTGACGGGGCGCATCACGGTGGGTTTGTACGCCGGGGCGCAGGCATGGAACGCGGAGAGCTGGGGTGCGAGCCTGGGACTCGCGGCAGGAGTGGGGAACGCATCCGAAGATATTACCCAGAATGTAACTATTTCCCTGAGGGGCTTAATGTCTGGTACTACTACCGACAACATCATTCTTCGAAATTTCACGGTGTTACGGTATCCGGCACAAACAAATCCCTAGGGGGAATCTCCTAATTCACCAGTCGTATTTCACTCTAGAACGCATACGTAAGGGCTTTCGCCAGGATTCCCCTACGGTCAAATATCGCTTGTGTGACGCAGCAATTTTCTGCAAGATGGTATCGAGCAGTGAGAAGCTTTCCGAGGTGATGAAAATGGTGACCTTTTATCTGGCGGGGCGACGGCTGAAGCTGGACCGTAGCGGCCAGGATCTAATTGAGTATGCGCTGTTGGCGGCCAGTATCTCGATGGCTGCAGGCGCTTTCCTGCCGCAGTGGGTGGGCCCCACCATCAGTGCGATTTTTTCCAAGGTTACCTCCTGCCTGGTCGCCGGCAACGGCTGAGACAGCTCTCGATTTCGAACTTTGGCGAGCCGCGAACCTGCTTCGCGGCTCGTTTCTTTTGTGTAGCTCAGATCCCACTTTCGCCAGACTGGCATCCGAGTAGTGGCACCTTGTAACATATGATTTCCCATGCTTCGATTCGAGACAGCCGGAGAATCGCACGGCGAGTGCCTGGTGGCGACACTAAGCGGCCTGCCCGCGGGAATACCGGTGTCGATCGAGGCTCTGGACCGCGAGCTTTGGCGGCGCCAGCAGGGTTATGGCCGCGGCGGGCGGATGAAGATCGAATCGGACCAAGCCCGGGTGGTAAGCGGCGTGCGTCATTCGAAAACCATCGGGTCGCCGGTCGCGATCGTCATCGATAACAAGGACTGGAAAAACTGGACGGAAGCTCTTCCGGTGGAAGATGCCGAGGGCGCCGACGACAAGAAGAAACCGGTGACGCGTCCACGCCCGGGACACGCCGACCTGGCGGGCGCCATCAAATACAATTTTTCCGACGCACGCTACATCCTGGAACGCGCGAGCGCCAGAGAGACGGCCGCTCGGGTTGCCGTCGGGGCGCTGGCCAAAGCGCTGTTGGGGGAGTTCGGAATCTCGGTGCTGAGCCACGTGATCGCGATCGGTGACGCGCGGCTGGAGCGCCCGGCTACTTTTTCGGAATTGATCGAACTGAGCCGCCGCGACGAAGTGCTACTGGGTTGTGTGGACTCCCAAGCCGAGCAGCGTATGAAGGCTTTAGTGGATCAGGCGTACCGGACGGGTGACACCATCGGCGGTGTTTTCGAGGTGATGGCGCATGGCATGCCCCCTGGTTTGGGATCGCACGTGACATGGGACTCGCGGCTGGACGGGCGGCTGGCGCAGGCGATCGTATCGATGCAGGCGGTGAAAGGCGTCGAGGTGGGATTCGCGGCGGAAGGCGCTGCATCCTTCGGATCGAAGGTGCAGGACACGATTCACTATCAACGCGACGAACGGCGCTTCACACGGGGTGCGAATCGGGCCGGCGGGCTCGAAGGCGGGATGACTAACGGTGAAGACGTGGTGGTCAGAGGAATGTTGAAACCCATCTCGACGCTTCGGCGGCCGCTAGAAAGCGTGGACTTGATCACGCGCGAACCGGCGCTGGCCGCCTATGAACGAAGCGATGTTTGCGTGGTTCCGGCAGCAGGCGTGATCGGCGAAGCTATGGTCGCGCTGGTGCTCGCCGGAGCGATGATCGAGAAATTTGGCGGAGATTCGTTGGGGGAAATGAAGAGGAACTACGAAGGATATCTGGAACAGGTGAAGAATTTCTGATGATCTATCCGATTGTGAGGTACGGGCAACCGGTGCTGGAGGAAAACGCGGAGCCCATCACGGAATTCGATACGCCGGAGCTGCACAAGCTGGTGGACGACATGTTCGAATCGATGTACGCTGCGCGCGGCGTGGGACTGGCAGCGCCGCAGATTGGAATCGGAAAGCGGATCGCGGTGATCGACATTTCGACCGGCGAGGATCCGGAGCAGAAGATCGTGCTGATCAATCCGGAGATCGTGGGGCGCGAAGGGTCGCAGACCAGCGAAGAAGGATGTCTAAGTATTCCGACGTTTCGGGAACAGGTGACGCGTGCAAATAAGGTCACGGTGCGGGCGCGCGATGTGAAGGGTGAGGAGTTCGAGAAAACCGGGGAGGATTTGCTGGCTCGCGCGTTTCTGCATGAGACAGATCACTTGAACGGGCGGCTGTACATCAGCCACATCAGTCCGCTGAAGCGTGATTTAATCCGGCGGCGGATCCGGAAGCTGCAAAAGGCTGGCGAGTGGCTGTAATCGTGTTCCTGGGGACGCCGGCGTTTGCGGTGCCGTCGCTCAACCGGGTGGCAAAGGAAGTGGTGGCGGTCTATACGCAGCCCGACCGGCCTCGCGGACGCGGTCAGGAGATGGCGATGCCCGCGGTGAAGGAAGCGGCGCTGCGATTGGGGCTTCCCGTCCGCCAGCCGCTGAAGATTCGCGGAGCGGTGGACGAACTGAGGGAATGGAAAGCGGATCTGATGATCGTGGTGGGGTATGGACAAATCATTCCGCAATCGATTCTGGATATATCGCCGCTGGGGATCATCAACGTGCACGCGTCGTTGCTCCCGAAGTATCGCGGGGCAGCACCGATCCAGTGGGCCATCGCGCGGGGAGAAACGAAAACCGGCGTAACGACCATGCGCATCAATGCGGGACTCGACACGGGAGACATGCTGCTCAAGTGGGAAACACAGATTGGCGCGGAGGAAACCGCGGTCGAGTTAAGCGATCGGCTGGCAGTGGCTGGCGCGGATCTACTGGCTCGAACGCTCGATGAATTGCCGCGTATCACACCAGATCCGCAAAACGATTCCCAGGCGACGCTGGCTCCGATTCTCAAGAAAGAAGACGGGCTGATCGATTGGACGCGGCCGGCGGGGGAGATCGCGAATCGGGTCAGGGGATTTCAGCCGTGGCCGGGATGCTACACGTTCGCGAGTGGAAAAAAGCTGGGGATCTGGAAGGCTCGCGCGGTTGAGGGATCCATGCCCGCGGGCGCGGTCGATAGCGGATTTCGAGTGGGGTGCGGCGAAGGATTGCTGGAAGTGATCGAGGTGCAACCGGAGGGCAAAAAGAGGATGAGCGCTGCGGCGTTCTTGAGTGGACATCGGGTGGAGGTGCTCGGGTGAAACTGCCGCTGGGTTATCGCTACGCGTCGACGTTCGCGGGAATCCGCAAGATCGCCAAAGACGATCTGGCGCTGATCGTTTCGGATACGCCGGCGTCGTGCGCTGCGGTATTCACCACGAATCGCGTGGTGGCCGCACCGGTGGAAGTCGCACGGAAGAATGCTCGTGGCCGTGTGCGAGCCCTCCTGGTGAATGCCGGGAATGCGAATTGCGCCACGCGAACCGGGGAACGCGTGGTGGGCGAGTGCATACGGGCAGTCGCCAAGGGATTAGGGATCAAGGATCAGGAAGTGCTGCCTGCATCGACGGGAGTGATCGGGGTCGAGTTGGATGCGCAATTAATCGTCGATGCCGTGCCGAGGCTGGTCGCGGGGCTGGACACGGAAAGTTTTGAGCATGCTGCATCGGCGATCCTGACCACGGACACGCGCGTGAAAACGGCGTTCGTTCCGGGGATCGCGGGAATGACCAAGGGTTCTGGAATGATTCATCCGCGTATGGCGACGACATTAGGGTTCGTGATGACGGACGCAGCGATCGCACCGGCCGAGCTGCGGGCGATGCTGCAAAGAGCCATCGAGAAGAGCTACAACCGGATTTCGGTGGACGGCGACACCTCGACCAACGACATGGTGGCAGTGTTGGCGAACGGCGCGTCGGGGAAGCGGCCGGCATTGAAGAAGTTTGAGGCAGGCTTGACCGAAGTACTCGAATCGCTGGCGACGCAAATCGTGCGGGATGGCGAAGGGGCGCGGAAGCTGGTGACCATCGACGTGGAAGGTGCATCGAGCGACGGGGCGGCGGAGAAGATCGCGCGCGCGATTGCGAATTCTCCACTGGTGAAGACGGCGATCGCGGGATCGGATCCGAACTGGGGGCGCATCCTTTCAGCGGCGGGAACGGCCGGTGTGGCATTCGATCCGCGAGCGGTCGAGATCGCGCTGCAGGGCGTAAGCGTGTGCCGGTCGGGTGTCGCGTCGAAGTTTTCAGAAGATGACATGAAGGAGAAGCTGGACCAGGCCGAGTGCGCGATCCGGTTTTCGATTCGCGGCGGCGGGCGCGGCAAGACGCGATTCTGGACCTGTGATTTTACGGAAGAGTACATTCGAATTAATGGGAGCTATCGCACGTAGCGCCGCTGCGTTATTTCTTTGCGCGGCCGCGATCGCACAAACGCCGTCCGACGTCGTCCAGTTTCTGCGCGGGACTGCGACCGTGCTCGCGAACGCTCATGACGACGGGCCGCGGGAATTTCTCGATCATTTCGAGCGCACGATGCCGGGGTACGCGACGTTGCGCGAGTATGTGGAGGCGCTGGTGGCGAGGGCCGAGGTCGGGTCGGCAATCGAGATCGTCAGCGATTCCGGAGACGAGCGAAAGCGCATGCTGGAACTGGATTGGGTGCTTGAAGTTCAGGATCAGCGTCCACGACGGCAGGTGCTGAAGTGCACCATCGAGAAGCGGGGGAAGAGCTGGAAGTTTACATCGCTCGACCCAGTTGATTTTTTCAAGTACTGACCCTGCCCAGGTAGTAGGATTTCTTACCGACGCGCAGGATCAACATGGTTTCCGATGCGCGATCTTCGCGGCGGATCTGCGTGTCGGCCGCTTCCACCCGATGATTGTTCAAATACACGCCTCCGCCTGCTACCAATCGCGTGGCCTCGCCTTTGGACTTAGCCGCGCCCGCGCGCACCAGCGCGTCAGTGATCTTGACCGGTGTGGCCAAATCGATTTCGAAGGACGGTACGTCGGTGAAAATTTCGGCAAGGTCTTTGTCGGTAAGGCCCGCAACTTCGCCGCCGAATAAAACTTCGGAAGCCTTCTCGGCTTGCGCCAGCGCTTCGTCGCCGTGAACCAGTCGCGTTACTTCCGCAGCAAGGAGTTTCTGCGCGACGCGCTGTTCGTGCGGATGCTCCATGATCTCGGCGACCTGGTCCAGGCCGAGGAACGTGAAGAGCTTTAGAAATCGCTCGACATCGCGGTCGTCAGTATTGATCCAGTATTGATAAAACTGGTATGGACTGGTTTTGTTTGCGTCAAGCCAAATTGCATTTCCGGCGGACTTGCCGAACTTTTCGCCCGAGCTGGTCGTCAATAGAGGAAACGTAATTCCGAAAGCCTGGCCGCCGGTCTTTTTGCGGATCAGCTCGATGCCCGCCGTGATGTTTCCCCATTGATCGCTGCCCCCGCCCTGAATGCGGCAGGCATGCTTGTCGAACAAGTGCAGAAAATCGAACGCTTGAAGCAGCATGTAGCTGAATTCGGTGTAAGAAATGCCATGCTCGCGATCCTCCAAGCGGCTGCGGACGGATTCCTTAGCGAGCATATGGTTCACAGTGAAGTGTTTTCCGACGTCGCGGAGGAACCCCAGATAACTAACGCTGTGCGTCCAATCGTAGTTGTTGACGGCGATGGCGGCGGCATCACCTTCGAATTGGAAGAAGCGAGCAAGTTGATTCTTGATGCCTTCGACGTTGGCGCGGATGGATTCGATGGTCTGGAGCTGGCGTTCAGCGCTGCGTCCACTCGGGTCACCCACCATTCCAGTAGCTCCACCAACGAGCACAATGGGACGATGTCCGGCGCGTTGGAATCGGGCAAGCATCAGTGCGGGTAACAGGCTTCCGACGTGCAGGCTGTCGGCCGTCGGATCGAAACCGATATAGATGTTCTGCTGGCCCGAGGAGAGAAGCTGGTCGAGAGCCGCGCGATCCGTGACGTCCGCAATGGCGCCGCGGCGCTCGAGTTCGTCAAGAAGGTTCATCGTTTTTCGAAAGTCACCATGTATTGATTGTTGCCGGCATGTTCGCGCGAAGAAACCTGACGATAACCGTTCGACTCGATTTCTTTGATGACGTCCTCTCGCTCCAGACGGATGTGATCGGGCCGATCCTTTTTGTAGAAGTCGACGATCACCAGGCGGCCGCCGGGCTTGAGCGCGCGTCCCAGGTTCGCGAGCATCTTGTCGGGATAGTCGAAGTGATGATAGACGTCGAGGACCAATTCGCGATCGACGGAATTCGCCGGGAGTTTGGGATCGGTATCCGTTCCGAGAATCAAATCGATGTTGGTGAGTTTTTCGGTTTTGAGTTTGGCGCGGGCGCGTTCGAGAAAATCGTCGGCAATGTCCTCACCCACAACCTTGCCGGACGCTCCCACGGCCTTGCTGAGGAACGCAAGCATGTAGCCGGTTCCGGTTCCGACATCGGCAACGGTCATGCCGGGTTTAATCTCCATCAGGGCGACGATCTCTTCCGGTTTTTGATTCTTGTCGCGGTTGGGATTATCCAGCGTGGTGGCGACCTTGTCACGGCCTTCCTTGGTCTTGTAAGCTTTGTTGACCTCGGCGGCGGCCTGCGGATACGCGGTCGCGGCGAAAAGCAAGAGAGCTGCAAACGTCTTCATAGCGATTTCTCCATGGGCATTGCGAGCGGGGGCTCGACTAAGAAGTTTAGCTCCGCCATGCGTGCAACGGCGGCGCGGACGGATTCTTCGGTGGCAGGCTCGACTGTGATGACGAAGGGCAGATCGCGCCAGTTTTCCTGGGGAAGCTGCAAAACAGAATCGATGGAAATCTTCTCCGCAGCCAGCGCAGCGGCGAGCTGGGCGATGATACCCGGACGATCCTCCACACGGAAACGGAGATAGTACGCGGATTCGTTCAGCGCGATGGGGATGGGCATGTATTCGCCGAGCCGTGCATGGGCGAACGGAGAAACACGCTCCGGGCTGCCGCTGCGGATTTCGCGTCCGACGCGCATCAGATCGCTGACCACCGCGACGCCAGTGGGATGCGCACCCGCCCCGCGTCCGTAATAAAAAGTATCGGCGCCGTATTTTCCGCGCACCCAAACCGCGTTATACGCCCCACGAACACCCGCGAGAATGGTCGATTGCGGAATCAGGGACGGGCGCACAGACAGTATCAAGCCGGACGAAGTTTGGCGCGCGGAGCAGATCAAACGGATGGTGTGATGAAGCTGGTGCGCATACGCGAAATCGACCGGCATGATCCGGCGAATGCCTTCGGTGTAGATGTCCTCCGGAACGATCCGTTCGCCGAATGCGAGCGCGGAGAGAATCGCGAGTTTGGAGCGTGCATCGAAACCATCGACGTCGGCGGAGGGATCGGCTTCGGCGTATCCGGCCTGCTGCGCTTCCACGAGCACCTGATTGAATCCAGCGCCACGCCGTTCGATCTCCGTAAGGATGTAGTTGCAAGTTCCGTTGAGAATCCCGTAAAGCGTGGTGATGCGATCGCCGGAAATTCCTTCGCGCAGCACGGCGTGAATGGGGATGCCGCCGGCAACACTGGCCTCCATTGCGATGTTGACGCGCGCGGCGATGGCACGGTCGTATAGGTCGGCACCGCACCGCGCCATCAATTCCTTGTTCGCAGTGACTACGGATTTTCCGTTGGCGATGGCAGCGTCGATCACTTCGCGCGCTATCGTCGTGCCACCGATCAGTTCGGCGACGATGTGAATGTCGGGATGGGCCACCACTTCGCGCCAGTCCGTGGTGCGGAGCGCCCCGTTCGTCGCTGGCTTGTTCTCGAGATTGCGGCTGCACACGGCGCGTACGCACAACCGGAACCCGAGCTTCAACGCAATCTGATCGGCGTTCTCCTGCAGGATCTGGAGCGCTCCCGCGCCGACGTTGCCAAGACCGATGATGCCGACGTTGATCAATCTTTTACTTTACGACGAGTTTGAACTCGATCACCAGCACCAGCGAATCCGGCGTCACACGGATCTCCGCCAGATCGAACGCAGTGAGCTCCCCGGCCGGGGCCATCAACGCGCGGGCATGGTCGCGCACTTCGATCTTGAAATCCTTGGAAATACTGCGCGCAAGCGCCACACGAACGCGGCGGATGTAGTAAGAGTCCTTGGGCGTGCTGACGCTCACGTCATTGAACACGATGGCGCCGTTCTTCATCGCAGGCACCGCAGTGAGCGTGAGGTCGAAAGAATCGCCGAGACCGACGCAGCCGCCGAAGACATCCAGCGCGGAACGTCCGCTGAAACGCGCTTTGACACGCAGGCGGCCGTTATCAGCATCGATATGCGGAGTTTCAAGATAGGCGAACTGGCATCGCGTGGACTTGTTTCCACGGACGTAATGGCGGCCTTCCTGCGTAAAAAGCTGTTCGGCGATGATGCGTTCGAGCGTCGCATAGCGCAGTTCCAACTCGGCCGCGGCAGCGGGAAAGATGAAGACAAATAGGACGGCCAGCGCTTTCATCCGGATTTGTATCATTGTAGGTGATGAAGCGCCTATTTCTTTCACTATTAGCCCTGTGCGTGTGTTTCGCGCAAACGCCCGTGCCGCGAGGACGGGGCGCGCCGCCGGATTCCGAAGAAGACCTGCGGTTTCCAAACGGGAAATCTCAACGCGATGAAATTATCAAAGCCGACCACCAGAAGAATGTGCAGGAAGCCATCGATCTCGCGAAAATCGCCCAGGATCTCAAATCGGATCTCGAGAAGAGCGACAAGAATATCGTTTCAGTGAAGAACATCAAGCAGACGGAGGAGATCGAGAAGCTGGCGCGCAGTATTCGAGCTCGATTGAAGCGCTACTAGCCGGGCCGCGCCATGACCGATATGTTAACCTGGAGCGTTTACCTGCCATGGCTGCCACGCGTGAAAAAACTCAACTGATGAGCGCTTCCGAAATCGACCGGACCCTGGTCCGGCTGGCGCACGAGATTCTGGAGCGCACCGAACATCTGGACACATTGGCCTTCATCGGTATCCGCCGCCGGGGCGTGCCGCTGGCACAACGGCTGGCCAAGAAGATCGAAGCGCTGGAAGGCCGCACGATCCCGGTTGGGATTCTCGACATTAATCTCTATCGCGACGATCTTTCCACGGTAGGGACTGCTCCGGTCTTAAATGCGACCGATATTCCTTTCTCCATACAGGCGCGAGACATCATTTTGATGGATGACGTCCTATATACCGGACGAACCATCCGCGCGGCACTCGACGCCCTGTTCGAAAAGGGCAGGCCCGCGCGAGTGCAGTTGCTGGCGCTGATCGACCGCGGATGGCGAGAGCTGCCCATCGAAGCCAGTTACGTTGGGCGGATGGTGCAAACGACGGCCAACGAAATCATCGAAGTGAAATTCAACGAAATCGACGGGATGGAGAAAGTGCTGTTAGTGGAAAAAGTCGCGGAGCAGAGTGTGTGACAGGACTGTTGGGGATCGAAAACCTGACGCGTGAGGAGATTCAGGCGATTCTGGACCGCGCGCGGGATTTTCAGCCGCGCGAACCAAGGCCGCGTAAGCTCGACCTGCTGCGCGGCCGCATGGTGGTGAACTTGTTCTTCGAAGCGTCCACACGGACCCGGACCAGTTTCGAGATCGCGGCGAAGCGGCTGGGCGCGGATACGATCTCGATTACTGCGCAGGCGTCCAGCGTTTCCAAGGGCGAATCGCTGGTGGATACCTTGAACACGCTGGCGGCGATGCGGCCGGACGCGATCATTATGCGTCACGCGGCCTCCGGCGCGCCGCACTTTCTGCAGCGGCATTTGGAAACGCCGATCATCAATGCTGGCGACGGCACGCATGAGCATCCTACGCAGGCGCTGCTCGACGCGAGGACGATCCTCGATCGCGGGAAACCTCTTGAAGGGATCCGAGTCGCGATTATCGGAGACATCGCGCATAGCCGTGTGGCACGATCCAACGTGTACCTACTCTCGAAGTTCGGCGCGCAGATCGTGCTGTGCGGACCTGCGTCGCTGCTGCCCGTTGAGCTGACGCAGATCGCCCCGGGCGTTCTCTTAACCACTGACATGCGTGAAGCGATCGGCAATGCCGACGTCATCATGATGCTGCGCGTCCAGCTCGAACGGCAGCACGAAGCCGCATTTCCAGCGAGCGAGTATTTTGGATTTTACGGACTAAGGCTGGAGCATCTGGAATTGGCGAAATCCAACGTGATTGTGATGCATCCGGGCCCTATCAATCGCGGGCGGGAGATTTCATCGGAGGTTGCGGATTCGCAGCGGTCGGTGATTCTGAATCAAGTGGAGAATGGGATCGCAGTGAGAATGGCCGTACTCGAAAGGGTTCTGGGTGACGTTCGTAATTAAGAACGGTCGCGTAATCGATCCGGCGTCACGGTTTGACGGTGTCGCGGACGTATTGATCGAGAACGGCGTCATTCGCGGCGTCGGCCCGGGCCTTTCGGGAGACGAGGTGTTCGACGCTTCCGGGCTGATCGTCGCACCCGGATTCATCGACATGCATGTGCATCTGCGCGAGCCAGGATTCGAGCATGCGGAAACCATCGAATCGGGATCGCGCGCGGCCGCGGCAGGCGGATTCACTTCGATATGTCCCATGCCGAATACGTCGCCGGTAAACGACAACGCGACGGTCACCAGCTACATCATCGAAAAAGCCCGGAAGCACGCGGTCGTGAACGTCTTTCCAATAGGTGCAATCACCAAAGGAAGCGCGGGTGAAGAGCTGGCGTCTATCGGCTCAATGAAGCAGGCCGGTGCGGTCGCGATTTCCGATGACGGGCGTCCGGTAATGAACGCTCGCGTGATGCGGCGGGCGATGGAGTTTGCCCGCAGTTTCGGAATTCCGGTGATCGATCATTGCGAGGACCTGCATCTTAGCGCCGGCGGCGACATGCATGAGGGCCTCGAATCGGTGCGGCTCGGATTGCGCGGGATTCCGGCGGCGTCAGAAGACGTGATGGTCGCGCGCGATATTCTACTGGCAGAGTTGACCGGCGCACGGTATCACGTCGCCCATATTTCGTCGCGGCATGCAGTGGAGATGGTCGCATTTGCAAAGGCTCGTGGGTTGGCTGTAACCGCCGAGGCGACGCCGCATCATCTGGCCATCGCGGATTCGGACATGGCTCCATACGATTCGAACTACAAGATGAAGCCTCCGTTGCGTTCGAAGTGCGACGTCGGCGCGGTAGTGAATGGAATCGTGAGTGGCGCAATCGATGCGATCGCCACCGATCATGCGCCGCATCCAGGCTCGGAGAAGATGCAGGAGTTCGAAAAGTGCCCGTTCGGAATTTTGGGGCTGGAGACGGCGATCGGGATCGCGCTGGAGGAACTGGTGCATCCCGGCAAGGTTGGTTTGATGCGGATGGTCGAGTTGTTCACGAGGGGTCCTGCAAGGATTCTCGGCCTCGATCGCGGAACTTTAGCTGTGGGCGCTGTGGCGGACGTCACGATTTTTTCGACGGATCGTGAGTGGACTTACGACGTCAATAAATCGTTCTCAAAGAGCCGTAATTCGCCGTTCGACGGGCGGACGTTTAAGGGCGGTCCGGTAGCCACGGTTGTGAGTGGTCGAGTCGTGTGGCAGTCCTAGTCAGACGTCCAAACAATCGATGAAGTGGTAAGCTTCCCCGGACCCGGGCACGTCCTGAATTACGAATCCTCTTTTTACTAGAACACGTCGGAGCTTCAAGTTTGGATGACCGCAATGGACGGCGTGGACAATCCACTCAATTGCGGTCAGCCTTCGGATGGTGGCGAAACGCCTTGAGAGCGAACTGAGCGCCGGTAGAACTCCCTCCCCTCCCTGCTCGATTTGCGCGAGTTCGATGATTAACCGATTTTCCGTGATTCTGAATTTCGCCCAGAATTGTCGCGGATCCAATCCTGAATACGTTGGGTTCTCCGGTAAGCACGAGCGCTTCTATCTGCTCATTGGGAAGAGACAGAATTTGTTCTACGTTGAAACCTTCGAATAGGATTTCTCGTCTCGGCTGCTCGAATTTCACGGCCTGGAAGTCCTGCACTCGGCGCACGGGCAAATCTTTCGAAAATGATCGAACGAATAAATCCCAGTATTGTGCCCATCCGACCAATCGATCCGGATCGCGTATTGACCCACCGGCTCGACGCTTAGCATCTTCAGCGTCGGCTTGAACATCTGGAACGGAGTCGACGGCGACGACGAATAGTCCGACTTTTGCGGCTCCGTTCCATGCGCGCCGGTGCAGGTCGCACAAGGACACTCGTCGCGCAAATAGGCAAGGGGATAATCGCTGTGATGGCCGTCTTTCCAGTCGATCTTGATGCCTTTCGATTTGGAAATGGCGATGTGTTCGGGCTCTGCTATCACGGTCACTGGTTCACTCTTTCGATATCTCTCACTCCGGAGATGCGGCGAATCGCGCTGATCACCTTTTCAAGTTGCTTCTTGTCGCGGACTTCGACCGTGATGTCGATCACGGCGTCTTCCGGCGCGCCATCGGTGCGCGCTTCGAGACTCCGGATGTTGGTTTGTTCATTCACCAGCGCCGTGGTGAGCTGATTGAGCATGCCGGGCTTGTCTTCGGTGTGGATCATCATCTTCACCGGGAAGGCGCCGTCGGTACTCCGAGTCCATTCGACGTCGATCTTTCGCTCAGGTTCATACATCAGGTTCTGGACGTTGGTGCAGTTCAGCGAATGCACTGCGACGCCTTTTCCGCGCGTCACGTATCCAACGATGGGCTCGCCTTTGATTGGGTTGCAGCACTTGGCGCGATACACCATCAGGTCGTCGATGCCCTTCACCTTGATGACCAGGTCCTGTTGGCCGGCAGGGACTGGCATATGTGCCGGCGCGACCGGTTCGGGCGCAGGCTCCGGAAGCACCTGGTCCGGCGCGAGCTTTTGCAGGATCTGCCGCGGGGAAAATTTTCCGTAGCCGAGCGCCGCGTGAAGGTCCTCCATCTTGCCGTAGCCGTATTCGGATGCGACCGATTCAAGCTGCGCCTTGGTGATGTCGCCCAGTCTCACGCCCAGGCGACGCGCTTCCAGCTGCAAGTATTTCTGGCCGATTTCGATGGCTTTGGCACGTTCCGTGGTGTTGATGACGTGCTTGATCTTGTTGCGCGCCTTCGAAGTCTTGACCACGGCGAGCCAGTCCTTCGACGGCATCTGGTTCGACTGCGTGAGGATTTCCACCACGTCGCCATTGTGCAGCGGCGATTTCAACGGCACGATGCGTCCGTTGACCTTCGCGCCGGTGCAATGATTGCCGACGTCGGAATGGATGGCGTACGCGAAATCGATGGGCGTCGCGTCGCGCGGCAGCACGATCACCTTGCCCATGGGCGTGAAGCTGTAAACTTCTTCGGGATACAGGTCGACTTTGAGGGTCGACATGAACTCTCCGGGATCGCGCATATCGCGCTGCCATTCCACCAGTTGGCGCAGCCAAGCGATGCGCTGGTCGTCGCCCGCCTGCGCGCCCTTCCTGCCCTCCTTGTACTTCCAATGCGCCGCGATGCCCTCTTCGGCGATGCGATGCATTTCGTCCGTGCGGATCTGCACTTCAAAGTGGCGCCCGCCGGGACCCATCACGGAAGTGTGCAGCGATTGATACAGGTTCGGGCGCGGAATGGCGATGAAATCCTTGATCCGCCCTGGAATCGGGTGCCATTCGTTGTGGATCACGCCCAGCGCCGCATAGCAGTTTTTCACCGAATCGGTGATGATGCGGACCGCCAGCAGATCGTAAACCTGATCCAACGTAATCTTTTGCCGCTTGAGCTTCTGGTACACCGAATAGGCGCGTTTGACGCGGGTTTCGACGCGCGCCGGAATCCCTTCGCGAGCCAGATGCACTTCGACGGTATGCTTGATTTCCTGGAGCAGGGCTTCGTTGGTAGAGTGCGACGCCGCGAACTCCTTGAGCAGCTCCGCCGAGGCCTCGGGATCCAGATACTGGAACGACAAATCCTCCAGCTCGCCACGAATCTTGCCCATTCCCAGCCGATGCGCAATAGGGGCGTAAATCTCGATGGTCTCCTGCGCGATGCGCTCCTGTTTCTCCCGTGGAAGCGACCCCAGCGTGCGCAGGTTGTGCAACCGGTCGGCCATTTTCACCAGGATCACGCGGATGTCGTTGACCATCGCCAGCAGCATCTTGCGGACGCTCTCGGCCTGGCGTTCTTCGCGGCTGGCGAGGTTCAACTTGCTCAGCTTGGTGACGCCGTCCACCAGGCGGGCAACATCTTCACCGAAGTTCTTGCGGATCTCCTCGATGGTCGCCGAGGTGTCTTCCACCACGTCGTGCAGCAGCCCGGTTTCCAGGCAGGTCATGTCCAGGTGCATGTCGGCCAGCTGGCGGGTGACCATGAGCGGATGGATCATGTAGGGCTCGCCGGTAGCCCGTTTCTGGCCTTCGTGGCGTTCGGCGGCGAAGCGGTAGGCTTTTTCGAGAGGAGCCAGGTCTTCGTTGGGACGCAGTTCCCTCACCCGGGCCTCCAGTTCCGTAAAGAGGCGCTCGACCGGGCTGGCCACCGTCGCGATCGCGTCGGGCCGTGCGTCAGACGGCGCTGGAGACAGCATGGATACTTATAGTGTAGCGTCCTGGCACAAGCGTGCGTGCCGGAAGCGAACTACTTGGCGTCGGTGGTGATGCCGCCGGCGGCCGGCTGGCGCGCGGCTTTGGCTTTCTTGGTATCCAGAGCCTTTTGCTGCCAGTTGTCAGCCGTCTCGATCTGCTTCTTATATTCGTTGGCGTCGTCCAGCAAATCGGCGCGCTCCCGGATCAGCAGGCTCAGATACACCATGGCGTCTTCGTATTCCTTGTCGATCTCCAGCGCCTTGTTGAGATTCTGCATCCCGTCGTCAATGATCGAGGAATATTGCGCGGTCAGTTCCGCCTTGGTCTTCTTGTCCTTCAGCGGACCGGGGTCTTCCGGCCGCATGTGGACGTTCAGACGAGCGGTAATCCACTGGGGATACCACTTGGCCCACGAGATCACACCCAGATAGTAGTAAGCTTCCTTGTTCTTGGGATCCACCTCGATGAGCTTCTTGTTCCATTTAGCGGCTTCGTCCAGCTTTTCAGCCTTCTTATCCGGCGGCAGCGAAGAGGCCTGCTGGTAGGCAATGCTGGCCAGCGAGGCGAGCGCCGTGCCGTCGCCGGGCGACTTCTCCAGTACCTGTTTGAAGCCTTCCTGGGCCATTTCCGCCATGCGGATGTTATCCGGCGATTCAGCACCCGGGATCCACTGCGACATGTACGCCGTGGCCAGGTACAGTCGCGCGACCTGGTAATCCGGGTCGAGCGCGATGGCCTGTTTGAAGTGCTCCACCGCGTCGGCGTACTTCGCGCTCTTGAACGCGGCCACGCCCTGATTCAAATGATCCCGGGACTTCAGCTTGTCGCAGCCCGTCGTAAGGCCCAACGTAGCCGCCAAAACTACAACCGCGGTCGATAGGATAACTTTGCGCATAGGTATTTCTTCTTCCTGGACTTACTGCCCGGCCTCAATCTTGGGAGTCATCAGACCGACTTTGTCGATTCCGGCGCCCTTGGCGATGTCGATCGCGTTCGCGACGGTCTCGAAAGGCAGGTCCTTATCGGCGCGCACAAACACCACGCGTTCGGCGCGGGTTTTGAATACGAACTCCAGGCGCTCACCCAGGTTCTTCCATTCGAGCGGATCCTGGTTGAGCTTCAGGCTCTTGTCCTTATCGATCACGATCACCACGGTGCGGTCCTGGTCCGGCGGCGGCGGGGGCGTATTCGGCGGCGGCGGCTGAGGCGCCAGCACATCCAGCCCCATGGGCGTCAACGGCGTGATCACCATGAAGATGATCAGCAGCACCAGCAGCACGTCGATCAGCGGCGTGACGTTGATGTCCGACTTTGCTCCACCTCCACCAACTGCGAATGCCATAAAAAATCTCCTTAATCTCTTCTCTCGAACTACTTGGTGGCCGCCGGAGGCGCCCCGGGTTTGGTTTCCTTGGGACTCTGTTCGGTGATCAGACCGATCTGGTCGACACCGGCCGCGCGCAGGTTATCCACCACGTCCTCGACCGCTTCGTACTTGGCCCGCGAATCGGATTTGATGTAGCAGGTCTTGTCCAGCTTATTGGTCTGCAGGTCCCGAACTTTTCCGGCCAGATCCTCGATATGTATCTGGCTGTTGCCGGGACTCAGAAAGAACTGACCGTTGCGCGTGACCGCAATCAGGATCGCGTCTTCTTTGTCGGCGGCCTGCATCGCGATCGCGTTCTTGGTCACAACCTTTTCCACGGTCTGGCCCTTGGTGAGCATGGGCGTGATGACCATGAAGATGATCAACAGCACCAGCATCACGTCCACCATGGGCGTGACGTTAATATCGTTAACTACCGGCGGTGCTTTCTTTTTCTCCATAACAGACTCCTTCCAATTCGGCCCGGCGGCGTCCGTGTTCGAGCGCCGCCGGCCTATTTTCAACTCGCCTGACGTTACTTACTCAACGCGCTACTTCGTCGCCGCGCGCTGCGACCGCTTCAGGAAGTAGTCGATCAGTTCCGAACTGGAGTTCCCCATCTCGACGTCGAACGCCTCCACGCGATTGGTGAAGTAGTTGAACATCATAACCGCGGGAATCGCGACGAACAGACCCAGAGCGGTGGTGACCAGCGCTTCCGAAATACCGCCCGCGACCGCGCCCAGACCGGTGGACTTTTCCGTCGAAATGCCCTGGAACGCGTGAATGATGCCCAGCACCGTTCCCAGCAGTCCGACGAACGGAGCCGTCGAGCCGACCGTGGCCAGGCTGGAAATGCCGCGCTTCAGTTCGGCGTGAACGATCGCTTCGGCGCGTTCCAATGCCCGGCGCGACGCTTCGATCTCTTCACCCGAGATTTCCGCGCTCATCTGGTGCGCCCGGAACTCCTGCAAACCAGCCACCACGACCTTGGCCAGGTGGCTCTTCGAGAAGCGGTCCGCTATCTTGATCGCTTCGTCGAGTTTGCCTTCGCGCAGCGCGCCGGCCACGGCCGGAGCGAACTGGCGGGACTGTTTCCGCGCGCCGTTATAAGCGATGACGCGATCGATCATCACACCGATCGACCACGCCGACATGATGAACAGCGCAACGACGATCGCCCTTGCCTGCCATCCCATGTTGCCCCACATGGTCCGCACGTCGAATCCGACGGTGGGGGCCGCGTCCTGAAGCAGCATGAATGCCCAAACTTGCAACTGTAAAGCCATTGATTGTCTCCTGCGAGTTGAAATTGAAAAGCGGCCGTTTCCGGCCGCTTCGTCCTACTGACTCAAAGTGAAATTCACGTCAATTTGAGTGATCACTTCTACCGGCTCGTTGTTAAGCAACGTGGGCCGGTAAATCCATTGCTTCACCGCTTCCGTGGCGGCGGGGACCAGCAGCGGATGGCCGCTGATCAACTGCAAATTCTGAATGGTTCCGTCTTTGCCGATGATAGCCGTAAATTTCACCACGCCTTGAATGCGCGCCTGCTTGGCTAGCGGCGGATACGGAGGTGAAATCTTCTTGATCAGGTTGGCCTGCTGGACGTTGCCACCTACGCGGATGCGCTGAGGAGTGTTCTTGGGCGCCTCCTTCACCGTAGGCGGAGGCGGTGGGGCCGCGCCCACCGAACCGATAATTCCACCGATCACGCCACCCGGCGCTCCACCCGGAACGCCACCTGGGACGCCGCCGATCACGCCGCCCGCAGCCATGGGAGGCGGCAGATCATCCTCTTTAATGATGGCCACATCTTTCGGAATCGTTTTCGGCGCCAACAGCCGTCCGGCATCGAACTGGCGTGGCGCTACTTTGACAATTTTCGGGGCGACTGGAGGCGGAGGAGGAGGAGGCGGCGGAGGCGGAGGCGCCGTCAGCAAACTGGTCAAAGTCGCCTTCGGCAGAACTTCGGTGTAAATCAGCGGAATCAGGATCAAGACGCCGATTACTCCGACCTGCACCAGGAACGACACAAACACCGACGCGCCCTTACGGGTCTGGTTTTCCGATTCCACGAATGTTTGTTCAAACATCTCCGTAACCTCCCAAGTTCATTTAACTGCGCTTGGCCTTACGCGCTCCTGCCAACTCACCCGGCGTATCCTTCACCGGCGACGGCTGCGCGCCCTTCTTTCTCGACTCCACAAGGTTCTGCCAGAATATCAGGAGCGGACTGGCAATGAAAACTGACGAATACGTCCCGACGATAATCCCCACCACCAGCGCGAACGAAAATCCATTCAGCACCTGCCCGCCGAACAAGAACAACGCTAGTGCCGTGATCAGCGTTAGACCGCTGGTCAACACCGTCCGGCTTAGGGTCTGATTGACGCTGATGTTGATCAGGTCTTCCAGCTTCTCGCGGCGCATAATCTTCAGATTCTCGCGAATCCGGTCAAACACCACGATCGTGTCATTCATCGAATAACCGACCAGGGTCAGCAGCGCCGCCACGACTGTTAGGGAAATCTCTTTGTTGAACAGCGAGAACAGCCCGATGGTGATAATGGTGTCGTGAAACACCGCGACCACCGCGGCCACTCCGTAAATCCACTCGAACCGGAATGCGATGTACACCAGCATCCCGCCCAACGCATACAAGGTCGCCAGGATCGCCTGCTTTTGAAGCTCGGCGCCCACTTTGGGACCCACAACCTCGGCGGAAAGAATCGTAAACGACCCCAACGAGCACTCTTTGTTTAACGCTTGGATCACCGCAGGTGTTACACCCTTGACCGCAGAAAGTTCGCCGAGCGATCTCAGGATGCCGCCCTTGTTGGCGCGATACGCTTCGATCGCCTTGGTCAGATCCTGCAACTCCTGCTCGGACATGGTCGCGCCCGCCTGCAGCAGTGGATCGCGCAGCCGGTCGGCTAGTTGTTCCGCCGCGGAATTATTCAGATCCAGCTTCCCTTCTGCGCCGCCAAACGTCGAACGTAGTGTGTCCTCGATGATCTGCCGGTTCTGGTTGAGTTCCTTTTCGCCCGCGATCTCCGTGCCCACCAATACTTCCTGCCTGCCGGTGACCTGCTGGACCGAAATCTCTCCCGAAATCTTGTTGCTCAAGGCGCTGCGGATCTTGTCAACCGGGGGCTCCTGGTTGAAACGCAAGTACATAAGCGCGCCGCCGTGAAAATCGATCCCGTACCTGGGGCCGCCCTTCACTGCCAGGCTCACCAGCCCGGCAACGGTCAGCACCAGCGAAGCTCCGATGAACGGCCACTTCTTGCCAAGAAAGTCAATGTGTGTGTTCTTAAATAATTCCATGGAGCCAAAACGGCCGGCCCGTACTAATACTTAGTCCTGTAGACACCGGCCAGCCTTCCAAAGTTCCCGTTCTTCCGGACCTTGGCGGTTTTCCAACATACCAAAAATCCGGAGTCGATTCAAACCGTTACATTCATGACCGTTCGCTACCACTTGGCTCCGTGCATCCAGAGCACCGAACCGCGACCGCAGGAAGCGGGTTCCGCTCCGCCACCTCAAATACTTAACGTTACTGCCTTCTTCTGCATTCCCAGCTCCCAGTCGAAAATCGTCCGGGAGACGAACACTGCCGTAAACACGTTCGCGAGCAGGCCGATCACCAGAGTGACCGCAAATCCCTTCACTGGTCCCGTACCGAAAAGAAACAGGATGGCGCACGAGACCACCGTGGTTACGTGGGTGTCGATGATGGTCAGAAACGCCTTCTTGAACCCTGCATCCACTGCGGCGATCACGGCTTTTCCCGCGCGCAGTTCTTCCCGGATGCGCTCGAAAATCAGCACGTTCGAATCCACGGCCATACCGATGGTCAGGATCACCCCCGCGATTCCGGGCAGCGTCAGCACCGCATCGAAATAACTCAGCGCCGCGATCAGAATGAGTGCGTTCAGGATCAGCGCCAAGGTCGCGTTAATGCCGCTGCGCTTGTAGTAAAACAGCATAAACGCGACGACAACCGCAACACCCGCGATCCCGGCGGTGGTTCCGTTCTTGATCGAATCCGCGCCCAACGACGGTCCGACAGTGCGCTCTTCCAGAACCTCGATTCCAGCGGGCAGCGATCCCGCGCGCAGATTCAGCGCCAAGTCCTGGGCTTCTTCGCGTCCCGAGAGCCCTTCGATTACGCCGTTATCCGAAATTTTGCCGTGAATCACCGGCGCGCTCAAAACCATCCGGTCGAGCACGATCGCCAGCCGATCATTGATGTGCGCAGCCGTGAAGCGCTCGAACCGCTTGGCCGATTCCTGCGTGAGGACGAAGGTGGTCTCCCATCCCCCGGTCTGGCCGCTCTGCTGCGGACGCGCATCGCGGAGGTCGCGGCCGGTGACTACGGGCGTGCGCGCCAGAATCCAAAACTCGGCTGGCCCGGCGCCGCGCGAAAGTCCACGCACCACTTGCTCATCCAGCCCCAGAACGCCGCCCTTGCTGGCGCGCGCCTCGGCGTCGGACCCGAACGGCCCGGTCTTCACTTCCCGCAATTCGAGAACCGCCTGCGTCTTCAGAAGCTGCTTTACACGAGCCGGATCATCGACTCCAGGAAGCTGCACCAGAATCTCGGCATCGCTGGCCGATCCGCCGCGCTGCTGCACGGTCGATTCAGAAAGTCCCAGCCCGTTGATTTTCTTGTCGATGGTTGCAATGCTCTGCGTCAGCGTATCAGCCCGCAATTTCAGCGCTTCGGTGGCCTGGATGGTCATCCGGTAGTCGGTGGAGTTGACCGGCGTCAGGATCCAACCCACGCCGAAGTTTTCCTGAATGATCTGGCGAAAATTGCCGGCCTTGGTGGCGTCAATCCCCTTGATGTCGATCTGAATCTTGTCGCCATCCGTCAATGTCTGCGGATCGTTTCGGACCATCTCGACATATTGAATCCCGGCCTTGGGCAGCTCTTCTTTAAGCTTCTGAATGATCTGGTCCGCCGTCGCCTTGAAGGCGTCCTGCAACTGGACTTGCAGCATCAACTGGCTACCGCCCTTGAGATCCAGGCCGAGCCGGATATTTTTCCGCCAGTTCTCCGCCAGATCGGCCTTCGACGTCGGCAGTCCGATAATGCCGTAAACGCAAATCAGGATGATGACCACGATGGAAATGGCCCGGAATCTTAGATTGCTTGTCATGAGCTACTTCTTTTCCTCTATCGTTTTGTCTGCTGTCACCAGGCTCTGCACGGCGCTGCGGGCAATCTGTAATTTTACATTGTCCGGCTTGACGCGCAAGATCATGGTGTCGCCCGTGATGCTGACGATGGTCCCGACGATCCCTCCGCTGGTCAGCACTTCGTTGCCGCTCTGGAGGCTCGAAAGCATCTGCGCTTGCGTCTTCTTCTGGCGCTGCATGGGACGGAACACCAGGAAATAAAAGATGGCGACAATGAAAACTAACGGCAGGAAGCTCACCAACGGATTGGAGGGCGCCGGCGTCTGTTGCTGTATTAGGATCGCGAACATCTGGGGATTACGACCTGGGTTTCTTTATGTGCTGGTCTTCTTGTACGTGCAGAGACACAGCTTCTAGGAGTTCAGGCAACTTCCCAAGTAATATAGCCTGCCTGATCTCCCGCATGATGTCAAGGTACCGTTGCAGGTTGTGGAGCGTCGCCAGCGTGGAAAATGTGATCTCGCCGGCTAAGAACAGATGGCGAAGATAGGCCCGCGAGAAGTTTCGGCAGGTATAGCACGGGCACGACGCGTCCACCGGCCGCGGATCTTCCTTATATTGCGTTTGTTTGATCACAACTCGGCCGTCCGACGTAAACAGGTAGCCATTACGCGCGTTGCGGGACGGCAGGACGCAATCCATCATGTCGATTCCGCGGGCGACGTATTGGGGAAGCTCGTCCGGCATCCCCACGCCCATCACATAGCGAGGCCGATCTTTGGGAAGGAGCTCGGCCGCGGTTTCCACCATTTCGAGACTCAATGCGCGAGGCTCACCAACCGACAGCCCGCCGATTGCGTAGCCGTCGGCATCCAGGTCGATCAGCTTCTCGGCACAGTGGCGGCGTAGATCGGCGTACATCGATCCTTGCACGATCGGAAAACATGCATTCTCGGTGCGTTGCTTCCGGAAATGCGCATACGCCTGGCGAGCCCAGCGAATGGTCCGCACCGTCGACACCCGAGCCGCTTCATGACTGGCCGGATATTCCAGGCACTCATCCAGGACCATCATGATGTCGCTGCCCAATGCCATCTGGACGTCGATGGTCGATTCCGGCGTGAACATATGCGCGTCGCCATTCAGATGCGAGCGGAACAACACGCCTTCTTCGGTAATCTTCCGCAGGCTGTTCAGACTGAAGACCTGGAATCCGCCCGAATCGGTCAAAATGGCCCGCGGCCAGTTCATGAACTGGTGTAGTCCGCCGAGCTTCCGGATGGTTTCATGCCCCGGCCGTAGAAAGAGGTGATATGTATTCCCGAGAATAATCTTCGCATCGAGATCGTTCACCAGATCGCGCGGAAGAATCCCCTTCACGGTCGCCTGCGTCCCGACCGGCATAAACACCGGTGTCTCCACATCGCCGTGCGGAGTGTGGAGAATCCCGGCGCGAGCCCCAGTGGTGGGGCAGACGGCCTGAATTTCGAATCGGAGCACTGATTTATTGTAGAGGCTGGTAGAATCGAGTCGTGAAGATCGAACTCGATCTGCCGCCCAAACTGGTGAAGGGTCTTCGCCAAAAAAGTAGTGCGCGGGGCCTGTCGCTCGACGCGTACGCGGCCGAAGTGCTGGCGGAGGACAATCTCACGCCGGATCAGCGCCGCACCACCGATGCGCGACTGGCCGAAGGGCTAAACGATCTGAAGAGAGGCCACTCTTATGGCCCATTCTCGACCCACGCAGACTTGATGGCGTGCTTGAAAAGTAAACCCCGGACAAGGACACGCAGCCGCTCCTCCGCATGAAGACCGTTCCTTCGGAGCGGTTCCGGCGCAGCTTTGCAGCCGCACCGCTGTCTGGGCAGAAGGCATGCGACAAACAACTTGAGCTCCTGATCCAAAATCCGCGGCATCCTTCGCTACGCGCGAAGAAGTACGACGAGTCGCGGGACATCTGGCAGGCCAGAGTGAACCGAGATTGGCGATTTTACTTTGCGATTGAAGACGACACTTATTACCTCATCGATGTGATGAGTCATCCGAAATGAAATACATCCTCGCAACCATTGTTGCGCGCAATCCAGGCACCTGATTTATTCGCGTTCATTCACGTGCATTTCCGGCCAATAAGCGGTTACTGGATCATCCGCCGCCGCAAAATCGCCGGGACATCCAGATCGTCGAACGGAGCCTTATCCGGCCCATTCGCCGACGCCGCAACCGCTATCGGAGGCTCCTCATACGCCAGTTCCGGCTGCCCAGGTTCAGGCTCGACGTATTGTTCCGGCTCGATCGTTTCCGCCTGCGGAACATATTGTGTCGCAACAGGCTCCGCGCCACGCGACGCTCTACGTTCGATCGCTGGCAGATTCTCGCGCAGGAATCCGGTGGCGATCACCGTGATCTTCACTTCATCGCCCATGGCTTCATTCATGACCACGCCGAAATTGATCTGCACGTCTTCGTTCTGCGCCGCTTCACGAATCAGCGAACAGGCTGAGTTGACTTCGTGCAATCCAAGCCGGCTCGATCCGGTGATGTTGATCAGGACGCCGCGCGCGCCGCGCACGCCGCCCGCTTCCATTAAAGGGCAGCTGATCGCCTTCTCCGCCGCGATCACCGCGGCATTTTCGCCGCTGGCCGACGCCGTGCCCATCATGGCGTAGCCCATGCCCAGCATGATGGTGCGGATGTCCGAAAAATCACGATTGATCAGCCCCGGCGTGGTGATGATATCCGCGATCCCCTGTACTGCCTGCCGCAATACATCATCGGCAATCCGGAAGGATTCGAAAAAGCTGGTGCCCTTCGGAACCAGATCGAGCAACTGATCGTTGGGAATCGTGATCACCGTATCGACCACGCTGGCCAGTTCGGCCAGTCCCTGCTCGGCCTGCTTCCGCCGCTTGGGACCCTCGAACCCGAAGGGCTTGGTCACGACGGCCACCGTCAGCGCTCCTAATTCTTTCGCCAACGACGCGACCACCGGAGCCGCACCCGTTCCCGTGCCGCCGCCTAGCCCCGCCGTCACGAACACCATGTCCGCGCCTTCCAATAGATCGATGATTTTTTCGGTGTCTTCGAGCGCGGCTTGCCTGCCGACCGACGGATCCGATCCCGCCCCCAGCCCGTTCGTCACTTTCGACCCGATTGCCAACTGATTGGGAACGGGAGACGCCGAGAGCGCCTGGACATCTGTGTTAAGCACGCAGAACTCGACGCCGCTCAAGCCTTCATTCAGCATGCGCGCCACCGCGTTCGATCCGCCGCCGCCGACGCCAAAGACTCGAATCTTGGTCTTGGGCGCGATGTCATCTTCAATCACGAATTTCAACGCATTGAGTGCCATGTTTCGCTCCTCACTATTTAGCGACCCAACCCATCAGGCCGGGAAGCCGCCTTTTAGGCGGTTGATGCAGCTTCAACTTCGCCGAATACAATGCCAAGCCCGCCGCCGTGGTCCACACCGGACTATTCAGTTCCTCGGGCCAATCGCCGAAACCTTTCGCCAGACCGTTGCCAGCCTGGCAATTCAACACACGCTCGGCCATATCGCACATACCGTTCAAAAATGCCCCGCCGCCCGTCAGAACGATACCTTCCAGAAGACTTCGCTCCATGCCGGCGCGCTGCAACTCCGCGCGGATATGCAGGAACAACTCCTCCGCGCGAGCTTCCAGAATTTCATTCAGATCGCTCCTGCGAGCCTCGCGCGGCGGACGGCCCTCTGGCGACGGAACCTCGATCAGGCTCGAATCCGCCGTCAGCCCGAGCAGCGCACAGCCGTACTGCTGCTTCAGGCACTCGGCGTCTTCATACGTCACTTTGAAAATCGCCGCGACGTCGCGAGTCAGATGATCGGCCCACACCGGAATGCTCGACGCCAGCAGCAGCGCGTCGCCGTCGTACACCACCAGGTCGGTGGAATGCATCCCCATGTTGAGCACTGCGACGCCGCGCGCGCGCTCTTCCGGATACAAACACGCGTACGCGGCCGCCATCGGCTCGAACACGGTTTCCTCCACCGCGAGCCCCGCCAGGTGGGTCGCTGCGACCACCGCCTGATGTTCCTGCAGCGACGCGCTGATCACGTGGACGTTCGCTTCCAACCGCGAGCAAACACCTTTATGCGGCTTGCGATATCCGGCGCGCCCGTCCAACGTGAAATCCTGCGGCAACACGTGCAACAGCATGCGATCGCGCTCCAGCCGTACATCCGCGGCCAGCTTTACCGCATACGCCATGTCTTCGGCGTCCACTTCGCGCGGCCGCCCGAACTCGTACACGCCGCGGCTCTGCGCTCCGCAAATCCCCGTGCCACCGACCCCGACCGTCACGCTTTCCACTGGAAGATGCGCGCCACGCTCGGCATCCACCACTGCCGCGTGAATCGAATCGGCCAGCGCTTCCTGATCCGAAACGCGGCCTTTCGCCCATCCCGCGGATTGCGCCAGCCCGTGCGACAGGTAGCGGATATGATCGCCGTCCAACACGCAGATCACGCAGCGCGTGCGGGAGCTTCCCGCATCTACGCCCACCGCGAGCTGGGTCTTCGATGGCATCTATTCCACCACCGTAATTCTGTCTTCCAGCCTCAGGTCGAGCGTCGTCGCGCCCGGCAGCCGCCGCCTGATTTCCGGAAAATTCCGCAGAAAATTCTGATAGCGCAGGCCGAAGTCGTGATCGCCCAGCAGCAGCGTCACCATCCTCCCATCGAAGGGTTGCGTGACTTTCAGATCGTCCGGATCGGTCACGTCGATCTGTGAGATTTTCGACGCGTCATCGCCCAGGTCCTTGGTCAAACGCAGCATGCGATGCACGCGGTCGCGGCGCTGCGTCGGCGGATCCGAAGAGCGAACTCCCGCCAGCACCGGCAGCTTAAACCGATCCGTCGCCGGCGGAAGAATCACGCCGTCTTCATCGATCAACCCGAATCGCGAGCTCGAAAGCGAAATAAACGCGACCGGTGTTCGTTCCGAAACCTTTACCACGACGCGGTTCGGCCACAGCCGCACAATGGACGCGTCCTTCACCCAATCCACCGCGCGCAGAGTCGATCGCCGGTCGCTCATCGGCAGAAGATACACGCTGCGTCCCGAATCCTGGCTGAATACGGCCTCGATCTGCCGCTGCGTGGCGTGCACAGCGCCCGAAATCTCGAGCGTCTCGCGGTCGCCTTCCGGACCGTTCAGCGCGAAGCGCGAATCGCGGGTAAGATATTGCTCCAGCGTGTGGATCGCATACAGCGAAATCAACCCGACCACCACCACCGCACACACGGCGACCGCGATCCGCCACGTCGGCACCTCGCGCTTCGGCTGTGAAGCCGCGCGCACACGAGGCTTGGCCACGGGCCGCGGATCGTCTTCCATCCCCGGCAGCACTCCCGCCCCTTCGTAGTTCTTTCGTCCCATTCCTAATCGCGTTTATTCGGGTCCATTCGCGGCCAACTTCTTCAGGATCGTTTCCGCGGCTTGATACACATTCCCCGCGCCCAGCGTCACGATCGCGTCTCCTGGGCCCGCGTTCTTCACCACCGACTCAACCCCCGCCTGCATCGTCCCCACATAGTGCGCCGAGCGATGGCCGAAAGCTGTAATCCGCTCCACCAGCGCCTCCGCCGTGACGCCCTCGATGGGAGCTTCCGACGCCGCGTAAATATCCATCACGTGCACCGAATCCGCCTGATGAAACGCGCGCGCGAAATCGTCCATCAGCGCATCCGTCCGCGTATAGCGATGCGGCTGAAACAGAACGTGAACGTGTTGGAAACGGCACGCCCGCGCCGCCGCCAGCGTCGCGCGAATCTCGGTCGGATGATGCCCGTAATCGTCGATCACGGTGACGCCGCGCTCCACGCCGCGCACTTGAAATCGCCGGTCGACGCCGCTGAAGCCGGCCAGCGCCTCGCGAATCACATCAACCGGTATTTCCAGTTCGAGGGCGACGGCGACCGCCGCCGCTGCGTTCAGCACATTGTGCGCCCCCGGCACGTGCAGCCGGAAGCATCCCAAATCCCGTTCGCGGAACTCCAGATGAAACTCGCTCGCCATGTGCCCCGCCGAGCAGTGCGTCACCCGCAGATCCGCCTGCGCGCTGGTTCCATAAGTCAGGATGCGGCGATTGACCGCAGGCAGAATCTGCTGGACGTTTTCATCGTCCATGCACAGCACCGCCAATCCGTAGAACGGAACCTTCCCGACGAACTCGGCAAACGCGCGCCGGATTTCTTCGATCCCCGAATAGTGATCCAGATGCTCGCGATCCACATTGGTAACGACGGCAATGATGGGCGCTAGTTTCAAAAACGACCCGTCGCTTTCATCCGATTCGACCACCAGATAATCCGTCTTCCCCAGTCTGGCGTTCGCGCCGCCCAGGGTTCCCACGCGTCCGCCCACCACTACCGTCGGATCCAGCCCCGCGTGACTCAGCACTGCCGCGACCATCGACGTCGTCGTCGTTTTCCCGTGGCTGCCCGCCACCGCGATGCCGAATTTCTGCCGCATCAGTTCGGCCAGTAGCTCACCGCGCGGGATCACCGGAATCGCCAGCCGACGCGCTTCCATCACTTCGGGATTGTCCGGGCGCACGGCCGAGCTGACCACTACGGCCCTGGCGCTTTCGACATTCTCCGCGGCGTGCCCTTCGAAAATCGTCGCACCGCGCGCAGCCAGGCGCTCGGTGGCCGGCGACGTTTTCAGATCCGATCCGGACACGCGATAGCCCAGTTCCAGCAGAACTTCGGCCAGGCCGCTCATGCCGATGCCGCCAATGCCGACGAAGTGCACGTGCTGGGGCTTAAAAAACATTTCAATATTGTATTGTTTCGGCTTTCCCTGGCCGTGTCAACGTGTTTGTTTCTCGTAGGACAGGCCATCGTTTTCTGTGGCCTGTCGATACCCGTGGGACAGGCCATCGTTTTCCGTGGCCTGTCGATACCCGGGCCAAAGACCGGCGACAAAAGACGATCGCCTGTCCTACGCGCAATACCCCTCCAAAATGTCCGCTGCCCGCCCCGCCGCTCCCGGCCGTGCGAACGACCGCGCCGCTTCGCCCATTCGGTTCAGCAATCCCGGCTCGCCCCTCAGACGCGCCACTTCCGACACCAGCCGCTCTCCGGTCATCTCCGCGTCCAGCACCAATCGCGCCGCGCCCGCCTTCTCGAACGCTTCCGCGTTGCGCAACTGATGCTGATCGCTGGCCGTCGGCAAGGGCACCAGAATGGACGGCTTTCCTGCCGCGGCCAACTCGCTCACCGCACCCATCCCCGCGCGGCTCACTACCAGGTCCGCTTCGGCGAACGCCGCAGGCATGTCGTTCAGGAATGCCGTGATCTCTCCCGGAACCCCTGCTTCCCGAAACCGGGGAGCAATCTCCTCGAACGCCGTCGCCCCGGTTTGATGGATCAACCGCATGGTTCCCTGCTTCCACAGCGGCCAGCTCTGTTCCACCGCGCGATTCAGCGTCCGCGATCCCTGGCTGCCCCCGGTGATCAGAACCGTCAGCACGGGCCCCGCCGGCTTGGCGGGAATCGCGAAGAATTCTTCCCGCACTGGCATTCCCGTGACTTCGGTGCGACCTTCCGGAAACCATTTCGCCGTCTCCGGAAAACTCACCAGCGCCCGCGACACAAACCGAGCCAGATGACGATGCGTGAATCCCGGCACCGCGTTCGGTTCCATCACCACCACCGGCAGCCTTTTCCACAGCGCGGCGAGCAGCACCGGCCCGGCGACATAACCGCCCGTCGAAAACACCGCAGCCGGCCTGGGAAGATCCAGCATTCGCGCGGCTTGCCATACACTCAGCGGAAGTTCTGCCAGCGTCGCAAGTGTCCGCCGCAACCCCACTCTCATCAATCCGCCGATCTCGATCCACTCGATGGGAAACTTTTCCGCTGGTACGAGCTTCGCTTCCATGCCGCGCTGCGTTCCGATGAAGCGCACGCTGTGACCGCGCGCGCGCAATTCCCGCGCCACCGCCAAGGCAGGAATCACGTGGCCCCCGGTTCCTCCGCCGGCCATGACGAAAGTTCCGCTCATCCTTCATGTTCACTAACGCTCAACAAC
This sequence comes from Bryobacteraceae bacterium, assembly GCA_035568415.1. Classification (GTDB taxonomy): domain Bacteria; phylum Acidobacteriota; class Terriglobia; order Bryobacterales; family Bryobacteraceae; genus Palsa-187. Next base: position 13,831 of record DATMOC010000025.1, on the reverse strand, counting down.
ATCCCCAGACACAGCAGCGTGCTCAACAGCGAGCTCCCGCCGAAGCTGATCATGGGCAGCGGAAATCCCTTGGTCGGCGCCAGGTCGAGTACGACCGACATGTTGATCAGCGCCTGGACCACGATCGAAATCGTCACGCCCAGCGCAAGATATTTTCCGAAATCGTCGCGTGCCCGGACGAACAGCCGCGCGCCACGCCACAGGATCACCAGGAATCCTCCCAACACGGCCATCGAGCCCCACAACCCCAGTTCCTCGCCGACCGTCGCGTAAATGAAATCGGTATGCGCATCCGGCAGGAACATCAGTTTCTGCTTGCCCTGCATTAACCCGACACCCAGCACGCCGCCAGTCCCCACCGCGATTTTGGATTGCCTCGGTTGGTAGGCCGCATCTTTTACCGCGGTCGACCGCTCCACGTAGCCCTTCAGCCACCCATGCGTATCGACCAGACCGATGATCTTGTACTCCGGATCGACAAATGAAATAAAACGTCCCAGACGGTAGCCGCGGGAAACTACGGCGATCACCACCAGCAGTGCCGCCATCAGTCCCACGCGCAGCATGTAGCGCCGGTCCAGCCCCGCGATCCAGAACACGATCACCGCCGTGATCACCGGAACCAGCGCCGTCCCCAGATCCGCGACCACCACCAGCACCGCCAGCATCGCGACCGCCAGCAAAGCCTGCCGCAACGTGCGCCGGTCGTTAATCGCCTGCGAACGCCGTGAAACAAAATACGCCAGGAACAGGATCAGCGCGGGTTTCGCGAACTCCGAAGGTTGCAACGACCCGAACCCTTTCACCTGAAACCAGCGATGCGCCCGTGGATCGGCGAAATACACGACAACCAAAGCCCCCAGCACGATTCCCAGTCCCGAAAACGCCCACGCCGGCGTGTTCAGCATCCTGTAGTCGCGCCGCTTGAAATACATCAGCACCAGGAACGACCCGATGGCCCACAACAATTGGCGCATCACGAAGTGATACGGCTCCACGTGATAGCGCAGTTCCGCCACCGCGCTCGAGGCGCTGTATAGCATCACCAGCCCGAAGCCGACCATGGCCAGGATCGTCAGAAAAAGAATCCAGTCGGTTTTCAGCCGCGCCATACCAACTCCTGGACCAACCGCTTGAATTCGCGCCCGCGATGTTCGTAATTTTCAAACTGATCGAAACTCGCGCAGGCCGGCGCCAGCAGCACCGTGTCGCCCTGAGTTGCCCGAGCTCTCGCTTCCTGGATCGCCGCAGCTATCGTCCCGCAGCGGATCAGCGGCACCGCTCCACGCAACTGAGTCTCGATTTTCTCCGCCGCCGATCCAATCAGCAGCACCGCGTGAGCTTTCTCCTTCAGCGGACCCGCGAGCACCGTGTAATCGCTGTTCTTGTCCTTGCCTCCCAGGATGACCCACAACCCGCCCGCAAACGCGTTGATCGCCTTCAAGGTCGCATCGACATTGGTCGCTTTGGAATCGTTGTACCAGGCGACTCCGCCCATCTCACGCACGAATTCCAGGCGGTGCTCGACTCCGGGAAATGTCATGACGGCCGCGCGAATCTGCTGGTGCGATGCTCCTGCCAGCCGTGCGATCGCCGCAGCGGCCATGGTGTTTTCCAGATTGTGGACGCCGCGCATCGGAACTTCGCTCGCGCTCATTAAGCGCTGTCCGTCTAAAATGATCTGCCCGCCGTCGAGAAACGCCCCTGGCCCGACAGTCTGCGCCGAGCTGAACCACACCGGCTTGCCCGCGCCGCGGCCTGCATAGTCTCGGCACGTCGCATCATCGGCGTTCAGCACGCAAAAATCGCTCTCGCGCTGATTCACGAACAGCCGTGCTTTCGCCGCGGCGTAATTTTCGAAGGTGTAGTGCCGGTCCAGATGATCCGGCGTGACGTTCAGACACGCCCCGATGTGCGCGCGAAACGTCTCCGTCGTCTCCAATTGAAAACTCGATAGCTCCAGCACGTTCCACTGCCCCGCCCGCGACGTCGCGATCATGGACGCCGGCGGCGTTCCGATATTCCCGCCCACCTGAGCCGCAATTCCGCTCGACTGCAAAATATGTCCCGTCAACGCCGTCGTCGTCGTCTTTCCGTTGGCCCCCGTGATCCCAATCACAGACCCCTGCATAAACCAACTTGCGAGCTCCAAATCGCCGATCGCGTGAAAGCCCCGCAGCAGCGGCAAATCCGCCGGCACGCCTGGCGACAGCACCACTAAGTCCGCTCCTCGAAAAGCCTCCGCCGTTTGCGGCTCGATCTTCACAGGCCCGCCGTTGTCGAGACTTAGTTTTTCATCCACTGCCCGAACTCGCGCACCTTTCGCCAGCAACAACTCGACCGCGGCGACTCCGCTGCGCGCCATCCCCACCACCACCACGTTTGCACCGTCCAGCTTCATCTCAGTTTCAAAGTCGTCAGCGCGAACAACGCCATAATCAGCCCAGCGATCCAAAACCGCGTAATGATTTTCGATTCCTGCCACCCCAGCGCCTCGAAATGATGGTGCAGCGGAGCCATCTTGAAGATCCGCTTTCCACGTAGCTTGAAGCTCCCCACTTGCAGGATCACTGAAATCGCCTCGATCACGTACACTCCGCCGATGAACAGCAGCAGGACCTCCTGCTTGAGCAGCAATGCGACCGTTCCCAGCCCGCCGCCCAGCGCCAGCGATCCCACGTCGCCCATGAAGATTTCCGCCGGATGCGCGTTGTACCAAAGAAAGCCCAGCGAGGCACCGGTCATCGCCGCGCAGAAAATGGTCAACTCCGTGGCGCCCGGCGTTCGCGAAAGCTCCAGATACTTGGCGAACTCCGCATGACCGGTCACGTATGAAAGCATAGTCATGGCTCCCGCCGCGATAATCATCAGCCCGATCGCCAGTCCGTCCAGCCCGTCCGTCAGGTTCACCGCATTCGACGATCCAACCAACACCAGAATCAGAAATCCGTAGAAGAACACGAACGCCAGCGGGTACGTGAGCGGGCTCTTCAGCCACGCGTGCACCAGCAGATCCGGCTTGAAATTCTTGATGAAAGGCAGGTTCATGCTGGTCGAATACAGCCCGCGCGCGTTCATCCCCAGCAGCACCACGCCGATCAGCATCGCCGCGATGATCTGCATCGCCAGCTTCTGCCTGGCGGTCAGCCCGAGGTTCCGTTTGCGCGTCACTTTGGTGTAGTCGTCCCAGAACCCGATCGCCCCGAAACTCACCAGGCCTAACAGCGCCACCCACACCGCCGGCGTGCCCAGGTTCGCCCACAACAGCGTCGGCACCACGATCGACACGCAGATCAGCAACCCGCCCATGGTCGGTGTCCCGGCTTTTTTTTGATGCGATTTCGGACCGTCTTCGCGAATATGTTGCCCGATCTGGAATTGCCGCAGCCGCGCGATCAGCCACGGTCCCAGCGCGATCGACAGCAGCAGCGCGGTCAGGCTCGCCATTCCCGTGCGGAAGGTCGCATACTGAAACACGCGGAACGGCGAGTAGAGATGGAACAGCTTCTCGTAAAACAGCCAGTACAGCATGCGTCACTGGCCCCCGTCTTTTTCGGAGGGGATGCCGGATTCAGCGAGAAATTCTTCGAGCGCGCGCTCAACCTGAACTCCTCGCGAGCCTTTAAACAGGATTGCATCGCCCGGTTGGGCGAGCTTGCGAACCAAACGTCCCGCTTCCGCCGGGTCCTCGTAAAAAAACGCGGCGCCGGCCCGAAGGCCTGCACGCGTGGCTGCGTCCAGCGTGCAACAGGCCGCGCCGCGTATTCCAACGAGCACATCAATCCCCTGCTCCGCCGCATATTGACCGATATCGCGATGCAGAGGCTCAGCCCAGCGGCCGAGTTCGAGCATCTCCCCCAGAACCGCGATCCGTCTTCGCGCCGGCGTGTCTCTCAGGACATCCAGCATGACGCGGACTGCGTCTGGATTGGAGTTGTAGCAATCGTTATACACCAAAACACCACGGTGATGGAAGTGCTCCCCGCGCATTTTTCCGGGGTGAAGTTTCCCTACCGCTTCTTGTAACCGTTTCGGATCGATCCCATACAGACCTGCCACGGCGATTCCCGCCAAAATGTTCGAGACAGCATGCCTTCCGATCAACGCCGACTCGAAATTGGTCGACCCGACCCGGAACCGCACGCCGTCCATCGAGTACTCGACATCTTCCGCTCGAACATCCGCTTTTTCCGACTGCCCGAAGAATACGGTGCGTCCGGAATGTGTGAATGTCGCGACCCGCGGATCGTCCGCGTTCAGCACCGCCGTTCCCGACGCCGGCAGCGCTTCAATCAATTCACGCTTCGCCGCGGCAATGCCATCCATCGACTCGAAAAATTCAATATGCGCGTAGCCTACGTTGGTCACGATCCCAACATTCGGCCTCGCGATCCCTGCCAGCTCCCGGATTTCGCCCGCATGATTCATCCCGATCTCGATCACGCCCACCCGGGCCGTCTGGTCCAGCCGTAGAATCGACAACGGCGCCCCGACGTGATTGTTCAGGTTACCCTCGCTCTTGGTCGTCGGAATGCCAGTCCCCAGCATGCTCGCGATCACGTCCTTCGTCGTCGTCTTTCCCGCGCTTCCGGTCACCGCCACAACATCGCCGGTCCAGGCTTCACGCGCGCGCCGGGCCACGGTCTGTAGCCCTTGGAGCGAATCCGCGACGCGCAATATAACGCCCGGTCCTTCAACCGCGCGATCCGCCACAACCCCGACCGCACCCTTCTCGAAAACCTCGGCGACATACGCATGCCCATCGTGATTCGGCCCCCTTAGCGCAAAGAATAAATCCCCTCGCTGAACCGTCCTCGAATCGACGCTCCACCCGGTCACCATCACATCCGCCTCACCATCAACGCCCAGCATCTGCGCCACGCGCCGCAGCGCGATTTTCATTCTGACTCCACGTTTTTTGTGTCCGTCCCGGACTGACTCCGCGTTGTTTGCGTCCGTTCCGGACTGACTCCCGACTCCTTATATCCCAGAGAGTGCAAAACCTCACGCGCCGTTTCCCGATCGTCGAAATCGATGGTCCGATCCTTCAATACCTGGTACGTCTCATGCCCTTTGCCCGCGATCAGCACTACATCTCCCGCTTGCGCCTGCTGAATCGCGAGCCGGATCGCTTTTGCCCTATCCGGCTCCGCGACATGCGGCGTGTCGAAGCGCCGCAACCCAACCAAGGCATCGTTGATAATGTCGAGCGGATCCTCGGATCGCGGATTGTCCGAAGTCAGCACCACGTAATCGCTCAGTTCCGCCGCGGCCATCCCCATTAGCGGACGCTTGGAGCGATCGCGATCGCCGCCGCATCCGAACAACGTGATCACGCGCCCTTTAGTCAATTCGCGCGCCACCTGGATCACGTTCCGCAGCGCGTCATCGGTGTGCGCATAATCCACCACCACCAGGAACGGCTGCCCCGCATCGACTCTTTCGAACCTTCCAGGAACCGCCTTCAATGCCGCGATTCCTCGCGCGATCGCCGCTAAATCGAGGCCGTACGAAATCCCCGCGCCCGCCGCCGCCAGAATGTTCATCACATTAATGCGGCCGTTCAGCGCCGATTCCACCACCTGCCGCGAGCCTGCATACACCAGCTCGAAGCGTAGCCCGCCGAACCCCGTAGCGATGTTCTCCGCCCGCAGATCGCCTCCGTCAATCCCGTACCAGATCGCGCGTCCGGATCCTGTCATCGTGCGGCTCGCTGGATCGTCAGCATTCAACACCGCCCACTTTGGCGACGCGAACAGCAGCCGTTTGGCCGCCGCATACTCGTCCATGGTCTGGTGAAAATCGAGATGATCGCGAGTGAGGTTCGTGAATACTGCGGTGTGAAACGAAATACCGAAGACCCTTCCTAACGCGAGGGCGTGTGACGAGACTTCCATTATAAGTTGTTGCCCGCCGCGCCGCTCCAGCTCCGCCGCGAACCGCAGCACGTCCAGCGACTCCGGCGTCGTATTTGCAGCATGCAACGCCTCTCCCGCCAGCCGGTACTCGATGGTCCCGATCAGCCCCGTCACAAATCCCGCTTCCCGCAAAATCGCGTCGATCAGGTACGATGTGGTCGTCTTTCCATTGGTCCCCGTGATTCCCGTGAACCGCACCCGCTCGTCTGGACGTTGATAGAAATTCCGGGCCGCCGTGGCCAGCGCCTGCCGCCCGTGCCCCACTTCAATCCATTCGCCGGAGAAGTCGCTGGGCCGGGGAAGCTCGCTTACCACCGCGGCCGCACCCTTCCCCATAGCCTCTTGAGCGAACCGTCGCCCGTCCACGCGCGAACCTGCAAAAGCGAAAAACAAGAAATCTTTTCCCACCCGGCGCGAATCGTATTCGAGCCCGGCTATGTCTCGGACGGCCAGTTCGGACGACAGCCCGCCGCGAAGCGTGACGCCGTCCAGCACCTGGCGTAAAATCATTTTGCGAATTGAACCCGGACCCGCATCCCAGGCGGAAGACTCGCCCCCGCCGGAGGACTCTGATCTCGCACCAGACCAGTCTGCGCCGCCCCCAGCGTTTCCACCTGTAATCCCCGCACCGACGCCTCCTCTAGAACCGCGCTCAGCGTCATTCCCACAAAATTGGGAGCCTTCGGCCCCGTCACCGCGGCATTTAAAAAGAGCCGCCGGCTCACGTCGGACACATCGGAGGTTGTGTCGGCCGGAACCGGCGGCATTGGAGTGACGGAGGATACAGCTTGTGGACCATGTGGGGGGGCATCGCCCAGCCCCGCAATGGCTAAATCGTCCCGATCGACCGGCTCCGCCACCACCGCGCGAAACATGTCGTCCGGCAAATCCTTGGGAACATCCAGCATCCGCAGCGCCGACGTCGCAATCTCCCGGAATACCGGAGCCGCCACCGGCCCGCCGTATCCCGCGCTTCCGCCCGACGTGCCGTTCAGCGTCACTGCGATCACGATTTGCGGATTCGCCACCGGAGCGAATCCCACAAAACTCGCGTTGTAATGATGCGTGTAAACGTGCGCCTTCAAATCGTAGATTTGCGCCGATCCCGTCTTTCCTCCCGACGTATACCCTTTCAGGTTCGCCAGACCCTTGCCGGTGCCGCGCAAAACGACGCCTTCCATCATCTGCCGCATCTGGATCGCGGTCTCCGGCGCGACCACCTTCGAGGGTTTCTCCGTCGCGAATCGCTCCATGGTCTCGCCCGGCTTCTGCCGCGCCAGCACAATCTGCGGCTTCACGCGCAAACCGCCATTCGCAATCACCGCGCCCGCTACCGCCAGCTGGATCGACGTCGCACTCACTTCATGGCCCATCGCCACCGAACCGATCGAGCTTGGCGTCCAATCCTCCACACGCCGGACCAGACCCGCCGATTCTCCCGGTAGCTCCACGCCCGTCTTTCTGCCAAACCCGAAATTGTGGACGTACTGATACATCCCGCGGTCGCCCACTTTCAGTCCGATCTGGATCGCCCCGATGTTGCTCGATTTTTCGAGCACTTGCGCCATGCTCAGCGCCGCATACCGGTTGTGATCGTGAATCACCCGTCCAAACAGATTGATCGAACCGTTTCCACAATTGATCATGGTGTCCGGTCTGATCCTGGTGGTCTCCAGCGCCGCCGAAAGCGTGATCGTTTTGAATACGCTTCCCGGCTCGAACGGAGTCGCGATCGCCAGGTTACTGCGCGCGCCTTCCGCTTCATTCGCCGTGGGCACCTCGTTCGGATCGAACGTCGGATAATTCGCCATCGCCAGAATCTCGCCCGTATACGGATTCATCGCGACAATCGACCCGGTCTTCGCTCCCGTCCGCTCCATCGCCCGTGCCAGAGCTTTCTCCGCATCGTATTGCAAGTTCGAATCGATGGTCAGCGTGATGTGCGCGCCCGGCTCCGGACTGCGCGCCACCACTTGGTCGTAAGGATTCTGCTTGACGTCCGTGAATATGTGCGCCAGCCCCGGCTGTCCCGCCAGATCGTCGTCGAAGCTCGCTTCGATTCCCGCCGTGCCATGTTCCAGCGTGTCTTCCGTGCTCGCCATCCCCATCGACCCCACCACGTGCGCAGCGAGCTGATGATGCGGATAGAAACGCCGGACCTCCGGGCGAAATTCCACCCAGGAAAGCTTTAAGCTGCGCAGCCGGTCCGCTTCGGCTGAAAGAATCTTTCGCTTGATCCACAGGAATCCGCTGCCGCGAAATTTCGCACTCTCAATCCGCTGCTGCAGCTTGTTGCGATCCAGTTCCAGAATGCGCGAGAGCAGTTCCGCAACCATGGCCGGATCGGGGATTCTCTGTGGATTGATACACACCGATTCCGCCGGGATACTTTTCGCCAACGGCTGCCCGGTTCGGTCAAAAATGGTCCCGCGCATCGCCGGGATTTCTTTGGTCCGCTGTTGTTGCTGCTGCGCCAGCCGCGTCAGCTCGTCGTGATGAATCACCTGCAACGACACCAGCCGTGCCGAGATCACGCCCGCCCATCCGAGCAGGATCCACAGCAGCAAGTGTAATCGTCGCGTCGGTTGAGTCTCCGGCATGCGCAAGCTTTTCTTACTTCTGGTTCAACGCCAGCGATCCGCCCTTGTCCAGATAGACCACTTTCTGCGCCGGTGGATCGATGAATTGTTGCTCTTTCGCGAGCTCTTCCATGCGCGCCGGCGATACCAGTTGCGCTTCCTCCAGCTCCAGCGACGCCTGTTCGGTCACGAGCCTTTGCGATTCCTGCCGCAGCGACTGAATCTGGTACCCCGCCAGCAAACTGTACGCCCCCGGCAGCAGCACCCCCACCAGCAGGATCACCGCCGCCACCACCGAGCCAATCAGTTTCCAGCACGTCCCGCGCGCCTGCGGATCGGCCTCCCGCACCACTCCCGTGTTGTCAATTCGTTTGACAAAAAAGTAAATATCTTCATTCGCAAAACTGCGCACGCGTGTGGACCCGTCCACCACGCGCTCCGGCTCGCTGTTCTCCACCCGGTCGAACAGCCGGCTATACATATTCGCTAGAGTTGCCATGTTACTTTCCCCTGAAGATCATTCCGGTAAACTGCACAATCCCGTGGGGCCGGCAGTCGTGCCGGCGAGCCGGCTTTCAAGCCGGCTTGAGCCTTTTCGGTCCAACCATCACCATCCCACTCCGCTCACAAAACCTCTACCGCCCGTAGCTTCGCGCTCCTCGACGGAGCATTCCCCGCGACCTCCTCATCCGAAGGCCGCACCACATGCCGCGTCAGAATCCTGACGCGTTCCGCTCGCTCCAACTCCTGGAAGGCCCGCTTCACCCGCCGGTCTTCCAGCGACATGAACGTGATGATCACCACCCTCCCGCCCGGCTTGACCAACTCGGGCACTGCCCCAAGCAGCGCATCTAACTCGTCTTCTTCGCGGTTCACTGCAATCCGCAACGCCATAAAGGTTTGTGTTGCCGGATGTAGTTTTCCCGTGCGGGGCACAGCCTCTTCGATCACCTTGGCCAAGTGACCGGTTGTGCGGATGGGCCGTGCCCGCACGATTGCTCTGGCTATCTTCCTGCTCCTCCTTTCCTCGCCCAATTTGTAGATCAAATCGGCGAGATTCTTTTCCGATTCGTAGTTGACGATCTCGGCCGCCGTAGTCGCTTCGCTGCGGTCCATCCGCATATCCAGCGGCCCGTCGGCCATCAGCGAGAACCCCCTCTCGCCTTCCGTCAACTGATACCTCGAGACCCCTAAATCCGCTAGCAATCCGTCCACTTTTAATTTGTCCAGTTGTGAACTTTTCTCGGTCGCCAGCACCTCTCCCACCCGGGAAAACGCAGCTTGATGAAATCGTATGCGCGCGGGTTGCTCCAATAAGACATCTGCCGTGTTCCGTCGCGCGATTTCTAAACTCTCCTGATCGCGATCGCATGCCAAGACCAAGCCCGTCGTGAGCCGCTCCGCGATCGCCCGTGTATGCCCACCCAATCCGCAGGTCGCGTCCAGGTAGACGCCGTCCGGCTTGATCGCCAGATACTCCAGCGCCTCCGCGAGCATGACCGGTACGTGCATACAGCATCACTTCAATCCCTTGGTCTCCAGCAGCGCCACTTTCTCTTCCAGACCGACCATGGCCCGCTGCATCCGCTCTTCGTACACCTTCTTGCCGAACACATTGATCCGGCCGCCGAAAAAGTCCAGCCACACCGGCTGAGCTTCGATCTCCAGCTTCTTGCGCAGTTCCTGCGGCACCAGCAACCGCCCCTGTGCGTCCATTTCGGATTCGCCGCCGTATAGATTCGCGATAAAGGCAATGTCCTGAGCGATTTTGGCGTGCTCGCCCGCGCTTGCGAAAAGATTTCGATTGCTCTCCCACACCGACTTCGGGTAAATTCGAGCAAGCTTCATGTCGAACGTGGTAATGAAAACCTTGTCCACTCCAAGCGCCTTCAGGTACTCGAAGATGTTCGCCGGAAGCTTCAGCCTCCCTTTGTCGTCGCACCTCGCCTGGAAGATCCCTAAGGGAGGCTCCGGCGACAATTGTTGCATCACTTCTTCCACTGACCACCACTTTGGCCCACATTAAACCACTTTTGGAAGTGTACGCGTCCTCCAGGGAGAATTGCAAGCTTTTTTATTGAGGGGTAAGGAGTTACGCTATTTCTTCGCCCATGACAGGGAGACGAAACTCCGAGGGCCGAAGGTGCAGTGCACGCTGATCAGCGTGTGAGGAAGATCAGAACCTGCTCCATTTGAAACTCAACCCGACTTTCGCGTTTGCTACCGCTCAAGTCCGCTATCTCAGTGCGGTTCTGCGCATCCGACGGATTGCCATTCCCACGAGCCCCATCAGAACTGGAACAACAGTCGCGGGTTCCGGCGTGGCCGTGGTCTGGCTGTAGTCGACGCCGCTCGCAGAATGAAGTACCGCGCCGGCCGTCAACACGGTAATGAAGATGTCGTTCGGCGCATCCGCCTCCGCGGAGCCGGTCAGATTGACCACGGCGTTAAGCGTCAGGTGCTCATCGATGATGAACGGCGCGGTGGCTCCCGAGATGAGCGTCACCATGTGGCTGATGGTTTGCGTCCCGTTCACGACATTGCTTTCGGTGTTGGAAAGGATCAGGTCCAGCGGATTGCTCAGGAACAGCCTGAGGTCCGATATGGCGCCCGCCGAACCGGGCCCCCCCGTGAGTGACACGTGGCTGGTCAGGCTGTTCGTAATCAGTATTTCGACCGGCGTACCCAGCGGTAGCCCGCTCACCGTGAAAGCGTCGCTCCAGAATGCGTCCATACGAGCCTGGCCGTTCTGTGTCGACACCATGCCAGAGATATCGTTGCCGTTGATGGTGCCGGTTGAGGTCGCGAAACCGCCGGTCGAGAAAACTCCAAGTTGGTGAGTCAGTAGCGTCTGATTCAACTGGCCGGAGTCATAGATATCGGAAAGATGCCCCGGCGCCAGAACACTCTCCTGAATTTGGGCAAAGGTTAACGTGGCCGCCGGGCAAATTCCGGAAAAAGCAAAGGCGCAAGACCATACCAACCAATTGCGGCGATTGAAACACGATGACAGCATCTAAGAATTTCCTCCGTGCCAGGTATTCTATACAAAGATGAATTTATATGCAATAAAAAAATGCCCGCTCATTTTCACGGCGAACGCGAGCAGGCTCCCGGCCGCAAACGCCGATCTGTAGACAGCGGCTGGACTTCCGCTTGCTGTGATCCAGCCTGCGCGTCCACGGGTACTAGGACTGCCGCGCATGTTATCGCGCCGTCCTCCCGTACTAGCGCCGCTACACTGCCGCGAACCGTCAGTCCTCGGGAAAAGGCAATCGCGCCCCAGCCGTCATCCCCATCCGGCGACGCACAGAAAGTAGGAACAAGTTCGGCGCGGGCCTGGAGAACCGTGGTTCGATCCATCTCTCCGCGCCTGTACAATTCCCGGAAATACATATCGATGGCATGGTCGGCCTCGATCGCCTCGTATCGTCCGGTGTTCAGATCCAGGCGCGCGTTCCAGATATCGGCGTCGTGAGCCAACGGACCCTTAACGCTCGCCCATGTGCCGTGACTTCTGCTCTCGCGAGTGAAGGTCAGGATGCCCTCCTCGGTTAGCGTGCGTGTTTCGCTGACTTCCGTCTCCCCGCGCGCGGAAAACACCGGCGGGGGCGACTTGAACGAGTTGATCTGCCGGTACCTGCTCTCGCTGTGGAATGGAATCCATCGCGACCCGCCCTTCTTGATCACGCCTTGCAGGACCGTGAACTGTTCCGGCTGGCCGAAACCCGGGTTGTCTGTGGAGTAATTGCCAACGCTCCAGCCTTCCATGAACTGCGCGTGGACCTCATGCAATCGCGTGACGCTCAGGTCGAAACACTGGACCGAAGCCACCGCGTTTCCGGCGGCCAGCAGCAGTGCGGCAGTCAGGCGGGTCCTCATCCGAACCATCTCCGCAACTGGATCGACACCAGCCCCTTCAACGAAGTGAATACCTGGCGGCGGTACCAACGGCGGGCTTCTTTTGCGCCAAAAGCCGGTTCGATCTCGTCCACGAACTCTTCGCGGAGATCGCCCGCGATCGGCGCCGCAGCAGCCAATCCCGCTAGGTACAACAGGTATTCCAGAAAACGCGAGGGAGACTCGCCGGACGTCTGGAGCGCTGCCGCTGCAAGCGAGCGGCGGGCCACCCATGGCACCATCCATCCTGCCATCAGCAGCGCAATGACTAGCGATACCAGGGCCCGGTGTTCCCGCTCCAGGTTCCCCTGCCACGCCAGTTCGCTCGAGGAAACCCAGATGGTGTTAGCCGCGTCGAAACGCCCGAAGGTGTGAAGCCGTCGAGGGTCGGCGAGAGACTGAAGTTCTTCGCGCAAAACACAGGTGACGTTGGTAGGCCGCACGATCAGCGGATAGTGAAGCTGCTCATCGCACAACTGATACTCATCGCGTCCGGTGCTGACGATCAGGATTCGATTCGCAGGCAATTCCGCGCGCCGGCAGATCGGAATCCAGAGGTCCCGGGGAGGATGTTGCCGGATCTCGTTTTGAGCCGCTTCAAGCCGTGCGTCCAGAGCCTTCCCCACCGGACACACCGGCAGCGAAGCAGTATCGGCGCTCGCGGCGGATTGATTCAGCAGGTGCCGGCGCCGCGCCTCCTCCCATTGCGAACTCCAGCGCGGGCCGACACCTACGATCATGGCCGGCACCAGCAGCACCGCAACCGCGAGCAGCCGTCGACGGGAAAGCGGCATTGGTCCTCAGGATTTGGCGCCGATGCCGGCGGTTGGTTCGAATCCGTTCCACATCGCGTTGGCCGCCTGCCGCGACTGTTTCAACGCGCGCTTTCCGGCCGCTTCGATACGAAAATACGTTTTAGCCTTGCCGCCACGTTGCGGCGTTGCCTCGCCCACTCGCGAGGAAACCATCCCGTGCGATTGGAGCCGGTCCAACGTCGCATATACCGATCCCGCCGACGTCGGTCGTTTGGTGCGGCGTTCGATTTCCCGGCGGATCGTCACCCCATAAGCATCGTCGCCTAGACGTAAGAGTGCGACCAGCACAAACTGCTCGAACTCTCCGAGATAGTCGCCTTTGGGCATGATTATATCTGCAAACAACATAATATACTCCCGAAGAAAAATTGCGTCAAGGATCCCATTCACCTTCGCATCCGCGACTCGATCCCCCCAGCCCTCAACAACTTCCCACTTCAGTGCGACCCTTAATCGCAAACTTCCCGCTATCCTCGCTTCAGAACGGTTTGGCGCTCTCATCGGCTTCCAGACCTACCGCGCGGCGGCGAAGTTCTCTGAGATTCTCCCATCGCAACGTGACATGCAGCTAGCTTTTAGTGTGACGATGAGCGAGCGCCTTCTGCGTTAGTTTTGGTTA
>DATMOC010000024.1:0-157098 GCA_035568415.1 Bryobacteraceae bacterium | reverse complement strand
CGAAATATCGAACGGGAAAACTCGCAGCGGGCGGGATCCGACGCGCATGGTGACGCGCGTGGTCGCCTTCATGCGGAGATCCGCGTCCAGCGCGGCGTCGATGCGGAACTTCGAAAGCGAAAACCACGACGGCGCCTGGCTCGTCTTTCCCGTCCGCACGCTGCGCGCCGCGAAACTGGTCCATACGTTATACGTGAGGCGTCCGTTGCGTTCCGCCATCTGCCCCGCCACAATCTGCTCGCGCGACCGGGGGTCGTAGATCATGTCGAACGAGCCCACTTGCCGTCCGTTCAGCGCCAGGAACAGCATGCCGCCTTCCTGGGCCGGCGCCAGCAGATCCTGAATCATGCGAATCTGGAATCCGCTCTGCACGTTGGCCAGCACTGGTCCCCATTTTTCGGCGAGCGCGGGACCCATTTCAGGAGCTTTTTTCCCAGTGCCTTCCTTCACGATCCGGTCCACCAGCGCCTGCATCGATGCATCGGTGAAGATCATGAGCGCGGCTTGAAAATGTTCATCCAGGTTGGCCGACTGCGTGAATAGCGCGAGCGATTGCCGTTCCCCCCGGTACGGCGGAAGCAGCAGGACTTCGCCGTCGCCGCCTTCCACGTCAGCGGTGAACACGGCCGACCGCCGGCTCCCCGCCAGCGGCTTGGAGAAGATCAGGTACCCTTCGGTCAGATAAATCCGAATGTCTTCTTTTTGAAAACTGAGATCGCGGACGCGATAGCATTCATCGGGATCGAGCCCCGCCTCGCGAATTTGCCTGGCGAGCTCGGCTGCCGAAGGTCCGGCCGCAAAGGCGTAGGAACCGGCTAGAACTGCTAGAAGCCAACGAGACACTGTTCTCAGTGTAGCTCCTGAATTCTGACTCCTAGATAAACATCTCTTCGTCGGCCGTGGCGTGCACCGGACCGTTTCTGCCACGCATCAGAAAGTTGAGAGCCGCGCGCACTCCGGCGCTGACACCCTGGATTTCGCGCAACGGTTTCATGATCCCGTCGTGCACCAGCGCCACAGTCTCCTGCGCGCGGTTCATCGTATCGTCCAGGACCATCTCGGCACGATCCATCTGCACGCGCGCGCGCCCCGCTGCGTCTTCCATCACCGCATCCACTCGCGCCAGTTGCTTCCGCGTCGTATCCAGGATTTCGTTGGTTTTGACGCTGATCTCCTGAATCTGCTTGCGGCCGTCTTCCACGGCGACCCGCGAGGTTTCCACCAGCGCGTCCACTTTCGGAAGCAGCGGCGTCGTTTTTTCCTCCAGGGAACGCGCCGAGCGGTAGATTCCAAACAGCAGCCCCGCCTGAATGCACAAGGCGACCGCCGCGACAAATACAAATACCGCGATGATGATCAGCAGATTCTGGTCCATGGCCGATGCTTTGATCCTTAGTCTGTGGGAGTGTTCACAGCCTCCCGGTAGGCTTGCTTCCCGGCTTCGACAGCCGCGCTCAGATTGTCCTTGTGCTGGCGGATGGTCTGTTTACCTCGATCGATTGTTTCCGACGCCTGATCGCGCAGCTCTGACGCGCGCCGCTTCGCGTAATCCGCGCCGTCATTGGCTTTGCTGCGCAACAGTTCCCGCGTTTCCGATCCGGACTTGGGCGCGAACAACACCCCGACAGCCACTCCGAGGCCCAATCCGAGAAAGAAATAAGACAACTTTTTATCGTCTTCCATGACCGTTTCACTCCTTGTGCTTCGCGTCTACTGCAAGCAATTCAAGCATACCAGCGCGGGAACCTCCACGCTTGGGATAATCGTGAATCGTTAACCGTGCCGCGACCAACCGCAAAACCGCTGGATCTGGAGGGCTTGCTGGCGTATTCCGCGCGTGTGCTGGCCAGCCGCGCCCAAACCAGCTCCGAACTTCGCGAAAAACTAAAGCGCCGTGCCGCGCGCAAAGACGACGTCGACGAAGTGCTGCGGCGATTGAAGGATATGGGCTATCTCAATGACAAGCGCTTCGCCGAATCCTTCGCGACATGGAAACGGGAAAACGACGGTGTCGGCAAAACGCGCGTGATGCGCGACCTGATGGCTCGCCGCGTCGCGCCCGGGCTAGCGATACAGACCGCGGATGCGGCTTACCGTGGGATAGACGAAATCGCGATGATCGAAAAGTTCCTGGAACGGAAATATCGCGGCAAGGATTTAGGCGCGCTACTGCAAGAAGAAAAGCACCTCGCGTCAGCGTTTCGCAAACTGCGGGCGGCGGGCTTCAGCACCGGGAATTCGATTCGGGTGTTGAAGCGCTACGCGGCTGAAGCGGAGCGGCTGGAGGACATGGAGATTCCGGAAGAGACGGATTGAATTTCGATCAACGTGGCCGGATTGGTCAGCTCTCCGATCTGCTCCACTCGAATCGCGACGGAATCCCCCGCAGCCAGAGATTCTCCCACGACAATGCCGGTTCCCGTCAGCAACACGGATCCCGGCGGCACTGGATTCGCCCGCATGAGCGCTTCGACCAGTGCATCCAGGCTTCGTCCCAGCCGCGCGGTCGAGACTTCTTCGGCGAAGATCGTCTCACCGCCGCGCGTCACGGTACACCGGACCACCAGCGCCCGCGGATCGTCGATTTCATCCGCGGTCACCATGACCGGCCCGAGCGCGCAGCTCGCGTGAAACGTCTTGGACTGTGAGTGATAAAGCGGATTCTCGCCACCGATGTCCCGCGCCGAAACGTCGTTCGCCAGCGTGTAGCCCAACACACGGCCCTTCGCGCCCAACACCAGCGCCAACTCCGGTTCGGGAGCTGTGAACCTCGAATCCGGGCGAATGCCGATTGGTTGCCCTGGGCCGACGCACACTCGGGCCGTGCCTTTAAAAAAGATTTGCGGCCGCTCGCCACGATGAAACGATGGTGACGATTCATACGTGGAACTGCATCCCCACACCTCGCGAGGCTGCAACGGGATCATCGGCTCGGCAGAAACCGGCCGCGGGATGGATAGCTCTTCGGCCAACTCAGTGAGCCTTACGCCTTGCTTTTCAGCCGTACAGATCAGATCGCACACCGTGTAATCCGGAATCGGGCGAGCAGAGCTGTGATTGAAAATCGCGGCAGTCGTGTTGCCCTGCCATTTGATTTGTCCTAACCGCATTTTTTGAATCCTTCGGGGTCAAAGGGATATTGTCAGGGCACGCGCGCGAATTTGCAACTCCGCGAGTCCTAGGACTTGCTTCACGTATTTGCGTGAAACGGGTTTTTGCCGTTAGAACTTCACTTTAGGAGCTTCCTTCGCCGCCGTATCAGCCTTGAAGTAAGCGTCTTCGCGCTGGAATCCGAATATACCCGCGGCGATGTTCTTGGGGAACAGCGCGATATCGGTGTTGTACTTCTGCACCGTCTCGTTGTATCGCAGCCGCATGATGTTGATGCGGTTTTCGGTGCCCGCCAGCTCATCCTGCAACTTCAGGAAGTTCTCGTTGGCCTTGATGTTGGGATAGTTCTCCACCACCACCATCAGCCGCCCGAGCGCGCCGCTCAACTGATTGTTGGCTTCGATTTTCTCTCCCGGCGTCTTGGCGCCCATCATCGCAGCTCGGGCCGCAGTCACTTCACCGATGACTTTCTCTTCATGCCCGGCCGCGCCCTTGACCGTTTCCACCAGATTCGGAATCAGATCCAGCCGGCGCTGCAACGCGGAATCCACTTGCGCCCACGATCCATGAATCGCCTCGCGCTCCGCGACTAGTTCATTCCGCGAGCCCATCAGACTGCCGCCCAGAATCACAACCAGCAGCACCAGCACTCCCAAAATAATCAATGCACCTTTCATCTGTCGGTCTCCTCTAATCGATCCACAAACTCGATCATGCGTCGAATACACTCTAAATACTTCGCGAACAGCTCGCCCGGATCGCCGACCTCGGAACCGGACTTATCCTCGCGCACATCCAACAAAATGTCGAACGGCGTCACGTCCATTTTCAAGGTTTCCGCAAGCTGCCGGACCACCGCGCGACGCTCCGTTTTCGCGTCGATCCCCGCCACCACCAGCGCATGCCGGCCCAGAACGCAGAACGTCGATACCGAATCCACGCACAAGTTCATCAGCGCGACCGGGTCCGATAAAACGCGCGCCCCCTGCTGTCTGATACGAAAAAGCTTGGCCCGAAGTTCATGCTCGACCTGGGCGCGATAGAATTTGCCGTCGACCTTGACCTCGGAAATCACGTCCGGGCCAAAAAGCACCTTGCGGCGATCTTTCATGTCCCGAAACTCGATGGGGAAGCAGTCGGAAGAATTGTGGACCTCTTCTTCGCTCATCATCGTGGGGGCCGGATGTTTATGCTCGCGCCACCAGCGCAGGATCGGCTCGCTTTCGGAAAGCTCGCGCGGGGTAATCTCCTTGAGAACCACCAGAACGTTGAGATCGGAGAATTTCGGGTGATGATTCTCACCCGCCCCGGAGCCATACAGCACCACCGATACCAGCCGGTCCTGGAACGCGTGCTCCAGCTTCGTGACTAATTCTTTCAGTTCGTCCATGGTGCTACCAATCTGAGGCCGCTTTTACCAATCTGAGGAAGCGCCGCCGCCGCCCGAATCGCCGCCGCCGAATCCGCCAAATCCTCCGCCGGAACCGCCTCCGCCAAATCCTCCGCCGCCGCCCCAGCCGCTGCCGCCGCGTCCCATCATGTTACCGAGAAACATTCCAGTCAGGAATCCGCCGACCCCGCCGCCTCCGCCTCCCCGGCCGATCCGGCCCAGCAGCCACAAGACGGCGAAGATCCCGACGATCAGGAACGGCCACGGAATCGACTGACGGCTCGCAGGACGTCCCACTCGAATCCGGCGCTGCGGCGATAACGTGACGCCTTTCGATTGCGCGATCTGTTCGCCGAACTGCTCCGCCGCCGCCAGCAGCCCGCCGCCGTAATTCCCCTGCCGCAGGATCGGCCGGATGCCGCGCAGGATCTCGCCGGCCTGGCCGTCCGTAATCACCGGCTCCAGGCCCAGCCCGATTTCCGCGCGTTGCTTACGATCCTTGATCGCGAGCAGCACCAACACGCCTTCGTCTTTTCCTTTTTGTCCGATGCCCCATTGGTGATACAGACGGTTGGCGACATCTTCGACCGGTTCGCCGTCGAGCGTGTCGACAGTCACCACGGCGATCTGCGCTCCGGTGGCGCGCTCCACCTCGCCTAGATAATTTTCGAGCCGCTGTTTCGAACCGGCGTCGATCGCGTGCGCGAAATCGTTGACGTACCCGGACGGCTTGAGTTTGGATGTATCCAGTCCGAAAAGCGCCGAAACCGCGAGCGCTGCTACTGCGGCAGCCTTCGCAATCGTCCAGATTGTGCGCATTTTAACGAAGAGGCGGACCCGTCAAATCCTCGCGGCGGACGCGGAACCCTTCCAGCCGGCCGAGCATGGCCACCGCCATTTGTTTCGGATCGAAGAACTGCTGGGCCAGCTTCTGCACTTCATCGGCGGTGACGCGCTCGATGCGTTCCAGCATTTCATCCAGCGAGAAAAACCGCTTGAAGTATAGCTCCTGCCGCACCAGGTTGCCCATACGGCTCGAAGTCGATTCCAGGCCCAGGACGTACGATCCCTTCAGATGATCCTTAGCGCGGCGCAATTCGTCGTCGGTCACTTTGTGATCGGTCAGCGTCCGCAGCTCCTGCACCACGGATTCCACCACCTTGCCCGCCGAGCGTTGCGACGTTCCCGCGTAGATCAGCATGCAGCCGGCGTCACGATACATAGTCAGCTCGGAATAGACGGTGTACGCCAATCCCTGCTTCTCGCGGATGTTCTGGAATAGCCGCGAGCTCATTCCTCCACCCAGAATCGCATTCAGGATGTAGCAGGCGAAGCGCGATTCATGCGACATCGCAATGGATGGCACGCCCAGATATACGTGAACCTGTTCCAGCGAATCCTTGTTGCGGAAAATCAGCGGAGCGTGCGGATGCGGCTTTTCATCCAGTTTCACCGGACGCCGCTTCTTCAGATCCTCAAAATGTTTTTCCGCCAGTTCGACCAGGTTGCGATGCTTCAGGCTGCCTGCCGCTGTGATCAGGATGTTCGATGGCGTATAAAACTGCCCGTAATAGCGCTCGATCTTGTCGCGATCGAAAGTGCGAATGGTTTTCTTGGTCCCCAGAATCGGACGGCCCAGCGGGTGCCCTTTCCAGAAATTGCTGGCAAAGATTTCGTGGATCAGGTATTCCGGATTGTCCACTTCCATCTTCAGCTCTTCGAGGATGACGCCCTTTTCCTTCTCGATGTCTTCTTTCTGGAACAGCGGATTCCGCACCAGATCGGCCACCACGTCGAACGCTTCGGGCAGGTGCTCGTCCAGCACTTTCACGTTGTAGCTGACCAGTTCCTTGGAAGTGAACGCGTCTAAACCGCCGCCGATCGAATCGACCGATCGCGCGATTTGCTCAGCCGACCGGTTCTTGGTTCCTTTGAACACCATGTGTTCGATGAAGTGGGAAATCCCGGTCTCCTGAAGGGTTTCTTCCCGGGCGCCGGTTCCGATCCAAATCCCGACTGAAACGCTGCGAACGTGAGGCATCGCCTCAGTGATTACGCGGATTCCGTTGGGAAGCGTCGCGCGCTGGATCTCCCGCGGGGTATTGGTTCGGCGTCTCATCTAAATCCATTCTATCGCGCCGCCAACGGCGGAGCTAATGGTAACATGTCAGCAGTGGCGCAAGGTATTGTAGGGATGGAACTTGGGGATCTTGAAGCGGCCTTGAGCCCCAGCGAACCTGCGTTCCGCGCCAAGCAGATCTACGATGCGGTTTATCGCCGTAAAATCAGTGACTTAGAGCAGGTTTCCAACCTGCCAAAGACACTGCGGACGCGGCTCCCTGTCGGACTTCCGGAAATCGAGCGCCGGTACGAATCGAGCGACGGAACTCGCCGGTATTTGCTCCGCTTGGCTGACCACCGCACCGTCGAAACCGTGTGGATGCCTGAAGGCGAGCGGTCCACGATTTGCATTTCGAGCCAGGTGGGCTGCCCGGTGAACTGCGGCTTCTGCCTGACTGCGCTGATGGGCCTCGAGCGGAATCTGACGGCCGGCGAAATCGTCGGCCAAGTGCTGCGAGTTGCCGGCGACAACGGCCTCCAAGCCAATACCGATCGGGTCAACATCGTGATGATGGGGCAGGGCGAGCCGTTGCTCAACCTTCCCAATGTTCTGAAAGCGACGCGTTTGTTGACCGATGCCGCTGGCATGGCGATTTCGCCGCGACGCATTACTTTATCGACCTCTGGGATCATTCCGAAGATCGTGGAAATGTCGCGCGAGCCAGTCCGTCCGAAACTAGCGATCTCATTGAACGCGTCGACTGAAGAACAACGCCGCGAGCTGATGCCGATCACGCGAAAGTATCACCTGAAGGACCTGATGGACGCGTGCCGCTCCTATCCACTGCGCCCATGGGAAAAGCTGACCTTCGAGTACGTGCTGCTTAAAGGCGTTAACGACACCGATGCGGATGCCCGTCGAGTAGTGAAACTGCTGGCGCATTTGAACGCGAAAGTGAACCTGATCGCGCTGAATCCGGGCCCGGGGATTCCGTTTGAGACGCCCGACACATCGCGAGTGGCGGCGTTTCAGGAAATCGTAAAACGATCGATGCCGTGCTTTATTCGAAAGCCTCGCGGATTGGACGTGTTCGCGGCGTGTGGGCAGTTGAAGCGGATGGAGACGACCGGCCTGGTTCAGGTAGGCTGAAAAAACAATTTCACGCAAAGACGCAAAGATCGCCAAGAAAACTTTGCGGCCTTTGCGTGAGAAAGCGTGTTAGGGCCGCGGACGAGGCGTCGCATCGCCATCGATCAATCTAAGCGAGCATCAACACTACAACAGTCTTCATCACTTCCAGTCTGCCGTAAAGATGTTGAACTCGTAACGGCCGGTCGCGTTGTGATCGGTCG
Source organism: Bryobacteraceae bacterium (assembly GCA_035568415.1). GTDB lineage: Bacteria > Acidobacteriota > Terriglobia > Bryobacterales > Bryobacteraceae > Palsa-187. Next base: position 149,183 of record DATMOC010000024.1, on the reverse strand, counting down.
CGAAAACGAGTTTCTTGCCATCCGGAGAAAATTCCGGGAACGATGTAAACCCGCCGAAAGTAGTCACCTGTTCCAGTCCACTGCCGTCCAGGTTGCACATGTACAACTCGAATTCGCGGCTGTCGCACTTATGTTTGTTCGAGGAAAACAGGATCTTCTTGCCGTCCGGCGTGAACGTCGGCGCAAAACTCGCACAGCCGAAACTGGTGATCTGCGTTTGATGTGTCCCGTCGCCGTCGGCGATGAACAGTTCCATCTTCATCGGCGTGGTCAGATTGTCTTTGAGCAGCGCGCGATACGCGGCGACCTTCTCCGGCGTATCGGGATGACCCGCGCGCCACACTATCTTCTTTCCGTCTCGCGAAAAGACCGGACCGCCGTCATAGCCTTCCGACGTGGTGATGCGCTTCTTTCCGCTGCCGTCTTCGTTCATGGTCCACAGATCGAGATCGCCTGACGCGAGCGAAGTGTAGATGATCTTTTTCAGTTTCCAGTTAATGGTGCCCTCGGCATCGTAGCCGGGCGAACTGGTCAGCTTCTTGAGAATCTTTCCGTCGTCGGTGGCGTAGTAAATCTCAAATCCCGAATACACGGCCCACACGTATCCACGCGAGCGATCGGCGGGTGGAGGGCAGGCATCGCCCGATTCGTGCGTCGACGCATAGATGATGTGCTTGTTGTCGGCGCAAAAATATCCGCAGGTGGTCACGCCCTTGCCGGTCGATACCATGTGCTGATCGGAGCCGTCGGCATTCATGATGTACTGCTGATCGCACTCGTGCCCGTCGCGCGTGGACTGGAAGATCAGCCGCTTCCCATCGGGCGACCAGTAAGCCTCCGCGTTCTGCCCGCCTTTGGTGAGTTGCTTGAGATTGTCCAGATGCTGCGCCGCACACAGCAATGGAAACAGAACCAGGAGCTTTTTCATAAGATGACAATTGTAGTATGGCGCTGCCCAAAGACGGATTGTGCTAACCATTAAGAAATGAAACTGGGGATCGATTTCGGCACCACTCGCATCGTGGTGGCGGCCGTGGATCGCGGCAACTATCCGCTGGTTCCGTTCGAGGCCAACGAGGGCACCTTCGACTGGTTTCCGCCGCTGGTTGCGCTGCGCGGTTCTTTAGAAAACCAGGAGCGTCGCTACGGATGGGACGCCTGGGCTCTACAAGCCGATCCCAGTTGGACTATTATCCGCTCTCTCAAAAGGTGCCTGGAACATGCGGGGCCGGAATCGACTCTAGCGGTTCCAGGCGGCGCGGTTCCGCTTTCCGAATTGATGGCAGGGCTGACCAAAACGCTACGCAACGCGTTGGCGGCGCGCTGCGGCGAATCCGAACCGCTCGAAGTGATGCTCGGGGTTCCGGCCAATGCCAACAGCAATCAACGATTCCTCACGGTGGAAGCGTTTCGCCAGGCCGGATTTTCCGTGTTGGGGTTATTGAACGAACCCTCCGCGGCTTCTATCGAATTCGGCCACCGCCAACAAATTGCCGGACGCATTCTGGTCTACGATCTGGGCGGCGGGACGTTCGATGTTTCGCTGGTGGAACTCGACGCTCGAACTCACACCGTGATCGCGTGCGAAGGGATTTCGACGCTGGGCGGCGACGATTTTGATTTGATCCTGGCAGAGATGGCCGTGGGCCCCGAAAAATTCGGCGCACTTGAACTGGCCGATCTGTTTCGGCTGGATGAAGAGTGCCGGCGGCAGAAAGAGGCGCTGCATCCCAATTCCCGCCGTATCGTAGTGGATCTGGACGTGGTTCGCGAAGGAATGGGGCAGGCCGTGATTCCTGTCGCGGATTTCTACGCGCGCTGCCGTCCGCTGCTGGAAGACACGCTGGAGCCGACGCGCCGATTGGCCGAACAAGGCGAGGTCGAAGCGCTGTACGTCACCGGAGGCGGCAGCGAATTGCCGCTGGTGTCACGTGTGCTGCGCGAGGAGTTTGGGCGGAAGGTAAAGCGCAGCGAATACACGCGATCGGCGACGGCGATCGGGCTCGCCATCCAGGCCGATGCAGCTTCAGGTTACGCGCTGCGCGAAATGTTCACGCGGAATTTCGGCGTGTGGCGCGAAAGTGACGAAGGCCGACGCATGGTGTTCGATCCCATCTTCCCGCGCGCCACCCGCCTTCCCGCTGCGGGCGATCCGCCGCTTTCGGTGCGTCGGCGCTATCGTCCGGTTCACAACGTGGGCGATTTCCGATATCTGGAAGCCAGCCAGGTGGGCGACGACGGCCAACCCTCCGGCGATATCACCGTGTGGGACGAGATTCTGTTTCCGTTCGATCCCGCGCTGGCAGACACCGGGCAGCTCGAAACACAACCCGTGGGCCGTTCCGATCGCGCGGCAATTCAACAGATCGAAGAGCAATACGCTTGCGACGCGGCGGGCGTGGTTACGGTGACGATTCGCAATCTCACGTCACACTACGGCCGCGAATACAAATTAGGGCGCTGGAGCGGCAAGACCGCTGTGGTTGCGCCCGCGGCGCGCAAGCGATCGCGAAAAGCTTCGTCATGATCAACCAATGAGTGAAAAAATTTACGATCTTGGGCAGCCGTACTACGTCGGCATGCCGCATCACCCCGCGCATCCGCCGTTTTTACGCACTTTGAATAAGCTGCACGGCGAATCCGTGCTGCCCACCGGAGCCAGTTCGTCTTCCGAGACGATCACGCTGGGCGGCCACGTCGGCACGCACATCGACGCGCTGTCGCATTTTTCCTGCGATGGCAAAATGCACGGCGGAATTGTTCCCACGCAATCCTATGGCGGCGGCGTTTCCCCGTACGGTGTGGATGAAATCGCGCCGATCATGCGGAAAGGAGTCCTGTTCGATATTGCAGGACTTGCGGGAGTCGATGAGTTGCCTGCCGACTTCGAGATTACTCCCCAGCATTTGGCCGCATGCAAGATCGAGCCTCCGGCTGGAGGGATCGCGCTGATTCGCACCGGTTGGGCGCGATTCTGGAACGACGCCAAGCGCTTCATCAACGGTGTCGCCGGCCCCGGTCCAACCGAACCCGCGGCCCGATGGCTGAGCGAGCGCGGCATTTTCGCGGCGGGTTCGGATACGGTTGCGTTCGAAAAGGTTCCGTCCAAGATGGAAGTCCACGTTCATCTGCTGGTGGAGAAGGGGATTCACATCATCGAGTGCTTGAACCTGGAGGAATTGGCTCACGACGGCGTCAACGAATTTACGTTTGTGGCGTTGCCGCTGAAGATTCAGGGAGGAACAGGCTCGCCAATCCGACCGGTGGCGGTGGTGGATTAGTGCGGGTTGATCGAGGCGCGGACCTTTGAACAACGTTGAAGGATCGACCGCTTCCTTTGGTCGCGGCTCAGGGTCTAGGGCCTCTCGCCGCTCTGTGCCTGTGCCTTACGGAGATAAGCGTAGAACCCGAGATCCTCGCCCGTCAGGAGCTTCGTCGCGAAGATGATTTGCCCGGCGTGCCCCGAAAAATGCTCAACCACGTGATAGATCGCTTCAAGCACCGTGACGTCGTAATGTTTCTGAATCGTGCGCGTCTCGATCAAGTGTTCCGGGGGAAGTGCACGAATTAAAGCACTGGCTTCATCGACCGTGGTGCGAAGCCGGCGTTTCAATTCGTCCACCGAAATTTCGCCGCGCGCGTCGAACTCGGCGTCGCGAACGCGGTTGTCGGGCTGACCGCCGACGCCGTGGAGAATCCACTGGCGGACATTCCCCGCCAGGTGGAGCATTAGATTGCCGACGGCATTTTCGTTCTGCGTTCCGCGCGCCCAGATTTGCTCGGGTGTTAGTTTATCGGCGCAAGTCTCGATGCGTCCGCAAAGCTGGTCCAGCTTTTCGGCGGAGAATTTCAGAAAAACGGATTCAAGCGACATATTCGGCGTCCTCCACTTCGTTAGTCGATAGTCTCAGCGGCACTACAGTGATCAATCCTACGGCAATCGCGACGGCGGAGATCAGCAGCGATCCTCGCACATTCCAGCGTCCCGCCACGGCGCCCCACCCGGCGCTGCCGATCGCCAGCGCGCCCTGGAATACCAGAATGTAAACCGCCAACGCACGGGCGCGCATCGGCGCGGGCGGAGCGGTTTGCGCGCTCACGTTGAACGTGGTCATGACGGTCATCCACGCGACACCGCCCAGCAGCATCGCCAGCGCGACCAGCACAAACGTATGGATCAGCGCGAGCGCCACGGTTGCGGCCGCGAAAACGATGCCTCCGACGGTCACCAATGTGTCCGGCGAACATCGCGATCGCAGCGGCCCGAGCATTCCTGCTCCGATCACCGATCCTGCGCCCAGGCAGCCGAGTAGAATTCCATAGCCGGTTTCCGTGGTGCCGAGCTGCGTGCTCGCAACCACCGGAAGCAGCGCCCACAGCGCGCTGGAAGCGAACGCGAATAGGCCGGAACGCACCAGTACGGCATGATACACGCGCGTCGAACGCACGTAGTGCAGACCTTCGCGCATGGCGTCGTGGATTCGTGCGGTGGCCGTTTCCGGCCGTACGCGTCCACGCCACACCCACAACACGACGATGACTCCCAAAAACGAAATCGCGTTGAGGATGAAAACCACGCCGGCGTTCGACGCTGCCATGACGGCGCCACCCAGCGCGGGCCCCACGGCGCGCGCGATGTTGAAGCCCACCGAATTCAGCGCGACCGCTGCGGCCATTTCTTCGCGCGGAACTAATTCTGGCATGGTCGCGGACCAGGCCGGTCCGTTCATGGACGATCCCATGCCCAGCGCGAAAGTGAGCAGCAGCAGTGACCACGGCCCGATCGCGCCGGTGAGAGCGAGTGCGCCGATCAGCGCCGCCACCACCAGCATCCAGCTTTGCGTGAACAGCAGCCAGCGCCGCCGGTCGATCATATCGGCTACAGCGCCCGCAGGCAGCGTGATCAGGAACACCGGCAACGTGGTCGCGGTCTGCACCAGCGCGACCGGCAGAGGCGAGGTCGCCAGCATGGTCATCAGCCAGGATGCGGCGACGGTGTGCATCCACGTGCCAACGTTCGAGACGACGGAGGCGATCCACATAGCGCGAAACAGACCGTGACGCAACGGCGTCCAGGCGCTTTTCATTTCGCCTGCACCTCCGGCAGATGCACTTCGGGAAGCCGGCGCACAACGCTCTCGCGGATAGATTCGAGCCAGGGAGGCAGGCGCAGCGCGCTCCCCAGCGCGTCCGCCGGCTCATCGATCAGAAAACCGGGACCATCGGTGGCGATCTCAAACAGCACGCCGCCCGGCTCGCGGAAATAGATGGAGCGAAAATACTGGCGGTCGATCACACGCGTGACGCGCACGCCGGCGGCTTTCAGTTTGTTGCGCCACTCGATCTGCATGGCTTCATCGGCGACGCGAAACGCAACGTGATGAATCATCCCCATGCTCAGTTTCACGCGCTCCATACCGGGTGCGTCGACTAACTTGACGATAGATTCGCCGACCTCGAAAGCGTCGTCGGCCACGGCGGTGAATCCGAGAATCTCCGTTAGGAATCGACGCGTCTTTGCCGCATCGGCCACGCGCAGCGTTACTGAAACGATGCGTGGCTTGCGAGCCGTCGCCAGTTCCAGATGCAGCCCGGCTGGATCCTGGGTTTCGGGACCAGCGGCGTTGGGCAGTTCGAACTGGATACCGATGGCCTGTCCCGATCCGGGGCTGCCGGCGGGCGCGGTCGGCCATGGAAAAAACGTCAGCAAACTGCCGGGCGTCCCGGTTTCATCGCCGAAGTAAAAATGATAAGTCGCAGGATCGTCGTAGTTGACCGTGCGCTTTACCAGGCGCAGTCCCAGCCGTTGTGTGTAGAAGTCGAGATTACTCTGCGCGTCGCCGGCGAACGCAGTGACATGGTGAAACCCCAGAAGCACTGATTCCAGTTTGCCAGAATCGTGGCGGGTGACGCCGGTTCTCTCCTCCGTCGATCAAGGGTGATATCATTCCCCCAAACGGATCAACCTATGACACTTTCCAATTTTCAACTGTACGCGGCGATCGGGCTGGCCTTCGTCGCCGGATCGCTGGTGACTTCACGACTCCGCACCGTGCAGGCTCAGAGTACGCGTGTTTTCGAGTTGCGCGTCTACCACACACTCCCGGGACGGCTGCCGGCGCTCCAGGCGCGATTCCGCGATCACACCATGCGCATCTTCAAAAAGCACAACATGACCAGCATCGGGTATTGGGTTCCGCAGGACGCTCCGCAAAAAGAGAGCACGCTGATCTACATCATCTCCCACGAAAGCCGGGATGCGGCCAAGAAGAACTGGGCCGAATTCGGCGCCGATCCCGAATGGCAGCAGGTGGCGAAGGCTTCTGAAGCGGATGGGAAGATCGTCGAAAAGATCGAGTCGACTTACATGGACCCGTCGGACTATTCACCGCTAAAATAGCCGGGTAGGCGATGCCCATCTACGATTACATTTGCGACGACTGCGGCACGAAGTTCGAGAAGCTGGTCCTCAAGCCCGCGACGGATGAAGTGCGCTGCCCGAGTTGCGGCACGGATCGTCTGACGCAGCAGCTGGGGACCTTCAGCTCTCCCGTGAAAGGTCGCTTTCGCGACACATCAAGGCCGTCGTGGGCCGAGCATCCTCATCCGGAAGACTACAAACCGGAACATTGATTACCGCACTGTCGGATATTTGATGCCGAGCTGGTCCAGGTAATTGTCGTACTTCGAAGGGTCGTAATAGAACGCCTTCATCCGGTCGCGATACTGCGCCATGGTTTTCTCATTCAGCCAGATCGCGGGCTTGTCTTCGGGACGCAGGAAAGTCTTGTACTTGATGTCCTTGGTCTGGACGTTGTTGTAGTAGTCCCACGCCGCCTGCACCAGCTCAGGATGCAGCACGATGTCGAGAATCGTCATTGCTTGGACTTTCGCACCCGCTACAACTCCTTTATGGGCGATCGGAGTCGCCATGGAAATTCCATTGGCCCAATTGTGGCCCGGGCCGCCGGGGATGTTCGAGGGATAGCTCAGCGTCACCGTGGGTACGGCCCAGGAAACGTCGCCAATATCGTCGGAGCCGCCGCCCATGGGCTGCTGGCCGAAGCCTTCGTCTCCGGTGCCTTCCTGATTCTGCTGCTCGCGAGGCTGCCGCATAGGGCGAATCTTGGTGGCGAGGCCGCGCACCGGCTGCTTCAGCTCGGTTTGCAGGGCTTTTGCCAGGGTCTGATCGGCGTCGGACCACTGGGGCAGTCCGACTTTTTCGATGTTCTTGTACATCGCTTCCGCAATCGGCTTGCTGAAGTGGCCCTCCCACGCGCTACCGAGCAGACGGCTGGTGAATTCGGTGTCGGTCATTAGCGTCGCTGCTTTGGCCATGTTGTCGCCGATGCGCCACAGGTTCATGATGTGGTCGTAATCGGCTTCGCGGAAGTAATACCACACGGACGCGTTCGGAGGAACCACGTTAGGCTGATCGCCGCCGTTGGTGATCACGTAGTGGACGCGCGTGGCTAAACGAAGATGCTCGCGGCGGAAGTTGTAGCCGACGTCCATCAACTCGACTGCGTCAAGCGCGCTACGTCCGCGCCAGGGCGCTCCAGCCGCATGGGCGCTTTCGCCTTTGAACATGTATTCGATCGAGACGAGTCCGTTGCCGCCGCCCGGTCCTGAATTTACGCCGAGATTCGAGCCGACGTGCGCGAACAGGCAGATGTCGACGTTCTTGAACATTCCCGCGCGAACGTAGTACGCCTTGGTGCCCAGCAATTCCTCGGCGACGCCGGGCCATAACTGGAGCGTTCCTTTCAGGTGCTCGCGCTCCATCACTCTCTTTACCGCGATCGCCGCCATGATCTGCAGCGGCATGCCGGAGTTGTGACCTTCACCATGCCCCGGAGCGCCTTCGATGATCGGGTCGTGCCATCCGACGCCGGGCTTCTGCGACGCCTGCGGAATATCGTCGATATCGGACCCCAGCGAGATCACCGGCTTGCCTTCTCCCCACGTGGCGACGAACGCCGTGGGGATGCCCGCGAATCCGCGCTGGACTTTGAAACCTTCTTTTTCGAGAATCCCCGTGAGGTACTTCGACGTTTCGAACTCCTGGAACCCGAGTTCGCCGAAGCTGAACACCGTATCCACCATCACCTGCGCCTGCTTTTTCATGCCGTCGATCTGACCGGTCAGATCGGCCTTCATCGCCGCTTCTTTATCGGGAGCGATCTTACTCTGGCCCACAACGGCCATGGCAGCGGATAACAACAACACGACGTTGAGCTTGTTCACGCAATTCCCTTTCTCTCAGACAGCTTCGGTCAGCATATCACCGTTACACCGTAGTGGAAAAAATCACCAGGCCCTGCCTTTTGAGGCTCAATGTTTTCTGCGAGTTAGATTTGGCGCGTGATTTGCTAGCCTAACGTGTAGGATGAGAAAAACATTGATGGCACTTGCGCTTCTGGCCGGCGGAGCGGTTTATGGCCAGGTTTCCATTGGAATTCGGATCGGTGCGCCGCCGCCTCCGCGGGTAGTGGCCGTGGTTCCGGCTCGTCCGGGTCCGGAGTTCATCTGGGTGGAAGGCTACTGGTATCCCGTGGGTGGCCGCTACAGGTGGCATGAGGGCTACTGGACACGGCCTCCGTATGCGGGAGCTCGCTGGGTCGGACCGCACCATGATGGCGACCGATTTTTTGAGGGCTACTGGGACGGCGATCGCGGCCGGTACGAGCATGACCACAAATTCGACAAGCATCACGACCGCGACTGGCACGACCACGACCGTGACCGGCACGACCATGATCGCGATCACGATCGCGATCGGCACTAGCCATCGTTAAGGCACCACGTCTGGTCTCGCGCGTCGAAGGATCATGCTGCGAGATCTCCGTTTTGCCCTTCGCGTACTAGCATCGCGGCCGGGATTCACGTTTGTTGCCGCGTTATCGCTGGCTCTAGGAATTGGAGCGAACTCCGCCATCTTTAGCCTGGTGGACGCGCTATGGTTCCGGCCGCTGGACGTGCCGGACGCGAGCCGCATCGTGCGCGTGTTCGGCGTGACCGATCAGGATCGCGAAGCGACGCTATCCTATGCCGAGTATCTGGACCTGAAACAGGCGAGCGCACTGACCGATCTGGTCGCCATTGGCGGCCGCGGCTTGACGCTGGTCGACGGCGACAGCCGTCATCTGCTGACGCTCAATCTGGTTTCGTCCAACTTTTTCACCGCTCTGGGGATCAAGCCGGCGCTGGGACGGTCGTTTACTCCGGAGGATCGGGACGATCTGCTGGTGGTGCTCGGCGACAGCTTGTGGCGAAGGCAATTCGGCGCCGATCCGGCGATCGTCGGCAAACAGATTCGCGTGCAGCGCGCGCACGACGTTCTGGTCACCGTAATAGGCGTGCTGCCGAAGACGTTTCGCGGAATTGAAACCGGCGGCGATCGGGACCTGTGGTTTCCAATTCAGAGCTGGGGACAACTCGGAGATGTGCGCGAGCTGGAAATGCGCAATAGCCGTTGGTTTCGCTTGATCGGTCGTGCGGTGAACGTGAAGGCCGCCAATGCGCAGCTTCAGACCATCGCGCAGCGCATGGTCGAAACCTCGCCCGCGACCAACCGAGGTCGCCGCCTGAGTGTCGTTCCGGACCTCCAACATCGCTTGGACCAGGCCGGCACGAACGGGCTGGCGCTGCTCGCGATCGTGCTGCTGGTAGTCACGATTTCCTCGGTAAACGTCGCGAATCTGCTGTTGTCGCGAGCCGCGTATCGCGGTAAAGAGATGGCGGTGCGAGTCGCGCTGGGAGCGTCCCGTGCGAGGTTGGTCCGCCAACTAATGGCGGAAAACACGCTGCTCGGATTCGCGGGCCTGCTGCTTGGATTGGGCATCGGCGCCGCGATGACATCGATCCTGCCCGCGATGCTGGTGCAGCCGCCGGGGTTGCACTTCCAGCTTGACTTCAATTTCGATCAGCGGGTGCTGGTCTTCAGTCTGGCGGTCTCGTTCGCGACCATTGCGTTGTTTGGACTCGCGCCGGCATGGCGATCGACGCGTCCGGATGTGATCCCGGTGTTGAAGGGCGAGACGACCGCGACCGGCGCGGGGCGCTGGTGGCCCCTACGGAACTGGCTGGCCGTCGGGCAAGTGGCGATTTCGATGACGCTGCTCGCTTCGGCCGCGGTACTGGTCGAGAGCTTCGCGAAAACGCGAACCGCGGACATTGGATTCGCGCGCAATCAGTTGCTGCTGGTCTGGCTCTCTGCGCCAAATGCCAAACCCGAGCTGTACCGGCAAGTGATCGCAACGTTCGAAGGACTGCCCGGAGTTCGCAACGTGGCTGCGGCTGTGCGCGCGCCGCTGAGTCTGTCGTCCAATGGAATATTTCAGCGTGTGACGTTTCCAGGCCGGACCGAATTCGCCAACACTCCACCGTTCGAGATCAAATACAACGCGGTCACCTCGAACTTTCTGAGTACGATGGGGACGCTGCTGGTGCGCGGCCGCGGATTTGAGAAGACCGATGAGAATCCGGGAGCCACGGCGGTGCTCATCAACGAACGCATGGCCCAGCGCTTCTGGCCGGGCGAGAATCCGATCGGCAAGACGATCGCGGCCGGCGGCAAGCCTCGCACTGTGGTGGGCGTCGTGAAAAACGCGCCGATCAATGAAGTCGGCGAGCCGGCGGAGCCGTATCTCTATCTCCCCTACTGGGCCAATTTCGAAGGAGAAGTGACCTTCGTGATCGAAACTCAAGGTGACGCCACGGCGCTCGCGCAGGCGGCTCGGCGTGGACTGAAGAGCGTCGACACGCGGCTCGATCCGCTGACCATCACGACTGAGAACGACTTGATCCGGTTCTCTGCCCAGAAGTTCCAGATCACGGCGGAACTGGTCGGAGTGCTGGGGCTGCTCGGGTTGATCCTTGTGGCAGTGGGATCGTACGGCGTCATTTCCTACGGGGTCAGCCAGCGCACCCGGGAGCTGGGAATTCGTATGGCATTGGGCGCGGATCGTGGCGACACGTTGTTGCTGGTGTTGCGTGAAGTCGCTGCGATCGGCGGGATCGGCATCGCCGTGGGATTGCCGCTAGCGCTGACAGCGACTCGTGGATTTTCATCGTTGTTGTTCGGAGTAAGCCCTTGGGACGCGCCTGCGTTCCTGGGCGCGGCGGTGGTGCTTGCGGCCGTACTGCTCGCGGCAGGATTTCTGCCCGCGCGGCGAGCGACCGGGATCGAGCCGTTGTCGGCGCTGCGTGCGGGCTGAAAAAGTGCGCGGAGGCCGGATTTCAATCCGCGCGGAGCTTCAGCTCCGCCAGAAAAACCATGCGAGGCTGAAGCCCGTCCCCATTAGCGCCGCCTTCGGAGCTTCGTGGCGCACGCACTTTTGCGTGCCGTGTCGAGACTTCCGGGGCGCGGACCCGTGCCGGGTGTCTCGACACCATGTCGCGTGAAAAGTAGCCGTGCGTCGGCACGAGTGCCGACGCGGCACGCAAAAGTGAGGCTGCGGAAAAGCTCAAATTAGGTAGACTCTCGCGGCTATGGGGGGCGGACCCCCTGGTCCGCGGCCGATCCCCCGATCGGCCTTCGCGCATGTCCGGCGGCCTGATTCTATTGGCGAGAGAGCGCGATCAGGGGATCGCGCGCGGACCAGGGGGTCCGCCCCCCAAGCTGCGAAAATTTACTTGATTCGAGTTTTCCGCAGTCTCAAAAGTGCGTGCGTTAGCGCCGCCGCGTCTTGATGACGATCGGCGTTCCTTCGAATCCGAAGCGTTCGCGCAGCCGGTTGATCAGATAGCGCTCGGCTGAAAAGTGCAGTTTCCCGGCTTTGTCGGTGAACACCAGAAACGACGGCGGACGCACGGAAACCTGGGTCAGGTAGTAAACTTTCATGTCGTATCCCCACTCGAGCGACGCCACGAACCGGTTTAGCTCGCCCGTAGTCACGCGCTTCGACGCCGATTCGTAGGCCTTGCGGATCATTCCGAACAGAGTGCGCATGCCTTCGCGTTTCTTGGCTGAAATGAACACCACTTCCGCGTAGTCGAGGAACTTCAGTTCGTCCCGCAGATCCTCCTGGAATTTGCGCTTGCCTCCCTTCGCCGCGTCCCATTTATTCACTACCAGCACGACTGCGCGACCCTCTTCGTGCGCGTAGCCCGCGATGGTTGCGTCCGCCCCCAGCACGCCTTCGGTGGCATCCAGCACCAACACCGCGACGTTGGCCATCCGCAGGGCGCGGCGCGCCATGACGACGCTGAGTTTTTCCGCCATCAGGTGAGTTTTGCCTTTACGGCGAATCCCTGCTGTATCGACGAAAACATACTCGACGTCATTGTGAACCACTGCTTCATCTACCGAATCGCGAGTAGTCCCGGCCACCGGGGAAACGATGGCGCGCTCGGAGCCGGCGAGGGCGTTCAGAAGCGTCGACTTGCCCACGTTCGGACGACCGATAATCGCGACCTTGATCGGCTCCTTCGCCTCCGGCTCTTCGGGCGCGGCCTCGGCGGAAAACCCGGTGGTGACGTGGTCGAGCAGCGCGTCCAGGCCCACGCGGTGCTCGGCCGAAACCGGGAACACGTCCTTGAATCCGAGCGCGTAGAATTCGTGAGCCAGGTTATCGCTTTTGGGCGTATCGATCTTGTTCACCGCCAGCGCTACGGGTTTGCCGAGGCGGCGCAGCATTTTCGCGAGATCGCGATCGGCGCCGGTGATTTCAGTACGGCCGTCGATCAAAAAAATCACGTGCGAGGCTCGTTCCAGCGCCGTGCGAGCCTGTTTGAGAATCTCCGACGGGATCAGATCGGCGTCATTGGCGATGATGCCGCCGGTGTCGATCAACGCGAAACGCCGTCCTTGATATTCGCCTTCGCCTTGAATCCGGTCGCGCGTGATTCCCGGCTCATCGCCGACGATCGAGCGGCGTTGGCGGATAATCGCGTTGAACAAAGTCGACTTGCCGACGTTCGGCCGGCCGACTATAACTATCGAGGGAAGTTCGGGCACTGTAACTAGACTAGCCCGTTAGTCTTTCCGATGCGCCGACTTTAAATGCAAATGGGAATTTAGGTGACCACGTCACTTCCAGCACCGTTTCGATTCAGCCCCATGCGTCAGCTTGGGGCTATTCGTTATACCCGCGCTAGCCCCAAGCTGACGCATGGGGCTGTAGGACGTTGAGCGGCGCATGAATGAAAACGCAGATCTCGAAGACCGACCCACCACCCATATAGAATAGGAACGTCGACTCGTATATGCCCGCCTCCCCCAAACGAGCGAGCGAATTTCTGGACTATTTTGCGGCCGCGGCTCGCCGGACGCTCGGTGGTCCGGATGCGGACCAGGTCCACATTCTGAGAGTTGCGAGCCGGAAATTCACGCAAGCTCTCACGGTTCTCGACGCGGAATCGGAAGACGTCGAAAAAATCCGCCGCCGTCTGAAACGAATTATGCGTTTTGCCGGCCAGGTCCGCGATTACGACATCACCATCAAGCTGGCGGGCAGAGTGGAGGGTTCCAAGACCTTCCTGGCCCGCCTGCATCGCCGCCGCGCAGCCGCGGAGCGGGTACTGTTAGCCGAACTTCAACTTTGGCTGGACGCTAATACCCCGCGAAGGTGGCGCGAACGGCTCGCCGAAGCCGCTCCCGGCACTACCGCGAGCAAGGTTCTTTCCAGTGCAGTCAAACGGCTGTTCAAGCGCGGCGCCGCGGCGGAGGATTCCGATAAAAAACTCCATCCGCTTCGCATCGCAGCCAAGAAGCTCCGCTATACCTTGGACTTGCTGGACCATTCCGATCCCGCCCGTGTGGAACAGGTCAAAGAATTGCAAAGGCGTTTAGGAGACATCAACGACTACGAAACAGCTCGCCGGATCGCGTCCGCGGAATCGGCCGGCAAACGGGTGGACAGCCGCCTGCGTGAGAAACACGATAAGAAGGTGCGCGCCTTCCGGCGCTTTTGGGAAAGCCGGTTCTCGGGCAAGAAGCACAAGCGTGAGTGGCAAAACGTAACGTTACGAGTCACTCTCGCGCGATCGCGACGCCGGCCTCGCGTTGGGACAACCTGAGCGCTTTCTAGCGGATGGCTTCTTCCATTGCAGGCGCGTATTCGGTTACGCCGGCAAGTGACAGAATCTCCACGCGCATCCCTTGTCGAAGGTCCTGAAGGATGATCTGACAGCCGTTACCGAAACGGACGGCATCGCGATAACTGTGGACCTCCGCGTTGAGTTGCGTAAAGATCACACCTTCTTCCCCGGAGACGCCGCACTGCAGCTGCAGGTCGGCCGGAATGTCCTTCAAAATCAGGTGCGCTCCTGGAGGGATGCACACCGCGGCCACCGTCGCCGGCGGCGGCACGATCTCAAAGAAGCTCTTGAAGTTCTGCCAGAACGTTTTCCTTCCAGTGGGTTTCCGGAGCGTTGGAACCGGCAGATTTGTTGGAGAAGCTAACCCCATCGAACCAGTCTGGAATTTATGGACGACGAGTTCCTCACCCTCTACCGCGAGCCGGTTAGGAATCCCACACAGCGAGTAGTCGCACATACACTGCCTCCTCCCCATGAGATGCCTCAAGGAGGAGTTTCATTTCGGAGTTTTCCGCGGTTTAATTGCTTTGCTTTGAACCCGCGATCTTGCCCGGCATGTCCGCGAGAACATAACTCATTACAGCCAGAGCGGCGATATTCTTGCGAAAGTCTTCGGGATCGACCTTGTCCAGCGTATCGGCTTCCGTGTGGTGCCAATCGAAGTAGTGCGTTCCCATGGTCCGCTCCGCCAGACCCGGAACTCCGTCGCGCATAATCGGGGCGATATCCGAACCGCCGCCGCCAGGCGAAATTTCGCCCGCGCCAATTCGATCCAGCAATTTGGCGATCTGCTGGAGAATTCCCGTCGACGCGGGATCTCCTGCTGGTCCGCCACGGCCTCCGCGGCCGCCTCCGCCGCCGTAACCGAATCCGCGCGGTGCTTCTGCGCCGCCATCCATCTCGATTGCAGCCACGTGATTCCCGATCTTGTCGCCAAGCCACGCGCGATACGCTTCACCTCCGCGACCTCCGTTTTCTTCATTGACCCAGAACACCACGCGAATCGTTCGGCGCGGTTGCAATCCTAGTTTCTTGATCAAGGCCACAGCTTCCAGGCTCGCCATGATTCCCGATCCGTCGTCCTGCGCCCCGCGCCCTACGTCCCATGAATCCACATGCCCGCCGATCGCGACCACTTCTTCGGGATGCTCGCGACCCGGAATCTCGCCCATCACGTCGAAACTGTCGGCGTCAGGTTCCAGGTGTGCGCTCATCTCGAGATGCACTTTGATGGGGACACGTTGTTCTGCGAATCGCGCCAGCATCAAAGCATCCTCCACTGAAATCGCCGCCGCTGGAATCATCGGTTGCGCTTCGTCGTAGGTCAGCGCTCCGGTATGCGGAGTCTGCATCGCCAGTGGCGTTACCGATCGAACCAGCACCGCCACTGCGCCCATCGCCGCAGCCCGGGACGGTCCGGTAGACCGGTACACCACGGTTTGCCCGTAGCCTTTGTAAGGCGCGTTGTATAACACGATCTTGCCCTTCACGCCGTCTCGCCCGAGCTTAACCAGCTCATTAAAATCGGGAACGACGACGACATCGGCTGTGATCCCTCCCGCCGGGGTCGCCACACTCATCCCCAGCCCGAGCATGTGCAGCGCTTTACTTTCCGGCGCGATCAATTTGGCTGACTCGGCTCCACGGACCCAGTGCGGGACTTTGACCGGAATGGTGCGGACGTTACTCAAACCGTCGCGTTTCATCTGCTCTTCTGACCACTTGATGGCGCGCACCAGCGACTCCGACCCGCTCAACCGATTTCCGATGCGGTCGCAAAGATACGCGAGCTTCGCGTAGCCTTCGGTATCGGAGAGAGCGGCGTCGATCAAGCGATCGGCTGTGGTGCGGTACTGTTCCGTCAGATTCTGCCCCAACGCCGCCGTGCAGGCGAGCGCGAATGCGATCCAAGTCTTCATACGTGCGCATGGTAACAAAAGAGCATTGACAAAGCGCGGCGTGTGACTTATATTCAACCATATGGTTGAACGTAGCGATCCCGCGCTCGACCGCGTTTTCGCCGCCGTTGCCGATCCGACGCGCCGCGCCATTCTCTCCCGGCTGCGCGAACATCCGGCCACGGTGGTGGAGATCGCCAAGCCGTTTCCGGTTTCGCTCAATGCGATTTCGAAACACATCATGGTGCTCGAGCGCGCCGGCCTGTTGCGGCGCGAAATCCGTGGCCGCGAGCATCATTGCCATCTCAATCCTCAGCCGCTGCGTAAAGCCAACCACTGGATTGAACATTATCGGGCGTTTTGGGAAGTTCGCCTGGACGCTCTCGAACAACACATTCTGAACAAGAGGAAAAAGAATGCCAGACCTGACCGTACGTAAGATGATTGCCGCGCCGCGCGAGGAGGTGTTCGACGCCTGGCTCGATCCGGAGGGCATCCGCTCCTGGATGTGCCCCGGCGACAACTACCGCGCCGCAGTCAAAGCCGACCCGCGCGTCGGCGGATCCTTCAGCATCCGCTTCCAAGGAACTCAGGGAGATTGCGATCACACCGGCACCTACAAGATCATCGATCGTCCGTCGAAGATCGCCTTCACGTGGATTTCAGTGAACACGGAGAATCGCGAGACTCTGGTCACGGTTGAGTTTGTCGAGCACGGCGAAATCACGGAAGTTGTGCTCACACATTCAGGCCTTTCCGAGCTGCAGGCTCCGCGCCACTCAGGAGGTTGGGCGCAGATCGTCGCGTGTCTTGCCGGTTATCTGGCCGGTAGACGGGCGAATAAGGTGACGCGTTAAACTGGGCTTGATGCCCACAAAAGTAGGAATTAACGGCTTCGGCCGGATTGGGAGGAATGTGTTGCGCGCTGGCCTCCACAATCCCAACATCGAATTCGTCGCCGCCAACGACCTGACCGACACTACGACGCTGGGGCACCTGCTCAAGTACGATTCGATCCTCGGTCCACTGCATGAAGATGTCAAGGTTGAAGCCGACGCGATCGTTATAGGTGGAAAGAAGCTCAAGATTTTCGCGTCTAAAGATCCGGCCGAAATCGATTGGACGGGTCTTGGCGCGCAGATTGTCATCGAGTCGACCGGAAAATTTACGGACGCGAAGGACGCTTCCAAACACTTGCGCGGCAGCGTGAAAAAAGTCATTATTTCCGCGCCGGCAAAGGACGAAGACATCACCATCGTGCTAGGCGTCAATCAGAACGCGTACGACCCGGCCAAGCATCGCATCATCTCCAACGCTTCCTGCACCACGAATTGCCTGGGTCCGGTGGTCAAGGTTCTTCACGAAGCTTTCGTAATCGAAAAAGGATCGATGACTACGATCCACAGCTACACCAACGACCAGCCCATTCTGGATTTTCCGCACAAGGATCTACGGCGGGCGCGCGCGGCGGCGATCAACATGATCCCCACGACAACGGGCGCAGCCAAAGCGATCGGCCTGGTGATGCCGCAGCTCAAAGGCAAACTGGACGGCTACTCGATGCGTGTCCCCACGCCTAACGTCAGCGTGGTCGACCTGGTGGCGCTGGTATCGAAAAACACGACGACCGAGGCAGTCAATGCCGCACTCAAACAAGCCGCCGATGGCCCGCTCAAAGGGATCCTGGCCTATACCGAGGACCCCGTCGTTTCCACCGATATGATGCACAACCCGAATAGCTCGATCGTCGACGCGCAGTTGACCAAAGTGCTCGACGGCAACCTGGTGAAGGTGGTCGCGTGGTACGACAACGAGTGGGGCTACTCGATGCGCGTGGTGGATCTGGTCGAGTTTCTGGCGAAGAAGGGGTTGTAGACCTTCACTAGCACTGGCGCGACTAGTGTGCGTGTTTTGGATTTCCTACCCACTGGCCGGATGGGGAAGGACCCAGCATGTGCAGGCGCAGGGCCAGTCCCAGCATGCAGATCGCGCTGAAACCGAAGTGACCGCAAATCCACAGAAAAACGGGGGGGTGAAAAGCCCAGCGTTCAAGCGGAATCCAGCCACTCACCAAGGCGAGAAACGCCAAAGCAACACCAACCGAGCCTGCTCCAGCCAAGCCGAAAACCCATGCGTCCGCAACATGATGCCGCAGGGCGCGCGCGATTGCCAAAGCGAGAACACCGAAGGTCATTGCCATCGCCACAATCAGGAGCGCGAATAATCTAAAGCCATGTGGGCCGCTCCAGACGAGCGGGATCAGTCCGTATGTGCCAAAAGCAAGGCCATTCAGGACCAGAAGCCACGATATGCCCTTAGCGGATCTCCAAATGCCGGCGGCAATGGCGCAAACGCCTGCCGCCAGGGCGAGTCTATTCGAAAGCACAGCCGCGGCATACAATCCTGGGGAAGGCATGGCATCCTGGCTAGCGTCGTACATCATGAAGTAGATGACCGAGATGATCGCGTCAAGAACTCCACAGATTGCCAGCAACCACCAGTTCCTAATCAGCGTTTGGATCAAAGTGCACCTCCGGATCGTGATGCAGCCCTACGCCCGATAGCGTTCGCCCAATCGTAGCACCTGGTCACGGTTGCGCAGGTGGCAAATCATCCCCTGCGTCCGTCAAAATACTCAAGCAGTTCGTCAGGCAGGGGATCGAAAAACTCGTTCGGGAATTGTGAGCTTGCCCTTGTCAAAACCGATTTGACGGGGTTTTCTAGTGACGGACCGGATCTCGGCAATCGGTACATCGCGCTTGCACACTACGATCGTTTCACCTCCAGCTACCTTTCGGAGGAGCTCGGAGAAGTGCGTCTTGGCGTCGTGAATGTTTACCTTAATCATCCGAGTTGATCTGAAATCGCACTATTCGTCAATCCGCTCCGTAACCATCGCGGTTCGATGGGTAGCATTCCGCGCGGGTTGAACATGTAGTTCCCCTATTGGAGCATGTCAATGACCGCATCTGTGAACTCTTCCGTGCTCGCAGTGCCGCCGACGTCGCGCGTCAAGTGCTTGCGGCCAGCGTAGACCGCTTCAACTGCCGCCTGCAATCTGGTCGCCGCAGCATGCTCTTTAAGATGAAGCAGCATTAGGACGCTCGATAACATCATCGCCGTCGGATTCGCGATCCCTTTTCCAGCGATGTCGGGAGCGGAGCCGTGGACCGCCTCGAACACTGCATGCCCCTCGCCCATGTTGGCGCCGGGGACGATTCCGAGTCCCCCCACCAGGCCCGCGGCGAGATCCGAGACGATGTCGCCGTATAAATTCGGCAGCAGCAGAATGTCGAATTGTTCCGGCCGCATCACCAGTTGCATGGCGGCATTGTCGACGATCAGTTCTTTGTATTCGATTTGCGGATAACGCGCGGCGACCTCGCGTGCGCAACGCAGAAACAGGCCGTCGGCCAATTTCATGATGTTGGCTTTATGAATCGCGGCCACCTTCTTGCGACCGGTGCCGGCCGCGAACTTAAAGGCATACTCGGCGATGCGCGTCGATGCGACGCGTGTGATCACCTTTAGGCTGGTGACCACATCCTTGACCACTTCGTGTTCCAGGCCCGAATACAAATCTTCGGTGTTCTCGCGGAAAATCACCATGTCGATTTTCACGTCCTGAAACCGCGACACCACGCCGGGGAGCGAACGCACCGGCCGCACATTTGCGAAAAGATCGAGCCTCTTTCGCAGCGCGACGTTGACACTGGTGTAGCCCTCGCCGATGGGCGTCGTTACCGGCCCCTTAAGGCCGACACAGGTTCGTTCCAGGCTATCGATCAGGGACTGCGGCAGAGATTGGCCGGTCTTCCGGATAATGTCGGGGTTTAGTTCGGCGACTTCCCAATCGATCTTTACTCCGGTTGCGTCGACGGCGCGACGCGCGGCTTGCGAAACCTCAGGACCAATTCCATCTCCAGGAATTAACGTGACAGGATAAGACACCTTTTCATTGTAGGGAAGCCGCGGTTATCGACGCGTGGAGCTTCTTGACCTGAGTGCGATGATCGAGCAGGTGCAAGCGCTGCAAAAGCGCGTATTCTTTCCAGGGAAGTTCGACGAAATAAATCTGCGGCCCGGTGCCCCCATCGGGGAGCGCGCGAAGAGTCACCATCACGGTCTTGACCGTAGGCGCGTTGGGTATGGCCGGTCCTTCTGGAGCGGACTGGAGCAATTCGAGCATGGCTTGATTGGCGGTGTGAAGCTCTTCGATCAACAATTCCCACGGCGCCCACTGGCCGGCTCCGGACCTGAGCGCTTCGTAAACCGGTGGAAGCGGAGGGCGGCGGCCGGCGAGCAGATGGCGAAGTTCTTCACAACCGCGAATCTGCGTTTGAGAGATATGGTCGACCACTTCCGCGATGGTCCACTTGCCTTCGACCGGCCGCAGGCGCGCGTCCGTGGCGCTGACTGCTGAGACGGCGCTTTCGATCTCGTGCGCAGCGGCGCGGATCCTTTCGCGGATGGCGGCGCTACTCAGTTCCGCGGCGCGGGTCGCAAGATATTCGAGCATGCGGATGGATTCCGGTGCAAGCGGTTTGCCTTCGACATCGAAGATCTGATCCATGCTTCCATTCTGGACGCGTCCAAAGCGAATTAGTTTGTGGAGCGAGCTTCAGCTTGCGTTACGTGACACGTCAACATCGACCGCTCCCTGTGGTCGCGGCTCAGTGTCTGGCTGAGACCGGATAATGCCGGCCATGAGCCGCGACCATAGGGAGCGGTGGATGTCGACGTGTCACGCAGCGACTGTCCACACGATCAGTGCGCCTGTAGAAATTGCACGAAGGCCGGATGCACAATCTCGGGACGCTCCAGAAAAGGCACGTGCGCCGCATCGTCAACTGCCAGGAACTCCGCGCGCGGAATCGCAGCGCGAACCTCGCGGCTGGTTTCGAACGGAACATCGCGATCGTCTTTACCCCACACCAGCAACGCCGGCGCTGCGCCCGCGCCCACACAGGAGTAGTCCTTCGACCAGTCCACTGGCAGATAATTCCGCAATGTCGACAGCAGCGCGCGTCGGAATCCCTTAAATCGCATTTGAGGACGATACCTGTCGGACCAATCGGGAAAACGCTCGGGGTGATCGAAATCGTTCCGCTGGCTTTCCGGAAGTGCCACCGCGATGTCGACCGCCATCAAATACTCGCCCAGAAGCGGCATTTTCAACTTGGACGGAACCGGTTGGCCGTGCGAATAGCCGGGATCGAAAAACGCGAGAGTCCGCACGCGCTCCGGATGACGGCACGCAAACGTCGCGATGATCGGTCCGCCCATCGAAGCCCCTGCCAGATCGACGCTGCCCCGGATGTGCAGAGCGTCCAGCAACTCGACCAGTTGCGTGTCGAACAATTCGCCGTCGTAGCGCGCCTCTGGGCGATCGGAAAGTCCACGGCCGAACAGATCGTAGCGGAGAACATGAAAACCGGCGTTTCCCAGCATCTCGAACGTGCCCGTCCATAAATAGTAGGGAACCGAGAATCCGTGCACCAGCACGACGACGCGTCCGTTTTCGGGACCCGCGAACTGATAGTGAACGAATCCGGCGGAGGTCTTGACAAACTGACCGGGCGCCGATTTGCGAAGCTCGTCGTCGATGTCGGCGACTTCCAAATCGCGCCGTGTGTAGTTCAGGGCCAATGCGGCAAAAATGGCCAGGATCAGGCCGAGTACGGTCAGGACGATCCGCCTCAATCGACGTCTTTCCCCATGTACATTTCGCTGACCAGCGTCCGGTAATTTTCCAAAACACGGCTGCGGCGGATCTTCATCGTCGGAGTGACTTCACCGTTCTCGATGGTGAATTCCTTTTCGAGAATCTTGAATTTCCGGATTTGCTCGAATGACGCGACTTGCTTGTTGACGTCCTTCACGGCCTGCTCCACCGACGCGCGCGTCTCTTGCGCGCTCCCATTCACGGTGAATAACGCGGTGACGTAGGGCATCCGGTCGCCGATGAGCAGCACCTGGTTGATCACCGGCTCACGTTTGAACAGCACTTCGATGCGCGCCGGATAAATTTTCTTGCCGTTGGATGAAACGATCAATTCCTTCTTCCGCCCTGTGATGTACCAATAGCCCTCTGCATCGACTTCGGCGATATCGCCGGTGGCGAGCCAGCCGTCGCGCAATACCGCAGCGGTCGCTTCGGGGTCCTTGTAGTAGCCGGAAAAAAGAGTCGCGCCGCGAAGCATCAGCTCGCCATCGTCTTCGAGACGCGCTTCGATGTTGGGCAACAGCTTGCCGATGCTGCCGGCTTTGGGCCGGTCCAGCGGATTGAGAGCCGCCACGCCGCCTTCGGTCAAGCCATAACCTTCCACCAGCGGCATTCCGATCGCGGCATAAAACTCGGCCAGATCCTTGCCCAGCGGCGCGGCGCCAGAGGCGGCGATGCGAATCCGTCCGCCGAGCCGCTGGCGAATTTTCGTGAATACAATGCGATCGAAAAATTTCAGCGAAAAGCGCATGGTCGCGGGTACAGGTTTTCCGGCTTGCCGCAAACGGCTGGCTTCGGAGCCGACGCCGAGCCCCAGATAGAAGAGTTTTCGCAAGGCGGCCGGACGCTTCTTGATCTCCGTGGAAATGGTCGAGTACACGCGCTCCCAAACGCGCGGCGGAGCCAGGAAAAAGGTCGGCCGGATGGTGCGGATCTCGTTGGGTAGTTTCGATAGACCTTCGGAGAACCAGACGCAGGTTCCCTGGCGGATCGGCACCAATTCCAACACCACGCGTTGCGCGATGTGCGCCGATGGAAGAAATGCGAGGGTCACGTCGTCAGGCGTCAAAGGCAGCACAAAAGGCGCGTGATCCATGTTGGCCACCAGGGCGCGCTGCGTCACGAGTCCCATTTTCGGCTCGCCTGTGGCGCCGGAAGTCATGTAGAGGACCGCCGTATCAGATTCGTGGATTTCGGCGCGAATGTCTTCGAACGCACCCGGATCCTCGCGAAGCCGCTGCTCGCCCATGCCCCGAATCTGTTCGAGTGTCGTTACGCCTTCGGCCTCGCCGGTCAGGAGAATCCATTGTGCCGTTGCGCCCGCTGCCTGCAGACCGCGCAGCGCCTTCACGTCTTCAACCAACACAAAGCGCGCGTCGGAGGCTTTCAAAGTTCGCGCCTGATCCGCAAAAGGCAAGCTGGTGTACAGCGCCGCGGCGATGGCGCCCGCAGACATTATGCCGAGGTCGGCCAGATAGAATTCGGCGCGTGTTTCGGATTGCAAGGCGACGATTTCGCCCTTCGCAATACCCAGCGCGCGCAATCCCACAGAGATCTGCCGAACCTGGTCGCGGTACTCGCGCCAGGTCCACGCTCGATACTTTCCACCGCCTATTGGCTGTTGTAACGCGGCCCCTTCAGGGTGCGCAGCAGCGGTCTCTTCGAGCACGGAAAAAACGATCCGGGGCTTCATCCGGCTCAATGCTACCATGCCAAAGAATGGCTTTCGCCCGCGAGATCGAGGTGGCCCGGAAGGCAGCGGAAGAAGCCGCCAAGCTCGCGCTCAAGTATCAGGCCGCAGGCATCCGGCCGGACACCAAGCCTGACGATTCGCCGGTGACGATTGCGGATCGCGAGAGCGAGCGGCTGATCTCGAGCCGGCTCGAAGAAGCTTTTCCGGAAGACGGGATTCTGGGTGAAGAGGGCGCTCAGAAGCAGTCGCGCAGCGGGCGTCGATGGATCATCGATCCGATTGACGGCACTCGGGATTTCGTTCGCGGAAACTTCCTGTGGAGCGTTCTCATCGGCCTGGAACAGGATGCCGAGGTAGTCGCAGGCGTGGTGCATCTGCCGATGCTTCAGCAAACTTGTTGGGCTTCCCGCGGAGACGGCGCTTTTTGCAACAACGTGCGTCTCAGCATGTCTGGCATCGCCGATCCTTCCAAAGCCGTGCTCTCCGTAAATAGTTTGAATCGCATTCGCGACATGCCGTTCTCGCTCGGGTTAATCGATTGGGCCAGCCAGTTCTGGGCCTACCGCTGTCTGGGTGGGACGCCCGATGCCATGATGGTGGCCGCGGGCCAGGTGGACGTTTGGATCGAACCCAAGGTTGCCGCGTGGGATCTCGCGGCGGTCCAGGTAATCCTCGAAGAGGCCGGAGCCGTCTTCTTTGATTTCAGTGGTGCACGAACTATCTACGGAGGAAGCGCGGTGGCCTGCACGCCGGGACTTGAACAGGAAGTGAGGGCATTTCTCGACCGGAAATGATGAATCCCGCGGAGTTCGCTAATATCGCGGCAGCCGAGCGGGATCTGTGGTGGTATCGCGGCATGCGCGACATTCTGTTCCGTCTGCTGGATCCCATGGCCCGCGCGCGCCGCTTCGATCGCGTGCTCGAAGCCGGTTGCGGAACCGGATATCTTTCGCGGCTGCTGGCCAAGCGATATGGGTGGAATATGGTGCCGCTGGATGCGGATTCAGACGGGCTGAAGTACGCACACGAAGCCGGGACCGGTTCGCTGGTGCAAGGAAATATCTCAGCGCTGCCGTTCGCGACGTCGTCGTTCGACGCGCTGCTCTCGATCGATGTGATTCCGCATCTGGAGCGTGGTGCGGAACACCTCGCGTTCGTGGAGTTTTCCCGAGTGCTGAAGCCGGGAGGCGTTCTGGTGTTGCGCGCGGCGGCGCTGGATCTGCTGCGCAGCCGTCATTCGGAGTTCGTCCACGAAAAGCAGCGATTCACGCGGTCGCATTTGGTGGACGCGCTGGAACTGGCCGGATTCGAGATCGATCGATCGACCTATGCGAACTCGCTGCTGCTGCCGGTCGCGCTCTTCAAATTCCGCGTGTGGGAGCCTCTGATGCAGCCTGCACCTCAGAGCGGCGTGCAACCGGTGGCAAAATGGCTGGACCGGTTATTGCATTTTCCGCTGAGCCTGGAAGCGGGCTGGATCGGTTCCGGCGGGTCGCTGCCCATCGGGCAATCCGTGGTACTCATCGCGCATAAGAATTAGTTTGGTGAATCAAGAAAACTCTTGGCGTCCTTTGCGTCTTGGCGTCTTTGCGTGAATCCGAGAGGCGGTGATTTACGCTGCGAACTTGCTCGGCGCGCCAAAATTAATCCTCCTTCAGATGACCGGAATTTAACGATTTCGCACGCGACTCCGTTCGCCAAATTGCGCTTGGAATGTTCAGAAGGCGGGAATGACAGCCTGACGAAAGGAAAACACGAAAATGAGACGAATTGTTCTGAGCATGATGATGGGCGCCCTACTGGCGGGGGTCTCCTTTGCGGATGACACCATCAAGGATCGCAAGGAGAATCAGCAGGACCGGATCGCCAACGGCGTGAAGAACGGCTCGCTCACGGCGGGCGAGACCGCGCACCTGGAAAAGAAGGAATCCAACCTCAACAAGGAAATCCGGACGGATCGCAAGGCCAACGGCGGCAACCTGACCAACAAGGAAAAGGCCCAGGTGAATCGCCAGCAGAACCACCTGAGCAAGCAGATCTACACCGACAAACACAACGGAAAAGTCCAGAAGTAGCCCTGTCTTGAGTGGTCTGGGGCAGGTCTCGGAGGCTTGCCCCGCAATTCACCGGCCCTTACCCGCCGTTCACCGAATTTTCCACAGTTCCAACCCCTAAGCTTGCTAACATCGCTAACGGAAGGGCAAGAGGCGATGGCAGATCAAGACCCGGGCGAGCGGCGTAGAGATTATTCGGATCTCGGCGACCGCATCCGGCGGGACGTTCACGATGAAATCCTGAGCCGCGTGGACCGAAGACGCCTCAGATGGGAAGCCAAAATGGAGCGCCGGCGCCACCGCATGGCCTATGGCGGCAGGAATCCGTTCGGCGGACTGGTCATCGGTGCGATCCTGGCCGGAATCGGCGTTCTGTTGCTGCTTCAGAACCTGGGCATCCTAGTTGTCGACGACTTGTGGGAATACTGGCCGGTCATCCTGATCGTGGCGGGCGGCTCGCGGCTCATGAGCGCTTGGGATTTGGGCGGCCGCATTTTCGGCGGAATTGTGCTGTTCGTCGGAGGAGTTTTCCTGCTGCGCAATCTCGGTCTGCTGCACGGCAACGTGTGGGCGTATTTCTGGCCGGTGATGCTGATCGCGATCGGATTGGGGTTGCTGATCCGCGCCCTCGAAGGGAATCACGCGTGGGACTTGTGGAGCGATCATCGCACACCCCCCGCTGGTACCGGTCCCGGACCAGGTTCCGGAAATGCGGGCGCTGGCCCGGATGTTCCGCGGCCCCCATTGAACGACATCCAGAACAGCTTCAAGGAAGATCATATTTTCAGCGGCGCCAAGCGGCGCATTGAAACCAAGGATTTCGAGGGTGGGGAAGCGCTCGCCATTTTCGGCGGCGCGGAAATCGATCTGCGTAAAGCGGACACCAAGCGAGAGCAGGTGTTCATCGAAGCGAATGCAATTTTCGGCGGAATCGAAATTCGGGTGCCGGAGACCTGGCGCGTCGTGCTCCGTGGCACCGGCGTTTTCGGAGGCTTTAACGACGAAACCGTTCAGCCGATGAGTGACACGAAAGCGCCGCGGCTGATTGTCACCGGTTCGGCCATCTTCGGCGGCGTCAACGTGAAGAACTAGCGCCATGCATCCGATCTTCGCGCGCAAATGGTTCACGGCTTACCTGACTTTTTGGACTATATTCGCGGCCATGCTCGCGGGGCTTCTGCGTACGGAAACGCTGAGCTGGCGCGAAGCGGTGATCATTTCCGAGCCGCTGTGCCTGTTCTATGCTTTTGTCTGCCTGACACCCTGGTACATGTGCCGTATGTCGATCCGGTCCTTGAATTCGACGAAGGTGATCGTCAATCACGTCGGTGCGGCGATTTTGGCCACTGCCCTGTGGGTCGAAATGGCCCGGTTCATCGCATATCTCATGGATCTCACGCCGCGTCTGAAGGCTGAAATTCCGCATCTGGTGGTGGTCGGGTTGCTGCTTTATTCGCTTTCGGTGGCGCTCCACTACGTGCTGCTCGCCGTGCAGCAATCCCGCGAATCCGAAGTGCAGGCTCGCGACGCGGAACTGCGCGCACTGAAAGCGCAGATCAATCCGCACTTCCTCTTTAACAGCCTCAATTCGATCACCGCGCTCACCATGGCGGAACCGGCGCGCGCCCGGGAGATGTGCATCCTGCTTTCCGATTTCTTGCGCAACACACTTGGATTGGGCGAAAAAGAGAGTATTTCCTGGCGCGATGAGCTGCAACTCGCACGAACTTATCTGGACGTCGAGCAGGTGCGTTTTGGATCCCGGCTGCGCGTCGAAATGAGCGTCGACGAGGCGTGTTCCGATTGCATGGTGCCGCCGCTGCTGTTGCAACCGCTCATCGAAAACGCGGTGAAACACGGTATCGCCACGCTGGTGGATGGAGGCACAATCAAGGTTGAGGGGAAAGTGATCGACGGGCTCATGGAGATCAGCGTCGAAAACGGATTCGATCCGGATTCGCCCGCGCCGCGGCGGCATGGCATCGGATTGCGCAATGTGCGCAGCCGGCTGGAGACCCGCTTTGGAAGTGCGGCCAAGCTCACCGCGCATGCCCAGGACAACCAGTTTCGCGCGGAGATGACGGTGCCGTGCCGGAGGGCTGAGTGAAGCAGCTAGCTCACTACCGGATTCTTTCGCGCCTGGGCGCGGGCGGCATGGGCGAAGTCTTTCTGGCTGAAGACACGCGCCTGCATCGCAAAGTAGCGCTCAAAGTGCTCCTTCCGGAGGTCGCCGCGGACGCTGACCGGCTCGCTCGATTCCTGCAGGAAGCGCGCCTCGCTTCGGCCTTGAGCCATCCCAACGCGGCGCACATTTACGAAATCGGCGAGGCCGCTGGATCGCATTTTCTCGCCATGGAGTACATTGAAGGCCAGACGCTCGAAGCGCGCTTGACTGGTGAACCGGTGGCGATGCCGGAGCTTCTTTCGATCGGCGCCCAGGTGGCCGACGCGCTGGAAGCGGCGCACGCCCGCAAAATCGTGCACCGCGACATCAAGCCCGCCAATCTGATGATCAACGCGCGCGGGCATGTCACCGTGCTGGATTTCGGGCTTGCGAAATTCATTGCGGAACCTAAGGATTCTTCTTCGAGCCAGATCGCAACGCAGTTCATGACCAGCGGCGGAGTCGTGCTCGGAACCGTGTCCTATATGAGCCCGGAACAGGCGCTGGGGCATGAAGTGGATCATCGCTCGGATGTGTTCAGCCTGGGCGTAGTGCTGTATCGCATGGCCACCGGGAAGCTTCCGTTCACCGGCGCGACCGCGCAGGAAACGCTGGCTCGGATCTTGCAGGCGCAGCCCGAGGCGATGGCGCGGCTCAACTACGATCTGCCTGAAGAGTTCGAACGCGTGGTTCGAAAATGTCTGGATAAGGATCGGGACCGGCGCTATCAATCCGCTCGCGAATTGCAGATCGATCTGAAAAATCTGGAGCGCCGACCGGGCGAGAGACCCCGCTCTGGAGCCATTCGCGCCGTGATTGTGGACGACGAAGAGCTCGCCCGTCAGCTTCTGCGCGAGTACCTGACCGGCGCTGGAGGAATCGAAGTCATCGCCGAATGCGCCAACGGGTTCGAAGCCGTGAAGGCCATCAGCGAACGCAAACCGGACCTAGTTTTCCTTGACGTCCAGATGCCTAAGCTGGACGGGTTCGAGGTTTTGGAACTGATCGACGCCGGGGTCGCCGTGATTTTCGTGACCGCGTACGATCAATACGCCATGCGGGCGTTCGACGCGAACGCGGTCGACTATTTGTTGAAGCCGTTCAGCGCGGATCGGTTTAACAAGGCGCTCGACCGCGTGCGGCATCGGCTGGGAAGTCCCGCACCTCCCAAGATCTCCGCGCCGGAACTCTCCGCGTTGGCGCGTCCGCCGGAGCAGAAGCTGGAACGCATCGTGGTGAAGGACGGGACCAAAGTCCACATCATTCCCATGGACAAGCTCGACTATGTGGAAGCGCAGGACGATTACATCGCTTTGCGCAGCGAGAAGAAGAATTATCTGAAGCAGCAGACCATTTCGAGTATCGAGACCCAGCTCGACCCGAAACGCTTCGTCCGGATTCACCGGTCTTATATCGTAAATCTGGAACGAATCGCCCGGATCGAGCCATACACCAAAGACAGCCGCGTAGCCGTGCTCACCGACGGGACGCAATTGCCGGTGAGCCGGTCGGGTCACGCCAAGCTGAAATCGATGCTGGGCGACGTGGGCTAGAAAACAGGAAGGCAGCACTTGTCAGATCTTGCACCTCCCAACGGCACTGCGCTATGGTGTGGATCATATGAAACGGCTCCCCTTGTTTGCGGTCTAACCGAGCGTTATGCGCGCAGGGAGATGTACTTTTCTACTCTTCCTCGCCGGGCCGCTGCTCGCTCAAAACCAACCGCTCGACCGTTTGCTCGCCGGGCCTGAGCGCACCGACCTGCGCTGGACGGTGTCCATACCGCCCGCCACTCTGTCCAACTTTCAGCGGCTGTGGATTCGAATCGCCATTCGCGTGGACGGTAAGGAAATCGAGAAACGGAACGGGACCGGAGCATTCCTGTTTGCCGCGGAATTCAGAGACACGGCCGATAAACCTTACCGGACTCAAATCCGCGTGGACCTGAACGACTACCAGAAGGCGACCGCCCAACACGAGCTCGAATGCGTCTTGCAGGCTTTCGTTTTGCCTGGAGTCTATAGCTTGTCGCTCGCCGCGATCGAACCGTCGACCGAGAAACTGAGTCTCACGCATCGAACGCTGCGAGTTGCGCCGCTGAATAACGATCCG
Organism: Bryobacteraceae bacterium; assembly: GCA_035568415.1. GTDB lineage: Bacteria > Acidobacteriota > Terriglobia > Bryobacterales > Bryobacteraceae > Palsa-187. The sequence goes on along the minus strand of DATMOC010000024.1, from coordinate 119,494 downwards.
TTACCCGACGCGTGGCGCGATTTTCCGGCGGTCGATTTCATCGATATCCCTGACGAGCCGGACCGCTGGTTTCTACCGCAGGAACGCGGCCGCCTGCTTCTGCCGGTCGAAAACCGCCGGCCCGCGCGGATCGAGATTCTAGCCAACGTCTCACCCACGGAAACATCGCGGCGCCAGGGCCGGGCGTACAACCGGAATATGGATGCGATCCTGCCCGCGATCAAAATTCTGTCCCGGATCGGCGTGCATGACGGCTCCAAGAATGTTGCGGTGATCGATGTCGCGCGGCGCCGCGTCAGTTACGAACAGAGCGTGCCGCGGGATCTGAATTGGCCCGCGTTGAAGCAGGCGCTGGATGCAGATAATCCGAATAAGATCGACGCGGGATCGCTCAAGGAGCGCGATCAGGATGCGCAGTTCTTTGTCTCCGAGGCCTCCCGCCGCGCCATTGCCCTTTCTGGCGAGCAGCGTATCCTGATCGTGCTGAGTGGACCGGTCACGTTCACCACGCATCAGGAAATCCAGCCCATCGAAGTTTCTGCCGGCTCGCACGCGCGCGTATACTACCTGCGCTTCAAGCCGTCGCCGCTGAACGGGTTCGCAGGAAGTCTTTCGGCGCCGGTGCGGCGAGGTCCGGCCGGTGTTCCGTTTCCTGCTCCGCCCGTGATCGCGAACGACGAACTGGAACGCACTCTGAAACCGATCCAGCCGCGATTGTTCGATATTTATTCACCCCTGGATTTTCGCAAAGCGCTCGCGGCGATTTTAAAGGAAATCGAGTAGCCGGATACTGCTTGCGTTGCCCAACCTGTTTGATAGACTGATGTGGCAATGGACTACCGAAAGCGTGTTCTGCTGATCCTTCCGGCCCTCGCGCTGCTTGCCGCGGCCTACGAGCGCACGCATTCCATCAGCGTCATGACCGATGCTGCGCGCGCTTATCTCGCCTCGCTCACGCCCGAACAGCGCGACCGAACCGCATTTCCGTTCGCCAGTGACGAGCGCCAGAACTGGCACTTCGTCCCGTTGGAGCGTAAAGGCGTGGCCTTGCGCGAGATGACCTCGGCGCAGAAACATCTCGCTGAAGCGCTGCTGTCCGCGGGACTCTCGCAGCAGGGCGTGATCAAGGCCCACACCATCATGAGCCTGGATCAAATCCTGAAAGACATGGAGAAGGGCAAAGGACCCGAGCGCGATCCCGAAAAATACTACGTTTCGATTTTCGGCGATCCGTCCGACCAGGGCACCTGGGGCTACCGCTTCGAGGGGCACCATATCAGCCTGAATTTCACCGTCGTGAACGGACGCATTGCGTCGAGCCCGAACTTCTTCGGCGCAAATCCGGCGGAGGTGAAAGAAGGTCCACGTGCCGGTCTGCGCGCCTTGAAACGCGAGGAAGAACTGGGCCGCGCGGTGATCAAGTCACTGACCGACGCCCAGCGCGCCATCGCGATCGTCGATAAGACCGCCTACAAGGAAATCATCACGTTCGATTCACGCAAAGCCGCGCTCACGGGGCAACCGAATGGTCTTCCGTTCTCGAAGATGACCTCGAAACAGAAGGAACTTCTAACCGATCTGGTGACGGACTACGCGTCGAATTTCCCGCAACAGATCGCCGAGACGCGGATGGAGCAGTATCGCAAGACGCAGGCAAACCTGTTCTTCGCATGGTCAGGCGGGATCGAGCCGGGCGACGCCCACTACTATCGGATCCAGACTCCGGCCTTCCTGATCGAGTACGACGATACGCAGAACAACGCGAATCACATCCACACGGTGTGGCGCGATTTCGACAGCGACTTCGGTCTGGATCTGCTCGCGCAGCATTATCAGGCGAGCCACTGAACTGATTTCACGCAAAGACGCCAAGTCGCAAAGGAAATCTTAGCGATCTTTGCGTCTTTGCGTGAGACTGTTTTTTGCGGCTAGTGCGTCATCGCGTAGATCAGATAATTGATTCCATACCGATACGCGAGCGTCGTCATCGCTTCGGGGTAAATCGGCGAGTCGGCATATTCCCACGCATCGCCCACATCGGTGTTGAAATTGATCGCGACCACCATGCGTTTCCGGTCGTCGTGCATGGCGCGCCAAGCGGGTTGAGTGCCTTCAGGTTGTTGCACCACAATCGATCCGCCGGGCCCGCGGCGCAGGTGGCGAGTCCCCGGAATGAAGGTGCGGTCTTTCTCACGAATATCGTAAAGCACGTGCATCACGGAATCGGCTTCGTCGATATCCGTAATTTCCTGGTCGGGCAGGACGCGGGCCATGGTCTGTTCGAATATGTCCCACTGTTCAGGTCCCCAGAAATCGTCGACGACCAGAAATCCCCCGCGGAGCAGGTACTCGCGCAGACGGGAAGTCTCGGCGTCAGTCAGACCCCACCAACCGGTTTGGGTCGCGTAAATCCACGGATACTCAAACAGGTGATCGTCGGTCAGGCGGAAGTGCCGCGGGTCGCCGGTATCGATGCGCGTCAGGCGCTGGACTCCTAACGAGAAGTGATCTTCGGCATCCGGCCAATCGACCATCCACCAGCCTTCGCCGCGTCCCTGGCGGGAAGCGAACCCGAAGCGCCGGTGAAATTGCGGCAAATCGGTGTATTCGACGCGAACGAAATGATATTCCGCGTCGGATTTGAACGACGGCCGGGCTTCCTCATCGCGTTGAAATCGTTGGGCCAACAGCAGCACCGTGATCAGGAATCCCACGCGCACAAGGGCCATTATCTCAGGTACTTCTTGTGTTGCAATTCGGGCGCACCCTTAGAGTACTCTCATTGCAGGCGTACCATGATCAAACGCATTGGTGTACTACTGTTTGCGGCCTACTGCGCTTCGGCCGCGACCTACTACGTCGCCACGACGGGCAGCGACGGCCATTCCGGCACGCTTTCCCAACCGTGGAAGACGCTGCAGCACGCCGTCAACATGGTTTCGCCCGGCGATACGATCCTGGTGGAAGCAGGGACGTACGCCGGTTGCCGGATCGGGGTCTCGGGGAGCCAGACGCTGCCCAAGACCCTGCAGGCCGCGCGGGGAGCCGTGGTGGTCCTAAACAAGCCGGGCGCGTCGAACAAGCACAACAGCATTTTGGAAATCGAGAATTTCAGCGGCACCACCACCGACTGGATCGTCAGCGGATTCGAAGTCACCGGGTCGCCGAAGTACGGCATCGACGTGCGCGTAACCGACCGGATCACGATTCAGCATAATCATGTCCACAACAGCAAGCTGACCGGGATCTTCACGGCGTTTTCCAATCACGTGCTGATCCAGAACAACGAATCGGATCACAATAGCGAGCACGGAATCTATCAAAGCAACAGTTCGACCTATCCAACCATTCGGGGCAACCGGTCGCATCACAACGCCGCCGCCGGAATCCACATGAACGGCGATATCAGCCAGCAGCCCGGCAACGGTCTGGTGCAATTCGCCCTGGTGGAAGACAACGTGATTTGGGAAAACGGCACAGCCGGCGGTTCCGGAATCAACTGCGACGGAGTGGATGACAGCCTGTTCCGCAATAATCTGCTGTACAGCAACCACGCGAGCGGCATTTCGCTGTACGCGATCGATGGCGCGCACGGGTCCAGCAACAACAAGGTCTACAACAACACCATCGTGATGCCGGCCGGCGCGCGCTGGGCGGTCAACATTCCTGACGATGGCGCAGCTCCAGCGCCGGTCGGCAACGTGGTCGAGAACAATATTCTTCTGACCCAGGATTCCTTCCGCGGCTCGATTCTGGTCGCGGGGACGGCGGTTTCAGGATTCCATAGTGACTACAACGTGGTGGTCAGCCATCTTTCCGATGACAACGGTAACACCTCCCTCAGCTTGAGCCACTGGCAATCGGCGACAGGCAACGACGTACACTCGATTCTTGCGAGCGCGGCGCAGTTGTTCGTCAATCCGGGCGCTTTCAACTACCAGCTCAAGGCTGCATCTCCCGCGATAGACGCCGGTGCGTCGCTGCTTGACGTGCCGGCGGATATCGTAAATGTTCCGCGGCCTCAGGGCGTCTCGTGGGACATCGGGGCCTACGAATTTAAGCAGTAGCGTGGATTTGTAGTGCGTGCGCCACGACCTTGCCACACCAGCCGGCGCGAGTGGCGGAAGCTAGTGGGAGTCGAACCCACCTGCGGCACAAAGTGCCCCACACTGGTTTTGAAGACCAGGCCCAGCACCAGCCAAGACTAGCTTCCATTGAAGATTTTAGCAATGAACGACTCGCCGCTACGCGCCAGTGTAGGGCGCGAGCGCCTTCTCGAGCGACTCGCGACTGATCGGCTTGGCGACGTAATCGTCGGCACCCGCCGCCAGGCAGCGCTCCGAATCGCCATGCATCGCGTGGGCGGTGGCTGCGATGATCGGAATGTGAGCGCCCGTGGCACGCTCCCGTTCGCGAATAAGACGGGTCGCCTCCAGCCCATCGATTTGGGGCATCTGCACGTCCATCACGATGAGATCGAAGTCGCCGCTGCTCCAATCCGCGATGACCTCCGCGCCGTTTGAAGCCAGTCGAATCCGGTGTCCCATTCTTTCCAGCAGCACCTGAGCCAACTTTTGATTCGTGAGGTTATCTTCCGCGAGCAGAATTCGCAAGGATCGCTCAGGACACGCACTCGCGGCCGGAACGGACGGGGCCGCACCGGGGTCCCGAGACTTACCCAGCGCTTTCAGGACCGCCGTCAAGATGTCGGACGGACTGACCGGCTTGGTGACATAACTCTGCACTCCCAGCTCGCGGCATCGGACCGCGCTGGAGCTGCGGTCGTCGGACGTCAACATCAGAATCGTGGAGCCGCTGAGATCCGGAGTCGCGCGAATGTGCCGGATGACCTCAATGCCGTCCATGCTCGGCATGCGCTCGTCCACGAGAATCGTTCGAAACGGACGTCCTCCGGCGGATGCTTCCTGAAGCTTCGCCAAACCCGCCGCGCCGGAATCCGCGCACTCTGGATGCATGCCCCAGCGCAACGTCATTTCTTGCAGGATTTTTCGATTGGTAGCATTGTCGTCGACAATCAACACGCGCATTCCGCGCAGGTCTTCCGCCGGCAGCGGTTCCCGGGCTGCGGACGGCGTTGTATTTTCCCGCGCCTGGATGGTGAAATGGAAGGTGGATCCAGCGCCGGCCGTACTCTCCAGCCAGATTTCGCCGCCCATGATCTCGACAATGCGCCGGCAGATCGCCAGACCCAAGCCGGTACCGCCGTACTGGCGAGTCGTGGAGGAATCCGCCTGCTCGAAGGGCTGAAATAGCTTACTCTGCTTTTCGGGCGGAATTCCGATTCCGGTATCGTGCACCGTGAAATGCAGCTTCACGCCATCCGCGCCGCGTTCCTGGAGCGCTACGTTTACGACTACCTCGCCTTGATCCGTGAACTTGATGGCGTTTCCGGTGAGGTTCAACAGCACTTGCCGTAGCCGGCCCGAGTCGCCCAGAAGATGGATGGGAACATCCGGCTCCAGATGGAATGCCAGCTCCAGGCTCTTCTTGTGCGCCGAGATCCCCAGGTTCCGCATGGCATCCCCCAGCAGCTCTTCCAGATTGAATTCAGTGGGAGACAGCTCGACTTTGCCGGCTTCGATCTTGGAGTAGTCCAGAATGTCGTTGATGATCACCAGCAGCGCGGCCGCGGACGACTGGACCAGCGAGAGGAATTCCCGCTGCTCCTCGTTCAGCTCCGTGGACAGCGTGAGATCGGTCATTCCGATGATCGCGTTCATTGGCGTCCGGATCTCGTGGCTCATGTTGGCCAGGAACTCGCTTTTCGCTCGATTGGCGCCTTCCGCGGCCTCCTTTGCGCGCGCCAATTCCAGCTGGTGCTGCTTACGGTGGGTAATCTCACGCGTCAGGCACTGGAATCCGACCGCCTCCCGTCTGGAATTTCGCTTGAGAGATATAGTCATCTCGCAAAACCGGCCCGCGTCGAATTCGAATTCGGCGCCCCTCACCGGCTCGCCCGTGGCGTAGACCTGTTTAAAAAGTTCCCTTACGAATTCGCGCCGGTCCGGATCGTAGAAGTTCCGGTAGTTGTAGCTTGGGTCCAGCACCTCTTCCCGGGTGCGATGAAACATCGCGCAGTACGCGTCGTTGACGAAGCGGATATTTCCCTTCAAGTCCAGTTCGAGGTACGCATCTTCAATGGAGTTGAGTAGCGTAGTATGATCCTGCGCCTGCGCCAGCGCTTCCGCCAGCCGGACCTGCTCCGTCATATCCCGGATAAAACATCCGAGCCGGAACTCTTCGCTTACCCGCAAAGGCACAGGCGTGATCTCGATAGGCAATTCGCGGCCGTCCCGGTGCAGAGCTTTGGCGCGGAACGGTTGGTTGTATGCCTTCGATCCATCCGTGACGACCGCCCGGAAGTTGGTTTCGAAAGCAGACCGGTGGCGCTCCGGCAACATGGTGTCCAAGGGTTTCCCCAGAACCGCATTCCGTTGCCACCCTAGCAGCGTTTCCGCGCGCGCATTCCAATCCGTGATCCTGCCATCTTTATCCAGTTCGAGGAAAGCGTCGAAAGCGGTTTCCAGAATCGCGCGAGCCTCTTCACCAAGTCCGGCCTGAGCGACGGAGAGATCCCTCAGCCCCGCCTCTACCTCCGGGTCGGAGCCTTTCCACGCGGCGGGTTGTGATGGCACACTTCCCCTTAGCGACACAAGCTTCCTATCGGCCGAATCTGGCGTAGCGAATAGTCACGATTTGTCACGCGGCTTGGTACTACGGGACAAAGGGGCCCAGGCGGCGTGGTATGCTGTTCTGGCGCCGGATGGCCCAGCGGATCTCATTACCTCGCATCTGTATCGCCCTCGGTTTCCCTGACGCGGAAAGTCTGCTGGCGCACGCCCGCAAAGAATACGACGCCGGAGAGCGATTCTTCGAGTTCCGCCTGGATTATCTGCCCCTGGAACAGGGTGTCGCCGCGCTGCGTAAATTTCTGGGACGGCATTCGGACTGCACCATTCTGGCCACCTGCCGCCGTCATCAGAATCACGGAAAATTCAACGGCAGTGTGGAGGAGCAGGTGCGCGTCCTCGAAGCCGCCATCGAAGCCGGTGCGCGCGCCGTGGATATCGAAATCGAAAGCGCCGAAAACTGCGTTGACCGGCTGCAGGCACTTCGCTCCAGCGCCTACGTCCTGATTTCCTATCACAACTATGGCGGGACGCCGCCACTCGATTCGATCATGCGCCGGATGGCGCGCATTCCCGCGGACGGCTTTAAAATCGTCACCACCGCGCGCAAGCCTTCGGACAACTACCGGGTACTCTCGCTGGCTCGCGCGCATCCCAAAGCGCCCATGGTTCTTCTGGCGATGGGCGAAATGGGGTTTCCCACCCGCGTGCTTTCCACCGCGCTGGGTGGCCTGTATACGTACGCCGCGCCTAACGCGACCCAGGGGACCGCCGCCGGCCAGGTGAGCGCCCGGCAGCTCCGGCATCTCTATCGCGTCGAAAAGTTCACCCGCGATGCGCGAATTTTCGGGGTGATCGCCGATCCGGTGCGGCATTCGATTTCTCCCGCGGTCCAGAATCGAGCGTTCCAGGCCCGCCGCGTGGACGCAGTGTATCTGCCGTTCCTGGTCAAGCCCGTTCAACTCAAGGATTTCCTGATCCTCGCCGATAAGCTGCCGCTTTCCGGATTCAGCGTGACCATTCCGCACAAACAGAAAATCCTCCGCTATCTGGACCTGATCGATCCCCTGGCGCGCCGGATCGGCGCGGTCAATACGGTGTGGCGCAAAGCCGGAAAATGGCGCGGAACCAACACCGACGTCGAGGGAATCACGGTGCCCTTGCAGAAGCGCGTGCGTCTGGCCAAAACTTCCGTGCTCCTGGTCGGGAATGGCGGAGCGGCGCGCGGCGCGGCTTTCGCGCTGACCTCGGCGGGTGCCAAGCTCGCGATCACGGGACGCAATCTGGATCGCGTGCGCGCTCTGGCCAAAGCTTGCGAAGCGGAGCCGCTTTCGCGCGATCAATCCGAGTCCCGCATGTTCGACGTGCTGATCCATGCGACGCCGCTGGGCATGCACCCGCGCGTCGACCAGTGTTTCTTCGATGGACGCATTCCCGCCAAGCTGGTTTTCGACATGGTCTACAATCCGCTGGAAACGCTGCTGGTTCGAAAAGCGAAGGATCAAGGCGCGGGAGTCATCCCGGGACTGGAGATGTTCCTGGAGCAAGCCGCCCGCCAGTTCGAAGTGTGGACCGGCGAAAGCGCTCCGCGCGCCGTGATGGAAAAGGCAGCATTGGAAGCGTTGTTGCCCGCCAACGCCGTGGGAGCCTGAGGTGTGGCGCTCGCAACTGGTCATGGCTCGGTGCCGATCGATTGATCGCTAACGCCCGACACCGAGCCGCGAGCGCCAGCGACCGGTTCCACCCGGCTTTTTCAGATCGGGACTTCCTTACCAGCCCGGCAGGCCTATAATGTCGAGATGAAGTTTACTCGACGCGCTATCGCCCGCATGTTGGCCACGACCGCCGCGATTCCTGTCGTAGCTGCCCCACAAGCCGGGACCAGCGATCCCGCCAGTCCCGCCCGCGAGCAATTCGAAAAGAACACCCATCAGATGGCCCAAGTCAAAGTACCCATTGCGACCGAACCCCCGCTCCACTTCAAGGCTTAGCGCATGGCGACCGTTTCCAACGACGTCTTTTTCGCCAGCATCGCGGAGTTGACCACTCGACTCCGCGCCAAGGAATTCTCGTCAGTCGAGCTGACGCGCGCCTTTTGCGATCGTCTGGAACATATCGGTCCGCGTTATAACGCGCTGGCGCTTTCGCTTCAGGAACACGCCATCCGCAGAGCCCACGCCGCCGACGAAGAGCTGAAACGCGGCCGCTATCGCGCGCTCCAGGGCATACCGTTTGGCGTGAAAGACCTGATCGCCGTGAAGGGCCACCCGACCACCTGGGGCGCCAAGCCATTTGCCGGACAGGTGTTCGATGCGGATGCGCGGGTGGTGGAAAAGCTCGACAAGTCCGGCGCGATTCTGATCGGCAAGCTCGCCATGATCGAACTGGCGGGCGGCGGTTATAAAACGGCCGGCGCTTCTATGACCGGGCCGTGCCTCAATCCCTGGGATCGAGCGCGGTGGGCGGGAGGCTCTTCCAGCGGCTCCGCTGCCGCAACGTCCGCGGGCCTTGTGACGTTCGCGCTCGGCACCGAAACGAATGGTTCCATCGTGACGCCCAGTGCGTTCTGCGGCGTCACAGGGTTGCGTCCCACCTATGGCCTGGTCAGCCGGCACGGCGTGATGGCCGCTTCTTGGACCATGGATAAAGTGGGCCCGCTGTGCCGCTCGGCCGAAGATTGCGGGCTGGTGCTGCAAGCCATCGCCGGCGGCGATCCGCAGGATCCGGGTTCCGCCGGCAAGGGCTTTTCGTATGCGCCGCAGTTCGCTCGCAAACCTCAGGACCTTACCGTCGGCTACGCGCCGGTCGATTTCGAGGAGTGGGTGGACGCCGCGGCCCGGCCGGCATTTAAAACCGCACTCGAAGCGGTAAAATCGATGGGCGTAAGGCTGAAGGAAATCCAGCTTCCCGATTTTCCCTACGCCGCCGTCGCGGAAACCATTTCGCGAGGCGACCGCGTTTCCATCTTCGAGGACCTGATCCGCAGCGGCAAAGTGGACCAGCTTGCGGATAAAGCCCAGATCACGTGGCTGAAGGAATCTCTGAATCTCACGGCATGCGAATACTTGAAAGCCCAGCGGATCCGCAGCCTGATTCAGGACGCATTCCGGTCGTTGTTCATCGACGTGGATCTGATCTTGGCGCCGGGCCGTATCGATGTGGCGCCGCGCATCAGCGATCCGATCGACGCCGGTTCCACTCGCAATCCCGAACCGAAATCGCCGGGAATCCACGGGCGGCTGGTGGCGGCCGGCAATCTGGCGGGCCTGCCGTCTATTTCGCTGCCGTGCGGATTCGCCGGCAATCTGCCGGTAGGGATCTCCTTCGTAGGCCGTCCGTGGTATGAAAACCAGGTGATCGGGCTCGGCCGGATGTTTCAGACCCAGACCGATTGGCATCGCCGCCGTCCGCCGGTGGCTTAAGTGGGGGGCCGCCCCCCATGGCTGCGAAAGCCCACCCGATTCCGTTTTTACGCGCCATCTTGGCGCTGCACTATACTTTAGGTACAGTCCGCATGAAATACGTCGTAACGGTTTTTGTGAGTTTCGCCCTTTCGCTTTCCGCCCAGGTTGCCAAACAAGCGCCCCAGGAATCGGATGAGCGCATTCGGCTGGACGTGACGCGCGTCCAGCTTCTGTTCACCGTCACCGACAAAAAGGGCCGCTTCGTCACCAACCTCGCCAAGAGCGACTTCGAGATCTTCGAGACCAGGAAACCGCAGAGTATCGTCGAGTTCACCGCGGAAACCGACCTGCCGCTGCGCCTCGCCATCCTGATCGATACCAGCAACAGCATCCGCGAACGGTTCAGGTTCCAGCAGGAAGCGGCCAGCGATTTCGTGAATACCGTGATCCGCCCGCACGAGGATCGCGCAGTGGTGGTCAGCTTCGATACCGCTCCTGAACTGGTCGCCGACCTGACCGACGATACCGAAAAACTCAATGCCGCGATCAAAGGCCTGCGTCCCGGCGGCGGGACTGCGCTGTACGACGCGATTTTCTTTGCCTGCCGCGACAAACTCATGCAGGATCAGCCGCGCCACAAATTCCGGCGCGCCATGGTGATCCTGAGCGACGGCGACGACAATCAGAGCCGCTGGACCCGCGATCAGGCGTTGGAGATGGCGCACAAAGCCGACGTCGTGATTTATTCCATCTCCACCAACCGCCTGGGGATCGAAAGCGACGGCGATAAAGTCATGAAATATTTCGCCGAACAGACCGGCGGCCAGGTATTTTTCCCGTTCAAAGCCCAGGATATGGCGCAGTCGTTCGAAAATATCGCCAACGAGCTGCGCCACCAATACAATGTGCTGTATCGTCCGGAGCCGCTGAAGACGGATGGCTTGTATCATCCCGTCGACGTCAAGGTGAGGGGCAGGAAAGATCTTGTGGTTCGCGCCCGGCATGGCTACTACGCGCCGCTTCTGAACTAAAACAATCCCGGGTAAGTGACGTTCTCTCCGTCCACTTTTGCGAACGGAGTGAACTTGTGCGGCTTGCGTGACGACTCGCTGAAGATGTCCTCCACCGCGATCGCTCGTGCTGCCAGAGCGTCTCCGATCAGTTGGCGGTGGCAGCGCCACGGGACGGCTTCGGCGCACATGATCGCGGTGCGGCGCTCCATGGCAAGATCGATCAGCTGGCGCAGAGCCTCGTCGAAGGCATTAGTCTGCATGTAATCGGCATATCCGCGGAAGCTTGCGTTTTTCCAGGCCAGATTGATGGAATCCTTGCGCGCATGGCGCAATCCTCCGAGTCCCGGCAGGTGTACATACGCGATTCCGGTCCGTGGAAGCGACTCCTCCAGCGCCTCCCGCATGAACTGCGGATTGTGCCGCGACTTGGGGATGGTCCTGACATCGGCTACCTGCTCGATCTCATGGGCTTTGAGGATCGCGACAAATTGATCGATGGGATGCGTCGAATGGCCGATCGTGTAAATCGTCAAGCGGGCCACGCGTTAAGATAGCAGAGATCGTTAAACATGCGTTGGATCCTGTGGGCCTGTGCGCTCCCGTTATTCGCACAAGACCCGTTCGAAATTCACGTCTACGAATATGAAACGCTGAAGCGCGGTGACTTCACTTTCGAGACGCACTTGAACTACGTCGGCTCTGGGACGCGATTCTACCAGGGCACGGTGGCTCCATTTAATGATCAGTTTCACGCCACCTTCGAGCTGACTGCCGGGCTGACCAGCTACGCGTCCATAGGCTTCATGCAACTCAACGCACACCGGTCGGGCGATTCGTTCGAATATGCCGGCTGGCGCGTGTTGCCGCATTTTTATATACCGCGATCGTGGAACTGGCCGCTGGACGTCGGACTGGTCTGCGAGTTTTCCTTTCAGAAAACCACTTACGAAGAGAACTCGCGACGCGTGGAAATCCGTCCGATTCTCGAAAAACGTTTCGGAAAGACGCAGATCGACTTCAATCCGGTATTCGAGCGCGCGCTTCGCGGGCCGGGCACGCGCGAAGGCTGGAATTTCGAACCCGCCGCGCGGGTCGGCTATGAGATGTCGGAGCGATTCACGCCCAGCCTCGAATACTACAGCGGCTGGGGACCGCTGCCTTCTTTTTTGCCGGTCCGCGAGCAGTTCCACCAGTTGCTTCCGGGCGGCGATCTGAAGCTGGCGAAGAACCTGGAATGGAGTTTCGGCGTCGGCGTCGCATTGACGCCAGCGGGAAATCGAGTGGTCTACAAGTCCCGCTTCGAGTACTCCTTCGGACGTTCCAATCACTAGTGGTTGTGGCGCACGCACGAGTGCGTGCGCCACAAAGCCAGCTAAAATACTAATCCCACTCGCGCCACCAGCATTCGTGGCTCCAGGAAGTGCGTGCCGCTGAACGTCGACAGGAAATTGTACAGCGCCACCACATTGGTCAGATTCGCGATTTCGACGGACACGGTGTAGCGAACGCTCTTTTCTGTGTGGAACAGGTTGTCCGTTCCGAAACCTAGGTTGAACACATTGCGCGCCTTGACGCGATCGGGGTTGTGATCGTCGTTCTCCTTGCTGGCGAAGTTGTCGTAGCCGCCCTGCGGCAGCGTCAGCAGCTTTGAGGTGACCAGTCCCATGCCCCCGCTTGGAGTCAAACAATCGCTGAGCGGACTGGTGACCGTGGCGAAGACGCCATTGCACGCCAGCCCAATGCTGACCTGCTGATTGGGCGTAAGCCCCAGCGCAGTTCCGGCGTCCGGTATGCCGCTGACCACCAGTCCGCTGTCGTACCGGTAGGTGAGCGCGATCCACTCGAAGTTGCGATGCTGATACCGCAGACTGAGCGTGGACTGGAACGCCTGATCGTGATCGATTCGGAATACTCCGCTCCCCAGCGGCGTGCCCTGCGGGATCAGTCCGCCGTCCTCCGGCGGGAAGTAGCGGGCGCGCGTGTGGCCGAAGGTCCAGTAAGCCTGGAGTCCGTGAAGATTAGTCGTGCTGACGCGCCCCGTGACACCGTCCAGTTTGGAGTTGTGCCAGGCGATCGGGAACGTGATGGTGCTGTTCAGGAGCGTGCTGAAGTCGAACGCGTTGTGGGTGTACTTCCAGAAGTAGTCGGCGTCCACCAGGATGAACTTGCCGATGGCCTGCTGGAATCCGGTGTTGAATTGATTGCGGAAGCCTGGAGAGATCGCCACCGAGTTCGAGCCGAATACGTTCTGCGCCAGTCCCCCGACGCCGGTCGCGCTCGAAAGCAGCAGATTCTCGTTGAACGGAGTTTCCATGGTTCGGGCATAAGCCGCGCGGAGAACCGTGGACGTGCGCTTGATGTTGTAGGCCAGGCCTAGTCGTGGCTGGGGCTCCGTCTTGGCCACCAGGCCGTCATAGTGATCCACGCGGAATCCAGGTTCGATCTGCAACTTGCCCAGCGTGATCGAATCCTGCACATAAAACGCGTACTGGTTGATGTTGGCCGTGCTGTGGAACGTGAAGAGGTTCCCGTTCCTGCTGAGGTCGAACGGCAGCAGAGCCGGGGCGAACGGAACCGAGGAATTGGGATTGTCCGCCGTGTTCGGCTGGAATCCCGCAGCGATGCATTGCTTTGGACTGCTCAACGCTGGGTCGGGAACCGAGGCGCCGGTGTCGTCAATGCAGGGAGAATTGAAGCCCGGATCGGTGATGCCGAACTGGAAATTCTCCAGCAGCCGGGTCTGCTTCAGATCGATGCCGTACTTGATGTTGTGGCGGCCGTGCGTGGTGGAAATGTCCGCCCTCACGCCCCAGTTCAGCAATTGCCGTTGCTGGCTCTGTGTGGCCGGAAAATCGTTGGAGGTCGGGTTGCTCGGATAGTAATTGAACTGATCCTTGCGGACATACGGATTGATGGTCAGCAGCGTGTGCGCGTTAAAGGTGTGCTGGTAGCTGGGGGCGATGTTCCAGGTGAGCACGCGCTGGCGCTGATCCTGGCCGATCTGGTCGTAGTCGTTGGGAATCTGAATCCAGTTGCGCGCCGCAAACAGATTCACGTGAAACGCGTCCTTCCCGTTCGGCTGAATATCGACGCGATCGAACAGCGTCTGGTTGTTCCCCTGGTCGTGAATCGGAAGGTATTCCGGAGTATCCAGGAACCGGCCGCTATTGCTGCCGTCCATCGCGAAGAAATTCCCGAACTTCGCCGTGCCCCAGCCGAGGCCGATGCTGCCGCCTTCGGTCCCCTTGCACCCTGGGCAGGAAATGCCGAAGTTTCCATACGTAGCATCGATGTTCCCAAAGAATTTCCCGGCGCCGAGTCCCGAACGCGTGGTCACCTGCGCCACCAGGCTGGTCTTGTCGCCGAATTCCGCGCTGGGCGAGCCCGTGATCAGCTCCATGCCTTGAATGGCGCTGGTGGGAAGCTGCGTCGAAAAAACCTTGCTCTGCTGATCGCTGATGGGCTGGCCGTCGATCACGAAGCTAGTCTGCGCGTGATCGCCCAGGGGATGGAATAATCCGTTGCTGTCCGCGGCCACACCTCCGGTCGAATACATAATCGCCTGGCTCAAGCCGCCACCCGGATCGGAATTCGGAAGTTTCAACAATTGGCTGCGATCTACATCGACGTGCGCCGTCGGATCGTTCTCCAGCGAGTCCGCCGCGCCTTCGACCGTTACCGTGGTCGTGGAACCTGCCAGCGCGAGCTGCGCTTTCACCTGCACCGGCAGCGAATTGCGGATGACCACGTCTTGTGTGAACGACGCGAATCCAGAAGCGTGTATTTCAAGGTGATAAGGATTAGGAGGCAGATTGCCCAGACGGAACGCCCCGTTGGAATCGGACAGAATCGATTGCGAATATCCGGTCACCGGATTGTGAACGCTGACCTCGGCCTTGGGCACCGCTGCTCCGGACGGGTCTAAGATGGCGCCTTCGATAGTGCCCGAGTTTCCAACGGACTGCGCGCAAGAGATGCCGGCGAACGCAACTAGGGCACTGAAGGCAAGAAAATTCCTCATAAGAGAATCTTGTCAGCCACGCAGGCAAATCGCTAAATGATTCTCGTGACCGGGCTCATTGTTACCATGAGCGGGCCCGTACAGGCCGTAAGCGGCTCGCGGCAATGACCGCCAGAACTAGCATCGAAGCCACTCCGAACCAGCGCATGAACCCGGATCCGAACACGACCGTCGCGTTGAAGAACATGAATCCGAAAAACGTGTGTATCGCCACCGTCATCCAGGGAGGCCGTGCGCCGTTTCGCCACAGCCACCACACATCCGCGATCCAGACCACCGTGAACACGTAGTTAAAGTACAATCCTCCACCCCAGTTCACGCCGAACACGTCAGCGGTCTGTCGCGCGGTTTCCAAATAAGCCGCCTGATGGCTCCAGTGATGCTGAAACTGAAACGCCGCGGCGACATGCGCCAGGTAGAACGCGCAAGCGAGTGTCCACGAAATTCGCGCCGCTGCGTCGCGCCGCTTCAGCCACAGCGCAAGGCTCAAGACGTACAACGCCGTGGCGATTCGAATTGTCGCTAGAATGGCTATACTTGCTCTCCCGCCGATCCATCTATTATGGCTGGGCCAATCTCGCCCTCGCCGCCCTGGCCATGGTTGGAACGCTTCCCGGACGCACGCAGGGACTGGGGCTGATCACCGAGCCGCTGCTCGCCGACCTGCATATGGATCGGGTCACCTACGCGACCGTGAACCTGTGGGCGACGCTGATCGGCGCCGCGTTTTGTTTGCCCTATGGGCGATTACTGGACCGCTTCGGATCGCGGCTGGTGTTGTCGATGGTGGCGCTGGGGCTCGGCATCTCCGTGGTTGCAATGAGATCTGTAGAATCCGTGGCGGCTATCTTCATCTGCATCACGCTGACGCGCGGATTCGGGCAGAGCGCCTTATCCGTCGTCAGTCTCGCGCTAGTTGGAAAATGGTTCGCCAAGCGGCTGAATTTCGCCATGGGGATCTATTCGCTGCTGGTCGGCGTCGGCTTTATCATTGCGTTTCCCGCGGTCGGGGCGGCCGTGCTGAATTTCGGCTGGCGCGCGGCCTGGACCGGCGTCGGAACGTTTCTGTTGCTGGTTTTAGTGCCGCTGGCCTGGATTTTCGTGCGCGATGTTCCCGGCAAAGACGACCTGGAGCAGGAGCCATTCCGCTTATCCGATCTGACCATGTGGGAAGCGCTGCGCTCGCCCGCGTTCTGGATTTTCGCGCTGTCCAGTTCCGTCTTCGGACTGGTTTATTCGGGAATTTCCTTATTCAATGAATCGATTCTCGCCGAACGCGGCTTCGACGCGTCGGTGTATCACACGGTGCTGGTGGTGAGCACCATGCTCGGATTGCTGGCGAACTTCGGCGGAGGATGGCTCGCGACGCGTTGGCCCATCCAGCGTGTGGCAGGACTGGGAATGGCGGTGCTCGCAGCCGCCCTGGTCGCATTGCCGCTGGTGAAAACCTACGCGCACGTGATGCTGTACGGGATCGCCATGGGAATCGCGGGAGGAGTGGTCACGGTCGTGTTCTTCTCGGTCTGGGGCCAGGTCTTCGGAAGAACGCACCTGGGAAGAATCCAGGGATGCGCGCAAATGATGACCGTGCTCGCCTCGGCCGTGGGCCCGTTACTGCTCGCGCAGACGCTGCGTCAGACCGGATCCTACGATCTGATGTTCAACGGCTTAGCAGTGGTCGTGGTGTTTCTGGGAATCGCTGCGTGGTATTGCCCGATGCCGGGTCAGAATCTTGCTCCGGCATTTAGCCACGAATGAACACGAATGCACGCGAAAAAAACTGGTTTTCATGCGTGTATATTCGTGTATATTCGCCGCCAATGTTCTAAGCCGGCGACGGGAGCTCGGCCGGCGCCGGCGCCTTCTTCTTGCGCGTTACCCAGTCCTGCATCTGCGCCATATAGGTGTAGAACACCGGTGTCAGGTACAGCGTGACCAGCTGCGAGAACATCAATCCGCCCACGACTACCAGGCCGAGCGATTGCCGCGCCTCGCCGCCGGCGCCGTAGCCGACCGCGATCGGTACCGCGCCCAGCAACGCCGCCATGGTCGTCATCATGATCGGCCGGAACCGGATCAGGCAGCCTTCGTAGATCGCCTTTTCAGGCGGCATTCCCTGATTGCGTTCCGCGTCCAGCGCGAAATCGATCTGCATGATGGCGTTCTTTTTTACGATGCCGATCAGCATGATCAGGCCCACGAACGCATAGATGTTCAGATCCAGATGGAACAGATACAGCGTGATCAGAGCGCCGAATCCCGCCGAAGGCAGACCGGAAAGAATGGTGATCGGGTGGATATAGCTTTCATACAGAATGCCCAGCACGATGTAAACCACCACAATCGCGATGATCAGCAGCAGCCACAGATTGCCCAGCGAGCTTTCAAACGCCTTGGCCGCGCCCTGGAAGCTGGTGCTGATGGTATTGGGAAGCTCGCGCGCCGCGATGGCGCGGATTTCTGAGGTAACCTGCCCCAGCGCGACGCCCGGCTGCAAGTCAAACGAAATGGTGACCGCGGTGAGCTGGCCGTTGTGATTGATGGCCTGCGGACCGACGCCGGTTTTCAGCTTCGCCAGCGTGTCCAGCGGGATTAACTGGCCGCCGGTGGTCTTGAAGTACAGCAGCGACAGCGCTCCCGGATCGGCCTGATATTGCGGCTTGAGTTCAAGCAGCACTTCGTATTCGTTGATGGCGGCGTAAATGGTCGAGACCCAGTGTGGGCCGTACGCATCGTAGAACGCGCTCTCGATGGTGCTGGCGCTGATCTGGAGTTCTCCCGACTTGTCGCGATCGATCTGCACTTCCACTTCCGGGCTGGTGATGGCCAGGTCGCTGGTCACGTCGCGAACGCCGGGAACCGCCGCGATTTCCGCTTCCATCTTCTGCGCGGCCGCGAACAGTTCCGGTTTCACCGGCGACTGCATGGAGAATTGATACAGGCTCTTGGTCACCTGGCCGCCGATGCGGATGGTCGGCGGATTCTGCAAGTACACTTTCATGCCGGGGACTTCAGCCACCTTCGGCTGCAGCTCGCGAATGATGTCGTTGACCGCCGCTTTACGCTCTGCGCGCGGCTTCAATCGAACCAGCAACTGTCCGAAATTCGGCCCGCCCACCGTGGTCGCCGCCGTTCCGCCCACCGTCGACATGAGCGCCGCGACGTTAGGGTTATCGCGAACGATGGAGGCCACCTGCTGTTGATACTCCACCATCTGGTAGAAAGAGGTGCCCTGCAACGCTTCGGTGATCACCGAAATCTGGTCGGTATCCTGTTCGGGTATGAAGCCTTTAGGAATATCGTTGAACATCCACACGGTGGCCACCAGCACGATCACAAACGTCGCCATGGTGAACAGGCGATGCCGCAGGCACATTTTCAACGTCACGTCGTAGGCGTGCAGCATGCCATCGAAGAATTTTTCAGTGGTGCGATACAACCAGCCGTGCTTATGATGCTCGGGAGCCTTGAGGAACCGGCTGCACAGCATCGGCGTCAGCGTCACTGAAACGATTCCAGAGATCAGAATCGCGACGCAGATGGTCACCGAGAACTCGCGGAAGAGGCGTCCCAGAATGCCGCCCATGAAAAGGACCGGAATAAACACCGCGGCCAGCGACAGCGTCATGGACACGATGGTGAACCCGATTTCCTTGGACCCCACCAGCGACGCTTGCAACGGCTTCTTGCCCATTTCCATATGCCGGAAAATGTTTTCCAGCATGACGATCGCGTCGTCCACCACGAAGCCCACTGACAGGATCAGCGCCATCATGGACAGGTTGTCCAGGCTGTACTTCAGCATGTACATTACCGCGAACGTTCCAATGATCGAGAACGGCAGCGCCAGGCTGGGGATCACCGTCGCCGAAATATTGCGCAGGAACAGGAAAATCACTGCGATCACCAGCCCTAGCGTCAGCAGCATGGTGAACTGCACGTCTTTGTACGATTCGCGAATCGTGTCCGACCGGTCGTAAAGAATATCCATCTTCACCGACGGCGGAAGCTCCGCGGCGAACAACGGCAGAAGTTTCTTGATGTTGTCGGTAACTTCGATGGTGTTGGTGCCGGGCTGCCGCTGGATGCCGAGCACGATGGCGCGCTGCTGATCGTCATGCGTGTAGAACCATGACGCGGTGTATTTGTCCTGCACGCCGTCCACGATGTCGCCCAGGTCCTCCAACCGCACCGGCGCTCCGTTGCGATAGGCCACCACCATCGATTTGTACTGCGCCGCGCTCATCAATTGGCCGCTGGCCTGCAACGTGAAAGCCCGCTGCGGGCCGGTGATCTGGCCGGTAGGCAGGTTGACGTTCCAGGTCTTCAACGACGCTTCCACTTCGTTGATTCCCACCTGGTGCGAGGCCAGCGCGTGCGGGTCCATCTGCACGTGCACCGCGTACTTCTGCTGTCCCAGCACCTGCACCTGGGCCACGCCACTGGACATCGAAATTCGTTGTGCGACGCGCGTTTCGGCATACTCGTCGAGAGTCCACAACGGTAGCAGCTTGGACGTCAGCACCAGATAAATTACCGGCTGATCGGCCGGATTCACCTTGGTGAACGTCGGTGGCGTGGGCATGCCTTGAGGCAGCAGGCGGGAAGCCTGGGTGATGGCCGCCTGCACGTCCACCGCAGCGCCATCCATGCTGCGCGTCAGTGCGAATTCCAGTGTGATCTGCGTCGATCCCAGCGAGTTGACCGAGGTCATCTGCTCCAGACCCGCGATGGTCGAAAACTGATTCTCGAGCGGCGTCGCGACGGCCGACGACATGGTCTCCGGACTCGCGCCGGGCAAGGCGGCCGTGACCAGCAGCGTCGGGAAATCGACGTTTGGCAGATCGCTCACCGGCAGCGCCCGATAGGCCACGACGCCGAACAGAGCGATCGCGGCCATCAGCAAGCTGGTGGCGATAGGCCGTCGTATAAATGTCTCGGAAAAATTCATAGCAATCTAAGCCGGCAATTCACGTTCATGGATGTTCATTAACGGCTATTTCTCTAATCTCCAAATCCAAACTCCGGCTCCGCCTCGATCGCTTCGGGATGCCGCTTCCTCCACCACGTCAGCAAGCTGGACATGTAGGTGTAAACCACGGGCGTCAGATACAGCGTCACCATTTGCGAAACCAGCAATCCGCCGACTACCGCCAATCCCAGAGGACGCCGCGCTTCGCCGCCGGAACCATAGCCTAGAGCCATCGGAATCGCGCCCAGCAGCGCCGCCCACGTGGTCATCATGATCGGACGGAAACGGATCAAACAGCCTTCATAGATCGCTTCTCGCGGGGTCATGTTGTGCCGACGTTCAGCTTCCAGTGCGAAATCGATCTGCATGATCGCGTTTTTCTTCACCAGTCCGACCAGCAGCACCAGCCCCACGAAAGAATAGATATTGAGATCGACCTTGAATATCTGCAGCGTCAGCAGCGCGCCCAGGCAGGCCGAGGGCAGCCCGGAAAGAATCGTAATCGGATGAATGTAACTCTCATACAGCACGCCCAGCACGATATACACCACGCCGATAGCGACAATCAGCAGCAGCGTCAGGTTCGAAAGCGACTGTTGAAATACCTGTGCGGTTCCGGTAAAGCTGACGCGCATGGTATCCGGCAGCGTGCGCGCCGCTACCGCGCCCAGATGATCGACAGCCTCACCCAGCGAAATGCCCACCTTGGTATTGAAGGAAATCGTAACCGAGGGCAGCACCGAGGTGTGGTTGATGCTCGAAGGCATCGCGTCTTCTTTCAACTTGACCACTTCGTTTAGGGGCACCAGCCCGCCGGATTTGGTCTTGAAGTAAATCTTCGAAAGGTAATCCGAGAACGCCTGGTATTTCTGCTGGATCTCGGTCAGCACTTCGTACTGGTTGCTGGAGGAATAGATGGTGGTGCTCCACTTCGGGCCGTAGCCGCTGTACAGAGCGCCTTCGATCGAAGTGACGTCCAGCCCCAGCGTTGCGGCGCGATCGCGATCGACGATCAGGTTCACCCGCGGGCTTTTGATCTGCAGGTCCGTGTTGACGTCCTGAACGTAGTTCGATTCGCGCTCCACCGCCAGCCGCAGTTTTTCCGATTCGCGGGCCAGCGCTTCGGTGTCCGGACTCAGCACCGTCAGTTCGTAGGCCGCGCGCGATCCTCGCGTGCCGATGTTGATCGCCGGCGGGATGCGCATGAAAGTCTGAAATCCGGGGTAGCGCGCGATCTTGGGACGCAGCTCGTCCATGATCTGCTGCATGGTCATGGTGCGCTCATTGCGCGGCTTCAGGATGATGTTCATCATCGCGTTGTTGCCGCCCTGCGCGCCGAATCCGCCGCCCACGCTGGCCATGAACGTATCTACGTTAGGGTCGCGCCGCACGATCTCCGCCACGGCCTTCTGATAATCCATCATCTTGTAGAACGACGTGCCTTGCGCGGCCATCATCTGCAAACTGATCTGGTCGGTATCCTGATCCGGTATGAAACCTTTGGGAACGCTCTGGAACAGGTAAGCCACTCCGCCGATGACAGCGAAGAACGTCACGGCCATGACCACGCGATACTTCAGGACTCCGGCCAGCGTCCAGCGATACAGCTTGAACTGAAGATTAAAGAACCACTCGATGACTCGATAGATCAGGTTGTGTTTCTTGTTCGGATCGTGCGCGGTCAGGAAGCGGCTGCACAGCATCGGCGTAAGCGTGATGGAAACCACACCCGAAATCAAAATCGCCACGGTGATTGTCAACGCAAATTCCCGGAACAGCCGTCCCAGAATTCCGCTCATAAACAGAATCGGAATAAAGACCGCTGCCAGCGAGACGGTCATGGAAACGATGGTGAAGCCGATCTCTTTCGATCCCTTGAGCGCCGCTTCGTAGGGTTGCTCACCCATCTCGATATGCCGGACGATGTTCTCCAGCATGACGATGGCATCGTCCACAATGAAGCCGATCGCCAGGATCAGCGCCATCATCGACATGTTGTCCAGGCTGAAATTCAGCGCGGCCATGACGGCCATGGTCCCCAGCACCGTGAAGGGAAGCGCGAGCGTGGGGATGGTGGTCGCGGACAGGTTTCGCAGGAAAAAGAAAATCACCAGAACCACCAGCACCAGCGTGATTCCCATGGTGATCTGCACATCCTGAAACGCTTTGCGGATGGTGACCGAGCGGTCGCCGCGCACCAGCAGATTCAGCGACGGCGGCAGGAGCGATTTGAACACCGGCAACAGGGCGCGGACCCGGTCCGTAACGTCGATCGTGTTAGTTCCGGGCTGCCGCAGCACACTGAGCGTCACCGCGCGCGAAGCGGTCAACTTGCCCGTTTTTTCATCGCGCGTGTACAGCCAGGACGCTTGCTTGTCGTCCTGCACGCTATCGATCACGCGCGCCACATCCTCCAGATGCACCGGCCTGCCGTTGACGAACGAGATGATTAGCTTCTTGAATTGTTCGGCGTTAAACAACTGGCCGTTGGCGTAGATGTTGTACTCGATCCGCGGACCATACAGGGTTCCCAGCGGAGTGTTGACGTTGCCTTGATTCAACGCCGCGTCGATTTCGTTCAGGCCGATCCTCTTGGCGGCCAGTTTATCCGGATCGATCTGCACGCGGACCGCATATTTTTGCTGCCCCTGCACCTGTACCTGCGACACGCCGTTGATCATTGCGATACGCGGAGCGATCTGCGTTTCCGCGTATTCGTCGATGGTCGACATCGGCAGCGTGTCCGAGACCAGGCTCAGGAAGATGATGGGCTGCTCGGATGGATTCTGCTTGCGGAACGACGGCGGTGAAGGCATTCCGGCCGGCAGCAGCGGAGTCACGGCCGCGATGGCGCTTTGCACGTCCACTGCCGCGCCCTCGATGTCCCGATCGAGCGAAAACTGAAGGCTGACGTTGGTGCTTCCGGTGGAACTTCGGGAAGTCATCGAATCCAGCCCGGCGATTCCGGTGAATTGCCGCTCCAATACTGAAGCGACCGAGGAAGACATCGTATTCGGGTCCGCTCCAGGAAGACTGGCGCTGACGTTGATGGTCGGATAATCGACGGTGGGCAGATCGCTGACCGGCATGGCCTGATAGCCGATCACCCCGAATAGAGCGATCCCTGCCATCAGCAGGCTGGTGGCAATCGGACGCCGGATGAATATTTCCGAAAAATTCACGTCGGACTCCGCTTGCGGTTTCTAGCTCGTCTTTCCGCGGCCTTTGCCTTGGCCGTCGCCGCTGCCCTTGCCGTCGCCTGACCCTTGGCCGCGACCCCGGCCACCACCGTCGCCAGGGGGAGCATTTGGATCCCGGGTCGTCACCATGCTGCCCGGAGCAAGCCGAAGCTGCCCTTCGGTCACGACCGTTTCTCCTTCTTCCAATCCCTTGTCGATCACCAGATCCTGATCGACGCGCGGTCCGGTGACCACAGGCTTGGCCTGAACTCGTCGATTGTCCCCAACGACGTATACGAACGACCCGTCCTGTCCGCTTTGGACCGCCTGATTCGGAACCACCAGCGCGTTGGGCCGCGTGGTCAGCCGAAGCACCACGTTCACGTATTGCCCGGGCCACAGCTTATGGTCTGTATTAGGGAAAGTTCCCTTCAGCTTGATGGTTCCCGTGGTCATGTCCACGTTGTTGTCGATGAAGGTCAAAGCGCCCTTTTCTTTGACGGCGTCGGCTTCTTGAGTGATCGCCTGTACCGACAACTTGCCCTGCGCCGAGTACTTTTTGATGTCGGCGAGATTGTTTTCCGGAACCGCGAAGGTTACGTAGGTCGGCTCGATCTGCGTGATCGCAATCAGGACGGTCGAATTGGCCGACACGATGCTGCCCTGCTTGATCATCAGGTTGCCCGTCTTCCCGTCGATGGGCGAATTGATGATGGTATAAGCGAGCTGGAGCGCTACGGTATCGATGGCCGCCTGATCGGATGCAATAGTCGCCTTGGCGCTCTCGATGGCCGCGCGATCGGCCACCAGCGACTGCGCCAGAGTATCGGCGGTGGTCTTGTATTGGTCTACCTGCTCCCGCGAAACGATCTTTTGTTCGAACAGACTGGCGTAGCGGCCCGCTTCGGTCCGGGCGTTCACCAGCGAAGCATCGTCGCGCTTCAGATTCGCTTCCGCCTGATTGAGCAGCGCCTGATCGCGGGCAAGCTGTGCCTTGCTCTGCGCCAGCTGCGCCTGCAAGGGACGCGGATCGATGGTGAACAGCTTCTGGTTTTTCCTGACGTAATCGCCTTCGCCAAACGCAACTTCGACCAATTGGCCGCTGATCTGGGGAATCATCGAAATGGTCGCATAGGCTTCCACATTTCCGACTACGGAAACCTCAATCGGAACGTCTCTTTGCGTGACCTTGGCCGTCACTACGGGGACTGGCCCGCCGCCGTCGAAACTGCGGCGTCCACCGCCCTTGCCGCCGGTTTTTCCACTGCCCTTGCCGCCGCCGGGGTCGTTGGAATCGGCTGTGGTCGAGCCCGTACAGCCATGAATCGCGAGCGAGGCTACGGCCAAGCATGCGAAAGCGGCCCACGTTTTCGCACGGATCGGTAATGTTGAGAAGGCTTTCACGAGTAGGTTACTAGTATACTTCGACCCCGCAAAAAGACGCAGGCTCGTCCTCTATCGAATGGGCGTCCTCTCCGGGCGAGAGGTTACTGATTTACCGGGGTTTACACATGCATTTTCTACGCCATTCGGCAGTTGCGCCACGCGATTCTTGGTCGGTCAGTTTCCGATTGCACAGACTCTAGCCCCATGCGTCAGCTTGGGGCTATCGCTATGCCCAGCCTAGCCCCAAGCTGACGCATGGGGCTGTCCGTGTGGCGCTTACAAGGCGGCTGTGGGACGTTGCTCGGCACATGAAAGAAAAGCGCGCATCTCGGAAACTGACCCACTACTCGATTCTTAGCTCCGGGCGAGCTTCCATGCCATACTGATAGATTCCCGGAGCAAATCTTGCGTCTTGCAATCCTTGTAACGGTTCTAAGCCCCGTCCTGCCGGCCGCCACGGCGCTTCAGTGCGGAAAACTGCTGGATGTTTCCAAAGCCGAGTTGATTTCGGACGCCGTGATTCTGGTTGATGGCCCTATGGTTGGCGCCGTGGGCCCAGGGGTAACCATTCCTCCGGGCGCCATTCGCGTGGATCTTTCCAATGCCACCTGCATGCCGGGACTGATGGATGTCCACGATCATCTGACGATCGATCCAAGCCATGTGGGCTATGAGGGCCTGGGGATCTCGGTCCCGAGATCGACGGTCACCGGTGTCAAGAATGCACGATTAACGTTACGTGCGGGTTTTACGACGGTGCGTAATGTCGGTGCCTCGGGATACTCGGATGTCGCCCTGCGCGATGGGATCAACGCCGGCGAAATTGAAGGGCCGCGTCTGTTCGTTTCCGGTCCCGCTATTGGAATCACCGGCGGCCATTGCGACAACAACCTGCTCGCGCCGGAATTCAATTTTCACGAAGCCAGCGTCGCCGATGGACCATGGGCCGCTCGCGCCAAGGTTCGGGAAGTCATCAAATACGGGGCCGACCTCATCAAGATTTGCGCATCCGGAGGCGTGCTTTCAAAGGGCGATCAGCCTGGGGCGCCGCAGTACACGCTCGAAGAAATGACCGCGATCGCCGAAGAAGCCCACAAGCTTGGCCGCAAAGTAGCGGCGCACGCGCATGGGACGCAATCCATCAAAGACGCGATTCGCGCCGGGATCGATTCCATCGAGCATTCCAGCTTGATTGACGATGAAGGCATCGCGCTCGCCAAACAACGCGGTACTTTTCTGGTGTTCGACATTTATAACGACGACTACATTCTTGCTGAAGGCGCGAAGGTCGGCATGTTGCCCGAGTCGATCGAAAAGGAGCGCCAGATCGGCAAGCTGCAACGGGCGAACTTCCGAAAGGCGTACCTTGCCGGCGCGCGGATGGCCTTCGGAACCGACGGCGGCGTGTATCCGCACGGGGATAACTGGAAGCAGTTCGCGACCATGGTCGAGTTCGGGATGAAGCCCATCGAAGCTATCCGGGCTTCGACGACTGAGGCTGCGGCGCTGATCGGAATCGATAAAAAAACCGGCGTCATTGAGGCGCAGCGATTCGCAGACGTGATCGCGGTGGAGGGCGATCCGCTGAAGGACATCTCCGCGATGGGGCGCGTGAAATTCGTGATGAAGGAAGGGAAGATTTATCGGAACGACTGGGAAGCCGATCGTCGTCGCAATTGACGGCCCGGCCGGAGCCGGAAAAAGCACGATTGCCCGATCGCTGGCGCACAAGCTGGGATTCACTTACATCGATACCGGGGCGATGTATCGCGCCGTGGCGCTGTGGGCCCTGCGCGCTGGAATCGATTTAGACGATATGCTGCGCCTGGAACAACTGGCTCGGGAGGCTCGCATCGAGTTTTCGGGCGATGGCGTGCGCTTGAACGGCGAAGAAGTGACGGCCGCGATTCGGGAACCGGACATTTCTGAGGCCGCTTCGAAAGTGTCGATGGTTCCGGGCGTCAGGCGCGCCATGCGCGAAGAACAGCGCAGAATTGGCGCGTCGGATTCGGTGGTAATGGAAGGACGCGATATCGGAACCGTGGTATTCCCCGAGGCTCAAATCAAGATTTATCTGGACGCCGATCCCGAGATCCGCGCCGGGCGGCGGGCTAGGGAGACCGGCGAAACGGTGGATCGCGTGGCCCGTGAAATCGCGGAACGCGATCATCGCGACCGGTCGCGCACTGAGGCTCCGTTAACACAGGCGCCGGACGCCGAATACATCGATTCGAGCGGACTGACGCCGGACCAGGTGGAGGAAGCGATTCTCAAGCTCGTGCGGCAGAGGACGTCGAATTGACCCACTCGCTATCGCTCGTGGTTCTGTGCAAAACGCGGCACCGAACCGCGCACGGCAGTGAGCGGGTTCCGATGCCGCTATTCGTGTTCATTCGTGTACATTCGTGGCTAGAAACATGAGCGACTTACTTGTAATGAAATTCGGCGGAACCAGCATGGGCTCGGCCGAGCGTATTCGCGTCGCGGCGAAAATTTCCGCCGAGCAGCATGCCAAGCGTCCCGTGGTAGCCGTCGTGTCAGCGATGTCGAAGGTCACCGATCTTCTGCTCGATTCATTGCGCAAAGCCGAAGCCGGCGATCAAGCCGATCTCGACACGAACCTGAAGACGCTGTATGCGCGCCATTTCGAATGTTGCCGGGATCTATTGCCGCCGAACCGCCAGGAAGCCGCGCTGGCTGGACTGCACGGGCTCATTTCGGAGTTTTCGCGAATCGCCAAAGGCTGCCTGATGCTGGGCGAGCGGCCGCCGCGTTCGATTGACGAAGCCGTCGCCATCGGCGAGCGGCTGTCGGCGCTGCTCATGGCCGCGCATCTGGAATCGGAAGGCATTCGCGCGACGGCGGTGAGCGGCGCGGATCTGATCGCCACCGACGCTGTGTTCGGCAACGCCACGCCGTTGATGGACGCGACGCGGCAAAGGTCCGCTGCGATCGTCGGACCGCTGCTTGAAGAACATGTCCTGCCGGTGGTGACCGGATTCAACGGATCGACTCTGGATGGACGTCCCACCACGCTGGGCCGTGGCGGATCGGATTTTTCGGCATCGATTCTCGCCGCGGCGTTGGACGCATCGGAACTGTGGATCTGGACCGATGTCGACGGCATCATGACCGGCGATCCACGTCTGGTGTCGGATGCTCGTGTGCTCGAAGAAGTGACTTACAGCGAGGCCGCGGAACTCGCCTACAACGGGGCGAAGGTGCTGCATCCGCGCACGCTCGCTCCGCTGGTGGAACGGCAAATCCCGGTGTGGAGCAAGAACAGCTTCGCTCTCGAAAAGCCCGGCACGCGCATCGTTCCGAAAATCGCGACGGCGCGCGGGCCGCACGCGGTCACGTCCATGGCCGACGTCGCGCTGGTGTCGATTGAGCCGGCGAATTCCGTGTTGAGCGGCACCAAGATCATGGCCCGAGCAGTCGGGGCGCTGGCGCGCGCGAACGTCGAAGTCCTGGCGATCACCAGTTCCAGCTATCGCCAGAATTTCTGTTTTCTGGTCCGCCAGACGGAGCTGGAGCGCGTCACCGAGCATCTGGAAGAGAGCCTCTCGCTCGAATTCGCTCACGGATATTTGAAGCCGGTAAACGTCGATAACAATGTGGGACTGATCGCCATCGTGGGTGAAGGAATGCGCGGGACGCCGGGACTGGCCGGCCGCATTTTCACCGCGATTTCGCGCGAGCAGATCAATATCATCGCCATCGCGCAGGGGTCCAGCGAACTGACCATCGCCATCGTGGTGCATCGCGACGGCCTGGATCGCGCAGTGCGCGCTATCCATCGGGAATGCGGGCTGGGCAACGTCTAGAGGGAATCCCGCTGGAATCAACACCCTCACACTGCTCGATAACAGCGTCCTAGCGTCGCTTGTTGTTTGCACGTTAGATTGTCAAGCCAAAGGAGTACATTTACGATGAATCGGTCTTCACTCGCGCGAGTTGCGTTCGCTCTTCTGGCCGTCGCCGGAACGAGTCTTAACGGTCAGGGCCAGCCGAGATCCCGAGCAGACGAGACGCTGGAGTGGTGGAATCACATCGGGAACAAACTCATTGCCATGGCCAAAGATTTTCCGGAAGACAAATACGATTTCAAAGTGCAGAAAGACGAGCGCAGTTTTGCGGAAAATATTCTACACGTCGCCTCGGTTGATTACGACGTGGCGGGCAAGGTGTCCGGATCGCACCTCGGACCCGATTTCGGCCAGGACGCGCATAACCCTTCGCGAGACGTTTATAAGACCAAAGCCGACGTGGTGAAGCTGATCGAGCAGGCCGTCGCAGCCGGGGCGACGGTGATTAAAGAGCAAGGCGACGCGGGCCTCGACAAATCCAGGCAATTTGCGTGGGAGACTGGCACGCACGTATCCCACGTTTCCTACATGTGGCTGGCCGTCATCGAGCACAGCGCCGAGCATCTCGGGCAACTTGCGGTGTACTATCGCGCCAACAACCTGGTGCCACCGGAATCGCGGCGTTAAGGTCCTAGAAATCGCGTCATACTACCAGAGCGCTGGCGCAATGTGTCGCTGGACAACCTCTCGAGTTCGGATTGCAAGAAATCTTTATATATGGCACTTAGTGCTATAGAATAGATTCTAGGCGCATTTGTGCGAATCTTCAAATCCAGGTGGTTTCAGCGCTTCGCCCGGAAAGAAGGGATTGCGGATGCGGTCTTGCGTGAAGCTGTTACTCGGGGCGAAAAAGGTCAGATCGACGCCGATCTTGGTGGCGGTGTCATCAAGCAACGCATTGCCAAGCCGGGACAAGGAAGATCTAAAGGTTACCGGACAATCATCTTTTTCCGGCGTGGAACGTTCTCTGGAGGAAGGGCATTCTTTGTGTACGGGTTCGCCAAAAGCCAGCGGGCGAACATCGATGACGATGAGAAAGTACAGTTCAAAGAAGCTGCGAAGCACGTCTTGGCGTTGACCGAGCAACAGCTCGCAGAGTTGGTGAAGAGAGGCGATTTTCTGGAGGTGAAAAACGATGAGCAAAAGGTATCGAAGTGATGCGATGGCGGCTATCCATGAACCCATGGAGGCCTTGCACCAGGTCGGGGCCATCGACAAACAGACGATGCGGCGGTTCGACGATGCCTGCCTTACGCCGATCCGGCCATTGAAGCCCAAAGAGATCAAAGCGATCCGGGAGAGAGAACATGTCAGCCAAACCGTTTTCGCCAACTATCTGAACGTGACCAGCAGCCTGGTGAGCAAGTGGGAGCGCGGCGAAAAACGGCCTTCCGGGGCCTCGCTCAAGTTGCTATCGCTGGTCGAGAAGAATGGACTTGCCGCCGTTGCATAGTCGGAGACTGGACGCCTGTCACCCCACCAACGCAATGCAGTCGATTTCGACGCGCACGTCCCGAGGCAGACGGGCGGCTTCGACGGTCGATCGCGCGGGAGGATTTTCCGGGAAGTGGCGGCCATAGACCTCGTTCATC
Organism: Bryobacteraceae bacterium; assembly: GCA_035568415.1. Lineage (GTDB taxonomy): Bacteria > Acidobacteriota > Terriglobia > Bryobacterales > Bryobacteraceae > Palsa-187. The sequence goes on along the minus strand of DATMOC010000024.1, from coordinate 89,408 downwards.
TTGGCGAACTCGCCCATGTCTTTCAGGAACACGGTGGTCTTCACCACTTTCGCCAGCGACGATCCGCAGGCTTCGAGCACGGCGGCGAGGTTCTGAAAAACGCGCTCGGTTTGACCGGAAATGTCGCCTTCAATCAACGTATTGGTCGCCGGGTCGAGGGGGATCTGCCCGCTGAGGAACGCGAATCCGTTGGCGATGATCGCCTGCGTGTAAGGACCGATGGCCTTGGGGGCGCGGTCTGTCGAGATGGTCTTCTTCATGGATTCCTTATTTTAGCCGCAGCGTGCCGACCAGGTCACGGACGCGATCGATATTCTCTTGCGCCAAAAATTCGTCCAGTTCATGTGCGATGCGGACGGGCGCTGTAGGATCCCAGAAACTCGCGGTGCCGACCTCGACCGCGGACGCGCCGGCGATCAGGAACTCGGCTGCATCGGTTCCGTTGGCGATTCCGCCCAAGCCGATGATCGGGATGCTGACGGCTTGCGCCGCTTCGTACACCATGCGCAAAGCGATGGGCTTGATGGCGGGTCCCGAGAGTCCGCCGAATCCGGCGCCGATGTGCGGCCGGCGCGTGTGTGGATCGATCGCCAGAGACACAAACGTGTTCACCAGCGACAAGGCCGAGGCTCCGGCATCCGCGGCAGCTTTCGCGAGCGGCTCGATCCGGGCCACGTTGGGTGAAAGTTTGACGATCAGAGGGCGTTTTTGAACCACGGCGCGCGCGGCCGAGACCACTTCACTCAGCAGGGCCGGGTCGTTGGAAAAATACATTCCGCCATGCTTGGTGTTGGGACAGGAAACATTCAGCTCGTAGGCCGCCAGGCCCTCGGCATCTTCCAGTACGCGCAAAACTTCCACGTAATCTTCCAGGCAATAACCGAACACGTTGGCGATCACGGCCGTATCGAAGGCGCGCAATTCCGGTAGTTTCTCCTGCACAAATGCCCGCACTCCGATGTTCTGCAACCCGATCGAATTGATCATCCCGGAGGAGGATTCATACAGCCGTGGCGGGGGATTGCCGTCCATCGGCTCGCGCGAAAGACCCTTGACGATCACGCCGCCGAGCGCGTTCAAATCCACCAGGGCCTTAAACTCCACGCCATACGCGTAGGTTCCCGAAGCGGCCAGCACCGGGTTCTTAAGGGAAATGCCGCACACCGAAGTGGCCAGCCGAGAAGGCATTTTGTCACAGCATAGCAGCCGTGGAGCGCTGAAGGAACAAGACTTGTGCTTCTAGGTCGGTGCAGAAGCGCGAGCTAAAAGGGAAAAGGGTGCAGTACTAAGGCGTATCTCTTATGGCTTGGCCACTCTAAACATCGCACCATGGAAACGTGGACGACCAGCGCCCGCAACATTACCGCTCGCTCTCCTCGAAGTTCTCCATCTTCACCGGCGTGCTGGTGTTGTGGATTGTCGTGGTGATCCTGTGCTGGGACTTGCGCCAGCACACTTTCGACCTGACCAAGGGCGTGGTTTTGTGCTGCGTGGTAGGGGTGGTCGCAGGCGCGATTTCGCGCTTCACCATGCGCCTGTTGGCACGGCCGCTGCAGTTGCTGCAAGCTGGAATCACTTCCGTGCGGCACGGGCGTTTCGAGCCCATTCAGGTGAGCCGCACCGGCGATGAAATCGAGTACCTGGGCGAGAGCTTCAATCGCATGATCGAAACCCTGGCCCGGTCGCAGGAAGAGATCCGCCAGCATCAGGAGCTGTTGGAGGATCGCATCCGCCAGCGGACCCAGGAACTGGAAAAAGCCATGCATACGGCGCTCGAGGCGAGCCAGGCGAAAAGCGAATTTCTGGCCAACATGTCGCACGAACTGCGCACGCCCATGAACGGGCTGCTGGGGATGCTCGACCTGGTGCTGGACAGCGGGCTGGGCGCCGATCAGCGCGAGCAGCTCGAAACCGCGCAGCGCTGCTCCTATTCGCTGCTGGGATTGTTGAACGACATCCTGGACCTGTCCAAGATTGAAGCCGGCAAGATGCTGCTCGAAAAAATTCCTTTCAACGCTCGCACGGTACTGGGAGATTGCGTGCAGGCGCAGATGGCCAAGGCGGCGCAGAAGAATATCGCGCTGACCTTCGAGGCTCCCGATGCCAGCCTGTTCGAGATTCTGGGCGATCCGTTACGAATGCGGCAGATCCTGGCGAATCTGCTGTCGAATGCGCTCAAGTTTACCGAGCGTGGATCGGTGCGCGTCATGGTAAGCGTCGCGGCGCGGCCGGATGGGAAGGTCGTACTCCAGTTTGCGGTTCGGGACACAGGCTCCGGGATTCCGGCCGATAAGCTCCCTGAAATCTTTGAGAAATTCACGCAGGCCGACGGCAGCATCTCGCGCAAGTATGGCGGGACGGGCCTAGGTTTAGCGATCACGCGGAGGTTGGTGGAAATGCAAGGCGGCGAAGTGCACGTAGAGAGCGAACCCGGAAAAGGCAGCACGTTCACCGTCACGCTGACGTGTGATACCCCTCCTGCCGCCGGCTTACAACCTGCGTCCGCGCCGGGAGCGGCGGCGGCGTCATTGCCGGCGAAGGCTCCCACCGCACGGCTCCTGCTGGTGGAAGACAACCTGGTGAATCAGAAAGTGGTGCTGGCGATCCTGCGCAAGAAAGGCTACCAGATCGACGTCGCCAACGACGGCCGCGAAGCTCTCGACAAACTGGACGCCGGCATCGCCTACAACCTGATCCTGATGGATGTGCAGATGCCGGTTCTGGACGGTCTGGAAGCGACGCGCACCATACGACGTGAACAGAAGTGGGACAAGATCCCCATCGTCGCCATGACGGCGCATGCCATGAACGGCGATCGCGAACGGTGCCTGCAAGCGGGCATGGACGCTTACGTTTCAAAGCCGGTGCAGCCGGCGCACCTGGTGGCGACCATCGAGAAGCATCTTGAATCGCGCATTGAAAAAGCACCCGTCGCCGCGTCGAAACCGCTGGATCGGTTGCTCACGGATCGCCTGATCCGGGAAGAATCGGGATTGATGAACGACATGCTGCAGCTGTTCCTGCAGCTTGCTCCCGAGCGGATCGAAAAGATTGACAGAGCGGCGCAGCATGCAGATCCGGCCACGGTTGCAGAAGAAGCGAAAATGATCGCGGCGGGGGCCGACCAACTGGCTTCACGCGAACTGCGCGAGTGCGCGCGGCGCATCGAGGCGGCCGCTGCTCGTGGGGATTTCACGCAAGTCCGGCGGGATCTCGAAACCCTGCGGAGCGAGATCCGTTCGCTCGAAGCGCTGGCGACGTAGTCTGCGTACTCTGCGGCGCCTCTGCGTACTCTGCGTGAGTCAGTTAAGAATTTCACGCAGAGACGCGGAGGGCGCAGAGTCACGCGGAGGTCATGGCACAAAGGACTGGATCAATTCCCAAGTTTCGCGGATGTCCTGTTCGGTGGTCGCGATGTTACCGATCGCGAAACGCAGGACGAATTTTCCGTGCAGCACTGTGCTCGACAAGAAAGCCTCGCCACTTGAGTTGACCTGTTCGAACAGTTTCTGGTTGTCCTCATCCGAACCGCAATAACGCAAACACACCAGCGAAAACGGTACCGGTGCGGCTAGTTCAAATCGCGGATCGCGGCGGACTTCTTCCGCCAATAGCTGCGCCAGGCGAATATGCTCGCGCAACACGCGCACGATTCCTTCGCGTCCGTAATACCGCAAAACGAACCACAGCTTGAGCGACCGGAAGCGCCTGCCGAGCGGCAATGCGTACTCGGAAAAATTCAAAGCGCGCTCGTGTTGCGCAGTGACCAGATAAGCCGGAGTCTCGTCCAGTGAAAACGCGCGGCGCATGATCTCCGGGCGCCGCGTGTAGAGAATGCTCAGGTCCACCGGCGTGAACAGCCATTTGTGCGGATTGATGACGATGGAATCGGCGCGGGCTGAACCATCGAGGATGTAGCGATATTCCTCCAGCAGCGCGGCGGGACCGCCGTACGCCGCGTCGATGTGCAGCCACAGGCCGTAGCGGCTGGCGATTTCGGCGATGGCCGGTAGTGGATCGACACTCGACGACGAGGTGGTTCCCAGCGTCGCGACCACGCAGAAAGGTTTGTTCCCGGCGGCCAGGTCCGCCTGGATGGATCGTTCGAGGGCTTCTGGAACCATGCGGAACTCTTGGTCGGCCGCAATGCGCCTCAGGTTGTCTTTGCCAATCCCCACGGTGAGCGCACCCTTATCGACGGAGTTATGCGTGTGCTCGGACTCATACAGAATGAGTCGCGCGTGCTGTCCGCTCAAGCGCGTTTCCGGCGAAGCGAGTTCGCGCGCGGCCAGAATCGCATGCATGCTCGCGGTGGACGCGGTGTCGTGAATGATCCCGAAGAATTCAGGGGCGAGTCCCCACCATTCTCGCAGCCAGCCCAGTGTGACCTGTTCCAGTTCGGTGGCCGAGGGCGACGCCTTCCACAGCATGTGCTGGACGTTCAACGCGGCGGCGATCATCTCGCCAAGAATTCCGGGACCCGATGCGGAGATCGAAAAATAGCTGTGAAAGCGCGGGTGGTTCCAGTGCGTAATGCCGGGCATGACGAGCTTTTGAAAGTCGGCCAGGATGGCGTCCATTGGCTCGCCCTGTTCGGGGCCGTGGGCGGGAAGCTGGTCGATCAGCGCGCCGGGTTCCACCTGCGGCAAGACAGGGTACTGGCGTATGTCGCGCAGGTAGTCCGCCATCCAATCGACGACTTTGTGCGCCTCGGCTCGGAACTCTTCGGGGGACATCATTTGATGTTAGCCCCCGAAGTTATTCGAAGCAAAAATCCTGAGGACCGGTCCCTGGTGACTGGGTAGATTTCGAACCTGCTGTGGCCGCGAGCTTTCTGCCGAATCCGTATTTGCGCCATCGCAGCGCAATCCTTATGCCCGATCCGATCTTAAATGCAAAGCCAGGGGAGACCAGGCGGACGAAATCGGCAAGTCGATGAGCTGTCGAAGAATATTGCTGGGAGGTTGTTAGAAAATCATGTCCTGAGTCACACGTTCGCAGCATAAATCACCGTCTCTCGGATTCACGCCAAGACGCCAAGACGCCAAGACGCAAAGGACGCCAAGAGTTTTCTTTGCGTTGCTTTGCGCCCTGGCGTCTTTGCGTGAACATTGCCTTTTGCCGAATTGTGCGGTGAACTTTTGATTCACCATACTAGCGTTATCGGCCGAGGCGCGAATACCACACGACGACCACGTCGCCGAAAATGGCGACCGCCAAGGCGGCCAGCCCCAGGAAGCTTCCGAACGGGAGCTCGTAAGAGGACGCGTCCTTGCCGGTGAAGAAGATGTAGGCAAGTCCTCCGACGGAGCCGAACAGCGACGCGGCGATCAGCGTGAGCAGCGCCCAACGCAATCCGAGAAACGCGCCGATCATAGCGATCATTTTGACGTCGCCGAACCCGAGCCCTTCGCGATGACGCAGTTTCTCATAGCCCCATCCGACCACCCAGATCATGGCGGCGGAAAGGCCCGCTCCGATCGCGGACTCGGTCAGCGAAAGCCAGCGCCATCCCACTTCTGACGAAAGCAGCAAGCGGGCAAACCCGATATCGCCGGGACGTTCCATGGGGACGAATAACGCGAAAACCAGGCCGACCACGGTTCCGCCGATGGTGAATTCGTCGGGCAGAATGCGCTCTTCCATATCGGAAGCGATCAGCGTGATCAGGATCGCGGAGAAGATGCAGTATTTCAAAGCCGCGAGCGATGGGCCCAGAGCCGCCACGCAGACGCCGAACGCCGCCGCAGTCGAGAGCTCGACTACCGGGTAGCGCAGTGGGATGCGAGCTTTACAATGCCGGCAGCGCGCTCCCAGCACGACGTAACTGACGATCGGCACGTTGTCATACCAGGCGATGGTGTGCTCGCAGCCGGGACAAAACGATCGCGGACGGACCACGGAGAGATCGCGCGGCAGCCGAAAAACGCACACGTTGAGAAAACTGCCGATCAGCAGACCGGCGGCGACCGCCAGTACGATATCGATCATTCCGCGACCTCTTTATACACGCGCATTGTTTCTGTGACCATCCGCTCGACGGTGAATTCCTGATGGACTCGCTCCCGGCCGCATCGGCCCATTTCAGCGGCGCGCGCGGGGTCCTCTAATAGATGACGCACGGCGTCGGCGAATTGGCCATGTTCGACCAGTAAACCGGTGCGTTCATGTTCCACGACTTCAGGCAAACCGCCCACGCGACTGGCGACTACGGGCACGCCTGCCGCCATCGCGGCGAGCGCCGCTGAGCCGAGCCCTTCCATTTCGCTCGAGTAAACAAAAACGCTGGCCGTGGATAAATCTTGCCACAAATTCGAAGTGAGATGTACTTTGACGCCGGGGATTTCAACCGGCTTGGAGGCAAGTGCGACCACGCGGCCCGGTTCGAGTGTAGAAGGATGCTGCGGAACCGGCACTCCGTCATACACCACGCAGATTCGTTCGGAAGGAATCCCCGCTTCGTGCAAACGTTCCGCGACGAAACGCGACACTGCGACATACATTGCCGCGCGCCCATATTTTTGTCGCGACAATATCGACGCGCGGACAGGGAATCCCACTCGGCGCGAAACGATCAGAGGAGTCCGGTTCGCCAGAACCGCCATACTGTGCGCGCGGGCGTCGTGGGCGTGTATTAGATCGGCGTTCTCCAATAGGGAGCCCTTCTCGACGCCCCGCTTCTGAGCTTCCACGGAAAGCGGAGATCCCGATCGGGCCATCAACTTCGCGTCACGCAATTTTTCGAGCAGATACACAACCTGCCATTGTCCACCGCGCATCTCGCGTCCGGTATCGATATGCAGGGTTTTCATTCACGCCCCGGGCTCATGAAGCGAGCTTTGGCGTACTTGACGAAGTTGTACAGCGCCGCCATGTTGGCGATCGCCAGGCCTTCCACTCCATCCAGAAATCCGAGTTGCAAGACATAGGTCCGGAAGAAGGTCCAGGGGGGTTCCAGGATCAACCGGCCCCAGGTCACCTTTTCACCGGTCTCCAGCAACTGCTCGGCAGCGAGTGTGGTGTAACGATCCATGGTCCGCAGATGTTCGGAAAGCGATTCGCAGGTGAAGTGCAGCAAGTTCGAATTCAAGTGTCCGACCCGGCCGTCGACTTTCACTGATTCATGCACGAAATCGCCCACCCATTGCGCTTTGCGGCGATCGTACAAACGCACTTTGCGATCCGGATACCACCCGGAATGGCGAATCCAGCGGCCCAGGTATTGAGCCATGCGCGGCATGGTGTAGGCATCGAACGGCGGGCCGTTCTTCTTGAGATGCCACAGCTCGCCTTCGAGCGCTTCACTCAGCGATTCATCGGCGTCCAGCGAAAGAATCCAATCGTAGGAGGCTTGTTCAGCCGCGAAATTCTTCTGCTTGGCGTAGCCCGGCCAGGGACTTTCGATCACGCGCGCGCCCAGCTTTTGAGCGATCTCCACGGTGCGGTCGCTCGATCCGCTGTCGATCACGATAATTTCATCGGCGCAGCGCAGGCTTTCGATGGCGCGGGGAAGATTACGCTCTTCGTTGTAAGTGATGATCGTGGCCGAGATTTTCACCGGATTTAGAGGCCATTCGTGCGGATCGGCGCCAGCGTGAACGACAAAAGAAAAATGATCAACGCGACCAGCCCGAGCCAGCGCCGCTTGGGGCTCAGCCGGTTCGGATCGATAATCGACGGATGCCGCAGCGCCACAAAGAACAACACCACGGCCCAGAACAGCCACATGTAACCGACCTTGTAATCGCTGGTAAACAACTGCACAACTCCTAATAAGGCGAGCGCGGCCACAAAAATCCGGGACAGGATTCGGGTGCGCTCGCCGAGGAACGCGTAGAGAATGTGGCCTCCGTCGAGCTGGCCGATGGGAAGAAGATTCAGCGCCGTGGCGAGCAGGCCGACCCATGCGGCGCGCGCCACCGGATGCAGGTAGATGTCGTTCACCGACACGCCCGGGAAAATCATCCATTCGAAGAGCCGCAGAAACAGCGGGGTTCCGAACACAACGTCGCCGCGCGCGCCGATGCCGGGTACGACCTTGGAAAGTGAGACGCCGGCCATCAGCGGAAGAATCAGCACGGCGAATCCGGCGAGCGGTCCACCGATGCCGATGTCGAACAGAGCTTTTCTGGAAAGAATCGGCGAGCGGATGCGGATGAACGCGCCAAAAGTTCCAATCAGCGTGGGGGCGGGCAGAAAGAACGGCAGCGTCGCATCCACGCGGTAGTAACGCGCGGCCAGAAAATGTCCCATTTCGTGCGCCAGAAGAATGATGAGCAGCGTCAGCGAAAACGGCAGGCCGTCGAGCAGCACCGAAGGATCGTGCCACATCTTTCCGTACAAAGCCAGATCGGAATCGAAATCGAACGGTCGGTTTTGCGCGAAGCTATGAGCCAGTCCCGCGCCGACCACGGTGGTGGTCAACAGCGTGAACACCAGCAGCAGCGCGTGGATCCAGTAACGCTGCCGCGGTCGCACGTGCTCAGCCGCTAATGTTTCGAAAACGTTGGAAGTCGCCGCGGGATAGCCGTTCGTCGACACAAAGAGGACTTACTATTGCAGCGTCTGCAATTCCTTGCCGGGCTTGAAGCGCACCGCCTTGCCGGGCGGGATGGCGACTTCAGCGCCAGTGCGCGGATTGCGGCCGATGCCGGTCTTGCGCGGCCGGACGTTGAAGATACCGAATCCACGCAGCTCGATGCGCTCGCCGCGACCGAGCGCGCGTTTCATGCTTTCAAAGACGGTTTCAACGGCCATCTCGGCTTTCGTCTTGGTGATGCCCGTCCGGTTGACCACTTCGTTGATGATGTCGAGTTTGATCAATGCCGCTTCCCCGCTTTCTTTTTGCGTTGAACAACAGCCGAAACATAATGATAGGATTGGGGTTATCGCTTTGTCAAGTTCCGAAGTTTTCCGCCGTGCCTGCGGCCTGTTTCCCACGGGCGTCGCGGTGCTGACCACGCGCGCTTTAGATGGGACGCCGCACGGGATTACCATCAATTCGTTCAGCTCGATTTCGCTCGATCCGCCGCTGGTGATGGTCGCCATCGCGCACGAGTGCGCATTCCTCAACCACTTCGAAACAAGCGGGTTTTTCGCTGTGAACATCCTGCGGGAAGAACAGGTCGACTTGTCGATCCGTTTCGCCGAATTGCCCGAAGGTCGGTTCACGGGCGTTCGATGGAGGGCGGGCGCGACGGGATCACCGTTGGTGGAGGGAGTATTGGGAATGCTCGAGTGCAGGACGGTGCAAGCGTTGGATGTGGGGGATCATCGGGTGTTGATCGGTGAGGTGGTAGAAGTGGAGATCGGTGAAGGTCGTCCGTTGGTGTTTTTTTGGAGTGAGTATACGAGGTTGGTGTAGTTTCAGAAGGCGCCGCAGTTCCAATCAATTGGTGTCGTTGTGGTTCCTCGAAGAGCGACTTCACACCATCCATCAGATCTGCGAAGAACCCAGTGCGGCCACTTCCAGACGCGCTGCCAAGGTGTCTTCGTCGTTAACACGAAACCATGGGTGAATCGCAGCCGCGTAGACCTTGTTACCGCTTCGATCTCCACCGAAAGAAGGCGACGGCCGATCAGCAGTCGAATCGCGGAAACTTGCGGACGGTACAGACCATCGGTATCCGCCAAGACCATCCCGCGCAGCGAAAGCCGCCACATTGGCATCGCCCCCATGTTGCTTAGCGTCCACTCCCCACTAGGATTCCCAAGGGTGCCATCGCGGCGGACTACATCGGATGGCGAAAGGTTTCCGAACTCGAAAAAGATTGCGCTGCCGTAGCCAGCCCATGCGTGACTGACTTGCTGGCCAACGACGGGGCCGCCCCACATCCGGTATGAACTCATGCGCCGGATTTTTTTCGAATTTCGATATTCAGCCGTTTGATTTTCTGATTCAACGTCGACAGAGGAATCCGCAGAGCCTCCGCGGCGGCGGTCTGGCTCCAGTCGGAGGCTTCAAGCTGTTCGATGATCTTGCGGCGTTCGTAGTCGGCGACGATCTCAAACAACGACGCATCCGCGGCCAGGTGACCGCTCTCGTCGCGTCGAATACGCAGGCCGCGGGCTTCGAGCAGATGTTCGGGAAGGACGTCGGCGGGCACCGATGGCTGGGCGGCGAGCACAACCGCGCGCTCGACCACATTTTCCAGTTCGCGAACGTTGCCGGGCCAGGCGTGATCCATCAGGATCTGCATTGCGTCCGGTTCGAAGCGGAGCCGCGACTTGCCATTTTCATCCAGGTATTTTTCGTTCTCGCGGCAGTACTTGGTGAAGAAATGCTCGACCAGCGCTGGAATATCTTCTTTGCGATCGCGCAGTGACGGCAGCGCGAGATTGATTACATTGAGCCGGTAGTACAGGTCCTCGCGGAACTTTCCTTCGTCGACTAAACGCTTCAGTTCGGCATTGGTTGCCGCGACGATCCGCACGTCCACTTTGATGGTTTCGGTGGACCCGAGCGGCATGAATTCGCGCTCCTGGATTACGCGCAGGAGCTTGGTCTGCGTTTCCAGGGAAATGGTCCCGATCTCGTCGAAAAAAATCGTGCCGTGATTCGCGATTTCAAAATATCCCTTGCGCGAGGCGACCGCTCCAGTGAAGGCACCTTTGACGTGACCGAACAGTGCGGATTCGAGCAGATCGGGTGGAACCGATCCTGAGTGCACCGGCACGAAAGAATGTTCGGCGCGAGCCGAATGCGCGTGAATCGCGTTGGCGATCAGTTCTTTGCCGGTCCCGGTCTCGCCGGTGATCAAAATGGTCGCGCGCGACGCCGCGACCTGGGCGACCAGATCGAGAATCTTCAGCATCCGCTCGCTCTTACCGACGATGTTGGGGAAGCTGTAGCGTTGCTTGAGGGCGCGCTTCAGCTCGAGATTCTCGCGCTCCAGTCGCCGCTTGGCGATCATGCGATCGATCTCGATCAGCAGTTTTTCGTTGTCCCACGGCTTGGGAAAATAATCGTTGGCGCCGTGTTTGAGCGCATCCACGGCGACTTGCACCGATCCGTAGGCGGTGATCATGAAAATCGGTGTGTCCAGATCGCGCACGCGGACTTCTTGGAGCACCTGCATGCCGCTTTTATCGGGCATCATCAGGTCCAGCAGAACCAGGTCGTAAGAGGAGCCTTCCAGCATGCGCTGGCCTTCGGTGGCATTGGGCGCAAGGTCGACGCGGTAGTTTTCGCCGGCCAGCAGCGCTTCGAGACTTTCGCGGATATCCGGCTCGTCGTCGATGACCAGAATTCTGCCGCGCGGGGGGTGGTCGACGATCACATCCGGAGGGAGATTCGCGACGTCAGCCATTTAGCTGATCAGCCTGATATCGGATTGTGCGACAGCACCGACGGAGGTGGATGTGGGAGTCGAAACATTGGAGACCGCCGAAACGGGCGCGGCTTCGGTGCGTGTGGTTTGCGTGGTCTCGAGCTTTCGCGTCGCCGCAGCTTCCGGGAAGGTGAGCTGGAAGCGCGTTCCTGCGCCGATCTCGCTCTCCACTTCGATATCGCCACTGTGCTCGCGCACGATGCCGTAACTGACCGAAAGCCCCAGCCCGGTGCCTTTGCGCGCGGCTTTGGTGGTGAAGAACGGATCGAAAATGCGCGATAGATTCTCGTGAGCGATTCCGCCTCCGGAATCGGCGACAGTGACGCGCACCACGCCGTCCTGCGCTCCGCTGCGGATCGCGAGGGTTCCGCCGGATTCCATGGCGTCGCGGGCATTCAGGAACAGGTTCAGGAACACCTGCTGCAGCTTGCCGGGATTGCCCTTGATTTTCGGCAGCGAATCATGCAGCAGCAGTTCGACCTTTACGGATGCCTGGGCCAGCTGATGGTCCAGCAGCGTCAGCGTCTCGCGAATCACCTTGTTCAGATCCACGCTGACGTACTCGGTAGGTGACGTCCGTGAGAAATTCAGCAGCGAATTGACAATCTCACTGGCGCGGAAGGTCTGCCGCGCGATCTTTTCGAGCAACGGCGCTTTTTGAGCGTCACCCGAAATCTGTTTCGCCAGCATTTGCGCGTAGGTCGAGATCACCGCCAGCGGCGTATTGACTTCGTGCGCCACGCCGGCGGCGAGCAGCCCGATGGAGCTGAGTTTGTCGGCCTGGACCAACCTGCGTTCCAGCTCGGCGCGATCGGTGATGTCGTCGAAGATGATCAGGCGTCCGATCCGATCGCCGTCGCGCGAAATCAGCGGGGCGATGGCGATGTTCAGCGTGACTTCGTTGGGACGTAGCACGAACTTATAGATGTTATGAATGCCGAATTGGCCGCGAACGGATTCGAGCTGCTCGCACAGCTCGGCGGGGAGTAGATCGCGAAGCTTGTGTCCCACGGCATCCTGCCGCGCGATGCCGGTCAACCGTTCGATCTGCGAATTCCAGCTTTCGACACGATCGTCGAGATCGGCTGCCAGGATTCCGACGTTGATCGACTCGACAATATTTTCCGAGAATTCCTTGAGCCGCTCGTATTCCTCCACTTTCCGTGCCAGCGACCGGTACAGCATCGCGTTGTCGATAGCAATGCCGACGTAGCCGGAAAGCGTGACCAGCAGTTCGACATCGTCGCTCGAAAGAAAATCGCCGCTGTCGGTCCGGCTGACTCCCAGATACGCGATGGTGCGTCCGCGCGCCGAACATGGAAGATAGTAAGTCAGCTCCAATTCTGCGATGGAGCGGCGCACCGAAACCGGCATTTCGTGAGAGATCACATCGACGGTGTGGCGCGTGCGCTCGAAAAACAAGTACGGCTTGGCAGGACTCGGACTGAGAAAGGTCAGGTCCAGCCCATAGGGGACGTTGTCGGTCTGGCGGCCACTGCGGTTGCTGGCCAGTTCCAGATGAAATTTCGATTCGGCCTCGTCCCACACAAAAAAAGCGACGTGCCGGATGCCCAGCGTGCGAATCAAGCGGTCGGCGACGGTTTCCAGCATCTCGTCCAGATCCGTGGGCGAGCCCAGCTCGCGCGCGAACTCGATCAGCGTGCGGCGGTAGTCGTAGCGGTCCTTATAGAAGTAGTACCGGTCGAGCTGTTCTTGAATCCAATTGCGAATGGGTTGGAACACAAATGCCGCAATCAGGATCAGCGCGACCATGGCCGTGCCGCTGAGATCCGCGGTGCGCGTGACAGAGAAGATCAGGCCATAGAAAATCCCCAGCACGGCCAGAGTCGCCAGCGTGTAGACGTAGCCTTCCTGGAAGATGATATCGACGTCCATCAGGCGGTAGCGGAGAATCGCGTAGGCCCACGTCAGCGGAATCAATGGCAGCGATAGCACCGCCAGATTCATCGCATGATTCGGCGCCACGCCGAACAGATACGGCACGGCGTAGATCAATCCGAACGGCAGGATTCCAAGCAGCGCTCCGTTGCGCAACCACGTTAATTGGCGGCGCACGATGGGATCGTCGGCGTGGCGGAGCTGGAACCACAGGACGCATCCACCGGCCACATACATCGTGCACAGGAAAATCAGCCAGACACGATCGAGCAGCCAGCGGACTTCAAGCAGGGGAGCGTCGGTGCGCAGCGTGCCAATGATGAATCCAATGTTGACGGCCATCAGCGCCAGGCCCGGCACATACACCAGCGCTGCGGCCCCACGCCGCTTGATCCAGCGCTGCGGTTCGGGAAACACGCAGCAGAAATGCAGGAACAGTGTCGGCGCCAGGAATCCAGCGATCACGTTTCCGAAGTAAATGACCTTATCGAAATTGTTCAGCTTGCCCGAGTAGTGGAACGCGGACATGATGAAGCTGGCCAGGCACAGCAGGAAAAAATGCAGCGCGCGCGGAGCGTTGCGGCGGCGGAAATAGACGAACAGACCGATGGCCAGATACACGGCGCCCACGGCATATTGATAGAAGATGGTCGAATCGCGCTCCGCTTCGCCAATGATGACCTTGGCCGGCGCATCCTGGCCGTCGCGGCGGATGGTGTATTCGGAGGAGCGCCACGCGCCGAGCCGCGCCAGCATTTGCGTCGCATCGCTGGAATTCTCGATTTTGGTTCCTTCAATCGAAACCAGGGCGTCACCTTTGTGAATCCCCGCCTTTTCGCCGGGGCTGCCGGGGCTGATGTAGGCCGCCACCACGCGCGTGGAATCGCCCGAAGTGCGATCCATCCAGGTAACCCCATCATCGGGAAGATGATAGCGGCTTTGTTGCTGAAAATTGATGCCCGCGGCAATCACGGCCGCCATGGTGACAATCACCAGCAGCGCACTGACGAGCTGTTGCTTCAACTCCCGCATACGGCTTGAGACACGAACCCCGCCATCGCTACAGCAATTGGAAGACCAACCGGACCACGATGGTTTTCATTGATAATACAGAAGTTCGGTGATTCCTGCAAGGGCTGTGTTACAGCTTTTGGGAGATTTCGATACGGAGATCCGTAGGGACCACACATCCGTGCAAGCTGTAGCAGTTACTATTTTTTGAGAGTTCTGGTACCCCCTTTGAAACCGTCGCAACGTATTGACCAATGCGGCTACTTGGACTATACTTCCGACTGGTACCGAAGTCCTGGTACATTCGGAGATCCTTTCGGAGGAAGCATGAAAACAGTTAAAACTGCTCTGTTCTTTGGAGTAGCGTTATTGGTAACCTGCGCCGCATTCGGCGCAAATATCGTCGCAAACTCAGGGTTCGAAACCGGCGACTTTACGAGTTGGACTGAACACACGTGTACCAGCGTGAACTGCGGGGCGCAAGGTTGGTTTGTGACAACCACCGATCCACACACCGGCACTCATGCTGCTGACACGAGATGCGTATCTGCCGACTGTCTGAACCCGACCACGGGAGATTGGATCTCTCAGGTTCTGACCACAACGACTTCGACGGCCTACACGTTCAGCTTTTGGATGGACCCGGTAAACTCTGGCGATCCAACGGTCGAGATCGACATTTTCTGGAACGGCACGAAGGTGGGCGGATTCGGGAGCGAACCCGGCGGTTACCATCGGTACACGATCGGTGGATTAGTGGCGACTGGCACGTCGACCACTCTGGAAATCACCGGCCGTCATGATCCGGCAACGGTATTCATTGACGACGTGTGCGTCTCGTCCACTACGGACTGCGGCAGCGCGACACCTGAGCCGACTTCGATGTTCCTGATGGGTGGCGGCCTGGTTGGAATCGGGCTGATCACCTTTAGACGCCGGATGAATCGCCGGTAATCACCGCAAGCTCGTAACACGGCGCGATTCGACTACGATACCTGTATGTCGATTCGCGCCGTTTTCTTTTTCTGCTGTATCTGTTTTGCGGCGGGGCGTGACCAAAAGCCGATCGCGGTTCGAGTGGTGGTGGTCACGATGTTCGAGCGTGGCGCGGACACCGGCGACGAGCCGGGCGAATTCCAGTACTGGGTGGAACGCGAGAAACTCGACCGCAGCTTGTCGTTCCCCCAGGGCAATCGCGATCTGCGGATGAATGCCACGGGAGTGCTGGGCGTGGTCACCGGCGTCGGCACGGCCAAGGCGGCGTCCACCATCATGGCCCTGGGGCTCGATCCCCGCTTCGACCTCACCAAAGCCTACTGGGTCATCGCCGGAATCGCGGGCGTGAATCCTGGCGCGGCTTCCCTCGGATCGGCGGCCTGGGCGGAGTGGGTCGTGGATGGCGACCTGGGGCATGAAATTGACGCGCGTGAGATCCCGCCCGACTGGAAGACCGGTTTCGTGCCGCTGCGTAAATCCGTTCCCTATGAGCTGCCCAAGGCTCCGGATGAAGGCCAGGTTTATCGCCTGAATCCGAGGCTGGTCGATTGGGCCTACAACCTGACGAAGAACGTCAAGCTCGACGACAACGAGTCGATACGCGCGGAGCGCGAGAAATTCACTTCCCCAAACGCACGCCGCCCGCCGTTTGTGCTGAAAGGCGATACGCTCTCCAGTTCGACCTTCTGGCACGGCAAACTGCTGAATCAATGGGCCACCGATTGGGTGAACTACTACACGGAAGGCCAAGGATCGTACGTCACCTCGGCGATGGAAGATACGGGAACGCTGCAATCGCTCACGTTCCTGGCGAAAGCAGGCAAAGTGGATCTGCAGCGCGTAGTGGTACTGCGCACGGCGAGCAATTTCGACCAGCCGGCTCCGGGACGATCTCCCGCGGAAAGTCTAGGCGCAACCAGGATCGGAAGATACGCCGCGTTTTTACCGGCGCTCGAAGCGGCGTGGCGAGTGGGGCATGTCGTGGTGGAAGAAATCGCGGGGCATTGGGAAAAGTATCGCTAGGACTTACTTCGTAGACTGGATCTTCACCAGGCGCTGCGCCTGGTCGGCGGGCATGCCGGATTTCAAGGTCTGGGGATCGCGGAAGAAGTCGAAATACGAGATGTAGTGCACGCAGCTCACGGTGCAATACGGGGCGCACGATTTTTCGGTGAGGTACTCGCGACGGATATCTTCGCGCGTGTATTGATCCAGCGGCTTGGCGGGATAGCCGCGCTGTTGCGAGCAGTAGTGCACCAACCCGTCCTCGCAAATATACATGTAGCGCGCGCCGGCGCGGCAGCGCCAGTTGTTCGGTTTACCCTGCGCAATCGCGTCCTGAAAGAAATTCAGCCGCGCGAAGTGGCGATTCTCCATCGCCTTCATCTCGTGATAGACCGCGCGCTCCCGGTCGCCGAGCGGACGAAGCTGGCCGTCGCCATCGTGAATGATCCCCACGGTGGATGAAAAACCCAGTTCCAGGGCGCGTTTTCCGACCACCAGCGCGTCGTCCGGATTGTGAATCCCGCCGCCCACCACTGAATTGATGTTTACGTGAAACTGGGCGTGCTCGGCCAGGACTTGCAGTTTCTTGTCGAGCACCTTGAGGCTCTTTTTCGACACATCGTCGGGCATGACGTTGTCGATGGAGATCTGCATATGCTCCAGGCCCGCGCGATTCAGGCGTTGGACGCGATCCGGAGTCAGCAGATAGCCGTTGGTGATCATGCCGGCCAGAACGCCGCGACGGCGCATGGCGGAGATGATTTCGTCCAGGTCGGGATGCAGCAGCGGCTCGCCACCGGAGAGCGTCAGGATACTGGTTCCCAGGTCGGCTAGGCGATTGATCCGGGCGATCATCACCTCGGCCGGTACCGGCTTCGAGTAATCGTCGTACTCGTTACAGTAGGTGCAGGAAAGGTTACAGCGCCGGATGGGAATGATATGCGCCATGATCGGGTGGCTGGTGGACAGGCCGCCTTTTACGATCAGGCGCGCCTCCTTTGCATTACGGGCAAGGGATTTCCACGCGCGGCGCATTCGAAAAGCCGTACTAGGCATCAGGAGCTAACCCTATTTAATCACAACGCAGACTGGATTCCGATGCTTAGGATTCAAGCGGCGAATTTCGGGCCTCGAATGGAGTTTAACTGAAGTCATCGGATAGACATATCCCGAACTGAGAGAATTTCCTTCATCCACCCACTTAGTTCACGTGAGTGTAAGCCTAGCGCTTCTTCTGGTACCAATCCTAGTCACCCTGGACCCTCAGGACCCAGCGATCCTGCAACTCCGCGTGCAGGAAGGCGAAGGGGCGGTGTACGCCATCGGCTCGCGGGCGACCCGGGGCGTAACGATACAGGTGACGGATGAAACTGGTAAGCCCGTCGAAGGCGCCACCGTCAGTTTCCGTTTGCCGGACAGCGGGCCGACCGGAACGTTCGCGACCGGGGGGAAGACCGAAATCTCGACGACGCGTCCGGACGGACGGGCGGGAGTCTGGGGGATGCAATGGAACCGGACGGCGGGATCGTTTGAGATCCGCATTACAGCCGTCCGAGGGCAAAGCCGGGCAGGAACGGTTTGCGCGCAGTATCTGACCGATTCACCCGAGGCGGCCGCGCCGGCGTCGCGGATTGGGCCGGGACGCAGACACAAATGGCTGTGGATCGTCGCGGGAATAGGCGGGGCAGCGGCAGCAGGAGTCGCCGTGACGGCAGCTAAAGGCAAGCCTACTGCGGGGGCGACACCGACAACGGGCGTCACTATAGGGACCCCTACGATCATCCTGGGGCATCCATGAAGATTCTCTTTTTTCTCAGCGCGTGCGCATGGGCACAGATCGAGCAACCGCAGTTGGGAATCATGCTCGACAGGGCAGGCGTCGCCAGGCCTGTATGGGGCGTCTCGGCCAGCGTGACCTTAGGGACAGCCGTGGCGACGGAAGTCGTGTCGATGGCGTGCTCGCGGCGATGGTGTATCGCATCGACTGCTGCCGGCCTGGTGAGTTGGGGAAATGGCCGGCAGTGGCGCAGTGAAGCGCCAGCGGGCACGGCTGTTTTCGCATTCAGCGGCGATTCGGCTTACGTGTATTCGTCGGGTCAACTCGCCAAATGGCGTGAAGGAACGCGGGAATTGGTAGGCGTCGACGTTTCCGGAGAGATTCTTTCCATGCGCGTAGTGGATGGGGCGCTGGAATTCGCAGTCCGGCGCGATGACGGGACATGGATCGTGCGCGACGGGAATGCGATCGTGGCGGCGCTTCCGGAAGCTACAGGGCCGGTGATGCTGCTGGATCGCGCTGTGCTCTTCGCCACAGACGACGCAGTCATCTTGCGCAGGACAGATGCGTCTGAGATGCGGTTTCCGGCGGCCGGGGCGGAGTCGTTCGTGGTCATGGGAGACGGGTTGGTTCAAATACGCGCGCGCGACGCGAATTACGCGCTTCGGATCGAGGCTGGACGCGAGAAGCTGTTCCTGCTTCCGGAGATCCAATGATAGTTTCAGGCAATGCGACCGATAAACTCGCAAGCCGGCCTGAAAGCCGGCTCGCCGCCAGGACTGGCGGCCCCACATTGCTCCTGATGTTGCTGCCGGTGGCGGCGCACGCGCAGCTCGCGCTGGTTACTTTCGACGGAACCACCGAATCGCCGGTGGGGACCACGTACAACTATGGAACGGTTTCCAACGGCGACACGAAGGACGTACGGTTTCGCGCGCGAAACGTCGGCAATTCAAAAGTAGACCTGACCACGCTGACCGTCTCGGGTACCGGATTCTCCATCCTGGCCGTGAACGGAGTGGTGCCGTCACCCATTGCGCCGACTAATTTTCTGGAGTTTACGATCCGCTTCTCCGCCGCGCTGGCGGCGTCCTACAGCGCGAATCTTCAAGTGAACAGCATCAGCGTGCTGCTGCTGGCGACGTCGGTTCCGGCGCCGGAGGTGACGGTTTTTCCCGCGTGCTTGCCGGGCTCGACCGGCGGCGTCGATTTCCCCCCGGTGGCGATCGGAACCACTGGGGGGTGCGTTTTCTCGGTCCGGAATCCGAGCGCGCAGCCGCTCCTCATTTCCACGCTCTCGGTCACCGGCGATGCCGCCTTTCAAGGACCGCAGAATCTCGCGACGCCTCTGACGTTACGGCCCAACGACGCCATCACATTCACGGTCCAATTCACGCCGGTGTGCGGAACGCTCAACTATGCCGCCATGCTGAACGTGAACACGCGCGCTTATCCACTCGCCGGTGCCGGGCTGACGCCACCGCTCCCCAAGCCGTTATTGAGCTTCGACACGGCCAAAATCGGGAGCGGCGAACAGCACACCATCAGCATGATCCTGCCATCGCCGGCGGCTTGCGCGACCAGCGGCAATTTGACCATGGCGTTCACCGGAGTTGCCGGCGATCAGTCGGTTTCCTTCCTTTCAGGCAGCGCGCACACGCTTCCTTTTTCGGTGAAGGCGAAGGACACGCAGATTTCGATCAACGGACAGACGTCCGCGCCATTTCAGACCGGAACCACCGCGGGAGCGATCACATTTACACTGAACGGCACCCCGATCGACGGAGATGCAACCACCAAGGTGACCATTCCGCCCGCACCCCTCGCGATTGAGAGCGCTTCGGCGTCGAACCAGCGCGCCGGGGAACTGGACATCACCGTGACCGGCTACGACAACACGTATAGCGCAGGCACGATGTCGTTCACTTTTTTCGACACAGGTGGAAACGCCATCGGCTCGGCTGCCGCGGCGGACTTTACGTCGAACTTCAAGAGCTTCTTTTCGGGAGCCACCACGGGCAGCGCATTTCTGATGCGCGTGTCATTTCCAGTGATCGGAAATCAGTTGTCGATCGGCAAAGTTCAGGTGAACTTGACCAACTCCGCGGGACAGGCTCAGACAGGGAGTCTGACGTTCCAGTAACGTGGAGGAATGACGACGCCGGTCGCCCTGACCATCGCCGGGTCGGATCCCAGCGGGGGCGCGGGAATTCAGGCCGACCTGAAAACGTTCCATCGCTTCGGGGTGTATGGCGAAGCGGTAGTGACGCTGATCACGGTGCAGAACACGATGGGTGTACGTCGCGTGGACTTGCTGGACGCGGAACTGGTTCGCGAGCAGCTTCACGCGGTGCTGGAAGATATTCCTCCGGGTGCGGCCAAGACTGGCGCGCTGGGAAGCCAGTCAGTGATCGATGCGATCGCGGAGACACGCTTTGAATGTCCGCTAGTGGTGGACCCGGTGATGACCAGCACCAGCGGCGCGCAACTCAGCGCGGGCCTGGGTCGTCTGATTCCGCGGGCATTCCTGGTGACTCCGAATCTGGAAGAAGCGGCACTGCTCGCGGGATTTCCGGTTACGGACGTCGATTCGATGCGCCGCGCCGCGGAGAAGATCGCCTCGCTAGGCGCCAGGAATGTGCTGATAAAAGGCGGGCACCTGGAAGGCGATGCGACTGACCTGCTGTTCAATGGAACGTTTCACAAATTCAGCGCACCGCGCATTGTGACAAAACATACGCATGGGACCGGCTGCACCTACTCGGCTGCGATCACGGCGGAATTGGCCAAGGGAACGGAGCTGATCGAGGCGATTCGCCGCGCGAAGGCCTTTCTGTGCGACGCGATCCGTGGCAATCCGGGTCTCGGCCAAGGTTCAGGGCCGTTGAATCACTTCGCGTGAGAGCAGAAATACTCGCGTGCCGGATGGCCGCCATGAATCGTGGGCCGGCGAGGTCATGCTGCTTGAAACATAGAAGTCCGATTGCGGGTTCGAGGCGATCAACCCGCTGATCTCTTCGGGAGTTCGCGCCAGGATTACTGTGGCGACGGGACCAGTGGAATCAAGATTCCACTGGCGCAAACGGTCGCGGAAAATTGGGAGCAGTTGGTCGAGTCGCGCGTAATCGGACGCACTAACGGTAATCCCCAGATACTCGAAATCGAGCGGAAGTTGGGGATGGTTTGTTGCGGGATCGAGCCACAGGTAGCGCAAACGAGGCAGGTCGAGATCGGCGGCATAGAATTGATCATCCGGTTCAACGATGATCAGGTCGTTTCCACGATGACGTGTCGCGTATGCGTCGAGCGCGGCTTGCGCAGGGTTCACCGATTCCGGCGCCACCGGGAGTCCCCACGCGGCGTGCGGGAAGGAAAGCTTGACGAGAAACACGCCCGTCGCGACGGCCAGCGCCAGGCGAGCGTAACGCTTGGGGATCGCGGTTGCCGAAAGCATGGCCATGGCCGGCAGCATCGGCGCCAGGTAGGTCACGTTCCGGTATCGCCACGCGACGGCGGTTAGCAGCACCACGGCGATCCACGAAAGCGCGAGGCGACGGCGTGTTCGCACCGCACCGACGACCGCAGCGAGCAACAGGACCGGGTCGAGCGCGACGATACGCTTCGCATAGAATCCCAGTTGCGATTCCTGGGTGGTCTGCTGCGGCGCGCTGAGTCCCCAAGTGACGTGCTCACCCAGAATGTATTCAGCCCAAAACCACCGGGGATGTTCGTAAAGTTGCCAGAGATGCCAGGGGAGCGCGATGGCTAGCGCGATTGCAGACACCTGAGCCAGGCGGATCAAAGAAATTCCGGCGATGGCCAGGATCACGAGAGGCAACAGGCCGGCGGCCGCTTTGGTCATGATGGCGGCACCGGTTGCCACGCCGAAAACGAGTCGCGACGAGCGCGAATCGAGCCGCGGATCGTGCCATAGAGCAGCCATGGCCAGCGCGATTTCAAAAGTCAGTAACGCATCCGTAAGGCCGGTCCGGCTCGGTATGAAAAACAGGTGGCTCGAGAGCAGCAGCAATGCTCCGGCGAGAGCCGCCTCCGCAGGGAACGCGGCACCCAGGCAATGGAATACGAGCGCGACGGTCGCCGCACCCGCAAGGATCGAGGGCAGACGCAGCGCAAGTGCCGATGGCCCCAGCAGTTTCGCCGAAAGCGCCTCCAGCCAATACAGAAGGGGCGGCTTGTAGAGCGCATGACGGCCCAGAAACCGGGGCGTGATCCAGCCGCCGTGCCGCGCCATTTCGAGCGAAGAAGCGCCGTACACGGCTTCGTCCTGCGCCATGACGTGCGCCAGCGGGTCGAGATATGCCGTGGCGATCCCGGCCGACCCCGCGCCCCAGCCGAGGAAGATCAGGCTCGCCAAAAATACGGCCGCCGTCGAGCGCATCCGTGAGATTGTCGCACAGCTTCGCACACTTACTACATAAGTGATCCTTTCCATTCCAGGCTGGCTGCGACCGGTGGACCAAGTGGTGCTGGCGCTGCTGGCGCCGCTGGCCCTTGCGATCCTGCTGAGCGGGCTGGACGATCTGGTGATCGATATCGCATGGGCGGTGGCATGGATTCACTCGAAAGTTCGTCCGGCGCCGACATTTTTTCCACCGGGTCCCAGACAGTTGGATTCGGCTCCGCGGCTCTCGATCGCCATTCTGGTGGCGCTGTGGCACGAGGATGAAGTGATCGCGCGGATGCTCCAGCATAACCTCGCGTCGATCCGCTATCCGGAGTATCACATCTTCGCGGGGGCGTACCCGAATGATCAGCGCACGCAGGACGCCGTGCGCCAGGTTTCGGACCGATTCGAAAACCTACACCTGGTGGTGGCGCCGCACGATGGCCCCACCTCGAAAGCGGATTGCCTGAACTGGATCTTCCAACACTTGAGCCTGTATGAGGAGCAGACGGGGTGCCGGTTCGACGTGGTGGTGATTCACGATGCCGAGGACGTGATCCACCCCGACGAACTGCGCTGGATCAATTACTACGCAGCCCGCTACGATTTCATCCAGACTCCGGTGCTGGCCTTGCCGACACCGTTGTGGGATCTGACGCACGGGGTGTATTGCGACGAGTTCGCCGAATACCATACGCGCGATATGCCCGTCCGACCGCTGCTGGGAGGATTCCTGCCCAGTGCCGGCGTCGGTACGGCGTATCGCCGCGAAGCGTTAGAGAAACTCGCGGCGGCGCGGTCGAGCCGCATCTTCGAGCCGGAGGCGCTCACCGAAGATTACGATAATGGACTGGCGCTGTTCCGTCTAGGATGTTCGCAGGCCTTCGTGCCGGTGTCGCGCGCGATGGGTGCGGAAGGCTTCATGGCGACGCGCGAATATTTTCCGCAGAATTGGCGCAGCGCGCTGCGGCAGCGTACCCGCTGGGTGACCGGGATCGGGCTGCAAAGCTGGGAACGATTCGGATGGGGCAGAAATCCCGGCGAAACATACTGGTTGTGGCGGGACCGCAAGGGACTGATCGCCAGTCCGCTGGGGTTGGCCGCGAATCTGGTGTTCCTATACGGCGCGGCGACTCACATTTGGACGCGCGCTCCTCCGCTCGCCTCGCACGTGGTAGTCCCCACGGCGGCGCTGGCCCTGCTACGGTTAGGAGTGCGGATGGCGTGTTCGGCACGGCTGTACGGAATCGTCTTCGCCCTGGGAGTTCCGGTGCGGGCGATTTACGCCAATGTGCTGAACGCATCGGCCACCGTGCGGGCAGTGTCGCGCTATACGGTATCGAGGGCGCGCGGGCTTCCGCTGCAGTGGCTGAAGACCGACCATGCGTTTCCGTCCCGGGCGGCGCTGCTCACGCATAAGCGCAAGCTGGGCGAGATTCTGGTTGGCTCGGGATACGTGCATCCAACCGCGATGGCCAGCGCCCTCGGCCAGCAGCCTCCCGGAATCCGCATCGGCGAATACCTGTTGAAACTGCATCTAGTCGACCAGGACAGCCTGTACGCGGCTCTTAGCATGCAGCAGGGATTGCCGTTTAGCGAAGTCGATCCAGCGGAAATTCCACCGCACATCGCGCGCAGCATCCCCGAACACGTTATACGGCGCTGGCGGGTGTTACCGTTTCGCGTCACGGAAGGAACGGTGCTGCTGGCGACTCCCGAGCTTCCTTCCACCGGAATGACGGCGGCAATCCGGCCGTTCACCTCGCTAGAGATGCGTTTCCATCTGGTCACACCGCGGCGATTCGAGGCGCTGCAAGAGGCGCTGCTATAATCTGGTCATGCAGGCGAAGAAATTGGCAGCCGTGATCGCGGCTGCGGCAGTGACATTAGCGGCCGCGGAGACTTTGCTCCGGGTCGATTCGATCCCGGAATCGAAGATCGTTCATAAAGCACCGCCTGAGTATCCACCGGATGCTCGCGATGCGCGGATTGAGGGAGTCGTCAAAGTCGGCGTGATCATCGCCAGGAACGGCCATGTCGAGGAGGCGCGTCTGATCAGCGGGCATCCGCTGCTGGCGCCGGCAGCGTTGCAGGCGGCGAAAAAGTGGGTATTTCAACCGTTTGAACGGGACGGGAAACCGGTCCGCGCCACGGCTACACTCGAGATTCCGTTCGCGCTGTCCGCAGCCCAGTAAGCGGCACAACGCGATGGCCGATTCTCTGAGTGAGATCGCGATCGCGGCGCGAGAACACGCGCACGCGCCGTTTTCAAAATTCCGCGTGGGGGCCGCTCTTGAGGATATTTCGGGACGCGTTCACACCGGATGCAATGTGGAAAACGCGACCTACGGTTTGACTATTTGCGCCGAGCGCGTCGCCGTGTTCAAGGCGATCTCGGAAGGCATTCGTCAATTCCGGCGGATTGCGATCGCGGCGGACACCGAGAAACTCACGCCTCCCTGCGGCGCCTGCCGGCAGATTCTGTGGGAATTTTGCGGCGACCTGGAAGTCATTCTGGTGAATCCGCGCGGGGAGACCGAGACCATGCGGCTCAGCGATCTCTTCCCGAGGCCCTTTGATGCGCACAGTCTGTAGCGCTCTTTTTTGGGCAATGCTGGCGAACGCCGCGCCGGCGGACTGGATCTGGAGCGCGCGCTACGTCGTGACCATGGACGCCCAGCGCCGCGTGATTGAGAACGGTGCGGTCGCGATCGTGGGCGACCACATCGTCGACGTCGGCACGCGTGAGGCGATCGATAAGGCATGGCAGCCCAAGCAGCGCCTGGATCGTCCCGATGCCGTCCTGACGCCGGGCCTGATCAATACCCACACCCACGCGCCCATGTCGCTGTTCCGCGGCATCGCCGACGATTTGAAGTTACAGGAATGGCTGGAAAAGTACATCTTCCCCGCGGAAGCCAAAAACGTCGACGCGGAGTTCGTGCGTTGGGGCACGCGCCTGGCGTGTCTGGAGGTGGCGCTCTCCGGCACGACCACGTACACCGACATGTACTATTTCGAGGACACCATCGCGCAAGCGACTAAGGAAGCCGGCCTGCGAGGAGTTCTGGGCCAGACCGTGATTGGATTTCCTGCGCCGGATTACAAAACTCCGCAAGCGACGCTGGCCGCCACGGAGAAATTCTTTCGAGCGTTTGCGAACGATCCGCTCATTATTCCGGCCGTGGCCCCGCACGCGATCTATACCAATTCCGATGAAACTCTGAAAGCGTCTCGGGCGCTGGCGGACCGCTATAAAAAGCCGCTGGTGATCCATGTCTCCGAAACCAAAACCGAAAACGACGAATCGCTTGCGAAGCGGAAGATGACGCCTACAGCGGCGCTCGACGGAATGGGCGTGCTGAAAGGCTGGACCATCGCCGCCCACGGTGTGTGGCTCGATGACGCCGATCTTAGGATCATGAAGGCTCGCGGCGTGGGCCTGGCGCATTGCCCGTCGAGCAACATGAAGCTCTCGAGCGGCATCGCTCCAGTAGTGAAGATTCTGAATCTCGGAATTCCCATGGGGTTGGGGACGGACGGAGTCGCGGGATCGAACAACGATCACGACATGATGGAAGAGATGGACCTCGCCGCGAAGCTTCAGAAAGTTTCGACAGGAGATCCGCAAGCGCTGCCGGCGGAACAGGCGTTCGCGATGGCGACCGTCATTGGAGCTCGGGCTTTGCATCTGGAAAACATGATCGGATCGCTCGAAAAGGGCAAACGTGCGGACATCATCACGCTGCGTCTCGATGTGCCACATGCGGTTCCGATGTACAATGTCTATTCGCAGCTGGTGTATGCGCTCAAAGCCTCCGACGTCGCGGATGTGATGGTCAACGGACGGACTATCGTTCGCGATCGGAAGATGTTGACGCTGGACTCGGCGGCGGTGATGGCGAAAGCGGTCGAGTATCAGGAGCGAATTAAGAAATCGCTGCGACGGTGACCACGGGCTCCGCCACCGGTGAGATGCTCACAACGAGGGCGGGTTCACGCCCCTGGACGCGGCGTGAGCTTCATTTGCAATCACCAATGTGGATCGTAAAACTCGCCACGGCGTCCCAATTCGGCGCACCGCGTTGTTCCAAGTGATACATCTTCCCATCCGCACGCAGGCGCCAGGTAGCGTCTTGGTTACGGCCTTTCAAGCGGATGGGCTGAGTGGTCACTTCCTTCATCTCCCAGCCCTCTCCGCCGGTGTTGGTTTCGTAAAGCTCGTGCTTGGGCGCGTGATCGATCACCAATTTGCCGGCTGATTTTGTGTCGAACCAGAATTGGGCGATGGAACCGAAGCGCGATTCCTCGAACATGGGCTTGTCCCGCCAGGTCTTGCCGCCATCCGTGGTGATCAGCAGGAACGGATCTTTCGGCAGTGGCTCGATGATCTGGCCGCTGACCCAGCCGTTGGCGAAATCGATGAACTGGACCTGCTCGAGCGCCGCGGCGCGCAAGCGTTTGTGCGGCTCGGTCCAAGTTTTGCCGCCGTCTTCGCTCATCAGAAGGACGCTGTACAGCGTGGTCCGCTCCGTATGCAGGTTCCCCGCGAGGACGATTCTCGCGCCGACGGCCTCCACCGCTGAGAGTTCCAGAAACACGGCGCAGGGGTCCTCGGCCGAGCACGCCAGACCGAATCCCTCGATATCTTCGGGTGTGCACACGTACTCCACGCTGACCGGCGCTTGCGCAAACAGCGATGAAGAAATCAGGACGGCAAGTACGGATCTCACGAGTTTCATTGTATCGAGTACTCGCGCGCCAGACGCTACAATAAAGGCGAATGTCTGTACCGGCCATCGCTTCGCCACTAGGCCAACTGGGGTCGTGCCCCTTCTCATTCTATCCGCCGATCGTGAACGTCGAGCACAACGCGTGGATTTTCCGTCGCGCGACGTGGAGCGAAATCCAGGTCATGAACACGAAGACCTCGGAAGAGTTGTGGATTCCGCGCCATCTTGTCGGCGAAGTCTCCATGGTCGGCGAGCCGGTGGTAATCGTGGGGCTGATCAAGGAAATCGAGTATCGTGCGGGCGCGGTTTATCCTCACATCCGACGCGTTCTGGAGATGCCACGCGCAGTGAACGAATCGCCGCGTCCGAGCGCACCTCAGTCGGTGGGTCCTGCCCTGGTGGTGGGAATTCGGGTCGAATCGCGGAGCCGCACCCGCACTGTGATGGGGTCCATCGCCGCGGGATTGCTGGCGTGCATGGCCTTCGTCACCGTTTTTCGCGATGGCGCGGTCACGTCCAGATGGCTCGCTCGTCAAGCCGCGGCGCGCGTGGATCTGCCGTTCTCTGCACAGGACGATTACGAATCCGTGGTGGCTCGCCTGGGCCCGCCCGCCGGCGATGAGTGGCGATCATCGGGTGGCGCGCAGTACCGGCGACTGTGGTATCCGCGACACTCCTACACGGTGATTCTGACGGGTCGCGATCATCCGCGCTACGCGGGCGCAGTCGACGCGAGCGGCCGTGTGATTCATTCGGTTCGGCCGATCCGGTGAAAACCGGAATCCTGGCGGGCGCGTTCAATCCCCTGACGCGCGCCCATGTGGCCCTGGCGGATGCGGCCCGAACGGCAGTCGACGAAATCGTCTGCGTGCTCCCGCGAAGCTATCCTCACAAAGAGTTTCACGGGGCGTCCCTTGACCAGCGGATCGAAATGCTCCGGATGACTCGCAGCTTCGATCGGATCGAAGTAACGGAAGGCGGTCTCTTCATCGACATCGCGCGAGAGCTACGCGGCGCTCAACCTGAAAGTGAACTGTACTTCATCTGCGGCCGCGATGCAGCCGAGCGCGTCCTTACCTGGGACTACGGCCAACCCGGTGCGATCGATCGGATGCTCGAAGAATTTCATCTCCTGGTCGCATCGCGGCAAGGACGGTTGGATCCTCCGCCGCATTTGCCCGAGCGCGTTCATGCGCTCGATGTTAGTGCGGACCTGGATGAAGTCTCGTCCACCGAAGTGCGACGGCGGATTGCGTCGGGTGAATCCTGGGAACATCTGGTGCCCGATCGAATCACAGACTTGGTGCGTCGTATCTACTCGGCCGCACCCGGGTAGTCTTCCGCATCCATATCCACGTCCGGAACGCAGCTTTGAGGACGCGAATGGTTGGGTGCGGTTTGCCAGTCATCGTCAAGCAGCTTGACTCGGCTAAGCCTTTCCAGAACGATGCAGCGCCAGTTGGCCGGTGAGCCGGGCGGTTCGAGTCCGCTATCGCTTTCGCCGCCGTACTGATAGCACAGCACTCGAAGCTCTCCCGCTTGGTTGCGTCCCAGTCGATGCGGACACATCAGTCGGCGGCGGCCGCGATACCAAGCCTCGATCGGGCGTCGGCCCGACACTGCGGTCCAGAGCAAACGATAGATATCGTCGACGGTCTGAATCTTTATCTCGACGACCCGCATTTACTTACCGAAATAAGTGGGCAGGTCACGCTTGGTGTCGCGCAGAATTTCGAGCATTCCACGGCGGTCGCGTTCCGGCAACTTCGCGAACTTCTCGCTGCGATCGCTGCCGGAGAGGACGGCATAGAGGCGCTGGTAGATCCGTTCCCGCACCGCGTCTGGCAACCCGTCGAACACCGGCGTGTAAATCACGTAGCTGAGCGGATAGCGGAACAGCCGCGTTTGCAAATCGAAATCGCGGAAGGATCGGCCCCTTTTGTCCCGCGGCCCGCGTTCCGGAAACGTCTTGGTGAAGGTCGAAACGCCCTCGATCGGCTCGACCAATGGCGCCTCGTCGATGAATAGCATGTACGCGACCGTTGCTTCGATATCGGCATCTTCCACGCGGCCCATCCGCGATTCCCAGTTCAGCCGCGTGAGAAAATTCATCATCTGCGTCTGATGCTCGAAGGTCATCAGCGCGACGATGTCGCTCACCGGCTTTAAATACGGCGCGGGACTGAAAAAATCAGCTAGGGATGCCAGATTCTGGTGGCCTTGGGTCGCGAGTGTTTCGGGCTCGGCCGGATCGGGCGCGATGGAATTGGCGCGGTCGCGCTGTTCGCCTCGTTTCGCATTGACATACCAGCCGCCCCAGCGATCCGCAAACGCAGTGCGATGATCGGTGATGATCCCGCCTTGCCCAGAGGGCTGCCCCGCCGAATTGGGAAACACCGAGCCGATGAACATTCCCGGGACGCCGAGCGTGGCTGGGCCTTGATGACAGCGCAAACACACTTCGCCTCGCGTGAACGCGCCGGTACCTGGATTGAACGTGTAAAAGACAGTGCCTTGCCGCGGGTCGGACACCGCGACCTCGAGTCCGTCGCCGCCCGGCACAAATCCGATCGCGACGTTGTCATTGAAATAAATCGCGCGGGGATTGCGTGGCGAGATCCTGGTCGACTGAAAACTGGTTTTCGAAAACACCA
Organism: Bryobacteraceae bacterium; assembly: GCA_035568415.1. Classification (GTDB taxonomy): domain Bacteria; phylum Acidobacteriota; class Terriglobia; order Bryobacterales; family Bryobacteraceae; genus Palsa-187. Next base: position 59,598 of record DATMOC010000024.1, on the reverse strand, counting down.
GCGCCTGCGAATCGGCGTTGATATGCAAAGCCTCTAGAAGCGCAGGCAGCGAGTCGATTTTTGCGAAGCCTTTGGCGAGTCGCGATACACCGTTGTCGCCGGCGTCCAGGAAATACCGGATCGCCGGATGATCCACTGGAAGATTCGATTGATATACCTGAGCGGTTCCGAGAACAGCCGCGCAACCGAGAATCAGGCAGCGCTGGTTCACATTTGTAATGCGGCTAGTTGCCGCCCGGCCGCGCTGCGCCCCGGAAGTTCGGCGAGTCGACCATGTACACCGCCGACGCGAATCCAACCGATTTCGCGAACACGTCCATCCGCGCGATCTGGTCGTAATCTTCCGGCGTTTTGCGATCGTAGATGTCGGACTTCGACGCGATCACGCATTGGTCGGATCGGCAGTTATGCGAATTCGGCGATCCCAGTTTTTCGAGCAACGCGACCGTTTCCGGATGCGGCTGCCCAAATCGCGTTGGACCGTTCGCCATATCCGCGATCGTATCCCCAGACCGGCTCTTCAGTTCCGGTTTCGCACCTTTGGATGCCAGGTAATTGATCATGTCGTTGTCGCCCAGGAACGCGGCTCCATGCAGCGCCGTGTATCCTCGATTGTCGGCGGCATTGACGTCGTTGCCCTGTTCGACGCAAAGTTTCACCGCTTCCAGCGCCGGGAACGGAGCGCGAACAGTCCAGTTCCACGCCCAGCCGATTCCGGCCGCGGCATGCAGCGGAGTCTCATCCGCTTTGTTCTTGAGCTTGGGATCCGCGCCATGTGCCAGCAGCAGCTTCATGGCTGGAATATCGCTGGATTGCGCGGCGCGCCAGAAAGCGGTCGCTCCGGCAGGATCCACCCAGGTGTAATCGTTGGTGAACGACCGGAACCACAGCTTCTCGCCGACCTGCGCGTTCACGTTCGCGCCCTTGTCGAGCAGGGCCGCCATCAGTTCCAGATGCGTCACCTTTTCCTGTTCCGTGGAGGGCTGCGGGAACCACGCCTTCGGCGCCCACTGGACGTCGATGGTGGCGTACAGCGGCGTCAGGCCGCTATTGCTGGCCAGGTTCACATCGGCGCCTTTGTCGAGCAGATACTTTGCAATTTCGAGATGTCCGTTGATGATCGCCTCGACCATCGGACTCATCTTGTCGCCACCGCTGATGTGATTCACGTCCGCGCCGGCATCCACCAGCGCCTTCACCGTGTCCAGATGGCCTTCACGAGCCGCGTAGATCAGCGACGTCATTCCACCCGCGAAATCCGGTCCCACCTTGCGCGGTCCGCGGAACCCGATGTCGCCGGCCTTTACGGTTCGCTTGGCAATCAGATATTGCACTTCTTTGAATCCGACCGACTTCGCGAAAGTATCGAGCTGCGCCTTGTCGGCGGCCGCTGTATCGATCTTGTAGACAGCCGATTCGAGTCCGATCGACCGCGCGAAGAGGTTCAATTGTTCTTCTTCGGGAGTCGCCGCTTTGGTCATTTCCGACGCTGCGCCTGCGCCGCCCCGGCCGCCGGCCGGTTTGTCCTCGACGATATTGCCGTCCTGGTCGAAGCGCACGCGCTCCAGTTTCCGGACCGAGGTCTCCACGTTCACATCGGCGCCTCGCGACGCGAGCAGTTTCACCACCGGCGTCCGATTCAAAGCGGCGGCGAACATCAGGGCAGTCTGTCCATGCGCGGTTTCCTTCGCGTTGATATCAGCGCCGTGGTCGAGCAGGACCTTCACTGCGTCCGCATTGCCCGACGATGCCGCCATCATCAAGGCCGTGGTGCCGTTGGCTTTGACCGACTTCGGGTCAGCTCCGGCCCTCAACAGTGCGTCGATCATGGGAGCGTCGCCGTTGATGCAAGCCATGAATAGAGGAGTGATCTCCCCCAGTCGCGTCATGGCTTTGGCATTCGCCCCGGCCGCGAGCAGCAGCTTGACCATGTCGAAATCGTCTTTATTGGCGGCCCAGTGTAGCGCCGTCATCCCGTCGCCCTGGGCGGCGTTGACGTCGGCCTTCTCTTTGAGCAGCGTGCGAACGGCTTCCTTATTGCCCTGCTGAGCTGCGTCGGCGAGCCGTGTATCGGCTGCAGCGATCAGCCCCGCGAAAGCGCAAAGCCCGATAAAAGTCTTCTTCAACATGGATGACTCCTGTCAAATCTTAAATCGCCACTTCGCCAGTGCTGTCGCCGAACGTCTCGACGTTGACACCCAACCGGTGCAACATCGTTAACATGACGTTCGCCATCGGAGTGTTCTCCGCCGCCCGTACATGCATGTTGCCTTTGACTTTTCCGCTGGCGTGACCCGCCAGGAATACCGGAACATGCTTGTGATTGTGCACGCTGCCGTCACCCATCGGGCTGCCGTACATCACCAGCGAATGATCCAGCAGGCTGCCGTCGCCGTCCGGCGTGTTCTTCAGTTTTTCCAGGAAATACGGGATCAGGCTGACATGGTAGCGGTTGAGCTTCGCGAATTCCGCGACCTTGGCCGGCTGTTCTCCATGATGTGAGCACGGGTGGAAAGACTGGTTCACGCCGCTTTCCTTAAACACGCGGCCGCTGACGTCGCGGCTCATCTTGAACGCCGATACGCGCGTCGTCTCCGTCATGAACGCCAGCGCCTGCAGATCGAACATCAGCTTCACGTGCTCTTCGTACGAATCCGGCACACCCAGTGGAGCCGCCGGCAACGCGCGAGCTTCGCCGCTCATATTGTATTTTTCGATGCGTTGAATCCGCCGTTCGATCTCGCGAACGTCTTCGAGATACTGATCCAGGCGATGACGATCGCTGGGACCCAGGTTGCGCTGGAGCTTCGCGACATCTTGCGAGATCCAGTCGAGGATGCTGCGGTTTACCTTCTGCCGCTTGATGCGCTCTTCGGGAGTGCGCCCATCGCCGAACAGGTTCTCGAACGCCTGCCGCGGATCGAGAGTCATAGGCAGCGGTGTGGTCGGCGACTGCCAGCTGATCGTATCCGCGTACACGCAGGCATAGCCGTAGTCGCAGGCGCCCGACGCATCGACAGCTTCAATGCACAACTGAATCGACGGCAGCGGCGTGTCCTGCCCGAACTGCTGCGCGTACAACTGATCGATGGACGTGCCGACGAAATAGTCGGAGCCTTCGGTCATCTTGGGATGCGACGCGGTCAGGTACACCGCGCTCGACCGGAAGTGATCCGCGCCCTCTTCCGCCGCCGACCATGCCGTGGCCGGATGCAGATCCGTGTCGCTCACGATGGTGATGTAGTCGCGAAAATCCTTCAGCGGCTCGAGCGTCTGGCTCCACTCGAAATCGGATCCTTCCTTTTCAGGAGACCAGTAATGCTTGTTCGCCCCCTCCGCCGTGCTGCCGGCCATGCCATGCACCATTTCGATGCAGGCCAGCCGGGTCTTACCGGCCGCCGCCGTCTTGGCGATGGGAGTCTGCGCCGGAACCATGGAATCGAGCAGGGGCAGCGCCATCGTGACGCCCATTCCTCTGAGGACCGCGCGACGCGAAAGATGCTTTTTCGAGAGATACATCCTGGGTCTCCTTCACTACCTGAAATTGTACTTGAACCACATGAGCTTGAACTTTTCTCGACCTTTTAACGATGCGCCACCGGGTCCACCGTCGGCACCGGCTCCGCTTCCTCCGCCCTGCGCATCTGGAACGGCGGGCTCTTTACGATTCCTAAAATAAACGATGAGAAGCGGTTATCGTTCTTGGCCGCTTCCTTTTCCACGCCGCGTACGAACGGCATGTCATGATAATCGATCACGCGGCCCAATCCATAAGCCAGCATGCTTTCCGTGAAAGCCCCGACGAACGCGTCGGAATGGTTCAAAATCGCCTGGCGCAGACTCACCGGACCATTCAACTTCGCCCCATCGAACATCTTGCCCGACGAATCGATCTTGAAGCCGCCGTCATTTACGCGCCACAGGCCGACGGCGTCGAAATTCTCCAGCGAGAAGCCGATGGGGTCCATCATGGCATGGCACGAATTGCACGCCGGATTCTTGCGATGCTCTTCCAGCCGTTCGCGCACCGATTGCGGCTTATCGTTCAACCCGACTTCTTTAAACGGCGGGACATCCTTCGGCGGAGCCGGCGGAGGCGTCCCGAACAGAACTTCCAGCACGTATTTCCCGCGCTGCACGGGCGACGTGCGATTCGCATACGACGTCAGCATCAGGATTCCCGCTTCACCCAGGAGCCCGAACCGATTGGGGTCGGTAAGGGACACGCGGCGGAACCGTTCGCCCAGAATGTTCGGCATCCCATAGTGCTTGGCCAGCCGCTCATTGACGAAGGTGTAGTTGGCAGTCAGCAGATCGAGAAGACTGCGATCCTCGCGCATCACGCTGTCGAACAGCATCTCGGTCTCTTTAACCGCCGACTGCGAAAGCGTCCGGTCGAAATCCGGGAACAGGAACAGATCCGGGCTCCATTCCTTCAGATTGGCCAAGTGCAACCACTGATATGCGAAGGTGTTGGTCAGCGATTGCGACCGCGGGTCCACCAGCATCCGGCGAACTTGCTTTTCGAGAACTGCGGGATCGTGAAGCTTGCTTTGGCCGGCCAGCGCGACCAGTTGATCGTCCGGCGCGCTGCTCCACAGGAAGTACGACAGCCGCGAGGCGAGCTCCAGATCGCTGATCCGGTAGTTGCTGCCCGGCGTCGCGCTGGAGGGAGTCCGCTCGAAGCGGAACACAAATTCGGGACTCGCGATCATCGCCTGAATCGCGGTGCGGATTCCAGACTCGAAATCGTTTTCCGCATTGCGTCCCTGCTGGAAGAAGCCCAGCAGGCTTTCGACGTCGTTGTCATTGGTGGGACGCCGGTAGGCTTGCTTCACCAGAGCGGCTAAAATCTTTTTCGCGCAGGGAACTTCGTCCGAGCCCGGGGCCGGACGGCAGATGAAGATTTTGCGGCGGCTGGGTGTTTCCGAAAGACCCTCGACCTTGGTCGGACCCGTGATGCTCAGTTCATGCAGATGCGGCAGCGTGCTGACGCCGGGAATGGTCCCCGCGCTCACGTCGACCAGACTCTGCTCCACCATGCGGTATTCGTCTTCGAGCGGACCATCGGCGGTGGCGATGAACGCCGCCGCGATCCTCTGTGGACCCGCCTTGATCTTGATCGGAGGCGTCTTGATCCCGTCATTGGCCAGCGTCATCGCTGGATTGATGTCCAGCAATGCGGCGCGTTCGCCGTTCACGGAAACTTCAATCTGCTGGCCCTTGCCCTGATTCAGCCCGAACAACGGACCCGTGGGCGAATAGTAGAAGCCCAGCTTGATGACATATTCGCCGTCGGCTGGAAAATCGTGGACCTGCGAAATCCCGCCGCGGGTTCCCATGGGCGTGCCTTCGACGTGCCTCGTCTGCGAAATCACGCGGGAGATCTGATACGTCGTAGTCAATGCGGCGGCGCTGGTATCTCCTACAGCTTCGCGGCTGATGCGGCCAGCAGCTCGGATATATCCTTCCATCAGCGCCGGCGAAATCATCAGCACGTCCGCCATGTTGTCGAATCCATGGCTCGAATCATCGGGAGGCAGGAGCGCGGCAACGTCCACATCTACTGAGAGCAGATCGCGAATCGAGTTGGCATACTCGGTGCGATTCATCCGGTGCAGCGGCGGGCGTCCCGGATTCAAGTGCGCGGCCGCGGCTTGATCCACGCCATTCTCGACCACCGCGACAAAGCTTTTCGACGCGGCCACATCCGGACGAGGCATCCCTGCTGGTGGCATCATCCCGGCGTGCATTTTTCGGATCACTTTTTCGAGCTGTTCCGAACTATCGCCCGGTTTTGCGAGATCGACCTTAGTCCAGGAGAATCCGCCGGATTTGACCTTGTCGTTGTGACAACCGAGGCAGTATTGATTGACCAGCGCGCGCTGGTTTGTGAGGCTCATCGTAGCGGGAGCAGTTTGGCCGAACGCCACCGCGCGCAAAGAGGTCACCACCACCGCCACCGCGAATGCTTTCATCAACTTCTCTCCCTCGAAACCAACGTTGTCCCCGAGGTACAACTCTTCCTACAGAAATCGGATGCACAACACGGGCGCATTAACTTCCGCCAGAATTATATAAACACCACGCACCGGAGTCAAGGGCCGAACGGCGTAAATGTCGAGTATGCTCAACGGCATACAGTCCAAACTCGGCCGTGACCAGGTCCCTTCATCGACGATTTTTCGGGATCGATCGTTACACGGGGGAAAACTTGTTTGATGCGCTGGGCAGTGGTATGCTGCCTCGGATAGGAGCGATTTAACCAATGCGTTGCTGGATCCCGACCGCCCCGACTATGTTGATGCTGGTGTTGGCTGCCGTAAGCCACGCCCAATCCAAGGTCGATTTCGAAATGATGACGTGGGCGGAGGTCAAACAGGCGCTCGCGGCCGGCAAGACTACCGCGTTGATTTATAACGGTGGAACGGAGCAGCGGGGTCCCCAGAACGTCAACGGTGGCCATACGCTGATGGCCCGGGCTACGGTGATCGCGATCGCCGAAAAGCTCGGAAACGCCATCGCCGCGCCGGTGCTGCCGTTTTCCCCCAATCGCGCCAGCGCCGAGCTTCCGGGTACCATCGGGCTTTCGAACGAATTGTTCGCCGACCTCAACCAGCAGATCACCGAGCAGTTAATCGTCACCGGCTTCAAGGACATTGTTCTGATGGGCGACCACGGCGGCGGGCAGCAGCAGTTGGGCGAAGTCGCCAAAAAACTCACGGAAAAGTATTCTTCAAAAAGCATTCGCGTGGTTTTTTGCGATGAAGTTTATGCGAAAGCCAATGGCGATTTCGACAAGTGGCTCGCAGAGAATGGCTACCCGTCGAGTTCGCATGCCGGGATTCCGGACACTTCAGAAATGCTGTACCTGGGCGGCGATAAAGGCTGGGTGCGCAAGGATCTGGTCGCAACCGCGCTGGGCGATCCAGTGGGTGGACGCGGAGGCGGCCGGGGACGCGGTCAGGCTCCCGATCCCAACGCGCCCCCGCGTATCAACAACGGAATCCAGGGCGACGGGCGCAAATCGACGCCGGAGCTCGGCAAGAAGATCTTCGATATGAAGGTCGATTATGCGGTGAAGCAGATCCACCAACTGCTCCCAGCGAAATAATTCTCTTAGCCGCGAATTCACGCGAATGAACGCGAATTAAGAATTGGCGTTCATTTGCGTGCATTCGCGGCCATAACGTTTTTCAGGCCTTCATGTCCTTCCCGCTGATTTGGAGGTCGAACCCGTCCGGATCGAGGATATGGAAGCTGTTTTCAGTGTCGGGACGATACTGCATGGGACCTAAGCGAGCTGGCGGTCCGCCTTTTTCGCCTCGCTCCATTTTCTTGTAGCCGCGGCGCTTCAATTCGTCTTCAACTTGCGCGGTGTTCCATCCCTCGATGGTGTAGGCGATGTGGTCGACCAGGGGAGGCTTCCGGTCACCTCGGACATTTCGCGGCAGTAACCAGGAATCGCCAAACGCCAGGTAGCATTGGCCCTTGCCCTCGTCCTGCGTTACTCTCATCCCCATCAGATCAGCATAAAAATCCCGGGTCTTGGTGTAGTCGGCGACGTTGTAGGAAATGTGATTGACAGTGGTTGTCTTGAATCCTTTGCCGGCGGCCGAAGCCTGGTCTGCCGCGCCCACGGCGGCCGCCGCCACAGCGATGCTCCGCACCAACTGACGCCTGTTCATCTTTCCCTGTTCAAAGTCGTTCAATAGTTTCGCAATCAAGCTTTCCATGTGCCGGCCCTCCTGTTGGGTCCGGTCCATTATTCTACGCCGTGTCACGGGCGAGGAGGGCAGTCTTTCGGCATAGCCGATCACTTTTTTTCGCGGAGCCGCTCATCGATATCGTCGAGTTTTTCGCCCAGCAGGTTCAGCTTTCTCGACAAACCCTGAATTTCGGACTCCGCGCGCCGGTTGACCTCGAAATCGAGTTCGCCGCGCAGACGATCCTTGGTGTCCTGGCGATTCTGGCTCATCATGATGACCGGCGCCTGAATCGCCGCGAGCATCGAGAGAAACAGGTTCAACAGAATGAACGGATACGGGTCCCATGCCGATTTTCCCAATGAAATATTGATGAGGGTGTATACCACCAGCACCACGCCAAACGCCAAGATGAACGACCAAGATCCTCCAAAGCGCGCCACGGAATCCGCCAGGCGCTCGCCGAACGTAGCCTCTTCTTCGATGATCTGGTTCACGTTGCGCTGGGAGCGGATGCGGACCAGTTTCTGGGATCCGTGAAACTGTTTCCCTAGCACCGCCAGCATGTCCATCCCGGCGTGCGGCTTGCGCGCGAGCAGAACCTCGATGTCGTTCCGGTCAACTTCAATACATACGGTTTCTTCGATGGACACCGCGCTGGTCTGATGCGGCGTCTGATCGAGCATCGATGCGAAGCCGAAGAACTCTCCCATGGCGGGCTCGTCGACCAGCACTTCCTGCTGATCCTCGTCCACGGTGGTGACGCGGACCAGTCCGCTCACCATGACATACGCCCGTCCGCCGGGATCGTCCATTTTATAAATCCGCTGCCGTGGCGCGAATGTTTTCAGCTCCACCTGGCCGGCGAGGACGGCTGTTTCGTCGTCATCCAGCAGCGCGAACAAAGGAACGTTTTTCAGGACTTCAGGATTGCAAGCCATCCATTCACCTCGAGATTGCTGAAACTTGGAAATTTACCGCTCCCCGTGGTCGCGGCTTTAGAATTTTAGCAATGCTTCGAGTACCTCATGATAGACTTTCTCTGATTCCCGAAAGATTAAAAAATGCCGAGCCGCACCCCATTGTTCGCTGCCATTGTGATGCTCATTGCCGGGCTATCGATCCCCAACCGCGCCAGCGCGCATAGCGTATCGAAACAGGATGCGAGCTTCGTCCAGTCGAATCAAGGCACGGCGATTGTCCCCTTCATTTATTTGGGCGCCAAGCACATGGTGACCGGATACGATCACCTGGCTTTCCTGGTGGGAGTCATTTTCTTCCTGTACCGAATGAAAGACATCGTTCTGTACGTCACCTTGTTCACTATCGGACACAGCATTACTCTGCTCGCAGGCGTTTTGGGAGGGATTCACGCGAACCCGTACGTCATAGACGCGATCATCGGCTTCTCAGTGGTCTACAAAGCTTTTGACAACATGGATGGCTTCAAGCGGCTTTTCGGATTTCAGCCCAATACCAAACTTGCTGTCCTGGTTTTCGGCTTGTTCCACGGCTTCGGTCTGGCGACGAAACTTCAAGAATTGGATCTCTCGCGCAATGGATTGGTCGCCAACATTCTCAGTTTCAACGTCGGCGTGGAAGTCGGGCAAGTGCTGGCGCTGACCGCGGTGCTGATCGCGCTCAGCATCTGGCGAACCCGGCCGGGATTCCTGCGTCATGCGCTGGCAACCAACACTGCGCTGATGGCGGCCGGATTCGTTCTGGTCGGATATCAGATCGCTGGATACCTGAATCCCGGGTAGGCACCGATACCAATATGAGTGAAGCACAAAACCTAGCGGCGGTCGAAGCGCCCTCCAAAAGCGCCATCGTAAAGGCGACTTTCATTGCCTTCGCAGTCGCGCTGGTGCTTCTGTTTACCGCCGTGCTGCCAGCCGAATATGGCATCGATCCATTGAAGACGGGCACGCTGCTCAAGCTGACCGGAATTTCTCAAACGGATTCGAACGCAGGAGGCCGCGCTACGCCCGCCAAAATCGGAATCTACACTCCTCAACCGGGCACCTATAAGGTGGATACCGAGGAAATCGGTCTCCATCCCGGCGAGGGATTCGAGATCAAATACCACATGCAGAAAGGCGCGTCGATGGTGTTTGCCTGGAAGGCGGACGGCCCCCTTCAATTCGAATTTCACGGCGAGCCGGATCAGAAACCCAAGCCCGATTACTTCGAGAGCTACCTGTTGGAGAACAAGGGCGGTAAAGACCAATTCTATGGGTCGTTCACCGCACCGAGCACGGGCGTCCATGGCTGGTTCTGGCAGAACAAGACGAAACAGGATGTCCGGATGCACCTATCGGTATCCGGCTTCTTCGACTCGTCAAAAATGTACGAAGCGGGTGCTCCTCCTGAAGAGCTCCTGATCGAGGATCCAAAATAGAGAATCTAGCGCCTGGACCTTTTCTGCCGGGACGCATCTACTATGGAAAATTGCAGCTTCTTTTCGACTGCGTCCACGCGATCCAGACGGATGCGCACTTTATCGCCGATTGAAAATTGCTTGCGGCTGCGCTCGCCAATGATCTTACGTGTGTTTTCGTGATAGCGGAAGCGATCTCCTGGAAGCATCTCCATGGGGACCAGCCCCTCAATGAACAGATCTTCGAGCTCGACGAAGAATCCGAACCGCGTGGTGGAAATGATCAGCGCGTTGAATTCGTCGCCCACGCGATCGATCATGAACTTCACTTTTTTCCACTCGACCAGCTCGCGTTCGGCTTCGGCGGCGCGGCGCTCGGTTTCGGAGGACGATTCCGCGACCGCGCGCAGGTTGGCGTCATACATCTTGCCGTCCAGATGCGCGTGCAGAATCCGGTGGACGATCAAATCGGGATAGCGGCGAATGGGCGAAGTGAAGTGCGTATAGCTTGGCGCGGCCAGTGCGAAGTGTCCCACATTGTTTTCGCTATAGCGCGCTTGCTTGAGCGATCGAAGCATCAGATAACTGAGGATGCGCTCCTCGGGCTTTCCGGCGATCTTCGCCACCAGTTTCTGGTAGTTGCGCGAAGTGAGATTGGGATTGTCCAGAGCCAGCGTCTCTCCTCGCAAGCGTTTCACCGGAGTCGCGCCGGCGCCGAGCGAATAGCCGAAGTGCGCGGCGACGTCTTCGAACTCCAGCACGCGCTTCGGATCGGGGCGCTCGTGGATGCGATAGATCATCGCCGCGCCGGTCGCTTCTAAGTGCGACGCGACCGCTTCGTTCGCTGCCAGCATGAACTCTTCGATGAGGCGATGCGCAATGTTGCGCGGCGCGCGGGTCACGCCGGTCATTTCGCCGAATTCGTCGAATTCGAGCAATGGCTCCGGCAGATCGAAATCGATCGAGCCGCGCTTGACGCGCTTCCGGTTCAGGATCAACGCCAGCTCGCGCATCAATTCAAAACGCGAAATGAGTCGCGCGTAGCGGTCGCACAAGGCGCGGTCGCCTTCGAGCACTCCGTGGACGGCAGTGTAGGTCATGCGCTCCGCGCTGCGGACCACGCCTTGAGTGAAGTCCTGAGAGACCACGTCGCCGCGCGAATCGATTTCGAGCAGCGCGCTCAAGACCAGGCGGTCTTCGTGAGGACGCAGCGAGCACTGGTCCGTCGACAACTCCACCGGAAGCATCGGTACCGCGCGATCCGGAAAATAAACGCTGGTGCCGCGCAGCAGCGCTTCGCGATCGATGGGCGTACCGGGTCCGACGTAGTGGCTCACGTCGGCGATGTGCACCTGCAACGCGAAATTGCCGTTCGGGAGCCGATCTACCCATACCGCGTCGTCGAAGTCGCGCGCGGTTTCCCCATCGATGGTGACGATGTCAAGTTCGCGAAAATCGCGGCGGTGAGCGATTTCTTCAGACGGAATCGGTCCTGGAAGCGCAGCCGCCTGTTCCAGGACGTCGTCAGGAAATTCATGTGGAATGTGATGCGAGCGGATCAGGATCTCCACGTCGATTCCAAATGAATCCGGACGTCCCAGCACTTCCACAATGCGGCCCACCGGGCGTTCGCCATCCTCGCCGAAATCGAGAATCTCGGCCGTGACGATCATGCCTTCCAGATCTTCGACCGATTCGACTTCGACGGCTCGGGCGCCCACGCGATGGGCCAACGGATTCGCGAGCGGCAGTTCCATGCCTTCGGGAATACGCACCCACTGGCGGATGCGATCGTCGTGCGGCACCACGACGGCGCTTTTTCGTTTGATATGGAACTCGCCGACGATGGTGGGATGGGCGCGGCGCAGCACGTCCACGATTTCGCCGTGCGCGCGACCATCCGGATCCACGCGGCGGATGCGGACGCCGACGCGATCGCCATGCATCCCCCGATGCGCGCCCTCTTTCGGAATATAGATATCGCCCTTGATGCCCTCCAGCGGCTCGTCGGGAATGACGAACGCGTAGCCGTCGCGATGCACGCTGAGCCGTCCATGAATCGGCGCGGATTTTTTTGGTCCCTTGGGCACGTTCCATTATCATTGTAGGTTTATGGAACTGAAGTCCGTCCGCTTGGAGATTCCCGAAAACGCGAACATCATCGTGGGCCAGAGCCACTTCATCAAGACGGTGGAGGATTTGTACGAGGCGCTGGTCAACACGGTTCCGCACATGAAGTTCGGCATCGCGTTCAACGAAGCGTCGGGTGCATGTTTGACGCGGGTCGATGGCAACGATCCCGATCTGCAGGCCAACGCCGCGCGCAATGCGCAGGCGATCGCGGCCGGTCATGTGTTCGTAATCGCGATGCGCGACGGGTATCCCATCAACGTGCTCGGAAGGATTCGCGACATTCCTGAAGTCTGCTCCATCTTCTGCGCGACGGCGAATCCGGTGGAAGTGATCGTCGCCGAAACCGAGCAGGGCCGCGGAGTGCTGGGAGTGATCGACGGCGCATCTCCTAAAGGAATCGAGGATCAAGCCGGCGCGGAATGGCGGCACGGGCTGTTGCGGAAGATCGGGTATAAACGCTGAAAAACAGGTTCACGCAAAGATTCAAAGATCGCCGAGATGATCCGAGTGATTCTTTGCGCCTTGGCGTCTTTGCGTGAGATTTTTGTTTTGCTACGAGTACTTCCCCGATAGCGCACGCCAGCGGATTCCCAGCAAATCGATGAAGGATTGCACTCCCGACCACATACTGACTTTGGTGCCTTCCACGTTGTTCCACACCACCGGCACTTCAATCGCGCGATAGCCCAGCGTTTTCGCGATCACCAGGTCTTCCACATCGAAACTGAAACCGTCGAGTTTCTGGCGAGAGAAAATCTCACGCCCAGCCGCGGCCTTGAAGAGTTTGAACCCGCACTGCGTGTCACGGAAAGGAAGGCCGGTCACCACGCGCATCACGACGTTAAACGCCCGTCCGGACAGTTCGCGAAACGCGGATTGATGCACGCCAACCAGCGACCGGTCCAGCGCGCGCGAGCCGATGGCGACATCGGCAGACCCACGTTCCGCGGCGGCGAGAAGTTTGTCGAGTTCCGCGATGGGCGCCGAGAGATCGGCGTCGGTATACAGAATCCAGTCGCCTTTCGCTTCGAGCATGCCGTGACGAACGGTGTAGCCTTTTCCGCGATTCCCAGGATTGCGGAGCAGGCTGATGCCGGCATGGTGCTCGATCAGCGCGGCAGTTCCATCGCGCGATCCGTCATCCACCACGATCACTTCGACAAAATCGAAATTCTTTACCGCCAGATAAGCCATCACGGCATCGAGCGTGGACGGCAGGCGAGCTTCTTCGTTGTAAGCCGGGATGACGATCGAAAGCGAGGACAATCTTATGAGCCTATCGCGAGAAGCGATCCCCAGTGGAACCCTGCGCCGAAGCCCGCGAAAATCACCGGCTCGCCGCGGCGGAATCCGGATTGCGCGTTCCATTCCGCAGCCGCGATCAGCATGGACGCCGAGGACGTATTTCCATACATGCCAATGTTGGAAAAGAACTTTTCGGGCGCGACCTCCAGAGTCCGCGCGATTTTCAAGATCAGATTCTGATTCGCCTGGTGCATCAGGAACGTGCCGATCGCCGGCGCGGATTGCTGGGTCCGGTCGAGCAACTCGCGGATCACCGCGGGAACCTTGCGCGCGGCGTGCATGATGACGGTTCCACCGTCCATGTGCAGGTCCTGCCCGAAGTCCAGCCGCAATGCATCGGTGAAATTGCCGTCAGAATGCAAGCACCACTGGACCAGTTCCGCCACGCCCTCGTTCGGATCGATGAAGCAGGCGCCTGCGCCATCGCCGAAAAGAATCGCGGTGTTCTTGTCGATTGAGACCGTCGACGACATTTTTTCCGCAGCCACCAACAATACCGGTCCGCAAGAGCCGGCAAAATGACCAGCCATGGCGAGTCCAAACAGCGACCCCGCGCTGGCCATGGGAAGATCGATCGCGGGGACTCCAGCCAAACCGAGCTTTGCGGCGATTTCCGCCGCGGGTCCTGGAAAGCGGCGCTCCGACGAGCCGCTCGAAACGATGACCATGCCGATCTGGCCACCGCCGGCGCGTGAAAGACAATCCTGGGCCGCACGAACACCCATGCCGGCCACGGATTCCGCATCGCTCGCGTAACGCCGCTCAGAGATGCCGGAAACGTTGAGAATCCATTCAGCGTCGCAGCCGAGCCGTTCGGCGAGTTCCGCGTTGGCCACTACGCGCGCAGGAACGTAGCTGCCGAACGCACGAATAAACGCCATACTCAGGCGGCGTTCGCTTCGATGTAACTGTTAATGCGGGCGAGCGAATCGAACTTGCGCGGATTCAGATCCGAGTCGGGAACTTTGATCGCGAATTCCTTTTCCAACTCGCTCACCATGTCCGGTAAGGCGAAGGAATCAAGGACCCCGGACTCAAACAGCGACTCCTCCGGATCAGTGGGCAGCGGCTTCTGCGCGACCTTCCGGACGACGGTCAGGATACGTTCTTGCGTAGTCATTAAAACTCCGTAACTTCAACATATTAGCAAAGTTAACGTCTAGCGCCGCGGCAGCCGATCGAATATGATAGTTCATGCTTCCGTACGCATTGATGTCGCTAAGCTTGATGGCTTTACGACAAGCGCCGGCGGGCACGCAGTTGCACATCCGGCTGAACGCCCCGGTGGGCACCTATTCAAGTAAGGCCGGATCTCCAGTGTCGGCGGTGCTCATCGCACCAGTCGCGTCGATTGGCGGCGATACGGTTCTGCCTGTTGGAAGCATCCTCAACGGGACCGTCAAGCGAGTGCAACGCGTCGGATTTGGACTGATGCACGAAACCGCCGGGCTGGATCTGGAGTTTCACGAGATCGCGCTTCCGGATGGTCCCAGCTTACCGATCGCGACCCGCGTGACGGATATCGATAACGGGCGTGAGCGCGTCACCGATGAGGGAAACATCCTCGGTGTGCGCACCACCAGCAGCATCGCGTATCGCGCCAGCGGGTACATCCGCACGGCGCTGGCTTGGGAGGTTCACGCGCGGCTCGCCTTCTGGGCCGTAAAAACGCTGCTGATACAAGTGCCGGAGCCGGAGATTTATTACGCCTCGGGCGCGGAACTCACGTTGTGGCTGACCAAACCAGTGGCCTCCGCCGCACGCGAGCCGCGCGGGGACGGCATGCTGACCGAGGAACAACGCGCTCATCTTGAGGAGCAGTTGACGGGAATGCCGTACCGGTCCTACACCGGCTCGAACCGCCCATCGGATCTGCTGAACGTGATCCTGATCGGATCGCGCGAGGACATCGCGGATGCCTTCAAGGCGGCGGGGTGGAGCGAATCCAAACCGCAGACCTGGCGATCGCGGCTGAACGACATTCGCGCCGTGGTGGAAGGCCGGGGGGATCGCGCGGCCCCGATGTCCAAGCTTTTCGTAAACGACGTGGAGCCTGGGGTTTCGTTTCAAAAGGGTTTGAACGACGTCGCGAAACGTCATCACGTGCGGTTATGGAAGCAAGCGGCGGCATGGAACGGCCAGGAAGTGTGGGTCGGCGCTGCCACGCGCGATGTCGATTTCGCCTACCTGCGGCCGGGCCAGGCGCTCACTCATCGGATCGAGCAGGATATCGATCTGGAGCGCGACAAGATTGTGCGCGATCTGGAGTTCACCACTTGCACCAGCCTGGTGAATTGGTGGGATCGTCCCGGGACTCCCAGCAATGCTCACAATGCAACTGGAGATCCGATGAGCACGGACGGCCGCGTGGCGATCGTCCAACTGACCGAATGCGCTGCTCCGCGCGGGATCGACGAAGCGCCCCAGCTGCGGATTCACGGCAACTATTTCCAGCGTCTGGCGCGCCGGCAGATCCTGAGCGTCCGCAGCGATTTTTATCGCAGAAATCTGTATTGGCGGACGTACGAAGGCACGCGCTGGATGGTTCTTGCCGTCCGGCATCGCCACCCACGGTCACCCGAGTTCCGGCCCACGGACGGGGTCGCCGATTCGCTGCTGACGCGGGCCAGGAATAGCAGCTGGCTGCGCTAGCCCTTGATTTGAACAGGTTCAAAATAGTGCTTGACAAGCGCGTACTTTGCGCTCAAACTACTTTTGAACACGTTCAAACAAATGCCATCCGTCAAGACAAATACCAAAGCGGAAGAGACCGCGCTGAGAATTCTCGATGCGGCGCTCGAACTGTTTCGCGAAGAGGGGTTTGACCACGCGACCATGCGCGATATCGCCACGAAGGCCGGTGTGGCCACAGGCGCGGCATATTACTACTATCCCTCCAAGGACGCCATCGTCATGGCGTTTTATCAACGCGCATGCCAGGAGATGCAGCCGAGGATTCAGGTCGCGCTGGACCAAACCGGCGGGCTTGAAGCACGATTGCGGGAACTGATTCGAGTCAAGCTCGATTACTTCGTCCCGAATCGGGTAGTTCTTCGCGCGCTACTTAAAAACGGCGCGGACCCGCAACATCCTCTTTCGCCCTTCAGCGCCGAGACCAAAGAGATCCGCGATATTGACGTGGCTTGGTTCCGCCGCATCCTCATCGATTGTGGCGTGCGCATCCCGCGTGATTTGGAACCACACTTGCCGGATGTGCTTTGGCTATTTCAAATGGGCGTGATCTATCTCTGGGTCACGGACAAATCGAAGGATCAATCGAGAACCATGCGGCTGCTCGATCTCGGCTCGAAGACCGTCACGGCCCTATTGCGATTCTCTGGGTTGCCGCTGACTCGGCCACTGCGGAAAGTCGCGTTAGAGGTAATCGAAACGGTGAAGGGAGCTTAGACGATGAAGACACGTATCGTGATCGGCGTATTGGGCGTAGCGATCCTGATCATCTCGGCTGGACTCCTTCATAAAGGAGTCTATGGACTCACCCTTTTCGTGCTGATCCCAGTACTTATCGGCGCGGTCGCGCCAGCATGGGCGAACTCGAAAACGGCGTGGAGCGCTGCGGGGGTCGGCATACTCGCGAATCTCGTCGCGAGCCTGTTCTTATTGGCGTTGGGCGCGGAAGGCTTGATTTGCGTCGTCATGGCCTGGCCTCTCGTCTTGCCGCTGGGCGCGCTGGGCGGTGCATTATCCTACTGGGCTCAGCACCGCGCGCTGCAAACACAAGCCGGCGCGATGCTGCTGATTCTCCCGATCGGCTCGCTGGGTTGGGACTTCAACGCGCGGCCGCCGGTGTTCGAAGTTCGCAGCTCGATCGAAATCGACGCGCCGCCCGAGCAGGTATGGAAGCACGTCGTGACCTTCTCGGAATTGGAAGAACCTCACGAATGGTTTTTTCAGGCTGGCTTGGCGTATCCGAAGCGAGCGCGGATCGAAGGAACAGGACCTGGAGCGATCCGGTATTGCGAATTCTCTACTGGTCCGTTCGTCGAGCCGATCGAAGTGTGGGACGAACCGCAGCTGCTGCGTTTTCGCGTCACTGAGAATCCTGCTCCGATGCACGAATGGAGCCCTTATGCTCAGGTTCTACCTAAGCATTTGCATGGATACCTCGTTTCGAAACAGGGCCAGTTCCGATTGACACCGCTGTCGAACAACCGGACGCTGCTTGAAGGAACCACCTGGTATCAGCACGGCCTCTGGCCCGCTCATTATTGGCGTTGGTGGTCCGACGCGATTATTCATCGAATCCATATGCGAGTGTTGTCGCATATCCGCGCGTTGTCTGAGGGTTAGAGGGAGCGGGAGACGGGAATCGAATTCGCAGCCAACGGCTCGGGAGCGAGGGACCCTTTACGCGTTCTTGCTCCGACCCGCCCGCTTGCCACGAGGCGGGATGTAGTGGAATCGAACCAGGTAGATGTTCTGACCTTTACCGTGCTTTGCGACCTTAAGCAGGTCGATAAGGCCGAGAAAGCCGGACTCTCGCGCCAGTTGCGGCGTAATCTCCTGGAACCCGATCGGCTCGATGGAATCCACTTCGATCTCACCTTCTTCCATGCGATAGCGGTTGCCCGCTTTCACGTGGGGATGCATCCAGATGCGGACGCTACAGGTTATTTCTCCGCGGCGAACTCCCTCACGGAGGCGCTTGGTGAAGACCATGAAAAAAGCTTACACGTCAGCGCCCCAAAACGCGTAGCGGTCAAGCTGAGAGTTTCAAAGCTCGCATGGTGCGGACTCAAAAAGCGCGAAAAATCGGGCTAAAGTTCAAGTACGGATGGAGCGGGAGACGAGAATCGAACTCGCAACCAACAGCTTGGAAGGCTGTGACTCTACCATTGAGTTACTCCCGCGCCTGCGTTTCATTTTAACATTTACTTCTGCACGGTGATCATTACACCTGGCTGCGTCACGAATCCGTTGTAGGTCGCGGTCAGCGCGTTGTCGCCATTGGGCGTGCTCGACGGAACCACCACATTGAACTGATATTCGCCCGGAGCGACGATTCCAGCGAACTGCACTTGCGCCTGCACGCCACCAATACGAATCACTGGAAGCGTTGGCAGCGTGCCCGAGGGAGCGATCGAGCCGGGTGTGATCGGCGGAGTGGTCTGGCCGAAGCCGTTGCCGAAAAGAATTACCGTCTCCCCAGGCTTTGCAGGCGTCGTGACGCCGGGGTAGAGGGTCGTGGGACCAATAAACGTCCCGTCGGTGTGGGCCGCCGCGGCGTGGATTCCGTCAAATGCGAAGAATCCTGGAGTGAGCTGCTGCGCGGGAATCGACGATTGAGCTTTGGCGCCGTTGTAGGTCAATTGGACCTGGAGCGGTCCCACGCTGCCATCGAACGGCGTCAGTACGTTTACCTGTTTGGAGCTGATGAAGTACACGTAGGCGTCGATTCCGTTCACGGTTACACTGACGCCGTCAAGCTGCGTGGGCATTTGGCCGTTTACGAAGTCCGGACCCTGCCAGATGCGTGTGTTTCCAGCCAGGTTGAATCCCTTGATCTGGATGAAGGTGTTCTGGCTGATTGCCGGGATTTCGCCGGTAGCATTGGCGATTTCCGTAATCGCTGGCGCGGTGCCGATGTTGGCCGGAACCAGGTTGACCGCGGCCGTAGCCGATTGCGAAGTATCGCCGAAGGCGGTTGCTGTCACGGTCACCGTTGAGGGGCTGTCCAGCGAAGGCGGCGGCGTGTAAACGCCCGCGGGCGAGATTGTCCCGACCGGAGGCGATATAGTCCAACGAACCGCGGGGTTGGCCGCGCCGGTCACCTTCGCCGTGAACTGCTGCGTTCCGGAACCGACGGACACATTAGCGGATGCGGGCGTAACACCGACGGAGGTGGCGATCTGGGGCGTGACACTCATGAACACATTCCCGCCGTCGGCAGGCGTCGCTCCCAGGGCGCTGATTTCGATCCAATAAGTTAGGCCCGCGGCGACAGACAGGAGCACGATAGCGTCGCTTTCCGCGCGTGTGTCCCGCTGAATCGCGACGCATCCCAGCTCCGTTCCAAGCTGGTTCGCTGGATAGACCGACAGCACCATTCCGGCGTTCCCCGCCACATCGGTGCGGCGGCTGAAGGCGTCGATGCGGAGCGTTCCGGTGGAGGAGGGCGTCACGGCCCACCAGGCTGTCTTGAAATCCTTCGAGCCGGTGCAGGTGTGGGTCGGGTCGCTCGCGGATGCGGTGAGCGACTGATTGCTGATGGCGATCGCGCCGGGGATGGTCAACGGAGAGGGATTCAACGACGAATCCGCCCCACTCACAGCGGCCCCGGCCTGGGTGACCTGCACCG
This sequence comes from Bryobacteraceae bacterium, assembly GCA_035568415.1. Classification (GTDB taxonomy): domain Bacteria; phylum Acidobacteriota; class Terriglobia; order Bryobacterales; family Bryobacteraceae; genus Palsa-187. The sequence continues at coordinate 39,755 of DATMOC010000024.1, read as the reverse complement.
CGGTATTGGCGACGTTCAACGTATCGCCGCGCGGGTTGTTACTCGCCGACGGCTGCACCAGAATGAATGCCTGGCTCGGTCCCGATCCGGTGGCGGGCGATTGAATGGTGAAGCCGGCTGGACTCGATCCCGGCACGGCGGACCACGTGCATCCAGGAGGCGCATTTACGGTGACAGGATAAACGCCGCCCGAAGCGTCGGCCGCGATGGCCGTGGGAGTTACGGAATAGGTGCAATTCGTCGCGGTCGCGCCCGGCAGCGGAACGCGATACGTGCTCCGTCCGTAGGTGAACGCGAACAGCCAGTTGCCCGTGATTCCCTGATCGAAGGCGAGCTCTTCGGTGATGACGTTCGAAAACTCCTCGGGATCGTGCGCCCAAGTGATACCTCCGTCGGTGGAGATGAAAACTCCCATATCGGACCCGACATAGATGGTTTGCGGATTGCGCGGGTCCACTAAAACGCGATGCGCGGGGATATCTGGAAATGCCGTGGTGCCCGAGCCGTCCGACGCGAACCAGGTGACGCCTCCATTGATGCTCTTATAGATGTGCGCGTCGGTCGGCGAAATGGACGACTTAAAGGTCGTATAGGTCGCGTAAACGATGTTGGGACTGGTGGGGTCGAAGGCAATTCCGCCCACGTTGCCGCGGCGCGGGCGCGCATAGCTCCAGGATACGGACCCGCCGGCGTTGAGCGCATCACTGCTGTAGTAGATAAATCCAGCGCGCGTCCCGAACAGGACCGTCTTCGAATCGAACGGCGAAACCGTGATCGCCGTGACCGAGCTTCCGGATTCCACCGGCGCGGCCGCGCTCCAACTCACGCCGGCGTCGATGGATCGCCACAGCGTGGTGGTGCCGCCGAGATAGAGGCGGCGTCCCTCACCCGGGTCCATCGCGAGATAGGGGACAAACGGGAAGGACGCATTGGTCTCGGTAATCCCGGCGGTCGCAATCAAGCAAGCCGACGCGGTCGTGCCCAGGCAGGCCCTGCCATCCACCGCTCGCGTCAAGCTGAGGTTCTGCTTGGATTCGTAGAGCAGGTTCACGTCGGCCGGATCGACGGCCACAGCGGTCCCGTCGCCGGTGCTGAACTGGATCCATCCATTGATGCCGGTCAGGTCGTTTCCACGGCCGACCGAGTTGTCCTGGGCGCCCGCCATGTAGATTCCACCACCGGGATACGCCGCTCCGTGATAGAACTGCGCCACCGCGTAGGAATGGTTGATGTCGTTCCACCGGACGGCACTGTTCGCCAGAAAATCGGCCTGGCATGCCGCGCGATTTCCCGTCGATACGGCGGCGCGCGCATTGTCGGTGCGGAACAGGCCGCCGTCGGTGCCGATAAACATCTGCTCGTTCGCGTTTCCGTCGTAACCAGGGTGGAACAGGATCACGTGCCGGTCGGCGTGGGCATATTGCGGATTTCCGATCAGGATCTGCCACAGCGAAGCCGCGCCCCAGGTCATTCCTCCGTCGTCGGAACGATACACATCGATTCCGCCGGCCCACACGCGGTTCGGATCGAGCGGGTCTACCGCCAGTACGTTGTCGTATCCCCCCTGGCCGGTGCCGTATACTGGCGGACCTCCGTTGTTGCAAAAACCTGAGATCACGTCCCGGGCCTCCGTAAGAAGGAGAGTGTTCATGATGTTGGGATCGGTGTTGGCGACGCGCACATTCCAGCTACCGGGATCGCCCGCGCTATCGGAACGGTAGACCGCCAGCAATCCGCCTTCGTAGTGCGGATCGCCGCCGATGCTCTCAGCCATCGCGTAGATGGTGGCCTGCTGCGAAGGCGCAATGGCCAGGGCAACGCGTCCCATGTGCGGGGTTGTGAACACCTGAGTCCACGTGCCCCCGCCGGCGGCGTCGGGATTGCGCCAGATGGCGAAATCGGTGGCGCCAAGCTTTGGGCTGCACGAAGCATACAAATAATCCTGGCCGGTGTCGGTGCGCAACGTCAGATCCTGGCATCCATTGAAGGCCTGGGTGGAATCGAGATTCATGAATTTCCAGGTCGCGCCCGCGTCGGCGCTGGTGTAGATTCCAAGGCTGGTAGCGGCGTAAATCCTGCCCGGATTCAAGGCGCTCATCACCAGCTTGTTCGTATAAATAATAGAAGCCGTCGGAGGAAGTTGCTTCCAAGTCTGCCCTCCGTCGCTGGTCTTGAAAATTCCTTGGCCCGGCCAACTTTGGTAGGACTCGCCAGTACCCGCATAAAGCGTGTTGGAATCGTTCGGATCCATGACCAGCGCTCCGACGTTCAGAACCGGAAGGATGTCGGTGAGGGCGGTCCAGCTATGTCCTCCGTCGACCGTCTTGAACACGCCGCCTGTGACCGATCCTGCATACATGGTATTGGGGTTGTTGGGATCGATCACCAGGCTTCGGGTCCGTCCGCCAAAATTCCCAGGGCCGACTTGGGTCCAGGTTTTGCCGCCGATCTCGCGGGTTGCTGTCTTCGCGGCCGCGACCGAGCCGCGGGCCATCGAAAACACCGGCATCCGCGCGACGTGATCGCGTGCGGCGAGGTAGCGGTCCATCGGAAGCTGAGTCATTTCCTGGGCGAGACGTTTGCCCAGGAAGTATTCTCGAGCAGCCTTGGCATTTTCCTGTTCGGACTCTTCGTGTTCACCCGAGTCGGCGTCTTCATCGGCGTCCGCGACGGTGGCAGGCGCAGGCGCCAACGCGAGCGGCTTATGCACGCGGGCGCATCCAGCGAGGGAAATGAGAACCGTGGAAAGAAAGAACCGTTTCATAAGGTAAATGCCGTCAAAATACCACAAAATCGGTGAACGCGCTGTCCTTTGATAAACTGGGTGCATTGGGCGGTTAGCTCAGTTGGTTAGAGCGTCTGGTTTACACCCAGAAGGTCGGGAGTTCGAGGCTCTCACCGCCCACCACGCAACTCCCAAGTTCTTAGTTCGTTACGGGGAGATTCACAAGATTCGTCGGAACCGCGCCGTTGGAAGTGTGCCCAGAACCGTGCTTAGTCTCCACGTTGCGGATAGCCTTTGCTGTCATTCTTATTGTCGGGTGAAGAGCCGACGACGAACGCGGGATGGCGATGAACGGTAGGCACGCGCTGCCGGGATGCTTAAGTCAATTTCGGTTCCCGTCCCATTCGCGCTCGAAATCTCCAACTTCGCACCGATTTTCTCAGCGCGCTCGCGCATTCCACCCAAACCGTAATGGTTGGAGCGGCCTCCTTCGACAACTTCGGGTGCGATGCCGACGCCGTCATCGCGAATCTGCAACCGTAGCGACTGCTCTGAGCACCAGACGTTCGCTTCGATGCGCTGCGCGCGCGCATGCCTGAATGCGTTCCGCAAAGCTTCGCTACCGATTCGGTAGATTTCGTCTTGAATGACGGGGTTCAGGTCCCGCGACGGACCTTCCACAACCAGTTGGAACGTCGCGGCGCCGCCGGCAGCCAGTTCGTCGCCCACAGCCTTGAGCGCTTTGGCGAGGTCATTGCAAATCGCGGTCGATGATCGTAACTCGCCGACGGCATTCCTGCCTTCCGCGATCGCCCCCGCCGCAATGCTCATCGCACGGTCGAGCTTTTCGAGCGCGCGATCGGATCGCAGTGAAAGAAGGTTGCGAGCGGCATGCATCTGGAGAACTGAAGCCTGAAAGCTTTGTAACATCGTGTCGTGCAATTCGCGCGCGATTCGCGTGCGCTCCTCTACGCGGCCGTCCAACTGCGCGTTGAATTCGCGGGAGAGCTGAAGGAGACGCAGCCGGTAAAGTCCCCACAGCGTCGCGAAGAACGCTGCGACGCACCCCGCGCGGAACCAGTCGGTCTGATAATACGCAGGGGCGAGCGAGAACTCGAGGGTGTCGCCGACCTCATTCCACACTCCGCTGTCGTTCGCGGCGATCACCCGAAACCGATAAGCTCTTGGACCAAGATCCGTATAAAACGCCTGGCGTCGAGTTCCCGCTTCCTGCCAGTCCGGATCGCGGCCTTCCAGCCGGTACCGAAAGCGAACCTTTTGCGGGACTCGAAAACTCAGCGCGGTGTAATCAAATTCCACATCGCGCGTGCGAGCCGGTAGGCGAAGATCGCCCGCCGGGAAGTAGAGTTTGTGGTCGGCAATGATCTGTTCCACGTGCACAGGCGGCGGTGTCAGGTTTCGACCCAAATGAGCGGGATCGACCATTCGCACTGCGGAAACCGCGGCAAACCACAGGCGTCCGTCCCGATCCCTCACTGCACTCCTCTCGAAGGGAGTAGCAACGGCGGCTCGAAAACCGTCGAATACGTCGAAGACTCGTGGCTGCAATTTGACATTCGGGTCGGCCCACCATCTTTGTACATCACTTCTTTCGATTTGCACCAGACCGCATTTCGTGTACACCCACAGATCGCCCCGATTGTCCTCCACGAAGCTATTCACGGCGTCGCAGGGAAGGCCGTTCCTTGCGCTCAGCGTTCGTTGTTTTCCGTTCGACCAGCCGATGAGTCCGTAACTCGTCGCTCCCAATATCGAGCCATCTGAACTGAGCGCGACCTGATACACCGGAGAATTCGGTGGATGCTCGAAGTGGAACGTCTCCGCATGCCCTTCCCGATAGCGTGCCAAATCGCCATTCCTGAGACCCAGCCAAATGCCGCCTCGGGAATCCGCCACCAGGACGCGCCCCTCTGGCATGGGAGGCATGGGAATCTCTTCCTGAACCCGGCGATCGGAAATGCGGAGCAGTAGTCTCGGCGGCCGATAACTCAACATCCAGAGACTGTTGTCTTTGTCCTCCGTAATTCCCAGGATCATTCCCGCGGGACCACCATCCCGCCCCTCGACTTTTGTGAGTCGTCCGTTCTCATAGATGTTCAGCGTGTTATCAAGCCCTACCCAATGCCGGCCGGCATGATCTTCGAAGAGCGACGTAACTTGACCACCTGGCAAATCTTTTACCGATTGAACCGAACGGATGCGGTCTGGATCCGAACCGGGACCAAGAATGTCAAAGGTACGATCGTTGCCTCCCATCCAAATCGAGCCATCCCGCGCTGTTTGAACCGAAAAAATCGATCTACTGGACAGCCCTTCTCGCATCGAGAAGGCAGTGATCGGCAAGTCGCGGAATGAATCGATACCCTTTTCTGTCGCAACCCATAGGCTGCCTTCCTGGTCCTCAAAGACATCGGATATGGTATCGCCCGACAATCCATCGGAAGAGCCAAAGTGATCCACTTGCCGACCAGAAATGCGGTATAGGCCTTGCCCATCCGTCCCTACCCAGAGAGTCTTCTGGCGGTCGACGAATAGTTTCCAACACTGCAGCGTGCTGCTATCGAACCCGGGCACAACGAACGGCTTCCACACGTTGTGCGAAAGCTGCTGCAATCCCAATCCTGGCCCCGGATTCGCGAACCCTACCCAGACCGAGCCGTCAGGTCCGAGCGCAAAGTCAGACACCCCCGGTTGACCGACATTCGATTTCAGACCGCTCGGGTAGTATGTTTGGAATGAGTCTGGCCTCCAGCGGGTGAGGCTAGTGCTGCATCCCAGCCAAAAATTTCCCTCCGGGTCGCGAGCTAGCGTGGAGTACTGTTCCGGAGGGATACCATCGGCCTTTCCATAACATCGCACCGCGCTGCCTTTGAGCTTACAGAGAGGCCCGGTTTCATCCGTATTTTGAATACGTAAGAACCAGAGGGTTCCGTCCTCCTCCTCAAAGAAAGGATTGACTCGAACGTTTGGATAGTTGATCAGGTCCTGGTGGGTCCAATGACTCAAGCCATGAAATGTCCCGATCCATAAACCCCCATCCCGCGCAGCCACAGCATTAACGATCTCTGGAGCCAGTAAAGGCTTTCCGGGCGGTGGCGTCCACGGAACAAAGTGGACTCCATCAAAGCGGCGGAGTCCGGTTGCATCGATAACCCAGAGGTAGCCGTCGGTAGTCTGTGTGAAGCCACCGGGACGGCCGCTGAAAAATCCATCCTCGATTTTCCAAGTCGCATGTCCATACTGCGATATGCGTACGTTGGGACTTAGGGCCCAAGCCGACACGGGTACACACAGGAAGGCAAGCCAAGTCAGCACACATCGCGTACTCAACTCGCGCCTACAAAGATCCGTCAATGGATTCTCCAGTCCATCTCCCTCAGTTTCTCCACATCCGGCTGGAACAGACGAAAAAGAGAGCGGCGCCTCGACTTAGCATATGCAAATCGAGCCCGCGACGCTCAAATCAATCTCCGCACCCGTTAACGCGGCTTGAGAACCTGCATTCTGACCCGGCTGCACTTCGGGCACCGCCATTTTCGCTGCTTGTGGTAGATGTGTCCTTTGAGTTCCTTCATCGGAAGCTTGCAGGTTTTACAAGTCATGGGGCGCGTCTTTCTTTCGATCATCTCAGATGATGTTCGGGCGGATGGTACTGCGGGTCCTCGGGCGAAACCCTCATCACTGGACCAAAGGTGCCATCGCCACAAGGGTACCCGCGTTCCATGGACATGCCGGCAGGAGTGGCTTCTAATGAGTCATGGAACGATGTAACTCTTGCAACGGAATCATTGCCAAGACCGATGTGAAGTGTTACGTCTGTGGAGATGCGGTACCAGGGCGGTCCAGGTACTCTCTTTCAGGATTCTGGTCCAGACCCACCGCGCCGGCGCGAAAGATTGTCGCGGATACGAATCCGCAATCGAACCAGTCCGCGCCGAGTGCTTCCTAGGCTTTCGGAAAAACACCTCAATACCCACACCTTGAACGTCGTCGGGGATCGCCCGCACCGTCCTACGTCGAACTCGATCAATTTCATTCAAAAAAGTCTTGACAGATGCTTCGGCCCGTTCTATATTTAACCAGTAGGTTATTTAACTAGATAGTTCAATGCAAACAGCTCCCGATCATCTAAGCACGACCTTCGCGGCCCTCGCCGATCCCACGCGGCGCGCGATTCTGGCGCGTCTCGCTTCGAGCGACGCGTCGGTAACGGAGCTGTCCGAGCCGTTCGCGATGAGCATGCCGGCGATTTCCAAGCACCTCAAGGTTTTGGAACGCGCGGGACTGATCGCCCGCGGCCGCGAAGCCCAATGGCGGCCGTGCCGGCTGGAGGCGGGCCCGCTCCGTCAGATCGCCGATTGGGTGCTGGACTACCGCGGTTTCTGGGAGCAGAGCTTCGATCGTCTGGACGAGTATTTAATCGAACTGCAACATAAGGAGAAAAAACATGACCGCAAGCAACGCAAAAAATAAGCTGATCGTAACGACGCCGTCGGATCTCGAGATCCTCCTGACGCGCGAATTCGATGCGCCGCGCCACCTGGTTTTCGAGGCGCTGAGTAAAGCCGAGCACGTGATGCGCTGGTGGGGGCCGAGAAGCACGACGCTGTTGTCGTGTGAAATCGATTTCCGGCCAGGCGGCACCTGGCACAAGGTCTTGCGCGGACCCGACGGGCGCGAGGTGCAGTTCAAGGGCACCTATCACGAGATCGTTCCGCCGGAGCGCATTGTTGCCACGGAATGCTTCGACGAGCCGAGCGTCGGCAGGCCGGAATGGCTCGCCACGGTAACGCTCGAAGAACGCGGCGGCAAGACTCTCCTGACCAGCCGTGTCCTGCATAAGACCAAGGAGAATCGTGACGGGCATCTTGGATCGGGAATGGAAAAAGGTGCGGGCGAAACCTTCGATCGGCTGGCCGAGCTACTCGACGCCTGGCATCGTGGCGAGGCTTGACGGTAATACTCGCGACCGTGGCGCTGCTGGCGCGGACCTGAATCAAAGCTCGCCTGATATTGTTGAATATCGTGCGACGTCCGCGGCCAGCAGACCCGATCGCTTTCGCAGCGGGAATTCTTGCGCTTGCATGGTGTATTGCGCGGGCGTGTGTCCAGTCGATCACCCTCGACGAAGCCGACAGCTACCTCAGCTTCGCTGCGGGGGACTGGCCCTCACATTGGGTCGCCAGCTCGGGAAATCATCCGCTGAATTCGGCGCTGATGCGGCTGCTGGTTTCCATGTTCGGCCTGTCTCATCTGACGGTTCGCGGGCCGGCGCTGCTGGGAGGGATGCTGTACGTCGCCGCCGCCTACCTGCTCTGCAATGCTCTCCTCAACTGGCGGCCGCTACGGCTTACCGTCTTTTTCTGCCTGATTTATTGCCCGTTCATGATGGACTACATGGTCGCGGCGCGAGGCTACGGGCTCGCCCTCGGGTTTCTCATGCTGGCGGTGCATTTCCTGGTTCGGACCATCCTTGACGGATTCGCACAGGCGGGGTTGTTTAAGGCGTGTGCAGCGGCGTCGAGCTTAGCGGCATTGTCGTTGTGCTCGAATTTTTCCTTCGGTTACGTCGACGTCTCGATCCTCCTCGTGTTCATGGTGTGTTACTGGCGCAACGGCGCCGCCTGGGGCAAAGTAATTCGAGCCGCGGCTGTACTGCTGGGGTCCTTTGCGGCCACCGCATTCGTGGTGTGTGGATCCACCCTATGGGAATTTCAGCGCAAGGATCTTTACTACGGAGCCCGTTCTGTCCGCGAGATGCTGAGCAGTCTGACCGGCGCGTCGTTTTACGAGTTGAATCCTCATGTGGTGAATCCGCTGCTGGCCTCGCTGCTGTCCGCGCTGCGGCCCGCGGTGCAATGGGCGTTCGCCGCGTTAGCGATCGCCCTGCTCGCAATCCAGTGGCGGAGCCGGGGAGAAAAATGGGACGCGCGGAGCACGGCGATCGTGCGGGTCAGCGGCGTTCTGACCGCCACCGTCGCGTGCACGTTCGCGGTGCACTGGCTGGCGTTTCGCCTGCTGAAAATCCCGCTGCCCCAGGATCGCACCGGGATCTTTTTCATTCCGCTCGCGATGCTCGCCATTGCCGCTGGAGTGGTGGCGTTGCCGCCGGGACGAATCAGCCGCTGGCTTCGAGACGCTGCACTCGCACTATTCCTTTTCTGCGCCGTATATTTCACAGGATGCCTCCGGCTCCGCTATTTTCAGAACTGGAAGTTCGATGCGGAGGTCAAACAGGTGTACTGGGTCTTGCGCAACCTGCGCGAACGTTATGGGATCACGCAGGCTTTCGCCACTTGGGAGTATACGTCAAGCCTCAATTTCTACCGTGTGCTGTACAGGGACGAAATCCTGCCTCCGTTTGAGCATTCGGATGATCCTCTTCCGGGGCACTGCTCGTACGTCCTGTATTCCCCTTGGCAGGCGCCTTTCATCGAGAAGGAGCATCTGGAGATCTACTTCCACGGCCCCTTGAGCGATGTGGCGGTCGCGGTTCGCCGGAGTCAAGACTGCAAGATTCCCTGAGATTTTTCCGAGCGTTCCGGCACCAATTAGGCATGGCCATCACCGAGCGCGCGAAGCTCATCATGCAGACAGTGGTTCAGATGGAAAAGCAGTTCGGCAAGGGAGCCGTCCTGCAACTCGGGGCGCGGAATGCGCTGCCTGTCACCGTGATTTCGACCGGATCGATTTCGATCGATACGGCACTGGGGGTCGGCGGGCTGCCGCGCGGGCGCGTGATCGAGATTTTCGGACCGGAATCTTCGGGGAAAACGACGCTCGCTCTGCATGTGATCGCGGAGGCTCAGAAAGCCGGCGGCATCGCGGCCTTTGTGGATGCCGAACATGCGCTTGATCCCAAGTACGCCCGGAATCTTGGCGTCGATATCGAGAATCTGCTGGTTTCCCAGCCGGATTGCGGAGAGCAGGCGCTGGAAATTACGAGCGCGCTGGTTGCCTCGGGGGCCATCGACCTGGTGGTGGTCGATTCGGTGGCGGCTCTGGTCCCGAAAGCGGAGCTGGAAGGCGAAATGGGCGATAGCTTCATGGGGCTGCATGCGCGCCTCATGTCGCAGGCGATGCGGAAGCTGACGGGAGCACTCTCGCGGGCGAACGCGTGTCTCATCTTTATTAATCAGATTCGCGAGAAGATCGGCGTGGTGTTCGGGAATCCAGAAACCACCACCGGCGGCCGTGCTCTGAAGTTCTATTCGTCGGTGCGGCTGGAAGTGCGCCGTATCGCGACCTTAAAGGACGGCGAGCAGGCGGTTGGGAACAGGACCAAGGTTAAAGTGGTCAAGAACAAGGTTGCATCGCCGTTCCGCGAAGCGGAAGTCGACATCCTTTATGGAGAAGGAATTTCGCGTGAAGGAGACCTGCTGGATCTGGGGGCGGAACAAGAGGTCGTGGAAAAAAGCGGCTCCTGGTTCAGTTTTCAGGGCGAGCGGATCGGCCAAGGCCGTGATAATGCACGTACTTTTCTGAAAGAGCATCCCGAAATCCGCGAGCGGATCGACGCCGCCATCCGCCAAAAGATCGCACTACCCCCAGCCGAACCGGCGCCGGTGAAGAACGCCGAAAAGGAATCTTCGAAATCGCAATCGCAAACCGCATAAAACACTCCGCTAAAGTTGCTCGCAACGCCTTTGCTGTGATAAAGTAACTGCTTCAGAGAGACAGTGAGTCGTACCACCGTCTCGTTTGTTCGACCGTTCCCAGCCCATTTCTTTGATGGAACAGACTCTCAATGCCCTAGGTGGGTTGATGCTCAAGGCCATCCCCACCATTTGCCTCTTCGTCCTCCTGTATTTCTACATAAAAGCGATGCTGTTCAAGCCGCTCGAGAAGGTCCTCGACGAGCGCCACGCCTTGACCGAAGGCGCGCGAAAAGCGGCCGAGGCCAGTTTCGCGGCGGCAGAGCGGAAACAGGCGGAATACGAGCAGAAATTCGCCGATGCACGCGCCGAGGTGTACCGCTTGCAGGAAGAAACGCGGCGGCAATGGCTGGAGGCGCAAGCGGCGCAAGTCGCCAACGCCCGAAAGCACATGGAGGAATCCGTCAAGGCCGCGAAAGAACAGATCGCCGGCGAAGCCGTGACGGCGCGCGATGGGTTGGCCGTGAGCAGTTCGCAAATAGCCGATCAGATCGCTGGGGCGGTGCTCGCCCGCAGATCGGGGCGGGCATGAAGCGCCTGGCCATCGCAGTTTTCCTATTTTCGGCTGCGTTGAACGCCCAGGAGAAAGCCGCTGCTCCTGAAGAAAACATGACCTGGAAATGGGTCAACTTCGTCATCCTGGCCGCCGGCCTGGGATATCTGATGTGGAAAATGCTGCCTCCGTTTTTCAAGTCGAGGACCGCCGAAATTCAGCAGGGCATTCGGGAAGCGCAGGCGATCAAGAAGGAAGCCGACGTGCGTGCGGCTCAAATGGAAGTGCGGATGGCGGCGCTGGGCGCGGAAATCGAAAAATTCCGGACGCAGTCGAACGCGGAAATGGAACAGGAAAGCGCGCGGATCGGGCAGGAAACGGCCCGGCAGATGGCTCGACTGGAGCAGCAGGCGCAGTTGGAGATTGAAACCGCTGCAAAGATTGCGCGCCGGGAATTGCAGGCCTACGCGGCGAAGCTGGCGATCGATCTGGCGGAGCAGCGCGTACGCGAGCGGCTCGACGGCGCGGCGGATTCAGTACTCATCGACGATTTCGTAAAGGACCTGGGGGCGTCGAGAAACTAGCATGCTTTCCGTGGTCGGCACCCGGTATGCGAAAGCTCTGCTCGACGTAGTGGGCGGACAGGATCCTGACAAAACACTTTCGGAATTGCGCTCGGTTCGCGATCTGATCGCGGCGTCCGCCGATCTGCACGTCGCGCTGCTTTCGCCGGCGGTCGCCCAGAGCCGTAAGCGCGCGGTGATCGCGCGGCTGCTGGACCCCATGGGCGTTTCGAAACCGATTCGCAATTTTCTTTTCGTAATCATCGATCATCGCCGCATCAACGAACTCCCGGCAATCGCGGAAGCGTTCGAGGTGCTTCTGGATGAACGGCTGGGATTTGTGCGCGCCAGCGTGGCTAGCGCTCATGCATTGAACGACACGCAGCGCGCCGGGCTCACCGCCGAGTTGTCGCGGCTATCGGGCAAGCAGGCCAAAGTGGCCTTTGCGACCGATCCGGCCTTGCTCGGCGGCGTGGTGGCGCGCCTGGGGTCGAAGGTTTACGACGGCAGCGTGCGGGGGCAATTGGAGCGCTTGCGGCTGAAGCTTGCAGGCGATTAGGGGATTTTTTATGGCATCGATTCGTGCAGATGAAATCTCGCGCGTGCTGCGCGAGGAAATCGAAAACTATGACCGGGCGGTGGACGTCGCCGAAACCGGCTCCGTGATCTCGGTTGGCGACGGTATCGCGCGCATCTACGGCCTGGAAAACGTGATGGCCGGCGAGCTGATCGAATTCACGGGCGGCGTTTCCGGCATCGCGTTAAACCTGGAAGAAGAAGACGTCGGCGCGGTGCTGCTGGGCGAATATTCCAATATCAAGGAAGGCGACGAGGTGCGGCGTACCGGCCGCATCATGTCGATCGGCGTGGGCGAGGCGATGGTCGGCCGCGTAGTCGACGCCCTGGGGCGTCCGATCGACGGCAAGGGTCCCATCGAAACGAAAACGTTCAGCCAGATCGAGCGTATTGCGCCCGGCGTGGTCGATCGCCAGCCCGTGAAAGAACCGCTGCAAACCGGCATCAAGGCGATCGACGCGATGATCCCGATCGGCCGCGGACAGCGCGAATTGGTCATCGGCGACCGGCAGACCGGCAAGACCACGGTTGCGCTGGACACCATCATCAATCAAAAGGGCGGCGATGTGATCTGCGTCTACGTCGCGATCGGACAGAAGCGATCGACCGTGGCGCAGGTAGTGAAGACCCTCGAAGACTACGGTGCGATGGAGTACACCATCGTGGTGGCCGCCACCGCATCCGATCCGGCGCCGATGCAGTATCTGGCTCCGTATTCCGGGTGCGCGATCGGCGAATATTTCCGCGACAGCGCCAGGCATGCCCTGTGCATTTACGACGATCTTTCGAAACACGCTGCGGCGTATCGCGAGATTTCACTGCTGTTGCGCCGTCCACCAGGACGCGAGGCGTACCCGGGCGATGTGTTTTATCTCCACAGCCGTTTGCTGGAACGCGCGGCCAAGCTCAACAACGAAAACGGCGGGGGATCGCTGACGGCATTGCCGTTCATTGAAACGCAGGCCGGCGATGTGTCTGCGTATATTCCGACCAACGTCATTTCGATCACCGACGGTCAGATTTATCTTTTGACCGATCTGTTCAATTCGAACGTCCGGCCGGCTATCGACGTCGGTATCTCGGTGAGCCGCGTCGGAGGCAACGCGCAGATCAAGGCGATGCGGCAGGTGGCCGGGAGTCTGCGCCTTGCCATGGCCCAATATCGCGCATTGGCGGCGTTCGCGCAGATGGGATCGGAACTCGACAAGGCGTCTACGCAGCAGCTTACGCGCGGAAGCCGCATGGTGGAAATTCTGAAGCAGGGCCAATATTCTCCGGTTCCGGTGGAGAAGCAAGTGCTCATTATCCACGCAGGGACCGAAGGCCATCTCGACGATCTTCCCGTCGAACAGTGCCGGCCGTTTGAAGAGGCGCTTTATCGGTTCGTGGAGAACGCGCATCCGGGCCTGCTGCCGGAGATCAAGCAGAAGAAAGCGCTCGATGACGACCTGAAGACGAAGATTAATACCGCCATCAAGGAGTGCAAGGCGCGCTTCGCGCAGGAAAACCCCCAGGAGCGCAAGTCCAAGTAGATGCCGAGCCTGATCGACTTACGCCGGCGTATCCGCTCGGTGAAAAACACTCAGCAGATCACCAAGGCCATGAAAATGGTCTCGGCGGCGAAGCTACGCCGCGCTCAGGATCGCGCGATCGCGGCGCGCCCGTACTCCGCCATCCTGCAGCAGATGCTGGCGAACGTGGCCGAAGCGGCCAGCTACAGCGATGGTGAAGAGCATCCGCTGCTCGCGGTGCGGCCGGAAAACAAGATCCTGCTGGTGGTGGTTACGGCCGATAGCGGACTGGCTGGCGGATTCAACACCAATATCGCCAAGCTCGCCCAGCGGCAAGCCGACGATTTCCGCGGACGCGACGTGGCCTTCGAAACCATTGGAAAAAAGAGCCGCGACTATTTTCGACGGCGTGGATATAACATCCGGGCCGCGCACGTCGATATGTTCCGCGCTCTGAAGTTCGCGGACGCCGAAAAGATCGCGGATACCATCATCGACTTGTTCGCGAAGGCGGAGATCGACGCGGTCTATCTCTTTGTGAACGAGTTCAAGAGTGTTATGGCGTCCAGGTTAAGCTCCATGCGCCTGCTGCCCATAGAGGTTCCGAAATCGCCCAATCCGGCGGATTACATCTACGAACAGAAGCCTGAAGAGCTTCTCGGCAGCCTACTGCCTCGCTACGTCAAGCTGCAGATCTATCGCGCTCTGATCGAGTCGGAAGCAGCTTATCAGGCCGCCCGCATGACTGCGATGGACGCGGCCACCAAGAACGCATCCGACATGATCGACCGGCTGACGCTGTACATGAATCGCGTGCGCCAGGCCAGCATCACTCGGGAAATTATCGAAATCGTGAGCGGCGCAGCCGCATTGGACTAGAAGAGGTTCTATGAACGTTGGAAAAGTGATTCAGGTGGCCGGACCGGCCGTGGACATCGAGTTTTCGGAAGGGCACATCCCCGTGATCCGCACCGCGATCCGCATCACCAGCGCGGGTTTCAACGTGCCTACACCGATTGACATCATTTGCGAGGTCGCCCAGCACATCGGCGAAAGTCGCGTGCGAACCATCGCGCTGCAGCCGACTGACGGTCTGGTCCGGGGCATGCCCGCCGAGGATCTGGGACATCCGGTGATGGTCCCGGTGGGACCGCAGACGCTCGGCCGCGTGCTGAACGTGATTGGCGAGCCGGTGGACAAAATGGGTCCGGTGAACACCGCCAAGCGCATGCCGATTCATCGTCAGGCGCCGCCGTTCGAAGATCAGTCGACCGAACTGCAGATGTTCGAGACGGGCATCAAGGTCATCGATCTTCTGGAGCCGTATCTCAAGGGCGGAAAGATCGGACTGTTCGGCGGCGCGGGCGTCGGCAAGACGGTCATCATTCAGGAACTCATCAACAACCTCGCCTCCAAGCACGGCGGCGTTTCGGTGTTTGCCGGCGTGGGCGAGCGCACGCGCGAAGGAAATGATCTGTGGCTCGAGTTCCAGGAATCGCACGTGATCGATATTCACGATTACACGAAATCCAAGTGCGCCTTGATCTATGGCCAGATGACCGAGCCGCCCGGGGCGCGTTTGCGCGTGGCCCTGACGGCGCTGACCGTAGCGGAATATTTCCGCGATGACGAAAATCAGGACGTCCTGCTGTTCATCGACAACATTTTCCGCTTTACGCAGGCGGGCTCGGAAGTATCGGCGCTGCTGGGCCGCATGCCCAGCGCGGTGGGCTATCAGCCCAATCTCGCCAGCGAAATGGGCGATTTGCAGGAACGCATTACGTCCACAAAGACTGGATCGATCACTTCCGTACAGGCGATTTACGTGCCTGCCGACGACTACACCGATCCTGCGCCGGCCACCACGTTCGCGCACTTGGACGCAACCACCAGCCTTTCGCGATCAATTTCGGAACTGGGGATCTATCCCGCCGTCGACCCGCTGGCGTCGACGTCGCGCATTCTCGATCCACGCGTGATCGGCGAAGAACACTATCAGGTTGCGCAGGACGTCAAGCAGATCCTGCAGCGCTACAAAGACCTGCAAGACATCATCGCGATTCTCGGTGTCGACGAGCTGTCCGACGACGACAAGCTGACCGTCTCGCGCGCCCGCAAAATTCAGCGCTTCCTTTCGCAGCCGTTCAACGTAGCCGAAGCGTTCACCGGCCGCAAGGGCAAATACGTGAAAGTCGCTGACACGGTGCGCAGCTTCAAGGAAGTGGTCCAGGGCAAGCACGACGAAATTTCGGAGCAGGCGTTCTACATGCAGGGCTCCATCGACGACGTGCTTGAAACCTGGGAGACTATGAAGAAGCAAGGCTAACCATGGCCGACACCTTCGAAATCGAGATCGCGACACCGGAAAAGCTGGTCGCGCGGCAACAGGCCGAGTCGGCGCAGATTCCTGGCAAGGACGGCTACATGGGAATCCTGCCGGACCACGCGGCTCTTTTGAGCGAGCTCGGCGAGGGCGACCTCTCGATCACTTCCGGCGGCCAAACCAAAACCTACAAAATCACGGGCGGATACGTCGAAGTCCGCGACAACCACGTCCGCGTGCTTGCCGATCGGGCGGAATGAGGGTGTAGTGAAGAAGCTCGCGCTGCTTCTTGTGGTGGCCGCGGCGTTTGCCGCCGACGACGGTTTCGCGAAGTGGTGGCAGCGTTTTCAGGCCGCGGTGGCCAAAGGAAATGCGGACGCCGTGGTCGAGCGCGCGGAATTTCCCATGGATTGGGAATACGGCGCGACTCGCAAGATTCCAGCCCCCGCTGTCCTGGTGGGCAAGTTCGATTACTACTTCACCGAAGAAATCAAACAAGCCATTGCCACCAGGAAGCCGGAGCGCGTGCCTGCCGGCGTATACATGATCACCTGGAAGGCGCGCGGGAACGAGTATTCCATGTATTTCAAACCCGTCGGCAGCGGGTCGTTCGCTCTGCAGGGGCTGTCTGAAGGGGCGCCGTAGACCTCACTTTACTGGCTGATCCTTCCACCACCACGGCTCGGCGAGCTTCTTTTCCACCGGCCACACCTGGTTGAGCGTGTCGCCTTCCCACATGTCGCCGTTCTTCATCACATAGCGAATCGTGTTGGTGTTGCGGATATTTTCCAGGGGATCTTTGTTCAGCACCAGCAAATCCGCCAGCTTGCCGGGTTCGAGCGAACCAAGATCCTGCGCATAGCCGATCGCTTGCGCTCCATAGATCGTCGCGGAGCGCAGAACTTCATGATTGGTCATGCCGCCGGTCTTGAGCGCCCACATCTCCCAGTGGCACTGGATTCCCTGGAGCTGTCCGTGTCCGCCGATGCAAACGCGTCCACCCGCATGCGCTATTTTCGCGGCCTGCGCGGCGAGTTTCGGAAATACCTGTTCCTCTTCTGAGAACCATGGCCGCCGTTTGGCGCGCTCATCGATGACATCGTGCGGAATGAAGCGGCGCAGCTTCGAGTCGTCGTGCACGGTGGTGGTTTCGTAGAAATAATTCTCAGCCCACGGACCGCCGTAGGCGACTAGCAGCGTCGGAGTGTAAGAAATTCCGGAGCGCGCGAAAATCTCGACGACGTCCTTGTATAGCGGCACGATCGGCAGCGCATGTTCGTTGCCCGAAAATCCGTCGAGCGCGTGCGTCAGGTCAAGCTTCAAGTCGAGCCCGCCCTCGGTGGTCGGCATGATGCCGTTCTCTTTGCACGCCATCACCATCCACTGGCGCTGTTTGCGATTGCCCACCATGTACGACTTGACGGTATTCGTCCGGTAATACTTCTTGTAGCGCGCCACCACGTTGCGAGCCTCGTCAAGACTCTGAAAGTCGGTTGCTGAAAAAATCCCCGGACCGGTGTTGAAGGCGCGCGGTCCAAGCATTTCGCCCATGTCGATCAGGTCCTGATACGCGAACACGTCGTTGGTCGAGGTCTGCGGATCGCGTCCGCTGGTGACTCCATACGCGAGGTTCGCCATGAACACCCAGCTTTGCGGGTCGAGTTCGCCGCGCGCGATTTCGATCCAGTGGGCGTGCACATCGACGATGCCCGGCATGATCGTGGCGCCTTTTACGTCGATGATTTTCGCGCCCGCAGGAACTGTGACGGATCCACGCCTGCCGACCGCGGCGATGCGGTTATCGGTGATGACGATGTCGCCATCGGGGATCACTTCCTCGCCTTTCATCGTGATGATCTTGGCGCCGCGCAGCACCACGGTGCCCGCCGCCTTATGCCGCGGCTGCTCGATGCCGACTTCAATTTCGTCGGCCAGCGATTTCTTGGCAGCGGGCTTGGGCTCGTCGTCTTTCTTTTCGGCGTCGCCTTCGCCGCGCGGCGGATCGTAAACCACGGTCGAAAGCGACTGACGGAAGAAGCTCGATCCCAGCGCCCAGGTCATGGTCTTGCCGTCGTCGGCCCATTGGAAATCGTCGGCGCCGATGTCGGTCAGCTTCTTCACCGGCACCGAGGGCGTGTTGACGTTGATCGCCGGGGTGTCACCGCCCGCGGCCGGCATCGCGATCAGGAAAAGTTGTTCATTGAGCTTCGCCAGGGCGTGTTTCCCGTCTGGAGAAATTCGCACTTCGGACGCCGGCGTGGGCTGCGGACCGCGGCTGCGTCCTTCCACTTTGATGACCGTGCGGCGATCCGTTCCGTCCCATCGGAACGACTGCAAGCCCTGGTTCGAATACACGTAAATTCGATCCGCGTCGTGTGTGAAATGCGGACGGCCGGTGCCTCGCGCCGGAACGATCAGCGTCGCGTCGCCGCCCTCGGCCGGAATCCAAACCACATCCATGCCGAGCCCCGATTGCGCGAACCCGTTGGTCCCGTTCAGCCGAGCCTGCCTCGCCTGTCGCAGGGTCACGATGCGCTTCGAATCCGGCGACCACACCGGATCGCGATAGAACGCCGGGAGGCGGCTCAGCTTGATGGGCGCACCCGATCCATCGGCGCGGATTTTCCATAGATCGCCGCCATCGTCGGTCCAAGTGACGTAGGCGATCCACTGCCCATCGGGCGACCATGCCGGTTGAAATTCGCGTGCGTTTCCCGGCGTGAGGCGCGTGGCCTTACCTCCAGGCACATCCATTTTGTAGAGATGTGTGAGCGACGAAAACACGATGCGCTTTCCATCCGGCGATTCGCTGGGAGTCTGAATCAGCCGCGCCTTGACCGGTCCTTCTTCCACTCGCGACGCGAACTTCAGCTCCGGCCCCAGTTCTTGCGATACATTCGCGGTGAACGGAATATCGGACGCCTCACCCGTCGAGACCTGTACGCGGTGAATCTTTCCGCCGTAAGAAATGATGATGTCTTTCGAATCCGGCGTGAACGAGAATCCTGGTAGGACGTCGCGCGTTGCGGCGGACTCCTGATCGTCGCGCTGGATCGGATACTTCAACCATTTTTCTTCTCCGGTGGCGAGGTCGCGAACCCGCAATCCGGTTTCCGTATCGTGCCGCGTTCCGAAAACGAGTTTCGATCCGTCAGGCGAAATCGTCGGACGAAACGCCGAACCCGGAGCGCTGGTGATTACGTCCTCGTCACCCGTGATGCGGTCACGCCGGACCACTTGCCACAGCGGCAACGTGGCATTGTAGGTGAAATTTCCGGTCCGGCGGGCGTAGTAGAAATACTTCCCGTCCGCGGAGGCGACTACGCCCAGCGCACGCAACCGCTGCTGCGGAGTGGTGGTCGCAGTCGGCGACGATTTGGTCACCTGCACGCCCGATCCGCCCTGGATGTTGTACATCCAGACCTCGTGCAACGCGTTGTTCGGCTTGCGCGACACCAGCACATAGTCGCCGTCCGGCGTCCACGAGGGCGACTCGAAATCGCCCTGCGCGTCCTTACTGACCTGTTTCGGATCGCTGCCGTCGATATTACAAATCCACAGATTCTCCGACCCGTCGCGATCGCTCACAAACGCGATCCGCTTGCCGTCCGGTGAGACCGACGGCTGCGAGTCGAAGGCCATGCCGGTGGTGATCGGCTTGGCTGCACCGCCGGTGACCGGAAGCGAGTAGAGGTCGCCCAATAGCTCGAAAATGATGGTCTTTCCGTCGGGGGTCAGCGTAAGCGAAAGCCAGGTGGCTTCATCCGTGCCGAACTCGATCTTCCGCTCGCTTTTGAGCGGCAGACCGGGCTTCTTAGCGGGCGGTTTCGAGTCCTGGGCGGCCAAGGTAACGCAGGCGAGAATCAACAGCAAACGGCAGGTCATGACGGGATTCTATCAGGCTGAAATAGCCCCTGGCGCATGGCTATACTTGAAATGGCACATGCTAACCAGCACAACGACCAGCGCACTCCCAACCAGGCTCGGGCGCGAAGAACTCATCAAGGCTTTCAGGATCATGTATCTGTCGCGGCGCATCGACGATCGCGAAATCCTGCTGAAACGCCAGAACAAAATCTATTTCCAGATCAGCGGCGCGGGACACGAAGCCATCAGCGCTGCCGCCGGCTCCGCACTGCGCGCCGGCCATGACTGGTTCTATCTTTATTACCGCGATCGCGCGTGCGCGCTGGCCCTCGGAGTCACGACGGAAGAGATGTTGGAAGGCGCGGTTGGAGCCGATGCCGATCCAGCGTCGGGCGGCCGCCAGATGCCGTCGCACTGGGGCTCGAAACGTCTCAACATCGTCAGCACTTCTTCTCCCACCGGTACGCAATTTCTGCAAGCCGTCGGATGCGCCGATGCGGGCCGCCGGCTCGATCCCGATTCCGACGCGATCACTCTGGTGACTACCGGCGACGGCGCCACCAGCGAAGGCGAGTTTTGGGAATCGCTCAACATCGCGTGCCTGGAACGCCTTCCCATCGTCTACCTGGTGGAGGACAACGGCTACGCGATTTCGGTTCCAGTCGAAAAGCAAACCGCTGGTGGAAATATCGCCAGACTGGTCAGCGGCTTCCCGGATCTGAAAATTTTATTCTGCGATGGTACGGATTTCGTCGCTTCCTACAACACGATGTCCGAGGCAGTCGACTACTGCCGGACGCATCGGACTCCCGTGATGGTCCATGCGACCTGTATCCGTCCCTATTCGCACTCACTTTCGGACGACGAGAAACTCTACAAGACCAAAGCCGAGCGCGCCGAAGAAGCTACCCGCGATCATATTGTCCGCTTTCCCGAATGGCTGATCGGCGAAGGTTTGCTGGACCGGCACGGCGTCGAATTACTGACGCATGAAGTCGATCTTGAGGTGCAGGCTGCGACCGACCGCGCCCTGAAAGCCGCGCCGCCTCCCAAGGGTTCCGCGCTACGGTATCTCTATTCGGACCGTATCGACCCCACGTCGACTGAGTTCGAAAAGCAGCCGCAGTTTAGCGGCGACCCGCGCACCATGGTCGATTCGATCAATCTGACCATGCACGAGGAAATGCGCCGCAACGAGCGTGTCATTGTTTTCGGCGAAGACGTCGCCGACGCGAGCCGCGAAGCGAATCTCACCGAAGTGAAGGGCAAAGGCGGCGTCTTCAAAGCCACCCAGGGTTTGCAAATCGTGTTTGGCTCCCAACGCTGCTTCAATGCGCCGCTGGCCGAAGCGGGAATCGTCGGCCGCGCCATCGGCATGGCGACCCGCGGGATGAAGCCGGTCCCCGAAATTCAGTTCTTCGATTACATCTGGCCCGCGATGATGCAAATCCGCGACGAGTTGGCCACCATGCGGTGGCGCTCGAACAACGCGTTTTCTTCTCCCATTGTGGTGCGCGTCGCCATCGGCGGTTATCTGAACGGCGGCGCGATTTATCACAGCCAGTGCGGCGAGAGCATCTTCACGCACATTCCCGGCTTGCGCGTGGTGTTTCCGTCGAACGCCCTGGATGCGTGCGGGCTGCTGCGCACCGCGATCCGCTGCGACGATCCGGTGTTGTTCCTGGAGCACAAGCGCCTGTATCGCGAGCCGTACAACCGCTCGCCGCATCCCGGTCCCGATTTCACTATCCCGTTCGGTAAAGCGCGCATCGTGAAGCCCGGCGCGAACCTGACCGTCGTCACCTACGGCGCGCTGGTCCAGAAGACTCTGCAAGCAGTGACGCAAATCGAGCAGCGCAAACCCGGAATCAGCATCGAGATTATCGACCTCCGCACGCTGGCCCCGTACGACTGGGCGACCATTCGAGCTTCCGTCGAAAAAACCAATCGCGTGATTATCGCCCATGAAGACGTCCTGTCCTTCGGTTTCGGCGCGGAAATTGCCGCGCGAATCGCCAACGAGCTGTTCACGTCGCTGGACGCTCCCATCGGCCGTGTGGCCGCGCTAGATACATGGGTCGGATATCACCCGATTCTCGAAGCGGAAATTCTGCCGCAAGTCGACACCATCGCGGCGGAGGCGGAGCGGATCCTGGCGTTCTAAAGTGATCGTCCCTGGCGCGACTTGCCGCGATTTCGACCGCTCTTCGAAAATCGAGTGGCTCGAAACCAACGGCACCGGCGCGTTCGCGATGGGGACCGTCGCCGGCGTCAATACCCGCCGCTACCACGGCCTTCTAGTCGCCTCCCTTCACCCCCCGGTTCAGCGCAACGTTCTACTCTCGCGCATCGAAGAAGAAATCAATGGGCACGCGCTCGGCGCTTGCCAATACCCTGGCGCGGTCACGCCGCGTGGATTTGAATTTGTCGAGCAGTTCGAGACACATCCGTGTGCGACGTGGCGCTTCGGCGTGGACGGCGTGCGGGTCGAAAAGCAGGTGTACCTGATCGAGGGCCGGCAGGCAGCGATCATCCGTTATCGATCCGATCGCGCCGTGACGCTGCGCGCGCGGCCGTTTCTGGCCTATCGCGACTATCATTCGCTTGGACACGCCCGAGCCGATTTGTTCGGCGGCCTTCCGCGCATCGAATTTCATCACACCGGCCGTTTCGAGGAAAGCGCGCAGTGGTATTACAACGTCGAATACCTGGTGGAACTCGATCGCGGACTCGATTTTCGCGAAGACCTTTTCACTCCCGGAGTCATCGTGCTCGATCTGAAGCCGGGAGAGTGGACCCCGATCTGTGTGTCAATCGACGGTCCGCACCAAGCCGAGCCCACACCACGCGACGAACCGTTCACCGTACACCGCGCCGATGGAACGCCGACCATCATCGCCGGCTATCCCTGGTTCACCGATTGGGGACGCGACACGATGATCAGCCTTCCCGGCCTGCTGATCGCGCGAGGCAAACTGGATACCGCTCGTGAAATCATTGCAGGATTTCTGGAGCACATCAGCCAGGGCCTGATTCCCAACCGCTTTCCGGATGCCGGAGATGCGCCCGAATACAACACCGCAGACGCAACGTTGTGGATGTTTCAGGCGATGCGTGCACTGGGCGATCGGGAGTTCTTTCGCAAAACGTTTTATCCCGCGGCAAAGAACATCGTCGACTGGCACTTTCGCGGCACCTGGTTCGGCATCGGCGTCGATCCCGAGGATCATCTGCTGCGCGCCGGCACTCCCGGCACGCAGTTAACATGGATGGACGCCAAAGTCGGCGATTGGGTGGTCACGCCGCGTCACGGGAAAGCCGTGGAGATCAATGCGCTATGGCATGCCGCTCTGTCTCTGATGGCCGACTGGGGCGAATCCGGCGAATACCAACGCGAAGCGGACCTGGTCAAGGCTAGCTTTCGCCGGAAATTCTGGAATGCGGAGCGCGGCTGCCTCTACGACCTGTTGACCGATTCGGGGCCGGTCGCCAAGTTTCGTCCGAATCAGATTTTCGGCGTTGGCTTGCTCGCGCCGGATGAACAGCGGTCCGTGGTTCGCGCGGTGGAGCGCGAGTTGCTTACTCCAGTTGGGTTGCGGACTTTGGAGCACAGCGATCCTGAATACAAGGGACGCTACCAAGGCTCGCCCGTGGAGCGCGACGGCGCGTATCATCAGGGCACCGTGTGGCCCTGGCTGCTCGGCCCGTACGTCGACGCGTATCTCTCGGCGTTCGGACCGACGGATCAGAATCTGGAATACTGCGCGGGTTTGGTCGATCGCCTGGAAGCCGCGGGCGGCGGATGTCTCGGCTCGATTCCCGAAATTTACGATGGCGACGAGCCGCATCGCGCCGGCGGCTGTCCTGCGCAAGCCTGGAGCGTTGCGGAAGCGCTTCGAATCCGCTCCCTGCTCCGGCAGGCTCACGTTCCGAAATAGCGCAACGCCTGTTCGATGGAGGCGGCGTAAACGCCGGCAACGCCGGGGTCGACGGTACGGATCGTATTCACATCGTCTTCGAGCGCGTCACGTAGCGCACCAGCAGCGGCCGGGCTCCACGCTTTTTTCCCCGCCTTGCCGTAGCTGCGAACCGCGCGCGTCGCTAGCGCCTGCGCGACGCGAGCCGCATCCGCGCGCGAAAATCCGGCGGCGCGAAGGCCTTCCACTGCCGCGGAATAACCCGGCAGGATCAAGTGGGCAGCCAGATGGATCCCGGCGAAAAATACAGGCTTCGCCGCAGGACGCATTTCGATCAGCTTGCGCCGCTCCTGCGCCGTCACGCTGCGCAGCCTGCGCAGGACATCGGCATGCCCCTCAGCGGCAAAGACGCGTTCCTCCGGGTCGGCGGCGTTGAGCGTCGCCAGGCGCAAGCTGGTATCGAACGAGTCGCTGACGCGTCGCGAATCGCAAACCACGAGCAGACTGTCTTGCAGACAACGCAGCTCGCTCACGGTTCGATCCAGAGCGTCTTCCGGAACCACCATCCAGATGAGTTCGCACCCGCGCAACGCGGAAATGTGCTCGACTGCCTGGCCTGCTCGCAACGAATTCGACAGACGCCGCGCCACCCGCAGCGACGATGACTTCACCGGACCCAGCGTTGCCAGCACCGAAGGCCATCGGGCCAGAAAGCTGTTGCTTACGCCTCCCGCGCACACCAGACCCGCGGGCCGGCGTTTCATGTGATGCCGGCGCCCGCAACCGCTCGGTTGCGCAATTCCTTGATGCGGTCGCGAAACGCCGCCGCTTCTTTAAAATCGAACTTACGCGCCGCTTCGCGCATGCGCTGTTCGAGCTCGCCCAGATATTTGTCCATCTGTTCCGGTGGAATGCTCTCCATCTCGCTTTCCGGCTCCAGTGGAACGGTAACATAATCGGCTTCGGCCACCGCCACCAACAGGGCGTCGATCGGCTTGATGATCGACTGGGGCTCAATGTTGTTGGCTTCGTTGTAAGCCCTTTGCAGGGTCCGGCGGCGCATGGTTTCGTCCAATGCGCGACGCATCGAAGCCGTCATCACGTCCGCATACAGGATGGCGCGCCCGTTCAAGTGCCGCGCGGCGCGGCCCATGGTCTGGATTAGCGAACCGGCCGATCGTAAAAATCCTTCCTTGTCGGCATCGAGGATCGCCACCAGCGATACTTCGGGTAGATCGAGGCCTTCACGCAGCAGGTTAATGCCGATCAACGCATCGTAAACGCCGCGCCGCAGATCGCGCAGGATTTTCACGCGATCGAGCGTCGAGATTTCCGAGTGCAGATACGCGCACTTCACACCGGCTTCCGTGTAGTGCTCGGCCAGATCTTCGGACATGCGCTTGGTCAGCGTAGTCACCAGAACACGCTCGTTGCGCTCGGCCCTGAGTCGAATCTCGTGCAGCAGATCGTCCACCTGGCCGCGAATCGGGCGCACGTCGACTTCAGGATCCACCAGTCCGGTCGGCCGTATGATCTGCTCGATCACGGCGCCCGAGGTCTTAGTCAGCTCGTACGGACCGGGTGTCGCGGAAACGTAGATCAGCTGGTGAACTCGGTTTTCAAATTCCTCGAACGTCAGCGGGCGATTGTCGAGCGCGCTAGGCAGCCGGAACCCGAACTTCACCAGCGTTTCTTTTCGCGAGCGGTCCCCATGATACATGCCTTGGAGCTGCGGAACCGTCTGGTGGCTTTCATCCAGGAACATCAACGCGTCGTGCGGAAGATAATCCAGCAGCGTGGGCGGAGCTTGTCCCGGCAGACGTCCCGAAAAATGGCGCGAATAATTTTCGATCCCGTGGCAGTATCCGATGTTGCGGATCATTTCCAGGTCGAACATGGTGCGCTGATACAGCCGCTGCGCTTCGATCCGCTTGCCTTCCTTTTCCAGCTCCCCCTTCCACCAGGTGAGCTCGTTTTCGATGCTATGGAGCGCGTTGTGGCGCGTCTCCGGCGTCATGACGTAGTGCGTTTTCGGATAGATCGGCAGCCGCAGGTAGGTTTGCTTCACCTGGCTGGTCAGCGGATCGATCTGCTCCAGCGATTCGATTTCGTCGCCCCACAGCGAAATCCGGAATGCGTTGTCGTCGTAGGTGGGAAATATTTCGATCACGTCGCCGCGGACGCGGAAAGTCCCGCGCTTGAAGTCGCCTTCGTGACGTTCATAGAGAATATCGACCAGCCGCGAAGTAATTTCCTGGCGCTCGATTTTCTGACCCTTTTCGAGCATCAGCAGCATGCCGTAGTAGGCTTCTGGCGAACCGAGTCCGTAGATGCAGCTGACGCTCGCGACAATCACGCAATCGCGGCGTTCGAATAGCGATCGCGTGGCAGAGAGGCGCAGCTTGTCCAGCTCGTCGTTAATGGTGGCTTCTTTTTCAATGTACACGTCGCCGGAAGGAATGTACGCTTCCGGCTGATAGTAATCGTAGTAGCTGACGAAATATTCGACGGCGTTGCCCGGGAAGAAAGTCTTGAATTCCTGATACAGTTGCGCGGCCAGAGTCTTGTTGTGAGCCAGGACCAGCGCCGGTCGGCCGGAATGCTCAATCACCTTGGCCATGGTGAAGGTCTTGCCGGATCCCGTGACGCCCAGGAGCACCTGGTGCTGTTCGGCATCCCGCAGACCACGCGTCAGCGACTCGATCGCAGCCGCCTGGTCGCCACGAGGCTTATAGTCGATCCCTAAACGAAACCCCACACCTCCAGTATATGTGGGGCGAGCTTTCAGCTTGCGCTTCGACTTCCAGTCGAAGCATTCGCGCGCCAGTTGCGCGAACGTGTCCGATTCCACCTGTCGTGTCCCACTGCGACACGACTTTTCCCGGTACCTACTCCTGCCGCAGCGCTACCAGCGGATCTACACGAGCGGCCCGGCGCGCCGGAAAATAACTCGCGGCCAACGCGACGATCCCCAGCAGGGCGATCACCGCGGCATACGTCATCGGATCGGTGGTCTTCACCTGGAACAACATGGATGTCAGCAACCGCGTCGCGGCCACGGCTCCGGCCAGACCGATCGCTAAACCTGCTGCGGCGAGCATCAATCCCTGACGCAGCACCAGTCCCAGCACGTCGCCCGCACTCGCACCGAGCGCCATCCTCAAACCGATTTCATTGACGCGCTGCGTGACCACATACGCCATGACACCGTAAACGCCGGCCATGGCGAGACACACCGCCACCGCGGCGAAAATTCCGAGCAACAGAGTGCGGAATCGGGGAGCCGCCACATTTTCGGAAAGCGCCGCTTCCATAGTGGTGAACTTCACCGGAACCTCGGGCGAGTGCTCGCGAATCTTGCGCCGCAGGGTTTCTGAAAGCGCCAGCGGATCCGCCTGCGTACGGACGATCACGCTGAGATCCGTCGCCCAGCCGGGGTGCTGAGGATATGGCATATAGATCTCCGGCCAAGGCGATTGGGCGGGTCCGAATTGCCGCACGTCGCCGACAACCCCGATGATCTTCATCGGGTTCATTGAATCCATTCCGCAGAAAATCATACGGCCAACCGGATCCTGACCGGGAAACGATTTCTTCGCCAGCGCTTCATTGATCACGGCCGTGAAAGGAGCGCTGTTTTGATCGGCGTCCGTGAAATCGTGGCCGCTCTTGAGGGCGATTCCCAGAGTATCGAACGTTCCCGGCGCGACTACTGAAAACACCGCTTGCGGCGCGGTGATGGAAAGCTCACTCGGAGGAGGCAGGCGATCGATCCAATATCCTCCGTTGGATCGAACCTTGCCGGGCGTGGCCGCGGCAGCGCCCACGGCGGACGCCCCGGGCACGTGGCGAAGGTCTTCCAGCAAGCTGTTGTCGAATCGCACGGCCAGTTCTCTCGACGCGCTACTCGAAGACGGGAAACTCGTCTCCGCTATCAGCAGCTTTTCCGGACGGAAGCCATTGTCGACGTTCATGAGCGCCTGAAAACTGCGGATCAGCAATCCCGCGCCGGCCAGCAGCATCACTGAAAGAGCGATTTCAGCCACCACCAGCGAACTGCGGATTCGGTTTCCACCGCCCGTGACACTGCGCGCGCCGCCTTGTTTAAGCGCATCGTTCAGATCGATTTTGGATGCGTGCAACGCCGGAGCGAGTCCGAACAGAATGCTGGACAGAACAGAAATGCCAAACGTGAACGCGAGCACCCATCCGTCGGTGCGCGTCTCCGCCAGACGCGGGACGTTGGACGGGGCCAGCGCCACCAGGGCGTCGGCGCCCCACACCGCGAGGATCAGTCCGACGCCCCCGGATACGAGCGCAAGTACCAAGCTCTCGACGATCAACTGCCGCACGATGCGTCCGCGGCTGGCCCCGACGGCGGCACGAAT
The DNA here is from genome assembly GCA_035568415.1 of Bryobacteraceae bacterium. Classification (GTDB taxonomy): domain Bacteria; phylum Acidobacteriota; class Terriglobia; order Bryobacterales; family Bryobacteraceae; genus Palsa-187. Next base: position 11,716 of record DATMOC010000024.1, on the reverse strand, counting down.
CGCCATCTCCCGGGTGCGAGAGCTGGCTTTCGCCAGCAGCAGGTTCGCCATGTTCGCGCACGCGATCAGAAGCACCACGCCGACCGCAGCCAGCAAAACGTACAGCGTCATCTGGACATTGCTGACCAAGGTGTCGCGCATACGATCGACCACCACGCCCTTGTTCTGATTGCTTCTCGGGTACAGCTGTTCCAGGCGTGACGCGATCCCGCTCATCTGCGCCTGGGCCTGATCGAGCGTCACATCGGGTTTCAGGCGCGCGATAACCGTGTAGTTGTGCGAGCTGCGCTGGTTGTTTTCCGCGAAAATCGTGTTGGCGGGGAACCAGATATCAACTCCGGCTGGAAAGTCCAATCCTCGGGGCATCACCCCGACAATGGCCAGCGTCTTGTCATACATGCGGAGCGTCTTGCCAATCGCATTTGCATTGCCGCCGAAATGTTGCTGCCAATAGTTGGCGCTGATGATCACCGCCGCCGAGCCTTTCAGCTTCTGCTCCTCTTCACTGAAGGTTCGGCCGAGCAGCGGCTCAACGGCGAATACGCGAAAAAACTCGGATGTCACCCCGGTGACTTTCGCGTAGTCCGCTACGCTTCCTAACTGCACTCCAGTTTGGTCGCGGGTGTAATAAGCCATGGACTCGAAGGCGCTGCTCTGATCGTGCCAATCGTGATAGTCGGGCCCGGAAATAAACGCGCCCGCTTGCGCCGTCTTTTTCCAGAAGTTTCGAATCGTGACGATGCGATCCGGGTCGCGATACGCCAGCGGCTTCAGCAAAACTGTGTTCACCACGCTGAATACGGCGGTGTTCGCCCCAATTCCGAGCGCCATCACGATCACCGCCAGCACTGCGAAGCCGGGGTTGTTCCGCAAGGATCGAAGCGCAAATTTCAGGTCCATATTGTCGTGAGTTGCACGCTGCATTCCAACGCTAACTACCGGATTGTAAGCCAGTTAAGGGCAACGCGGTGTCCGATTCCGGGACGAACGGCCTAAAACCGAGATTGTGATAACGTGTGGAAGGCTCATGATCCGTCATCGCAAAACTGCTATTGCCCTCGCCCTGTTTCTGTCGAATTTGCACGGCGCGTCGGATTCCGAACTTCTGGGATCGGGTCACGGTCTCGATCACGTCGGTATCGCGGTACACGATCTGGCCCAGGCGGAGCGACTGTTTCGCGACACACTGGGCTTCACCATCGGTCTCCGCGGCAGACTCCTGGACGGCACCACCGATACCGACATCGAATTCAAACACCAGGGCCAGTATCTCGAACTGGTCATTGTAGACGACCGGCAGAAGGCCTCAGTTCGCCAGGGGGATCTGGTGCGCTTCCTCGACCAGCACGAAGGGGCGGTATTCGCCGCTCTGGACACGTCGTCTGCGGCGCGCACCGCGGCTTTTCTGCGGAAACGTGGGCTTGCAGTGGACGGTCCAGCGGGCAATGCCTGGACGCTGGACGGCGTGCAGGAGCAGTTTCCCGAAGGCTGGCTGCGCGTCCGCGTCGATGCTCCAAATACGATTTTCTTCCTCGAATATCACAACCGGATCTGGAAGCCGTTGGAGCAGAAATACCCTCAGTTGAAAGACGACCCTCGAAGACAAGCGCACCCGAACGGCGCCACCGCGATTCGTGCTGCATGGATGGCCGTGAAGGATCTCGACGCGGCCACCGCCGCCTATGAACGACTCGGTCTGGCGCCCGGTCGCAAATTCGAACTCGCGTCTTTGGGTGCGATCGCGCAGGAGATCAAGGCGAGAGCCGGAATCATCCTCCTGATCGCGGCCGCGAATTCCGACGGGCCGGTCGCCAGATCGCTAAACCAGCGCGGTGAATCGGTGATGGGCGTCAGCCTGGAGGTTCCCGAGCTTTCTAAAACCGGCGCCGTTCTTGCGGAGCGAATCCACCGAACTCTCCCAATATATACAGGCCCGTATGGCAGGAGCCTGGTGGTTCCCGGCGAACTCGCGAGCGGCGTATGGATTGAATTCTTCGATAAACGCTGATAATAAACCACCTCGGTTCCGAACTAAGGTATCTACAGTAGGTGTTCTAAGCCAATCTCCTAAGGTCTAATCCGAGGGTATTCGTGCGACGATTGACTAGCATAATCCGCAATGAATTGCAGGGAACGGAACACTCTCATGCTCTCACTCCGAAATCGCACCGCTCTCCTGAGAAACATGATCCGCCTCGTTTTGCTCTGTCTGCCGCTCCTTCTGGCCACGCCATCCAAGGCGCAGGCTTATACCGATCCGGGTACGGGAGCTTTTGTATTTCAGGCTGCTTACGCGGCATTTCTGGGTGGCACATATTACTTCCGGAAATTCCTCGATCGCTTGTGGCGCAAGCGTAGTAGCCAGGAATCGAGCACTGGAGCGATTCCAAATGAAGGCCGCAAGTGATTCCCCCCCTTCCGCCAATGGTTCCTTTCGCGATCCTGGCGGCACGCTAATCCAGCTTGACGGGCGAATTCTTCGCGCGCTTCATCCCGAGGCCGCCAACAGTCTGGAAGCTTTTCTTCAGACGCAAACCGCTCACGATGCGATGAATTCCGGAAGACTGGTCCGCTCGGTCCGCATCTCCCCTTCCGAGTTTCCCGGCGTTGAAACCGATTATCTGATCGAGCATGAGCGCATTCCGTTTCCGAGCTTCCCCTACGAATGGCCCGCGGAAATGTTGCATGCTGCAGGCAGCCTCACCCTGAGCCTTGCGCGTGGGGCCCTGAGCGACGGATTCGGTCTCAAGGACGCCACGCCCTGCAACATCCTGTTCCGTGGAAGCGAGCCGGTGTTCGTCGACGTGCTCTCTTTCGAGCGCCGCGACGCGGGTGACGCGAGTTGGATGCCCTACGCGCAGTTCGTGCGGACCTTCCTGCTTCCCCTTTTGGCGGCGCGTCATTTCGGAATGCCGCTTCACGACGTTCTTGCGGCGCATCGCGATGGGCTTGAGCCTGAATCCGTATATCGCTGGACCGGACCGCTGCAACGGCTCCAGTCTCCTTTCCTCAGTCTGGTGTCGATCCCGAAATGGCTGAACGGGCGTGAGAATGCATCCACGTATCGTCCGCAACCGTCTGCCTCGCCTGACAAAGCTCGCTTCGTGCTGAACGGAATCCTCAAGAGCTGCGAGCGCCATTTGAAAGCCCTCGAACCCAATTCTGGCGACTCCACATGGTCCGGGTATCTCGACCATAAATCGCTGTACACCACGGAGCAGTTCGCTCAAAAGGACACGTTTGTCGCGGAAGCTTTGACTCTCGCACAGCCGCGATCAGTCCTGGACGTCGGGGCGAACGAAGGGCACTTCAGTTTCCTTGCCGCGCGTCACGGAGCCTCCGTCGTCGCGATCGATTCGGACCCGGCGGTGGTCGGCTCGATCTGGTGCAGAGCCAATCGCGAGCACGCGGACGTCCTGCCGCTGGTGGTCGACCTGACGCGTCCCACGCCCGCCACCGGCTGGCGCAATCGGGAATACGCGTCGTTTCTGGATCGCGCGACAGGTAACTTCGACCTGGTGATGATGCTCGCCGTAGTCCATCACATGCTGGTGACCGAACGCATTCCGCTCGAAGAAATCCTGGCGCTGGCCGAGGAACTTACTCGCGAATATGTGTTAATAGAGTTTGTGGCTCCGGAGGATCCGATGTTTCAAAGGATTGTTCGCGGCCGTGACGGGCTGTATTCGCACATGACCCGGGCCTGGTTTGAAGCCGCAGCGTCGCAGCGTTTCGAACTGGTCCGGAGCAGGCGGATCGACGGACTTCACCGATGGCTCTATCTCTTTCGCCGGCGGCGAGCGACAAACTAAAAAACCTGCTCATTTGTTTCTCGCTTGGGAACCTGTGTTTCCTGCGGCGCTGGTACGACCTGGAGCACCTTCGGGAGCGCTCCATGGAATACTATCGCAGCGGCCCAGCCGATCCAACCTTGCTGTATGCAACCCTGGCGGGAGCGCTGGTGTTGACTGGTTGTTTCTGGCTCCTGTGGATGTGGGTGGAGTGGCGGCCGACTCCGGGAAAATTGCGGCTGGCGCACACCGGATTCCTTCTAGCCCTGATTTTTCCGCTTGAATCCGTTCGGCGCTACTGGAACACCGAAGGCGAGCGGTACGATCTGGCCACCAACATCGCGCTGGTCGGCATCGAGACGACGCTGCTGGTGGGAATGGTGCTGGCTGCGATGGGCAACGCGCGCATGGTGAACGCCGCAAAACGCGCCACGCTTTTGCTGACGCTGCTGCTGCCCGCGTTACTGGTCGATTTCACGTGGGGCCGTGTGAGCGCGCCTCCACAATCAGCTTACGCGCCGTTGACGCCGCTGCCTATGATCGTCCCCCAGACTTCGCGCCGCGTGCTGTGGCTCCTGTTCGATGAGTTCGACCAGCGCCTGGCATTTGACGTTCGCAGGCCGCAGGTCGATTTGCCGGAACTGGACCGGCTGCGGGAACAGTCACTGGTGGCCACGCATGCAAACCAGACCGCCTCCTGGACCATGGTGGCATTGCCGAGCCTCCTGGACGGGCGGATTTACTCGCGTGTCGAGCTGGCGAATCTCAACACGCTCCGGGTATTTCCGGAAGAATCGAAAACCGGGGTCTCCTGGCACGATGAGCCCAACGTGTTCCAACGCGCGCGAGCGCTGGGCGTCAATACTGCGTTGATCGGCTGGCATCATCCCTATTGCCGCGTCATCGGCGATAGCGTGACCGAGTGCGTGGACTTGCCCAACGGCCATCCCACGGCGGCCCTGCTGCGGGAAATCAGCGTGGCCGATGACAGCTTGCCGAAAGCGGTCGCGTTTTTGTTCCGTCTGCAGTTCGCGAACTTGCTCGATATGCTGTACGTGGGCGGAGAAAATACTGTAGCGTCGCGTGATGAGTACATGCAGACGCGCCAGCAGAAGCAGTATTTCGAAATTCGGAGCCGCGCCTTCGAAGCCGCCGCAGATCCGCGGCTCGGATTCGTCTTCGCACACTTTCCGATCCCCCATTTATATGGCATTTATAACCGCCAGCGCCGGGATTTCACGCTCAATCCGCAGTTGAGCTACGTGGATAATCTGGCCCTGGTCGACCGGACCATGGGGGAGTTGCGCCGCCTTTTGGAGCAAAAAGGAATGTGGGATTCGACGACGATTCTGCTGAGTTCGGACCACGGCCTGCGTCCGGATGTGTGGCGAGGACATCTGGGCTGGAATGAGGAATTGCAGGAACTGACAGCCAGTGGACAGTCTCCGCTGGTGCCCTTCATCATTAAGTTCGCCAACAAAGGCATCAATTCCGAACCCGGCGGAAGCAAAAGTGTGGCGTATGAACGTCCGTTTTCAGCGGTCGCAACGGCGGATCTGGTGCTGGCGACTCTGGCCGGCCGCGTTTCGAACGCTTCCGAAGCGGCGTTGTGGCTGAATGAACATGCAGCAATTACCGGAAAATCTGTGAGATAATTCACGGGTTTATGTCTGATTTGCGGTACGGATTTCGCATGCTTGTGCGCGAACCGGCGTTCACGTTGGCGGCTGCCATCGTGCTGGCGCTGGGCATCGGCGCAACAACTGCAGTCTTCACCCTGGTTCACAGCCTGCTTCTCGAACCTCTGCCCTATCCGGCGAGCGGCCGCCTGGTGTGGATCTCCGGTACTCCGCCGCGCATGGCGCCGGGATCATCGGGTCTGGTCGGCGCGGATTTTTCGGAAATTCGCGACCGGAATCGCTGCTTTCAGCAAGTCGCGGGATTTGTCGGCGGCGCGTGGATCGTCAGCGGAACCGGCGACGCCGAAACCATTCAAGGTGGCCGCGTCAGTCCAGGCTTTTTCGATGCGCTCGGCGTGCAACCGATGCTGGGGCGCGTGTTCCTGGCCGACGAGCATCGCCTGGGACACGAAATGGAAGTGATCTTCAACTATCCCTACTGGCAGCGGCATTTTGGCGGAGATCCAGGAGTGGTGGGCCGCCGCGTAACGCTCGACGGAATTTCCTACGAAGTCGTGGGAGTCATGCCCGCCGGGTTCCCGCTCGGTGCAACGTACGATATGTGGGCGCCTCTGCAAATGGATTCGGCCTATGCGACCGGAAGGCGGTCGCGGCTGGTGCGCGCGTTCGGACGGTTGAAGGATGGAATCGCTCTGGAGCAGGCGCAGACAGAGGCGAACGGATTCGCATCCGATTTCGACAAGCGCTTCTATAACGACAAGGGCTACGCGATCCGCCTGACCACCTTTCTGGACCGCGAAGTGGGCAACGTGAGGCGATCGCTGTGGATTTTCGCGGCGGCGGTTGGGTGCGTGTTGTTGATCGCCTGCTCGAATGCGGCCAGTCTGCTGCTGGCCCGCGGCGCGGCGCGGGTTCGTGAAATGGCTCTGCGCGCGGCTATCGGCGCCTCCCGCGGAGCGCTGATCCGGCAGATGCTGATCGAAAGCGGCGTGCTGGCGCTGGCCGGTGGCGCGCTGGGATTGCCGCTGGCTCTGGGAGGCGTCCGGCTGCTCGTCAAGCTGTCCCCCAATGCTTTGCCACGAGCCACGGAAATTCGCGTGGATCCCTGGGTGCTCGCATTCGCCATGCTGATTTCCTTGTTAACCGGCGTACTGTTTGGAATCGTGCCCGCGCTGCGCGGATCGAGCGTGGTCCTGAGCGAGGCGCTTAAAGACGGCGGACGGGGCGGCTCCGGAGGACGTGGTGGGAACCGGTTCCGGGCCGGCCTGGTGGTGATCGAAGTCGCGCTGGGCGTCGTGTTGATGGCTACAGCAGGATTGCTGGCGCGAAGCTTTCAGGCGCTGAATGCCGTCGATCCGGGTTATCAAGTCCGCAATGTGTTGACCATGCAAATCGCCGCGCTCGGTCCCAAGTATCGCGATCTGGAGGCGTGCCGGCGGTTCTTTCAGGAACTGTTGAATAGCGTAGAGCACATGCCCGGAGTGGAGGCCGCCGGCACCACTAATTGGCTTCCATTAAAATCCGATCGCAACTGGACTGGAGCGTGGGTGGACACGCAGCCGGTGCGGACCGAAGAGACGAAAATCATGCTCGACAATCGCGTGGTCACGCCGGAATATTTCCGCGCCATGGGAGTCCCGCTGATCGCGGGCCGCCTGTTCGACTGGACGGACCGGCCGGAAACACCCAAGGTAATGATCGTCAACGATGCTTTCGCTCACGAGCTTTTCCCGGACGGTAATGCCGTGGGACATAAGGTCACCATGGACCTCGGGACGCCGTACACCTGCGAAATCGTCGGCGTGGTCGGAAGCTTTCGGGAATTGAGCCTGTCCGAACTACCGCAGCGCGAACTTTTTACGCCGTACGCTCAGACCACCATTGCCGGTCAGACCCTGGTGATCCGCACGCGCGACGATCCGGCGCGGCACGTTGCAGCGATCCGCGGCGCGCTCGCGGCGCTGGACCCGGACGTCCCCATTTACGCGGTCCGTACCATGCAGGAACAAGTGGATCGATCGCTGGCGCAACAACGGCTGCGCGGGACGCTGCTCGCCGTGTTTTCCGCGGTTGCGCTGCTGCTGGCCAGCATTGGCCTATACGGTGTGATCACGTGCGCGGTGGCGGAACGGCGGCAGGAAATCGGGATTCGGATGGCGCTGGGCGCGATGCATAACGAGGTGCGGCGGATGATTGTCGGTCAGGGATTGGCGCTGACTGGCGTGGGTCTATTGCTCGGATTGGCCGGAGCGGCCGGCGCGACCCGTTTGCTCCAGGGATTCCTTTTCGGCGTGAGCGCGGCGGATCCCGTGACGTTCGCGGGAACCGCGGTCATTTTCCTCGCGGTCGCGCTGGCGGCCAGCTATCTGCCCGCCCGGCGGGCCACCAAACTGGATCCCTTGACGGTCCTTCGAGAAGATTGATTCGCACCGGCGCGCTTTTTGCTACCATTTGAGCATGACCGTCTCGCGTCCTGTGCGCTTCTCCATTTCGCCGGCACAATTCCGCCGGCTCCAATCTGAATGACCCCCCGAGGATTTCCACCCCGCCGGCCGAGAATCCGGGAAAACGTAAATGAAGCCATTCGCGCGCGTGAAGTTCGCGCCGTGTTCCCCGACGGGAGCGTCGAGGTCATGCAAACCTCGGCCGCGATTCGCAAAGCGCAGGATTTGGGGCTCGACCTGATTCTGATCGCGCCGACCGCCGAACCGCCGGTCGCCAAGGCGATGGATTACGGCCAGTGGCAATACGAAAACAAGAAGAAGCAGCACGAGGCCAAGCGGAAACAGCACATCATCCAGGTGAAGGAGCTGAAATTCCGTCCCAACACCGACGATCACGATTACGACTTCAAGAAGAACCACGCGATTCGGTTTCTGCAGGAAGGCAATCGCGTAAAGGCGGTGGTTCAGTTTCGCGGACGCGAAATCGCCCACACCGATTTGGGACGCAAGCTGCTGTTGCGCTTCGCCGCGGATTTAGCGCAGTACGGCGTCGCGGAAGGGATGCCGCGCATGGAAGGCCGCAATGCGCATGTGTTGCTGAGTCCTGTAAAAGCCGCCGCAGCGCATCCGCCCGCGAAAGAGAAGCCTAAGCCGCCGGAATCCGCGCCGCAGAATCCGTAGAATTCCGCTTGGCAGGTCGGGGACCTGCCCCACTGTTTCGGGTTCCCAACAAGTGGGGCAGGTCTCCGACATGCCTTCTTACCGCCAGCGCCCCTCGTGAAAGCGGTAGCGGTCATGGTAACGCTCCCAGCGCGGCTCGACCCATACGGCTCGGGAATGCGGACGGCGGCCATAGTAACCCGGGACCCACGCGTAGTTCGAGCCCCGCCAGCCCCAATATCCATTGATCCAAACATACCCCGGCCCCGGCGCGACGCCGATGTATTCGGCGCGCAACGGCGGCGGTGGAACCGACGCATAATAGCCGGCACTGCCGGCGCATCCAATCATCGAAAACGTCGCCAGCGCCAGGGCGAGTACTGATCGTCTCATTCAACACCTCCCTATACACAGGAACGCGGCTCGCAGGCGCCCCGTTGCGAGCTTCATATGGCGTTAATATGTAGCGATTTTCATTCTGCGGCCGCTGTGTTAGAGTATTCCCTTGCCCATTAGTATCAGCGTCTTCTTTCCGGCGTATAACGACGCGCCTTCGCTGCCGTCGCTCATCGGGAAGACTTTTCAGGTTTTGCGCGAACACGCGTCCGACTATGAAGTGATCGTGGTCAACGACGGCAGCTTCGACCAAACCGCGCAGGTACTGGCACGCCTGGCCGAACAGTATGCTCCGCACCTGCGCGTGATCACTCACGAAAAGAATCGCGGATATGGCGGCGCACTGCGTTCGGGATTCGCCGCGGCAACCAAGGAACTCGTCTTTTACACCGACGGCGACGGGCAATACGACGTCGGCGAGCTGCCCAAACTGCTAGGGGTGATGCGATCCGACATCGGACTGGTGAACGGCTACAAGCTGGAGCGCAACGATCCCTGGCACCGCATCTGCATCGGAAACGTGTACAACGCTTTCGCCCGGCTGATGTTCCGCATCCGCCTGCGCGACGTCGATTGCGACTTCCGGCTGATCCGCCGCAGCATGCTGGAATCGATCCACCTGACGTCCACATCCGGAACCATCTGCGTCGAGCTGGTGCGCAAACTCGAACTGGTCTGCGGAGTGGTCGAGGTGGGAGTGCATCACTATCCCCGGCTGCATGGGCGTTCGCAATTCTTCCGCGTGCGATCGCTGGCCGTAACGTTGAGCCAACTGGTACGGCTCTGGGTGCGCCTGGTGCTGTTGCCTGCAGCGCCGCCGGTGGATGCACCCGAAGCGACTGCGGCGCGGCTCTCCACCGAGTAATCAGAACGTCAGTTTTCAGGCCCATTCTTTGAGGCATGATAAAATCGCCCCGAGTGACGCAAAGGGGACGATACACATGCTAAGGTTCGCGATGCTTCTGAGCGCGGCAGCGTTTGCGGCCGATCCCGACGGCGCGGCGCTTTACAAGCAACGCTGCTCGATGTGTCATGACGCTTCCGGCGAAACGCGCGCCCCCGCACCCGCCGCGCTGCGGCAGATGTCACCCGAAAATATCGTCAAATCCCTCGAATCCGGATTGATGAAGGAGCAGGGCGCCGCCATGACCGCAGCAGAGAAGCGCACCCTCGCTGAATTTCTCGCCGGAAAATCGGTCGGTCAGTCCCAGACCGCCAAGACCGGAATGTGCCCCGACACGAAGTCGGTGTTCTCACCGGTGGGTGAGAGCTGGAACGGCTGGTCTCCCGATCTGGCCAATACGCGTTTTCAACCGAAAGGCCTCACGGCGGATCAGGTGCCGCGGCTCAAGTTGAAATGGGCTTTCGGATTTGCCGGAACATTCGTCGCGAATGGACAGCCGACGGTGGTTGGTGGACGCATTTTCGTACCCAGCGCGAATCGCAACCTCTATTCGCTGGATGCACGTACGGGATGCCAGTATTGGTCGTTCGAAGCCCAGGCGCCGGTGCGCACCGCCGTCGCCGTCGCAACCGTGAAGGGCGAAACGACGCGCCATATCGCCTTCTTTGGCGATCAACGCGGGAACGCCTATGCCGTCGACGCCTCGAATGGGGAACTGCTGTGGCGCACGCATATCGACGATCATTCGCACGCGAAAATCGTCGGGGCGCTGCAATATTTCGACGGACGCGTGTTCGTGCCGCTGACCGCCGGCGAAGAAGGTCCGGCGATGAATCCGAAATACGAATGCTGCTCGGCGCGCGGAGGCCTGATCGCATTGGATGCCCGCACGGGCAAGCAGCTTTGGAAGACGTACACTATCGAAGAAACGCCGCACGTCGTCGGGAAGACTTCCGCGGGCACGAACATCTGGGGACCATCGGGCGCCAGCATCTGGTCCGCCCCCACCATCGACGAAGAAAAAAAGATCATCTATGCGGGAACCGGCGATAATTTTTCGGAACCGGCCACTAAGACCAGCGACGCGGTGATCGCTTTCGACATGGCTCCGGGGAAGATGCTCTGGTCGAGGCAGCTCACCGAGCTCGACGTGTTCAACATGGCTTGCATCGGGCCGCAAAAAGCGAGTTGCCCGAGCGAAGCCGGTCCCGACGTCGACATTGGTTCTTCTCCGATCCTGGTGAAGCTCGCCAGCGGCAAGCGCGTGCTGCTGGTCAGCCAGAAATCCGGTGTCATGCACGCGCTCGATCCGGACAAAAAAGGCGAGATCCTCTGGCAGACGCGGATCGGGAAAGGCAGCGCGCTGGGCGGAATTCAATGGGGCTCGGCGAGCGATGGCAAGAATGTCTACGCCGCGCTTTCCGATATCGCGTTTGTGAACGATGGATTCACACCCGGCCAGAAACGCGTGGTGGATCCGAAAGCCGGGGGTGGATTATTCGCACTCAAGGTGGAGACCGGCGAAAAGGTGTGGGCCGCGCCTCCGCCGGATTGCGGCGATCGACTTAATTGCAGCCCCGCCCAATCCGCCGCGGTCACTGTGATTCCGGGCGTCGTGTTTTCAGGGTCAGTCGACGGCCATCTGCGCGGCTATTCGACCCGCGACGGAAGTGTCGTTTGGGATTTCGGCACCGCCCGCGATTTCAGTACGGTCAACGGAGTCACTGCCAAGGGTGGTTCCATGGACGGCCCTGGTCCAACGATCGCCGGAGGAATGCTTTATGTCAGCTCCGGTTACGGAGCGTGGGGCGGGTTGCAAGGGAATGTGCTGTTGGCTTTCTCGGTGGAATAGTCCCGCTCACTACGTTCGCGGTTCGGTGC
>DATMOC010000023.1:0-36428 GCA_035568415.1 Bryobacteraceae bacterium | reverse complement strand
GCGATCGGCGTTGTAGCGGCTTTCCAAGCTCGGTGTGGCCGACCCGAGCACCACCACCGCACCCGCATCGCGCGCCCGGACGATGGCCACGTCGCGCCCGTGATAGCGAGGCGTTTCCTGCTGCTTGTAGCTCTGGTCATGCTCCTCGTCGACCACGATCAACCCGAGATTCCGGACCGGCGCGAAAACTCCGGAGCGCGTCGCCACCACTACGCCTGCTTCGCCCGCGCGGATGCGCCGCCATTCTTGGGCGCGTTCGGAATCGTGAAACGCCGAATGCAGAATCGCCACGCGCTCGCCGAAGCGCTGATGAAATTGACCAGCCATGGCGGGCGTCAGCCCGATTTCGGGGACCAGCATCAATGCGCCTCGACCTGCGGCGAGCGCGGCATCGATCGCGCGGAGATAAATCTCGGTTTTGCCCGATCCGGTGACGCCCTGCAACAAGAACGTCTGAAATGTTCTCGCGACCAGCGCATCACCAATCCGGTCGAACACCGCTTGCTGCTCGATGTTCAGCGCGTGCGGACCGCGTGCCAGATACGAACCCCCGGAGACTTTTTCCAAACTCAAACGCGCCAGATTGCGACGAGCGAGCGCTCGCGCCGCCGGGCTCGCCTTCGGAAGAATCTTTTCAAGGTCACCCAGATTGTGCGAGCCAGGATGCAGCTCCAGAAACGCGATAAGTTCCCGCTCCGATTTCGGAAGCTTCAAGTCCGCGGGACGTGCCGCGAACTCAACCCGAAGCCGCGCTGCGCCGGCACGCAGTGGGTCGCGCTCGGCCGCGATGTCTTCGGTCTCAAGAAAGCCTTTTTTTTCGAGCGATCGCAGCACCGCCGCGGCTTTCTCCACTTTCTGATTCAGATAACTCGCCGACAACGGACGCGCATCCAGCATTCGCAGGATCTTCACCGCCGGATCATTGTCGTCGTTCGATCCAAGGTGCAGTTGACGCGCTGCGTCGCGACCGGAAGTTGTCAGCGAATACACTTTTCCGCGCCGGATATCGCCGGCGAGCGGCGTCATCGCGCGCAGCGTTTCCCCCAGCGGCGCGCAGTAGTAGCTCGAAATCCAGCGCCCCAATTTAAGCAGCGCGTCGTCGAGCGCCGGCTCTTCGTCGAGCAGTCGCAACGCTTCACGCGTGGAGCCAGCCGCCGGATCGTCATGCGTGCGCAGTACGACACCAGTCAGTTTGCGCGTGCCGAACGGTACCAGCACCCGGCATCCGGTTCGGACTCGATGGCGCAGCGTTTCCGGAAGCAGATACGTGAACGCCTGATCCATCGGAACGGGCAGGCTGACGTCGCAGTACGCAGGACCGTCAGTCATGATCGTGAGTTGTGGCCCCGCTTCCTGCCGGTCGCGGTTCTGTGCAGAGCCGCGAGCGATAGCGAGCGGGTCCAGACAGTAACGTCATCGTGTTGGAGGCTGGAAAAGCGAAAACGCCGCGCCTTGCGGATCGGCGACCACTGAAAAACGTCCGACGTTGTCCATAGTCATTGGCGCCATAAGTTCCGGCGCGCCCAGCTGTTTCGCCTGCGCCGTCGAAACGTCGCAATCCGCCACTTGGAAGTACAGCAGCCAATGCGGCGGAGTGTGGGGATTCCGGTACGCAGCCGGCGGGATGCCTCCGATAAACTCCTGGCCGTTCTGGATGTGGAGATAGCCCGACGTATCTTTTTCGCCGAGCACTGCCTTCCATCCAAACAACGCTTCGTAGAACTGTTTTGCACGATCCGGGTCGGGAGTGCTCAAGTCCGCCCAGCACAGGGTTCCGCTCTCGCCTGCGACGGTGGTTCCGATGTGCTGCATCGCTTGCCACACGCAGAACACGGCGCCGGTCGGATCCTGGATGACGGCCATGCGGCCAAACGTCATCACGTCGAACGGCGGATCGATAACCTTGCCCCCCAACTCGGCCGCGCGCTTGGCCGTATCGTCCGCGCTAGCCACTGCGACATAGAGATTCCAGTGCGGCGGCACTGTCGCTCGTTCCTCGGCGCGCATGGTGTATCCCGCTGCCGCATCGCCCCCGCTCAGCTTGAACATCGTGTAGTAGTCGTTAGGACCCAACGGAAAATCCGCGGGCGTCCATCCGAATAAGGAAGCATAGAAGACCTTCGCTCCGATCTGGTCGGTGGTCGCCAATTCCACCCAGCAGAACGTGCCTGGAGCGTGATTTTCAATGCGCGGCATGTGGGGATTATAGCGCGCCACGCCGCTGCCTCTCACAGTTGTATAATCATTTGTTTCCGGGAGGATCGATTGTGAAGACGTTTTTCGTTACAGCTACGTTGCTTTCCCTGGCGGGCCTGGTTGCTGCCGCGCCGGACGAGTTACAGGACTCTTACACGAAGCTGAAAGATGCGGTCGGCAAAAAGGATGCGGATGGCGTACTGGCGTCCGCTGCCGAAACCAACAAGCAGGCACAGGCGCTGATTACCGCAGCCAAGCCAACCGACGCGGATGAGGTGAAGGGCTGGCAGGAACGCGTCGAGTACGGCAAGGAAGTCTCGACCTACACCGAATACGCGCTGGCCTCGACGGCCGCCCAAGGCGTCGAGCCAGCCAAGACCGTGGCCCTGGTGGATGCCTTGATCGCCCAGAATTCGAAGAGTAAGTATCTGGATGAGGTCTGCGCCAACGCATATCTGGTAGCGCTTGGAAAGAGCGGCGGATCGGCAAAGCAGATGGACGGGATGGCGAAAATCGTGGCGGGGCGGCCTGATAACATCGTGGCGCTCAACGCATTGATCGAAGGGCGACCGGCCACAGCGGCGCAGAACGCCGGCCGCTTGCTCGCTGCCGCGAGGAAGCCCAAGCCCGAGGGACTTCCGGAAGCGGAGTGGGAGAAGCTCAAGAACACGGCCTTGGCAAACGGCTATTTTTACACTGGATTCACCGCCGGCCAAAAGCAAAGCTGGAAAGACTGCGATACCAATCTAAAGGCGGCGCTGCCATTGATCGCCAACGATGCAAGGGTCGGAAGCGCTTATTTCTCGCTGGCGATCTGCAATTACCAGCTCGGTAAACTGACCAACGATCGGCCGCGGATGCAATCCGGCCAGCAATATATGGAAAAGGCGGCGGGAATGAAGGGGCCGTATCAGAGCCAGGCGTACCAACAGAACCTTGCCATGAAGCAGGAACTCGCTACGCGCCGCTGATCCCCTGTAACTCCATCGCTAGTCGCCCTAGTCAGGCTGTCTCGGCCCGCGTGACACATTGACTCTCTAGGTCCACATAAGCTCCTTTATTTTCCAGTTACTTAGCGCCATTTAGCCGTGGCACGTCGGATGCACTAGAAGGCATGAGTGACTACAAAGCGACGAAAATCCGAGGCGAGCTGGCCCGCTGCCGGCTCGATATTTTCCTTCGTGCCGGCAGACAGCGCTTCCAGGGCAGGCTCGGTCGCACAGCAGTTGAGCCGTACCTTGACGGAGGACCCTGGGGTCGCCGTTCTGCTGGCCGATTTTGATCGCAGAGACCATTCGGTGTGGCGCGCAAATGAAGCTCCGCGCCGCCTGGACGGCCGTACCTGGGGAGCGTTCATCTCGGAAGGGGACAGCGGCGGCACACAGGTGCTGCACGCCCGCGAAGTCCACCCCTGCCATCTCGGTCCACTGCTCGATTACGCGCGCGAACACTACACCATCGTGTGTGCCGATCTGACCGGAGCCACGGAAGCGCACGCTGCGGAAGTACTGCGTGCTTCGACCGCGATTTTCGTCGTTGGAAGCGCGCAGCGGAGTTCCATCGAAGGAGTGTGCGAGAAAGCGTCCTGGCTTCGCCGGATAGATGTAGCGGACCGGTGCGCGCTGCTCCTCGATCGCGTCCCGCATGGTCTTTCCCGCGACGAAGCCGAAGAGATCACCGGCCTTCCGCTATGTTGCTTCGTGGAAAACGACGCTGACATTCTTCACCTTGCCACTTGGCTGACGGCAAATGCCCTCGCCGGGTCCGAATGCGAAGAAGACGTGCTGGCGCTCGCCGGATAACGGTCGCGTCGAATCCGTTACCGTGCGCGTATTAACGATTTTGAACTTGACAACTTCCATATTTCCAATATTATAGAAATATGCGCGACGTCGCCCGTTACGCCGACATGTTCTCCGCCATGGGAACCGAGCCCCGGCTGCGGATTATGCAATTGCTGCTTTCGGCGCATCCTGAGGGCCTGGTCGTCGGCGAGATTCAGAACGACCTAGGGATTCCCAGCTCGACCCTTTCGCATCATCTCGAAAAACTGAAGAGCGAAAACCTGGTCAACACGCGCCGCGACGGCACGTTTCTATGGCACACGGCGAACACCGAAGCGCTTCAGGAACTGCTCGGATTCCTGTACGCCGAATGCTGCACCCGCAACAAGGTCATCAAACCAGACGAAATACGGAGAACAGCATGAGTACCGATATCAAAGACATCGTCAAAGAAAAATATGGACAAGCCGCGCTTCGCGCCAAGACCGGCGGCAGTCCCTGCTGCGGAAGCGCGCCCTCATCGCGCCGCGAATGCGATCCAATCACGTCGAACCTCTACGATTCAACGCAAGCGGGCGAGATTCCCGACGCGGCGTTGCGAGCCTCGCTCGGTTGCGGAAATCCCACAGCTCTGGCGCAACTGAATCCCGGGGAAACCGTGCTCGATCTCGGATCGGGCGGTGGTATCGACGTGCTCCTTTCCGCCCGTCGTGTGGGACCCACGGGGAAAGCGTACGGCCTCGACATGACCGACGAAATGCTCGCCCTGGCGCGCGAGAATCAGAACAAGGCGGGGGTCCAAAACGTCGAATTTCTGAAGGGCGAGATCGAACACATCCCGCTGCCCGATAACACCGTTGACGTGATCATCTCCAACTGCGTGATCAATCTTTCCGCCGACAAAGATCGCGTCATGCAGGAAGCCTTTCGTGTGCTGAAGCCCGGCGGCCGTTTCGCGGTTTCGGACGTCGTGGTGCGCGGCGATGTTCCCCAGCAGATCCGCCGCAGCGTCGAGCTGTGGGTCGGCTGCGTAGCCGGCGCGCTCAGGGATGAAGACTACGTCGCGAAACTCACCGCCGCCGGTTTCGAATCCATCGACATCGAGCCCACGCGCGTCTACAACGTCCAGGACGCCCGCCAGTTCCTGCAAGGCGAAGGCATCGACGTCGATGCGATCGCTCCCCAAGTGGAAGGCAAGTTCGCTAGCGCTTTCATCCGCGCAAGGAAACCCGTTGCGGCTTCCTGTGGGCCGTCGTGTTGCTCATAGACGATGACGGAGAGAGCAAAGGTCGCGGCGATCATCCTGCTTGCGGGCTTGTCTGCCTGCCGCACCCGAGATTTCTTCACGCTCGCGGACTACCGCCTCCCATTTGATGAAAGACTGCGATTAGAACTAGCCGCACCGATCATCATCCTGGGACGTGTGCTGCAGGTCACCGATGTAGGACGGCCACAGAAATCCTACGGCGATCCTCGCATTTTGGTGCAGCTCACCCGTATGCGGGTGGATGTCGAGGAGATCGTAAAGGGCCGTGTTGATGCGAATCCAACGGACTTTTATGTGTTCACCTACTCGCTACAGAACACCATCGATTTGGGTGTGCCGCGATATATTCCGAACATCGGCCAGCACCGCATCTACTTCCTGAAGTACCTTAATGGCGTGTATCGAAATGTGGGCGACGTCACGAACTACAATTTACGGGTCACGTCCGGACAGCATCCTAAAGGATTCTGTGCGGGCAAGGCCCCCGGCCGATGCATCGCCGAGCTTCTTCTGACTCCGGCCAAAGGCCTCGATGCGTCGGAATTTGCTGATGACCTTTACACGTCGGAATACGTCGCAAGTGCATTTAGTTCATCGGTCATAGCGCACAACCTAGTCCAACAGCTTGCCAATCATCCCGATTCGCGTGTCGCGGACGCAGCAGCGGAACTATTAGCTGGCGAGGCGAGGGGTGTTGTCTCGCTCCCATCTCCATACTAAATATGGTGCACTATTCTCAGGGCACCTCCAGATAGGGTATTCGACCCGCTTTACTTTTGCCGAAGATCGTTTTAGGATGGTGTCACCCCCCGAGTGAACGTCTGTATTGAGGAGGGTTGGCATTGCTCAAGCTAAAACGCGTCGACATCCAAGGTTTTAAGTCGTTCTATGACCGGACGGAGATGCGATTCCATGGCTCCGGGATCGCCGCCATCGTCGGGCCCAACGGCTGCGGAAAATCGAATTTGAGCGATGCCATCAGTTGGGTCCTCGGCGAGCAGAGCGCGAAAAGCCTTCGCGGGAGCCGGATGGAAGACGTGATTTTCGCAGGGACGCGCGAAAAGAAGCCGCTGGGGATGGCTCAAGTCACGCTCACGATGCTGGACCCGGCGGTGCTGAACGGCAATGGAAACGGGAACGGCAATGGTCATCCTCACAAAGAGGAAGTGACCATCACGCGTCGTCTATATCGATCCGGTGAGAGCGAATATCTCATTGACGGTCATCACGCTAGGCTGCGAGACATCCAGGATCTCTTTAGCGGCACCGGCCTCGGTCCGGAAAGCTACGCGATCATCGAGCAGGGCCGCATCGGTCAGATTCTTTCGAACAAGCCGGCGGACCGGCGCGCCATCATCGAAGAAGCCGCAGGCATCGGGAAGTATAAAACGCGCAAAAGACTGGCCGAGTCGAAGCTGGAAAGCGCCCGTCAGAATCTTTCGCGCGTGTTCGACATTCTGGAAGAAGTCGGGCGGCAGGTCAATTCGCTAAAACGGCAAGCCTCGAAAGCGCGCCGGTATGAGGAACTGCGCACGGAAATGGTCGCGCATTTGCGGCGCGCGGTGTCCGGACGGTTCCAGATGCTGGAGCGCGAAGCGGCCAAGCTGGCTCTGGATCTGAATCAGGCGCAGACCGCATTCCAGCAGCTATCGGCCAACGTCCAGCAGCACGAACAGGAGCATGCCCGTCAACAGGACGCCTGTTATCAGACCGAGGCGCGGTTGACTGCGGCGCGCGGCACGGTTGCCGAACTGAATCTCGAATCGGAGCGAACGCGCGGCCGTCTGGAATTGCAGGCCAAGCAGATCGGCGGGATCGACGAACGCCTGGGAGCCGGGGAAGCGGAAACACAGGAGCTGGAAACACGGCACCAGCGTGAGACGGCCGAGCTCGAAGTACATGCACAAGCGGTTGCCGCGATCGAGAACGAGAGCCAGGAACATCGCGCCAGGCTGGACGCGAAAACGCAGGAACGCGACGCCGTCCAGAACGATCTACGCACCCGTGAGCGCGCCATCGAACAGTCGCGGCAGCACGTGCTGCGGCTGCTGGGTGAAGCCTCAACGCTCAAGAATCAGCTCGCTCAGATCGACGAGTATCTGGCAGCGATCGAGCGCGATTCGGCGCGATCTCGGAAAGAAGAAGAAATCGCCGTAAACGATCTGGCGCGCCTGGAACAGGTGAAAGCTGAGCTATCGAACAAGCTCGCGTCGCGGCAACTGGAGTTGGAATCGCTGGCCGATCGCCGCCGCCGTGCTGAAGAGGAAATGAAGGAGCGGCAGGCACGCATCGTCGCGGCGCGGCAGAAGCTGGAAGAGATCCGCACCGTGCTGTCGCGGTCCAATGCCCGCCGGGATTCGCTGGCCGAGATTCTTTCGCACCGCGCCTACACCACCGAATCGGTCAAGCGACTTTTTCTGGGCCTGGAACACGGCCAGATCGAAGGCTTCAAACCTTCAGGCGTGCTGGCCGATTTTGTGGAAGTTACCGATCCGGGCTGGGAAAAAGCCTGCGAAGAATTCCTGCACGAGGAGCTGGAATACGTCGTCGTGAACGGCTGGCAGGACGCTGAAGCTGGGATTACTGTGCTGCGCTCCGAATCGGACGGGCGTGCCACTTTCCTGGTTCATCCGGAAGCCAGCGCGGCTTCACCGCTGGCTCCCGATTTGAGCAGCCATCCGGGAGTCCTGGGTCGGCTGCGCGATACCTTGCGCCTGACCAACGGATTCGCACAGGCACCGCAAGGGTTGCTGCCGCGGCTGGCGCGATGTTTCCTGGTATCGGATCGCGGCGCCGCGCAGTCGCTCGCCACGGCGAATCCGGATTGCTATTTTCTGTTGCAGGATGGTGTGAGCTATCACGGCCACGCGGTCAGCGGCGGAAGAAAAACCGCCGGCGGTCCCCTGGCTTTGAAGCGCGAATTGCGCGAATTGACTGCGCAAGCGGAAACGCGTCAGCGCGCAGTCGACGAACTGACCGCTCAGTTGGAAGAGTTGGAGCGCGACACGGCCAAGCTGGCCGAGGACCTGGAGCAGCTTCGCGCCGCTCAACAAACGCAGGAGAAAGACGCGCTCGCTCTCGATCACGAACAGCGCAAGCTGGCCGAGGAATATGCGCGCGCCGGTTCGCGGCTATCGGTTGCACGGCTCGAGTTGGACCGGCTGGGGCGCGAAGACGAGCGGTCGCGCGTGCAGCGCGAGCAGAGCCAATTGATGGTGGCTGAGAAAGAACAAGCCCGCTTCGATCAGGAGAAGTCGCTGGAAGAAGCCCGCGGCGAATTCGAACGCTTGCAGCTCCACGCGCATGCCATCGGAGAGGAGCACGCCGCATTGCGCGCGGGACTCGCGGGATTGGACGAGCGCGTCCGCTCCGAACGGGCCACGGTAACGCGTCTCGAAGCACAAATCGGACAACTCGTAGCGCGGCGCGAAGATTTGCTGCGTGAACTGGAGCGCCTCGGCGTGGATCGCGCGCGACTGCTGGCGGATAACATCGAGCTGGATCGGCGCGCGGGCGCCCTGCTGATCGAGACTACCGATGCGGCAGCGCTGGTCGAGAATCTGGCTGCCGATGAGACTCAGGGACGCGCTGCTCTCGCCACACTGGACGAGTCCCTCAAAACGCTGCGCATCGACGCGCAGTCCGCGCAGGAGAAGCGATCCGAAATTGAGCTGGAACTGGTCAAGAAGCAAGCCGAGTTGAAATATCTCGACGAAACCAGCCGCAAGGAACTGAACGCTGCCGCGTCCGAAGTGGCCGCCGCGGAAGAATCAGTCCTGGACGATGCCGCTGTAAGCGAAGCCGAACAGCGGTATCAGGAAGTTCGTAACAAGATTGAAGCACTGGGCCCGGTCAATCCACAGGCGCTCGAAGAGTTCCAGGACGCCCAGCAGCGCTATGACTTCCTGAACACGCAGCGCCAGGATCTGATCGATTCCATCCGCGACACCGAGAAGGCGATTCAGGAGCTCGATCAGGAATCGCGCCGCCGCTTCGGCGAGGCGTTTGAAAAGATCAACGCGCACTTCCGGGAGATGTTCCAGACGCTGTTTGGAGGCGGCCAGGGCGAAATGCGGCTCACCGATGAGTCCAACCTGGCGGAAAGTGGAATTGACATCGTCGCATCGCCGCCGGGCAAGCGGCTCCAAAACGTCCTGCTGCTTTCGGGAGGCGAAAAATCGCTGACCGCGATGGCCCTGCTGATGGCCATCTTCCGCTATACGCCCAGCCCCTTCTGCATCCTGGACGAAGTGGATGCGCCGCTGGATGAGCCGAATATTCAGCGGCTGACGAGGCTGGTTAAGGAGATGGCCACGGAGACCCAGTTCATCGTCATCACCCACGCCAAGCGAACCATGGAGGCCGCGCAGGCGCTGTACGGGGTAACCATGCAGGAGCCGGGCGTCTCGAAGCTGGTAAGTGTCAAGTTCGACCCGCCGTCGCAGACTGGGTCCAACCAACCTCTAGCGGCTGCGGCGGTCTGACGGCATTCGACCGGCTGGCTGATTCGCATCGCGACCGTCAGATCTTTTCGTATCGACCCTGAGCCGCGCCCATAGGAAGCGGTGGATGGTGACGTGGCTGAAAACGTCGCTCCACAATTCAACTCGATCTGAGGAAGCAATGCCTCTACAAAAACGAAAAGCGGGAGCCGCTCATGTGAGCGATGCTCCCGCTTTAACTTCTTCGTCTATTACTGCTATTGGTTCCGCTGGCTTCGAACCCGCCGGAACAGACCGAGCAACACCCCACCGCTGACTAACAGGGCTGCAGTCCCCGGTTCAGGAGCACTGGTGTTAGCGGTCCCATCGACCTCAAACGCTCCTGGGGTGAAACCGGAGGGCGAGAACCAGCTAGCTCCGCCATCCTGAGAATTTGCCTCGGCCGATGTATCGCCAGTCGAGTTCAAATTCCATGCGAGGGCGTCGTTCAGGTCCGCCTCCACTGTGATCCAGTAGCGCGTTCCGTTGGACAGCACGGGGTGCAAAACCGAACTCAGGTTGACCAGCGCATTCCCGCCGAATATCCCTATGGAACCGCCCGCCACCGTAAAGCTTTCGATGGTTGCGCCTGGTTGGCCACCGTTATTCGCCGTAAGAGCGACCGTGATGTTGTCAGGGCACGCTCCTATGGCAACACAATTGATGGCGATCTGGAGGTTGCTGAAAGTCAGCCCCGTTCCCAGGAACGTATCCCCTTCGGCATCGTCCGTCGAGAAGACCGGATCGAAGCCGACCGTATTCCCATCGCTTGTGTTGTACTTCGTTGAGCCGCCTGCCAGGTTGCTGAAAACCACGGTGGCGCGACCAACGCTGGGGGCAATTAATACAAGCGCCCACACCGCCACGCCAGCCAGGGATTTGGCGGTCAGATTTGAAATAAAGTTATTGCGTTTCATTGTCCGGCCACCTCCGCTGCTGTGATATTGACGACCATCGGATTGGATTGAATTCCAGCACCGCTCACCACCAGGTAGTAGTTCCCGGGGGTAACTGCGGCGCCCAGGGTGAAGTTCACTGTCTGTGACCCTGATCCGTCCACGCCGGTAGCACTCCAATTCGACGTCTTGCAATAAACCTGCGTGGTGCCCTGAATGAGCCGGATGACCGGGAAGTTTTCGTCGGTCCCGACGTCGTCACCGTAGGCAGATCCCGCGGACTGGCCGTTGAGCTGCGAGCCGGTAAGCGTGAACACGCCGCCGCCGTTATAAGCAACGTTGTTGATGATCGGCCGAAGGGCTGGACTCGCCGTCCCGTTCGGAGTATAGACATACAACTGGTTGCTGTTGAAGTTGAACAGAACCTGTCCATTTGGAAGCATCAGCATCCGCGTTACAAACGCGGGAGTGCTGGCGAGAGAAACCGGAAATGCCGGCGATGCGTCGGATATTGTCCCCGCCACAGGGTCGAAATCGAAAACTTGGGTCGGCGGGCTAAAGGTGCTTATGCTTGGACCTTCATCGGCGGTAAACAACACGTGGCCATTGGGCATCACTACGCCTGGCGCGTCGTCGGCCCCGAAATTGGTTCCGTTGTGAATGATATCCGGACCGGCGGCCCATGTGTTGGTGCCGGGTGTGTACAGCGCCGTGTGCTGGTTGGCGCCGAGCTGGAACATGCGGCCGTCCTGCAAGCGCAGCAACGGTCCCATTTCAAACCCCAGTGCGCTGCTGCTCAGCACGCCAAGAGTGCCGTTAGCGGTGCCGTCAAAGGGGGTTACCGATGCCCACGTGTTTGCGGTGGGATCATAAACCTCAGCGAAGCCGTGCGTGCCATCATTTACGGCCATGAAAAGGTCGTAGACCATTACTTTACCATCCCCGCGCTTGGCCCACGATTCCTCGTCGCTTCTATCGTTATAAACCTTGTGCGGCCCAGCAGCCCACGTATTCGATGCAATGTCGTAGATCTGCGGTTGATTGGTCGAAATGTCTCCAGCGATGATCTTCCCATTGGGAAGCAGCGCCGCAGGATCGTCGCCAAAACTGGCATTGGGGTAACTTGTGATGGCGGACCAACTATTTGCCACTGGGTCATAGATCTCACCAGTGCGGTTGAAGTTCGCCGAGATGCCTAAGCCGTGCGCAGCCGAATACTCGCCGCCTAAGACCCACAATTTGCCGCTGGGCAGTATAACCGAGGCAAAGTAGAGGCGCTGGATGCTCATCGACGCCAGCGTCGTCCAGGTGCCATTGATGTAGCTCCCATGCGAGTCGGGCGTAAGCTTTAGCCAGACGTCGTAGGATCCATTAACTTGGTTTGATACCATCACCGTACCATCGGTGAGCAGAAGCATGGTGCCGCCGAAGGTTCCGGGCGGCATGGGATTAGTCAGCGGGGTCCAACTTGCGGCTGGACTCGTGATGGCTAAACCTAAGAAAAGTAGCGGTGCAACAAACGCGCGACAGAATCTAGTGTTCAGATGCTGGTGCATTTCTCCTCCGATATAACGTGCTAACTGTGCAACGTTACCGGCAAGTGTACTCAACCTGGGGTAAGGTCGTCAAGAAAAATCTGGGGTACTACGGAAGTGAAAGTCCTATAGTCCGAGGCTCGTCTGGAAAAATCGAAGCCACGGGCGCGATACGCACCCCAGAGCGTTGATCACTCTATCCTAATGGCGTCCAGGGGGTCGATTTCCGCCGCCCGGCGAGCGGGCAAAAATGCAGCGATGGTTGTCACGGTTACAAGTACTAGGACGCCCTCCCCAAGCGTAAGCGCATCTAGAGGGCTCACGCCGAACAGAACCGATTTGATCAGACGCTCCGCGCCTGTGGTTAGTGCGAGACCGAGTAGGATTCCCGCAGCCAGCAGGCGCCCTGCACCGGCGAAAATCAACCGCATGATCTCACCACGTCCCGCGCCCAGAGCGATCCTGACGCCAATCTCGCGGGTCCGTGCCGTTACCACCAGCGAAATCAGGCTGTAGATTCCCACCGAGGCGAGCAGCATCGCTGTCGCCGCAAATAGAGCCAGAAAGCGCGCATTCAGCCGCGGTTGTTCCAACGCGTCGTCCATCAAGGTATCGAGCAGCTTCATTCCGAAGACCGCGCGATTCGGATCGATGCCGTGAACCACCTGCCGGACTTGCTGCATGACTGCGCGCGCGTCGCCGCGTGTCCGCACCACGTATTCGGGATCGGGCCACGACCCAGCGGATGCGCAGTCGTAGACATAAGGAGCCGGCACCACCGAGAGCGAATCCTCCCGCAGGTCGCCCACCACACCGACAATTTCATTCATCGGTGGATTTGCCTGGGTCGAAAGAGGATACAGCGTATGCCTGCCGAGGAGGTTCTGGCCCCTGGCGTATTGCTCCACGAATTGGCGATTCACCAGCGACTTGGTTGAGCCATTCGATTCGAACGGCCGCAGCGCAGGGCACCATTCGCCGGCCAGCAGCGGAACCTTGAGCGCCTGAAGGTAAGCTCCACCGATGGTCCGGCCGCCGATGGTGAACGTCGCGCTTTGGCCGGTGTTCTGGAACCCTTCGACTTGCACCTGGCTGCGGCTGGTCGCTCCCGTCGCCGGAAGGAAGCTCGTGATTCCCGCCGACTCCACGCCCGGGAGCCGGCGCAATTCCTCGAGGATCCGCATCTGTAGCTGGCCGATGCGGTCGCGGTTTTCATTCCATGCCGCTCCCACGTGAAATGTAATCGTATGGGCGGTATTGAATCCGGAATCGACGTGCGTGAGGTTGTAGTAGCTGCGTAGCAGCAGGCCTGCGCTGGAAAGCAACACCATGGTCACGGCGAGTTGCGCGATGACGAGTCCGCGCTGCAAACGACGGCGTCCGCCGGAAACGCTGCGGGAGGATTCGGCGAGCGCGGGCGCGAGGTCGGCGCGGGTGGATTGAATCGCCGGGACTGCTCCAAACACGACCGCGGCGGCCAGGCTCACCAGTGCGGTGAACAAGAGCGCGCGCCAGTCGAAACGAAGTTCGGACATTCGCGGAAGATCGGCAAAGATGGAAGCCATTAGCTTCACGCCCCACATCGCGACCGCGCCTCCGAAGAGAGCTCCTCCGGCCGCGATCAGCAGGACTTCGCGCATCACGGTGGCGATGACTTGCTGGCGTGACGCGCCCACGGAACTGCGAATGGCCATTTCGCGCTCGCGCTGATGGAGTTGCGCCAGCGTCAGTCCTGCAATATTCGCCACCGCGATCAACAGCAGCAATCCGACGGCGCCGAACACCAGCAGCAGAGTCTTGCGATAATCGCCGACGCGGGCTTCCTTCAAATCGCGAATCGAAGCCGACCAGTCCTTATCGGTTTGCGGAAACTGCTCGCCGAGTTGATGCTGAACGCGTGCCAGGTCGGCCTGCGCCTGCTGCATGGTGACGCCCGGCTTGAGCCGTCCGACTCCGTTGTAGAATCGAGCCTCACGAATGCGCATGAGGACTGGATTGATCTGGGCTGGAAGCCACAAATCGATCGTCGCCGTGGTGAATTCTTTCGGCATCACGCCGATGATCGTGCAGCCGGCGCCAGCGATCACCAGACGTTTCCCGACTGTCGCTGGATCCTGGCCATAGCGCCGCGTCCACATGCCGTAGCTGATCACGGCGACCAATGGTCCGCCGTAGACTTCTTCGTTGGGATGAAAGGTCCGACCAAGGAGCGGTTTGGTTGCGAGCACGTCGAAATATCCTAAGGCGACGCGCCGCCCCGCGAGACGCTCGGGTTCGGTCCCACTGGTGTCGGTGACATTTTCCGTATACATCGCGGAGAGCGCGTCGAAGGTCTGATTCATGCGAGCCCAATCCACCAATCGAGCCGGAGCGATCAGGTTCTCTTGATCGCTCTTAGACGGCTGCGTCTCATACACGGTGACCAGGCGGTCGGAATCGGGGTAGGGAAGCGGCTTTAGGAGAACTGTATCGACCAGCGAGAACAGCGTCGTGGTCGCGCCGATGCCCATGATCAGCATCAGCATGGCCGTAACTGTGTAGCCGGGCCGCCGGATGAGGGTGCGCAAAGCGATCTGCCAGCGTTGCATTGTTATGCTCCTGAGTACCACGATTGGACGACGGCGGGACTTCGTAGTTTGCCGATCCGGTAGCAAATAAACGCAGTTGAATGCAGGCTATCTGCGGTCACCGCTTACCACAGATAGTCCTTCGCCTGCGTTCTGCGATCGTAACTATCCAGCACGTGCACGACGCGGAGCTTCTTCATTTTGGTCGGGGATAGCTGTCCGATGGGGACGTATAGGATCTTGCGATTCAGATGCGCGGCGATAGAGCGGAAAATCGATCGCGGCGGTTTGGCGGCGACGTAGACAACGAATCGCTCGACAGAATAATCCAGCGCGGCCATCAGCAGACGCTCCGGTTTGGATTCGGCGAAATCATAATCCGGATCCGACCATACATCGTACAGGCGGCGCGGCGGAAGCGTCATTAGGTACCCGCCGTATTCGGCGCGGCCAATTCCGGGGCCCACCAGATGCTCGAAAGGAAATGTGGAATAGAACGACATGTCGGATTCGTTTTGATGTTCGCCGAGCCAGGTGGTCAGATACTGGTAACGATCTTCGCGGTCTTCATCGAAGATGACCACGACCGCTCCGACTTCTCCCGCCAGACGATCGGCTTTGCGGACGAAAATCTTCTTGCGATGCCAGTTGCGGATGGTTTCGCGAATGTCGATGCCGTCCAGAATCGAGGTGGTGAAGGGTTCGACGCGTACACGCTCCTCGGAGAGAATCGCTTTGGCTTTCTTTTTGAGAAAACGTCCGTACTCTTCGATGACCAGGTCCTCGGGAGGATACGAACAGATCGCGTCACCAGTCGTCTGGCGGGCCCATTCCCCGGGCTCTTTTTCGCGCTTTCGCGCTTTCAAACCCGCGGGTTTCAGCCGCTGCTTAGGACGCGGAAGACGACGCCGGATACGCAGACGCTTGGTGTTGATCCAGATTTCGCTGGCGCTCAGCTTTACGGTTTCCAGGTCCGAGTTTTCCTGCTGGGCGAGATAACGATTCGCCATCTGCCAGGTCTCCCAGCCGTAGTTGTCGTCGACCATGGAGCGCGCGGCGACGGCGAGATCGTAGGCGTTGGCCAGCAAGTCGCCACTGATCTGCGCCAGATTGCGGGTGTAGCGGGCCATCATGCGGCGCTGCCAGTGCGCCATCTTTTCACCGGTCGATTGCGTGTATTTCGATTCGGCTTCGCGCAGCAGGTCGAGCTGCACTTTGGGCCGGTCGAGCTTTTCTTCACCACGCAGGTCGAGCCGGAAAAATTCGTAGCGCTCCTGGAGGTAGGGATACTCGATGGTAATTTCGGCGAGGCACTCCGGATGGGGATTCAGCAACCGGACGTCGAAATCGCCAGTGCGGCGCGGCGGCGCGGGTTGCGGAGCCTCCATCGCGTCCAGCAGCGGATCGAGCAGATTGAGTGACACGACCACGAAGACCTGTGCCGAAGGATCGGCGCCTTGTAGTTTCCAGGCCATAGCCGACGCGTGTGCGGCGACTTCCTCGGTGCGGGTCTGCGGCCAAACTCGGTATGCTTCGATATACTTTTCCAATCCGATGCGCTGGATCGCGTAGGTGTCCGGGTAAGTATCGGGCAAATGCGGCCGTTCGATCGAATCCGGTTCGAGAAAAATCACTTCCGCGCCGAGCTCGTCCGCGGTTCGCAGCGCTTCCGTGAACGGATCGGCTGGTTCGACGGGAACGTAAACGGCGCGATCGTCGTCGGACTCTTCGGTATAAAGAAGCACCGACATTTCGGGGAGGCGGCCCAGCGCGCGGCGATAGCTCTTCGCGAGAAACCCGGGCAGCTCCACTGCAACGATCGCTGGCCGCTGTTCCAACAAGGCGCGGCGCAGGGCGACCGCGAACTCCAGGCGTCCAGGCACTACCGGGAAGTAGCGGAAGCGGC
Source organism: Bryobacteraceae bacterium (assembly GCA_035568415.1). Lineage (GTDB taxonomy): Bacteria > Acidobacteriota > Terriglobia > Bryobacterales > Bryobacteraceae > Palsa-187. Next base: position 19,796 of record DATMOC010000023.1, on the reverse strand, counting down.
CCCGCTGGAGCGATCCGGACTTGATTTCAGCTTCGAGGGACATAGCGCAGGGCCTCTTCGCCCAGCGTCTGCTCGATGGCTTTGCGAATGGCGCCTTCGCCGGGGCGGCCGATATCCGAGCCCAATTCCAGGCCCATTTCGAACCCCAGCTTCATCGCAAAGCGGGCGATGTTGATCCCGTCGCGAGCGGTGTAGCGCTCGTCGGCGGAGTGCGCCTGCTGCAAAAAGTCAGTCACGTAATTCAGGATGCGCTCGTCGCCGAAGGGCAGATTTTCGCGCAGGATCGCGAACTCCTCGTGGCGTTCCGGGAAATCGATCATGATTTGCGGTTGCAGCCGCGAATGAATGTATTCGGGCAGATCGAACGTGCTGGCATCATCGTTCATGGTGGCGACCAGGCGGAACAGCGGATGGGCGTGAATCTTCACACCGGCGACGATCGATTCGACGTAACGCCGCGTGTCGAGCAAGGGAGCGAGGCTCGCCCAGCTCTTTTCGCTCATGCGATTGCCTTCATCCAGAATCACGATTCCGCCGCGCAGCATGGCGGTCACAAGCGGCGATGCGACGTAACGGAGCCTGGCTTCGCCCTCGATCACCGGAGTGATCAGAAGATCCTCGGGGCGCGTGTCGACCGTCGCCTGGAGAATATAAACCTCGCGGCCGAGCCGCTTTGCCGCGGCATAAGCGAGGGTGGTTTTGCCGACGCCGGGCTTTCCGAGTAGCCGCGGATTCATTGGAATATCCTGCGGATCCACCACCAGCCACGCGGCCAGCAATTGGCGCATGACTTCTTCCTGTCCCACCCAGTTCACCGACAGCTCGTCCGGGTGCGCCAGATGTAGCGCCAGGCCTTCGATCTCGACGATCATCGTTCTCAATGTAACATCCAGTGCGTGGTGTCAATCGGGATTTAAGTGCCCGCTTTATCGAGGACCTTCCGGACCAACGCCGCCAAGGCATCCGGTTTGAATGGCTTTTCCAGGAAATTCGCTTCTTTCTCGACTGCATGCAGCGCTTCTCCGGAATAACCGGACATGTAGATCACTCGCATCTTCTTGCGGCGCCGGTGTAGTTTCTGGGCCAGCTCGTGCCCACCGATGCGCGGCATGACCAAGTCCGTGAGCAGAAGATCGATGTCGCCTTCGTGATTCTCGGCAATGCTGATCGCCTCGTGCGAATCGCGCGCTTCCAGCACGCTATATCCCCGCTGTTCGAGTAGTTCGCGAACCAGGGACCGCACCACCGCCGCGTCTTCCACCAGAAGAATGGTCTCATCGCCACCGCCATGCACGGACACACTTTTCGGCTGCGCGGCTACCGCTCCGGCGCGAACTCGTGGAAGATAGATCCGTATGGTCGTGCCTCTACCGGGTTCGCTTTCCACGGTGATATTTCCGCCGCTCTGCTGGACGATTCCGTAAACCATCGAAAGACCAAGTCCGGTGCCCGAGCCAGGCGGCTTAGTCGTGAAGAAGGGCTCGAAGACCCGGTCGAGTGTCGGTTTGTCCATGCCTGAGCCGGTGTCGCTCACCGCGAGGACCACGTATTCACCGGCATCGAGCCCATCCCGCTGTCCCGCCGCCGCATCCAGCGTGACGTGCGATGTGGCCAGCGACAGACGGCCGCCGCCAGGCATGGCATCCCGCGAGTTAATGGCGACGTTGAGGATGACCTGCTGCAAATGACCCAGGTCGACGACAACGGTCTCTTTATGGGGGGACAGGGAAAGGTCGATCTCGATGGAATCGCCGAGAAGCCTGGTGAGGAGTTCGTGCATGTCGCGCAGAATACGATTGAGGTCGACGCGTTCCGGCCGCAGAATCTGTTTGCGGCTGAACGCCAGAAGCTGCCGTGTGACCATTGCCGCCTGCTCCACAACTTTGTTGATCTGCACCGCCGGTTTGTGCGCGGCGTGATCCTCGGGAACCGTATTCAGCAACTGGGCGGCGTAGCTGGAAAGCGCCGTAAGCATGTTGTTGAAGTCGTGCGCGACGCCACCGGCGAGGCGCCCGACCGCCTCCATTTTCTGCGCCTGGGCGAGGCGGTCCTCCAGATCCTTTCGCTCGGTGACATCGGTGAGCGCAGCCAGGTATCCGTTGAACGCGCCGTCGTTCGCGATTAGCGGGACCAGGATCAGATGGACCCAGGTGACGCCTTTCGAGTGGACCGCAAACCGCAGTTCCGTCGAAAAGCCCTCTTTGCTTTGACGTACCAGGTTTAGCTTCGCGTTCAGCAGGGGCAGGTCGTCGGCGTGGATGTGCTTCATCCATCCGCGGCCCATCGCCTCCTCGGCGCCGACGCCGACGATCCGGCTGGCGTGGGGGTTGATGTAGGTGCAATCGCCTTGCGGGCCAGCCTGTAGAACTCCGACTCGCGCTTCGCGGGTAAAGGCCGAAAAGCTGGCCTGGGTTTCGCGCAAGGCGCGTTCTGCGACGCGGCGGCCTGAAACGTCTTCAATCGCGATCAGAACCAAACGCATCGGGCCCGCGGAAGGAACGCGGCGCACGTTGATCGAGAGCGTCTTTTGCCCAGCCGCGCCAAAGGAGCTCTCCACTTCCAGCCCCTGCAGGAACACATCTGTCTTCTCCAGCAGCCAGGAGCGGAGCTGCGGAAGGTTCCATTGACCGCCCCCGATCTCCCACAACGACACATTCGTTACCTGTTCCGGGGTAAGGCCAAAGGCCCTGTAAAACGGCCCGTTGGCAGTGATCCCTCGAAACTGTTCGTCCAGTGCGAGAAACGGTTCGCGCACCGTTGCCGCGATCGCCTCGGCATACTCCCGCAGATCGCGCGACTGTTCCAGGCTGCGTTTGAGCGCGCTCACATCGACGAACGCCAATACCGCTCCGTCGATCTTGTTCTCAGCGGTCCGGTACGGGCGGATCCACATGGAAAAAGAGCGACCCTGCCGGTCTTGCACCTCGCGTTCCACGACCTGAAGATTGTCGACCACGTTACGGAGCAAGTCGTTCAGATCCGGGACCTCGATATTCGGATTGATGTCGAGCAGCGGACGGCCCACGTCCGTGGGAATCAGGTTCAAGAGCTTGTCGGCGGCCGGAGTGAACCGGCGCAGGCGCAGGTCGCTATCGACCATCACCAAAGGAATCTGCACGCTGGAGAGCAGGTTGCTCAGGTCGTCATTGGCATGCGCCAGTTCCAGGTTGCGGGTTTGCAGCTCCTCGTTGACGGTGGTCAATTCCTCATTGCTCGATTGCAGCTCTTCCTTCGCGGTCTCCATCTCCTCATTGATCGATTGCATCTCTTCATTGGAGGACTGGATCTCTTCATTGGCCGACTTTAGCTCTTCGTTGTTGGCTTCCTGCGCTTCGATGATCGATTGCGCGTACTGCTTGGAGGCGGCCAGTTCCTGCCGCAGGCGGCGAACTTCACTGCCTTCGCTCTCGCCTTTCCTCTTGGTGGTTCGAGCTTCGGCAGTCAAGCGCTCTCCGCGGGAAATCGGAGCAGCCGGCGGCTCTTCAAAAAGAACCAGGAAATAGGGTTCCTTCTGCGGCCTGCCGAACGGGATCACCTCGATCGACACGTTGATAAAACCGCCGTTGTAGCGGACCTTAATGCCATCGATGCGAGCAGGGCCGCCTTTTTTTTGCGCAGTATGGACGGCCGCGCGAAGATCGGGAAGCAGGCCTTCGCGAGCCATACGGAACAAGCTGAGATTCGCCTCGCCGGGCTCCGGTTCGAGATAGCGCCCGGTCCGTCCGCGGAACTGCAACACGCGCATCGAATCGGAGATCACCACTCCGGCGGGGGCGAAACGGTTCAGAAGGATCCGGTCCGCTTCGCGGCCTGCGTCCGTCGGCGTCCACGACTCCGGCGCCGAAAGCGGCGGCAGAGATGGAATGGTCAGGGGTTCGGATGCCGTGAAATCGATGCTGAGCCGCCGTGGCCCTGGCTTTCTCGAATAGATCTTGTTCTTCTTGTCGGCCATCGAAAATAGATCGGACATGTGCCCCACTGTTTCCGAGCTTCCCAGCACCAGAAAACCGTTCGGCTTGAGGGCGTACTGGAATACGTCCATCGCGCGGCGCTGCAGCACTGCCTGAAAATAGATCAGTACGTTGCGGCAACTGATCAGATCGAGTTGCGAAAATGGAGCATCGCGCACCAGGTTCTGCCACGCAAAGACGCACATATCGCGGAGCGGACGCGTAACCTGATAAGACGAGTTCCCGGTTGTGAAGTAGCGCCGCAACAGATCCGGAGCGACATCCGTGGAAACGCTTTCGGGATACACACCCGCGCGCGCCCGCTCGATGGCGGTATCGCTGATATCCGTCGCGAATATTTTGATGGGAATGTTGGTCCCGGCCTTCCGCATGTGCTCGGAAAGGGCGATCGCCAGTGAATAAGCTTCCTCGCCCGAGGAGCAACCCGGTACCCAGATGCGGATGGAATCGTCGGGCGACCGCTTTTTCGTCAACTTGGGAAATACGGAGCGCTGTAGCGCGCGATACATGGAAGGATCGCGAAAAAACCCGGTCACGTTGATCAGAATGTCCTGATGCAGTGACTGCAGCTCATCCGGATGGTCCCGGATATATTTCAGATACTCCCGGAGCTTGTCGATCTTCCGTACCACCATGCGCCTCGCAATCCGACGTTGGACGGTGGTGTGTTTGTAGTGTGTGAAGTCGACTCCGCTCTTGTTCCGGAGCGTCAGAAAAAGCTTGGCAAGGTGGTCGTCGCTCTCGCCGAGCAGTGGCGCCACGGCGGGTTCCGGCAGATGCAGATACGGATGCTTCCCGATGCGGGCCAGCTCCCGTGCAATGGCGTCAGGCGCCAGAACATAATCGACGACCCCTGCGGTGATCGCACTGCCGGGCATGCCGGGATACTTCGCCGACTGCTCCGATTGCGCGAAGCTGATGCCGCCCTCCGCTTTGATCGCTCGCAGACCGAGCGTACCGTCGGAGGCAGTGCCGGAGAGAATCACACCGATCGCCATGCCGCGGCGGTCCAGTGCCAGCGATCGCAGGAACTGATCGATCGGGAGATGTAACCCCCGCGCGGCCGTCCTCGGTTGAACCTGGAAACGGCCATCGTGGATCTCCAGATCCGCGTTTGGAGGAATCACGTAAAGATGATTGCGCTCGGCGCGCATGTCTTGTTGGGCCCACGCGACCGGCATCGTCGTGGCACGCGAGAGAATCTGCGTAAGGACACTGGCGTGGCGCGAATCCAGATGTTGGACCAGCACGAAAGCCATCCCCGTATCAGGCGACAAGTGTTTGAGTACTTGGGTGACGGCTTCCACCCCTCCAGCCGAGGCTCCGAATCCGACAATCGGGTAATATCGCGACCGGGACGGCTCAGCGGCTTTAGGCTTGGCGGCGGAATTCCGTTTGTTTGTTTTCAAAATGCTCTAAATTCCAGTCTAGCGTGCCGGATTCCGCGATTATAGTCGCACCGTCGAAGCCAGGGCGCGAGAATTCGCGGCCAGAAAGCGCCACAGCCAGCCGCCCGTGAGATTGGTTTTAAGCGCTTCGGCGAATTGTTCCGGCGTAAGAAGTTTGATGATTTCCAGACGTTCGTCCCATTTCTTGCCGTCCCATTGCGCAATCCGCTGATTGATCCGGTGGGCCAGGCGCAGGTCAGCTCCAAACTGTTTCCTCCAGCGTTTTTCGAAGGGGAGCAGGGCTTCGCGCGAAAGGTCACCTCCTTCGATGGCGTCCGCTGCCGCGTCGCCTGCCATCTGTCCCGCTTGAATGGCCCAGCGGATTCCTTCGCCCAAAAGGCTGGACGCTTGTCCGGCGGCGTCTCCGATGCCAATGATGCCGTCGCCGGTGAACGATTTCGCGAACTGCTCGGAAGGGATTAGTCCGGAGTGATGCTCCACCGGTTGCGCGCCCGCGAGCCCGGGAATGGTGGCGACAAAGCGATCGAGGTATTGTTCCGGATTTACCACCGAATCGGGATGAATAATGCCCACGCCTGCGCGCACGCGGTTGCGTCCCCATGGGAACACCCAGGCATAACCCGACGGCGCAATCCGGTCGCCGACCGCGAGAATTGCCTCCGATTGGTCGCAATGCGGGGCGATCAGGTCGTATTCCGCGCCGACGCCGAACCGCCGGAATCCCGGGTCGAGACCGCACTGTTTGAGAAGTGTCGAGCGATAACCCGTCGCGTCGATCACCACGCGGCACGGCAACGAATCGGTCCGCGTGCGCACACCTGTGACGCGGTGCTGATCGAGAACCGGCGAAACCGCCGCAGTGGAAAGCCGGATTTGCGCTCCAGCCGCGATCGCCCGTTCCGCCAGGAATTGAAATGTACCGCGAACGTCGATCACGCACAGCACTGGCTTGGGATATTCGAATACCGCGGCGTTATTGGGTGTTAAAAAGCGGACACGGAAGATCGGATGATACAGACGGCTCGGAATGCCCAGCGCTTCCAGTTCGGCGATGAAGCTGCCGCCGCTGGTGCGAATCGGCGAACCGATCTCGTGATTCTGTTCCAGTACCAGCACAGACTTGCTACGTCGCGCCAGAGTTTCCGCGGCGGAAAGACCGGCTGGTCCGCCGCCGGCAATGATCGCATCGTGCATTATTGTTCTTCGTGGATCTCGAAGGTCGAGACGATTTCCACCGTGGGTCGCAGCGTTCCCGCGACGCTGCAGTACTTGTTCACCGACAGCTCGATGGCCTGCTTGACCGCCGCTTCCGATATCCCGCGCCCCCGCAGAATGTGCTTCACTTCCATTTTCTTGAAGCCCTTCGGATGTTCATCGCGGCGCTCTCCATGCACTTCGATGCGGTAATCGGTCACCTGTTCCCGTTTCTTGGTCAGGATCGAAATCACGTCGGCGCCGGTGCATCCACCGAGCGCCACCAGCAGTAATTCCAAGGGTCCCGGCGCGGAGGACCGTTCACCATTGAAGTCCAGCGTGAGTGCGTGACCGCTGGGAGGGGTCGCGACAAAGAAATCGTCGCCCGCGAATTTTAGGGTTGCGTGAGTGCTTTTCATCTTTCCAGATTCTAAACTAGAGAGTTCATGCCTGATGTTACGCTTTCCGATATCCAGACGGCGCGCCAGCGGATCGCCCCTTGCATCCGCCGGACGCCATTGACTCCGAGCGCCACGCTGAGCGAGCGTTTGAAGACCAACGTCTACGTCAAACTGGAGATTTTTCAGAAGACTGGATCGTTCAAGGTCCGCGGCGCGTTCAACAAGGCGCTGAGCTTGGGACCAGAGGAGCGCGGCCGCGGGATCGTCGCGGTGAGCGGCGGCAACCACGCCCAAGCCGTCGCCTATGTGGCGCGCGCCCTCGGACTGAAGTCGCTCATACTGATGCCGGAATCGACGCCTCGCAACTATGTCGATGCCACGCGCGGATACGGCGCGGAAGTGAAGTTCGCTCCCAATGCCTCGGCCGCGTTCGCCGCGGTCGCCCAGTATGAGAAGGACGGATGGGCCTACATTCATCCATTCGACGACCCGCTGGTGATGGCCGGGCAGGGAACGGTCGGATTGGAGATTATGGAGGACGTGCCGCAGGTGACCGACGTAATCGTTTCGATCGGCGGAGGAGGCTTCATGAGTGGCGTCGCGACGGCCGTGAAATCGCTGAAGCCGTCGGTGCGCGTCTGGGGCGTCGAGACGGAGGGCGCCGATTGCATGTCCAGGTCGATTGCGGCGAGCGAAATCATTACACTCGATTCGATTACTTCGGTCGCCCGGACGTTAGGCGCTCCGGCGCCAACCGAGCGGACTTTGGAAATGGCGAAGAGACTTCTCGAGAGTATTACCGTGGTGCCCGACCGGGAAGCGGTCGAGGCGATGAAATTCGTCCTGGAACGTCTCAAAGTCCTGACCGAGCCTGCTGCCTCCTGCACGTTGGCGGCAGCCGATACCTTGCGCAACCAGTTCTCTTCCGAGCGCCACGTCGTGCTGATCTTCTGCGGCGGCAATATTTCCGTCGAGGACGTGGCCCGGCTGACCACAACTTTCGCCTGATGTTTGGGAATAAAATACCGTCCAGCTCAGTCTGGCACCTAGGAAGGGGCGTACTAGTCGTGGAGAATCAAGAGGAAGACGGCGTTGATCGCCGCGGATTCAAGCATCGCTTTGCGCAGCGCTTCACCAAGCGGGGCGGGTACAACGATTCGTGCTCGCTTGGGCCGAAAAGCACCGGCGCGCTCGCTGTGTGGGAATAGAATTGTGGCCGATCCGGCAAAGCTAGCGCGATTTGAGCAGGCAGTCATGCCGCACTTCGATGCCGCGTACAACCTTGCCCGCTGGCTGACCCGCAGCCCCGGGGACGCGGACGATGTAGTGCAGGAAGCGTATCTGCGCGCGTTCACCTTCTTCGACGGGTTCCGCGGAGGGGACGCAAAGGCGTGGCTGTTTTCTATTATCCGCAACACCTGCTATAGCTGGCTCCGCAAGAATCGTGTGCAGGATCTGATGACTGAGTTCGACGAAACCATGCACGGCGACACCGCCCCCAGTCCCGAGGCTCTGCAGCTACGCCGCGCCGATGCGGAAACCGTTCGCGACGCGCTCGCAAAACTGCCCGCGGAATTTCGCGAAGTTCTGGTCCTGCGCGAGATGGAGGACCTTTCGTATAAAGAAATCGCCGATGTCACCGGAATCGCGATTGGCACGGTGATGTCGCGCCTCTCAAGAGCCCGGAAACGATTGCACGACCACCTGGTGGTGCCCGAGGAGTCCCGAACGTGACCTGCAAGGAGACCCAAACTTTCATGGACGGCTACCTCGATCGCGAGCTCGACCTGGTGCGCAGCATCGAACTGGAACGTCATCTTCACGATTGCCCCGTGTGCGCCGAACTGCACCGGTCGCGAATGGCCGTGCGGTCGGCGATGGGCGCCGGTGCGCTGCGATATGAAGCCCCCGCCGCCTTGCGACAGGCTGTGCGAACCAAACTGATGGAGAGCGTCCGCTCCGAACGCAAGCCGCCCTTTCGAGTGAACTGGGCCGCGTTCGGGGCTTTCGCGGCCGCCGCTGCCGTAGTTGTAGTGCTGTTTCTGCGTCCCGATCTCAATCGCGTACAGCGCGAAGTGGTGGACAGCCACGTTCGATCTTTGATGGCCGGGCACTTGATGGATGTTCCGTCCACGGATCAACACACCGTAAAACCGTGGTTCGCCGGCAAACTTGATTTTTCCCCACCGGTGCAGGATTTTTCCCCGCAAGGATTCCCGCTGGTTGGCGGCAGGATCGATTATTTCGGCGGCCATCCGGCCGCAGCCGTTGTGTATCAGCGCCACCAACATGTGATCAACGTGTTCGCATGGCGATCCACGGAGTCCTCCCGACTCAAGCGGTCCGGCCGCGATCACGGATACAATTTTGTCGATATGGTGCGCGATGGAACTGAATACTGGGTTGTGAGCGACCTGAACGCCGATGAACTGGATCAGTTCGTCCGGTTAGTGTTGGGCGCCTAGTCCCAGAAACGCCAGGCCAACGAAGATCAACGCCAGCCCGCCGAGTTTTCCCCAGGTGAACGGCTCCCCGAAAAACAAACGCGACCACAGAATGGTCCACATGTAACCCAGGGCCACCATCGGATACAGGACGCTTAGTTCGCCCACCGCGATTCCACGGACGAAAAAGACTGATGAAATGAGATAAGCCGCAATTCCTGCAGCAAGCCGCCAATTCGTGACGATCGCCACCGGATGGAAGCGCAGGCGCGCCGAGCCGGCTTTTAGAAACGCCGCTCCGAAGCTGCCGAAGAATCCGGCGATGAACACAAACAGCATGGAGCTCACGGGAGTCGTATTCACTTTCGCGAGCCCCGCCCAAGCGTCGCCACTCCAGCCACGATTAGCGCGATTCCGCCGAGTTTCGCTGCATTCAACACTTCGTGGAACACCAGCACCGAAAGAATCGTTACCCACACGAAGGTTAGCGCGATCACCGGGTACAGCGCCGATAATTCTCCATGCCGCAGCGCAAGCACCAACAGCACCATGCTGACGCCGTACATTGAATACCCTGCGAAGAGCTGCGGTGTGGTCAGGATTCCGATCGCGGTCTTCACCAGCGTCGGATGTTCTCCCAGCGATCCTGCGCCGGTCTTAATCAGGACCTGCGCGGCCGCTCCGATCAGAGTGCAACAAAAAACGAGGAACACCGATCGGCGCTTATGTTCTGGGAAGGAGTTGGTCAAGCGGTATCTCTAGGATAGTAAACTTTGCCAGCGTTGCGCGAAAATATTTCAGTCACTCACCGCTTTGCTGCAGCAGTTTCGCGACCAGCGCCGTCCACCCCGTCTGGTGATTCGCGCCGATCCCCGCGGCATTGTCGCCGTGGAAGTATTCGTAGAACAGGAGGTAGTCCCGAAAATGCGGATCGGACTGAAATTTTTCGGCCCCGCCGAAAACCGCCCGGCGTCCTTCCGCATCTCGCAGAAAGATTCGCGAGAGTCGCCGGGACAATTCCGCCGCCACCTGTCCGAGATTCATCCGATTCCCCGAGCCGGTGGGAAACTCCACCGTCAACTCGTCCCCAAAATAGTAGTTGTAGCGCTGCAGCGCTTCGATCAGAAGATAGTTCACCGGAAACCACACCGGGCCGCGCCAATTCGAGTTTCCGCCAAACAGCCCCGTGCGCGATTCCGCTGGCTCATATTGGACGCTGTATTCGCGGCCACCCAGCCGGAGTGTGAACGGAAGGTCCGCGTGGTACCGCGATACGGAGCGGATCCCGTGGGGCGACAGAAACTCGTTCTCGTCCAGCATTCTCTGCAATACGCGCTCCAATCGCGACCGGGCCAGTACGCTGAACAGCCTGCGGGATTCGATTCCTTCATGCGATAGCGATGCGACGTTGGTGGCGAGATCGGGACGGTGCTTGATGAACCATTCCATGCGCCGGCGAAATCCCGGCAACTCCTCCACTATTTCCGGCTCCATCGTGTCCACCGCGAACAGCGGAATCAGCCCGACCATGGATCGAATCTGCACCAGTTTTTCCGTGCCATCCGGAAACTTCAGCTTGTCGTAGAAAAAGCCGTCGGTTTCATCCCACAACCCACCCGCGCGAGTGCCGTTCATGGCTGTGGCGATATATAAAAAATGTTCGAAGAACTTGCTCGCCACATCTTCGAAGATTGGATCGACTTTCGCCGCCAGCTCCATCGCGATTTTAAGCATGTTCAGACAGTACATCGCCATCCAACTGGTGCCATCGGATTGCTCCAGGTAGCCGCCCGTAGGCAGCGGCTGGCTCCGGTCGAACATGCCGATATTGTCCAGTCCCAGAAACCCGCCCTCGAATATGTTGTTCCCTTCCGAATCCTTGCGGTTCACCCACCAGGTGAAGTTCATCATCAATTTGTGAAAGACGCTTTCCAGGAACACGTAGTCCGGACGGCCCGTGAGTTTCCGGTCGATTTGAAATACGCGCCAGCATGCCCAGGCATGCACCGGCGGATTCACGTCGCCGAACGCCCATTCGTAGGCGGGAATCTGGCCGTTCGGATGCGTGTACCACTCCCGCAGGAATAAGCGCAATTGAGTCTTGGCGAAATCCGGATCCACCATCGCCATGGGGATCATGTGAAATGCCAGGTCCCAGGCCGCGTACCACGGATACTCCCAGTTATCGGGCATCGACAAGACGTCTTCGTTGAACAGATGATCCCAGCCGGAATTGCGTCCATGCCAGCGCGCGGCCGGCGGAGGCGGCTGTGCTGGATCGCCTCTCAGCCAGTCCTCGATCACGAAATGATAGAACTGCTTGGACCACAGCAATCCCGCGAACGCCTGTCGCTGCACGTTCTTCGCATCTTCCGAAAGCGTTGCAGGAGAGAAGCTGTAAAACTCGTCCGCTTCGGTGATCCGTTCCGCGAAGAGTCCGTCAAAATCGCGCACCGGGCGCATCGGCTCGGTTTTTTCCTGAAGACGCATCTTTAAGACCCGAGTCTCGCCCGGAGCCAGATCGAAACGGTACCACGCGCATGCCTTGGTCCCACGCTGTTCCGGATGAACCGCGTCTTCTCTCCCATGAATCACGCGATCGTGAAAAGCGTCTTTCTTGCCGCGGCCATCCCCGAAGGACCACAGAGCTTGGGTATTGGAATCATTTTCAGTGAATAAAAAAACCGGATCGCCATCGCACATGAGTTGATACGAGCCCAACGTTGGATGCTCGACTTCAATCCCACCATCGATCGCCTTAAGCGAGGGCCTCAGCGCGTTCGACTTCCACGACCATGTGTTCCGGAACCATAGCGACGGCAGCACGTGTAGCGGCGCGGGATCGGGCCCGCGATTGGTCGCCGTGATGCGAATCAGAATGTCATTCGCATCGGGCTTGGCATACTCGATGAAGATGTCGAAATAGCGGTCCTCGTCGAACACGCCGGTGTCGATGAGCTCGAATTCGGGATCCTGGCGCGTGCGGCGGCGATTGACTTCGAGCAATTGCCGGTAGGGAAACTCCGCCTGCGGATACTTGTACAGCGCCTTCATGTAGGAATGCGTCGGCGTCGAATCCAGGTAGTAGTAAATCTCTTTGACGTCCTCGCCATGATTGCCCTGATTGCAGGTCAGGCCGTAAAAACGCTCCTTGAGGATCGGATCGCGGCCGTTCCAGAACACCGGCGCGAAACACAGACGCTGGTGGTTGTCGCAGATTCCCGCAATGCCGTCCTCGCCCCAGCGATACGCACGTAGATGCGCGTGCTCGAACGGAAAATACTCCCAGGCGGTTCCGTACTCGCTGTAATCTTCACGAACTGTGCCCCACTGGCGATCGGACAAATACGGCCCCCAACGTCGCCAATGTTGTTCGCGCCGTGTCGCTACCTCCAGCCTGCGCCGCTCAGCGTCCATAGATCGATTCTAAGTGGATTGCCCGAGCCAACGGAGCAGACCGTCAAAAACCACATCAAACTGCTCCTTCTTGAGAGCGCCGAGCTTGCGAATGGCTCTAACGTTCGGATATGTAGCGATGCTTTGGGCCAGGAAGGCTCCTGGCTTCAGAAAGGGCACATTCACAGCGACCTCATATTCAGAACCCCGCAGGCTAGTCGTATGAGGAAGAATCGTGACCAGGGCTCGATCGAGGTCGCCGTAGCCGACGCTGACGATCAATGCGGGGCGAACCTTTTCAGCCATTCCGAGATCGAACAACCACACTTCACCGCGGGCTGGTGTCATTCTCTTCGGCGTCGAGGAGGGCAAAAAGCTGGTCGGCCGCGTGAGCGGTTTCCTCGTCATCGAGGGGGCCGGAGTCGAAAGGAATCGCTCGACGCAGGAATTCCGCAGTGAAAATGCGCTTTTCCTCCTCGGGGAGCGACTCGAAGGCTTCCAGGAGCTGGCTTGTCTGCTGGCTCATAGATTCAGGGTAGCTCGATTTTGTTCAGAACAGTGGGAAGTTGAGGATCATCCTTGGTTCATGTCACGGAGCAATATTTACCTGCGCAAAAACCACACCTCCACAACCAAGTCCTGCTCCCTATGACTTAACGGTTCCGAGACCAGCGAGCTCAAAGATGCCGGTGCGTTTGCCCCGACGCTGGAACATGGGAGTCGAAGATAAGGCCTGGTGGACGGTTCTCTCGTCTCGGCGGTCGTCCCCACTGCCGTGCCATCCCCTCTTCTTTATGAGGCTAAGGATTTCTTTATAGTGAAGCGGGCCACGCTCACGCAGGTAGTATTGCGCGAGCTCCGACGTATTCTGAGCGATCTTTGGCTTAGAAATTACTTTTACGGTTGGCGGCTTTGCTCTCATCCAGCCATTATAGGGAAAATCGTGTCAAGCCGTCCAGTCTGGACGGCGCCCTTACCGCATGAGTCTAGACTCGCACACGCGTTCCGCGGAACGCCCACGCGCCACCTAGCTTTTTGGGACTGGCGTTTGCACGGATATCTTCATGACAACGATCGCGAGGCAGGCAAAGAACTATTTCTTATCCACGCCGATCCCCATCCGGGCAAGAAATCCTGTGTCGAGCTTCCCCTCGATGAAGTCAGGATGCGCCAGGATCTTCTGGTGCAACGGAATCGACGTGTAGATTCCCTCCACCACGAACATGTCCAGGGCGCGATTCATGCGCGCAATCGCTTCGGTGCGATCTCCGCCGAATGCGATGAGTTTCGCGACCAGGGAATCGTAGTAAGGCGGGATGACGCCGTCATGATAGGCCGCGGTATCGATACGGATACCAGCGCCGCCTGGAAGATTCAAGCCCGTGATGCGTCCCGGCGATGGCACAAACGTTTCTGGATGCTCAGCGTTAATGCGGCACTCGATCGCATGACCCTTGATCTCCACAGGCGAGGTCAAAATGGCGGACAGAGGTTCCCCCGCGGCGATCCGGATCTGCGCTTTCACCAGATCGACGCCGGTGACCATTTCTGTCACCGGATGCTCCACCTGAATCCGCGCATTCACTTCGATGAAGTACAGGTTCCCGTCCTGATCCATCAGAAACTCGACCGTTCCCGCGTTGGTGTAACCGATCCCTTTTAATGCGACGCGCAGGTTCCCGGCGATGCGGGATCGCAGCTCGGGACTCACCGCAGTCGACGGCGCTTCTTCGATCAATTTCTGATGCCGCCGCTGGATAGAGCACTCGCGTTCACCCAGCACTTCAACATGGCCGTGTTCGTCGGCGAGGATCTGAAACTCGATATGCCGCGGATTTTCGACCAGCTTTTCCATGTACATATCGCCGTTGGAAAAGGCTGCGGACGCTTCGGCCTGAGCCTGCGCCAGCAGGTGCTGGAGTTTATCCGCCTCGCGCACGATGCGCATCCCGCGTCCTCCGCCGCCGGCCGACGCCTTGAGCATCACCGGGTAGCCGATCTTCTCGGCGGTCTCTTGAGCTTCTTCCAGACTTTTCAGTACACCCTGCGATCCGGGCAGAATCGGCACGCCCGCTTCGTCCATTGCGGCGCGCGCGATTTGCTTCATCCCCATGCGGCGGATCACGTCCGGCTTGGGGCCGATGAACTTCAGCCCGCTGGTTTCGCACACTTCCGCGAAGTCCGAATTCTCCGAAAGGAAGCCGTATCCCGGGTGGACCGCGTCGGCATTGGTGATTTCGGCAGCGCTGATGACCGATGGAATATCCAGGTAGCTGCGCGCGCTTTTCGCGGGGCCGATACAGATGGCTTCATCAGCGAAGCGCGTATGTAGGCTGTGCCGGTCGGCTTCGGAATACACGGCAACGGTCTTGATGCCGAGCTCCTTGCACGCGCAGATGACGCGCAGCGCAATTTCGCCGCGATTGGCGATGAGAATCTTTTCAAACATGTATCAGCGAGGCCGGATCGCGAACAGCGCCTCTCCGTATTCCACGGGCCGGCCGTTCTCCACCAGCTTCGCCGCAACGATACCCGACACTTCCGACTCGATCTCATTCATCAGCTTCATGGATTCGATGATGCATAGCACCTGCCCGGGCTCGACCGAATCGCCCACTTTGACGAAGGAGGCAGATCCAGGCGCCGGCGATTCGTAGTACGTGCCCACGATCGGCGACTTCACCAGAACGTGCCCCGAATCGGGCTCGGGAGCCTTCGGCGTTATCGCGGGAGTAGACGCCGCCGGAGCCGACGCCGGAGTGAGTACAGGCGGGGCCGGAGCGACCGCTGGCGCCGCGAACGGGACCACGATGTCCTGATTAGCGCCTGCCCGCCGGATCCTCAGGCGGTTGTCGCCGCGCTGCAGTTCCAGCTCTGCAACGCCGCTTTCATTGAAGATTTGCAGCAGCTCTTTGATTTCTTCTATGGTCATCTATATATTCAGTAGGTCTTTCGGAGTGGGTGTCAGCACTTCGCACCCATGTGCGGTTACCAGGACCGTATCTTCGATGCGTACGCCCCCGAACCCTTCGATGTAGGCGCCTGGCTCGATCGTAATCGCCATGCCCGCCTGGAGTTTGGTTTTGTCGGTCTTGGCCACCCTGGGCGGCTCATGAATTTCCAGCCCTAATCCATGACCGGTGGAGTGTACGAACGCGCGGTCGAGCTTGTGCCGCTTCAGCACGGCCCGTGCGGCGGCGTCCACGCGGTTTGTCGCGACACCGGGCCGCACCGCGTCGATCGCGGCCAACTGGGCCTCCAGTACGGCCTTATATATGTCGCGAACGCGCTTCGATGGAACTCCGGCGTGAACCACTCGGGTCATATCACTCGCGTAGCCCTCGACGGACGCGCCCATGTCAATTAATAATAGTTCATTATTGGCCAGCCGCCTCGCCGACGGATGTGCATGGGGCAATGCCGACCGGTCGCCCGCCGCCACAATCGTCTCGAACGCGGCTTTCTCGGCCCCCAGCATTTGCATCTGGAAATCCAGCTCCGCCGCGATCTCGCGCTCGGTCAGGCCAACCTTGGCCCGTTTCACCGTTCGAGCGTAAGCTTCGGAGTTCACCGCGACGCTTCGTCGAATCCGCTGGATCTCGGCGGGCGACTTCACCATTCTCTGCGATTCGATGACGCGGCCCACTGGATGGGGCCCTGCGGCCAGGGGGAGCGCCTCTTTCAGCTTGACGTAATCTTCGTAGTGCAGCCAGGCGGATTCAAAGCCGATTTTTTTCAGCCGCTTACGCTTGAGAACGGCCGCCACCGCTGCAAGGAGAGGCCCTTTAACAACCTGTACCTTGCACGTGATTTTCTGCGATGCCTCGATTGCGTAGCGCGGATCGGTGAAAAAAAGCGCCTCGGACCGCGTAATCAGGATCAGGCCGTTGCTGCCGGTGTAATCGGATAGATAACGGACATTGGCGGCTGAGGAAACCAGCAGCGCGTCGACCTTAAGTTCGGGCAGGCGCGCAGCGAGGGTCTGCCTGCGCTGTTCAATTTCACTCAATCTTATAGTGTACCAGCGTATGTCTAAGACATAAATGAAACTTTCGGTAGCATACGTCGTATACAGTCGCATGGATCGCCTCAAACAGGACCTCATCGTTGCCTTCCGGAGGCTCCGTTCCAGCCCCGGCTTCACGATCGCCGCGATTGTAACGTTGGCGCTGGGGATCGGCGCAAATGCCGCGATTTTTACGGCGGTCAATGCGGTCATGTTCCGCGCCCTCCCTGTGGATCATCCCGAGCAACTGGTTTCGCTGAACACACAAACGTTTAAGACGGAATTCCCAGTGCAGTCCTTTCCCAATTACATTGACACTCGCGACCGGAGCACTAACGTCCTGGCGGGTCTTGCCGCATATCGGATCGATACCATCAATTTCAGTCGCGGTGGTGGCGACAATTCACGGGCTTGGGGATACCTGGTCACCGGAAACTATTTCGACATGCTGGGCGTCGGCCCGTCCCGAGGGCGCGTGTTGCATCGCGATGACGACGTCACTCGCGGCGGCCATCCCGTGGCGGTACTCGGTTACGCCTTCTGGCAGCGAAGATTCGACGGGGACCCGAACGCGGTGGGCAGCCGGGTCAAACTCAATGGACTCGATTACACGATTGTAGGCGTGGCACCCGCAGGATTCATCGGCACCGAGATGATCTACACGCCCGACATTTTCGTTCCCATGGCGATGGAGCCCCAGATCGAGCCGGGAAATAACGATCTGGACGTCCGCGGCAACCAGAATTACTTCATCGTAGGCCGAATGAAGCCCGGCGTGACCATGCCCCAGGCGCAAGCGGCGCTGAGCGTCGTCGCCGAACAACTCAGCCGCGAGTATCCGGATACCAATCAGGGAATGAAGATTCATCTGTCGGAGGCGGGCCTGTTCGGAAATTTTCTGCGCGGAACCATCCGCACGTTCGCCGTGGTTCTGATGACGGTCGCCGGCCTGGTGCTGCTGATCGCGTGCGTGAACCTCGCCAGCCTGTTGCTCGCCCGCGCGGCGGACCGGCGGAAGGATACCGCGATTCGTCTCGCCCTGGGCGCCGGACGCGGCGATCTGGTCCGTCAACTATTGACCGAGAGCCTGCTGCTCTCGCTTCTGGGCGGAGCGGCTGGATTACTTCTCGCAGTGTGGTTGGCGGACATGTTCGCGGCATGGAGACCTCCTATCCACATTCCGGTTTTTCCGGCGCTGCATGTCGACCTGCGCGTGATGCTGTTCGCCGGGGCCGTGTCCCTTCTTACCGGAGTCCTCTTCGGACTCGCGCCCGCGCTGCAATCGGTTCGTGGGCATCTCGCACCCGCGCTGAAAAATGAAGCCGTTGCCGAGCGGCTGCGCCGCTTTCAAATGCGCGACGTTCTGGTTTCGGCGCAGGTAGCGCTGTCAGTGGTGCTGCTGATCGGATCGGTCCTGGTCGTGCGAAGCCTGCAGCACGCGCTCTCCATTCCCTTTGGATTCGATCCGCGCCACGCCGCCCTGGTCGAGTTCGACCTTCAGTTACAGGGCTACAACGAGGCGCGCAGCCGCGATTTTCAGCATCGCCTGCTGGACCGCGTCAGATCGCTGCCTGGAATCGAATCCGCTGCGTTCATCGACAGCCTTCCGTTGACGCTGCAGTGGAACAACAGCCCGATTGCGATCGAAGGCAAGCCGGTCCTGAGCGCTGCCGACATGACATTGGCCGCGATGCATCGCATCACTCCCGGATACCTCAGGACGGCGCGCACGCGCCTGATCGCTGGCCGCGACTTCGACGACAACGACAAGCAAGGTGGGCGCCGGGTGGCGATCGTCAACGAGGCCTTTGTGCGCCAATTACTGCCGGGCGAAAATCCCCTCGGCAAACGTTTCCGCAATGACTCCAAGCAAGGTGAGTGGCGTGAAATTGTCGGCGTGGTGGAAGACGGCAAGTATCGATCGCTGGGCGAGGCTCCCTTGACGGCCGTATTTCAGCCCATCGAGCAGGCGTGGAGCCCCAGCACGAATCTGCTTGCGCGCTCCTCGCTGCCGGAGGACCAGGTGACCGCAATGTTGCGTCGCGCCGTCATGGAACTGGACTCGACCATTACGCTCGCCGAGTCCGGAAGTTGGACCGATCAATTAGGTCTGGCCCTGTTTCCCGCTCGCGTCGCCGCGGCGATCCTGGGCGCGTTCGGATTGCTCGCGATCGTTCTCGCAGCCACCGGCGTGTACGGAATCACCGCCTACGCCGTGTCACGGCGTACGCGCGAGATCGGCATCCGCATGGCGCTGGGTGCGAAGCAGGGCGAGGTGGTGCGCGTGGTCTTGTCGCATACCGCGGTATTGGTGGGGATCGGCGCGGCCGTGGGCATCGCACTTGCGATTGCAGGAGGACGATTCTTCGGCCAAATCCTGTACGGAATCAGCGCAACAGATCCGTTCACCTATTCGATGGCGATCGGGATCATGGCGCTGATCGCTCTGGCCGCCTGCTGGTTCCCAGCGCGCCGCGCGATCGGAGTGGATCCAGTCACGGCACTGCGCACAGAGTAAGTACGCTTGGGTCCGATTCGCGTGTATTCGTGTGCATTCGCGGCTAACCCGTTTTCGAAACAATATTACTGGATTGCGATTGTACCGAATGCGATAATCCAGCATGACCCATAACATGGTTACCACCGCCTTTACGCTGGACGGCTATCGCATCACCAAGAACCTCGGCCTGGTGCGTGGGATTGTGGTGCGCTCGCGCTCGATCTTCGGGACCATCGGCGCCGGGCTGCAGACCATCGTCGGCGGAAACATCACGCTGCTTTCCGAATTGTGCGAAAAAACTCGCGAGCAGTCGTTTGATCTGATGTGCCAGCACGCCGACCAGATGGGTGCGAACGCCATCATCGGCGTCCGTTATGACGCGACCGAAGTGATGCAAAGCGTGACGGAAGTGCTATGTTATGGGACCGCGGTGTATGTCGAGCGCCAGTCCTGAGCAGGACCTGATCAGAATTCC
>DATMOC010000022.1:0-34673 GCA_035568415.1 Bryobacteraceae bacterium | reverse complement strand
CGGAACGGCATCGCCACAATCACGTGCGACTGCTCGCCACAAACTAACGCAGAAGGCGCTCGCTCATCGTCACACTAAAAGCTAGCTGCATGTCACGTTGCGATGGGAGAATCTCAGAGAACTTCGCCGCCGCGCGGTAGGCCTGGAAGCCGATGAGAGCGCCAAACCGTTCTGAGCCAAAGATAGCCGGTGCAGTGCCGATCGCGGTCGCACGGAAGTGGGAAGTTATTGACGGCGGCGGAAATAGAGTTGCGGATTCGAGCGTGATAAGACGCCGGCTAAAGCCGACGCTGTAAGCTGTCCGGGGTGCGGATCCGTTCCGGAAAGCTTGCTCCGCAGGCTTTTCAGTTGACCCAGACGTGGGGAGCCAGTGGACCGGTGGTTGAGCTGTTCGCGCCGCCGATGCGCAGCGTGACCGGTAGCGCGTCGCCCTTGATGTGGAATCCCGGGACGCGCAGGTTGAGTTGGTAGACGCCGATCAGGCCAGGCGTCAAGCCGCTCCAATCGACGATGATTCCGGCTTGCACGAAGGCTGGATTGCCGAAGAACACCTGGACCGTGCCGGTCTGGGCGAGCGGACTGGATGGCGACGGCGTGCCGGCGACTACTGCTCCGCCGGTGGTGGGACCGAGGCCGACTGCGTACATGGTCAGCGGCTCGTCGCGATTCGCGGGATTATCGGCGTTCACATAGTTACCGTCGGCGTGGAACAACGCAATCTGCCCACTGCCATCGACCAGGGCGGCCGGCGCGTACTTCGATACAGACAGAGTTTGCGACGTTGACGCAGCATGGTTCGCGAGGGAATGAACCACCAGCGGATAGGATCCGGCGGCGAGATTCGGCGGGATTTGCGCGTGTATTTCGGTGGCGCTGGTCATGAACAGCGGCAGCGCGATGTTGTTCAACGTGACGCAGGTACCACCGAGCGTCGTTGGTAGCGGCGTAGATGACGCAGAGTCGGTCGCCGCGAGGTTCTGTCCGAGAATCGCGAGCAGTCCGTTCGAAGAGACGGGCAGTTGAAGCGTCGCGAGGCTGACTGCGCCGCGCTGATTAACCTGCGGACGTCCGCCGGCGGGCACTGGAACCAAGGGAATAATGCTCAGACCGCTGGTGGTGATCGCGTACGCCGTGGCGCCAACCGGATCGATCGCCAGAGTGCGTCCTGCAATCGCCGTGGCGCGAGCTACTGCGGCGATCTGCGTCGCCGGTCCTTCGAGCGCGCTCACCTGCGACGTGACATTTCCGCTGTTCGCGTCCATGAGTTGCACGGTGGGCGCGGTGGTGGGCAATGCGTTCGCGGCGGCGGCGGGAGGCGGAGAAACAATCGCGAAGCTGGAATCTCCGATCGCGGCGACGGCCGAAACCAGGCCGAAGGGCGTCGACACGGGTACCAGCGATTGATTCAGGAGCGTTCCGTTGACCACGAAATACTGTCCCCTGGGACCTGCCGCAACCGGTCCGATGTAGCCGGTTTGCGCGGCGGGCGTGAAAATCTGGCGGCCCGCGACCCAATCGTCGAGCGAGGCGTCGTACAGGTAGGCGAATCCGTTGCTGGCCGAAAGGATGATGAATTCGCCGCCGGGCGTTGCTGCCATGGAGCTTCCGACGGCAGGAGTGGCCCCGAGAATCACGCTGGCGGGGCGCGGAAACGCGGTGGTCCCGACGATCTTCCACAGCGTGCTGTTGCTCATCAGAACCTGCGGGCCGTTAAGTCCGGCCGCGATCGCTACCGGGGTGACCGGAGCGAGGGTCGATCCAAACGAAATTGGCGGAAAGCTCACTGTGCCGATGATTTGCAATTTGTCGGGGTCGACCATGCTGACGGTCTCCGCACCGACGTTGGCGACGTACAGCGTGCTGCCATCGGGCGTGAGAGCCATAGAACTCGGAAGCTGCCCGACCTTTACCGGCGGGAGCAGTTTCTGCTGTGCGAGATCGTAAATCTCGATGCGATTGAACCCCGCATTGGCGATATAAAGGCGCTGGCGGGTCTGGTCGAACACCAGATCGGCGAGCGTCGGCGTGGAGAAGATGTTCGTGGGAATCGGAACGATACTGCCACGCGCTTCTGACACTCGGCTGTTTTCATAGACGCGCACATGGTCTGGAATATTGATCGCTTCCGGGGATTGAATCAGGAAATCGTGGGGAGGGTTCACGGTTCCCAATCCACGCGTCGCGGACGCGTTATAGCTGAAGGTGAAGCCGGATGACGAGTTGCGCACGGAGGGCGCGGTAAGGGGGCTCGGCGGATTCACCTGTCCAGTCAATTGAAGGAGCTGCGCGGTGGCTGTGACGCGGCCGGTTCCGGCATTGTTGATCGCGATGGCCGCCGCCGCGGTTGACGCGTTCACTCCACAAGGATCGAAGTTCAGCAGCGCCACCGTGGTCGCGGGAACCGCCAGCGGGCTGCGGAAAATCGTGCCCAGCGGAAGAATCGCGAATCCGGAATCCGACAGCGCGTAGGCGTTCGATCCATCCGCGCTGATGACCATCCGGCCCGCGAGATTTTCCGGTAACTGGATTCCCATGTGAACCAGAAGATTATCGGGATCGCTCAGCATCAACTGGCTGGCGGTTACGGCGCCCTGGACGGGTGCGACGTTCAGGCCGAGATAGAGCGTCTGGGTGTCGGGTGAAAAAACTCCACCGCCTTGGTTGGTGGCCAGAGTGAAACTGGTGGCCGGCGGGATCGGATAGGACACGTTCGCGACGTTTTGTTGCCCAAGGATGAGAAGCGTCGCGGCGTCGAACAGAACGGAACCGCTGGCGATCCTAGTTCCGTCATCGGAAATGGCGAGCGCAGTGGATGATCCGGCAACTGCCCTAGCGCGCAGAACGGTGGCGGACGCGCTTTCATACACGAACACGGTCGCGGGCCCGGCCGCAGGGACGTTGACGCCGGCGATGAGCGATCCATTCCGCGTCGCCACCAACTGGCTGTGCTTGGAAAGAAACGGACGTCCCGAGGCCGGCGGAAATGTGGGCGCTGCCGGAGCGGGCGGCGTGACGGCGAGCGCGCTCAACGTGACCGCGGCGGTCGGCGATGGATCGTACAGTAGTAACACGTCGGTGGTGCCGGAACCGGCGGTCGAAATGAGCACACGGCCATCGGATCCCACGGCCACGCCTTCGGGCCGCGTTGGAAGACTCACACGCGTCGTGATAATAAGTGCGTCCAGATCGATCACATCGATCACGGAACTGTTGTAACAAGCGACGTAAAGAACTTTTCCGTTGCGTGATAGCGCCGCCGCCAAAGGCGTTTGATCGGTCGGGATGGCGGTCTGAAAACTCTGGCGCTGGAGGGAGTAAATCTGCAGAAGATTCGAAGTAGTCGCGGTGAGATAGACGCGGCCGCGAACTTCATCGAGGACCACGTCGCTGGCGCCGCCGACCAGGGGAACCACGCGGCCGAGGGTCGCCGCGCTCATCGGCACGGCAATAAAGGCACAGATCAGGACCGCTCTCATGCTACGGCTTCTGTACGGTCACCACGATGGGAGTGCTCTGTTGCGCGGTAGCCAGCGACCGGACTTGCACCACGTTCGCGCCCGGTCGCACGTTCACGGGGATCTGCGCGGAGATTTGTCCCGCTGAAGTGGACAACAGCGGGATGGCGACCTGATCGATCAGCACGCACGATCCGCCCAGCACTACCGGCACGGGAAGTGAATTGGCTGCAGCGGCCGAAGCGAGGTTTACGCCGGTGATATTGATGAAGGAGCCGGGTTTGAAATTCGTGGTGTTGTCGGTGGCGTTGACGATTCCGCGGCTCGCGGCGATCTGGGGCTGTGTCGCCGTGCCCGACGGCGTCAGCGGCATCACGCTGAGACCGGTAAGCGTGATGGCGTAGACGTTGCCCACCGAGTCCACGACCATCTGCCGGGGAGGAACCTGAATCCGGGAGGCGCCGAGGACGGTGGACACCGGATTCTCGGGCATTCGCGCGGCAACGGCAGTCGCGCCGGTGTTGGTGTCCACGGCTTCAAGAGTCGTATGGATGTCGTCACTGGTGGTGCTGGTCAGCGAGGTTCGGACCGGCGTGGTCATCCGTACAAAGGCGCTGGAGCCGACCGGAGCGACCGCAGCGACGTTGCGGAGGCCGGTACTGCTGACGCCGACTCCTCCTCCCCCTCCGCCGGGTCCGGTCGGGGGCGTGATGGTCAATTGGCCGGGGCTCGCCGCGCCTCCGATCGGCGTGAGGGAATGATTCAACACCAGGCCGTCGGATAACAGGAAACTTCCAGAGAGAGCGGCGCCAAGCGGGCCATAGTAACCGATGATCGGCGTGGTTCCACCGAAAAGCTGGCGCGCCGAGGTATACGCGTCGGAGAGTCCGTCATAGAGATATGCGCCGCCCGTTCCGTTCAGCAGAATGACGGACGCGCCGTCATCGGAGCCAAGCATCGCCGTCGCTGTGGGACCCGGCAGCGCAGTTTGGGCGCCGGTAGTCGCGTTGATCCCGGTGATCGATGTGCCGACACGGGGTTCCGCCTGGCCGCCGATCACTTTCCACAACGTCCCGTTGCTCAGGACGATTTCGAGGCCATTGAGTCCCATCGCCATCCCGCGAACCGATACGGCAGCCGCGTTGCCGGCCGCGGGAGTCGGCGGGAACGGGATGGTGCCGGTAATCTGCTGCCGATCGAGATCGACGATGGAGATGGATTCACCGCCGGTATTGGCGACGTAGAGCGTCGATCCATCCAGGCCCATGGCCATCTGATGGGGAAGCTGGCCCACAGAAATCGGATTCTGGAACTGCATCCTCTGCGTGTCGAAAACCTCGATGCGGTTGTAGCCGGAATTGGTGATGTACACGCGATTGCGGGGCTCGTCCAGCACGATGTCCTGCAGTCCTTCAGCCGCGGTAGTGGTGGTGGGGACGGGGTGGATCAGACCACGCATGGTCGAATCGCGATAGTTCATGAAAATGCGGATTGCGGGCGGAACGTTGATCGCGTTGGGCGATTGGAGCGTGAGGCTGATCGCGGTTCCCGAGCCGGCCGGTGTGACACCGGTGTAGAGATTCGTCCCCGGTGTTCGCGTCACGGCCGATCGGCCCGGGTCCATGGTGAAGGTGATGATGGACGGAGCGAGACCGCTGCGCACGTCGACCTCAAGGGCCGCGCTGAGGGTGGTGAGGGGAACTGCAAAGGTGAGCGTCCCGCCGCCGAGGTTGTTGATCTTCAGGGTCCCCTGCGCGATGCCGGGGTGGCAATCGTCCTGAGCGAGGAACACGGTGGTCGATTCGGGCATCAGGATCGGATAGGTGAACATTTTCCCGATCGGCAAGTGCGTGACGCCGGACGCGGAGACGCCCCACGCGTCACTGCCATTCGAGGTCAGGACCATTTTGCCGACGATGCTCTCCGGCAGATTGATGGCAAGCTGGATGGCGAGGTTGCGCGGATCGGAAACCAGCAACGTGGTGGATTGCGGCGCCGGAGTCGGCGTGATGTTCGCGGCGGTGTTGAATGCTCCATACAGCGTTTTTCCATCCGGGGAAAACACGCTGCCTCCGACATTGGCCGTGGTGGAAAATGCTGCGGCGACGGTGAAGGGCGCGTTCGCGGTATTCTGCTGTGCGATCGCGTTCAAAGTCGAAATGTCGAACAGACGGAATCCGGCCATGAAGGTGGCTCCATCGGGGGCGACCGACATAGTGCTCGAAACGCCCACCACGATGCGGCTGCGCAAAACGGTCCCCGAAACCGCTTCGTAGACATACACTACGGTCGAAGCGTTGTTGTTGATATTGCTTACGCCAACGATGTATTTGCCATCCGGCGTGCGCTGTAGCTTCCCGTTGAAGATGGTGCTGGGCCGCGCGGTTAACTGAGGCAGCGTGGGAGGCGTGGGGGCGGGCGGCGCAAACACCACCGGCAGAACCTGGTTCGAACCTCCTTGCGACGCGTCGAAAATGAGCAGTGTGTTGGTGGTGCTGGTGGTGCCGGAGCCGTCGGTGGAGATCAGTACGCGGCCGTCGTTTCCGACTTCGACGCCTTGCGGCTTGGCCGGCAGCGAAATTGAAGTGGCCCCCAGACCGTTCGCCGTCAAATCGATCACGCTGAGGGTCGCGCTATCGTGATTGGTCACGTAGAGAAACCTGGCGTCCATCGACATCGCGGCGCTGAGCGGAGTCTGACCGACCTGCACGGAACCGATCACGTTTTGATGGGAGTAATCGTAAACGTCGACGCGTCCGGCTGCCGTGTTGACCAGGTACAGCCGCTGGCGGCTTTCATCGAGGACCAAGTCGCTGGGCGCGTAGCCGAGGGAGATCACCTGGCCAAAAGTCGCGGTGGTCTGGGAACGCATCATGGCCGGCGTGCCCGCGAAAAGTGCAATGAAAAGAAGGCCGGTTTGCAACCGATACTGCATCTATGTTATAAACACCCGTTCCGTATTAAATACCATATTTGGACGGAGAAGTCTCGAAAAAGTGTACGGATGAGTGTACTACACGAGCGCGTCAGAATCGTCTACGGCGGTACGACCTTGAACCGGCTGGTTTTGACCATCGCGATGGCAGGGGTGTTGTGTTCGTGCACACATCAGGTGCAGACGCTTGCTCCAGCGGGGGCGCACACTTCGGTGGCGACGGTGATGGCGCGGCAGGTCCAAAACGCGACCGATGCGGGCGAGGGCGATGTGGAGGCTCGTACGCTGCGGCGCCAGCTCGCGGCAAATCCAAGGGACCTGAATGCACGCATTTTGTTAGCGCGCTGGTATATTCGTCGCGGGTTGCCGGATCTGGCGTTGGAACATGAGCGGCTGGCGGCAGCGCAGTTCCCGGATTCGAGCATCGCGGCGCTGGAACTTGCTAAGACTCTGCGTCAAATGGCGGAACCCGAACAGGCGCTTGCCGTCATCGGCAACTTTCTGGCGAAGCATCCTGGGGAGAGCTGGGAATTGCGGTCGCTGGAAGGAATCCTTGAAGATGAGCGCGGCGAGTTTGCGCGGGCGGAGGAGGCGCACCGGGCGGCCCTGGCGATCGATCCGCAGCGGAGCGCGCTCCACAATAATCTGGGCTACAACCTGATGCTGCAAGGGCGGGCCGAAGCTGCGGCCGCGGAGTTTCGTAAGGCGATCGAGATCGATCCGCGGTCGCAGATCGCGCACAACAATCTGGGTGCATCGCTGATCGCGGCTTCGGCGCCGGCCGAGGCATTGGCGGAATGGCAGCGAGCGTCGGGTCCGGCGGCGGCGCACAATAATATGGCCGCGGTGCTGATCGGGCAAGGTCGCTATGAAGAGGCTCGGGAGGAACTGGAACAGGCGCTGAAATTCCGGTCCGATTTTCCGGCCGCCATCGCCAATCTGCGGCTGGTCGCCGAGCACGATGGCAAGCCTAGTACGATTCCGGCGGCGGCTCCGGTAAACTTTTGGAAGCGAGTCGCATCGACATTTGGATGGTTCGTCGCGGGCACTCCGTAGTGCGCGCAACATTTTCGCATCGCGGGTGTTTAGAGGGGATTTAGATGATCAAGAAATTTATTGTTCAGTTCATTCGGGATGAGCAGGGTCAGGACCTGGTGGAGTATGCGTTGATTGTGGCTGCGATCGGTCTGGCGTTGATCGCCACCGTGAATCAGCTTTCCCAAGTCATCGTCAGCTTGTATCAGAGCATTACCACCGGCGTACAGAGCATTGGCGCGGGCGGACAATAGCGCCGCGAGATTCATGCTGCCGGCGCTGCTGCTGCCCAACCTTGCCGCGATGCTGGCGATGGCCACGCTCGCCTACTGCCTGTTCCTATACGGGGCGGGCGAGTTGTTTCGCGACTCCGACACAGGCTGGCACATCCGCACCGGCGAATCGATTCTGGCGACCCGGACGCTGCCGCGGACCGATCCATATTCGTTCTCAAAAGCAGGAGAGCCCTGGATCGACTGGGAGTGGGGATCGGACGTCTTGATGGGCTTGGCACATCGCGTGGATGGTTTACGGGGCGTGGCTGTGCTGACGGCGTTGTCCATCGGGGCATGCTCGTGGCTATGGTGCCGGCTAAGCTTCGCGGCGGGCGGCGATTTCCTGATTGCCGCGCTACTCGCTCCACCGATGGTCACTACGGCAAGCTTGCACTGGCTCGCACGGCCGCATGTTTTCGGATGGCTGTTTCTACTGGCTACGATGCTGTATCTGGAACGGGTTCGACGTGTTGGCTGGCCTTCGCTATTGGCTGTGGCGGGCGTTAGCGCGATCTGGGCCAACCTGCACGCGAGCTTTTTTCTGGGCCCGGGGATCGCATTGCTCTACGCGGC
Source organism: Bryobacteraceae bacterium (assembly GCA_035568415.1). Lineage (GTDB taxonomy): Bacteria > Acidobacteriota > Terriglobia > Bryobacterales > Bryobacteraceae > Palsa-187. The sequence continues at coordinate 26,400 of DATMOC010000022.1, read as the reverse complement.
GGGACATTTCTTAACAGACCGCGCCAAGTCGCTGCGCTTCGTGTGGATCGCGCTGGCGGCGCTGGCGGGGAGTTTCTTGAATCCCTACGGATGGCATTTGCATGCTCACGTGCTGGCTTATTTGCGCAACGAGGAGCTGACGTCGCGGATCGCCGAGTTCCAGTCGTTCAACTTTCATGACAAGAGCGCAACGCAGGTCGCATTGACCATGGGATTAGGCGCGCTGGGCGTGGTGCTCGCGCTAACGCAGAGAAAATTCGCACATTTTCTGGTGGGCTCGGTGCTCCTGTTTGCGGCGTTGCGATCGGCGCGAGTGATCCCGCTGGTCGCGCTGGCTGTGCTGCCGCTGGCGAATGGCGCGATTACCCAAGCCCTTCACGGCGTTCGGCGTCTCAAGATGGCCCTCGACTATTCCGCCGGACTGCGCGCGATCGACGCACGCGTCAACGGGGCGATTTTCACTGTGGTAGCGACGGCGTTGATGTTGATCGCTCTGCGAGCGCCGGCTTTCTCTCAGCAGATCGGATTTTCAGCGAAGCACTATCCCGTTCGTGCCGCTGAGACGATCGCGCAATTACCAGAAAACGCGCGCATCGCGGCCACCGATCATTTCGGGGGTTATCTTATCTATCGCTACAGCGGAACGCGCAAAGTGTTTTTCGACGGCCGCAGTGATTTTTACGGCGCGGAGTTCATGCAACGCTACTTCGTATTGAACACGGCGCGGCCGGGCTGGCGTGAAATCGTCCGTTCATTCGGATTTACGCACGCGCTGCTGCCCAATGATTCCGCGCTCGCCGACGCGCTCGAGCACGCCGGCTGGTCCAGGCTTGCAACCGATCCAGTCGCCACGCTGTGGGAGGCTCCCTAGATGGAACGCCAGAGAATCCTTTTAATTTTTATCGGAGCGTGGATTTCCGCGGGGCTGCTGGTGTGGATCCTGTACAGCTCAACCAAGGCGCCAAAAGTCGAAAAGACCATCGCCATCCAAGCTGCCGCGCGCGATATGGCCGCCGGAACGCTGTTGCACAAGGCGGATCTGAAAGTCGTGCGCGTTCCGGAGAACGATGTTCCCAAGCTCGCGATTCGCGACGCTAACCAAGCCGTGGATCATCCGCTACTCTTCCCGGTGAGCGCGAATGAGCTGATTACGCTCGCCAGAATCGGCAGCTCGACTGGGGTAGACGGGCTGGCGGCCAGCATCGAACCAGGCAAGCGCGCCATCGCGGTCCCGATTACAGACGCGAGTGGCGTCGCTGGATTGATCCAGCCGCGCTCGCATGTCGACGTGTTGTTCACGCGGCCGGGCCAACCGGCGGACGCGGTGACCACGACGATTCTGGAAGACGCGATCGTGCTGGCGATCGGGCGCAACACCGAAGGAACCAGCGCGGCAGCGGCGCAATCCATTGCCCAGACGGCGCGGCCGTCCACGACTTCCGCCACGCTGCTGGTGACTCCGGAGCAAGCCCAGCGCATCGAACTGGCAAAGAACCAGGGGAAGATCAGCCTGGCGCTTCGCAATCCTCTAGATCACTCGAGCGCAGAAGACCCTGGTGCGACCACCTCACACGAGTTGTATCCGTTCACCGAAGTCGCACGCACGAAACCCGCGCCGGTAGTAGACAAGCCGCCCGTTATTGTCCAGAAAAAGGAGCCTCCGAAACCGAAAAACGTGATCGACGTTTATCGCGGAGAAAAGCACGTCCAGGAAGTTTTCCCATGAGAGCCGCACTTCTGCTGATCGCATTGACTGCGTTCGCGGCCGACGTGCGCACGCTTTCGCTGACCGTGGGAAAAGGCGAGTTGCTGCAATTCGACCGCGACATCGTGCGCGTGGCCATCGCCGAGCCGAAAATCGCCGACGCGGTCATCGTTTCCCCGCGCGATGTGATGGTGAACGCCAAGGGCGCGGGGCACACCACGCTGATCATCTGGGAAGCTGAAAAATCGCCGGAGCAGTATGACATCACTGTTCTGGGAGATACGTCGGACGCGGACAAACTGCAGCGGTCGCTCGAGGGAGAATTCAAATCCGCGCTGCCTGGGACGGAAATTGGATTTACCGGAAACGGCGACACCATCGTACTCACGGGCCACGTCGACAATGCGGACCAATACAAACGCGCCGCAGCGCTCGCGTCAACGTATACGAAAAAAGTGGTCAATCTGATTCAGACGCCCGATCCACGGCAAATCCTGCTGCAAGTGAAGTTCGCGAGCGTGGATCGCGCGGCGCTTTCGGAGTTCGGATTCAACCTGTTCAGCCGCAACAGCACTACGGTGGGTGCTACGTCCACGCAACAGTTTTCGGAACCGCTGTTTTCGCAGCTCCAATTTCAGAACAACAACCTAAGCAATACGAATCTCAATCTTTCGAATTTATTGAACCTGTTTATCTTCCGGCCGGATCTGAACCTGGGCGCGACGCTGCAAGCGCTGCAACAGCAAAATCTCTTGCAGATTCTGGCCGAGCCGAATCTGATCGTGGTGGAGGGATCGGATGCGAGTTTTCTCGCAGGCGGCGAGTTTCCGTTCCCGACCATCACGGCTACGCCTACCACCGGCGGCATCGCGCCGATCGTGACCGTCCAGTTCAAGAAATTCGGCGTGCAGCTCAACTTCACACCCACGGTGACGGCGTCGGGTGCGATCAGTTTGAAAGTTAAGCCAGAAGTGAGCGCGCTGGATTTCAACAACGCGGTGACGCTCGACGGATTTACGATTCCGGCGATCTCATCGCGAGTTGCGGAAACCGAGGTCGTGCTGAAGGACGGCGAGAGCTTCGCCATAGCGGGTCTCATCGATAATCGCGTGACGCAGGTGTTGAACAAAGTTCGCGGCCTGGGCGACATTCCGATCCTGGGAAACCTGTTCCGCAGCCGGTCGACGCAGAAAACGTCGGATGAATTGATGGTGGTGGTGACACCGCGTTTCGTCAAGCCGTTGACGCCGGGTGAGAATGTGCCGCTTCCGCAAACGGTATTGCCGTTCCTGCCGTCGGTCGCTGACCAGAAAAGCGCGAAGGACAAGAAGAAAGAAGAAAAGAAACCGGAGTTTGTAGGACCGCGTGGACACCAGGTTCCCAACCAGTAAGCGATCCGAGCGCGGCGCGACGGCGGTGCAACTTCTGGTGATTCTTGTGCCCGTGGCGATGGCGCTGATCGGATTCGCGGTCGACCTGGGGATCATTTATTCGATCAAGGGCGAATTGAAGTCGGCTGCAAGCGCGGCGGCCATCGCGGCGGCACAAAGACTCATAGGCACTGATGCGTCCGCCGGCGCCGCTACCGCCGCCGCACAGGCGACGACGAATAACTATTATTTTGGCGGATTTCCCATCGGCCAGACTAACGGAACGCTGATCAGCACGGTTTCCGATCCCGGGTTGTTTGCGACGCTTGCCGATGCGATGGCCAGCGCCAATCAAACCGGCGGCGCCCAGGCGAGGCATGTCCGCATCAATATTACAGGGCAAACCAAGCTTCTGTTCTGGAGCTTTATGCCGCTGCTGACCGATCGCAACATCGGCGTAGCCGCTACAGCCGTCGCGGGAATCAGCGCGCCGTTATGCATGGCGTGCGGGATCGAACCCATGGCCGTCGCCGCTATCGACAGCTCCGATGCAACCGATTTCGGCCTGATTCCGGGAACAAAATATTCGTTTGCCTATCTGTGCACCGGAACTCCGCAGCCGCCGCTGCTGCCGGGCGCTTCGCAGGCGATGAATTACGTTCTGCTGAACCGCCTGGATCCGAACGCCGTGGTTTTTCCCGACGAATCCTCTCAAGCTTTTCGCGACGCGGCCGGCGGAGTGCCGGGCAACACAGATAGCGGACAGGCTTGCTTTCGCGTCAATAATACGGAAACGATCTGGCTGAACGCAGCCGTCAACCAGTGCAACACGAATCAAGTCGCCGCAGTGGTCACCAACGCACTGTGCGGCCTGGACGCGCGCTTCGAGTCGACTCCCACCGCGGCTTGCAGCGGGATCGCGGGCATCGACGATCTGGCGACCATCTATCCTCCTGACACCGATCTCAACGACTACGACGCGTTCACGGACTATGCGGGCGACGGGCGGCGCATCGTCACCATACCCATTGTCGATACGGTGAGCGGCGGCGCGCCGATGACCGTCCTCGGGTTCCGGCAATTTCTATTGATCCCGGCGCAAGGGTCCACCGCGCTGAATCCCGCGGATTCGTTCGGCCGGTTCGTCGCGATGTACGCAGGCAGCGTCGCGCCGGTGAAACAGGGACGACTGGATGGATGCCAGATCTCAGCGGGTCCCGGCAAGGTGGTCATCCACCAATGACCAACAGGGGGAAAGCCCGGCGCGGAGGAGTACTGGTCGAGACGGCGATGCTGTTGCCCATCGTCATAGCGTTGCTGATGGGGACGGTGGAACTGGCGCGCGTCACCTACACGTACTACATGTTGCAGAAAATCATGTTCACGCTGGCGCGATATTTGGGAACGCAGCAGGGCGTGAATTTCTGCGACGGCCAGGATGCGAATGTGCAGGCGGCGATCAATTATGCCATTAGCGGCACCACCGAGTCCGCCGACAATCCGCTGGTGCCCGGCCTTACGCCGAGCATGTTCCAGATCAATATCGAACGCTACGATCCAGCGTCGGGACAGATCGTGCCGTGCGATTGCTCGGCCGCCGGATGCGACGCGAGCCAGGGCGGACGTCCACCAGATTTCATCGTCGTTTCGCTGACGAACTACTCCGTTCATCCAGTGTTTTGGGGATTCGCGGTGGACCCGTTTCCACTCCGTCCCAGCGTGAGGGTGCCGTATGGCGGGACCTAAAGGGGGGCGGACCCCCTGGTCCGCGCGCGATCCCCTGATCGCGTTGGCTGCGGCTCGAGCAGGCCGATCAGCGGATCGGCCGCGGACCAGGGGGTCCGCCCCCCAGGCACATAAAGGCGCTATGACGCTCGAATTCGCGATCGCGTATGCCGGCGTCATGCTGCCCATGACCTTTGCGCTGTTGTTCACCTCGCAGCTTCTGTGGGTCTGGCACAGCGTCAACGAATTCACACGCGCCGGCGCGAGCTACGCCACCACGCATTGCTGGGAAGGATCGGCCGGCAACGTTCTCGATTTCATGCGCAATAATATTCCACCCATGATCGATCAGGTGCAAATCCAAAACGGACCCGCGCAAATCAGCGTCAGTTATTTTTCAAAGGATCCCGCAACGGGCCAGCTTACGCCGTTTCAGTGCGACGGTGAATGCACCACGGGATGTATTCCTGACACGGTAACGGTGAGCGTCACGGGATTCCAGTTCAGTACGTTCGTCACGTCGCTGGGCCTGCCTCCGGTGATCATTCCCGATTTTCGAACGTCGCTTGCGATGGAAGGCGGCGGGTGCGATCCGGAGCAAGGATTCTGCCTGCCGTAGAATAAGGACCTGCCATGCCGATCTCGTTGTTAGTCGCGTCCTCCGATGAGCACTTCCGCGAAAGCATTCGCGAAAACCTGCTCAACATCGATAACGCCAAAGTCCTTTCGACCTATCCGGAGGTTTCCTCAAACCTGTACATCCGCGTCTTGCAGGATCTGGAGAGAACGCCCGACGCTGCGTTGATTGTCGACCTGGCGAGCGATCCCGAAAGCGCGCTCAAGGCGATGGAGAAAGTAAAGCAGGCCGCGCCGGAAATCTATATCATCGCCTCGAACTATCACGCCGACTCCGAGACGGTGATGGCGAGCCTGCGCGCCGGTTGCAACGATTTTCTGGTCCAGCCGGTGAAGCGCGGTGAGTTTCGCGACGTGATGTCACGGCTGGAGCGCGCTCCGCGGCGGACGTCGTCGAGTACGAGCCGGCTGGGGCGGATCTATGCGTTTCTCGGAGTGAAGGGCGGCGTCGGCACCACTACGTTGGCCGTCAATTTCGCGACGGTGCTGGCGCAAAGGAAGCAGCCGACCGTGCTGGTGGATCTGGATTTCGCGGGACACGATTGCGCGACGCAATTGGGCTGCGCGCCGCAACATTCGCTGGAAGAAGTTGGCGACAATCTTTCGCGCATGGATCAAGCGCTGTTTGAGGGATTCGTTACGCGCGATCCATCGGGTCTGCTGCTGGCCAGTCCGCCGGATCACGTGGAGCATCGCATTCGCTTCACCGAATCCATGTTTCGCGAGTTCGCTGGGTTTCTGGTAGAGAAATACGAATCCGTGGTGATCGACGCGGGGCGCTGGATCTCGGATGAGATCGTCCTCGCGGCGCTGGATAGCGCGAGTGTGGTGTTCCTGGTTGTGACCCAGCGCTTTCCGGCGATCCGCAATGCGCAACGCTATATCGCGGCGCTGATGCGGCTCGGCTTCCATGCGGATCAACTTAAAGTCGTCGTCAACGAGTATCAGAAGAAGGCCGACTCGAATCTCGCCAGCCTTGAACAGATCCGCCAGACGCTCAACCAGCCGGTGTTTGCGGCCATCCCAGCATCGCCCGCGGCGTTGAGCGCGGTGAACAAAGGCCGTCCATTCGTGACCGATCGGGCGGCCAACAGCGACCTCGATCGCGCGCTGCGCGCCTTCGTCGCCAAAACTAAAGGGGACAAAGTCGAAGCAAAATCGGCGTAAGAGATGTCCTCACGAACGCTTCCCCGCCCTGGTTCCGGAGCCGACCGATGGTTCGAGATCAAATCTCAGATCCATTCGAAGCTGCTCGACTCCCTGTCGCCCGATCAGCTGAAGTCGCTCAGCAAAGAAGGGGTGCGCGAAGAGATCGGAAACGTGGTCGAGCGGCTGATCTCCGGTGGCCAGATCCCCATGACCATCGCCGAGCGCGACCGCCTGATCGAGGAAGTGCTCGATGAAGTGTTCGGCCTGGGACCTCTCGAGCCGCTGCTCAAAGATCCCAACGTCAGCGACATTCTGGTGAACGGCTTCGACAACGTGTATATCGAACGCGCCGGCAGGCTGGTGGAAACCAACGTCCGCTTCAAGAATCAGGCGCACCTGCGTATGATCATTGACCGGATAGTTTCGAACATCGGGCGGCGCATCGACGATTCTTCGCCTATTGTCGACGCGCGCCTGGACGACGGGTCGCGCGTGTGCGCCGTGATTCCTCCGCTGTCGCTGATCGGACCGGTGCTGTCGATTCGCCGCTTCGGCCGGCGTTTGCTATCGACCGGCGATCTGATCAAGAACGAGACCATCACTTCCGGCATGCTGGATTTCCTGAGCGGCTGCGTCCAGGCGCGCTTGAATATCGTGATCGCCGGTGGCTCGGGCTCCGGCAAAACCACGCTGCTGAACACGCTTTCCCGCTTTATTCCCGAAGACGAGCGGGTGGTGACTATCGAGGACACCGCGGAGCTGCAAATGCAACAGGCCCACGTGGTGCGTCTGGAAACTCGTCCGATGAACATCGAAGGCGCCGGTGCCATCACGCAGCGCGATCTGGTGATCAACGCGTTGCGTATGCGGCCCGATCGCATCATCGTCGGCGAGTGCCGCGGGCCGGAAGCGTTCGACATGATGCAGGCAATGAACACGGGTCACGATGGGTCGATGACCACCACTCACGCGAATTCCCCGCGCGACGCGTTTACGCGGTTGGAAACCATGGTCATGATGGCGAGCTCGCATGTGCCTGATAACGTGATTCGCCAGATGCTCGCCTCGGCGATTCAGATCGTGGTGCACTGTGCGCGGCTGAGCGACGGATCGCGCAAGCTGACCGCGATCAGCGAAGTGACCGGAGTGGAAGACGATCAGCTCCAGATGCACGATATCTTCACTCTGGAACGAAGCGGCCTGAGCGCCCACGGACGCGTGCTTGGAAAATTCGCAGCCACCGGCGTCTATCCCGTTTGCCTGGACCGGCTGAAGGCTTACGGCGTGAACCTGCCATCGTCGCTGTTTGCCGAACAGCACGAGTTGAGGGAGCAGTGATGAGCTCTCCCCGTCATCATGAAACCGATTTGCAAGGACCGTGGGGCAGGCTTGCAGCCTGCAGCGGACTTGAAGTCCGCTCGACGTTGCGCCGGTTACAAACCGGCGCGCGGGCTACCAGCCCGCCCCACAGGATGGACCAGTAGGACATGTTTCTGGTCGCTGCATTCCTGATTTTCACCGGCGCTTTCGCCGTGGCAGCCTACTATGCCTTCAGCGTTCCGCAGCAGCGCGCACACGATGTTTTGAGCAGCCGCCTGCGTGATCTGCGCCTGGCCGGCGGCGGACGCAGCCGCGGTCCTGGCGACCTGGTGCGACGGGATCGGCGTGGCCCTCTGGCTCCTCTGGGCGATTTCGTTGCCTGGATCGGCGTGCTGCGCCGCTTGCAGGAGTATATCGATCAAGCGAATCTCAAATATCGCGCCACCGAAGTCTTCGCGCTGAGCGTCATCATCGCCGTATCGATTTATTTCCTGCTCATGCTGGCGGGACTCAGCCTGCTAGTTCTTCAGATCGGGATTTCCCTGGCGCTGGGCGCCATTCCGGTTATCTATATCCGCATGGTCCGCAACCGCCGTCTCCGCAAGTTTGAAGAAAGCTTGCCGGACGCGATCGACCTGTTCAATCGCTCTATGAAAGCCGGCCACAACATTCATGCCGGTCTCGAGACCATCGCGCAGGAGACCTTCGATCCAGTGCGTATGGAATTCCGCAAGGTGATCGAGGAGTTAGGGCTGGGCGCGCCTATCGAAGAGACGCTGCATGGGCTCGGAAAACGGGTCCCGCTGATCGATTTGAAATTCTTCATCACCGGCCTGATCCTGCAACGACAGACCGGCGCCAACATGGTGCAGGTGCTGGAAAATCTCGCGCTGCTGGTTCGTGAGCGGCTCAATCTTTCGGCCAAGCTGAAGGCCGCCACGGCGCAGCAACGGCTTTCCGCGGCGCTGCTGTGCTCGCTTCCGTTCGTGGTCGGCCTGGGTTTCTGGATCATGAAACCCGAATACATCCGGCTGTTGTATACCGACAGCACGGGCCAGCTCTTCCTCACTTACGCAATCGTGTCGGAGGCCATCGGCATTCTGGTGATCCGCAAGCTGGCGAATCCGAGGCTGTGATGTTGGCGCCCATCGTACTATCGCTGCTGCTCGCGGTCGCACTGGCCACCATCGTGTGGTCCGGGTTCGAACTGTTCGGCGATCGCGAAGATCCCTTGAACGACCGCCTGGAGGAATTGCAATCGCACGCCATCGCGACCTCCGCCAGCGCGCAGCGGCGTCGTGGCGGAGGATTTCTGGACAATTTTCTGTACACCATCAGCCTGGTTCCCGGCGGCGAAGGCTGGCTGCGGGATAGCGAACGCGAACTGGCCCACGCTGGCGTCCGGCAGAGGCGCGCACTGGCCGTGTACGCGGCGTTCCACTTCGGATTCCTGGCCGCGGTTGCGGCGCTGGCGATTTTCCTGGAGCGCAACCAGGAACCGGCGCAGAAATTTGTCGCGATCACGGCCGCCGTCCTGCTGGGGTGGTTGATTCCGCAGCAGGTGCTGCATCGCATGGTGCGGCGCTACCGGCGAAGGCTGCAGGAGGCGCTGCCCGATGCAGTGGATCTGCTGGGGATCGTGCTCGGAACCGGCCTGGCGCTCGATCAGTCCATGCTGCGTGTCAGCGAAGAATTAGAGTACATTTATCCCGAGCTTGCCGCGGAGTTTTCGACCGTCGTCATGCAAGTGCGGGCCGGACAGGAACGGGCCAAAGCATTCCAACAACTGGTGCGGCGCACCGGTGTTGAAGACATTAAATCGCTTTCCGCGATGATTGTGCAGAGCGAGCGCTTCGGCACCAGTCTTTCGCAGGCGCTGAAAGTGTACGCCGATTCGCTGCGAACGCGCCGCCGTTTGCGCGCGGAAGCAGCCGTCGCCAAAGCGGGAATCAAGATGCTGTTCCCCATCGTGCTTTTCGTGCTGCCGGCCCTTTTCGTGATTACGCTGGTACCGGGAATCCTGAGCGTGCTGCACGATATTCGCCAAGGCTTCGGACCACCGCACTAGCAGAGTGTTAGAATCACGGAAGACTTTTCGTTCGACAACGTCTTATAGTCTATAGAGCATGCGCCGCTTCCTTGCATCGTTGCTGCTGGCACTCTTCACGATCCCGCTGATCGTGCCGGCGCTGCACGCGAACGGCGATTCGAGTCTTCCCGAGTGCTGCCGCCGCGGCGGGAAACACCATTGCGCCATGTCGGATATGGCGCAGGAATCGCCGGGCGCTCCTTCAGTCAAGGCGATTCAAGCCAAGTGTCCGCTTTTCCCACGCACCAGCACCGCCCCGGGATTTGGCGGCACCATTCTACCGGCGGCGCTGCATCTTTATAACGCACCACAGTCCTTCACAGCGACCCTGCACACGTCGAACGACGTATACACCGTTTACCGCGGATTTTCGAACTCCAAACGCGGTCCTCCATCCAACTTCTGCTGAGCTGATTTCACGGCCGGATTCGGACATCGTCCGCATTTTCAGCCGTTACTCAAATTAGTTGATCAAGTTGTGGAGGAATATGACCAGACGCTCAGGTGCGCCAATCTTTTGTATTCTCTTAGCTTTACCTCTGTTCTCGACGATTTTCGCGACCGTTCGCGGGATTGCTCATGATCCCGACCATCGGCCCGTTCCCGACGCCAACGTCGTGTTGCAGTCCGTTTCGTCGGAATTCAAACAGACGGGCAAGACCGATTCCAACGGCGAGTTTCACTTTGCCGCAGTGCCTGTGGGCGAGTATCGCGTAACGATCACGCGCGACGGATTCGCGCCCGTGGAAAAGCCGGTGACCGTCGACTCCACGAGTTCGCCGGTTCTGCATTTCCAGTTTCACGTCGCCACCGCAAGGGAATCGGTCCAGGTCACCGAGCGCCCGGAAACGGTCAGCCAGGAAAGTTCCACGCCAACCACTCTGGTTTCCCGCCAGGACGTAGATCGAACTCCGGGCGCGGATCAATCGAACAGTTTGCGAATGATTACGAGTTTTGTACCTGGGGCATACCTCACCCACGATCTGCTGCATATCCGGGGCGGGCACCAGGTCTCCTGGCTTATCGACGGCGTCCCGGTGCCCAACACCAGTATTGCGAGCAATGTGGGAGTTCAGTTTGACCCGAAGGACATCGATTACCTGGAGGTCCAGCGTGGCAGCTACTCCGCCGAGTATGGCGATCGCACCTACGGTGTCTTCAATGTGGTCCCTCGAACCGGCTTCGAGCGGAACAACGAAGCCGAGCTGGTCGCCACCTATGGGAGTTTCCACCAGACCAACGACCACTTCACCATTGGAAGCCATACCGAACGTCTGGCCTATTATGTTGGCCTGAACGGAAATCGCAGCGATCTTGGCTTGGCGACGCCGACGTCCGCCGTCATTCACGATCGCGGCGACGGCTTCGGTGGATTCGGCTCCTTGATTTACAACTCTTCCCCAAAGGACCAGTTTCGCCTGGTTGCCGCGGTTCGCAGGGACGACTACGAGATTCCCAACGCTCCGGCCGATCAAGAGAACGGAGTGCGGGATCGCGATCAGGAAAGAGACGCGCTGGTCAACTTTTCCTGGGTCCACGCGCCCCTGCCGGGCGTGTTGCTAACGGTTTCGCCCTTCTATCATTTCAATCGCGCCAACTACATCGGCGGTCCCAACGATCCTCAATTGAGTACGCTCGACAAGCTCGATACGCATTATGGCGGGGCGCAAGTCGCGCTCAGCGGCGTATCGAAGCGTCACAATGCGCGTGCCGGTGTGTACGCCTATGGAGAGCACGATAGCCGCGTGTTCGGAATCACCGCGACCGATGGCAGCGGGTTCGCGCTTAAGCAACCCTCGACTCCCTCCGGCGGACTGGTGGCCGTGTTCCTGGAGGATCAATTCAAAATCAACCCGTGGGTGACCGTCAACGCGGGAGTGCGGCTATCGCATTTTCAGGGCTCGATCGCTGAGAACGCGGCCGACCCTCGCGTGGGCGCCGCGGTTCGTTTGCCGCGTTTTAACTGGGTGCTGCGCGGCTTCTACGGAAGGTTCTATCAAGCGCCCCCGCTTTCGACCGTGTCGGGATCGCTGGCAGCTTTCGCACTCGATCAGGGATTCGGATTCTTGCCTTTGCATGGCGAACGCGACGAGGAGAACCAGTTCGGCATCGCCATTCCGTTCCGCGGCTGGACGCTGGACGGCGATCACTTCCATACCAAGAGCAGAAACTTCTTCGATCACGATGCTTTGGGTAACTCGAATATCTTCCTTCCGCTGACGCTGCAAGGCGCCCGCGTGGACGGTTGGGAAGTGACGCTACGATCGCCGACGATCCTGCGGCGCGGCCAGATGCACCTGGCTTATTCCAGTCAGCGGGCCCAGGGCTGGGGTGAAAGAACGGGCGGTCTCACGTTCTTCGCTCCGCCCAGCGACCTGTTCCTGCTGGACCATGACCAGCAGCACACGCTCAGCGTGGGAGAAAACGTGAATCTGCCACGCCGCGCTTGGATCGCCACGAACCTGTACTACGGTTCTGGCTTCCCGGACAACGGAGGCCCCGCCCGTCTGCCGCAGCACACCACGTTCGATCTGTCGATGGGAAAGAGTTTTCGAGAGAACTGGTCGGTTGCGGTGCAGGCTGTGAACGTCGCCAACCGGCGCTTCCTTCTGGACAACAGCCTGACGTTCGGTGGAACCCACTATTTCGATCCGCGCCAGATCTACGGAGAGATCCGCTACCGATTTCATTTCTAGTATCCACTCGCTGCCGCTCGTGGTTCTGTGCCGTGCTTTGCAACCCCATCGCGGGGCACCGAACCGTGAACGCAAGTGAGCGGGTCCGGCGCTTTTGGGCTGACTGGGACGGTCCAGTGGTTGTGGCGCACGCACTTTTGCGTGCCGCGTCGGCACTCATGCCGACGCACGGCTACCCTTCACTTGAGGTGGCGTCGAGAGGAGTCTCGACGCGGCACGCCAAGTGAGGCTGCAGAAAATTCGACTTTCGACCGGATTCGGCGCAAGAGGGGGGCGGGCCCCTGGTCCGCGGCCGATCCCCCGATCGGCCTAGTCGCGCGTTCGTAGACCTGATTTTGTTGACGAGAAGCGCGATCAGGCGATCGCGCGCGGACCAGGCGGTCCGCCCCCCGGCGGCGTCGAGAGGAGTCTCGACGCGGCACGCACGAGTGCGTGCGCCACAATTTCAGAAAATCCGTTCCTGCCGCTTCAGAGTCCCGAAGGTCCCCACGTTAGACACCGCGAACGCGACCTGAATCTGGCTATCGTCGCGGGACCCGATCGAAAAGCGGCGGTACTGAACGCTGATCCCGCAGCAATCGGTGTTGTAGGTCACGTAGGCCTGCCAGTATTGCAGCACCGATGCACGATAGTCGTAGTGGATGTCGAACCGGTAGTTCCAGCCGCGGCTGTTCGCATTCCCGTAGCCGATCAACCCCGAAACCTGATTCGCCGACGGCAGCAGCACTGGATCCGTGTGGATCAGCGCGTGGCCGACGCCGAAAAAGTATTTTTTAATGCGTCCGTCCACAGACACACTGCTGTTGGTAATGGTTTTGGTCAAGGGATCCCAATCCATGCGCCATTCCAGGTTCACCCTGGATTGAACGCGCAGAACACTCACCACCGGCGAATAGGCGCGCGGCTGATCCAGGAATTCGAATCCGGTAAGCGCCAGTTCGCTGGCGATCACGTTGCGCCGGCAGGGCGGTTGCGAAGGTCCGCCGCAATACTGCACGGCGCCGCCGAACGTCGGGTCGAAAAAGCGATCCCAGCGAACCTGCCAGCTCAGAAGATCGGTCACGGTTCCATTCGTGTCTTTCGCCAGCAACCGGTTGGTCAGCGAAAACTCCATCTGATTGGTGTTGGTCAGCAGATCCATTTCATCGAACCGGATGACCTTGTTGAAGTTCTGGTCGATACCGGTCACGTATTTGTACTCGATGCGAGGCTCAATCACATGTTTGACTTTTTCACCGATCCATTTGGGAGCATTGAAGATCCGCTCCAAGCCCGGCAGCGATAGTATGGCCGTCAGGTCGCGCGAGCTGCGCAGAATGTCCTGGCTCGCGACGAATCCATTCAGCGTGCTCTGGCCGTACTCTGTCTCGCGCACGCCAAAAGTCGGCGTGAGTTGGATGTCATGCCAGCGGAACGCAGTGGTGACGTGCGGTGCAAAATCCAGCCGGTCGACGAACTGGGCCGTTTCGAAACCCGGCTGGCTACGGTTGAGCAACCCGGCGCTCGATTCGAACCCGAACCAGATCGGCCATTTGTTCAAATCGAACTGGTGCTCGCGCTGGGTGAATTCGGCGGAAGGAAGTTTACGGATCTCGACGGTATCGCCGGGCGTGGTGCTCTCAAAATTCACGTTTCGTTGCGCCACGAAATCGACGCCGAAATCGGACCAGTGCTTGGTAACATAACCGACTGAATGTGTTTCGGAAAACACCGCTTCGTTAAACGACTGCGTGAACTGCTGCAGGTACGCGAACGAAGACAGATAATCGACGTTTCCGCGCGCTTCCCAGCCATCCCCCAAATCGGATCTCGCTAGCAGGTTGACCTTTGCTCCACTGGGGGAGGCGGTTTGAGTTGATTTGATTCCTGAAACAAGGAGATCGAAGTCAGTGCGTTCATTGACCTTACCGCGTAACTCTGCGTGATGAGCGAGTCCCGCCTGCGTGTAGAACAGTCCGCGATAGGTGAGATCGTAACTGCGGTTGATGGCCCAGTAGTATCCGATCCCAACCATCTCGCCATGCAGCGAGCTATTGCCAATGTTGGGGATGAGAAATCCACTTCTACGTGGCTGCTTCTTAAGGGATTTATAAAACCACGGCGTATAGAACAGCGGCATGCCCTTCAGATAGAACCAAGCACGATGGGCAATGGCATGATCGCCCGGAATCACATCGAACCGCGGCCCTTTGAGGCGCCACCAAGGGTGCGGCACAGTGCAGTCCGTCAGAAACCCATCGTAGAGGACGTAGCGCTCGCCCAGTCTTTCCGCCCAGCGTCCGTGAAAATAGAATGGATTCTGCGTGGTCAGCATCCCCGGCCGTGCTTGGATCTGGGATTGGGCGGAGCCGCTAGGATCGTAGAACTTCCCGGTTTCCTGATCCAGGTTGTACTCGACGCGCTCACAATCGATTTTTTCGCCTCGCGCGAAGTGCTCGAAATGGACGTGCCCGCGAGCTTCGACATCCTCGGTATCTTCGTTATAGTCCAGTTCGTCTGCCTTGATCTGCATGTCGGGAGTATCGATGACGACATGTCCGCGCAGGTGACGCCAAGGACCATCCGTTTCCTGATAGTCGGCCACGACATTGTATTCGCCCTGGGGAGGCGCATCCGGCCGCGGCGTGAGGATTCGTTGGTTCGCGTTCGGACTAGGCCGCACTTCCGGCGGAGGAGACGGCAATGCGGGATGAAAAACCTGGGCCCCTAACTCGAAAGTGAATAAGGGTAGTAAGACAAATCGAAACAAACATTGTTGGTGACAAACCAGCCTGATTATGGTAGGAAGGATGAAGGCGATCGTACGAACCGCCGCTGTGGAACTACGTCTCAGCCTCAACCGAGAACCGTAACAGAGCCGTGCGAGGATAGTCAAGCATGCAATGCCGTTATTGCCAGGCGTGGAATGAATCGGACGAGCGCCGCTGCGTGCGCTGCGGACGTCGCCTGCATCTTCCAGTTCCGCGCGAGGCGTCCACAAATCTAACTTTATCCACATCCACCGCCCCGGCTCTTCTCGACGATGACGAGCCGGTCCTTTTTGAGCCTCCGAAAGCCGTGGAGCCGGCCAAGAATCCGGTGTATCAGCCATTGTTATTCAGGGACGCAGCAGGCAGCCCCAAGGTCATCCCTATTCCGACGCTCACACCGATGCGCCCGAAGGAATACGAGGAGGCGCAACGCGCAGCACGGACACCTTCGCGGTCACACTCGCGCCGCACCTCGGAGTCGCAGCAATCACTCGATTTTCCCGGCACACCGAAGGCCATCGGAACGCAAGTAGAGGCAGTGATTTACTGCGACGCACCTGTAGCGCTGCCCGCACACCGTGCGATTGCGGCTGCATTCGACGCAGCCATGGTTCTGATGGCCATGGGCGTATTTCTGGCGATCTTTTTCGTCTCCGGCGGCGTGATCGCATTCACCAAACAGAATCTTCCGTTCTTTTTGGGAGTTGGCGTGGTGATGACGTTGTTTTATCGCTTCCTATGGTGCGTGGCGGACGGCGACACGCCGGGGATGCGCTTCGCCGGACTCAGGCTGGTGGATTTCGACGGCCGTACGCCCGACCGCGAGCAGCGCGGGATGCGCCAGGTCGCCGGGATTCTCAGTCTGCTCTCCGCCGGACTCGGATTGGTATGGGCGCTGGTCGACGAAGAGAGCCTGACCTGGCACGACCACATCTCGAAGACCTTTCCTACTGTCGGCTAGAAGGATTTGAGTGGCGCCAGGCGAGCCGCGCCACTCACTTCATTGTTACTGCTGGACCTGTCCAGCCGGCCTCGGCCGCGTCATGGGAGGACGTCCACCCATGGGACCGCCCATCAGCAGTTCCAGATTCGGACCCGCCTTGGTTTTCTGATCGGGCGTCAGACTCGAATAGATCTTGGCCATGCTCTTGGCATGATTCGAGGTCTGCTGCTGATGCAGGCCGCCCATCTGTTGGGTAATCGAGTCGATCTTCGCTTCGTCGCCGGCCTTGATCGCCTCCGTCAGCGACGCTTGCAGCGTCTGCATCTGCTGATGCGTGCCCTGCTGGGTCAGTCGCGATTCCGCCATAATCGTGTGAACTTTGTTCTGCTGCTCGGCGTTCAAACCGAGGTTCTGAGTCAGGCGCGATTCAAAATCGCGAGGTCCAGGACCGGGGCCAAATCCATGCCGAGGCGCGGGTGGCTGGGCGAGGAGAGCCCCCGCAGCCAGCAAAGAGAAAACGATAGAAGTTTTCATTTTCAGTGACTTACTCCTTATCTCTCCCTGACGAGCCCCGGATCGAACAGGATTACAACAAAAATGTGCATCCTCAGCGGCGCATTGCTCCCGCCAGCTTTTCGATCGCGTGTTCCAGCGTTTGCGGCTTGGTGAGCACGGGTTCGAACAGATCGCCGACTCGATCGAACCGTGCCACCGCGTTACGAATCGTGAATTGATCGGGACGCAGCCCTGGCTTCACTTCACGCCAGGCGAGCGGAGTCGCCACCGGCGCTCCAGCGTAAGCGCGAACGACATATGGCGCCGAAATGGTTTTTCCTTCCGCGATCTGCGCCCAATCGAAATACACCCGATCTTTCTGGCGCTTCGAAACTGCGCGCGGCGTGGTGAACAGATCCGGCCGTTCAGCGATCGCAAGCTCGGCGAGCAATTGCGCGACCGACCGCACCTGTTCATAGGTGTATCGAGGTTCCAGCGGCACGTACAGATGCAAGCCGTCGCCTCCGGTGGTTTTGGGATAGCTTTCGAGTTCGGCCAAGTCGAGCTTCTTGCGGACCAGTACCGCGGCCTCTACGATCTTTTCGTAAGAGCACTCCACGGGATCCAGATCGATCAGAACGTAGTCGGGAGATTCGTACGAGCCGACGCGGCTCATCCACGGGTTCTGATCGATGCAGCCAAGGTTCGAAAGATACAGCAGCGTGGCGCGATTGTCGGCCACGATGTAGCGAATTCCGTCAGGCGCGGTTTCGGTTCGCAACCAGCCGGGATAACTTTCCGGTGTGTTCTTCTGAAAAAATGCCTCGGCCTTGATGCCGTCGGGATAGCGGCGCAGCGACAATGGACGATCTTTCAAATGCGGGACCAGCAGCGGCGCGACCGCATCGTAGTAGTTGATCAGATCGCGCTTAGGAATGCCGTCGTCCGGATAATACAGCTTGTCGAGATGCGTGAACTTAAGGCGCTGCCCGTCGATAGTGAGCGTCGCCTCTTTCAGGTCCGGCGCGAGCAATTCCGTTCGGCTCGGGGCTTCTTCACGAACGCTTTCCCGCGGTTCGATATCGGGACGCAGCCCCATGAATACAGGAGCGCGCAAGCGGCTCTCGTCGGTCCAGTTGCTGAACTTCACTTCGCACACGACTTCTGGCCGGGTCCAGGTCACTTCCTTCGGAAGATTCTTATCCGGATCGAGCGGCGCTTTGGAAGTCGCCAATGGAAGCAGCTTCGCGTGGATCGTCTCCATCATTTTGCGATCGAAACCGGTGCCGACGTTTCCAGCCCACAGCAGCTTGCCCTGATCGTAAACGCCCAGCACCAGCGCGCCGAATAGATCGCGCTCGCCCTTGGTGAATCCGCAGATGACAAATTCAGCCGAGTTGGTGATCTTCCATTTGCACCAGTCCGACGTCCGGCGCGATTCGTAAAAGCTCGCGGCGCGTTTGCCGACGATGCCTTCGAGTCCCTGCGCCTTGCTCGCCTCGAACAGCGCGGCACCGTTGCCCGCAAAGTGATCGGAATATCGCACCAGATCGCCCGGCTTTAGGATTTCCTTCAGCACGCGCTTTCGTTCGACCAATGGGACGCCTCGCAGATCGTAGCCGTCGAGGTACAGAAGGTCGAACGCGAAGAACACGACCGGATCCTTTCGAGCCAGTGTGGCGACCGCACCCGCTTCGGCGACGTTGATCCGCCGCTGGAGCATTTCAAAACTCGGCAGACCGCGTTGATCCAGCGCCGCGATTTCACCGTCCAGGATCGCGGTGCCGGCATCCACGTGATGCGGAAGAATCGAAAGCTCGGGATACTGGCGCTCCATCGGATGTCCATTGCGCGAGACCATGCGGAGACGGCCCGAATCGACGTAGCAGATCGCACGGACACCGTCCCATTTCACTTCGAACAGCCAGTCGTCGGAGGAGGGAGGAGTTCCCTTCCCGATCTGCGCCAGCATCGGCGAAACATTTTGCGGCATGGGCGATTTCACCGCGCCTTCGATATTGCGATGCGGCTTGGAGGCCGCTTCGGGCGGCGGAAGCTCCCGTGCGATTTCTTCCTGCGTGCGGCGCGTGAGAACACTGCGCGAGTGATCCTCCGGATCCCAACCCGGTTTCGCGAACGCGTCCTTTTTCTTGAGAAGCAGCCACTCATTCCCTTTGCTCTTCTTGATTTTCACCAGCGCGAAATCGCCAGAGAGTTTTTCGCCGCGCAAGTGAAATTTGAAATCGCCGCGCACGAGCTGCTCGTCGGCGGTCCCGTCGCCCAGAAGCTCATAGTTGCCGCGATCCCACAGCATCACGCTGCCGGCTCCATAGTTTCCTTTCGGAATGACGCCTTCGAACCCGCCGTATTCGAGCGGATGATCCTCCACCATCATCGCGAGCCGTTTCTCGGCTGGATCGAGCGTCGGACCCTTGGGGACCGCCCAGGATTTTAGGGCTCCGTTAGCTTCGAGACGCAAATCGTAATGAAGATGGGAAGCGTGATGCCGCTGGACGCAGAACGTCAGCGGATGCGCAGCTTGCTCCGTGGCTGACGGAGCCGGCTCCGGCGTGCGGTCGAATTTTCGTTTCTCGACGTATTTGTTAAGCGACATGAACAACAGAACATCCGTGGAATGTTTGAGATATAGTAGGCTTGAGGAAATCGCACATGGCATCCACGGTATGGAAAGGGCACCTCACGTTCGGGCTGGTTTCGTTCCCGATCAGATTGTACAGCGCAGCGCGCAGTGAAAGCATCAGCTTCAATCAGCTTCACAAAGCCGATGGCTCGCGCGTCAAACAGGTCCTGTACTGTCAGACCGAGGATAAACCCATCCCGCGTAGCGAAATCGTCAAGGGATTCGAGTACGAGAAAGACCGCTACGTCGTCATCGAGGACGAAGAGATCAAGAAAGTCGCGCCGCAGACGGCCAAGGTGATGGAGATCCTGGAGTTCGTGAAGACCGATCAGGTGGACCCGATTTATCTGGAAACTTCGTACTACATGGCGCCGGACGAAGCCGGCGAAAAGCCCTACGCGCTGCTCTTTGACGCGTTGAAAAAGACCGGTTACGTGGGCGTGGCGAAGATCGCGATGCACAATCGCGAGCACATCGTGATCCTGCGTCCAGGCCAGAACGGTGTGCTGATGCACACCATGTACTACACCCATGAGATCCGCAAAGTGGACGAGTTCCGCACCGATTTGAGCCTGGTGAAGGAAAAAGAACTGGCGCTAGCAACCAGTTTGATCGAGGCGCTGGCGGGCGAGTTCGAGCCGGAAAAATACAAAGACGACTATCGCGACAACCTGCTGAAAATGATCGAGGCGAAGAAGCAGGGCGAAGAAATCGTCGCCACGCCTGAACCGCAGCAGGCCAAGGTCGTGGATATTCTGGAAGCGCTGAAGGCGAGCCTGGCGATGGCCAAGAAACCGGCAGCATCGGAGACCGCGGCGGAGCCGGCCGTGGTGGAAGAGAAGCCGAGGCGTCGGGCGCGGGGTTGAGACGAGCGGAATGCATGCACTCATTCTGGCCCCAGTCCTCTTTCAGTGCGCTGTCGCCCAGGCTCAACCCAACGCCACTGAGTTGGTTCGGAAGATTCGGGACAACTACTTTAGCGCCGGCAGTTTTCACTTCGTCGCGACAGTCGAGTTGAGAGAACTGGGGCCGAACGGAAATGAGTTTAATAAGCACTCAACGTATCTAGATCTCGCAATAGAACTACCGAACAAAGTACATCTCGAGGGCGACGTTGCGGGATTTGGTCCTTCGGTCACCGTCGTCGACGGCGAAAACATCTTTCTTTACCTCAAGCAGCAAAATAAGTATTTCGAAGCAAGGGTGGCTCCGCCTGACACTGAGGTTGATGAACGAAACATAACAGAAAAGAATATTTCCGCCTACATCATGCATGTCGGGCGTTCAGTGGCGCTTGGTTTGCAGGATACAACTGCTGGCCAGGAGCAGGTGACGTCGCTGCGAGAGGATCGACTCGACGTGGACGGTCGCTCGATTGACTGTTGGGTCGTCCAAATCAAAGGGCGACCGTGGAAGGACGCGGTCAGCACTTGGTGGATCGATAGGAAGCGATACGTCCTCATTCGAGAAGATATGGTGAGCGTAACCCAGCCGGGCGTCGAATCGCGCAGTTCAACCTTCTTCAAGTCGGTAAGCATAAACGAACCGTTGTCGGACGCGCTCTTCAGATTTACACCTCCGCAAGGGGCGATCAAGGTCTCGAAATTGGCTGACCTGAATTCGCAATGATACTTGATGATTGACTTGCCATACTTGCTAACGATTGAGGCTACTGAGGACCCGACGTTCTTCAGCTTCTACTCACCACAGCTTGAGGGGTTCACCGGCGTCGGTAGTTCGGTCGAGGACTGCTTGTTCAAGGCAAAATGGGGGATGCGGGAACATGTAGACCTGCTCGCCGAACAGGGACTCTCGATACCGGATCCGAATCCGAGCCCGCAGGTTATCATCCACAACGCCGTCACGGCCTAGTCTTGAGCAACTCCTCTGCATACAACGCCCCCGCCGGAGTTTCCTCATGCTTGAAGAAAACGTAAACATCACGCCCCTCGGCGACTAATCCCTGGACCCGTGTTTTGATCTCAGCCCGCTCCTCCGGCGTGTAGTCCTCCTTACGCAGCCGGGAGTATACGAAGTTCGCGGTGACTACATGCGGCACTTCGAATTTATCGGACTCGGCCAGGCACAGCGCCACTCCGTGCTTTTCGAGCAGACGATAAACATCGTCCGTCAGCCACGAGTTGTTGCGAAACTCGAAGGCATAGCGCAGCTCGGGCGGAAGCTTTTCCAGGAATCCCGCGAGCAGCGCAACGTCCGCCTTGAAATTCGGTGCTAACTGGAACAGCACGGGCCCCAACCGGCGCGCGCTGCGCAATGGATCGATCGCCTTGAAAAAGACGGGTGTGAATTCCGAATCCTTCAATCGCAGAATGTGCGTGATCCGCTGGTGCGCTTTGCACGCGAACACAAATCCCGCGGCAGTCGCGTTGACCCAATTCTCCAAGGTCGTCAACGAGGGCAATTGGCGAAAGGTATAGTTGATCTCGACGCAATTCAACCGCGTCGCATAATGCGCGAGAAAACCCTTGGAGGCCAGCTTTTGCGGATAGAAGTCCGGTTTCCAGCTCGCATAGGCGAATCCGGAAGTGCCGGCAAAGATTTGGGCCATGCGGCCAATGTATCGCAGTGCGTTGGTGCTAATCTATTGGTAGACGTCGCATTATGCGATTCGGACGACTCCTGCTCGCCAGTTTGACCGCGCTCGCCGCGTATTCGTATACGCAGGCCGCGCCCATGCTGCGCCAGCATGAATCGTTTCCGCGACTGCTGCAGGCCGTGGTTCCGTTGTTTGCCGCCTCAGTGGAATCGTCCTCAGGCACACCGGTTTCGAAATCGCCGGCGCAGGCGCTTCTCACTCTCGACGCGTTGATGCTGACTCCGCTCGGCGGATCGCTGATTCTAGTGGCCAGCCTGATCGCCATCGACCTCCGCACCCGGCGTCATCAACGGGCGCTCCTTCGCTGCTGACTGCTCCACACGTCGGCTGATGTGTGTCATTAGAGTCAGAAACCCACTGGAGGAGCAGTCATGATCGATCATTATCTCGCCAAGATATTTGGCACCAGGCACGAACGCGAAGTCAAGAAGATGCGGCCGATGATTGCCGCCATCAACGAGCTCGAGCCGCAAATGCAGGCGCTGTCCGATGACGAGCTGAAAGCTCAGACCGTCATGTTTCGCGAACAGCTCGCGCAAGGCGCTTCAGTCGACGATCTGTTGATCCCGGCGTTTGCCACGGTGCGCGAAGCCGGACGCCGCATCCTCAATATGCGTCACTTCGACGTGCAGCTCATCGGCGGAATCACGCTGCATCACGGAAAGATCGCCGAAATGAAGACCGGCGAAGGCAAGACTCTGGTCGCGACCTTGCCGGTCTACCTGAACGCGCTTTCCCGGCAAGGGGTCCACGTGGTGACCGTCAACGATTACCTGGCGCACCGCGATTCGGACTGGATGGGCCGCATCTACAAGGCGCTCGGGATGACCGTTGGCGTCATCGTTCACGATCTGGACGACGAGGAGCGCAAGCAAGCCTACGGCGCCGACATCACCTACGGGACCAACAACGAGTTCGGCTTCGACTATTTGCGCGACAACATGAAATTCCGCATCGCGGATTGCGTGCAGCGCGGGCACTTCTTTGGGATCGTCGATGAAGTCGATTCGATTCTCATCGACGAAGCGCGCACGCCGCTCATTATTTCCGGCCCCAGCGAGGAATCCACTGACAAGTATTACAAGATCAACCGCATCATCCCGCGCCTGATTCGCGGCGAGGTGATCGATGGCAAGGAACCCGGCCAGAAATACACAACTGGCGATTACACCGTCGATGAAAAGCATCGCAGCGTCGCGCTCACCGAAGAAGGCTCCCTCAAGGTCGAAAAGCTGCTGGGCATCGGCAACATGTACGACGCCATCAACATGGAGACCAATCATCACGTGCAGCAGGGTTTGAAAGCGCACGTGCTGTTCCATCGCGATCGCGATTACGTCGTTAAGGACGACGAAGTCATCATCGTCGACGAGTTCACCGGGCGCCTGATGCCTGGCCGCCGCTGGTCGGATGGGCTGCACCAGGCCGTGGAGGCCAAGGAAGGCGTGAAGATCCAGCGCGAGAATCAAACCCTCGCGACGATCACTTTCCAGAATTATTTCCGCATGTACAAGAAGCTGGCCGGCATGACCGGAACGGCGGATACGGAAGCGGCCGAATTCGACAAGATCTACAAGCTGGAAGTGACCCAGATCCCGACCAATCGGAAGCTACAGCGCCACGAGCTGCAGGACATCGTGTACCGGACGGAAGAAGAAAAGTTCCGCAACGCGGCGAATGAGATCAAGGAACGCCACGACAAGGGCCAGCCGATTCTGGTCGGGACCATTTCCGTGGAAAAGTCGGAGAAGCTTTCCTCGATTTTGAAGAAAATGGGTGTCCGGCACGAAGTCTTGAACGCCAAGAATCACGAGCGCGAGGCGTTCATCGTCGCTCAGGCCGGCAGCAAGGGCGCGGTGACGGTGTCCACCAACATGGCCGGCCGCGGAACCGACATTCTGCTGGGCGGCAATCCGGAATTTCGCGCCAAGGAATTTCTGCGCAAACAGAATAAAGATCCCGATTACATGCAGACCTGCGCCGTCGGCAGCGCGGAGCGCCAGGAATGGGATCAGGTTTACGACCGGTTCAAAAACGAATGGCAGGGCGATCACGATGAGGTGGTCTCGCTCGGCGGGCTGCATATCGTGGGAACTGAACGGCACGAGTCGCGGCGTATCGACAATCAGCTTCGCGGCCGCGCCGGACGCCAGGGCGATCCAGGCAGCGCCCGTTTTTATGTGTCCTTGCAGGACGATCTGATGCGCATCTTCGGCGGGCAGCGCATGCAGAACCTGATGCTGCGTTTGGGCATGGAAGAAGACGTGCCCATCGAAGGGAAAATGATCACCAAGCGCATCGCTGCCGCGCAGAAGGCGGTGGAGGCGCAAAACTTCGCGTCACGGAAACACATCCTCGAATACGACGACGTGATGAACAAACAGCGCCAGGCCGTGTACGGCATGCGGAGGGCGCTGCTCGAAGGCCAGGACCAGAAAGAGCGCGTGATCGAGATCATCGGCGGCATCCTCGCCTCGTTCATCGACGCGCGCTGTAGCGAGAAGATCCATCAGAGCCAGTGGGATTTCATTGGACTCGAAACCGACATCCTGACCCAATTCGGCGTCAAGATTCCCACCGACACACTGAAAGACACGGATCGCCGCGAGATGGAAGCGGAGATCAACGATCTGCTGGTCAAAAAATATGGCGAAAAAGAAGCCATGGTCGGCCCCGAACTGATGCGCGAAACCGAGCGCATGATCATGCTCAACGTCATCGACAACCAGTGGAAAGATCACCTGCTGTCGATGGATCACCTGAAGGAAGGCATCGGGCTGCGCGGCTACGGCCAGAAAGATCCGCTGGTCGAGTACAAGAAGGAATCCTTCGTCCTGTTCCAGGACATGATGGATCGCATCGAAGATGAAACCATCCGCTGGCTGTTCTTCATGCAGCGCACCGAAGCTCCCGCCACTGAACAGGTGCCGCATCCCGAATTGTGGGCCGATGAAGACGATCAGGAAAACGTTCCCGAAGTTGTGGGCGTGGCCTCCACAGGCGTCACCCACGAACAGAGGCAGGCGGCCCAGAATTCAGTGCTCGACCTGACGCGCAATATCCAGCGCAAGAAGGAAAAGGAAATGGCTGCGTTGCAGTTCGTGGGTGGTGAAGCGTCGCCCGCCAAGCAGCCCGTGATCGCGCAAGCCAAAGCCGGCCGCAACGATCCATGCCCGTGCGGCAGCGGAAAGAAGTACAAAAAATGCCACGGAGCTTAATCCTGCTGCTGCTCGCCGGCGCGGCTTATGGAGCGATTTTTCCGGATCAGGCGGGCGAATTCAAGAAGGGTCCGCCCAAGACGATCGGCGTCCCCGACCAGTCCCTCTACGACGAGTACGGGCTGGACGCAACCGAGCAAGCCGAATACGCTTCGGGAGCGCAACACTTTACGGCGACGGCTTGGCGTTTTCGCGATTCCACGGGCGCTATGGCGCTGTTCGAGGCTCGCCGCCCGGCCGGAGCAACACCGGCCAAGCTGGCAAAATTGGCCGTCCAAACCTCCGACGGAGTGATTTTCGCTTACGGTAACTACGTTTTTCAGCTCACCGGAGCCCTCCCAGCCGATGTATCGCCCCTATACGCAAATTTGCCGAAATTGGAGCAATCGCCCCTGCCCGCGCTGATGGCTGACCTGCCACCGGAGGGTTTGATCCCCAATTCGGAACGCTATGTTGTTGGACCCGTGTCACTTGATCGTTTCGGTCCTGGGATCGCGCCGTCCGTGGCCGCCTTCCACCTGGGAGCCGAAGCCCAGACTGGTAAGTACCGTACCGAAAAGGGAGTACTCACACTCACAATCTTCAATTACCCCACTCCCAATATGGCTAGGGATCGGCTCCAGGAATTTGAGAAGGTCCCAGGCGCCATCGCCCGCCGGGCGGGAACCTTGGTGGCCGTAACCCTGAATCCGACCGACGTCGATGCGGCGGAGCGCATCCTCAGCCGGGTGAAGTACGAAACGAATATCATCTGGAATGAGAAAGTTCCGCAGAACGAGGTGAAAAACACGGCTCGTTTCATTCTCAACATTTTCGTCTTCTCCGGGATCCTGATCGCCGGGGCGGCGATCGCTGGACTAGCTTATGGCGGGTTCCGAGTCGTGGCCCGGAAGCTCAACAAGGGGGAAGACCCGGAGGCGATGATCACACTCCATCTCGGCGGCAAATAAGCCTAGGAGTTTCGGGATCTTAGACAGGAAATGCACGCGCTATCCACGGGTCGTAAACAGGATTTTCACAGCCGTCCGAAATCTCGGAGAAACGCT
>DATMOC010000021.1:0-343340 GCA_035568415.1 Bryobacteraceae bacterium | reverse complement strand
GTCGTAAGTCCCGGCGAAGGTGGTGGCGTAGGTCGCCGTCACGTTGCTAATCGTGGTGGTGTCGAAATTAGTGCCGTTAGGTTTGGTGGTGCCCAGAGGTCCGGCGGTGGCTGTGGCATTGGCGCCTTGGATTCCAGCCTGTGTTCCATCCATTTGATGCACTGCGGCCAGAGCCGAAGCGTCGCAGAACGCCTGCGCCTCGCTCTTGGCGATCATCATTCGTCCCGCGTCGAACGCCAAGCCCAGCATCCCCACCATCACCGTCAAACACACCGCCAGCATCGGCAGGCTGAACCCGCGTGTACCGCGCCCCGATTTCGCATTCGATCTGCTGTGTTGAACCGTCATCGCTGGAACCACCTTCCCTTCCATTGTCGGTTGGGGCGTCCTAGCGGGGAAGAGTACTAAGGTCTCATTTTGGAGGCGCGGAGTGTAAATTACTGTACAGAAGCGTGTGGGCTGGCGCGAGCCTGTTCCAAGGAATTCGGGAGCGGGCGTGTAGTAAGCGCCGCCGGGATCGGGATATCATAGAGTGCTTGGAACCTTCAGAATTCGTCGATTTCTACGAACTCCTGCAAATCAGCCCGAACGCGGAAAAGGAGACCATCGAGCGCGTCTTCAAGATTCTCGCCGCCCGCTACCACCCCGACAATACAGAGACTGGAGATGTAGACAGATTTGTACGGATCACTCAGGCGCATGAAGTGCTGACCGATCCGCAGATGCGTGAGGCCTACGACCTGCACTACAAGCAGAACTATGCCGAACCCATCGGGCTGTTCGAGCTGAAGGAATTCGCCATGGGGATCGACGGAGAAGCGAACCGCCGCATGGGAATTCTGTGTTTGCTGTATAACCGTCGCCGCAGCAATCCGGATAGTCCAGGGCTCTCTTTGCTCGAATTCGAATCGATGATGTCTTCCGCGCGCGAGCACTTGATGTTCACGATGTGGTATCTCAAAGAACGCAATTGTATACGCCAGGATGAACACAGCGATTTCGTGATTACGGGCGATGGCGTGGACTATGTCGAGACACACTTGCCGTCCAACAAACTGCTGTACAAGTTGCTGAAATCCGCGGAAAGCGGGACCAGCCGTTCGGGCAAAACGATGGAAGCGGAGAGTGCGTGAGCTACCCGCCGGTGATCGTCCAGGTGCTGTTGTTGCTGGTGGTGATCCCCGCGGCTCTGTTTGACTACCGGCAGCGCCGGGTTCCGAACTGGATCACTTTTTCGGGCGTGGCGATCGCGATTGGCTTGAACTTTTTCCTCTACGAGACCCCAGGTCTTTTCATGTCACTGAAAGGACTTGGATTAGCGCTGCTCATCTATTTCCCCTTGTTCGCCATTCGCGGGATGGGGGCCGGCGACGTGAAATTAATGGGCGCGATCGGGGCTGCGGTGGGCTGGCAGAATTGGTTGGGGGTTCTGGTCCTGACGTCGGCTTTTGGAGGTGTTGCCGCGATCATTATCGTTGCGTCCCGGGGAAGGCTCCGCCGTACATTTCAAAACATATGGCTGATCGTTCTGAGTCTCCTGCATCGGCAGGCGCCCTACGAACTGAATCCGCAGTTGGATGTGAAAAGCACGGAGGGCGTCCGGCTGCCGCACGCGGTGGCGATCGCTTTTGGCACAATAGGATTTCTGATCGCAGCGACGATATGGGCGCCCCGTTAAATACACCTATCGAGGTGAGTGCCAGCCGCCGATACTTAGGAGCGTGGATATGACTTCTGAAACCCGGGCTGCGATCGACTGGTCGCTCAGTCTTCAGCTTTTTCTTTATCTGCAGCTCCTGGACGCGCTGACTACGTATCTCGGGCTTCGGCACGGGCTGGCTGAGGCGAGCCCGTTTGTCCAGTTCCTGATGCGCGTGGGCCCCGTCATTGGCCTGCTTGGCTCGAAGATCGTGGCCGTGCTGCTGGGCGCGTATTGCGTGTGGCGGGCCCGATACAAGGTGATCTCGTTGATCAATTACTGGTACGCGGGTCTGGTGGTCTGGAACTTCGCGCTCATTCTTTCGCGCTAGCCGCGGCGCTCGCATCCGGACTCAGCCACAGCGTGGGGGAAATCGGCAACGAAAAGCTGCAGGTCTTTTCCCCCACCTCCACGCGGCGCATGACTAAGGGATGACTTGCCTCGGTGGACTGGCAGACGGAATAAATCGGCGCCTCACCCTGCGTAACAATGTGCCGGCCCTCTTCGATTTCCTGAACGATCTGCATCGTCGGAGCTATCACCGGATTGGGTCCTTGCACGCGGATGCGGAACTGAGCGGTGGCAGGCTCGTAATTCGCGTAACTGAAGCATCGACCGATGCAGGCACGATCGGCCACGTGAAGCAGGGGACTCAACCGGCTGTTCGAATCGCCGATTTCCGCCACCACTCGCGATCCGGGCGGCACGGTCTCCACCAGTGCCTTCACCTGATTCTCGATCTGGCTGAACGCGCGGTTATCCAGGTAGAGAAACGTGAAAAACATGGTGGCGATGGCTGCGGAGAATCGGGTCGTGCCGCGGCCGTAATGCGCGCCTCCCACCACCGCGCACAGGATCACGGCGCTGAACAGGGACAGTCGCTGTGGAATGTAGGCCAGCACATGCTGGTATTGGGGAAGCTGAATCGAATCGGGCAATAGGGCATAAGCGCACACGTTCAAGATCCAGATGTGGACCAGCGGATCGGCCAGCATTCCGCCCTGATCCAGCCGTTCCAGAAAGAGGACGGACCAGATCAGCGCAACTCCCGCCGCCACGATCAGATACTTCGCTCCGTAAAGCCAGAGCTGCTCGGTTCCCGTGAGTCCCAGCAGCGCGCCCAAGCTGACAGCCTGGAACGACCATCGATACGGAACGAACTTCATTACCAAGGCTTGCAGCGTGAACAATGCCGCGAGTCCCACCAGCAGCATCGCCGGGCGGAGCTTAGATGGGATGCGGCGCACCAGATGCACATACGCCAGCACCGCCGCCACCCACACGACCGGCATGGCGTGTGCCCGCAACGCGAGCACCACCAGCGGCACGGCAATCGTGGCGCGTAACCATGTCGGCTGCCATAAAAGTCCAGCTACCCACAGGCACACACCCGTGGCGAGATAGAAATTCAGGAATCCAAGTTGAAAAACCAGGCCATACGCGAGCATTCCCAGCGCCGGCGTCATCAGCCACGATCGCCGTCCGATGACTACCTTGATCAGATTGAACGCTCCCCAAAAGAAAATGAGGACGGCAATTCCGGTCACGATTCTTTCCGCCCAGGCAGGTCCGACATGGGCCATCAGCGTCTGGAGCGCCCAGTCGCAGACGACATTGGTCCAGGGATGAACCAGCTTGAGGTCGGGAACGGCGCCGCGTTCGATTTCGCCCGTGAGCCAGGCGGTGTAGACGTGGCTGGAAAGGTCGCCTGCGTAAACGTGGTCCTGCCAGACGCAGGGGACCAGGAGGGCCACACTGACAGCGAGGGCGAGAAAAATTTCAGCGGCGGCCGAGAGGCCTGCGCCCGCGGACGGTTCGATTCGTTGCTGCGCAGCCGATGTCATGGCTCCCTCCGTGCCATGGTCACTTGGCCGAAGACAATTCGACTTGACTTCGGAGCGTCGTTTTCAATGAGAGACGGAAGTCCTGCCGTATAATCATCGGATGATTCCTAAATCGTCGCCCGCCGCGGCCGGAGCGGGGATCTCCAGCTTCGTGCGGGAATTGGGTCTGTTCGTTTTGCAGGCCGCGGCGTTTCTGCTTATCGCACAAGTGATTCTTGTAATTCTTCATTTTCCGTATGACTCGGACCGGCCGCCTTCGGCCAGCGAGGCCGCGGCAGCCCGCCAATTTTACTCCACCGCCTACGACAAACAGGGCAGCGTGGCGGTATCTCCCGACATTTCTCCCGAACAGGAGAAGTACGCAAAAATGGCGCTCGAAGCAGCGCTGCGCAATCACATCTGGGAGCAGATCGCCGATTTTGTCCGGCTTTTCCATCTCCAAGACAAGCGGTTGCTCGATATCGGCTCGGGTCAGGGGTATTTGCAGGACGAGGTTGCCGACTACACCGGTATGGATATCGCCCCCACGGTCGCGCGCTACTATCACAAGCCCTTCGTTCTGGGATCGGCCACCGCGATGCCGTTTGACGATAATACCTTCGACGGCGCCTGGTCGATCTGGGTTCTGGAACATGTCCCCAACCCGGAAGCGGCGCTGGTCGAGATTCGGCGCGTGGTGAAAGACAACGGTGTCCTGTTCCTCGCACCACAGTGGGACTGCTCGCCGTGGGCGGCCGAAGGCTACCATGTGCGGCCGTATCGCGATTTCGGGCTGCGCGGCAAATTGATCAAGGCGGCGATTCCCGTTCGCGCCACGCTGACGCGCGTCGCCATGCCCGCGGTGCGTATCTCGCGCGGCGCTGCATGGGGCATTTCGAACCATCTTACTCAGTTTCGGTATCATCGGCTTACCCCGAACTTTCAAACCTACTGGGAGCCGGATAGCGATGCGGTGAACTCGCTCGATTTTTATGAGATGGCATTGTGGTTTCGATCGCGCGGCGATGAATGCCTGACTTGCGACCGGGGCTGGGCGGGTCTGGTTCAATCCTATAATCCACTAGTGATCCGAATCCACAAGCATCCGCAGGCTTGACGGACAGGAATCGGGTCCATATCAAAAGCGCACAGAGCACGTGTCGGGTGTGCTGGTTTGGGTTGCAGCTAGTCACTTGGATGAATGATTGGTGAAAGCTGGAACGCATGTCCGGCCCGTGGCTGCGCCCGCGGTTGGTCGCCAGCCCTCGGCTAGAATTGCGTTTGCGCGCTGGAGCACGAATTGGCCCCTGAACGTCAATGGAACGCAGTCGTCGACCATTTTGCGCAACGCCCAGTCCAGCGGATAGTCGTACAGCGAAAGAACCGAGAATCGTTCGTGAGTTGAAATGAACTGTTCGTAATCTTCAACATGGGAACGAATCGGGAACCATTTTCTAAGTTTGTAAAATGCATCTGAAAATAGATCGGTCCCGATATACCGCACCTCTTCACGCGGGTCCGTCAAGAAATATAACCGGTTTGTGATGTCTCCGGATTCATAATGATCGAATTCCAGAAACAGTATCGGATCAGTGATCACGATCGGCAGTTGCCGGTCGAGATCGGAGAGAACCAGCAATTGTTTGAATCCGCTCCTTGAAGATCGTTTAGAGAGCGCAATGTCGGTCGCCCATAGAACCGAATTCATGACGAAAGCGCCCATGAAGAGCAACAGAATGCCAGCCGTCACGATCCTAGATGCACGCTTGGCTGCCAAATGTCCAATTAAGATGCTGGCGCCGATAATCGCCGCGAGACCATAGCGATCTTGGAAAACCTTGGCCACAGTCATGGCGAGCACAACCGCGAACACCGGAGTCAGCACAAAGCCGAGAGCGAGCACAACTTCGTGGACAGGCTGGAGAACCTCTGGATTAGACTCCTTAGAAACTCGCATCGCGACAATTGGTACCAGTGCGGCAACTATCAGCCAATGCGCGGGCTGAAAGATCATGCTGTACGAATTCGCTATGGATCCCCATTCTGGCCGCAGGATCGAATTGTCCATTGAGACTTGTCGCGAGGCGGCCAACAAGGGAAGGTAGGAGACAACAGCCGCGCATGGGGCTGCCAGCGACAGGAGCATTGGCCAGTCCGGTTTCCGGCGAGTAACGAATCTAGCCCCCTCTGCGAGAACAAACGGGATTAGGATCATAAGCGCGTAACAATGCGACAGAAGAGCTCCTGCAAGGGCCACAGCCAATCCTGGAAGCGTGATTTTGCGCCGCTCATCGCGCGCGGCCGATTGCCAGCAGACTGCGGCAATACTCGCGAACGCCAGCTCGATCCCATACGCGCGGGCCTCACTGGAATAATAATATGCGCCGCTTACCAGCGGAACGCACATTGCCGCCATACCTGCGAGAAGACTGCCATTTCGGGACACAAAACGGCAGATACACAGGCACATTACGAGAAAGCCCAGAATTGCGGGCAGGCGTGTGACCAGCTCAGTGTTTCCGAAAAGGGCTTGGCACGCCCTGGTAAGAACGTACAGCAGGGGTGGGTTCAAATCCACACCGGCTTTCAAGGCACTCCACACCGTGCTCATACTAGGCAGCTGGCACATGTAGAAAGTGAAGAGCTCGTCGTACCATAGCCGGCGTTGGGCCTGGAGTGCCGTTACGAGCAGATACATATTCGCGAAAACAACGAAGAACAAGACACGCTTGCTCTCTATCTGGGTCGCAACGTAGTCGAGATACGCAATTCCTTTGGTGGAGATTTTGCCGGGCTCTTTTCGAATCATCCGCGCCTTCCGGGCTCCTGAATTCTCATCGGCAGCCCACGGCAATAATCAGCGGCGGCCAGAGGAATTTGCGTTCCTCGTCTGTATCGGAACGAACCACTACCTGCTGTTCGACTTCGGCGGTCACGCTCGTACCTCTTGAGTACGCAACCGCAGATGCTCCAGTTCCGGTAACAGTGCAAAGGTCGACGCGACGGATGCAATCTTCTCGCCGGTTTGCGGCATGAATCGCTCTTTTAGTTGCTCGGAGCCCGCGGCAAATTGCAGGTAGCGGATTTTCAACGGATCGATGCGCATGATCCGGCAGCAGGTTGCGTCCACGGCGACCGGGCTGGCCCCGGCCACGATTACTCCGGCGGCGCGCGAGGTTCCCTGAATGGGGCCGTTGCCTTCCATCGCAACAATTCCGTCCACGATGGCGAACGCTTGCGGGAAGAGTGCATGCAGGTCGGCAATGCTTTCATCGATGCCGGCCCAGTGCAGGACGTTTTTCGGCCAACCGTAGACTCCGCCGGGCACCACGCCGAACAGATTTTTCATACTGAGCGTGGCGCCGGCCCAATGGTGCGTTTTCATCTTCGGCATCGAAACCAGAAGATCGCAGCCCAGAATCGTGTTGGGAAGAAAGAGCGATGTCAGCTTGGAATGCGGACTGCGAAGTGTCACGCGGGTGAGGTCGTCCAGGTTCAGGTCCGTGAATACCGATTCGAAGCGCGCGACGGCATTGAAGTAGCCGGCGGAATCGGCTAGATCGAAAGTCACACGGCGATGTCCGGGACCTTCGGCGATGCGAACGTCGGCGGCGCCGGCTGCTCGAAAGGCTTCCAGAGCCGCATGCACCAGCATCGGATTGGTGTTGATGGCGGCGGCGTCGTCGAACTCCACCAGATTCGGCTTCAACACGACGCGTTTGCCGCGCACGTTCAGCCCATGCTCGACGATCACGCGGCGGATCAGGTCGTACAGATCCTGGGAGTATGCGGTGGCGCGGTGAATCGACACCGGTGCAAGTGTAACCGCGGGCCGGGAACATCCCGGCATGCTGGCGGCTGCGGCGGCGGCCGCTGCGCCCGCGACCCATATCCGCCGCGTCGAGGTCATGACAAAAAGACGTTCCTTCCTAATTCCGCCGCTTGCGCGATGGTACTCAGAGCCAGCTCAACCGTTCCTCCGTGCGCGCCAGGGGACGCCGCGCGAACCGTCCGGCCGCGCGCGAGGAGCGCCAGCGTGAGCCAGCTCGCGCCTTCCAGCGACCGGCACGCCGCAGCTTGCTTTTCGGCGACCAGCTCCGCACGCGTCACTTCCGGCTCCTTCGAATCATTCAGCGCCAGTAAAGCCACCCCGGTCGTCTCCGGGTAGGAGTCCGAATCGTATCCAAGCGCTCGCGTGGAACCGTGATTCCATCCTCCATCGCGGCACCGTCGAACCAGCAAAAACTTGCGGCCTTCGTCGATCCTTTTTGCGATAGGCGTCGCAATGTTCCCGCCGTCCGTCCGCCGAAGTTTCTGGAGAGCGAGTATCGACAATGCCGTGGGCGCCACCCACGCCGCTGTGCCAGGAAACCAGGGCCACCCGTCGAAGCCCTCGGTCTCGATCCGTACGCCAAGCAGCCGCATTCGCATGCGATAGACCAGCCCGGATTCTCGTCCGGTCTGTTTGAGCAGCCATCCTGCCGCGCCGTAAACGACGCTTTGCGCAAGAAGCCCACGCGGAAGCAACAGCGCGAGCGACGTGACCCAGGTGCTTTGATCGACGCCATCGCGCGGAGCCCATCCGCCGTCGCTCCGCTGACGGGCCGCGAGCCATTGCACACCTCGGCTGGCGGCGTCCGACTGCGTCACATTCGCGGCGGCCAACGCCAGAAGCGCGTAGCAGGTGGGCTCGGTCCAGGAACTGCCGGTCCGATAGCTCCACCCGCCATCTGCGTTCTGACGTTGCAGGATTTCAGCGCTCATCATGCGTCTAGCGGGTGCGTTTGCGGCGGCTGCGACGCATCAAATAAAGTACGAGGATTAACCCCGCGGCGATCCACAGAATCGCTGCCATTGTCTGATTGCTCATGGTGCTTCTCCTTTCATAGAACTTTACATGTAGGCACTGCGCATCATCGGGAACAGATACTTGAATACCTGCAACAAGCCCGGTCCCGCTGCCACCACCATCATGGACGGCAGAATCAAAAAGAAGATCGGAAACACCAGCTTCACGCCCACCTTGCCGGCGCGCTCCTCGGCTTCCTGACGCCGTCGGACGCGCATGAAATCGGAGTGCGTGCGCAGCGATTCCGCGATGCTGGTTCCAAAACGATCGGTTTGGATGAGAATTGCCACCAGCTTGCGTAATTCGGGTTCACCGGTACGATCGGCCAGGTGGCGAAGCGCATCCACGCGGCGCTTGCCGGCGCGCATTTCCAGATTCACCAGCTGCAGTTCCTCGGCCAGATCGGGATGGGTTAAGGCAATCTCTTTGCCGACGTATTGAATCGCCTGGTCAAGAGCGAGTCCCGCTTCCACCGAGACCACCATGAGATCCAGCGCATCCGGCAGTCCGAAGCGGATCCGCTCCTGCCGCGCGCCGATCAGATGATCCAGAAAGAAACTCGGGCCAAAATATCCCAGAAATCCGGCCGCCACCGGGATGACGATGCTGAGAATGGGATTCGATGTAATCAGCGACCGGAATAGGAGAGCCAGAATCACCAACGCGACACACGCAACCACGCGCGTCCCCAGATAAATCGGAAGCGCCTGATCCGTGCGATATCCCGCCGCCATCAGATCACCGCGTATCAGACTCGCATCATCGGGATTCACCGGCACTTTTTCGCCGATCTGTTCGAAGATTTGGACGATCAGGCCGGGATCTTCGGAGTTCATCCGGTCCAACGCGGGCATCTCGAACGTCGGCAATCCACCCAGTTGTTCGTAGACGCGCGCCGGCCGCGCGTAGCGGCGGTACCCGAAGTAAGTGATCGCCGCCATGAGCGCGGCGAACAGGGCGATGGAGATCAGAATGGGAGCCATATCGCTTTACACCTTGATATTCGTGATGCGGCGCATAAAGAAATAACCCAGCCCCTGCGCCAGTACCGCGCCGATGATCAACCATTTCCCGTCGGAGTCCTTGGCCATCGCGTCCAGGTAGCCGGGCGCGACGATCATCAGGGCGACGACCAGGATCAACGGCAGTAATGTAAGAACCAGAGCCGTGAGGCGGCCATGCGCGCTGGCCGCTTTGACTTGGCCTTTAAGCCGGAAGCGCTCGCGGATCACATAGGCGAGCCGCAACAGGATTTCACTCAGATTTCCACCGGTTTGCTTCTGCAGCATCACCGAAGACACGAACAACCGGATATCGAGCAACGGTACGCGCCGCGAAAAATTACCCATTGCGGTTTCGAGCGGTGCGCCCAGGTTCAACTCGTTGAATAATGTGCGGAACTCCAGACCCAGCGGATCGGGAGACTCCTGCCCGAGCATTTCGAGACTGATGCTGAACGCGTGCCCGGCACGCATGGAACGCGCCAGGAAATCTAGCGCCTCGGGAAGCTGCTGTTCGAATTCCGTCATGCGCTTGTTGCGCTTGAAACGCAAGAACACAGCCGGGAACGAGCCGAACAGCGCCGCCGCTGCGATTACGCTGAAGCTCACAAACCCGAGCGGGCGGAGGAAGAATCCCAGCACGCCGCCCACGATTCCAGCGATCACCGTCGCGGCGATGAGCCGGCTCGCGGTCCAGGGCAGTCCCGATTGTTGGATGAACCGGTTGAGACGTCCGGTAACCTCCATCTTCCCAAGCATGGCTTCGAACGGATCCTCGTCCCCTGTGTCGCGGAGGATCGTGGTTTCTGTCTCGCCGGACGGGCGCCCGGAAACCACATCGAGCATCGACGCCACCTGCTTCTTCCGCTGCGTTTCAAGGAACCGGTAGCCGACGCTGATCGCGACCAGCACGATCGCGAAGAACACCAGGAACATGATGCCGACGAAAACGGGGTTCATGACTGAGGCACTTCTCCAATCTCCACCACGGTCTGGAACACCGCAGCGGGAATCTGCATACCCGAGGCGCGCAGGCGGTCATAAAACTTCGGACGGATGCCGGTGGCCCGGAAACGCCCGGTGACGCGGCCCCGCTCGGTGAGTCCGGTGCGCTCGAACACGAAGATGTCCTGCATGGTGATCAGATCGCCCTCCATCCCCACGCATTCGGTCAGCGCGACCACGCGGCGCGTTCCATCGCTGAATCGCGAAATCTGAATAAAAAGATCGACTGCCGAGCTAACCTGCTGGCGGATGGAACGGACCCCCATGTTGGCGTTCGCCATGCCGACCATCACCTCCAGGCGTCCGACTGCGTCGCGAGGTGTGTTGGCGTGAATTGTCGTCAGCGATCCGTCGTGACCGGTGTTCATCGCCTGCAGCATGTCCAGAGCCTCTTCGCCGCGAACCTCACCCACCACGATGCGGTCCGGCCGCATTCGGAGCGCATTGATCACCAGCTGGCGAATCTTGATTGCACCGGTTCCCTCGATGTTCGGCGGACGGGTTTCCATGCGGGCAACGTGTTCCTGGCGCATGCGCAATTCCGCTGCGTCCTCGATGGTGACGATGCGCTCGTCTTCCGGGATAAATCCGGAGAGCACATTCAGAAAGGTGGTCTTGCCGGCGCCGGTTCCACCCGAGATTACGATATTCAAACGCGCCCGCACACATGCCTGCAACAGCGTCATCATTCCTTCCGTCACGGTGAGCATCCGCACCAGGTCCTCGGCCGTGAGAGGATCCCGGCCGAACCGGCGGATCGAGAGTAGCGGACCGTCCACGGCAACCGGAGGAATCGCGGCATTGACGCGCGAGCCGTCGGGCAGACGCGCATCCACCAGCGGCGAGGATTCATCCACGCGGCGGCCCACCCGGGCCACGATCTTTTCAATGATTCGCAACAGATGCGCATCGTCCTTGAACTGCACCGGCGTGCGATAAAGTTTGCCGGCGCGCTCGATGTACACAAGGCGGGGCGTGGTCACCAGAATGTCTGAAATGGTGGGATCCGCCAGCAGCGGTTCGAGTGGCCCCAATCCGAACACCTCGTCGAGCACCTCGCCAATGATGCGATCTTTTTCGCCGATGCTGAGCGGCGTCTTCTCTTCCTCGACCAGTTTGGCGACTGCCGCCCGCACCTCCGCACGCACCCGCTCGACTCCCACGCTCGATAGGATTTCCAGATTAATCCGGTCCAATAACTTCCTATGCAGGACGAACTTCAATTCCTGGTATTCGCGGTTAAACCCCGGTTGTGTAAATAGACGTCCGACCCAGCCTTGATCCTGAGCCGCGAGCGCCTGAGAGCCTGCTGCCATGTGCTGATCTCCTTACGCGAACATCGAAAACTTTTTCTTCTTTTCTTCGTTTACGCCCGCGATCCGCATCGCCAGCCGCCCGAAGCTCCGGCCCAGATTGCAGCCCGGCTGAACCAGGCGGCCCTCCGCATAAGCCTCCTGCAGAGCCTGATAATCGTTGGCGATGGTCGCGTAAATCGGTAGCCCCAGCATCTGTTCCAGTTCCTCCAAAGTTACGTCGGAGTGCTTTGGGGCGCGATTCAGCAGCAGCCGCAGATTGGCGCGTGGATAGCCGCCGTCGAGCAGCAGCTGAATCATGTGTTTGGCTTGGTGCAAGGCCGGCACCTCGTGCGTGGTCACCAGATAGGTTTCATCCACCAGGTCGAGCACGCCGAGCGTCCCTGCATTAAGGTTTCGCCCGAGGTCCAGCACCGACCATGGATACTGTGTCCGCGCGAAAGCGACGACCTGTTTCAACTGCTGCGGCGAAACTTGTTTTGCCCCGGGAGCGGAGGGCGCCGTGATGATCTCCAGATCGGGGATTCCGTTCGAGATCAGCGCGCGCCAATAACTCGGATCCAGTCGCACCAGATTACTGGCAGCGTCGGCAATCGAATACGGGGTCTTCGACTTCACCAGAAACCCGATCGATCCAGCCTGCATATCGAGATCGGCCAGCAATACCTTGGCTCTAACGTGGTGTGGAAGCTCCACCGCGACATGGCAGGCCAGCGTGGTCGCGCCGCAACCGCCTTTGGCCGACACGAACGCCAGCGTCTTTCCACTCCGGTTTGCGACTTCCGCCGCTTTCTGACGATGATGATCCAGCCGTTCGAAGGCCGCCTGAAGCGGCTCGCGCAGCGGAGGAAATACGTACTCACTCGCTCCGGCGCGCAATGCCATCAGAATGGCCGCAGGATCGGCTTCGGTGTGCAAGGCAAATACCGCCGGGTGGCACGAAGTCGCCTGGATGCGTGCTACTACCTGTTCCAGCGGTTCCCTGAGTCGAGTCACCTCGAGCAGAACGACGTTCGGCCGGAGCCGTTCGATCCGGTCGATAAACCCTGGCCAATCCGCTGGGATTTCCGACAGCTCGAAGACCGTGCGCACAGACAGGTCCTGAAGCGCTGCCGCCAGCTCATCCCAAATGGCCTTAGTCTCGATCACCAGGCCTACTGCAATTGGATACACTATACGCTCCTGCTACTGGTTTCCCCCGCTCGGACTGGACCCCGGCGTCTTCGCCGGCGCGGGTTGCGGCGGGTTAATCGGCTGCGGCATCAACGGGACCGGAACGAATTGGATCGCCGGAGCCGCCTGCTGGCTTTGGCCCTGCTCACTCTGCTGGATCTTCATTAATTGCTCTACCGGAATCGGCGCTGGCTCCGCTTTGGGTGGGACCGCTCCGGTCTGGCTGATTCCCGGCGTCTGCGGCGGTGTCGACGAGGTATTCGGAGGAAGGAAGGGACTCGGATAATTCAAAGTCGGAATCGGCTTACCGGCCGGAATTGGGTGGACAATCTCCGGAGTAACCAGTACCAGCAATTCCGTATTGTTCTTGGTGATCTGCCGCGATCGGAACAGTTTCCCAAAGAACGGTATATTGGCGAGGCCGGGAATCTTGTTGAAGGTCTCCGTATCCCGGTTGTCCAGCAGACCACCGATCGCGAAACTCTGGCCATCTTCCAGTTCAATATCGGTGTTGACCCGGCGGGTACTGAGCGCTGGTATCGTGAAACCTTGAAACACCAGCCCATTGGCGAAGTCCAACGTACTTACTTCGGGCTGGACGGACAGCCGCAGCGTTCCCCGCGGAGTCACCACCGGCGTAAAGCCCAGCCGAACGCCGAATTCGCGAAACTGAATGGTTACCGCCCCCAAGCCCGCTCCGCCGCCTTGAAGCGTGGGGTACGGAAACTCGCCGCCGGCCAGGAAACTGGCATGATGTCCGTTCAGCGCCAGAACGTTCGGCTCAGCCAGGATTTGCAGAAGATTCTTGCTCTCCAAAGCGGAGATGGTCGTTCCCAGATTCAAATCCGGGCGGAACAGGAACACATTGAGCGCATTGGTCAGGTTAAGAGTGGTTGCCGCTCCGGCGCCTATCTGCGTCGGTGCGACCGGACTGAATTGGCCCGTTGTCACGCTGCCGATTGCGTTGGTGGCGCCTGTGCTGAAGAAATTGATTCCCAGCTGCCGCAGCGAGGAACGGTCGACATCGGCGAATCTGACTTTCAATAGAATCTGCGTGTCCGTTCCGGGAACATTGACTTTGAGCAAGTTGATGGGCTTGCCTATCGTGGCCGCAATCGCCATCGCCCGATCCGCCTGAACCAGGTCCGTAACCACGCCGCGTACAAAGACGCTGTCGCCTTCGACGTCTAGAGTCACTTTTTGGTCGCCCACTTCCTTGGCCATTTCTCGACGGATCGCATCCATTCGCGACTCGTTACGCTGTACGAATAAATCGAAGAACAATCGATTGCCACCTTGCTGCCACACGATCAGGCTCGTCTCGCCGGCTGCTTTGCCGTTCACCAAGACCTCTCGCGGCGTGATTGCGACCGCCTCCGCGACCTCTCCATTTGCGACGGATACGCGCTCGATGGTGGCCGGCGAGTCCACCAATACCGACTTTCCGACGGTGACAAACAGATCCCTCGCCCCAGTCGCCGGCGCTTGCGCAGGTGGTTGCCCGTAGACCGAAAGAGAAGCAGCAACCACCAGAGATATCAATTTCATCGTTGCTTCCCTTCGTTCTTGGGATCTTTCTCTTTGTCTTCCTGGAATTTCGTTTCACTTTTCTTGGAGCCATGGATCACTTCCACAGTGATGTTGACTCTCTCCGGGGCTGGCGCAGCCTGGGGCGGCAGGGGCGCTGGCCTCGGTGCTGCCACGGGTCTCGTCTTCGCCGGTGCTGGAGGTTTCATATCCCGGCCGTTGAACAGATAAGCCACAGCCGTGCCTCGAGTGGTCACGGTCTCTTTGTCGGTGGGATTGCGCAATACCAGCTGGATGCGCGTTTCGTTGCTGGCCAAGCTGAGAATCTCCGCATCATCAGGCGTGACCAGGAGATTCACCACCGGCACCGAAACCGGCTTACCCTCCGCGTCTTTCTGGATGTTCTGGCCCGCCGACAGAACCTCGACATTCTGCAGCAGTGTCTTGGTCTGCGTGCCGACCGCCTGCGCTCCCGGCCCAGGTGGATTGCCGGCTATCAGGATATCCACTCGCATTCCCGGCGTCACGAATCCTGCGACGCCCACCACGTCGTTGACCCGCACCGCGACCGCACGCATTCCCGAAGGGATGGTCGCAGCCATGCCGGCGCCCGCCCCTTTCTGCGCGACGCGCGACTCCAGCAAAGGTTCGCCATCGTAGATCGGTTCGATCACTCCGCGACCGACCACATCTTCCGTCTTGGTGAACGCACCAGTGGGCACAGGTCCGCCCCAATCGGCGATCTTCACGTCGATATCTTTAATGAGTGCTCCATTTTGGAGGTTATGCGTGGCCACCACCACCTTGGCGCCGGATACTTTCGCCGACGAAGTCATCTGCGACATGATCAGCCGGTACACCACCAGGCTTGCCGCGGCAGACACCACTAACGCGAAAACCAGAACTGATACTAATCTTTTATTCATTTCTTGCCCTTCAACTCGACTGATTCGAGGCCGCCAAACGCGAATTCACGATGCCCCAAAGCGACGAGGTCATCGTCCCCATGCTCACGTACATCGCTGCTCCGGTCAGGCACACAAATGCCAACAGCAGCGCATACTCGACCATGTCCTGCCCTTGTTCGTCCTTCCAGAACGACGCGTTCTTCACGTGCCTGCTCCTCCCGAACTCTTTTTCGAAAAGCGGCGGGCGGTTTGTCCCGCCCGCACCTTAAGCCGACCTCGCCTAACTGACCGCCACTGCGTTTGCACTGATGATTTGCGAGTTGGCCACCGACCAGATCCCGGCTAAATTACCGCCCGCGCCGATGAACAGCGCAGCCGATGCCAGGCAGACGAAGGCAAGCAGCAGTGTATACTCCACCAAGTCCTGCCCCTGCTCTTCGCGAACAAACGACTTTAGCAACGTCATTCGCTTTTCCTCCTTCCTGCAGCCTGCGGCTTGTTAGCTCACGGCTACTGCGTTCGCATTGACGATCTTCGAATTTGCTACGCTCCAGATGCCGGCCAGGTTGGTACCCGCACCGATGAACAGCGCAGCCGACGCCAAGCACACGAACGCCAGAAGCAGCGTATACTCGACCAGGTCCTGACCCTGTTCTTCCTGCACGAAACGAACAAGCAAGTTCTTC
Source organism: Bryobacteraceae bacterium (assembly GCA_035568415.1). GTDB lineage: Bacteria > Acidobacteriota > Terriglobia > Bryobacterales > Bryobacteraceae > Palsa-187. The sequence goes on along the minus strand of DATMOC010000021.1, from coordinate 327,356 downwards.
ATTTTTTTGTCACTCCTTTGTTTTGAATTGCGTGATCTCCGCGACCACGTTTGAGGATGCCGTGATCGGATCACGCCCTCTTCCACCGTTACTGCTGGTAGAAACCGGTTCGGCCGGGCCGCGATTCATACTCGCGGCCTGGAAGATAATTGCTGCACCGTCGTCATACACGACGCGCCAATGGCTCGACTCCTTGATGGTCGAAGCCAGCGGCGACGCCGGCGTCAACAACACGGTGTTCACTCCGTGCCGGGAGAGGATCTGCTCCCAGTCCCATTTCACGCCGAGCAGCTCGATGTACTCGGTGCAGAACTTCTCACCGTAGAAATCGCTGCGCCCGTCGATGTAAACCTTGATGCCTTTGGGCGACAGATTGTAAATCAGGTAGTCGCCCCACTCGTCGTCGGTGAAAATGCGTTGTGAAGGTTCGGTCAGCAACGCCAACGCCCGCGACGGGTAAACTTTGGGATCGTATTCCGGCTTGAAGAACTTGCTTGCCGACGGCGACGCAATCCCCAACCCGATCGCCACCAGCACGACAGCGCAAATCGCATGCACCCGGCCGATCCGCTCCAGTGGAGCCACTTCTTCCCCCGCCGACTCCACAAATTCAGGAATGCTGCGGATCCACGCCGCGATCGGCGCCTGACTCAGCGCCTTCAGCCAAGCCACCATCGCCATCGCCACCAGCGGCGCTGCAACGATCATGAACAGTGGAATGTTGCGAGCCGACTGCAGCGCCAGATGCCCCCATCCGGCCAGCAGGAACACTTCGCCGAACTGCTTCCGGTACGCGAACCACACCGCTGCGCCGCCGGCGAAGATCAGCATGGATTCGAAGAATCCCGCCCCCGCGCTGCGAAAATTCGCGCTCTGAAATTCGATGATGTGGTTCATTTCGTACGGGTCCCGCAAGTACGAAAAGATGTGCTGATGCAGATGATAGAAGTACGGATTGATCAGGCTCGCCAACATACAGCCGGCCGCCGTCGCGATATACGGTAGCGAAGCTTTGGCCGCCGCGATCCGTTCTTCGTTCGATTGCGCCACCAGCGCCCGCACGATTTCGCCGCCCGCATAGGCGCCTACAATCACCACGCCGGCCAGAAATCCGCCGTGCAGGTTGGTCCACAAAACCATCAGCACAGGAAACCACCACAACAGATTTCTTTGACCTTCCCGAACGCGCTCCAGCAGCGTGAGGAAAATGACGATGAACAGCCAGGTGATCAGGTGCGGCCGCGCCAGCCAGTGAATCGCCGATCCCGACGCCGCCAGTGACGTGAGCAGAATCGCGACAATCCCGTTTCCACACTTGCGGTTCACCAGCCGGAACAACATCGCGAAGGTGAGGCCGAGAATGATCATGCTCGCCAGCACGACTGCTCCCAGTCCCCAATGCTGATGCAGCACCGCGGCTCCCACGTCCCACAGCCATTCCCATGCGAACCACTGCTCGCCCGGACGCGTGTATGAAAAGATGTCGACCTTGGGTATCTGGTGATTCGCCAGAATCCATTCGCCAGTCCGGATGTGCCAACCCGTATCGCCATCGCCGAGCATGGTCCGCACGCCTTCCAGCCGAGTGAACAGAAAGATCACCGGCAACAGGAACGCGATGTCCGTCAGCGACGGCATCAGGCGGAAGATCGGATTGGGTTTGGCGTCCTTCATGGGTCAGTGATCTAACAATGGTCTGCGCGACAGGCGCGGCAGAACAGAACGCCCGGCCCACTTGGTCCTGGACATCCGCGAGTACTTCGGTACCTCCGGCACCTTAGGCGCGGCTGGATCGGTTGTTTCCAAACGGCCTCGTAAATTGCTGAAAGCAACCCCAAGCAGCCTCGCGATGTCCGTTCGTGACGGCATCGGGCGGAGGATCGAATTGGGGTTGCGGGAGGTCATTTTTTAATGGATCAATGTCGGCCTGAACGTCAAAAGCGGATTCGTAGGTCCCGAGAGCACCATGCGGGTGTCGCCTGTTTCCATGATGAGGGCGCCGGTGACTAACTGCAGCGGGCAATCCGCAGCGCCGCAGTTAATTCCCGTATTGCCGTTTCCGAAGTGAATCCAGGCGCCGCGCGGCTGGTAGTACACTCCGTGCAGCCCGATTTTTACATTTCCATTTGTGAGCTGAACGCCAGGGGAGGAGGCGGTCACGTGATTCGCGGCAGTCAGAGGGTTGGTGCTGCTGAGACAGCCGATTGAGCAGAAGACAACCGAACCGTCGTCAGCAGTACAGTTCGAGTTGCATCCTGGGGAGTTCGGCTTTTCGTTATAGCCGACGATGGAGTTCCTACGGTCCTGCCACCAGGTCACGCCCGAGTACGCATTCATGGACGCCGGGAGATTGCTGCCGGAAACCCCTCCGTTCACGAGGCCGTACATCTCAAGGGTGGTATTGTTTCCCATGCCTAGGGTTCCCTGGTTGAGAAAGCCTGCAACCGTTCCGCTCGCCCCACCAGTAAGCGGAGTAAAGTTTGCGGCCGAATTGCTTGACAAATTCATGCCTGGATAGGCAGCGTCGGTGAAGATGAACATCGTCCCAGTGGCTTGGGCCGCACTTGAGGTTCCGTCCACCGTCCCGTTATTCGCAAAGACGTTGCCAGTGTCGGTGTTGACCCCTGCCATCACGTATTGGCCCGGACCGAGTGTCATAGTGCCGTTATTGGTCAGGCCACCCAAGAAAATGTAAGTCGGAAAATTTGCGCTAGTCTGGTTTGCTGGGCTCCCAGTTTGTATCGTAGATCCGATCCCTTGGGCGGAAATCGACGGACAACTCGCCGAAGCGCCAGCGCTTCCTGCTCCTTGCGAAAAGGTCGCCGTTCCACCGATGCTGATCGGCGAACCATCCGGAATGGGGATGTTCCCCGGCGCCGTGGCGTGATACGTGTAGTACATATACGGCCCGAGGACGCCGGTGAGCGTCACTTGTGCCCCAGCCTGGTGTGGAATTGCGCATGTGCCGATGTTTGATCCGGACGTGGCCAGCGGAGGCTGGCCGTTGGGAGCGGTCGGGTCCTGAAATGTTTGAGGGTTCTGACTGTTTACGACGGTCGCGGGTGCACCGGTCAGGTCTTCCTTGGTGCCCGTAAAGTCTCCGGCGGGACCCATGACCGTGAACGAGCTAGCCACGGCTGCGGAGCCTTGTTCCTGGCCGGCAGGCTGGTCACACCCCTGGGCATGCGTCGACGTCGAGTTGCACGAGGAGGCTAAGATGATCCCGGCCGGCGCGCAGAGGTCGGATGAGATTGCATTTGGGCCGCACGCTTGGGAACCGTTCTTTCCATTGCCCCTCCCGTGGCCAGTGATCACGTCCATGCCGCAATTGCCGGCGTCGGCACCGGTCAGACAATCGCCCGCCCGGTCCATCCCAAAGAACGAGCCTGGCTTGATAGAACCCGCGATCGCTGCTGTCGCCACCGCCGATACGGTTCCTTGGGTGTTCCCGAGTATTGCCGAGAAAAGTTGAGGAATCGTCTGCACGGTCCGGACCGTCACCCAATACGAAATGTTTACAACGCCAGGCGCAGTCGGCGGCGGAAAACTCGCATAATCGTTCGACTGCATGGTGACGTTCTGCCTGGACCCGGCGGTCCAATTAAAGCCATTTCTCAGCGCATATTGACATCCATTGTTGAGATTGCTGGCCGCTGCAATCGAGGCGCAGGATGTTGCGCCCATCACGCAGTCGACCTGGCTTCCGCCGTTCCCAGCTCCTGTACCTCCACAACTGAAGGCGCTCACGGTCATACCAAGACCTCTGACACGCACCACGGCCTCCTGCACAGCGGACAACGCGGCGCCGTCAGCGGCTGCTTGCGCCTGCTTCTCCACGAAAAAAGACCATCCGAGATCGACGGCCAATCCCATCATCCCCGCCATGGCGAGCAGTGCCAGCGTGACCAGCACCAACGCCTGTCCTCCCGAGTCGCGCTTTCGTCTTTTCATACGATCCTCAAAACTGAACGTAGTCGGTTGAAGTTGCTCCCAGATTCATGAGAGCGAAGTTAACCGGTTTCGAGCCCGGCCAAAACATCCCGAGGGCGGATGCGAAAGGAGTTCTTATGTCGATCCGGACCGTTTTCCCCACGCCATTGTAGGTTCCATTGCCATCGTTCGGCGGCCATGCGAGGGTATTGAACGTCGAGCAATTGGATAGAGCGCCATAAGGGGGAGTTCCAACCGGCGTGGCCAGGTAGCAAGACGTTGCCGCCGCGCCTGCCGATCCGGGTGTAAACGTCAGCTCAGCCAATCCGGGATCGATCCCCACCGCCGATTGCTGGATTGCAGTTGCGATATCGTTGATGGTCTTCGGGCAATTGTTGGGCACATCGGTCGTATTGATGCAGTTGATCCCGTGTACAACTGCAGTGCGAACGCCGTTTCTCACCGAATACGACAGCGTATGGTACATCCACATGCCGCGCGACATCTCGAACACCGAAATGAGAATGAAGATGATGGGAATGCCCACCAGGGTCATTTCTACCGTCGTCGCTCCCCGCTCCTGCCGCGTCATTGGATGACCCTCACTTCCGCGGTTCGCGTGAGCGTCATTTTGCCCATGAGGACGCCCGGGATCGGGACCATCTGCATGGTTTGATACGCAACCGTAGCCTGAACGGATGTGCACACGCCCGCGCAGGTTGCTGGCGAACCAGTGCAGTCGGCGCATCGGGTAGCGCTGCTGCAGTTGGTATCAGACGACCCGCTGTTCGAAAGCGCGGCGACACACACTGAAATCGGCGCCGCCCCAGTGACCGCAGAGGGATACGACTGAGCTGTGCATGTGCCGCTCGCACCCACGTTCGGTAACCCGCTCAACTCTCCGAGCGCCACCGCGCACATCCCTGGTCCTGAACCAGTCGCCTGGCTAACTGCCACGGCCCGAGCTGCATTCTGCGTACAAATCGCCGCGTAGCAGTAGAACCCGAGATCCAGCACTCCCACAAATAAAAACGCGAGCCACGGCATCATCAATGCCGCTTCCACTACTGCGGTCCCCCGATTTTTTTTCATCCAGCTACATCTCCCACTTAGGCGTGGCCGCCGCAGCCTTTCGCCGGGGAACCACTCCGTTGCGATCCTTGAAATGAGCTTTGCGGAAGCTCAACACAAACTGGCGACTTCCTCCGGTCGCCTCGCTGACCTTGGTGATCTTTGCCCGAACGGCGAGGTCTTTCCCCCGGGAGCGTTCCGATCCCGCAGGCAAATGAATTTCAAGGTCGACCTGATCTCCCACTCGCGGCAGCAGGCTAAGGTCGCCCGGAAGCTGCAGTACCATGCTTTCCGGATCGATCTTGAGCGCCGTTCCGCTCAGTTTTAACGCATCTGGCCCGCACACTAACGTGCACGGAAGTTCTACTTGAGTCGAGAATCCCCGCCCGCTCACCCGCATTCAGACTCTTCTCCTACACCCGGATTAGGGTAAACACCTCAACCACATTAGGGGATATGCAACGTATTGACAAGACAGTACTTGGGTGGGGGAGTCCTACCGACGATGGTCGGTAGTTCCCTACCATCCAACGCAGAAACTCAACCTAGCCCCGTGCCGGTGGTGCCGTCCAAATTGGTGAAGGGAGGCAGGCTATCGAAAGATATATTTTTGACATTGCTCACATAAGAGATTTCTGATACTCTGTTCAGGTTAACCTGAGCGTTTTGAGGGCGTTTACTAAAGAATTGTAAACCCCCGCTTTCGAGGGAGCTGAAAAGCTGCGGGGTGTATTAGCATGTTGACTGTTTGTGTAATGACTGACGAGCCTCTTCTTGAGGCTGGTCTTCGGGTGCTATTGGGCGAAGGCTCGGAGTTTGAGCTGGTTTCCGTTTCTCAAACACCTTCCGAAATCCTGCAAGCCGCTGCCAAACTCCAACCGGAGTTGGTCCTGTGTGCGCTGCGTGCCGACACCGATCTGGCACTCCCCGAACTGCGCAGAGCGAGCGCCCGTTCGGTGATCGTCGTGCTCGGGCGCGACATCACGCCAGAGTTCACCCGTGAAGCGATGGAAATGGGTGTGCGTGGATTCGTGAGCAGCACCGAAGGCCTGGATGTTTTGCGCGAATGCCTGCGAGCCGCCGCGCGTGGAGAACTATGGATGGACCGTTCGTTATCCATGGCGCTACTCGACGCCCGTCCCATCAGCCTGAGCAAGCGGCAGTCGCAACTGGTCCGGCTGCTGGCCCAGGGACTCAAGAACAAGGAAATCGCGTCGGCGCTGGAGATTTCCGAAAGCACTGTCAAAGCTTATTTGACGGTCTTATTCGAGAAAGTAGGAGCAAAAGACAGATTTGAGCTGGCGTTATTCGGTCTGAAGAATTTGAAGAACGTGGCGGACGATAGCGGGCTCCAGGATTGGCGCAAGGGCCGGCCGGTGCGCTCGTTCGTGCCCCGCAAGACCGATAAACAGCCGGCCGCATAGCGCGCTACGCTACAATCTGAGGAGGCATCCCGATGCAATTGCGGCTTCGAGTGCGCTCCTCGCAAGTTTCGGCGTTTAACGACCTTTTCGAAACTCGCGTCGGCGCCGGAATCCCTCCCTTCCGGAATTTTGTCGGTTCTATCGGTGTTCACCTGCTGGCCGCAACTTGCCTGGCGTTTATCCCGAGTTCTCCTCCTCCCACGTTCGTCCAGCCGCGCGGACCGGTTCTCTACCCCACCGAACTCCGCATTGGCGAAAAGCTCTATTACGTAACGCGAATCCCGCCGAAGCAGGAAAGAAGATCCGTTGCAGCCGCCTCCGCTCCCAAAGGAGCTTCTGCGCCGCGAGCCGCCGCAAAAGCCAAATCCGATCCCGCGCCGGGTAGCGCTTCGTCGCCGCCACGCAAGTTCATCCCGCCACCGGAGATCAAGCCGGATGTGGTCGCCGATCAGACCTTGATTCAACTGGAATCGCCGCCGGATCTGCGCGCTCAGGATACGCCCCTTCCTCCGTTCCGCGCCTGGACGGCTCAAATCCCGAAGATTCCCAAACCTTTCGTCACACCAGGACGGCCCAAAACGCTGCCCATCGATCAGCCCCTGGTCACCCAGACGCCGCCCCCGCTGGAAATGGTACGGGCGGATCCGATGCCCATCAAGCAGAGGCCCCTGCTGGTGTTGCCTCCGACTCCGATGATTACCGATGCGCCGCCGCAAGCGTCCAAGGACGCCACTCCAACTTCACCGGTCGGCGATCCCGTCAATATATTCTCGGCGAGCGCGAATCCGCCCGTGGCTGCGGATCGATTGGTGATTCCCCCTGGAAACCTGGTGGCGCTCGAACAGTCCGGTGGAAAAGGAAATAACTCGCGCGGCTCCGGAATCGAGGGTTCGGGGAGTGGATCGGGCCCCAGTCCGAGCGGCGCGGGCGCAGGATTTGGAAACGGGACTTCCCCCACTGCCGGAACCCTCGCCGGAACTGGCGGAGGAGCGGCGCGGACCGGGACCGGGAGTGGAATCGGAACCTCGCCCGGTCCCGGGACAGGAACGGGAACTGCCGCCGGGCCGGGGACGGGAACAGCGGCCGGCCGCACCGCGGGCGTCAGTTCAGGCGCGAATTCCGGAGTTCCTGGAGGTACCGGAACTGGTGCCCCGAAAAAGGTCATAATTATCCCTCCTGAAAACGGAAACTTCGATGCCGTGGTGACCCAGTCGGCCCCGCTCGACATGTTTCCTGAAAGCCGCGGACTCCTTTCAGGTAGACCTGTCTATAGCGTCTATTTATCGGTCGGCACACCCAAGGATTGGGCCCTCTATTTTTGCGTTCCGAACGAAAAAGCTCCCGAATCTGGGGCCGGAACGACCGTGGTCCAACTGACTGCGGTTACGCCTGTAAAGGCTCCGTATCCGTTGAAGATGGCGCGGCCGGTCCTGTCTCTGCCCTCCTATTACAAGTATTTATTGGTCCGCGGCTATGTTACCCCGCAGGGAAAAGTGCAGACAATCCGCATTGTGACTCCTGTCAGCCCCGAATTCGACGCCGCGGTTCTCGACTCGCTTCAGGATTGGGTCTTTCGAGCGGCCACCCGCGACGGGGTGTCCATTGCGGTCGAGTTTCTTCTGGTGATCCCACGAGCCGGGATCTAATCCACCTATCGCGGTACCGACCAACGTCGGTAGAACCGACCCGCCTAAATTCAGTCTTGTGTACTGTACTACTTCATCTTAAGGTGGATAAGCTGTTTACCTTACGTCGACTTGGAGCCCACTCAAACGGAGGACTATGAGCACGCGTCGTAGCGTCTGGATTCTGATCATGACCGCGGCACTGCTCCAGCAGGCCAGTCCGGCGACTTTCGGCAACGTGGTTGCCGTTCGCGGATCGATTTCGGACTTGGCTTTGGATGAAAGCCGGAGTCGGCTGTATCTGGCCAATCTGACGGCCAATCGGATCGAGGTAATGAGCACCTCCGACCGTTCCCTGGGGGCCCCGTTGCTGGTATCGGAACCGCCGACTACGCTGGCGGTTTCACCGGATAAGCGGTATCTTCTGGTCGGATCCACTAATAACTTTGCGGACGCGCCCGCCAAAGGGCAGTTCACGATTTTCAATCTCGGTTCCGGGACCAAGCAGGAGATCGCCTGGGGCGATCCAGTCCTCGCAATTGCATTCGGCGGGGGCGCCCAAGCGTTGGCGATCACGACCAACCAGATGCTCTTGATCGATCCCGGGTCCGGACGGATCCAGCCGATTACCTCGATCTCGGCTGGCACAGGATGCCTGCCGGTAGCTTGGGCTACGTTTCCCCAGCAGATTGTGCAGGCCGCCGCTGGAGTTTCAGGCGATGGCAAAGTGATTATGGTTGCGGCGTCGGTACCGGGAGCCACGGGAGCTTCGGGAGCCACGGGCGCGACCGGCTCTTCTGGTGCCTCAGGAGCATCTGGCGCGTCGGGTGCGACCGGAGCCACGGGCGCGGGCTCCGCCTGTCCGGCAGTTACACCCCCCACGGGCACTCCGGGCGTCTTGACCATCCGGTACAACGTGACCGATGGATCGGCAATCGTTTCAGGATTCGTATCAAGTCCGATTGCAGGACCACGCGTCGTCAGCGTCGACCAGACCGGAAACTATTTCTTAAACGGCTGGCTGCTCGAGACGACCAGATCGAACATCTTGACGGCGCAGTTTCCACGGCCGACGGGGACCCTGAACGTTGGCGGGCATGCCTGGGATTGGGCGCACAACCGGATCTTCTCGCAGGTGCCCGCGACCGGCGATGGCGCGGTGTTGCACGTGATGGATACAGATAATCTCACGGTGCGCGAGCGTATCCAGTTGCCGGAGAATCTTTCTGGCCACTCGGTTTGGTCCAGCGACCAAAGCGCTCTCTACGCCGTCTCCGTCAGCGGCGTGGTCGTTTTCCCCATGGCGGCTTTCGACCAGGCTCATCACCTCATCGCGCTTCAAAGCGGCACCACTGCTCTTGCGGAAGACCTGGTGTTCCAAGGCGACGCCTGCAACCGTACGTCCATTACACAGACTGTCGATATCGTGGATACAAGCGGCGGACGGGTGGATTTCACCCTGTCTGTTCCGAGCGGAAGCGGAGTGCGGCTGTCGCAGTCCAGCGGCACGACTCCGGCCCGCATCACGATAATCGTCGATCCGGCGGTCTTTCAAAATGCCGAAGGCACTACGGCTATCCCGCTGACGATATCCTCCGGCGGGGCCATCAATCTGCCGAATCCGGTGCGGCTTCTGGTCTCGACGCCCAATGTCAACCAACATGGCAGAGTGGTCAACGTTCCCGGAAAAATCACCAGCATTCTGGCGGATCGCGTACGCAGCCGGGCTTACCTCATCCGGCAGGATAAGAATCAAATCCTGGTGTACGACACAACCACGTTTAAGCCGGTGGGCACGCCCCTCCGCACCGGTAACACCCCGACGAGTATGGCCATCACCAACGATCAAAAATACTTGATTGTCGGCAATGACAACTCGCAAATCGCCAACGTATTCGATCTCGATACGCTGCAGCCCTCCGATCCGATTATCTTTCCGGGCGGTATGTATCCCAATTCGATCGCGGTTTCGAACAACGAGATTTGGGCGACCGCGCGATCGGCGCTGACGGGTCCACCGTGCGCTCCGCCGGCCTGCCTGGCGCGAATCGATATGACCAATCGAATCGCCGACCCGCCGCCGACCTTGGGCATTTTCGTAAACACCACCACGGTCACCGCCACGCTGATCGAATCGCCGGGAGGAAACTCGATCATCCTGGCGCAGCCTGACGGTACAGTGGCCCTCTACGACGCCATATCAGGCCGTTGGGTCGCATCCAGAAAAGATTTCGGGACTCTTGGCGGCGCATTGGGCGCGTTCAACGATTCTCTTTTCGTGGTCGACAATCATCTTCTCGACTCTGCGCTGGTTCCGATCCTCGATTTTCAGAGCAGCACGGGAGGATCCTCCGGTGTGGGCTTTGCCGCGGGCGCCGGGCTGCGGACGACCTCGGCCGGGGCCTCAAACCCAGGGACTATCGAACGCGTCGATCTCACCAACCTCCAGACCTACCACGGCACCGCGATCACCGAAGCCGCAGTAAGGCCTTCATTCATGCAATATACTCCCGTAGGACAGATAGGAGAGACCATTCTGGCGTTTTCGCGGAGCGTCGCCGTTCCGCCGGACCAAAGCTCGGTTATGGTGCTCGGCGTTTCCGGAATTACGGTACTCGAACCGGTGTTCGACGCGGCCACGCAGATTCCTTCCGTGACGTCGGTAGTCAACGCGGCCGACGGTGGCGCGGTTGCCCCAGGCGGTCTGGTCACCATCCAGGGCGTTGGGTTGTCGGGCGGCTCCGCTGCGGCCGGCGGATTTCCGGTGCCTTCCTCGCTCGGCCAGGTGTGTGTGACCGCGAACGGCATCGCGCTGCCGCTGTTCAATGTGTCGTCGTCGTCGATTACGGCGCAGTTCCCGTTCACCGTCATCGGCGATACTCTGTTGGTGGTGCGCAACCCGGCCGGAGTCAGCAATTCGCTCACGGTCAACGTTGCGAATTTCGCTCCTGCGATTTTCAGAAGCGGCCAGGCGGGCGACCAGAGTGGACTCGCAACCGTGGTTCGCTTGAAAAACGGCCAGCTCGCCACCTTCACCAATCCGGTGCATCCGGATGAAATGGTCGCGATCTACCTCACCGGGATGGCGCAGACCTCGCACCAGCCGGATCTGGGCGTGGGAGCTCCTACGGATCCGCTCGCGGTCGTTAACACGGAGCCGACCGTGTCCCTGGGTGGAATGAATCTGCCGGTCACGTTTGCCGGACTCGTTCCCGGCGAGGTCGGGGTTTACCTGATCGACGTGTATGTTCCCAGGAATATTCAAAGTGCTGCAGCGGCGTCTTTACTGATCACGCAAGGTGGCGCGACGACTTCGCTGCCGCTGCGCGTGGTGAATCCCTAAAGCAGAAACAAGAGGAAAAATAAGAATGTCGATGAAGAATTTGTGCGTCCTGTGCGCGGTTTCTGCCGGGGCAATGCTTGCTCAGACCACCAATACTCCGCCACCTGAAGTCAACGGCAACTGGTATCTCGGCCTGGGAGGCGGATGGGCATATTCAACCAACCTCACGGTGGACGGACCCTCCTCCAGCGCCACCACTGGTTTCAAGTCGGGAGGAGCCATCAGCGTGTTCGGCGGCGAGGATACCTACGAACATTTCGGCGGCGAGGCTCGCTACCTCTACCGCTTCAGCGATTTCAAACTGTCCTCGGGAAGCACCAACGTGTCATTCGGCGGACATACGCAGGTGGCTGAAGGAGCCATCCTGGCGCATTTCCGTCCTCGCCAGTCGCATATCCGGCCCTTCATTGCGTTCGGCGGCGGAATCAAGATTCTGCAAGGCACCGGAACGGAATCGGCAGGACAGCCGCTGGGTCGCTTCGCCGCGCTCACCGCGACGCGTGAACTCCTTCCCACAGCCGACATCGGATTCGGCGTCAAAGTCAACCTGCGTCAACATGTGCGGCTCCGCTTCGAAGTTCGCGACTACCTGAGCGCTCCACCCAGCAAAGTGATCGCACCGGCACCGGGGGCTTCCATCGGTGGCGTGTTGAACGACATCGTAGGAATCGCCAGCATCGTGTATGCGTGGTGAGACCTGCGCCACGGCGAGTTTTGGAAGCTTCTCAGCAAGGTTGCTTGCGTAGTTAGCCGGGATTTGCTCATGTCGGCATGGGCGGCGGAACGAATTTCTTCGACTTCACCCAGGCCTCAAGGAACTGATTCCTCTTCTGTGATAGGAAGGCGCCTAGCATTCCAGACTTGTCGGCTATGTTGCGGACCACGGTGCGGACGATGGCCTCGGTTGTGTACATGTGCACGTCGTGGAATTCTTTGCTATCTTCCCATCTGCCGTGAACGATAGCCACGGGCACGAACCGCCTCGCTAGGTCCGAGCGTTGCGTTACGCTTAAGGCGTCATGAGTAGCCGTTTTATTCGCCGGTGCCTATGTCTCGCATCAGCTGCCCTCTGCTTCGGCACGACCATCGAGCGCAATCCGATCAAGAAGAAACGGGCGGGCCCGCTCTTTCAGATTCACTACGGAAACAATTGGGGGTTCATGGATCGGACTGGCAGAGTCGTGATCCAACCTCAATTCTTCGATGTCGGCGATTTCTTCGACGGATTGGCGAGAGTAGTCGTGAACGTCGGGAAGGATTACAAGTCGTGTTTCATTGATGAAACGGGGAAAACAGTCATCCCGTGCACCTTCGATGCCGCTCTGAATTTCTCGGAAGGACTTGCTCCAGTGCGGGTGGGACGCTTTTGGGGATACATCGACCGAACGGGGAGGATGGCAATCCAACCACAATTCCAAGGTGCTGCCGAGATCAGCGATGGTCTAGGCAGGTTCATGGTTTGGGAAAAAATGCAGTGCAGTGGTCGGGGCTACACGAAGGATGACGCCCCAATGTATGCATTTGCGATGCACGATATCACGTTTCATCTCACGAGCGGCTGTTTCGCAGAGCACCAGCGGTTCGGCTACGTCGATAAGACTGGTCAGATAGTCATCAAGCCCGAATTTTTCGTCGCCGAAGATTTCTCCGAGGGTTTGGCGGCAGTTCGGATTGAGGAATCGGCTACGAGCAAGTACGCCTTCGTCGACAAGACAGGTGCAATTGTGATTCGTCCTCAATTTGATCAAGCGTACTCATTTTCCGAAGGTCTGGCAGCTGTCGAGACAGGGTTTCGAGCCGAAGGAGGAAAGAAGGTCGCCGGGAAATGGGGTTTCATTGACAGATTGGGCAAGTTCGTTATCAGCCCGAGATTCGAGCTGACGCTCGGATTCTCGGAAGGGTTAGCGCGAGCCTGTGAGAATTTGGGCGCTTGGGGTTTCATCGACCGAACAGGGGGGTTCGTAATCGCTCCGAATTTCAATCAGGCCCTGGACTTCTCGGAAGGGCTTGCCGGAGTATGGCCCGATGACGGAGACTTTCTCTACATCGACAGAACCGGCAAGAGGGTATTGAAGCTCAAAAATGGTCGATGGGCATTCTCCGATGGGCTAACCGTGGCTGGCGAGTACTCCAAGCGAGTGTACGTAGGCAGGAATGGGAAGACCGTTGCACCATACGAAGTGAATCCGGGCTACTGAAACAACGTTTTCACTTCTGCCACCAAAACCGTCGCGTTCGATGCCAAGCTTCGGGCCGCCTGAGCGGCGCTCACCAGCCCCAATCGCGACGAGGGCAGTTTCGGAGCGTTCAACCTCCTATCCCGACTCAGTGGTGCGGATGAGAGGACTTGAACCTCCACTCCCTTGCGAGAACATGGACCTGAACCATGCGCGTCTGCCAATTCCGCCACATCCGCACAATTGATGGGCTTCCCTATTCTAGCGCGGAGACGAGCGTAATTCCAAGATCAGCGCATCACCAGCTTGCGTTCTTGCTTCTTCGATGTCCGGCCATCGATTCGGCGCGCCGACGGCCTGTCCGCCTCGGTGGCAAATGAGAGGACTTGCCCCCGCAGATCGCGATGGAGGGACAAAGCAACCACGAACGGGACCGCGTAGGGAAGTACGTTGACCACAAGATATTCACCGAGATGGCGGATCCATTTGCCGGACGCGTCCTGTATACCGGCCAGTTGGGATGCCGCGTTATGGGCGGTGATCTGGGCAAACAGCAGCAGCAGAATGAGCTCGACCATCGACATCACGGCGGTGCCCCACAGGAGTGGACCAAGGTTCGACTTCGGGCGCGGCGCCGCCAGAATGATCGCCCAGAAAACGGGAAGGCTGAACGTGAAGGTGATTACATCGGAGCGCAACATGTCGAAATCGATCGAGTGAATCTGTACCGGCACGCTCCGCTGCGAGGTTGCCGGCAGGGTCTTTTCGAGAGGCACGCGCAGAGTCCAATCGCCGGAGGGATTCTCCTGGATCCACACGAAGCTCCTGGCTGCGCTTTTCAGCACGTACAACATCGGGCCAAGCAGCACGAACCACCACAGCGTGAGCAGGCCGATGAGTAGCGCCGAGCCGCGCACCAGGAAGCGGGTCTGAGGTTCAGACTTCGGCATGGGTAGGGCCGCCCCACCGCACCACACGGTTGACCCACAGCCAAAAGACGACCATGGTGTCCAGCACCAGCAGGCTTTCCCACAAGTAGGCGTGCGCGAAGTCGAACCAGGTCATGCTGTACTGACCCAGGTAGAAAAGACTGATGAAGCGAACCATGTTCAGCACTTGGACGATCGCGCTTCCGGCGACGAGTCCGAGGACTTTCTTTTTCCAGCCAGCCGGAAAGGCCAGGACCGCCGACCAGAGCAAGATCGTGACGTTGATCGCGTTGCATCCGTCACGCATCTCGACTGCGAATCCGCCGGGAGCGCGAAGGATGGCGGCGTCGCGCGTGGCGTGACCTCCGCAAACCAGGATTATGCTGTGCGCGACCTTGACCAGCACCTGTGAAAACCTGGCGTCCACGGGCTGAACCAAGGGTGTCAGTAACATACAGAATGCGAACAGCGAGCAGCCCGTGAAGATCAAAACGAAGCGGAAAGGGCGGATATTAGCCACGGTATTTCGATCGCGCGCCAATTCCGCGCTTCAGAGCGCTTTCGCTTTGCTGAGAAGAACCCATCCCAACCCTGCCAGGAGCAAAGCCAGCCCCGCCAGCACCGGCATCGTCAGAGCGGGAGTGCCAAGGGCGTTTGTATTTGTGTTGGACGTGCCGAACACTCCATTGAAACCGGGCAAGCCGGGCAAACCAGGTCCGCCGGTGCAATCGCTCGCATTGTTGCTGTCGAGCGTTACGGCGCCATTTCGCGCCAGGGCTCTTCCGTTGAGGTTGGCGCCGGTATTCAGAGTGATGCTGGTCAGCGCCGCTATGGTTCCCAACAGCGACGTGCCCGTTCCCAGCGTCGCGGAACTGCCCACCTGCCAGTACACACCGCAGGCCGACCCACCATTGATGAGAAGCACGGAGGAGGCACTCGCGGTGGTCAACGTGCTTCCCATTTTGAAGGCGAAGGCCGCGTTACTGATGCCTTGCGCATTAAGAGTGAGCGTTCCGGTCAACTGAGCCGAGGTCGAAAAGCAGTAAACCCCTGGCGTGAGCGTCAATCCGCCTAAATTCTGACCGGTCAAGTCGGTGGTACATGGTAAGCCTGCAACCGTGTTGTAAACCGTTGTGAGATCGACTTGAGCCTGCCCCGCCACTGCGTCCGCCGTATGGATCGTCCCGCCGGTGACGATGCCCGGAGGAAAGCCCGTGACTGCGCTACCCGGGCTAACTCCCAGATTGCCGGTCACTACCGTCGGCGTATTGGTATTGGTCACTGTCGAGCCGCCCAGCACCGCGAACGAACTCAATTGTGCCAGCGCCAGAGAGGGGGCGCAAAGCAGTGCGAGAATCCATACGCCAGAGAACGTTAAGAGCTTCAGCTTCATCAAGGTTCCGTCCTCCAAATTAAGGTCGAGAATACGGGAATACGAGGCTAAAGTCAAGAAATATCAACAATACTTCCTATATTGGTAGGAAAGTGTCTACATTGTGTCGATAGCGCGCTGCTTTTTCGGCTGTGTAGTCCTTTTCCGACATAACGATACGATAACGACTGTCGGAAAAGTCCTATATGGTCGGTCTAGTGTGGAGGCGAGCGTAATTCCAGGATCAGGCGCATTACCAGGTCCTCGATCTGCGCCGCCACCGTGCGGTACACTTCTTCGCTCTCCCCGATGGGATCCCGTACCGGCCAGTCGCGAATGTGCGCGCCAGGGATAGGCAGTTTGGAGCCGCTCATATTGACGATCACGTCGAATGGATCGCGCGTCGCGATTTCGAGACCCTTTGGAAAATGATCGTCGATGCGGATATTCTTTTCGCCCAATATTTTCCTGGTTAGTGGCGCGATGATTGTGGCCGGGCTTAGCCCCGCGCTGCGGACTTCCATGACGTCGGATCCGTAGGTTTTCGCGAATCCTTCCGCCATCTGGCTGCGGCACGAGTTGCCGATGCACACGAACAGCACTCGTTTTTTCGCGGGTTGGGGCGTTGGAACGGCCGCATCGCGATCGATCATTCCGCGTCCTCCCATGCGCGGGCGTCCGCCTCTTACGCCGCCACGCGGTGGGTCTGACGGTACCATTCGAGCGTCCTTTTTAGTCCTTCCTCCATGCGGAATCGCGGAGCGTGACCCAACTCCGCCACGGCTGCAGTCGTGTCCGCCATTGAGTGGCGCACATCGCCGGCGCGTGGCGGACCGTACTCAGCCGGCACTGCGATCCCTTCCATCTTTTGCAGCAGTTCCCAGATGAAGTTCAGCGTATAGCGGCCGCCGTTTCCGGCGTTGTACATCTTACCGGCGGCTTTCGGAGCAGTGGACGCTTTAATGCACAGCGCGGCTACATCTTCGACATAGGTGAAATCTCGCGACTGTTCGCCATCGCCGAAAATCGTGGGCCGCGTGCGCGCCAGCACGTGCTTCATGAACAGCGACAAAACACCCGAATACGCGCTGGACGGATCCTGGCGCGGACCGTACACATTGAAAAATCGAAGTGCGACGGTCTCCAGCCCGAAGCAGGAGTGAAACACCGATGCATAGTATTCGCCCAAGAGCTTCTGAACGGCATAGGGAGACTTGGGCCGCGCCACCATCGTTTCGACTTTCGGTAGCGTTTCGCTATCGCCATAGGCGGAAGACGACGCCGCGTAGATCACGCGTCGCACGCCACCCTGAGCGGCCGCGCGAAAAACGTTGAACGTTCCATCGATGTTGACCCGATGCGAGGGCTCGGGATCGTCAATTGATCTGGGCACCGAGGGAATCGCGGCCAGGTGATACACCGCGTCTGCCCCGCGGATCACCGGCGCGATCGCGGCGGCATCGCAGATGTCGACGCGGTGAAACTCGATTCGATCACGCACCTCGGAAAGATTTTTCTCGTGACCGGTCAGCAGGTTATCGATCACGGCGACATCAGCTCCATTTTCGAGCAGCTTTCGCACCAGGGTCGAACCGATGAACCCCGCTCCTCCGGTCACCACATGTTTCGCCATTCCTTCCAGTTTAAACGGGGCTACAGCTTCACGTCGAAGGACAGTTCCTGAATCATCTGATCGAGCGCGGCCTGGAGCTTGTCTTCACGGGCGCCCAGGTCGTCGATCTCCTTGCCCAGCTTTTCGAGGCGATCTTCCTGTTCGTTGAGCTGGCGGGTGTAGCGCTGCAGCAGTGCTTTCTCCTCGGCGCTGCCTTTCAGAGCCTTCATGTTTTCCCGCAGCCGCTGCTGATCGTTGAAAATATTCTCCTTTTCGGTCTCGCGCACGGTTTTCTGTTCGTCGACGTCGTGAATCTTGGCTTTCTGATCGAAAATTTTTCGCAACGCCTCCTCGATGGAACTGTCGATCGACTTCTGTTTGACGAACAGCGCGACCTGTTCGTCGTTGAGGTTGGTCAGTTCATACGTGGTTTCGAGCGGACGGGCCTCGGTCACCACCAGCGTCGCGGTCTGCTTGGAATCGACTTGGAGACGGAAGCGCATCCACGCTGAAGTGATCTCGACGGGTCGTGCGTCACCGCGCAGTTCGTATCCGGCCCTGACCGGATGTTCGACGATCACGGTTCGCGGCGACGTATCCTCATTGCGGAACGTATACGTCTTGGCTTCGCGCACTTCGTTGTGAAGTGTGAGGATTCCGCGGGCGATGCGAGCTCGCGTAATGCGGTCTCGATCGGTGGCGGCGCGCGCGCTGACGTTGAGTGCAAGATCAGTCGCATAGGAAACCAGGCGTTTTTCTGCGGGGCGAATCGGATCGAACAAGCCTTCGCCAGCGAAGGTTTCCTCTTCGAGCACGCTGAAACTGCCGCCATCGAGCGTCAGGCCGCTCGAATTAGTCAGCCACAGTGCACGTTGGGGACGCGGGAGTCCGGCGCGTTCATTCCAGACGGAAACTTTTTCCGCTGCGATGGTGCTTTGGACGATTGGCACCAGCGCGGAGCGATTTTTCGGGATGGTGATCGGTTCCTTGAGTTTGTACTCGAACAGGTCGCCAAGTTCCTGGGCGCTCGCCGCAGCCTCGATTCGTCCACGGGCCTCGTCCAAATTTGGTCCGGAGGCAGTCGTCGATGGTGGCTTTTGCAGTTTCCCGAACTGATTCAGCCGATTGTCACTTACATTTCCACGCCCTAAACCAGCGCCGTTGCCAAGATTCGTTCCGTCGGTGCGCGTGAACCGTGAGCTGGTGTTCGCAAGACCCATAACCTCCCGCGCGTGCACTTCTACAGTCTGTGTTGTGCTCCCGAGTTGCAGTTGAACATCGCTTTGCATGGACGCGGTTACGCCCTGAATCACGTGGTGGCGAAAGCCAAGCGAATCAATCTCGATGCGATTCTGGCCCGGTGGTATAGCGATTTGATAGTGGCCGGACGCGTCAGACGTCGTCTCCGCCACAAGTTGATTGTTTGAGTCGTACGCCTTAACCTGCGCGCGTGCGATAACGCCGCCTCCGGGATCACGGATCACTCCCGCCGCAAATCCACTTCCGGTGATCAGAGTCGCTTCATAAGTTTGCGGAGCCGCCGCTACTGCCTCCGGCAACGGAACCACTGGACGCCGCGAATAGTACGGCTGCGAAAGATTCTGCACAAACGATTGCGGCGCGCCCGCCACCAGCGACAACTGGACCTTTTCCCAATCCTGTCCGACCGTGTTGTCGACAATCGCCCAGCCTTGCAGCAGCGGTGCGCGCTTGGCATTTACGACGATGCGATAGGTCGCCTTCCACACCGGCACTTCGCTGATATAGCTGACGAACAGCGACCGCGCGCCGGAGCCTTCGGTCGAGATGACCATCCGTCGCACATCGGCTTCGCGATTTGCTCCGGCGACGTCCAGATAACGGTCGACCTTGGCGGCTAGCCCGTGATCCAGCAATTTCACCGAAAAGGATGGCGAGACTTCGGTCGTTTTGACTTCGCCGCTTTCCGTCATCAGCGAAAGATAATCGACTTCCAGTGTCGCGCCGCCTCCCATGCGCGTTTTTCGTTCGACGCTCAGAAGACGTCCCGTGATTGCACCGGTCGCGCCGCGCACTTCGAGCCGGGCTCCGCGCAGCGCTCCTAGAAATTCGGTCAGCGACGTTTTTTCACCGATCGGAAGCCGCAAATCGCCCAGTTGCCGGTCGACCGGCGCCATCGATCCATACGCTACTCCAGAAATGCGCCCTCCATCCAGGTCTAGTACGGTCAGTGATTTCAGTACGTCGTTCAGTTGGCCGGAGGTGAAGGCGATGCTCACCTCCTGGCTGTCGCGCACGGGGCCAAGATGTTCGAAATAACCGACACCGTTCTTATACAGAACGACGCGTTTAACGGGGAGTCTGTCGAGTTCAGATGGAATTTGTCCTACTAAACTGGAAAAAAGAACAAACGCAGGCAGATATCGAATCATAATCCCTCCCTTTTTACGACTTGCAGCCAAAGCGAAAGCTGGCGTCAACGACGCGAGCGGAGAGAATCGGGTTTCAGCGAAGTTTAGTGACGAGTGCGCGGACCGTGTCGACAAACAGATCGGGCCTGTCGCGATGAACGTAATGGCCGCTTCCGATGGCGATCACTCGAGTACTGTCGGTGGAAAGGTCAGCCAGCTCTGCCTGGAGTTGCTGCCATACTCTATTCGCCGACTGCGAAACGTCGGCTGGAAGAAGGGGTGACGTAACGCTTAACGGGTCGCGCGATAGCACGCGCAAAGGCAGATTTCCCAGGGGAGGGGCCGAGCGAACCTGGGCGGCGCTTTGCTCGAGCGTTGCAACTTCCGCGCTCATTTCCCGCAGCCCAGCGCTGCCGCACTCGGCCGTCGCGCCGGGCTGGCAGAAACCCATCAGGCGCGGAATTCCGAACGGCATCGAAAGCTGGACTGCGCGAAGCAGCACGTCGACTCTGCTTTCGAGTTTCTTAAGACCCTCCGGAAAACGCGCCATCTGATCCGGATGGGTAGAATCCACCAGCACCATGCCGGCGACATCTTCTCGATAGAGTGCGGCGTATGCGCGCATGTTCAAGCCTCCAATCGAATGGCCCACCAGCACGTAAGGCGTGGGAACTGAGGCGTTGTGCAGCAGCGTGTGCAACTCGGCGGCGATGACGTTAGAGGTGCGCGGTTTCGGACTCGGATCGCTCCACCCCATACCGGCGCGATCGTAGGAGCAGACTCGCGTAAATTCCGCGATTCGCGGCTGCACCGCGCGCCAGGTCATCCAGAAATCTCCCCCGCCAGCATCCAGGATGACGGCCGGCGAGCCTTGCCCGGTGCAGAAAAGATGCATACGGTATCCGCCAACATCAACCAGCGATCCGGGCGGATGATGCAGGGATCGGCTGGAAGCCATCGCCTGAAACACCGCGCCGCCCGCAAGAAGTACGACGATTCCCCAGGCAAAGTACTTCACCCACCGCATGTTCACGATTCTAACGCGGAGTCACGCGTTGGGCGCCGATGCGCTAAAATCCACCTTTGCACGTCGTGAAAATGCGCATAGCTCTCATACTCCTGTTCGGCTTGACCTTCGCGTTCGGTCTTAACGCCCAAGGCAAGAAGAAAAAAAAGACCGAGGACGAGATTACCCAGACGCTCCCGGTGTTGAAGGATCCGCCGCCGGCTGTTTCCGCGGAAACCGGGAAGCTCGTGTTTCATGTTTCGCCGCTGTCGTCAAAGGGTCTGTTGTCGCAGCAGATCCGGGATGCGCTGAAAGCCTTGTTCCAGGAAAATCACGGCGCCGCGATCGTGAAGCTGCGCGCGTTTGTCGCGGGCTCCGGCGATCTGCGACGTGTGCAGCAACTGGTCAGCGAAATCTTCACCGATCACAAGTTGAACTTACCAGCGTTGAGCACCATTCAAGTGGGCGCGCTGCCCCAGGAAAGCGCGCAAGTGGTGATCGAAAGTATTGCGATCGAGAAGCGAACCTTGCATCCAAACGGCTTGGCTTTTTTTTCCGGCCAGCAGACCAAGGATGTTCGCCTATCGATGGCGCAACTGGAGACGGCTGTGAAAAGCGCCGGAGTGCAGCCGGCTGACGTCCTTCGAACCACCTGTTTTCTGAGTTCGCTGGACGACGTGGCGACCGCTCGACACACGGTTTCAGCGGCGTTTCCAGGCGCCTCAGCGAATTTCGTACAGCTCCAGCGCGATGCATTGTCGCCGCTCGTGGAATGTGAAGCGGTAGGACGACTGTCTGGATCGCCAGCGTCCGCTGTGGTTCTGGTAAATCCACCGCAGCTTGCGGCGAATCCGAATTATTCCCAAATCGCGCTGGTCAACGCGCCGAAAATTGTATTCACGGGAACGCAAATGGCGTTCGGCGAGCAGGATTCCGATGTACGCCTGGCATTCGAGCGGCTCCGGAAAGCGCTGGAACCGCTGGGTGTGTCCTATAAAGACGTGTTCTGGTCGAGCACCTATCCCTTAACGCGCGCGGTGGCGGACCAGGTTCGCGCGATCCGCTTTCAATTCCTGGACCGTTCGCGTCCGCCAGCGAGCACACTGGTTTTATTCGAAGGATTGCCATCGCTGGATGCGCGGGTTGCCATGGATGTGATCGCAGCGGTGCCGTAAGCCGTCAGAAATCAATTGAGGACAGAATTTCGGAGGGCTTCTTCTCGAACGCCTTGCAGATCGCAAGCAGGCTTTCGATGCTCGGCAGATTGGTGCCACGCTCAATCGCACTGATCTGAGAAACACTGAGCTTGGTCTGATTCGCCAGATCCTTCAGCGACCAGTCGCGCTCGACGCGCAGCATTTTGATGCTGTGGCCCAGTCGCTCCCGCAAGCGATCTTGAGGCGACCGACCAAGCCCGAACGCATCGATTGCGTTCTTTAGGACCTGGCGAAGCTGCGCGAGCGAGAAGGGCTTAGCAAGGTAGTCGAACACTTTCAGCTTGAACGTGGCGCGCATGTCTTCGAGCGACGGGTATCCGGTGACGATAATCACGCACAATCCAGGCCAGCGTGCCTGCAGTTGTTCGAGCACGTTGGCTCCGCTGACGTCGCCCATTTTCATGTCGAGCAGCACGATGTCTGCAACGCGCTCCTCGAAGCCTTGAAACAGTTCATCGGAGGTGGCGAAGGCGCGAACTGAGTACACGCTTTCGTCCTTGAGAAAATCCTCGATGTAGTTGCGGAAATCGAGATCGTCGTCGAGCACGGCGATGTCGGCCACAGCGGTCGGGGCGATCGCATCCATCACCGCTATGATATTTCACGCAAAGGCGCAAAGTCTTCCTGCAAGGGACGCAAGATCGCCGGTTGTGGCGCATGCACTCGTGCGTGCCGCGTCGAGACTCTCTCGACGCTATGTGGCGTGAAAGGTAGCCGTGCGTCGGCACGAGTGCCGACGCGGCACGCAAAAGTGCGTGCGCCACAGTAGTCCTCGAGAATTTGCGTCGTGACGGGCATCTTCCTAGTACAATGCTGGATTGCTCACCGCTACCGGCATCATCAAACGATTCGGCTCGAAGGTCGTGTTGAACGATGTCAGTTTTTCCGTGCGCGAAAGCGAGTTGCTGGGCTTGATCGGACCGAACGGCGCCGGGAAGACCACGCTGTTCGAATGTCTGGCGGGGTTGATTCCGAAGGACGCTGGCACGGTTTCTGCGAGTGGAAAGCTGTTTTACCTTCCAGATGCAATTCGTCCCTGGCCCGATCAACGCGTCGCCTGGGCTCTCCATTTTTTCGAAGAGCTTTACGGACGGAGTGAAGGTCCGGAGATCGCGAAGGCCTTGAAGCTCGATCCGTTTCTCAATTCGCGCATCGGGTCGCTCTCGAAAGGCGAGCTGAAGCGGTTTCTGCTCGCGCTGGGATTGCTGACGCCGCATCCGCTCCTGCTACTGGATGAACCATTCGACGGCCTCGATTTTCGTCAGGCGCGCGATGTAATGGCCCTGCTGCGGACGTATCCCGCACGGGGGCGCACGCTGTTTCTTTCGATCCATCAGCTCGCCGACGCGGCTCGCGTGTGCGACCGGCTGGTGCTATTGAGCGGCGGATGCGTGGTGGGGCAGGGAACGCTGCCAGAGTTGCGCGACCAGGCACGGCTCGCCGACGGCGGCCTGGAGGAAATCTTCCTTGCTCTTACTTAGACTGATCGGCAAGGAATTTCGGGAGCTGGCGGCATCGCGTGCGTATTGGCTCCTGCTACTGATGATCGGACCGCTGGTGGGTCACGCGTTCATCACGGCCATCGATTCCTATGCCGAAGCGAGCGCGCCCGGCGCGTTGGCGCAGGGATTATCACCGCTCGACGGAATCCTGGTGCCCACGTTTGGAGCCTACGATATCGCGGTGACGCTGCTGTTTCCCTTCGTCGCCATCCGCCTGGTTTCTTCGGAAAAAGAAAGCGGAGCGCTGAAGTTGATGCTGCAATCGCCCGCGAGCATGACGGCGATGCTGGCGGCCAAAGGAATCGCCCTGATCGCGGGATGGCTGATCGCGTGGATTCCTGGGCTGATCGCGCTGGTGCTTTGGAAGATGTACGGCGGGCCGCTTTACGCGCCCGAAGTCGTCAATCTCCTGCTAGGGCACGTGTTGCGAGTGATTCTCAGTTCAGGCGTTGCGGTCGCGGCGGCTGCGATCTCGAAGACTGCTGCAAGCGCTGCGATCGTCACGCTAGGGTTCACCGTGGGAACGTGGGCCCTGGAATTCATCGCCGAAGGACGCGGTGGATGGCTGCATACGATCGGGGCATACACGCCGACAGCGGCGCTGCGTTTTTTCGAACAAGGATTGCTCCGGTTGAATACGGCGATGGTGATGCTCATCATCGGCCTGGCCGGATTCACGCTTGCGGGAGCATGGCTGCGAGAGTCGCGAACGCGCTGGATAAAATGCCTGGTTGTGGCCGCCGTCACAGTGGCGGCGCTGTGGGCCGGATCGCTTCCGCGTGCAAGCTGGGACGTGAGCGAGAATCGCCGCAATTCATTCTCTGAAGCCGAGGAAACCGCGCTTCGGCAGATTCGCGATCCGTTGCGCGTCACCGTGCATCTGGCCCCCGAAGATCCGCGGCTCACGGATTTGGATCGGAACGTTTTGAGCAAGCTACAGCGCATTCTTGATCAAGTACAGATCGACTACGCGGCGCACACCCGCGCCGGGCTGTTCGAAGGCGACCATTACGGTGAAATTTGGTACGACATCGCCGACCGGCGAGTGATGCTCAGATCGACCACCGAGCCGATCGTGCTCGAAACTATTTTCAAGCTCGCCGGGATCGCCGCGCCATCGCAAGCGGATCGGGTGGCGTATCAAGGCCATCCGCTTCTTGCCCAACCCGCGGGCGCGCCGTGGATCTACTATTTTCTGTGGCCCGTTGTCGTACTCGCCGGGACGCTGCTAGAATTCCGGAACAGAGCCGCGACCACAGGGAGCGGTCGATCCCGCTAAGTCTGGACACAAACGAAATGCGATATCTCCTCGTTTTCACCGCGATTGCCACGTTAGGGGCCGACTCCGCTAAGCCCGTCCGGATCGACGTGTCGCAAGAAAAGCCCGGCGGCGAGCCGAAACATTTTCTGGGCGTCGTGGGCGATTGGTTTGTGGTGCAAAACGAAAATCGCAGCGTCCTGATGGTCGATGGCCGCAAGTGGAAAAACGGCCAGCCCGCAGGCGGGTTGGCGGACAAAGCTCGCGCGATTTACGGCTCGCGGCATGAGGAGTTTATCGATAACGTCAAAGCGTTCGCGTATTATCCGTACGCAGTCGCTCAGGGCGTGGACGATTTTCGCGACGGCGAAATCAGCATGAAGTTTCAGATCGTCGACGGCGCGCTGGATCAATGCGCCGGGATTCTATTCAACCTGAAACCGAATGGCGATTATCTTACGGTGCGCTTCAACGGCAAAGAAGACAACCTGGTTCTTTGGACGTTCAACAAAGGAGTCCGCAAATTCGTCAAGCGCGGGACGGAAGAATGGCCGCTCAACACGCATCAATGGTATTCGATGAAGATCGTAGTGAAGGGCACGAAGCTGGAGGGTTATCTGAACGACCGCCTGCTGCTTCAATACACCTTGCCGGAGCCCGTTACCGGACGCGTAGGCGTATGGTCGAAGACCGACAGCGTCAGTTATTTCGACGAGTTTACGGTGACGCCCGCGAAGTAGAGGCTTATTCCTCTTCTTCTTCCTCGCCCGTTTTCGCGGCCTTCGCGGCGGCGATAATCTTGTCCGCCTGAAGCGACGGTACGAAATCGTAATGATCGAATTCCATGGTGAACGACGCGCGGCCCTGCGTCATGGAGATGAGATCGTTCTGGTAATTCAGCATCTCCGCCATGGGGACCTGCGCTTTTATGATCTGCGTGCCGCCCTTTGTGTCCATGCCCGCGATGCGTCCGCGCCGGCTGTTCATATCGCCCATCAGATCGCCCGCGAACTCCACGGGAGCCTGAACTTCCACATTCATGACCGGCTCGAGCAGTGCGGGCTTGGCGGCTTCCATCGCAGCTTTGAAGGCTTTGCGCGCGGCCAGCTTGAACGACATTTCCGAAGAGTCGACGTCATGGTAGGAACCGTCATAGACGATCACTTTGAAATCGACCACTGGAAATCCCGCCAGATAGCCTTTTTCGGCGGTCTCCACGATGCCTTTTTCGATTGCGGGAATGAAATTCTTCGGAATCGAGCCGCCGAACGTTTCGTTTTCAAATGCGAACTTTCCGCCACGCGGTAGCGGCTCCACTTTGATCCAGCAATCGCCGAACTGTCCGTGGCCGCCCGTCTGCTTTTTGTGACGCCCCTGAACGTCGGCTCTGCCGCGAATGGTTTCGCGATACGGAATCTTGGGAGCATGCAGCTCGACATCGACGCCGTAGCGCCTCTTCAAGCGGCTGACGATGATTTCGACGTGCTGCTGCCCGCTGCCCGCCAAGAGAAATTCCTTGGTCTGCGGATCGCGATAGAAGCGCAGCGACTTGTCTTCTTCCAGGATTTTTTGAATCGCGTGGCCCATGCGATCTTCGTCATTTCGCGTCTTCGCGGCGATTGCATAGGCGATGGACGGCTCCGGCAGATTCACGGGCGGATACGCGATGGGCGATGCTTTGTCGTCGAGCGTGTCGCCAGTCAGCGTTTCTTTTAGCTTGGCAACACCGCCGATATCCCCGGCGTGAAGATCGGTCAACGGCGGAATCGTTTTTCCGAAAAGCGATCCGATATGTGAGAGGCGCTCGCCACCACCTGTGCGTGCATTGACCAGGTTCGCGTCGTTCTTCACCACTCCTGAAACAACCTTGAAGTACGAAACGCGTCCGGCGAATGGATCGGCGACCGTCTTGAAGACGAACAGAGAGACCGGCTCCGTGTCCTTCTCCGGCCGCTCGACTTCTTTGCCGTTGAGCGTTCCTTTCCAGGGACCGCGATCGGCTGGACCCGGGAAATTGTCGTTGATGAAATTCAGCAGAAGATCGCTGCCGACATTGTGCAGTGCAGACGCACACAACACCGGGAAAACTCGCTTGCCGCGCACGGCGTCCCTCAAACCGTCGACGATGTGCTCGACCGGAAGGGTACCTTTTTCGAAAAACTCCTCCAGCAGCGCGTCATTGCCTTCCGCGACCATTTCGACCAGCGCTTCGTGCGCGTCCTTTGCGGCGTCGGCCAGATCGGCAGGAATCTCGCCCTCTTTTCCCTTGCCATCGCCATCGTTGGCGTAGGTGTACGACTTCATGCGGACCAGGTCGACCACGCCTTTGAAGTCGCGTTCGGAACCGATGGGCAGATGAATGGGGATGGCCGTGCGTCCGAAGAATTGCTGGACGCTTTCGAGCGCCCGCTCGAAACCGGAACGCTCGCGATCGAGCTTGTTGATGACGATCGCGCGTGGAAGATCGAACTCCTCGGCGAACGACCAGACTTTTTCAGTCTGCACTTCGACTCCAGCTACGCCGTCCACCACCACGATGGCTGCGTCGGCCGCCACCATGGACGCCTTCGTGTCGTTGATGAAAATGTTGAAGCCGGGGGTGTCGATCAGGTTGATCTTCTTCCGGTTCCACTCGGCGGCGGCAATGGCGGTGGAGATCGTGATTTTGCGCGCGATCTCTTCGTCGTCGTAGTCGGTGATGGTGTTGCCCTCATCGACGCGGAACAACCGGGTGGTCGCACCGCTGGCGTACAGGAATCCGGCGGCCAAAGAAGTCTTTCCGGAATGGCCGTGGCCGACAAGGGCGACGTTCCGGATATCGTTGGTTTCGTAAACTTTCACTCGAAGAAACTCCCTGAATCTACGTGTTGTACTGGCAGAATCGGAATCTTATCACAGATCCGGGGCAGGCTTTAACCGGAGAGAAACATTCCGCCCGGCGCACTCAAGTATCATCAGGAATAGATAGATGGACGCTTCCGTACAGACTTTGCTGTCGATTGGCATCCCGACACTGGCCGTAATGATCGGGATCCTGGTAAACAACTCCAGGTTGAGCGACCTCAGGTCGCATATCGATTCACGATTCAACACCGTCGACCACCGGTTCGACGACATAAGGGACATGTGGCGTTCCGAACTGCATCGTGTCGAGGAAGTGCTTGACGCGCGCTGAAGCATCTAGAGGAGCGGTAATGGACCCCTCCCTTCAGATTGCCCTGTCGGTTGGGGTGCCGACCCTCGCCGTACTGGCAGGAATCCTCATCAACAATTCCCGGCTGGGCGACATGCGCGCCCACATGGACGCCCGATTCGACGACATGAAGGACATGTGGCGCTCCGAACTGCATCGGGTCGAAGAAGTGCTCGACGCGCGATTGAAGCATCTCGAAGAGCGCTAGACTGGCCGCATGTGGCCTGCACTTGCCCTTTTCTGCATCACGGTGAGCTACGCCCAGCAACAGCCGAGCGTCGCAGCGCAGCGCGAAGCAATGAAGAAACTGGATTTCCTGGTCGGAAAATGGTCCGGCGACGCTTCACTGGTCCGTGGTCCTGGCGAGCCTCTCAAGCTGGTGCAGTCCGAGGACGTCCAGTTCAAGTTGGATGGTCTGGTGATGCTCATTGAGGGTACCAGCCGCGATTCCACCGGAAAGGTGGTCTTTCACGCGCTTGCCACCGTCTCTTATGACGACGCGACGTCGACATATCGTTTCCGCGCTTACAACGACGGGCGATATCTCGACACGGAGTTGACCGTTCCGCCCAACGGCTTCGTGTGGGGTTACGATGCGGGAACGATGAAGGTCAGCAACACGATGCGACTCAGTGCGAAAGGTGAATGGATCGAAACCACCGAAGTGACTCTCGGGTCAGCCCCGCCGCGCAAGACACTGGAAATGACGCTGCGGCGTCAGTAGTCACAACATCAGATCGGAAAACGGTTGCGAGCTGA
Source organism: Bryobacteraceae bacterium (assembly GCA_035568415.1). Classification (GTDB taxonomy): domain Bacteria; phylum Acidobacteriota; class Terriglobia; order Bryobacterales; family Bryobacteraceae; genus Palsa-187. The sequence goes on along the minus strand of DATMOC010000021.1, from coordinate 298,548 downwards.
CGTTGAACACGCCCTCGAACGGATTGTCGGTATCGGTCATGACGAGATTCGAGAGAAACAGAATCACGCCGAGCGCCCCGAAACAGCACACGCCCACGATCCAGGAACGGAACGGATAAAAAAACATCACCAGCAGCAACGTGAAAGCCATGATCCGCACCAAGGCGAGAAGGGTGGGCGGGATGCGCGTAAGGCTCTTGGCGATCCGTTCATCGCGCTGCTCTCCCAACTTCCGCGCGATGTCAACCAGCCTTTGCGCGATTAACTCTTCGGCGGCATTCGCCGGCACGATACGAAGCACGGCATTAATCAAAACCGCGAAAGCCTTCTCAGTGGCCTGGTCCCGGCTGCGTTGGGCAAGCGAATGCCACTCCGCATCCGCGACTCGATCGGTGTAGTCGGAGGCAACCCGGCGCAGGGCGCGGTTCGCGTCCGGATTGAGATGCTGAGCGAAGCGCAGCAGGTCGTTGAGCGAGCTACACTCGCGCAGGGTGGCATTTTCGACCTCGGTAAACTGGCCCCAGATCACGAAAATCACGAACGCGAAAACGACTGCGTAGATCGCGCCGATCAACGTCACAAACGTACTCAGGCCCTCGGCATCGGGAACAAGGAATGCCCCAACGCCAGTCTGGTGCGTGGACCAATACGCAGGTAGGGCGATAACAAGCCCGCCAGCCAATCGAAACGTGTGTTGCGAAAGAGCCGCCCAATTCATATGTGTGCGTGTTGATCCGAAATGGTAGGCGCGGCTGGACTCGAACCAGCGACCCTCAGCTTAGAAGGCTGATGCTCTATCCACCTGAGCTACGCGCCCGCACATAGAAATGATAGCCTACGCACTTATGAGGCTTGTCCTGCTTCTTCTGCTCACCGGAGCTCTGTTCGCTGAAATCCCTACGCCCGAATCCGTCCTGGGCCACAAGCCCGGAGACGATTTTTTTCTTGCCAGCTACGATGAATCGCTCGCGTATTTTCAGAAGCTTGCCGCGTCCACCGACAAGTTGAAACTGGTCAAAGCCGGCAAGACCACGCAAGGGCGCGACTGGTATTTCGCCATCATTTCTTCGCCGCAGAACCTGAAGGATTTCGAAAAGTATCGCGATACGGCGAAGAAACTGGCACTGGTGCGCGGCCTCAATGACGAGCAGGCTCATGCGCTGGCGCGCAGCGGTAAAGTTTTCGTCCACATTGATGGCGGCCTGCACGCGACCGAGGTCGCCGGAGCGCAGCACACCATTCAGCTCGCTTACAACCTGGTGAGCGGCACATCACCCGAAATCACCAACATTCTGGACAACGTGATCCTGATGCTGTGGTTCTGCATCAATCCCGATGGCCAGAACATGGTGGCCCATTGGTACAAACAGAACCTGGGGACGGTGTACGAAGTCAGCAATTTTCCAGGACTCTGGCAGGAGTATGTCGGCCACGACAACAACCGCGACGGATACATGAACAACATGATCGAGTCGCAGGCGGTGACGAAGTATGAGCTCGAATATTATCCGCAGGTCTTCTACAACCACCACCAGACGGCTCCGTTTCCGGCGCGCATCTGGATTCCTCCGTTCGGCGATCCGATTTCGGCCGACGCGCATCCGCTGATGTGGCGCTGGGTGAACAAGTTCGGAACGTCGATGGCGGCGTATCTGGACGAACATGGCGTAACCGGAGCCATGCATCGCGGGCGATTCGACGACTGGTATCCCGGTTTCATCGATCACGTCAACAATTTCCGCAATACGGTTTCTTTTCTCACCGAGACGGCGCTGTATCGCTACGCGACGCCGCACTTTTACACGGTCGACGAATTTCCGCGCGATAAACAAGATCTGCGTACTGAAGTGTTCTACGCGAGCCCGTGGAAAGGCGGCTGGTGGCGGCTTTCCGACGCATGCCAGACCATGCTGCTGGCGTCGATGGCGGTGCTCGATACAGCCGCGAAGTATCGCGAAGAAATTGAGTTCACGCGCTATCAGGCCGGGCGCGACACAATAAACCGGTTCAAAAAAGATCCGCCTTACGCCTACGTGATCCCGCGCGAGCAGCGCGATTTGCCGACCGCCGCGACACTCGTCGAGAAGCTTTTGATCGATGGAGTCGAAGTCACCCAGGCATCCGATAACTTCAAAGCCAACGGTTCCACATACAAGGCGGGATCGTGGGTAGTGTTGATGGATCAGCCCTTCGCGGCGCTGGCGAAGGAGTTGTTCGACGTGCAGAAATATCCGACGGCGAATGCTCCGCCAGCCGCCACGGGTGCGGGGCGCGGACAACAGGCTCCGGCTCCAGTAGCGGCTCCGGCTGCAGGCGGTGGACGCGGAGGCGGCGGGCGTGGCGGTGCAGCGGCTCCTGGAGGCACTGCGGCCGCTCCGGCGAGCCTCACTCAACTTCCCTATGACGTCACGGGCTGGACCCTGCCGATGCAGATGGGCGTCGAAGTGGTCGCGGTGACCGATCCGGTGTCCGATGATTCGCGAAAAACGTTGCGGCGGATCGAAAAAGTAGACGCGATTCCCGGGAAAGTAGAAGGCAGCGGGCCGGTCTTCGCGTTCTCCCACAACTCGAATGCGGCGTTGAAAGCGGTAAACGAGATCCTCGACGGGGGTGGCACGGTCAGCTTCGGCAAGACCGACTCCATGATCTACGCGACGGGCCGCGCCGCGCCGATTCTTCAAAAAGCCGGCGTCGATGCGAAATCGCTGAGCGAAGCGCCCACGGCGTTTTCCGTGAAGAAGCCCCGCGTCGGAATTTACGAGCCATGGGCCGGCAACACCGACGAAGGCTGGACTCGCTGGATCTTTGAACAGTTCCATTTCGCGTTCGCGCGCCTGCACAATGCCGACATTCAGGCGGGCCACTTGCGCGATCAGTTCGACACGATCGTGCTCGCGGAACAGCAGTCGCGATCGATCCTGGAAGGGATGCAGCCAGGTTCGGTTCCCGGCGAATATGCGGGCGGACTCGGCGAATCCGGCGTGGACGCGCTGGGCGAATTCGTCACCGCGGGCGGCACGCTAGTCGCTCTGGGAAACGCCTCGCTGTTTCCGATCGAGCAATTTAATCTCCCCGTGGCGAACGCGCTCGCGGGCCTGCGCTCGGATCAATTTTTCTGTTCCGGGACGCTGTTGAAAATCGAAATTCGCGAACCCAATCATCCCGTAGTCGCGGGGATGCCTGTGGACCCGACAGTAATGTTCGAGCGCAACGTCGCCTTCGATACGAAGCCGAATTTTCACGGCAAGATTCTGGCGGCGTATCCCAAGGAACGCAGTCCTTTGCGCAGTGGTTACCTGATCGGTCCGGAACACTTGCAAGGAAAAGCCGCCGCGCTGGATGTCGAATACGGCAAGGGCCACATCATTCTGATCGGATTCCGCACGCAATGGCGCGGGCAATCGCACGGGACTTACAAATTCCTGTTCAATGCGGTTTACTACAATTCGTCGATGGCGCCTGCGCCGGAGACAGCACCCGGACGCGGCGGGCGTGGGGGCAACGGTCCTGAGGCGCAATGGAAAACGCAGGCGGAGGCTTTGAAGAACGAGCTGACTGCGCTGGCGGATCAGAATCGTGCATACTTCACAGCTCGCGGGCCGCGCGCGGCTGAAGAAGGGAAGAAGCTGGAATCGATGCTGGACGCGTTCCAGCGCGATCGTATTCCCCTACTGGACGATCTTCGCATCGAAGATGCCGCCATAGCGCGTCGTGAAGCAACCTACTCCACCCAACTGAAAAAGCTCGCGGCGGATTTGCGAACCAAGGATTTAAGCGCATCGAAAATGGAAGACCTATTAGACCAGTACAAATTGGCGGTGATCCCGTGACGGTGACTGTGAATCAACCGCGCCACCCGCTTGCTATCGCGCGCGGTTCTGTTTCAGCACCGAACCGCGACCGGCAGGTAGCGGGTCCCCGGGCCTTTCTGGCCGCGATCCTGTTCGCAACACTCGCGTTTGCAGCGATCCCGACGCCGGAATCCGTCCTCGGGCACAAACCTGGCGACGATTTCTATCTCGCCACTTACGACGATTCGCTCGACTATTTCAAGAAACTCGCCGCATCCAGCAATCGGATCAAACTGGTGCAGGTTGGAAAATCCACGCAGGGCCGCGACTGGTACATCGCGTTCATTTCGAACCCGGAAAATCTCGCGCAACTCGACAAAACCAAAGACATGTCGCGACGCCTCGCGGTGGCACGCGGAATCTCCGACGAACAGGCGCACCAGATGTCGCGGCAGATCAAGCCGATCATTCACATCGACGGCGGCCTGCACGCAACCGAGGTCGCCAATGCGCAGCACACCATTCAACTCGGCTACGATCTGGTGGCCAGCGAAGAGCCCGAATACAAGAGCATCCGCGAAAATCTGATTGTCGAGCTGTGGTTTTCCATCAACCCCGACGGCCAGAACATGGTGGCGAACTGGTATCGACAAAATGTGGGGACGCAGTATGAAGTGAGCCCGCTGCCGTTTCTGTGGCAAGAATATGTGGGCCACGATAACAATCGCGACGGCTACATGCTGAACATGATCGAATCGCGCGTCATCACCAAGGCGACTCTCGACACGCAGCCGCTGGTGTTCTACACGCATCATCAGACGGCGCCGTTTCCTGGACGCATTTATCTTCCGCCGTTCGCCGAGCCGATTTCCGGCAACATGCATCCGTACATGGTGCGATGGCTCAACCTGATCGGGTCCACCATCGCGCAGTATCTCGATCAGCATGGGATGACCGGCTCGATGCATGAAGAGACTTTCGACGTCTGGTATCCGGGCTATATCGACAACGTCGGAAATTTCCGCCACACCATTTCATTCTTCACGGAGACGGCCTTGTACCGCTACGCGACGCCGCACTTCTACACAGTCGATGAATTTCCGCAAACGCGCCAGCCGCTGCAAGCCGAGATGATGTATTCGAGTCCGTGGAAAGGTGGATGGTGGCGCTTGGCCGACGCATGCAAGTACATGTACGGAGCTTCCATGGCGGTCCTGGATCTCTCCGTTAAGTATCACGACGTGTTGCAGTACAACAAGTACCGCGCCGCGCGCGAAACCATCGAGAAATTCGAAAAAGAGCCGCCTTTTGCCTACGTGATTCCGCGCGAGCAGCACGATGCTCCCACCGCGGGCGCGCTAATCGAAAAATTAATGCTGCAAGGGATCGAGGTGCATCAATCGTCAAAGCCGGACGCCTGGGTGATCCAGATGAACCAGCCGTTCTCGGGCCTGGTGAAGGAATTGTTCGAGCCGCAAAAATATCCCGACTTGAAGCAGCGTCCCTACGACGTCACCGGCTGGACGCTACCGTATCAAATGGGTATCGAAGCCCACGCGATGACCACTCCGCTTACGGCCGATTTCAAGAAAGGTCTGGAACCGGTCACGTCGATCAAAGGACTTGCCGCGCCGTTCAATCACGATGCCAATGCCAGTCTGCGCGCCGTGAATCAGATCCTCGCGGCGAAGGGCACGGTCAACTTCGCTGGTACGGAGATTTCGGTTTCCGGCATCGACAAATCGAAACTGGATTCGATCCTCGTGGAAAATCATCTGAAACAGGTCCCCACGAAAGAAACCGGCAAGCCCGTCAAGGCCGCGCGGACTGGTCTGTACCGGCCCTGGAACGCCAACATGGACGAAGGCTGGACGCGCTGGATTTTCGAACAGTTCGAGTTTCCGTTCACAAACCTACATAACGCCGACATTCAAGCCGGCCATCTTCACGATAAATACGACGTAATCGTGCTGCCCGATTCGAATGCGCGCACCATCATCGAAGGCCATCGCCCCGGCACGATTCCAGAGCGCTACGCCGGCGGTATCGGACAGGACGGGGTCGACGAGTTGCGCGAGTTCGTCAACGACGGCGGAACGCTGGTGACGTTCAACAATGCGTCGATGTTCGCCATCGAACAATTCAATCTGCCGGTGACCAATGCGCTCGCGGGACTGAATCAGACGCAGTTCCTGTGTTCTGGATGTCTGTTGAAAGTGCACGTCGAAGACGCGAAGAATCCACTTGCGGCGGGGCTCTTACCGGATCCGATCGTGATGTTCGAGCGCGGCCCGGCCTTCGATACGAAATCCGATTTCAAGGGCACGGTGCTCGCGCGATATGCACGCGAACGGTCGCCTCTCGAAAGCGGGTACCTGGCCGGTCCCGAACGGTTAGAGGGCAAAGCCGCCGCGCTGGATGTAACCTACGGCAAAGGGCACGTGATCCTGCTGGGCTTCCGTCCACAGTGGCGAGGCCAGTCGCACGGATCGTACAAATTCTTTTTCAACGCGCTGTACTTGCAGTAACGCTTGTAATTATTTCTTTTCGCGATTTCCTACAATCCGCGTTGCGAAATAATTGATCACTTTGGCTTCATTCCGCGCGACCTCGTAATAGGCCGCCTTCAGAAGCTGGTCCTTGCGGTTGATCAGCGTTTCACGGATGGTTTGCTGGACTTTCGGATCCGCCAGATCGCGCTGCCCGGCCGGCTCGCGCGTGACCAATTTCAAGATGCGATAGCCTTCGGCGGTCCGCTGAACCGGCGTGATTTCGTTCGGCCGCAGCGCCATCACGGCTTTTCTCAGATCCACGTTGGCCTTCTCCAGCGCCGATTCCGCGATGAAACCCAGGTCGCCGCCGTTTTGTGACGAGTTCGGGTCCTCCGAATAGTTCTGCGCGATCTGCGCAAAGTCCTCGCCCTGGCGCAGCCGCGCGTAGATGTTCTCGATTTTCTTTTTGGCCTGATCGTCGTCCTGCGCTTTATCGTTTTTGAGATTGCGTACGTTCGGATCGGGAGCCGGCGTAACTAAGATCTGCGCCAAATGGATCTGCGGCTCGGCCAGGTTGAAGCTGGCTTTGTTGGACTGATAGAAATCGGTGATGTCTTTATCGATGATGCTGATCTGCGAGGTGATCTCTTTGTTGAACAGCTTGGCGACGCTCAGGTCGCGGCGCAACTGCGCCTTCAGATCCTCAGCAGTCAGCTTGCGGGCGTTAAGCTGGCGTTGAAACTCTTCCTGCGTGTATGGCGCCTTAAGCTCGTTAAATTTCGCTTCTACATCAGCGTCGGTGGCCATCAATCCCTGACGTTCGGCGCGCTGCAACATGATTTCACCGTCCACCAGCGTGCGCAGAACTTCCAGCTTCTGAATCTCCGTCTGGTCGTCGCTCGCCCGCTCAGTCGGCGCGGCGAACTGGGATTGATACTGTTTCTCCAGTTCGGCGTAGGTGATGGCGCGGCCGTTCACCGTCGCGGCGACGTTGGCCGGCGCGGACCGGCTGCAGGCGCTTGCGAGCGCGAAGACAACAATCAGGACGACCAACGTTCTGGGCATGAGGGGGTGAAGTTCTTATTTTACAGACATCCGGATGTTTCTGCGGCCCTCTGTGTTTTCTGCGTCTCTGCGTGAGTCTTTACTGAATCACGCAGAGACGCAGACGACGCAGAGGGTCGCGGATCAAAGTATATTGATCCAATGCGCGTTGTTACTCTGTTCCTGCTGCTGTGTCCCGCCTTCGCCGAGACGAAGTTTCTCAAGAATTTCACTTTGATCGACGGCACGGGAAAACCCGCTGCCGCAAACATGGCGATGATCGTCACGGACGGGCGAGTTCAATCCATCGCCTCGGCTGGAAAAATCAAGGCTCCCGCAGGAGCCGAAGTGGTCGATCTGACCGGCAAGTTCGTCATGCCGGGGATAGTCAATCTGCACGGCCACGTCGGCGCCACGGTCGATATGCAGCAGGGCGCCCAGCTCTATTCGCGTGAAAACGTCGAGCGCGACCTGCGTACCTACGCGTCATACGGAGTCACCACGGTCGTGAGTCTGGGCACGGATCTCGATCCGGTGTTCGCGGTTCGTGACGGTCAGCGTGGGACTCGTCCTCAGATGGCTCGCCTCTACACCGCCGGGAAGGGATTCACGCTGAAGGGCGGAAATCCGCCCGCCGGAGGCATGCGCTACGAAGTTGCTACACCCGCCGAATGCGAAGCGAGAGTCGCTGAGCTTGCCGCGCAGAAAGTCGACTTCGTGAAGATCTGGGTGGACGATGCTTTCGGCAAGCGCCAGAAAATGCCCATCGAGCTTTCGCGAGCCATCATCGCCAGCGCGAAACAGCATGGCCTGCGCACGGTGGTCCACATCGTCAATCTTCAGGACGCCAAGGACGTGATCGAAGCCGGCGCGGCTGGAATCGCGCACAGCGTTCGCGACCAGGAAGTGGATCAGGCATTCATCGATCTGATGAAAAAACACGGGGCATGGCAGATGGCTGCGACGCTGACCCGCGAGCTTTCCACGTTCGTGTACGCCGAATCGCCTAAAATGCTGGACGATCCGTTTCTCACCCGCAGCGTTTCGGCCAAAGTGATCGAGATCGTACGTAGCCCGCAGTACATCAATCGGATCAAGTCAGACCCTGAATTTCCGCGCTACCCAGACCTGCTCACCATGGCGCTGAAGAATTTAAAGCGCCTCGCCGACGCCGGCGTGAAATATGGATTCGGAACCGATAGCGGTCCCCCTGCGCGGTTCCAAGGCTACTTCGAACAGCTGGAACTGGAGCTGATGACCGCCGCCGGCCTGACGCCGATGCAGGTCATTACGGCAGCGACGAAAAGCTCGGCGGAATTTCTCGGCGCCCGCGACCTGGGCACGCTCGAGCGTGGAACATGGGCCGATCTGATCGTGCTCTCGAAAAATCCGCTGGAAGACATCAAGAACACGCGATCCATCGAGTCGGTCTACATCGCGGGAAATAAGCTGTAGGCTTATTCGAATTGCTGCCGGAATCGTTCGAACTGTTGCTTGAGCTGTTCCACTTCGCGCTCCAGCGCAGCCACCCGATCATCCAGGGCGGAACGCATTGCCGGAGCGGGTTCCGGATCGGGAGCGGAATCCGAAACGGCTCCTGTAAAGAGATGCGCCCAGCGTCCGCGGCTGGCATGAGCCACGAGCGGGTCGGGATCGTGCCCGGCAAGTGATTCGAGTACCCGTTCCACCTCTTCCATGTCGGCGAAATCGTGCATCCGTTCCGTCCGGCTGCGCAATTCGCCCACCGTTTGAGGACCCCGCAGCATCAAAACGCACAGCAGCGCCAATTCGCGACGACCGAGATTAAGTTTCTCGCCCAGGCGATGCCCGAATTTCTCCACACGATGCCCCGCGCCGCTGATACGGATCGCAAGTCCTTTGTTCTTAAGTAATTCCAAGGCTTGTGCGACGGTGTCTTCATCGTAGGCGACCACCGGATCGCGACTCGATTTTTGATTGCACGCATTCTGTAACGAATTGAGCGTCAGCGGGTAGTACTCAGGTGTGGTGATATCTTTCTCAAGCAGAGCGCCCAACACGCGCACTTCAACGGGATGCAAAAGGTCCACCCGATCAACTTAACCGAAAGGACGTTGCGGCGTCTATCGGGAGAATAGGAGCAACGACATGAGAATATCGACGTTGACTGTGATGGCGGTTTTCGCCGCGCTTCCAGCATTGGCCCAGCGCCAGGAGCGGGCTTTCGGTTGCAACGACGGCAACAACAACGGCGGACGTCAGTTCCGGCATTGTGAAATGCGCGAGCAGTCCACTGGCTTCGCCGGCCGCTTGACCGTGGATGGCGGCATGAACGGCGGTGTTTCGGTGAAGGGTTGGGATCAGGCGGGAGTTATGGTGCGCGCCAAAGTCGAGGCCAATGCCGACGATCTTGCGACCGCGCAGAGCATGGTATCGCAGGTTCGCATCGATCTTTCGGCCGGCCAGGTGAGCGCGTCCGGGCCTTCGCAACTGAACCATCAAGGCTGGTCGGTAAGCTATGAAATCTTCGTCCCGCGCCAGGGCGATTTGTCGTTGAAAGCCCACAACGGCGGGATTTCCATCACCGATGTTCGCGGGAATATCCAGTTCGATACGATGAACGGCGGCGTCAGTCTGAAGCGGCTGGCCGGGAACGTGGAAGGCAAGACCATGAACGGCGGCTTGCAGATCGAATTGGCGGGCGCACGCTGGGACGGCAACAAGCTGGATGCGCGCACCACCAACGGTGGCGTGAACATCACCATGCCGGAGAATTATTCGGCACACTTCGAGGGGTCCACGGTGAATGGCAGTCTGAATCTAGGGATTCCGATGACGGTTCGCGGAGAGATCAGCCGCAGCCTGTCGACGGAAATCGGCGGTGGCGGCCCGACCATTCACGTGGAAACGATGAACGGCGGCGTGAACGTCAAACGCGCCGCGATGTAGAGAATTGTCCACTCTCCTATGGTCGCGACTCTTCAAATTGAGCCGCGACCATCGGAAGCGGCTACCCCCCCGTTTTTTCAGCAACCCCTCAAAGCCCCTGTTTTTCTGAACCGCCGTAGTAGCTGCTAAACTCAATACTTCTTCAAATGGGACTTGGGAATCTGGGCCGTTCTCTGACCGCGCTTGAAATTTTCGATCTGGTCCGCCAGGATCTGGATCAAGTTGAGCGCGAAATCGGGCTCGAAGCGGTCGCGTCGGTGGACGCAGTCACTTATATCGGCCAGTATCTCCAATCCGGCGGCGGCAAGCGCCTGCGTCCGATTCTCGTGCTGCTGTGCGGAAAATTGTTCGGCGAATCGAATCCGGCGCTGGTGCGAATGGCCGCCGTGGTGGAGATGATTCATACCGCGACGTTGGTTCATGACGACGTGATCGACATGGCCAAGACTCGTCGCGGCCGGCCGTCCATCAACGTCGTGTGGGGGAATCATACATCCGTGCTGGCGGGCGACTGGCTGTACATGCAGGCGTTTCAAGTCGCGTTGCGCGAGCGCAATTTCCCGGTGCTCGATCTGCTGATCGAGTTGACGCAGCGCATGGTGGAAGGCGAGCTGTTGCAACTGGAGCGAATCGGCAAGATCGGCGTGACTGAAGCCGATTACATGGAGCTGATCGATCGCAAGACCGCGAGCCTCTTCTCGGCCTGCGCGCGGCTAGGCGCCATCGCCAACGGAGCCGGCGATGCGGCGGAATCGAAGCTCGGCGAGTATGCCTGGAACCTGGGCATCGCGTTTCAGTTGATCGACGACGTTCTGGATTTCACGTCGCGCGAAAAGATTCTCGGCAAGCCCGTAGGCAACGATCTGCGCGAAGGAAAAGTCACACTGCCGCTCATTTATGCGCTGGAATCGGCCGAGCCCGAGGAGCGGCGTCTTATCGAGACCGTGCTGGCCGACGGGAACTACGACCAGGTTCCCTTCGGCAAAATCCTGCACATCCTGCATCGCTACAGAGGCGTGGAACGTGCCCAGGAACGGGCGCTTGCGTTCACCGAAAAAGCTCGCGCGATCATTGGCGATTTTCCCAATTCTGCATATCAGCGGGCGTTGCTCGCGGTGACCGATCTGGTCACCGATCGAGATCACTGAAACAACCCTCAGCGTCAGGAGTCAAAATGATCGTTATTCTGACTCCTCAGTATTCGATTCTCGATACGAATCGCTAACGGCCGCCGTCTTTCTGAGCGTTCTCCCCCTGGTCATCGCCGGCCACAAACACCAGGCCGTGGGGCGCCTTCAAATTAGCAACTAGAGCAGTCAGCAATCCGGTTTCCAAGTCAACTCTCGCGAATTCGTTCAGGCTCCCCACGCACGCATACAGCGAACCGGGGCGCAAGTCGTCAGCTTGAATCGTGAGCACTCGATTGTTGCCCGTGTCTGTCAGGTAGAACGTCCCCCTCTCAGCGGTTACGAACACAGCATCGTCCAGCCCGGAGACAGCGTTGCCGGTGCTCGGGTCGAGCAAAGTCAGAAACGATACTGATTGACCCGGCTTGTTCGGATTCTTAACGAAGATCAGTTGGCCGTCGTCGCCGCTCGTGAGCATCAGACCGCCGCCAGGAATGGACTTGAGCGAGTCTGGATCGTTCTGCGTGGTCGCCTGGTTGTGCTTTCCCGTCGCCAGGTCCGTTCCGGTGGCGCCCATCGTCAGCACCGGGCTGACCTGTAACGGCGACGTTCGGTTCTTCAGAAGCTGGATCGTCGGATCGCTGGCAGCGGCCGGATTCGTATAACTGAGAAAGATCTGTTCGCCCTGGAACACGACATCATCGTAGCCATGTACCGCAGAGGCGACCGCGTAATGGAGCGGAGAGTCGGACGTGATTCCGTGCTCGGGATCAATCAGCGTCAGGGTCGAGTTGCCATCTTGATTCTGCATTGCCCAAACCAAACCCGTCTCGGGTTCGATCTTGAGCCCATCCACCGAACCAGCGATCGAATAGGTGTGGCGGACGTGACCCGTCAAATCGTACTGCACCACGGTACTGCGGCCGCTGAGCCCATGCGACTCGGCGCCATTGGTGTAGCTAACCCAAACCGAGCTGTTCCCCACGGTAATCGAGTCCGGGCCCGTGGCGCCAACTGCTGCCCCGTTCGCAAATATTGAATAAGGATGAATCGTCTGGGCACTCAACATGGTTGCAGCCAACACAGACGACAGCACAATGTGTCTCATGGACACCTCCGCCGTCGACAGTAGCACTCGATTGTGACGGCGGAATTAAGATCCAAACGAACGTGCGTTGCTGTAACGTTTCCGTGGCTGTCCGGTCCACGATGCGATCAAGTCAGGTTCTCACCGCCGCTCTCTCGCGATCGATTAGGACTCGCTTGCGTGCAAGGCCCCAGCGATAGCCGCCCAACTCTCCGGTTCCTCGAATCACGCGATGACACGGGATCACGATCGCCACCGGGTTCGATGCGCAAGCATTGGCGACGGCTCGCGTCGCAGTGGGCTGCCCGATTCCTGAGGCGACTTCGCCATACGACTGCACTTCGCCATACGGAATCGATTGCAGATAGTGCCACACGCGCATCTGGAAAACCGTCGCGCGAATGTCGAGCGGAAGATCTACATGCGGCTGTTTTCCTTCCAAATGGCGAGTCAGTGCGTCCACCCATTTTGCGAAATCAGGATGATAGGGTTTGCGCATCGGCTCGATCTGGGAGCTGGGATATTCACGCTTGAGTTCGCTGAGGAGCGAAGGTTCGCTGGCACCGAAGCGCACGAAGCACACGCCACGATCGGTGGCCGCCATCATCAGCAATCCGACCGGAGAATGGATGGTGACGTGTGTGATGACCAGATCGCGCCCACCCTGGCGATACTGGTTTGGCGTCATGCCCAGATGCGTTCCAGCCCGTTCGTAGACGCGGCTGGCCGATCCATAACCTGCATCGTAGACCGCTTCAGTCACGTCGCGAGCGGTCCGCAGACTGCCCTTGAGCTTGTCCAGCCGCGCCCCTTCCACATACTGACGCGGCGTCACGCCGGCGATGGCTTTGAAGCTGCGTTGAAAATGATACGGGCTCAGTCGCGCCATCTTGGCGAGTTCGGCGAGGCGCAGTTCGCCATCGCTATGGGCTTCGATGTAACGGCAGACTTCGCGGATCCGTTCGGTATTTGGATCGGCTCCGATCGTCGCGAGCGGCCGGCATCGCAGGCACGCGCGCAGTCCGTCGCGCTCGGCGTCCGATGGAGTTGCATAAAACCGGACATTCTTGCGAAGCGGTTTGCGCGCAGGGCATGATGGCCGGCAGTAGACTCCTGTAGTCATGACGCCGAAAACAAATTTTCCATCCTGCATCCGGTCGCGGTTCTGGACCGATTCCCAGCATCTCTCTTGGTTCAACATGTCGCGCTCCTTTCGATCTGGCAGCGATGATTGCTGTTGCTTCGCGCCTATGTGCTTCGGCATTTGAGGACTCCTTTGACGCAATCCAGCGCTCTTTCGACGTCGGACTGCGAGGTTCGCCAGTTGCAAACGCTGACGCGCATGGCTCGACGTCCTTTCCAGGTTGTGCCGGTAAAAAAAGCTTCGCCGGTCCGGTTGATCGCCGCGATGATTTGATCCGTGCGGCGGTCGTGATCGATCCCGGCGGGGTCCAGAAATCGCACCATGCCTTGATTGATAATTGGTTCCGAAACCAGCTCGGCACCCGGCATTTCAGAAATTCCCATGACGATGGAGCGGGCGTGCGCGCAGCACCGATCCACCAAATCGGCGACGCCTTTGCGGCCGAGTTGGCGCAGCGCGGCGTAAGTCGAGAATCCGCGTGCGCGGCGCGACCAATCCGGGTTCCAATCGATCTGATCGCGTGCATCTTCGGCGTGGGTGAGATAAGCCGCGCGATGCGATACTGCAGCCCGGTGAGACGCGGGATCGGAAATGAAAGCATAACCGCAATCGAACGGCGTATTAAGCCACTTGTGGCCGTCTGTCGCCCATGAATCGGCCAGGTCGGCGCCGCGCAGCAGATGACGATAGCGAGGGCTGGCGGCGGCCCACAATCCGAATGCAGCGTCGATGTGCACCCATGCGCCGGCTTGCTTAGCTTTGGGAATCAGGGTCGCGAAAGAGTCAAAGTGTCCGGTATTGATATCGCCGGCTTGCAACAGCACGATGGTCGGAATCGAGGTGTCGAGTGCGCTCTCGAATTCCGCGATATCGGTCAGGTAAGTGACATGCGAACTTCCGAACCCAAGCAGACGCACGGCGCGATCGATGGAGCCATGCCGCTGATTGCTGGAAATGATCCGAATCGGCGGCGCGCCGTACAATCCACGTTCTTCGACATCCCACCCGCGCTTGCCAAGCAGCGCATGCCGCGCAGCAGCCAGGGAAGTCACGTGAGCCATTTGGCATCCGCTGACCAAGGCGAAGCTCGCGTGTTGCGGCAGTCCGAGAATGTCTTTGAGCCAGGCTCCGGCAACTTCTTCGACTACGGCAGCCGCCGGGCCGCTTGCGTAAAGCGTCGCGTTGTTATCCCACGCCGCCGCCAGCCAGTCCGCAGCCAGCGCGGCAGGTAGCGCGCCGCCGATGACCCATCCGAAGAATCGTCCACTGGCCGAGCCGAGAATGCCGCCATCGACTGCGTCAACCAGATCTTTGATCACTCGATCCGGCTCGATGTTCTCATCGTTCAGTTGGATGGCGAGGCGTAAACGCAAGGTCGCTGCGTCCGCAATGGCGTCGACAGGTCGGTGGTCGAGGCCGTCCAGATGAGCCATCGCGGCTTGGAAGGCGGTTTCGAGTGCGTTCTTCACTGTTTTCAGTTTAAGGATGCCAGTGGCGCTAGACTATCCGGAAATTGCGATTCAATCTATTCCGTGTAATCGAGGTTTGACGTGGGCGTGATACGCTACTGGGAAATGCGGGCATTTATATTTGCTCTCTGCCTCACTCTACACGCACAAACCGCCGACCGGCCAGTGCGCTCGGTTACCGATCCCGGCGTTGTGACTACGCGCCAAGCCATCACGCCGGCGGGCGTCCCGATGGTTTTCGAGGGACGCGTGCACGGAGTCGCGTTCGGGAAAACTGCGGCGGAGCTGTGGGTATTGAACGCTTCGCGGCTGTACCAGCTCGATTGGCGTGCCAACAAGATTGTCCAGACGATTCCGCTCGAAGGCTCGCCGGGATTACAGGGGATCGCGTTCGATGCGCGGGCGGGAAAACCGTATGTCGCGATCAATCGGCGCGGCGTTGGCGTCGGATTGTACAGTCCCGCCGCAGGAAAGCTCGAAGCAACAGCGCAGAAGATCGGCGAGACTCTGGCTGGGGCGCTCGCGGTCGCGCCGGGGCTTGCCGTGGTGCCGATCACAGCGAAAAACCAGCTCGCGTTGGTCGACCTCAATATTCTTCTTGGGCATTCGAATCTGATCGCGACGATTCCGACCGGCATCGCGCCGTTTGGAGCCGTCATTTCACAGGCCGGCGATGTCGCTTTCGTTACCAACTGGGGCGGACGTGTGCCGAAAGACGGCGATCGCACGGCGAAGTCGGGACCGGATCAGGTAGTGATCGACGAACACGGCATCGCTTCCACGGGAATCGTGACGCGGATCGATTTGAAGAAACTGGCGGTGACGCATACGATTCCGGTTGGCCTGCATCCCACGGCGATCGCTTGGAACGAACGCGCCCAGCGTGTCTATGTCGCGAATGGGAACAGCGATTCGGTCACGGTGATCGACAGCGAGAGGATGACAGTGAATCGCACGATTGCGATGGAACCGTTTTCCGTGAAGGCGCACGGCATCGCTCCTACTGCGCTGGCGCTTTCGCCGGATGGTGACACCTTGTATGTTGCTTGCGGCGGGATCAACGCTATCGCAGTGGTGGATACCTCAGACTTTGTCACTCCTCTCAGAGGATGGATTCCCACGGCGTGGTATCCCAATTCACTCGCGGTGAGCCGCGATGGGACTTCGATTGCGGTCGGGTCATTGCTCGGGGTGGGGCCGGGATGGCGAGAGGCTCCGAATAAGAAGTACGTGCATGCGGATCGCGGTTCGATCGCCGTTATCCCGGTTCCGGATCGCGCCCAGCTAATAAATTACACAGCGGCGGTAATGGTAAATAATCGGGAGCCGAGACTCGGCGCTCCGGCGATTGATCACGCGGTGTCGATTCCCATTCCGCGGGCTTCCCGCGAGCCTTCGCCGATCGAGCATGTGGTGCTGATCGTCAAAGAGAACCGCAGTTACGATCAGGTGTTCGGAGACATCGCGAAAGGCAACGGCGATCCGTCGCTGGTGATGTTTGGGAAAGACGTGACGCCGAATCAACACAAGCTGGCCGAAGAATTTGTCCTGCTCGATAATTTCTACGCGACCGGCGGCAACAGTGCCGACGGGCATCAGTGGATTACACAAGCGAACGAAACGGATTATTGCCTGTGGCCCGGATACGGCGGGCGCAGTTATCCGTTTAACGGGACCGATCCCATTGCGTATTCGAAGAGCGGCTTTCTTTGGGACTACGCGCTCGCCGCGCACAAGACCGTTCGCGTGTATGGTGAGTACGTCGGCGGCACGAACGTGCCTGCCTCGAAGCGGCCCGAACTGTTGCAACGCTGGAAGACCGGCGGTGATTTCTCGAAGGACTGGGAAGTCCATTCGGAAATCCCGCCGCTTGAAAGCGTGCTGATGAAAAACTTCCCGCCGTTTCAGACCAGCATCCCCGACGTCGCGCGGGCCCAAATTTATCTCGCCGAACTGAAGCGCATGGAACGCGATAATTCCATGCCGAATCTGAGCCTGATGATGCTGTCCTCCGATCACACGCGCGGGACCGATCCGGGCCAATCGACTCCACAAGCCATGGTCGCCGACAACGATCTGGCGGTGGGGCAAATCGTGGAAGCGCTCAGCAAATCGAAATTCTGGCCTAAAATGGCGATTTTCATTGTCGAGGATGACGCCCAGAATGGCGTCGATCATGTCGACGGACATCGGACCGTGGCGCTGGCGGTGAGTCCGTATACGCGGCGAGGCCACGTCGATTCGACGTTCTATTCAACGCAGAGCATGATCAAGACCATCGAGCTGATCCTGGGCTTGCCGACCATGTCGCTGTTCGATTTGATTGCCGAGGATATGCGGCAGAGCTTTCAGGATCGCCCCGATTTGACGTCTTACCAGGCCGTCGACGAGAAGATTTCTCTGTTCGACATGAACCCTCCGCTGCGGTCGTTGAAGGCGCAGGCTCGGGCGGATGCGGCGTCATCGTCGAAAATGCGCTTCGATATTCCGGATGCCGCGCCGACGGAAAAGCTGAATCGGATCCTGTGGCGGGCTGTACGAGGCAACGTGCCCTATCCAGGAGCCCGGCATGCCGTGTTCGCGCCGCTATCGTTGGATACCGACGACGACGATCGCAAATAGCCAGTTTTTCTACGAAAGCGGCCAGGGTCCTAACGTTCAGGCTTGGTACACCGTCTTAGAACATTGAGTTAAGATCGTCATTACAGCCTATGTTGAAAAAGATCCCCCTGTTCCTTCTTCTGGCTACGGTTACGTTTGGGCAGCGCCGCGTGGCCCTGGGCGACTGGCCGGATCAGCGTGGGCCGAATCGCGACGGTATTTCCAAGGAAACCGGGCTGCCTGAGAAATGGACGCTGAACGGCGACGGGATGTTGTGGCGCGTCCCGTATGGCGGGCGATCCGCGCCCGTGATCGTGGGGAATCACCTGTATGTACAGAATCCGGTGGGCCGCGGCGCGGAAGAGCAGGAACGGGTGATGTGCCTGGATCCGGACAGCGGCAAGGTGCTGTGGGAATACAAGTTCAACATGTTCCAGAGCGACGCTCCGGCGCATCGTGTTGGATGGGCCTCGCCGGCCATCGATACGGAAAGCGGCAACGTTTTCGCGATCGGATCGGGCGGATTCGTGGTCGCGCTGACCAAGGATGGCAAGAGAATCTGGGACCGGTCGATTGGCGAGGAGTTCGGCGCATTCACCACGCATGGCGGGCGCATGACGTCGCCGATTATCGACGGGAACCTGGTGATCGTCAGTCTGGCCGTTTCAACCTGGGGTAAAGAAGCGAACCGCGCGCAGCGGCTGATCGCCATGGACAAGCGCAATGGCGAAATCGTTTGGGTGGCGAATCCGGGCGGGCGTCCGTATGACACGGCCTACGGTTCGATGAACATCGCAACCATCAATGGCCAGCGGCTGCTGATCTGCGGGTTGGGGGACGGCGGCGCTTATGCGCTGAAACCGCAAACCGGAGAAAAAGTCTGGGGCATGGTGATCGCCAAGCGCGGGCTGAATACCGGCATGGTGGTGAACGGCAGCACCGTCATCATTTCGCATGGCGACGAAAATCTGGATTCCACCGAAGAGGGCATGGTCGCGGCGATCGATGGATCGCAGAAAGGCGTTATCAAGGATTACAAGTGGGCGGTGCGCGGATTTTTAGGAGGATTCTCTTCGCCGATCATGGATGGCGACCGCGTGTATCAGATCGAGAACGGGTCCAAGATGATCGCGTTCGACGTAGTCACCGGAAAGCAGTTGTGGAAACAGCAACTGGGCACCGTGCAGAAAGCGCCTCCGGTGTTGGCGGACGGGAAGCTGTACGTCGGCACGGAGAGCGGGAAGTTCTTCATTCTCCGGCCGCATGCGGATCGCGCAGAGGTATTGAGCGATGTCGACATGCCGATTTCGAAGTACTCCTGCTGCAGCTCGGAAGGAACGCCGGAACAGATTCTGGCGGGCGCGGCCGTCTCGCGGGGGCGCGTATATTTCGTCTCGAGCGATGCGGTGTACGCGATTGGGCCGAAGCGTGCGAAAGCGCTCACAGGGAACGTCGTGGATGAGCCTGCGGAAAAAGGCGAAGGGTCGCCTGCATATCTGCGGGTGTGGCCGACGGAGATGGTCCTGAAGCCGGGGCAGGTCGTGAAAATGCATGCGGCGTCGTTCGATGACAAGGGTCGATTCCTGCGCGAAGAAAACGCCACATGGTCGCTCGACGGATTGAAGGGGACGGCCGCAGATGGCACCTTCACGGCAGGGAACGAGGAGTCAGCCGGAACGATCAAGGCGACGGTTGGCGGGCTGAATGGCGAGGCTCGCGCGCGTTTGACGCATGGCCTGCCTTGGACGGAGACGTTCGAGGAATATAAAGACGGCGACGTACCGCCGGGCTGGGTCAACGCGGTCGCGGGGAAATTCAAAGTCGAGACATTGGATGGATCGAAGGTGCTGGCGAAGACTCCGGATGAGACGCTGTTCAAGCGCATCCGCATGTTCCTCGGGCCCACGGACTGGTCGAACTATTCGTTCGAAGCGGATGTTCGCGCCAACACCAAGCGTCGGCAACTGGGCGACATCGGAATCACGGCGCAGCGCTATTCGCTGATCCTTTATGGCAACGAGCAGGTGTTGAAAATCGAACCATGGGAGCCGGAGATTCAGAGGACGGTGAAGGTTCCGTTCTCGTGGGAAGCGAACAAGTGGTACCGCTTGAAAGTGCGCGTCGAGAACATGCCGGACGGCAAGGTTCGCGTGCGGGGAAAGGCATGGCCCACGGGTGAGGCGGAGCCGGCGGCATGGACCATCGAGAAAATCGATCCGATCGGGAATAGGGAAGGCGCTCCCGGCATTTTCGTGGATGCGCAGTTCGGTGTTTACCTGGACAATTTCAAGTTGGTGAAAAATGACTAAGGCAATTTTGGCAACGGGCGTTCTTCTGATTGGGGCGTTCGTGATTTATGGGTCCGATCCTGGAATTGGCGATTGGCCGATGTGGGGCGGGACGCCGGACCGGAACATGGTTTCAAACCAGAAAGTGGTCTCGAGCTGGGACATCAAGACCGGCAAGAACGTGAAGTGGGTGGCGCAGCTCGGGTCGCAGACGTATGGGAATCCTGTGGTGGCGGGTGGGCAAGTTTACGTCGGGACGAACAATGAGCTGGTGCGCGATCCCAAAGAAGGCGGCGATCGCGGCGTGTTGATGGCGTTCCGCGAATCGGACGGCGAATTTCTGTGGCAGCACACCAACGCGAAGCTGCCGGCGGGCCGCGCCAACGATTGGCCGTTCCAGGGAGTATGCTCGTCGCCACTGGTGGAAGGCGACACGCTGTACTACGTCACGAATCGCTGCGAAATCGTTTCGCTGAACACGAAAGGCGACGGCGCGAAACATGCGAAGGTGAACTGGAAGTTCGACATGATGGAAGAAGTTGGCAGCGAGCCGCACAACATGTCGAATTCGTCGCCGGTGTCGTACGGCGACTTAATTTTCGTCAGCACGTCGAACGGGCAGGATGAAAGCCATGTGCATATTCCGTCGCCCAAGGCCCCGGCGATCATCGCGGTGAATAAGAAAACCGGAAAACTGGTGTGGGAAGACAATCCGGTGGAGGATCGGATTCTGCACGGGCAGTGGGCGTCGCCGGCGGTGGGCAAGATCGGCGATGTGGTGCAGGTAGTGATCGGCCAAGGCGACGGCTGGGTGCGCGGTTACGACGCTCAGACCGGGAAGCGGCTGTGGTGGTTCGACATGAATCCGAAGGATTCGGTGTGGCCCAAGACACGCAACGAAGTGATTTCGACGCCAGTAATTTACGACAACAAAGTGTACATCGCCAACGGTCAGGACCCGGAACACGGCGAAGGCGTGGGGCATTTGTACGCGGTCGACGCGACCAAACGCGGGGACATCACGGATTCGGGACGGTTGTGGCACTTCGATAAGATCCGTCGGTCGGTTTCGACCGGCGCGTTGAAGGACGGGATTCTGTACTACTCGGATTTCAGCGGGTTCCTACATGCGCTGGACGCTTCTACGGGGAAAGAGCTGTGGCAACATGACATGCTGGCGGCCGTTTGGGGATCGCCCATGGTGATCGGCGACAAAGTGTATTTGGGCGACGAAGACGGCGACGTCGCGGTGCTGCAGACGGGCAAAGAAAAGAAAGTGCTCGGCGAGTACAACATGGGGTCGTCGGTGTACTCGACTCCAGTGCCGGCGAATGGGGTACTGTTTATCGCGAATCGGAATCAGTTGTTCGCGTTGAAGGAAGGGTCGATGACGAAGCCGGCTACGGCTTGGTTGTTTCCGAGGCCAGCGTACAGGCGTCAGGGGCCAGGGGCCAGGCTCGGGTTGTAAGGGGAGGTCGGCATTTGAGTGCACTGGCTCCGGTTCTTGTTCTGCTCTGCTGCGGTCCCGCTTGGGCGCAGCTCGTCGATTCGAAATCGGGGATTTTCGGACGGGTCACTGATGCCCAGACACACGATCCTCTCCGCCGCGCGTTCGTGAAGGTATCCAAAACCCAGCAGGAATGGAACGAGATCACAGACGAGCAGGGCCGCTTTCGATTCCCCCAACTGACCAAGGCTGAATACGCGTTGATTGCTCACCGCGACGGATTCAGCGACCGCGCTTACAAAGTCGAGCTGTCCGATTTTGACGATCGAAAAGAGTTGCCTATCGAACTTTTCCGTCAAGGATTGATCACGGGGAAAGTGAGCGACAATCTGGGGCAGCCGCTCGTGAATTGTAAGATTGAGGCGCTCAGCGCGCGCACTCGAGGCGGTCCCGTCCAAGTGCTCGCTTCGGTGGCGACGAACGATCTGGGCGAGTATCGCCTCTCCGGTCTCGATTCGGGCGCGTATCAAATTCGCGCGACCTATCGTAATGGGGGACCGGCCGAGTTCGGACCATCGCCTCCGCTTACGATGGCTACCACGACCCATCAGGGCGAGTTTTCCATCAAGTCAGGAGTTGTGATCACCGGAATCGATTTCGTACTGAATCCCGTGCAGCCGGCGCGCGTCCGCGGCACACTTCACACGGACAATGGCCAGATAGTCAGTGCTGCCCAGCTGTGGATTTCAGGCACATCAGGAGAAGGCGGTCACAACGCGTTTGCCAGAGAAGGGAAATTCGAAATCAGCGATGTTGGCCCGGGCACCTATGTGATTAGTGCCGAGACCCGCGACCCAGACGCGGCGTCCTTCGGCTCCGCGAGCGTTCAGGTGCGTGGCGATGATATGAACGGAATCGATATCGTCATGCGGCCCAGTCCAATCATCTGGGGTCATGTTCGAGTGGACGGAGATGGTTCGAATCTCAAGCTGAATCAGATTTACTTTAGACGTACTGACCAACAAACGGCGTTGGGAATCGAGGCTGGCCACCTAGACAAGGATGGAAATTTCAACATAGCCTTGCCGCCGGGTGAGTACACCGTCAGCCCTGCCACTATCGACGATTACTCGGTGGAAAGAGTCTCATTCGACAACAAACCAGTGACGAACTGGCGAATCCGTGTAGAATCGTCAGCGGAACCGAAGGACTTCGTGCTGGTTCTGAAACCTAAGCCATGAGAACGCTGCTCATCGTGACCGCATTAGCGCCGGCGATTCACGCCCAGATCCCCGTGTCGGTCCGCGTGGTCAACGCCGCGACCAAGGCTCCGATTCCTAGCGCAACGGTTCTGTTCAGCGGAATGCAGGGATCCGATCTCTCCGGCCGTTCGGATTCGTCCGGAGTCTTCGCCGCGACCGCGAAGTCGTCCGGCAGTCATATCCTCCTGGTCTCCCGCTCGGGTTACCGGATGAAATCCTCAGGCGTGATGGGCAACACGATCGATCTGCAGCCTGGGCGAGAATTTCGCACGACCATTGAAATGTCGCCACTCGCGGTGATCTCGGGCCGGATCCTTGATCAGTACGGCGATCCGATCAAAGGTGCGATCGTGCGCAGCATCGACAAAGCCCGCGATCCTGGCCGCGGCGAATACTACCAGGGCTTCACCGCAGGCTTTACAGACGATCGCGGCGAATATCGGATTTCCGACGTTGAGCCCGGCGACCACTGGATCGGGGCCGAGTACGAGAGCCGAAATATTGAAAGGTTCTCTTCGTCTAGCTCGCGATATCGATGGCCTCAAACTGGCGGAATCGTGTTTTTTCCAGGTGTCGCGAGCATTGCCGGCGCGGAACAGGTCAGCGTCCAGCCGGGCGAGGTAAATCGGATCGTCGATCTCCGCATCAATATTCAGCGTGCGGTTAGTGTGAGCGGACGCATCAAGCCGCCGCCGCGGGGCGAACCGCCGCCATCGCCTCAGCCGATGGTCTCGCTTGAACGCGCCGGCCCATACATCGGCTTGAATGCGTTTGCCGGAGGCGGGACGGTTCCGGGACGCGACGGGAAGTTTCAAATTGAGGTGTTGCCCGGAACCTATGCGCTGAAAGCGGCTGACGCGGAGAAGGTGTCGCGACCGCTCATGCTAGAAGTTCGTGACAAGGATATGACGAACCTCGAATTGGAGTTGAACACTTCATACGAATTGCATGGCAGAATCGTCAGCGACGGTCCCGAGCGTCCCGATCTGTCTAAGGTCGTTCTCCATTTTATGGGCCAGCCGGTGAAATTCGATGCGAGCGGCAGTTTCCACCAGTCGCTCGGCGGCGGCACAGCTCAATTCATGTTGCAGAACCTGCCTGACGACTGGTATCTGAAGGACGTGACAATTGCAGGTCGGCACATCAATGGCGAGGAGTTCCAAACGGAGCCTGGAACATCCGAAGCCGTCTTCCTTCTGAGTCCGCGTGGCGCGCGCGTCGACGTGAAAATCGACCGACCGGCAACCGATCTCAAATCTCTGGCGATGGTGTTGCTGCTGCCCGAAGAAGGCCCGATCCCGAGGCCCGAGTCCATGCACGCAGCCGAGTCGGCAGGCGGTTTCGTAATCCGCGGAATCCCGCCTGGAACCTACCGGATCTTCTCGCTCGACGTCAACAGCTACCTACTTGCATTGAATCCCGAACTCCTCCTTACCAAATACCGCCAGCTAGCGCCGCTTATCACCCTTACGGAAGGCGAGCGCAGGAGCATACAGCCGACCCCGCTATTCATCCCGCCCGAATAGATCGGCGAGTAGAAATTGGGGCATTGGTGTACTCGACGGCGGTGCAGCATTAAGATGAACTCATGCCAAGGACGATCGTTGCGATCGGGGGCGGGGAGATGCGGACACGCGGAACCGAAGCGATCGATCGGGAGATTATCCGGCTGTCGGGGAAGAAGAATCCGAAGCTTCTTTTTATTCCAACTGCGAGTTCGGATTCCGAACGATATTGGGAGCACGTCCAGGAATACTTCGGCGACTTTTTGAAGTGTAAGACGGACGTCCTGCTTCTCATCAAAGAGCAGCCTTCGAAAGAGGAAATCCGCAAGAAAATCGTGTCTGCAGATATCATTTACGTTGGCGGAGGCAACACTCTGCTGATGATGCGCGTATGGCGGCGGCTGGGCGTCGATAAACTTCTCAAAACGGCCTACGAGAGCGGAACGGTCCTCTCCGGGATTAGCGCGGGATCGATCTGCTGGTTCGAGTCGGGACACTCCGATTCGATGTCGTTCTACAATCCGCGACGTTGGAAGTACATCAACGTGCGAGGGCTGGGATTCATCAAGGGAATTCACTGCCCTCACTACAACAGCATGACTCGGGGAGTGCCTCGCAGAAAACATTTTCGCGAAATGATCCGGAAGACCGGGGGCATCGGAATCGCGATTGAGAACAATTGCGCGATCGTCTTTGTTGATGGCCGGTTTTACAGGGTCATTACATCCAAGAGCTACACGCGGGCTTACAGAGTGCGCAAGAACGGACGCGAAGTGGTTTCGGAACGGATACGCCACGAAGGGATGCTCGCTCACCTGTCGGGCATGCGTCGGTTGACGTAGCCTCGCGAGTCTAACCGCTCCCTTTGGTCACGGCTCAGACGAAAATCCCGTAGACGACGCAAGGCGATCGTCTACTCTACAGTCACGCGAAAGTTTAGAGCCTTAACTCCTTACCGTTTGTTCGACCTAACGTTTCGCTAGGCCGCGTGTGTTTGGGAGCGGCATTTATCCTTCAGCCGTGAAAGAAAAAAAAAGAGCCCGCGGCTAAGCCAAAGCCGCCGCCGAGGGCCAGACGGGCAGTAGAGTCACCCGCGAAGAAGCAGGTTCGCGTGGTGAAGATCATCATTCAGAAGGTGGAGGCGAAGCTGCAAAAGGAAGTCGCCAAGGCCACGTTGGGAGATTACATCAAGCTGCTGCAACTGGAGAAAGATTTGGAAGAAGGCGAACAGCGGGAGATCAAAGTGACATGGGTGGAGCCGGTGAAGACGGAATCCGAGAACGGGAAATAGAGTATCACCCGCTGGCTTCGCAACAGAGGTTTCACGATTCGCAGGCTCGATTCAAGGGGTTTTCGGGGCCGATCGGATCGGGGAAAAGCGCGGCGCTGTGTCATGAAGCGATCAAGCTGAGTTATGTAAACGCGGGGCGGACCGGGCTGATCGGCGCTCCGACGTACGGACTTCCGTTTCCCGTCAGCTTGCGGCGGAGCGTCAGGATAGGCAGTTGATAGACTGAAGACTTGCTGCAGGTTCAGAACGTTTCCAAGATTTATCGTTTGTATCGCAGGCCGGTGGATCGGCTGCTCGAAGTGTTTCCTTTCGGGAAGAGTTCGGCGCCGGACGAGTTTTGGGCGCTGCGCGACGTCAGTCTCAGTGTCAGCCGAGGCGAGGTGTTGGGCGTGGTGGGGCCGAACGGCAGCGGCAAAAGCACACTTCTTCAAATCGTCAGCGGCATTCTAGAACCCACTCGAGGCCGCGTGATCACGCGAGGAAGGATCGCCGCGCTGCTCGAGTTAGGAGCGGGATTCAACCCCGAATTCACAGGCCGCGAGAACGTGTTTCTCAACGGTGAAATCCTGGGGATATCGCGGCGCGAAATGGAACGCGTCTTCCCCGAGATCGAGAAGTTCGCCGAGATTGGATCGTTCGTCGATCGTCCCGTTAAAGAATATTCCAGCGGAATGTATGTACGGCTCGCATTCGCGACGGCGATTCATGTCGATCCCGAGATTCTGATCGTCGACGAGGCGCTGGCTGTCGGCGATGCGATCTTCGCCAACCGCTGCATCAAGAAATTCGAGGATCTCAAGAAACGCGGCGTGACTGTGCTGTTCGTTTCGCACGATCTGGGCCTGGTGAAGCGCTTGTCGGATCGCGCGGCGTTGATGGTCGACGGACGCGTGGCGGCGTACGGATCGCCGAGCGAAGTGGTGAATCGATATGTAGGGCTCGTGCTGGAGCGCGAGCACCAGCAGCAACCTCAGGCTGAAGAAACACCCGCCGGTACTTTTCGTCATGGCGATGGAGCCAGCCGAGTGACCGAAGTCGCGCTGATCGACGCTCAGGGTGCGGCCACGCGTAGCCTTCAGCCGGGCGAGCCCGTGACCATTCGCGTCCGCGCGCGTGCAGAAAAGGACCTGGAAGATCCCGTGGTCGGTGTGCTGATCCGCAATCGCCTGGGCATCGACGTATTCGGCACCAACACGCGCATTGAAGGCGTCGACCTCGGTTGCGTAACCGCAGGCGAAACCTTCGAGGTCGGATTCACGTTCGATTGCCTTCTGACCCGGCAAGACTATACACTGACCGTTGCCACGCAGTACCGCGAAGGCTACAGCCAGGATTGGCTGGACGATGTGGTCTCGTTTTCGGTGGTCGACGCGCGCGACGTGGCGGGGCTGGCCAACTTTAAAACCAAGGTTGACTGGCGGCGGATTCCTGCGTGAATCAGAACTTCATTTACGGCTTGGTGCTGGGTGTAGTGGTCGCCGTGTTGATTTCCGTCACGGCGGTCAAAGCTTTCGGGGTGAAGACCCGCGACGATTTTCTGGTGGCAGGCCGCAAATTGCCGTGGGGCGTGCTGGTCTTTACGCTGCTCAGTTCGTGGATCGGCGCAGGCAGCCTGTTCGCCGGCGCGGAGAAAGCTTATAAGGAAGGATT
The DNA here is from genome assembly GCA_035568415.1 of Bryobacteraceae bacterium. Taxonomy (GTDB): domain Bacteria; phylum Acidobacteriota; class Terriglobia; order Bryobacterales; family Bryobacteraceae; genus Palsa-187. The sequence goes on along the minus strand of DATMOC010000021.1, from coordinate 271,422 downwards.
CACGGCGCTGTGGCTCGCCGGCGGCGGATGGTGCGGGCTGATCGTGATTGCGGTGATTGCGGGAAGAGCCAGAAGATTCGCCCAATTCACTGTGCCCGATCTGCTCGAAACGCGCTTCAACGCCACGGCGCGCATCATGGCTACGATCGCGATTGTGATTTCCTACACGGTGATCACCAGCTATCAGTTCATCGCCGGGGGCGACATTCTGCATCTGATTTTTCCGGAGATGCAGCGCGCCACGGGAATGTACATCATCGCGGCATTCGTAATCGCGTTCACTGCATCGGCGGGCATGGCGTCGATCGCGTATCTGGACGTCGTGATCGGCGGACTGGTCTCGGCCATTGTCGCCATTTCCGTTCCGCTGCTCCTTAAGGACGCCGGCGGCTGGAGCGCCGTGCATGACGCATTGCCCGCCAGCCACTTCACGCTGCTCGGCGACGGCGGACTATCCAAAGCGGCAGGAACGCTGCTACCCACGATGCTCCTGCTGATCGGCAATCAGGGCATGTATCAGAAGTTTTTCTCGGCGCGATCGGAAAGAGACGCGCGGATCGCGGTCGGCGGCTGGATCGTCGGAACCGTGATTCTGGAAACGCTGCTGGTGGCGCTGGCCGTGATCGGCAGCTCAAAATTCAAGACCGACAGTCCGCGCGAGATCATCCCGCTGGCGGCGCGCCAAGGATTGCCCACGCTCATCGGCGCGATCCTGATGGGAGGAATTTTCGCGAAGGTGATTTCGACGGCGAACAACTATCTGTTTTCGCCCGCCACTAACCTGATGCACGATGTCTACGAACGCTTCATCAATCCCCATGCAACCGGGCGCCAGAGTCTGATCATGTCGCGCGTACTGGTGATCGGCCTGGGCATTTTCGCGGTGCTGCAAGCCACGCAATTTCAATCGATCCTGAACGCGGCGTTGTATGCCTACACGGTCTACGGGGCGGCCGTGACACCAGCGGTGATGGCCGTGTTCTTCTGGAAGCGCACGACCACGGCGGGCGCGGTCACGTCGATTGCGCTCGGAACGGTCGTGACCGTGGCATGGAACGTCGCGCAGGGACTGGGCTGGAAGAATGATCTGGACGCCGTGTACCCGGCCGTGCTCGCGTCGCTGGCAAGCCTGGTGTTCGTGAGCTTGATGACGTCCCCGCCCGCCGAAGAAAAGTGGAGGCCGTTTTTCGAATGAGACTGAAAGAAATTCAAGCCGCTTTGCGCGAAGAGGGCCTCGACGGCTGGCTGTTTTTCGATCATCATCATCGCGATCCGCTGGCGTACCGGGTGCTTCAGTTCACGCCCGGGTCAATGGTGTCGCGGCGCTGGTATTATTACATTCCCGCGCAAGGCGAACCGCGCGGCCTGGTCCACAAGATCGAAGCTTTCACTCTGCGCGAACTGCCCGGCGCGATGTCGCAATACGCCGAGTGGAACGAAATGATCCAGCGTGTGCGCGAACTGCTGGGCGGCGCGCGCCGCATCGCCATGCAATACTCGCCCAACTGCGCAGTTCCCTATGTCGCCATGGTGGACGCGGGAACCGTCGAACTAATCCGCAATTTGGGTGTGGAGGTCGTGACCTCGGCGAACCTGATTCAGTTTTTTGAGGCGCGCTGGACCAAGGAGCAGCTCGAGAGTCATCTCGAAGCCGGCCGCCGCATCGATCGCGTTCGCGGCGAAGCGTTCGCCAGAATTGGGGCCAAGCAGCGTGCCGGCGAGCGTGTCACGGAATGGGACATCAAGCAGTTCATCCTTGCCCGCTATCGCGAAGAAGGCATCTTTATCGATCACGGACCGGATGTCGCCGTGAACGGTAACGCGTCGAATCCGCACTACGATCCGTCAGAACACAGTTGTTCGGAGATCAAGCGCGGCGATCTGGTGCTCATCGATATGTGGGGGAAGCTCGATCGTCCGGGGAGCGTCTATTACGACATCACCTGGATCGGTTATTGCGGCGAGCATGCTCCGGATCGCATCCAAAATGTTTTTGACACGGTCCGCACGGCGCGCGACAAAGCCATTGAAAAAGTACAGGAATCCGTCGCGGCACATCGCGAACTTCGTGGATTCGAAGTGGACGACGCCGCCCGCGCGCATATCCAACAAGCCGGGCTCGGCGAGTATTTCTTTCATCGCACTGGCCATTCGATTGGTGAAGAAATTCACGGAACCGGTGCGAATATGGATAATCTGGAAACGCACGACGAGCGCAAGATTCTCCCCTGGACGTGTTTTTCAATCGAGCCCGGCGTGTACTTGCCGGAGTTCGGGATTCGCTCCGAGATCGACATGTTCGTGGACGAATCCAGCGCCCGCGTGACCGGAGAAATGCAGGAGCGCATCGTTGCGATTTAGGTTCGGATTACTTCTGGCCGTGCTGCCGGCCTTACACGCAGCCGTGGTCTCGCGCGACTGGAGCGATGGGACGCTCACGCTGAAGCTTGACGACGGCTCCGCGGAAATCGAGTGGTTGAGCCCGGTGTCCATCCGATTCGCCCGGTCCTTTGGCGGTCCGCTTCCCCCCACGCGCATTTCGCACGAAAAAGTGACGCCCACGTTTGAGGACGCAGGCTCAGTCCTTTCCATGAAGACGCGCTATCTGACTGTCGAAGTCGATCGCTCCGACGTGCGTGTCCGCGTGCGCAACGCCGAGACGCCGATCACAGACAACATCGCGTCATGGGCCAGCGGCCACGCGAATCTGCAGATGGCATTGAAGCCGGACGAGCGCATCTTCGGTCTCATGGGAGGCCCTAAGCTAAACGTGCGCGGTGAGGCTCTCGAACGCCAGCATGGATTCTTTTTCACCAGCGCGGGATTCGGAATGTTCCTGTCTTCACCCGAAAGTCATAGTTTCGACATGTCCAAAGGCTTCATCGAATCGCGCGGCAGCTCCATCGAATACGAACTGTACTACGGCCCGACCGCAAAAGAGATCATGGAGCAGCACGCTACTGTCCATCCTCAAAACGAAGTGAAGGCTCCAGCGCTCGATCTGCTCTCGCGGGATCAACTGCCGAAACAGGCGGAGGCACTTCCTAATACCGCGGTGCGATCGTGGGAAGCGCTGGCGGCGCTAGTGCGGACTATCAACCAGTGGAGCCTTTCCGCGATCGCGTATCCGGCGCTCGACCTCAGTGTGTTCGATTCCGCCTCGCGCGAAATTAAGGCGCGCGCATCCGATCTCAGCTCGATGCTGCCGATCCTCTATCGCAGCTCCGGCGAGGGCGGCGTCGACGTGACCACTCGCGAATCCTGGACGCCCTACCTGATCACCTATCTGCGCGAGGCCTATGATCGCGGGTACCCCATTATCCGTCCACTGCCCATGCAGTTTTCTCGCGACGCGAGTTCGGAACGCCAGGCGGATGTGTTCATGCTCGGCGATGAAGTGTTGCTCGCGCCCGTGCTGGGGCCCGGCAATAAACGCCGCCTCGAATTACCGCGCGGCAACTGGACCGACGTGCGCACCAACACCGAATATCGCGGGAATCAATTCATCGAAGTGGAGGCGCCGCCGGGCCGCGTGCCCATGTTCGTGCGCAACGGCTGGATCATTCCCTTGGCGGCCAAGGATCGCATGGAACTGCACTACTATCCATCGCTTGGCGGTGAATTCTTTCTGTGGGAGCCCGACGTGAATGAGAATTCGCAGTTCCACGCCGCGCCCGCCGGAGATTTCGTCCGCGTGGAAATCGAATCGCAAAAGCGGCGGACGTATGAATGGGTGTTGCACCACACCAAGGCTCCGCATGACGTGGCGGAGGATTCCGGCGCGTACCAGCGCGCGACATCCCAAGATCAACTCAAACCAGGCACATGGTGGCACGACGCTCAGCAGAACAATCTGCATGTGATGCTGCGGGCCGAGCCGCGCACCGATCGCATCGTGAACATTTCTTTTTGATATGTTCGACCAAATGCGCAAAGTCGTTGCGAAGATCCCTAAAGGCAAAGTGGCCACGTATGGAGCCGTCGCCGACGCGGCTGGATTCCCCGGCAATGCGCGCCGCGTCGCGTGGGCTCTCAGCAAGACTGAAGGAAAACTGCCCTGGCACCGCGTCCTGGGAGCCGGAGGAAAAATCCTTCTGCCGCGTGAAGCGGGAGCCGAGCAGCGCATCAGGCTCCAGGCCGAAGGCGTCGCTTTTCGTGGTGGCAAGGTGTGGATGGAACAGCACGAGTTCCGCTTCCGGGTTTCAAAAAAGCGCCGGGGATAGTATCATGAAATTTCTATGAAAACAGCTCTCTTGGCAGTGTCGATGTGCGCGGCCGCGTTCGCGCAGGACAAAGCGGCCCCAAAAGCCGCACCGGCGAAACCGGATTTGATGAATCCTTCCGCGCTGAACGCGAAAGCTCCGGACACGTTCAAAGCGAAGTTCACGACCAGCAAAGGCGACTTCGTCGTACAGGTGACGCGAGCGTGGGCGCCGCGCGGCGCTGATCGCTTCTACAATCTGGTGCGCGCTGGATTCTTCACTGATTGCGCGTTCTTTCGAGTGCTCCGCGAACCGCGTCCGTTCATGGCGCAGTTCGGAATTAGTCCCAAGCCCGCGGTCGCGGCGGCGTGGGAGCGCGCGCGCATCATGGACGATCCCAACAAGGAATCCAACAAGCGCGGCCGCATCACCTTCGCCACGGCAGGAGCGAACACGCGCACCACACAGCTCTTCATCAACTACGGAGACAACGCGTTCCTTGACGGACAAGGCTTCTCGCCATTCGGCGAAGTCATCGAAGGCATGGAAGTGGTCGACAAGTTCTACTCCGGTTACGGCGAAGGCGCGCCTAGCGGCCGCGGTCCGGAGCAGGGAAAACTGCAGTCGGAAGGCAAGGCATATACAGACCGTTACTTCCCGCAACTCGACCACATCATCTCCGCGACTATCGTTCCATAGCTCTACACGTTTCTTTACGCAGCACTGGACGTTGACGCCGGCCTCAAAACAGAATAGTCTGTAATTGTTTTGGGTCGCGCCTGTGGAAATGACAACTGGTGCCGTTCAGGATCATCGGCTTAGCGCCAGCGCCCTGAGCACAGCTTCTCCACAGGTTTATTGAGAGGCTAAAGCGCACTCCGCAAAGGAAATAAAAATCCTTGGAGCAAATCGTAAGGAACCTGTAATGTAGGACGTTCCCAGAAGATGGCTACCACTGACCTGACATTCGCGAAGGGTTTGCCCGCGAATCTTGATGCCGAGCGCTACGTGCTCGGCTCGGTTTTGCTGAACGACTCGGTGTATCTGCAAATTGCCGGCTCGCTCGATCCCGACGATTTCAGTCTCGAAAAGCACCGCCGCATTTTCGCGCGGATGAAGGATCTGTACGACCGCGGCGAAAAAATCGACCGCGTCACCATCGCCGACGAACTGATCAAGAGCGGCCAGCTCGAATCCATCGACGGCCTATCCTATCTGATTTCTTTGGACGACGGTCTTCCAGAGATCGCCAACCTCGAAAGCTACGTTCGTATCGTCAAGGACAAATCGGTTCTGCGCCGTCTGATCTTCAGCGCGCAGAAGCTGATCGACCGCTGTCTGATCGGCGAAGAGGAACCCGACGAGATTCTCTCCTCGGCCGAAGAAACGTTGCTCAAACTGGGCGAATCGCGTTCGCGCGACCAGTTGCAATCGCCGGGGTCGGTGGTCCGAAATTTCCCCGGTGGCATCGGCGCGTTTCTCGATCCCAGCCAGCGCATCAGCGGCCTCAGCACTGGCTTCAAGCGCTTCGACGAAATGACCGGCGGCCTGCACGGCGGCGAGTTGTTCATCCTTGCGGCTCGCCCGTCGATGGGGAAAACCGCGCTGGCTTTAAACATCGCGCAGCACGTGGCAACGCATCCGTCGATTCGCAAGCCGGTCGCCGTATTTTCTCTCGAAATGTCCTCCGCGAGCCTGCTGACGCGCCTTTTGTGCGCGGCAGCACGAGTCGACCAGCACAAATATCGGGCCGGGTATCTGAACGCCGACGAGCGACGCAAGCTGCAGGTCGCGCTGGCGGATCTGACCGAGTGTCCTTTGTATCTCGACGACACCGCCGGCGTGAATCTGATGGACGTCCACGCCAAGCTTCGCCGCATGAAGAGCGAGCACGGGTTGAGCCTGGTGGTGATCGATTACCTCCAATTGATGAGCACTCGCGGCCGCTCCGAAAATCGCAATCAGGAAGTGAGCGCCCTTTCGCGCGGCCTGAAATTGATGGCGAAAGATCTCGACGTCCCGTTCGTAGTTCTGTCGCAATTAAGCCGCGCCTCTGAAACCCGCCCTGGCGATCACAAACCGCAACTCAGCGATCTGCGCGACTCCGGATCGATCGAACAGGACGCTGATCTGGTCGCATTCATCTATCGCGAAGAGGTGTATAAGAAGGATCGCGAAGACGTAAAAGGCCAGGCTGATCTGATCATCGCCAAGCAGAGGAATGGTCCCATTGGCACCGTGCCGCTGCGGTTCTTGGGACAGTACACGAGGTTCGAGAACCGGGCTGAAGATCTCGGGGATGATCCGATGGAGTAGTTAGCTTTGGACCGAAGTGATGTGCTATCTCTGCAGCACATCACGCGTGCGCGCTGCGCTACGATCTCAAGATGCTTGAGGTTACTCAGATCGATTTCGCAATGCACTTGGAGGACCTGTATTGTGGCCTGTCGCGATCGGTCGACAACTCAGTGAGCAGCATGAACCGGGCTGGTATCGGCCAAGCCGTCTACGATGCCGTACGCCCAAACGTAGGTTCCCTGATAGCGTTCACGATGCAGTTCGCGATCAAGATGATCCTGAAGCCAGTTGAAGCTGACGCCCTGCTTTCAAACCTGTCCCTCATTACAGCTCCCAACAAAACCAATGATCATCTTTGGGCTCGATTTGGAGACATCCCAGGCGCGCCTCTTCTTAAGCGTGCGGCCTCTGAGCACTTGATGGCAGGCTTAGCATTCCAGGAGGTCTGCGCGACAACGGGCAATCGAGACGGAGACAATCTTGTGAGGCAATTCGGTGCGCACCTATTCGCGGAAGTCTTTAACGCGACCAGGAAGGAACTGATGTCTGTCCGCCTACGACTGATCGCGACGTCACCGCCGGACAGCGCTAAGCATTCGCATGAACGACCGTCGTTACCAAATCGGGCGTCGGATGAGATCACAGACTCGCTATCGGAAGGCTGCCCTCGCAACTCTGCTATTCAATTATTCTCTGCACCATTCAGAACTAAGGGACGTCCTGAGCACTGGCTAGTAGCCAAGAAGGCCCAGCTCACGTCGCTGCTACACGACCCGATAACCGCTGATGAGGCGGTCGCCTTGAGCGCGGTTGCGCATGGCGATTGGACAACGCGTCACCTGATGGAGTGGCTGAACAGGCCATCGGATTCTTGGGACGAATACTGCACCAATCAGCGGCGAGTGGCTGCACTAGCTGAACAGAAGGCTAAGGCGCACCTAGCTGAAATTCGAGATCCGGATTGGGCAAAGCGCACACTCTCTGGTGGCGCGAAACAGTGCCCAACCTGCAACGCACCGCCACAAGATCTGAATTGGGTCTGGAGACAGGTCAAAACTGGCGGCGGCTGGTCGACACGCTGCGAAACGTGCGGAAAGGACATCGACTTCTTTCAAATTCTTCGAATTACGCCCAAGATCTAGCGATAGCAAAGGTAGACTACAAACTCAAAAAGGTTGCGGAAGGACTCAGTATCCACCGCTTCCTTTGGTCGCGGCTCATTGCATAGATGACAAACGCCGACCCTGAGCCGCGACCGTAGGAAGCGGTCGATGCTGACGTGTCACGACGGACAAGCCTGCCGCGTGACCCGAAGCCTGCTTGGCAAAACGGCCTAGTCTATCAACCCGCTCCGCAGCGCGAAGCGCACCAACTCGCCAGTCGAGTGGAGATTGAGTTTCTCCATGATCCGCCCGCGATGCGCCTCGATAGTGTAGACGCTCAAATTCAGGGTTGTGGCGATTTCCTTGTTGGTCTTTCCCTCGGCGATCATCTGCAACACTTCGCGCTCGCGGCTGGTTAGGAGATCCAGAGGATCGGTCACGTGTTTGCGATAGTCGGTCAGTACTGCATCTGAAACTCCAGGGCTCAGATAGCCTTCGCCCTTGGCGACCGAACGCACGGCGGCGAGCAGATCTGCGTCGACCGAATCCTTCAGCAGATATCCTCGCGCCCCGGCACGCAGGATTTCGCGGACGTACACCGCGTCCTTGTGCATACTCAGCGCGAGCACTCTCGCTCGGGGTGCCGCCGTTGTGACCCTCCGTGTCGCTTCGATTCCGTTCAATTCCGGCATGGTCACGTCCATGACGATCAGGTCGGGTTGCAGCTTTTCGGCAAGCTCTACCGCCTCGCGGCCGTTACCGGCTTCGCCGACGATTTCCATGTCCGGCTGCGCCGAAAGAATCATTTTGAACCCCTGGCGAACCAGCGCATGATCGTCGGCCAACAGAATCTTGATCACACTGCTACCTTTCCGAGCGGCGCGGAGACTTCGATGGTCAAGCCGCCTGACGACGATTTGATATTGAGCTCGCCGCCTGCGCTCCGGGCGCGGGCGCGCATTCCGTTGAGACCCATGCCGCCCGCTCGCGGCGTCTCCAGACCTTTTCCGTTGTCCTGAATGGTGAGGCGAATCTCGTCGTGTTCGCTGCGCAGGTGAATGAACACGCGCGTCGCGCCCGAATGGCGGGCGACGTTGGTCAGCGCCTCCTGCACGATGCGGAACAGGTGCGTTTCGGTCTCATCCGGCAGCCGCGCGTCGAATTCGGAACGATACTCGACCTCCATGCCGGTGCGCTCGCGGAAGCGATCGGTCAGCCAGCGAATCCCGGCGTCGAGCCCGAAGTCGTCGAGGATGGTGGGCCGCAGCAGTTGCGAAAGCTCGCGGACGTTGGAGATGGATTGGTCCACCAGCTTCATGCAGTCTTCGATTCGGGCGCGATCCTGAGGATTCGCCGCAACGGCGGCCAGGTTGCTTCTGATCGCAGTCAGCGATCCGCCCAGTTCGTCATGCAACTCGTGCGAAAACCGGCGCGCGGTGGACTCCTGCGTTTCCAGCAATCGAAACGAAACGCGGCTCAGCTCGCCGGTTTGCGACTCCATTTGCCGGAACACGCGCGCGGCGATCCGCACCGTGACCACCGCGCCCACCAGCGCGATCAGAAGGCACGCGCCCAATAGAATCGCCGATTCGGTCGCGAGCCGCTCCGACTGACGATCCATATTGCGACGCGTCTCGACAGCTCGCGCATAGGTCAGATCGACCAGCCGCGCCACAACCGAGGTTACGAATTCGTGGCGGAAGAACAGATCACGCGACGATGGGCCGGGCACCGTTTTCTCTGAAAGGATCACTCGCGCCTGCGTCGAAAAGTCGAGCACTGCGCGCTCCAGATTGTTCCAAGCTTCTTCGTTTGGACCGCCACGCGCGTCAGCCACCATCTTGCGAACCTCGTTATCGGTTTGGTCGAGATCAGCCAGCACGCGTTCGCGATCCACCGAATCCGGCGCGCTCGACAAGCGATACAGAGCTTCATTGAGCACGCGTTGTTCGCGCTCCACTTCGTCGAGAAGCCGCGCGGTGACCAACTGATTGTTCACCAGCTCAGCGGCGCTGGAGGCGATGGAGCGCGCGTTGTTCACCTCCACAATCGCGGCGGCGGCCAGCAGCGCAATTACGGCGGCGAAGCCGATCACCAATACCCGTAACAGGTTGCGCATTCAATTTCAGACTAACGTTTATTCATTAACTTTTGCTGGGCGTGCTTAGCTCAACGAAGCTTGGTGGAGTCCCACGCCGGGGTGATCGTAGGAACAACAGATCCGGCGCATTATGGATTCGTGGGTGGCAGAAAGCAACCCGCAAGGAGAAAGAGACCAAAATGAAACGCTTAATTCTGACCTCGATGTTGTCCGCGGTTGCGATGTTCGCCCAGGCGACTGGCGCCACCGCGAGCGCTCCGGCCGCGCAGGGTTCTACGCCCGCTAAGCCGGCGGTTACGAAGCCGGTAGTGAAAAAGCACAGCAAGAGCAAGAAGCCGGTGAAGACCAATCCGGCCGGTTCTACAGCTCAAGCCTCGAAGACGGCTGCTGCGCCCGTAAAGAAGTAATGTTGTGTTTTGGCCGCAGATGAACGCCGATGGGTGTTCGTCTGCGGCTTATTTTTGTGCCACGCCCAGAACATCTTCGACGATCACGGGGCGCGAGTAGTACAGGAACCGTCCGCAGTTTTCGCAGGTCATCATCTGCTCGCCGCGCTTCAGGTCCTGCATGTATTGCGGCCGGATGACGATCTGGCAGGCGGAGCAGCGGCCGTCGACCGCTTCGCCGATGACGGTACCGTGCCATTTCTTGCGGATGCGGTCGTAAGCGCTGCGGGTCGCCACCGGAAGCTTTCCGGAGACTTCGGCACGCTCCCCCCGTAGCTGATCCAGCTGTTTCTGATCCGCGGCAGTCCGCTCGCGAGCTTCCTTCTTCTCGCGCTCCACCACCTGTTTTTCTTCCTTTAACGCCGCGTCCGCTTTTTTCACGTTCCCGTCCAGCGACTCGGATTCGCCCATCAGCTCCAGAATGCGATCCTCGGCGGTGCGGATTTCTTTTTCGATGTACTCGATTTCGTGCTGGAATGCCCGGTACTGTTCGTTGGTTTTGGCTTGCAGCATCTGATCCCGCAGTTTGGAGATCTTCTGTTCATGCACCTGGATGTCGCCTTCCAGCTTCTTGCGATCCTTTTGATTGGCGGTCAGCGCGGCCCGGTCCGCTTCGAGCTTGCGAAGATGCGATTCGAGTGTCTTTTCAATCGCCGCGATGTGCTTGGGAAGGGTGGCGATTTCCTTCTCCAGCGCTGCAATGGTCTGGTCTAGCGATTGAAGCTGAATCACCAGATGAGTATCTGGATGCATTAACGATTCCAGTTTAGCACGCAGCGCGAAACCATTGAAATGCACGGCGAAGTACATGGAGAACGGCGTCGCGATGTACATTGGAGAGAGCGATGACGCATCCTTTTGAAGCCTTTCCCGCGGTTCCCTTGACCATTGAAGGATCCAGCGTGCTGCACCAGATGCTGCGCGTGCGCTGGCCTGCCTGGCGAGCGCTGGCTGCCGGCGAGCGCTCGGAGATTTTGGCCCAGGCCGCGCCGGCGCTCACCGCAATCGAGAGTGCGACCAGCGCGCTGTTTTCGCTGCTCGGACATAAAGGCGATCTGATGCTGGTGCATTTCCGGAAGAATTTCGATGAACTGGGGGACGTCCAGCGTTGTCTCACGCGCATGCGTCTGTGGGATTTCTTCGAGCAGACTACATCGTATCTATCGGTGGTCGAGTTGGGACTGTACGAATCGACGGTCAAGACTTATCCGGCGCTTGCCGAGCGTGGACTCGAGCCGCATACGCCGGAGTGGAACGCGGCCATCGAAGAGACTCTGGAACGCCAGCGCACCGCGATGCGGCCGCGCTTATTTCCGGACATGCCGCCCCACAAGTACCTCTGTTTTTATCCCATGGATCGCCGCCGCGGTGAGCAGAAAAACTGGTACGAAGTCCCTATGCTGGAGCGGCAAAGGCAGATGCAGGAGCACGGCGAAGTGGGGCGGCGCTACGCGGGAGCGGTGAAGCAGATCATCACGGGTTCCATCGGTTTTGACGACTGGGAATGGGGCGTGGACCTGTTTGCAGAAGATCCGCTCGTGTTCAAACGTCTGATCTACGAAATGCGTTTCGACCAGGTCAGCGCCGTATATGCGCTGTTCGGATCGTTCTATATCGGACGGCGCACGGCGTTCGCGGAGTTGCCGAATCTGCTTTCAGTTTGAGTTAGGATTTCTCACGCAAAGACGTACAGTGAACCCGAATTGAGGACGAACATGGGCTTTCTGCATGGAATCGCCGTGGAGCGCCGGAGGGTGCTGGCACTGGCTCCTGGATTGTTGTGGCGAGGTCGCCTCGTTGCGCAGCGCACGCCCGACACGAACGCTCTGGTTCCGCCGCTGGAGGAATCCGGGTTCCGGTCGATCTTCGACGGCAAGACGCTCACCGGTTGGGACGCGGACCCGGGCTTCTGGCGGGTCGAGAGCGGAGCGATCACCGGCGAAACCAGCGCCACTCATCAGCCCAAACAGAACACGTTTTGCATTTGGCGCGGCGGAAGCCCTGCCGATTTCGAGTTGAAAGCGCAATATCGCATCACCGGCGGCAACAGCGGATTCCAATACCGAAGCGTGGAGCGCCTCGACGTCGCTCGATGGGCGATGCAGGGGTACCAGGCCGACATCGACGCGCAGCAGATGTACACCGGACAGCTCTACGAAGAACGCGACCGCGGCTTTCTGGCGCCGCGTGGAATGTTCAGTTATGCCGGCGACGGCAAGAAGCCCGGTAAAGTTGGGTCGGCGGGCGATTCAGACCCGCTGAAAGCTTTCATCCGGAATGACGACTGGAACGACATCCACATCGTCGCGCGAGGCAACTGGCTGGTTCATTTACTGAACGGCCACGTCATGTGCGTGTTTGTGGACGACGACACGAAACATCGGAAGATGGACGGCCTGATCGGCATACAGCTGCACGTCACCACCACCGGAATGAAGATCGAGGCGCGCGACATCCGGCTCAAGACGTTCTGAGCGCTACTGTTTTAATCCGAACGCGTACACCGTGGAATCGTAGGTGGTGACGAAAATTCTTCCGGCGGAGATCGCGATGCCGCTGAAATGGGTCCACCCGGGCATAGTGTTGCCGCTGGAGAACAATTCTTTCCCGGTGGCCGAATCGAATGCGTAAAGTATCGCGTTGCCGGTATGCATTGCGGCTCTTTCCTTGGAGTTAAACAGCCCGCCGTCGGGTTTCCATTGCCGCGCGAATTCGCCGGTGGAAACGGCGTACACCACGCCGTTGGCGATGATCGGCGGATCGGGCAAATTCATGTCGCGAGAGATCCACATCGGCGTGAGCGCCGGCTTGCCGTCTTTTTCTTCCACCTTGAATGCCATGATGCTTCCATTGGGTGCGGGACCGTTGGCGTGAGCGAACGCCGGCGCTCTCGCGGAAGCGGCGCCCAGTGCAGGCAGGAACAGCCAGCGGCCGCCCGATTCGTCTTCCCAACTCGCAAACGAACCCCAGAATCCTTTCGCCTGGAAATCCGCTTCCTCATTCACCCATAGCGGACTGCGGTACAGCGGCGTTTTGTGATCGCCTCCTCCAATGGCCTTGGCATCCAGCAGCGCGATCACGCCTTCCTTGCCCGCGGATGCCAGCAGTTCCCATTTCTTGAACGGAAAATATGTGGCACTCATGCTTCCCGTGTCGAGATCTTTGCGCGTCAAGTAGGCGTGATTAGATGGCGTGTAGTAGTCCACTAGTTTGAGATCGGGAGGAGCGAGCTGAAGAACCGTGTCCGGCAGCTTGCCTGCGGTGTCGTCATATTGACCGTCGCCGGTCTGCGCGTACACCACTCCCGAAGGACTGACGACCGCGCCCGCCCGTCCCCAGATGCCGGCGCCACCGTTACTTGCCTGGAAGAAATTCACTTTACGCTCCGGCGTGGACAGGTCCATCGTATAGACGCCGGATTTGGCACCATTGCAGCCCTGCGACGTCGTGGTGTAGACGACGTTCTGCTGAAGCCCGAGGCTCCAGTTCTTCGAAAATGGCGGAACAAACTGCGTGGGCGGAATCTTGTCTTCGCCGTTGTGGATGTCGAGGACGTGCAGCTTTCCGTCACTCGAGATGGTGTAGACGCGAAGATCGAGGCCAGTCTTGCCGATGAGCGGCGTAGCGTTCAGCGCGCTGGGGCACAGCCAGGACGGTGTTTGTCTGGGTTTTTCCTCGGTCGTGAATTTTTTCGTCCACAAGATCTTGCCGCTTTCGGCATCGAGCGCGAATAGATTGTCGGACGCTCCGCCGACGATGACGATTTCCTTCATGCCGGTCTGCGTGACCACCCACTCGGCCGCGACTGGCGCGGTCAGCGAATTGAGCTCGCGCGGTTCATTGTCCAGGGAAGCCTTCCACAGAAGAGTCAGATCCTTGGCATTTTTGCGATCGATGTCTTTCTCGTTTTGGGCCCAACCGCTCCGCTGCGGGTTGCCGCCGAAGGTCAACCAGTCGCCAGCGTGCAGCGGCGTCAGGGCACACAGGGTGAGGCACAGCCATTCAGTGCGCGGAAGCATGTAGTTCATTGTAGAGGAGCGCAGGGCGATTGGAGGCCGATCACGTCGCAGGGTTTGGTCGCGTAAGCGCTTCGCGCACGGCATCAGGACGGGCATTGGCAAGGGCCGTGGCGATCTCCGTCGCCCGGTCGTCCAGTTCAAAGGCCGGCGCCACATAGTGGACCAATCCCCAGGCCAGTGCATCCGGAGTCGAGAAGACACGGCCTGTCAAACCCAATTCCAGCGCTCGTCGCTCACCCACTGCACGAGCGATCGCGAGAAATGCGGGACCGGGCCATTTGCCCTCACGGATGTCGGTCAGCCCGAAGCTGGTGCCCTGCGCCGCGATGACCACGTGCGCGTTAGCCACCAGCGCCAGGCCTCCCGAAATGGCGACCCCTTGCACCGAGGCGACAATCGGTTTCGCGATGCGCTGGCCGATGGTAAACAGATCCACCATGCCGGCATCGGCGCCCGCGCAGAATACCGGACCGTCGGCTTCCAAAAGAATCGCACCGGTCTGCTCGCCGGCGGCGGCATCCAGCATTTCTTGCAACAGTGCGCGGCAAGCGTTCTCGTCCAGAACGTTACGCTTGTCCGGAGCCGCCAGCGCGATCCGGCATAGACGGCCGTCCTGTTCCACACGGAGGCTCATAAAGTCTCTATCGCCAGATGTTTGCGATTTCCGTAGGCGGTTGCGGCTTCGAATGCGAAGGACAAGACGCGCCGGGTTTCCAATGGATCGATCAGCGCGTCGACATGGCCGCGCGCGGCGGCATGCCGGGCGTCTAGCCATTTCTCGTAATCCGCCCGCGTCTGCTCGATACGTTTTTGTAGTTCTTCGGGAACAGGTTCGCCGCTGGCTTTGAATTTCGCGAGTTCAGGACCATGCACGGCTTGTACCGCTGAATCGCCTTCCATGACACCGATCCGCGCGGTAGGCCATGCGAACGCGAAGTGCGGATCGAATCCCTGGCCCGCCATCGCGTAGTACCCGGCGCCGCTCGCATGATTCAGGGTCAGAATGATTTTCGGCACCGTGGCGCAGGCCATCGATTCGACCATCTCTGCCCCGGCACGGATGATCGCGCCGCTTTCCGCCTCCACGCCGACCATGAATCCGGAAACATCCTGCAAGTACAGCAGCGGGAGATTGTTCCGCTCGGCATTTTCGACGAAGTATGCCACTTTGCGAGCCGATTCGGTATACACGATCCCGCCGATTCTCGGCCCGCTGGGCGTCTTCAAGAATCCACGGCGATTGGCGATGACACCGATGGCGCGGCCATGCAAGCGCGCCGTGGCGCATAACATCTCAGGTGCGTGGCCAGGCTGAAATTCGAGGTAGTCGTCCGCGTCGACGATCCTTGCGATCACTTCTTCCACGCTATACGGAAGGCGATGATCGGCCGGCATCAGATCGTACAGACCCTCGGCGGATTTTGCAGGCGCGCTGCCTTTTGGCAACAGCGCCGGCTCGGGAGTCTCCCGCACGATCTGGCGTATGATTTGCAGGCACTCCGCATCGTCCTTCGCCGAATAATGCGCGACGCCGCTGGTCCGCGTGTGGAGGGCCGATCCGCCGAGCGATTCCGCGTCCACTACCTGCCCCACCGCGCCCTTCACCAGATTCGGCCCGCCGAGCCCCATGAAACTAGTGCCTTCCACCATGATGATTACGTCGGAAAGCGCGGGAAGATACGCTCCGCCGGCGATGCACATCCCCATGACCGCGGCAATCTGAGGGACCCTCAGTTTCCGCCGCATCAGCGAGTTGTAGTAGAAAATTCGCGCTGCGCCATGTTGCCCCGGGAAGATTCCGTCCTGGTAGGGAAGATTCACGCCCGCCGAATCGACCAGGTAGATGATCGGTATGCGGTTGCGCATGGCGATTTCCTGCGCTCGCAGAATCTTATGGATCGTCTCGGGCCACCACGCCCCGGCTTTGACGGTCGCATCGTTGGCGACGATCACCGCCGGCCGTCCTTCAATGTGTCCAAGTCCGGTGACGACGCCCGCGGCGGGGGCCTGGCCGCCGTACTGGTCGTAAGCGACCAGCAAACCAATCTCCAGAAACAATGTTCCGGGGTCGACCAGCTTCGCGATCCGCTCGCGAGCCGTCAGTTTGCCGTCTTTGTGCTGCTTCTCGATTTTCTTCGCGCCGCCGCCGGTCTTGATCTGCTCTTCCAGATCCTGAAGACTGGCGACCAGCGCGCGCATGTGATCCGCTGGATTCTGAGCCACTCAATGCTATAGTAATCTCATTGCGCGGGGTCCTTGTTGCACTCGTATGCGTTCTGGCCGCGCTCGCTATTCGCGTGCCGCTGGCGCCGCGCCGTCTCTATAACGAAGATTCGGTGACGCTGGCTCGCGCCGTGGACCGCTACGATCCGCGTCATCTCTATCCGCAGCCCCCTGGCTATCCTTTATTCATTCTTCAATCGAAGATCCTGCGCACGTTCACCGGCGACGTGCCGCGGGCATTTCTCGCTGGCGTAATTCTCGCGACGGCTGCGGCCTTGCTGGCGCTGCTCTGGTTGTCCCGTTCGATATCCGATGCAGGTTCGTCGGCGTTGGCAGCCCTCCTGCTGATCGTCAACCCGGTCTTTCTCTATACCGGAATGACCTCGCCGATCCGTATCCATCTTGCTGCCGTTTCGATTATCGTCGCCCTGCTCTGCTGGCGGGCCTGGAATGGCGACTCGCGATCCGCGTGGTTTTCCGCAGTTGCGCTGGGGATCGGCTCGGGGTATCGGCCGGAATTGCTGGCTCTGCTGGCTCCGCTGTGGGCGATCAGCGTGTGGCGCGCAACGCGATCCTGGAAGCGCTGCCTGGGACCGGCGGCGCTGCTCGCGTTGATCGCCGGCATTTGGATCGTATTTCTTTTATCCCGATTTCCGGACTTGCACGCTTTCCGCGAAACCTTCTCGAAGTACGTGACCGACCAGGCCCGCGACAATTCAGCGATCTTCGGCGCGACCGGCACTGGATGGATCCGGATGCTGTTTCGGGTAGCAATGTGGAACGGAACAGCGATTTTCGGCTGGATGGCTCTGGCGCCGCTCGCGCGCCCGATGTTGAAGACCGGAGTGCTTCCATTTCTGGCGTTGTGGACCCTGCCGTCTATCGCGTTCCATGCGCTGATCCATGTCGAGGATCCCGACCAGACGCTTTCGACCATACCGGCGTTCTGCATCCTTGGCGGGGCTGTGCTGGCGTCGTTCTGGCGGCGAAACCGCGAGGTCGCCGCGATTGGCCTGGCGTCGGCGATCACCGTGAATCTGGCGCTTTTTTTCGCTCCGTTTCCGCTGCGGCCCAACCCAAGATTCTATAAACCGGCAGTGGATGCGCTATGGCAGTTTTCCTACACCGAGACAACCAACGTCCGCGCCAACACCGATGCAGTGCTCGGCGTTCTTCAGCCGTTTGCAGATCGTGAGAGGACGCTGGTGATGTGGAATCGCTCGCCCGTCACGTGGCGTACGCTGTCCTATTACTATCCGAATCTGACGTTTTGCCTGCTGATGGACGATCGCCACGCCGGAACGCGTCCACACGCTGCATTTTGGAGCGACGTCACGCTGCGCGAGCGTTATTTCGGCGATCCGGCCGTGATCCCACTGGGCGACGCGGATCAACTGATCTGGATCGTGGGCGTGCTCTCACCGGTTCGCTCCTCCATCGCCGGGCCGGTCGAACCCTTGGGGGCAGACGTGTGGCGATCGCCAGCCGCGCCGATGAACATCCCAGGTTATCGGCTCGTATGGTAACGTAGGCCGACGAATGTTAGGGATCGACCGGCGCGCGCTCGAAGCCGCATGGACGCTGTTTCTGTTCGCACTGGTGCTGTTCGTGATTTACAGCATCGGCCGAACCCTCGTCATCTTCGCGGTGGCGCTGATCTTCGCGCACCTGTTGGCGCCCATCGTGAACTTCTTCGAACGGCGATTCCCGGCGAGATTTCCACGCGTCGTGTCGCTAGGGTTGGTGTACGTCCTGCTGATCGCCGTACTGGTCGCCGCGAGCATTCCGCTGGTCAGCCGGATTTCCCAAGAAGCCGCGACGCTCACCGCTAAACTGCCCGACGCACTCAAAAGTGACCCCCTGGAGCGCCTGCCGTTTCCTGGATGGCTGGAACCGTTTCGTCCGCAGGTCACTGCATTTGTTCATGACCGCATTTCCGACTACGGCGAGACCATCGGTCCGAAGCTTGCCGAAGCCGGATCGAGCCTCATTCGCGGTATCGGCTCCCTTCTGGGCGTGATTCTTGTTCCCATCCTGAGTTTCTTTTTTCTGAAAGACGGCGCTGCGATTCGCGCTGCGATCGTGGATAGCTTCGACCAGCGGCGCCGGAAACTGGTCAGCGATATTTTTTCCGATACGCACGAGTTGCTGGCGCAATACATCCGCGCGCTGGTGCTGCTTGCGCTGGCGACGTTCACGTTCTATTCGATCTTCCTGGCCGTGATCGGAGGTCCCTACCCGGTCCTGCTGGCGGGGATCGCGGCGATGCTCGAATTTATCCCGGCCGTCGGGCCGCTGATCGGGGGAATCACGATTGTCATTACTGCGGCAGCCACCGGCTACGGGCATCTTCTGGTTATCGTGCTGTTCCTGGTGGTGTACCGGATTTTCCAGGATTACGTCTTGAATCCATACTTGATGAGCGCGGGCGTGGAACTACACCCAATGCTGGTGCTGTTCGGAGTGCTGGCGGGCGAGCAACTCCTGGGAATCCCCGGCATGTTCTTTTCGGTTCCGGCGATGGCGACCTTGCGCTTGATTCTCATCCGCCTCAGGAAGCGGCATGCGGCTTAGCTGCTTCGCATTAGCTGCGCCGCTGTGGGCGCACGCGGTCAGCATGAGCACCGGCGAGCTGCGCGTGGATGGCCCGCTGGCGACTTACGAACTGCGCATCCCTATGTATGAGGTCGCGCCGCTTCCGGATCCCCCAGCGCTGATCGATCACATCCGCTTCGCTGGCGCCCGTCGTACTTCGGCGAAGTGCCGCCAGGATGAAGGCACCTACGTGTGCGTCGCGGATTACGAATTTCCCGGCTTGATCGACCGCGTCGACGTCGAGTGCACTTTCTTTCAGATTACCGTGCCGAATCATGTTCACTTGTTGCGCGTGGTGCAGGGCCCCAATTCCGATCAGGCGGTGTTCGATCAGTCCTTTCCTCGTGAAGTAGTGCGCTTTCTTCCGCCCTCGCGAATGGAAACCCTGGCCCGTGAATTCGGCGGCGGCATCTGGCGGGCGCTGGCAAGTCCGGCGGCGCTGTTCCTGTTGATTCTGATTTTCGCAGGGCGGTCGGGCAGCGAATCGGCGCTGCTGGTCGTGATGTATCTGGCGGGCGAATGGATCATGCGACCCATCGCGCCGCGAATCCCCTGGCCGCTTTCCCCGCGCTTCATTGAAGCCGCGATGGCGCTAACGGTCGCGTATCTGGCGCTGGAAATCCTGACACTACCGGATGCCGGTAAACGATGGATCGTGGTGTTCGTCCTGGGATTGTTCCATGGCCTGTATTTCGCGGCCTTCCCAGCAGGATACCTTGCGGGCGCAGCGTTGATGCAGGCGGCCGTGCTCGCTATTCTGATTACGCTGGCCCTGAAGTTCGCTCAGCCCGCAATGCGCCGTGCGGGCGCAGGAGTGCTTCTGGCGGCCGGAGTGGTGTGGTTCGCCGTCCGGTTGATTCGTCCCATATGATTTGTTGTTGACGTTTATTCTTTCCGTCGCGCGAGCGGCGCGTGGGCCTATCGATCCGATCGCCACATTTACGGTACGACTAAATGGCGGCGGATTCGGACTCCCGTATTGGCCCCTTCCGGAAACGCGAGCACCAAAGTTCCGCCAGCGTCGGTTTCGGCGTCGTATAACTCTTGGTCGTCGATCTCAATCTCATAGTGGGCCCGCGGGGCCAGATTGAGAACGAACACGGCTTCGGCATCGGCACGGAATCGGGCTGATTCTTTGCTCTCGGCAGTCAACAGCACTGCGTCGCCGATACGCACGGGCTTCGTGACCGCGCCGGCGCGAAGCGACTCGATGTGTCCGTCTCGAAAGAGCTGGAGGTGACCGTCGAAGTAACCGATCCACGTAGCGTCCTCATCCCAACTGGTCCGTGCGAATACGTGTCCGGTCGCGCCGTCGTGAAACACCAGCGGGATGTGGAAATAGCTCAGTCCAGGCTGATACGGATTGGCCCACATGAACTCGTAGACGCAGCCGAGTCCGCCGCGCATCAAAAAGCGATCCTGCATCAGCCAACCTTGAAGGTACTGGCTTTCGAGTGCGTTGTCGTCGTAGGCGACCATCGCGAACTCAGCGGCGCGCGACATCGTGGCGTCCTTCAAGTCCGGATCGCCATTGCGGACGTAGACCGGGACGCGATATTCGTTTTCGGGGGCCTCAAGTGGACCCGGGTAATGCCCAGCTAGGTGATCCACGGGCACATTCTTGAAAAAGCCGTTGGCCGATTCGCGCAGATCGATCTTGAGGTTGTCGCGAATCGTGTGCATCATTTCATAGAGGGCATAGAACTGCTCGCGGGGAATCGCAGGCTGGCCGGAGGGTTGACTAGACGTGATGCGTTTTACAATAACGCCCCGCCACCATTTCACGATGACGTCGCGTAGGATTGCATCGCCATGATCGGGCAAGCGGTCTGCGATGGCCATGGCGCCGAGTGCTCGCGCACTCTGCTGCCGAACGTTATCGGAAGAGACCGTCAGCGCCTTCTCGATTTTCGCGCTGAGCCGGTCCGCCTGAGCCTTGGTCATCACGGGTCCACACCAATCGAAGATCAAGGCGAGCTGGCGGAGATCCTGGCCCTCGCCCAGCGCCCACTCGACGGCGCGCTTTCCGGAGGCCTCGTCGCGGGCGACCTGATAGTACAGCGCCCAGGCGAATCCAGGCTCGGGAAGGGGGGCTCCGCCGGTGATCAGGGTATCGAGTTGGGTCCACCTCATCGACTGGCGCGACCGTTCGCGCTGCAGCAGCCGCAGGCGCTGCTTGGTCAGGAGCAGGCGCGGCGAATCGGTGTAGACATGATAGTCCTCGTCGTCCAGAGTCTGTCCTGAAGGTGTTTGGGCGAAGGTCGGGACCAGAAACAGCAGCAGAGAGATCCGGGCGAGCACTCGTGCATATTGTGTCACAGCGACACACCGGACGGGGCAACCACCCGCAACTGAATCGCCAAGGTGGCTCTAAGCCGTTGATTCTGAAGAGCGTATCGCTGGGTCACGGCGTGCATTAAGAATCCACGAATTGATGAAGTACCTTTGAAAACCTGCCCTCTGTTTGCAATGAGCACTGACGGGAGAAGCGAGTGGCTAAATACTAGCGAGCTTGCGGGAGCCGGTGTTTTAGAAGTTCGACCGCTCCTTCCCTTCGTTGGGGCGAGTTGCAACAGAGGGGTTTTTTATAGTGGTCGGCTTTTCTAGCGAGTTGAGATTTTAGCTTCCTGGATGCCGGTCTCGGCCCGGAGGAGTCATGGTGAGGAACATTTAGGACGCGGGCCTCACTGCGGTTTGTTTAGGGGCGATAGCCGGGATCCAAGCCCGTCTTGGGCGGACCGCATCGGAATAGGCTGCACCGTCACCTCGCAGCGCCAATTCCGATGCGGTTTCTTCGAACACACATAGCATATCCTGTTTGGAGCCTTGCGCATAGGTCTAAAAACATCAAGTACTATCGCGCGAAGCACCCTAGAACTTCAGTTGTACTAATACTATTCCATGTGAAACTGCCAGCTTGTCCTATTGGTCCTGCCTGTGGTTCGCCGGGCAAACTGGCGATCGATGCGGGACGTTTATCTGGTAATCCGGTTCACGCGGCATTGGATTCACTACGGTTTCCTGACCCACGTAGTAGTATGCACGCTGGTCGCGGCAGTGGAAGGCGTGCTGGGCCGCTAACCCCCAGGTCGATTGCCGATAGCGTGGTAAGATCGCCCACGTAGTCGTATGCGCCGCCATATTTCGCTGATTGGAGCCGCGATCTTCGCCTCAGGGATTTCCGCGGCACAGCTCGCGGGCGTGTTTTCCGGCACGCGGGAACATCCGGCCATCGCCTACGAAACCCATCCTTTGCGGGATCCCGTTTCTCAACCAAACCGAAGACTCCACGATGGCCGGGCTCAACTTAAGTTCGACGGACCAAGCGGTTATCTGCGCTCCGTCCTCGACTTGCTGAACATTCCCGTGGAATCGCAAATGGCGGTCTTCTCGAAGACCAGCCTGCAGGCGACGATCATCAGCCCGCAGAATCCGCGAACCATCTTCTTCAACGACTCGGTCGCGGTGGCATGGGTGCGCGGCGAACCTTTCGTTGAGGTCGCGTCCCACGATCCGGAGCAGGGCGTCATTTTTTATCTGCTTCCCCAATTTTCGCCCGAGCAAAACGGTATTTCTCATTTGCTTCCCCAGTTTCCGGCGGATGGTCCTCCATTCATTCGCAGGGATGGCCTGTGTCTGCAATGTCACGAATCCTACGGCAGCCTGGGGCTTCCCGGGACGCTGTTGCGGAGCGTATTTCCGGCGGCGAATGGACTGCCCGTACGGACGCTCGGCGATCATCAGGCGGACCATCGCACGCCATACGATCAACGCTGGGGAGGCTGGTTTGTCACCGGCAAGACAGGATCGCTGCGGCACATGGGCAATACGGTTTTCCCGGATCCGGCCGACGCGGCATCGTATACGACGATCGATCCGAAAATCGATACGTCCGTCTACCTCTCTCGCTATAGCGACGTGGTTGCGCTCATGGTCTTCGAGCACCAGATGCGGATGATCAACCTGCTGACCAGGCTCGGATGGGAAGTCCGGTTCGCGGCGTATGAAAAGAAGCCGTTCGATCTGGCGGCTGCTGCAAAAGAAGTCGTTGACTACATGCTGTTCGTCGATGAACCCGCGCTGCCTGGAAAAATCGAAGGCACGTCGGGATTCGTCGAAAAATTCACCGAGCGAGGGCCTCGGGATCGTAGGGGCCGTTCGTTGCGCCAGTTCGATCTGGAGACGCGACTGATGCGCTATCCGTGCAGCTACATGATCTACACCGATGCGTTCGACGCCTTGCCCGTGGAGGCGAAAACGGCCGTCTATCAAGGCATGTGGCAGGTTCTGTCGGTCGCAAAGAACCGGAATGCGATCGTGGAAATCCTGCGGGATACCAAAAAAGATCTGCCTGAATACTTTCAGGTCCGCTAACATAACACTTCGTGCCTGGACCTCTGGAAGGAATTCGCGTCCTCGATCTAACCTCGAACATCGCGGGGCCGTGCGCAACCATGATTCTCGCTGGGCTGGGCGCGGACGTGATCAAGATCGAAAGGCCGGGCTGGGGCGACGATGCGCGGCACATGGCGCCCGTTGATGGTGACGGCTGGAGCGCGTACTTCATCGCGATCAATCGTGGAAAGCGATCCGTGGTGGTGGATCTCGGCACTGTGGAAGGAGTCGCGTTGGTGCTGCGGCTCGCGTCGCGATGCGATGTCTTCATCGAAAACTTTCGCGGTGGAAAAGCCGAAGAGATGGGACTCGGCGAAACGGCGGTGCGTGCGGCACGGCCAGGCATCGTGTATGCATCGCTGTCAGCATTCGGTCCTCGGGGCCCTGATTTCGCGAATCCCGGCTACGATGCGCTGGTGCAAGCGCGGACCGGCATTCAAAGCGTCACCGGAGAGCCAGGGACAGCGGGCGCGCGCGCCGGAGTTTCGGTGCTTGATATGGGCAGCGGGATGTGGGCGGCTTTAGGAATCGTCGCAGCGCTGTTTGCCGGGAAGGGCGGAAGAGTCGACGCGTCGCTATATCAGACCGGAGTGATGTGGATGGCTTACCATCTGGTGGCGCGGCAGATGACGAGTCGCGATCCTGAGCCGCAGGGGACTCGTCATAACGCATTCGCTCCCTATGGCGATTTCGCGACGGCGGATTCGCGCGTGTTGATTGGTATCTCGAACGATCGCTTGTTCGAGCGTCTGTGCACCGCCGTTGGCCTGCAGCCCGACCCGCGGTTCGCGACAAATCGGGATCGAGTGAAGAATCGCACGGCGCTGGATGCGGCGCTGGCGCCGTTGCTTGCGGGCCGTACGACCGGCGAATGGTTGAAGGTCTTCGATCAAGCGGGTGTGCCTGCGAGTCCCATTCAAACCGCGGGCCAAGTGCTCGACGATCCGCAGCTTGCTGCGCTCGGGCAAATGTCGGAGATCTCCGAAATGGACGTTTCTTCGCCCTTGCTGCCGCTCGAGTTCTCCGGTGCTCCCGCCGAAACGGGTCCAGTGCCACGATTAGGCGAGCACACACGCGAAGTGCTGATCGAGGCAGGATTCGCGCCGGATGAAATCGAATCGCTGGCACAACGTAGAATCTTAGAATGGCCTCACCGTCCGAAGAGCAGCGCCTGATCCTGCGCACTGTCCGGGAATTTGTCGATCGCGAAGTCATCCCCGTAGCGAGCGCGATGGAGCATCGCGGCGAATATCCGTTCGCGCTGGCGGACCAGATGGCCAAGATGGGGCTATTCGGCCTGAATGTGCCGGAGGAGTTCGGCGGAACGGAGGTCGATTATGTCACCTTCGCTCGAATCTTCGTCGAATTGTCGCGGGGATGGCTGGGCCTCGCCGGCATTATCGGCACGCACCTGGTGCTGTGCGATGTACTGGTTCGTTTCGGCACCGACGACCAAAAGCGCCGCTTTCTGCCGGGGCTCGCGACGGGTGAGCGGCGCGGCGGGATTTGCCTTTCCGAATCCAACGCCGGCACCGATCTGCAAAACATTTCGACCACGGCAACGCGCGACGGCGAGATGTATCGCGTCAATGGATCCAAAATGTGGATCACCAATGCGCGGAATGGCAATACGTTTCTGCTGCTTGCCAAGACCGATCCGTCGGCAAAACCGGCGCATCGCGGAATGAGCGCGTTCGTCATCGAGAAGGGCGCGCAGGGATTGATCGTCAGCCGCGACATCGACAAGCTGGGTTACAAGACGGTTGAGACCTGCGAGTTGCACTTTCAGGATTTCCCGGTTCCGGTGGAAAATCTGATTGGCGGCGTGGAAGGCCAGGGATTCGTGCACGTCATGAACGGCCTGGAAGCTGAGAGACTCAACGTCGCCGCGCGTGGTCTGGGGATCGCCCAAGCTGCCTTTGAGGAAGCGATTCGCTACGCCCAGCAGCGTGTCACGTTCGGCAAGCCCATCGCGCAGCATCAATTAATCCAAGCCAAGCTGGCCGATATGGCTACGAAGATCGAAGCGTCGCGTCTGCTGGTGGAATCGGCGGCGGAAAAGAAGAATCGCGGCGAGCGCTGCGATCTGGAAGCCGGCATGGCAAAACTGTTCGCCACCGAGACGGCCGCCGAGGTTTCGTTCGAAGCCATGCGCATCCTGGGTGGCAACGGATATTCGAAGGATTTTCCAGTGGAGCGATTCTATCGCGACGCACCGCTGGTGGTGATTGGCGGCGGCACGAACGAACTGCAACGCTTGATTATCGCGCGCCGGCTGCTTGAGAAGTACCCGGTGTCGTGATGGCATTGTTCTTCTTGTTCAGCGTTGCTTTGGCGCTCGTCTGCACTTCCCTTGGCTATCGATGGTGGATGGACCGTATCACGAGGTCATGGCCCGTCGCCGAGGCGAAGCTCGATTCCGGAAGTGTGTCGAGCGCGCTCGTCGCATCGCGCACAAGGAGGCGAAAGCGGTATCTGCTTAACGTCAAGTACTCATATTTTGTTGCCGGGAGTCTTTATGGAGGGACCTGGTTCAAGCATTTCGGGACAAAAGAGGAGGCAGACCACCTCTGGAAATCGCTGAATGAGTTGATGGTGTTGGTGCGCTACAATCCGCGGAAACCGGAGCGGTCGTACTTCGATCCTTATCGCGACGTTCGAGTTGGGGAGAGCCGCAAGGCGTAATCAGGATCTCTTGAGCACGAATACTTGGTCGTCTGGGATGCGTTTATCGAAAGTGACTAACGTCGAACCGATCGCCTTCGCAAGTGCGCAGAGGTAGGCATCGGTCCAGAGATTCGGCGAAACCATGGTTCCTACCGTGAAGTCCTGCCAGAATTCGCCTAACGCGATTGGCTCATTCGCGAATCCTATTCGCCGGTCAGCTCGAAAGGTGCGATAGACTTGCTAGGCGCCCTCGGGATCTATTACCTCGTCCTTCATGACATGATGATTTGTCAGCAGCCGTAGAAATCCTAGTTGTGTGACGCGGCAAAACACCAGCTTTTCTTCGGTCAACCCGGCAAACCATTGCTTCGCCGCTGTGTGGTGAACGTGTTTCTCAGAGGCGAGGGCGATCCAGACGTTAACGTCAGGTAAGTAGGTCATCAAAATCGAACTGCGAAAGGTCCAGCGTGCCGGGATGCTTCGAACGCAAAATAGGCAACTCTATTTCGTGATCGCCAAAGCCGGCAACGGATGCATCCAGGGGCTCAACCGTAATGCGGACGCGCTGCGATTCGCGAAGAGAGAGTTCGCCAACGGGCTTGAGGACTCCGCGGGTGAAGATCGCTTCTGTTACTTGGGCCATGCGTTTTAAGGATACAACACGAACCGTGAATGAGCCGATTCGGGAACCAGAAGATCCCATCCCGACGCATTCTGAGCCGACCCATGGACCAGACAAAAAACACTCATACTATTTGGATACAACATGACCGCTTATAGCGCCAAAGAACAACGCGGTTGGTACATGTACGACTTCGCCAACTCGGCGTTTTCGACCACCGTGGTTACGCTGTTTTTGGGTCCGTATCTGACGGCGCTCGCGAAGGCGGGGGCGGACGCCAATGGATACATTCATCCGTTCGGAATCCCCGTGGACGCGCGCTCCTATTGGGGATACATCGTGAGCCTGTCGGTGATACTGCAAGTTGTGTTCCTGCCAATTGTCGGCGCAGTGGCGGATTACGGGCGGCGCAAAAGAGAAGTGCTGGCAGCGACGGCTTATCTGGGCGCCGTCGCGACCATGGGGATGTTTTTTCTCAAAGACGCCGCGTATCTGTTCGGCGGTTTGCTGTTCCTGATCGCCAATGTGAGCTTTGGCGCCTCGATCGTAATCTACAACTCGTTCCTGCCGGAGATCGCACCACCGGCGGATCGCGACGCAGTGTCGTCCAAAGGATTCGCGATCGGATACATCGGCGGAGGCGTCCTGTTGGCGCTCAACCTGGTCCTGTTTTTGCGGGCGGAAAAGATCGGCATCAGCGAGGGGTTAGCTGTGCGGATCTGCCTGTGCTCGGCCGGCGTTTGGTGGGCGATTTTCACCATTCCGACCCTGGTGACGTTGCGCAATCGCGGACCAGCGCGTGTGCTTGCCGCGGGACAGAGTGCGGTCAAAACCGTGCTGCGCCAGCTCAGTCATACCCTGCACGATGTGCGAAAGTATCCGCAGACCATGACATTTCTGATCGCGTACCTGCTGTACAACGATGCGATTCAGACCGTGATCACGCTCGCGTCGCAGTTCGGAAACGATGAATTGAAGATCCCAGTTTCTCAGTTGACGCTGGCGATCCTGATGGTGCAGTTCGTGGCATTCTTCGGGTCAATCCTTTTCAACTGGATCGCAGCGGCGATCACCGCGAAACGCGCGGTGGTGGTGAGCCTGGTCATCTGGACGGCTGTGCTCATTTACATTTACGTCGCCGTGAAAACGACGCTCGAGTTTTTCATCATGGCCGCGATCGTCGGAATGATCATGGGTGGCAGCCAGGCGCTGAGCCGATCGTTGTATGCGCAGCTTGTTCCTAAGCAGAAGGAAGCCGAGTATTTCAGCATTTACGAAATCAGCGATAAAGGCACCAGTTGGATGTGTCCGTTGCTTTTCGGGCTGGCGATGCAAGTGACGCACAGCTACCGGCTGGCGGTGCTGTCACTGATCGTGTTTTTTATCGCCGGGCTCGCGGTGGTGTTGAAGGTGGATATGGAGCGCGGCGAGCGGGATGTCGCTATGGCGAACGCAAATCCATCAGCTTCATGGTGACCGCAAACATCAGGACCATCAACGCATCGGTGATTTCCGCCGAGCGTCCTGGCAAATAGATCTGGGCGACGCGAAGACAGAACACCAGCGTGGTGGAGCAAATCGCCGCCAATGAAAACGACATCCCCGCGCGCACCAGCAGCCAGACCAGCGCGCCATAGGTGAACGACTTTTCGAGAAACACGCGGCTTCCGCTTTCCCGCGGACCCTGCATGAATCCCAGGAATGGAACCCAGCCGAAGTGCCGCGGCGCGGCAAGGAAGTGAAACGGTTCCAATGCCTGGACAATGACAAACGCGACGAATATTGCCGCGACCACCGCCGCACGCGAGGGAAGGCGAGAAATCACAATGATCCAGGCGATGGCCGCGAGCAGCGCTCCCAGGATTTCAGCGGGAGCGAGCGCGAGATCGACGATCACGATCCGCGCCGCGAGGACGCCTGCCATGAGCACTGGCAGCACCCAGCGCTGGTTGGCGGCGATCGCTTCGAGCACGACAGCGGCGGCGAGCCACAGGGCGAAGTAATGAAACACGTCCAGCGGTTCGAGTTTTGGCTCGACCATCACAGGTCTGATGGCGGTCCAGTACTTGTGCAAATGGATCGATGGAACATACGGAAGCAACCGGCTTCCGGTCCAGCATGCAAGTAGCAGCGCGGCGAAGTTGAACTTCGCGGGCATCCACAGAGCGGCGAGCGCGCCAAGCAGCGTTCCCCCGGAGTTCGCGTACACGTCCGCCATGCTCGGGACACGGCCGGAATCGCAAAATTGTGCGGTCTCAAGCGTGAAGGAGAGCGCCGCGCCCGCGAGCGTGATCAGCAGCAGGGATCCGCCGGAACGCTGCAATGCCCGCAATCCGAAGAAGCCGAGTGGGACATACAGCAGGATATTCGCGAGCAGATCGCCGCGATCCGCCGGTAACCCGGAGGTCGCGAGCAGTGCCGACGGCGAGATGGTACAAGCAAAAAACTGGAACGGAAAGAGCGATCCATAAAGAATCAACACCATCACGCCGGCAGTCAACGCGGCAAAGCGCCGCCGGATTGACGAATGGTCTGGAGCCACGCTCCAGCCTACTTGAGTGTCGCCGTCAGATGAATTTCGACTCCGGCGAGCGCCTTCGACACGGGACAATTCGCTTTGGCGCCGGCCGCAAACGTTTCAAACGCCGCCGCGTCAATGCCCGGGACTTCGCCCGTAGTTTCGAGGTCGATGCGGTTGATGGCGAATCCACTGTCACCCTTATTCAAATGGACGGCCGCGGTGGTCTGGATCGATTTCGGAGGATGGCCGCCGTTGGTCAAGGCGGCCGAAAGCGCCATCGAAAAACAGGCCGCGTGCGCCGCGGCGATCAACTCTTCTGGATTGGTCTCGCCCCCACCCTCGAATCGCGAGCGAAAGGTGTAGGCGCTATCGAGCGCGCCGGTTTCAGTTTTGACGTGTCCGGCGCCTTCCTTGAGGGTGCCGTTCCATTGTGCTTGTGCGTGTCGGATCATGATTGATTATTGCGCGTTGCACGCGGTCACGGTTGCGATGGGCTGGCCGGCATGGCGCTCGTGTATCGCACCTGGCGGCCACGATTCGATAGTTCCAGCACCAGGCGTCCATCCGGCAGCGTCGCGCCGGAACCGGAATACAGCTCGCTGCCCTGTGAAACTTCGAGGCAGGAAATTCTCAGCCTCAGACCCGGCGACATCTCGAAACAACCCGATACGCTGCGGAACTCCGCGTCCGGTGCGAACAGAATCGATCGCCCTTTCAAACTGCCTTCGGCGTGCGCGGCAGCCAGAAAGTCGACCCCTGTGCCGGCGGATTCGAAGCTTCCGTCGAGGTCGAGTCTGCCGCCTTTATACGCGACGTCTTGAAGCTTTCCGTCAAATCGAACTTGCGGCACGTGGCTCGAAAGGTCGATCGCGAGATCGCCGCTCAGCGCCGCTTGATCGCCGCGCGCATTCACGTGAAGCAGGCGCACGAGCGCGCCATCCCACAGGACGCGGGCGCCATCCACGCGCACCAGCGTGTCACCGATTACGAGCGAGTCGATCGAAACGGCGCCATCTGCGCGCCGTTCGGCGAGCCATGCGGGGACCGGCGCCGGGCCGAGCCGCAGCGTTCGCGCCAGAAATCCACGTTCACGGACCAGTGCTGGAGCGAGAAGCCGTTCCAACTCGGCAGCATCAGCCTGAGGAATGGAAATCCTGAACTTGTGCGGACGGGTTGCCTCCGGCTCCCATCGATATTCGCCGGTCAACGCGATTTCTGAAATCCTCGCGCGCAGTTTGCTTATGGAAACGCGATCGCGGTTGGAAGTGACCGATGCAGATTGAATCCGCAGCGGCGCCGCGAATCCTTCAATAGCGATACGTGCATTTTGTAGTTCGTATTCGCCGCTCCATTCCCCGGCTCCGCCCGGCGTCCAGCGGTAGCGAGCCCAGCCGCGCCAGTTGCCCTGTGGAGTTTGTTCGAGCAACGGAATCGCAGCGAGCCCGAACGAACGCAGATCGGCGACGCTTAAACTGCGTGTCGCGATCCGGAGGTCGAGTCCAGCTCCTATTTCGAAGCTGCCTGCCAACTCGGCGTTCTCGCTTTCTCCGATGGTCACGGTCGCTGCGTCCAGCGAGAGCATGTTTCCACCGATCGCGACAGAAGCCACCGCGGCGTGTAGCGGTTGCGCATCGGGCAAGGTAACGGATGCGTCCTGCAACTCGACGCGCCCGTCCAGGCCACCGGGCTGGCTATAGCGGACCGATCCGGAGACGGAACCTTCCGCCGCCAGCTTTTCCGAAAGCGGAGCGCCCATATGTCGCGCCACCTCTACCAAAGTCGCAAGTGGAACCGTGCTCAAAGCGGCTGCGGCTTCCCAATGCGGCGTCGACAGAAGGTCCCAGGCGCGAAACTGCAGCCCGACCTGGGGACTGGGCGTGCCGGAAGTGCTGGAGACGTCGAGCCGCTCGCCATGCAGGTCGAGCGAGCCTTTGTAGCCGACGCTCCATCCGCCGCCTCGCTTCGGCAGAAGATCCCAGCGATGCACGTCATCGACGCGCACGGTGCCAGCCATGTCGAGGTTGGAGGGTGGGCCGTTGAGTTGCGCGTCGAAGGCGACGATGCCGTGCAGCCCGAACCCGTGCTGGTCGAACAAACGGGCAACTTCTTCGATCGCGCTAGGTTCGAGTTCCACGCGCATGTCGAGGTCCTGTCCGGTCCATTTCCCACGCACGAAGAAGTGCCCGAAATTCTGTGCAGCCTGATCCGTGCGCGACGGTGCGCCGGAGAATCGCAGGTCCACCGAGCCATCGCTGGAAGGTGACACGTCCAGATCCGCGTCACTGAAGTAGAAGACCGACTTGGTGTCGCCGAACTTGAAATTGATGCGGCCGCCGCGCATATTGATGGCCGGCATCTTCCCGTTCGCCGGCGTAGCGGCGGTGGCTGGCGTCGCGCCCAGAAGAAACTGGAAATTCCAGGGACCCGCGTCCGTCTTTACCAGGTTGATATTGGCGTCGTCGGCCATGCGGAGGCTGGAAAATTCCAGGCGGCGCGACAAGAGGCTGAGCAACCGGATGCGCGCTTCGAGCATCCGCACGTACATGAACGGTTCGATGCCTGCTCGCGGATCTTCGTAGATGGTGACATCCTGCACCTTGAAGCCGGGGCCGGTGAAGAGATTGATGTAGACCTTGGAGACTTCGACGCGGCGTCCCAGGCCACGCTGAATGGCGCGCTCGATTCGTGGGCGCATGAAATCGACGTCGACGTAGGGCGCTCCGAATCCGAGCGCCACCACCAGCGCGATTGCGATGATAACCAGACGTTTCATTGCGCCAGCGCCCGGTAGGCTTCGGGATCATCTATATCGGCGAGGACTCCGGGATCGTTGACGTCGACATAAATGACTCGATCCGCGTGTTGATTCACCACGTTTCGCGTCTGTTCGGTTGGGGCAAGTGAAAGGAACGCCGGCATGAGCGATCGCGAGACGCAGACCGGATGCCCGCGCCGGCCCTCAAAACGCGGGATGACGATCGCGTCGTTGCATTTGCCGAGAATTCGAACCAGATCCGCCAGAGTCTTCTCGTCCACGGTGGGGCAATCGACCGGTGTGAACAAGAACCCGTCGGCATCCGGTGGCACAGCCGCTAGCGCGCATTGCAGTGAACTTAACTGTCCGCGGTCAGGATCGGGATTGATGACGACAGTCGCTGTCACGCGCTCGCGGATTGCGGCAGCGTGATACCCGAGCACCACAATGACGGGATTGCAAACCTTTGACAGCACGCGCACCAGTCTCCCTGCAAACGTCTCACCGCGATATTCGAGCAGTGCCTTAGGGCTTCCCATCCGGCTGGAAGCTCCGGCGGCGAGAATGATGCCTGCAATCACT
Source organism: Bryobacteraceae bacterium (assembly GCA_035568415.1). Classification (GTDB taxonomy): domain Bacteria; phylum Acidobacteriota; class Terriglobia; order Bryobacterales; family Bryobacteraceae; genus Palsa-187. The sequence continues at coordinate 238,893 of DATMOC010000021.1, read as the reverse complement.
TCAATAGGGCACGCAGATTTTCGTGCGCGAAGATGGATTTCGAAAGCGACCGCCAATCGGCATCCGGCGCGCGGCGGACCGCGATCATTTCGGCGACCACGGAGATCGCGATCTCTTCCGGCGATTCCGCCCCAATCTCCAGCCCCATCGGCGCAAAAAGCTTCTCGAATACGGAGCGCGGGAATCCTTCTTTTTCGAGCTCGTGAATCACCGAGATGGTCTTGCGTTTACTGCCGATCATCGCGATATACTTCGCTGGCGTCGAAATGGCCCAGCGCAGCACACGCATATCGTCGCGATGCCCGCGGGTGACGATCACAACGTAACTCGACGACGTTACCGGCAGCTTGGGAAATACAGCTTCGTACTCCTCAGCGTACGTTTCGTCGGCCTCGGGGAATCGCTCTTTGTTGGCGAACGCCTCGCGATCGTCGACGATTACCGTGGCGAATCCGGCCAGGTTGGCGACCTTCGAAATACTTTTCGAAACATGCCCACCGCCGAAAATAAAAGCGCGGGGCTGCGGAATTACCGGCTCGACGAAGATGTTCAATTGACCTCCGCAGATCAGCCCGTTATCGTAGGCGGCATCCTGGCCCAGGCTGAACATGAGATGTTTCGGCTTCTCGGTTTCGATCACTTCGCGGGCCGCCGTCCAAACTTCGGCCTCGACGCATCCGCCGCCGATGGTGCCGATCATCGAGCCGTCTTCGCGCACCAACAGCTTGGCGCTTTCATAGCTCGGAATAGACCCGTTAACTTGCACAATGGTCGCCAGGGCGCACTTCTGCCCCAGCTTCCGCAAGCGGACGATTTCGTCGTAAATGTCCATTCGGTTAAATTATAACGGCACCCAGGGAGCGGCGTCCAAGAACTGGCGCGGCGTCAAGATGGCCGTGCGTCCATAAGGGTTGAGATCGAGCAGATGGCGATCCCCGGTCACGATGAAGTTGGCATTGGCAGCGACGGCGCATTCGAGCACGCGATTGTCGTCCGGATCGATGCAATCGGTGACGGTGATCCTCGGCACGACCTGAATGGCCCCACGCCACGTGGCCGAACCAACAGCGCGGATTTTCATTTCGCTCCAGTCGAACTTCCGCCGAAGCGTTTCCTCTCGGCACGTTTGGGCGAGCGCCTAAGCTTTCTTACAGCGTGCACGGCGGCGATGACTTCGTCCTCGGAGCGGACACCCGCGCGCTCTGCAGTTCGGCGGCCGTAGACGTTGACATCATCCCACCAGCTCTTTCGCTCGTAGTGACGCAGAGCTTCGCGGATCAGCTCACTCATGGTCCGGTTCTCCTTGCGCGCAATACGTTCTGCACGTGTGAGCATCTCGGGAGGTAAGGTAATCGACACCGTTTTAGTGGTGCGCATACTTTCAGAGTAGCGCAAGACTAAGCATGGCGTAGCATGATCGTGCACAATTGGGCGATCTTAATGTATAACAGTCGAATGCGACGGCATGAATGAGCACCATCCCGCGGCGAGAATTAGTGAATCGATTCGTCAAATCAGCACTTACCGGCATCGTGAGGCTGGTGTACTTCTATGTTGTATTGCGCGCGTTCGTGAGGCTCTACCCAGTTATGAGCGATGGCCTCCGCCTTGTCGTGTACCTCGCAGTTGGCGCTTCTATTGGTTATGTAGTCAGCGTTTACGGCAACCAACGCGTGATGGTGAACATTGGCGCGGGCGCGTTCGCATCCTCTGTATCTTACGCTCTGAGCACGTCGATTTGGGCTTACCGGGCGGCGGCGGAGCGGATTCCTGGGGTTCCCGTAGACTGGCAGACGCAATTCTGGTTTCTGCTTTGGGACCATCCGATCACCTGCGCGCTCGCGTTTAGTGTGATCGTAACCCTCGCCCTGCGTATCCTTCCTAGGAAAGCGCCGCTGCCGGTATCATGAAGACTCGTGCCCCAATCTTTCGACGTCATCATCATCGGCGCCGGCCATAACGGACTCGTCGCCGCTGCGTACCTTGCCCGAGCCAAACGGAAAGTCCTGGTTCTTGAGTCTCGCGAACTGGTCGGCGGGTGCGCCGTCACGGAAGAAATCTGGCCTGGCTATAAGGTTTCTACGGCGTCGTATTTATCCAGCCTGATGCAGGAGAAAGTCGTGCGCGAGCTGGAACTCGAACGCTACGGGTACACGGTCGACGCGAAAGATCCTGCGTTCTTTTCGCCGTTCCCCGATGGACGCCACCTGTTCATGTGGCAGGATCGTAGGAAAACGCTGGAGGAGATAGCCAAGTTCTCCAAGCGCGACGCCGAGCAGTATCCCAAGTATGAGGAGCGGCTGGAGCGGCTAGCCATCGTCGCGGAATCGCTGCTGCTCACCACGCCGCCTCCGTTTCCGCCGCGGGCAGTCGATCTACCTCAGTATTTGAAGCTGGTCGGCAAGATGAAAGGATTATCGAGCAAGGAAATCGTCGCGTTGATCAAGATCTTCACGCAAAGCGCGGCGGAGTTTCTGGATGAGTGGTTTGAATCGGAAGAGCTGAAGGTGACGCTCGCGACCGACGGCGTCATCGGCGCGAACGGTGGACCACGGTCGCCGGGTACCGCTTACATTCTTCTGCACCACTGCATGGGTGGCGTGAATGGACATCGCGGGTTGTGGGGATTTGTCCGCGGCGGCATGGGCGCGGTTTCGAATGCCATCGGCGATTCCGCCCGCGCGAGCGGCGCGACGATTCGAGTCAATGCTCCCGTCGAAAAGATTCTGGTGCGAGACGGGCGCGCGCAAGGCGTTGTGCTCACTACGGGGGAAGAAATTCAGGCGAAAATCGTCGCGAGCAATCTCGATCCGCGCCGCACGTTTCTCAAGCTGATGGATGCGGCCGATCTCGACGGGGACTTCCTGGACGGCATCCGCAAGTTCCGATCGGAGGGAACGTCGCTCAAGATGAATCTCGCGCTGAGCGGATTGCCTGAATTCAAGGCTCTGCCTGGCTCGCCCGGCCCGCAGCATCGCGCGACCATGCATATTTGCCCATCGGTCGAGTACATCGAACGAGCTTGGGATGACGCCAAGTACGGCCGCCCGTCGCAGTCACCGCTGATCGAGATGACTATCCCCACCATGTACGATCCATCGCTTGCTCCGCCGGGCCGCCACATCATGGGGATTTTCCTTCAGTACGCGCCGTACACGTTACGAGGCACGACTTGGGATGAGCAGCGCGAGCCCTATACCGAACGCATTCTTGATGTGATCGAAGAATACTGTCCGAATATCCGCTCTGTCATTGTCGAGCGGCAGACGCTCACGCCGCTGGATCTGGAACGCCGTTTCGGGATCACTGGCGGAAACATTTTCCACGGCGAAATGAGTCTCGACCAGATGTTCGTACTGCGGCCGGTGGCGGGATGGGCGCGGTACCGGACACCCGTGAAAGGCTTGTATTTATGCGGCTCCGGCGCACACCCAGGCGGCGGCGTTATGGGCGCGCCCGGCCACAACTGCGCGCGGGAAATCATTCGCGACCGTTAAAAAACACTTCACGCTAAGACGCAAAGATCGCCGAGAGTTCCGTCACATGACACCAGGGTTGTCCAAACTCCGCCACAAATACCACGTAGCGACCGACGCGTACGGCCGCCACGCCGTGGCGATGCGATGCATCTCGTCCGGCTTGGGTAGTTCGGCGAGCCCGTAGGCTTTCTTGATGGCCGCGCGAATCCCCAAGTCGCCGGTGGGCAGGACGTCCGGACGCTGCAGCGCAAAAATCAGGAACATATGCACGGTCCACACTCCGATCCCCTTGCAGCGCGTGAGATGCTCGATCACCTCGGCGTCCGTAAGCGTCCGGCAGCGCGCGAAATCGACGTCGCCCGCTCGCGTCAGCCGCGCCAGTTCTCGAATATATTTCATCTTCTGTCCGGAAAGCCCTAGCGAACGCATCCGCGCCGGCCGCAGCCGCAGAATCGATTCAGGGGTGAGCGGATCGTCCTTCGCCGCCGCCTGCAAACGTCCGAATATGGTCGCCGCGGCTTTCCCGTGCAGTTGCTGATAGACAATCGACTGGACCAGCGTCTGGAACACGGGTTCCCGGTACTCGATTTTGTAGGGGCCAACCCGCTCGATAATGGATCCCAGGACCGGATCGGCTTTTTTTAGGTGGTTCAAAGCTTTGCGCATAGTAACTGAACGTTCGCCACGTGCATCTATGATTGTAATTATGAAGGCCCTCTCCATTCTGGTCGTTTTGTGCCCACTCGCGTTCTCGCAGGAAGAGCCGACCATCAAAGTCGACGTGAACCTGGTCAATGTTTTGTGCTCCGTCCGCAACAAGAACAACGGGTTGGTGGGCAATCTCGAAAAAACCGACTTCAAGGTGTTCGAAGACGGCAAGGAGATGGAGATCAAGTATTTCACGCGGGAAACCGACCTCCCGTTGACCATCGGTCTTCTGGTCGACACCAGCAAGAGCCAGGAACGCCTGATGGACATCGAGCGCCGCGCGGCATACGAATTCTTCTCCAAAGTTCTCCGCAAGAAGGATCTGGCGTTTCTGATGCAGTTCGGAGCCGAGGCTGAACTGTTGCAGGACGACACCAATTCGCCCCGTCTGTTACAGGAGGGATTAAACCAACTGCGTCTCAGCGTTCCGGTAGGCGGCCTGCATCCGGGTCCGGTACCGACCCAGCAGAGTCAGGCCGGCACGATTCTATTCGATGCGGTCTATCTTGCGTCCACGGAAAAACTCAAAGGCGAAGTGGGACGAAAGGCGATGGTTCTGATCACGGACGGCGTGGACACCGGCAGCAAGATTTCCAAAGACAAAGCGATTGAGGCCGCGCAGAAATCCGACGCGATTATCTACAGCATCGACTATGAAGATCCGGGCGCATACGGCGGAGGTTTCGGCACCATCCGGCTGGGCGGCGGTCAGGGTGAAGGCGATCTGCGCCGCATGTCGAGCGAAACCGGCGGGCACGTCTATAAGGTGGACCGCAAGAATTCGCTGGATGAAATCTTCCGCGAATTGCAGGAAGAGATGCGCTCGCAGTATTCGATCAGCTACTCGCCGCCGAGCGGGAAAAAAGACGGCTCGTATCATAAGCTCGAAATCCGTGTTGCGGCTAAGGATTACAAAGTCCAGGCGCGCAAAGGATACTACGCGATCGAGAGCCAATAGACCCGCGCTTAAAGTGGCTCGAAGTGCGAGAACATGTTCTGGAATTCCGGCAGGTTCGATGGTGTCTCATACCAGCACACTGCCTCGAATCGCTTCCATAAATCCAGGACGGCAGGATTCTTGTGAGCGCCCTCAATTGCCTCCTGGGAAACCCATTCAAAGACCTCAATGATGGTTCCGTTGGTAGCGCGCATCACGATCGAAGTGCGTTCCGTAACCAAACCCTGGGCGCGTAGTGGAGGCAGATGATTTCGAACCAACTCCAGCAGCGCTTCCTCGCAACCGGGCCTGGGCTTGTAACAAGCGACTGAGATCGATCCCATCCGAACGCCTCCCTGGGCCGTATTAGATCACATCCGCGAAGCTTCGACGCAGCCGGTAAAACCACGCGTGACCGAACACCGCAATCGCGATCGACACCACCCATAGCACTGCTAGCGGGGCCAGGGACGGCGCGCGATTCCCCAGGAAAATCTCGCGATAACCGCGCACCAGTACGAAGATTGGATTGAATGCCAGTACACGCATCGCGCTTGCGGGAAGATTCGCTTCGGGGTAGCAGATCGGGGTCAGAAAGAACCACAAGGTGAGGATGAATGTCATGACCGTCGCAAGATCGCGCACGAACACTCCCAACGCCGCGAGGAACCAGCACAATCCCAGCGTCAGCAGCAGCTGCGGGACGATCAATAGCGGGAGCCATACCACCGATCCGGGAATCGCGTGCCGCGCCGCAATCAGGCCGGCTAAAAAAATCGCGAGCCCGAACGCTTCCGTGACGGCTCCAGAGATCACCAGATTCACCGGTAAAGTCTCCAGCGGAAACACTAGCTTCTTGACGAAGTTCCGATGCTCCAGGATGACGTAGGTCGATCGCCCCACGGCTTCCGAAAACGCGAGCCATGGCAGCATCCCGGCCAAAAAATACAAGACGTAACCGACGCCGGATGCGTCGGCGCCGAAGCGCGTCTTCAATACGACTCCGAACACAAAGGCGTAGGTTGCCATCAGCAGCAACGGATTCAGAAACGTCCAGAGTGCGCCGAAAAAGCTGCCTTTGTAGCGTGACAGAATATCGCGGCGCACCATCGAACGGATAAGCTTACGATTCCTCCACAACGATCGTGGCGGGTAGATCAGCGCTTTGGGAATGGATCGAATGGCGCGCTCGCGCCGCAATGCGCCGGTGGTTGAGATGCGCGGCGGCGACATTTCGAGCGCGCCGTCATGAACCTCTGCGTCGATCAAAACGAACCGGTTGCGATCCTCCACCGGGGCGACTTGTACGCGGTACGGACCGTCATCCTCCGGTAGCGCGACGCAAAGATCGACCTTCTTGTCGCGAATCTCGCGCCATTCGCCTTCAAACAGAAATGCGCCCGTCGCGGGATCGTAGATCTGCCAGCCGACCACGCACGGCGCGTCCAGCTCGAAATGCACACGGATCGCGTGTCCTTCCACCGCCGCGGCAATTTTTTCAAACATGGCCATTTGTTCGCTGGGCACTAACCGGTCGCTGTCGCTCGCGGCTCTGTTTCCACTGGACCGAGCCGTGAGCGTAGCGACCGGTTCCTGACACCTAGCTATACAACCACGCCGGATACCGATCCTTCACCAGTGAGACCTTGCGCCCCACCACGTAGATTCCGTCTCCGCGATAATCTCTTGACAGCATATACCGGTCGAGCAGATGCTCCACCCATCCGAGTTCGGGCTTTGGCTCGTCACGAAACGGACCGGTATCCAGCGATTCCACGTCGAATCCCGAAATCTCCAGCAGAGCTTTGATCTCCGGCGCTGTGTATTCCCGATTGTGGCGCGCGTCCACATCGCCCGATTCGCGCGGGCGAATGTAGGCCGGAAACAGCATAGGATGGAAGCCTTGTAGGATTCCGGCGACAGCGCGCAGGGAAGCGATGTTCGGCGTGGTCAGCACCAGATGGCCGCCCATTTTGAGAACGCGATTAATTTCGGCCATCATGTGCATGGGATCGGCGAAGAGATGCTCCACCAATTCGCAGCACAGCACAGTCGTAAAGAATCCGTCCTCATACGGAAACGCGTCCTTCTCCGCGTCGAACAGATCGATGCGGCACTCGAACGCTTCTCCCGATTCGCTGGTGACCTTTTTGCGAGCTGTCTGCCCGGCCGATCCGTAATAGCACCCGTAAACTTCGCCGTAGCCGAGCCGCGTCTTCAGCGCCGGCGTGATCTGAAGATAGGCGCCCATCTCGAGCGCACGATCCCCGGGACTGCCCTGCGGCGTAATCTGAAGTGTCTTTTCCAGGCGCGTCAAATGGCTCTCGACGTAGGCGCGCGATCCGTCCTCCACTGGCGCCCAACTGGCGATGTATTCACCGGCGACGGTGGCCGCCATCGCTTCGGGCTGTGGCTCTTCGTGCGCAATCGCGGCGGGAGATTCAGGCGCAGTCCATTCGCGTCCTTCGGCCACCGATTCCAGAAATTGCGCGTAACGCTTCGCTACCGATTCCCAGTTGCACTCGCGCTCCACCCATTCTCGCGCCCGAGTTCCCAGACCGCGCGCGACGTCGGGACGCGACACAAGCATGTTGAGATATTCGAACAACTGCTCCTCTTCGGTCGCATCCACGGGAGCTTTAAGGCAAATCTCGTCGGGATATTCGCGAAACGACCCGACGTCGGACACGACCACGGCGCGTCCCATCCCCAGCGCCCGCAGCAGCGTTCCGGAGCTTTCGCCGACGGTCGGGTAGCGAAGATTCAATACGATATCGCACGCGCTCACGTATCCGTTGAAGTCCTCGATGGGCGTGAATCCCAAATGCCTCACATGCGCCGAGAGCCCCAGCGAGTGAATCATCGAGTGAAGCGGCAGCTCTTCGTGCGCTTCGCCGACCAGGATCATACGCGCGTCGGGTGCGACGCGGATCAGCCTGCGAAACGCCCGCAGCGATTCGGCGATACGCTTGTACGGTTTCAGGAATCCGAAGATGCCAATCAGCGGCGTGTGTTCGGTCAAGCCTAGCCGTGTCCTGAATTTCATCCGGTCGCCATCGACAATCCACGCGCCATGGGGAATTTTGGCGACCGGTCCAGCGAATCCGGCTGCGCGCAATTCGGCTTCGACCGCGCCACTATGCACGATCGCCGCCTTCGATCGCGCCAGAATCGACCGTAGCATCGGGATCTCATAGTCCGGCCCGCGTTCCAGCGTCCGGACGTAGCGCTGCGCATACGCCAGCGCGTCCGGTCCAGCGTTGATTGCCACTTCGCGGAGGTACGCGTCCCAATCGTTCCGACGGATGGTCAAATCCGCGATCAGATGATGCAGATTCGCTTCATGCATCACCACCACGCCGGGGTGCTTCATCGCGGCTTCATAGGCGAATGTGTGATGCGGATTATTGCCCAGCTGATACACGGCGACGTCGAAGCGCGCAGGATCGAAATTGTTGTCGGTGAAGGTCTCGACCTGCGCGAAATGCTTCAGATGTTCGAGGACCGCCGCGGAGTAGTCCGCGATCCCGCTCTTGGTGGGCGGCAGCGGCGAGAGAAACGCAATCCTCATGCGGCCGTCAATGGGACCTGCGGGTCGCGCTTACAAACAAGGTCCTATTGGCCCTTCTCACTGCTGCAGCTCCACTGAAATAATTCCTGGCGAAAGGGGGATCTTTGCGATCAACGGAATCCGCGCAGCATCGCGCGAGAAAAAGATCTCGGCCGTGACGTTCGAGGACGGACCTTTGATCGCGGCAACGATCCGGTCGGATTCCATGCGTTTGTCCCCCAGCTTGATGGTCTGCACGCCCTTGTACTCTATGCGTACGGAATACAACGCGCCGAAGACCACTTGCTGTTGCGGCACCAGCTTGCCCTGTTCCAGTTCGCGCCGCACGAACTGAATAAATGTCAGAGCGTCGTGCGCGCACGCGGACATCGATTGGTCCGACTTGCCGCCGTCGTTTTTAGTCTGACGTGTCGCGATGTGCTGTTCCTGGTCGAATGAGATGTGCTCATCGGACTTGTGGCGTCCGTGTGTGAAGCTCTTGTCGAGCTGTACGCTGCACAAATCGCCGGATGCCGTGGATTGATAGTGATCCCGCACGGCGAAGCCGGGGATGCTCGCATCGACATCCAGCACAAAATCCCATGACTGGATGGAACTCTTCGGGCCCGATCCGGAGGTAAAGCTGGTGGAGCGGAGCGTCGCCTCGCCCAGATTCAATCCGCCAGGGTAATTGATGGTGTAGTGCAGTGATTCCGCCGATGCGGAAACCAGAACAAGAAAAAATACGAGAGGCTTCATGAACTTGCACGCGCTTTCAGCGCGACGCTTTCCTTCCTCGTTCCAGAGAGGACGCGCCCCGCCTCGGCAACATCATAATAGACCTCGAGGGTTCGTTTGGCTGCCTGTTCCCAACTGAACTGCGCCGCGCGATGCGTGCCCAACCGTTCCAGCCGCGCCTTCAATTCGATATCGAGCAGCACATCGCCCATCGCGCGAGCCATTTCTTCGGTCGAATGCGGATCGAACAGGATGCCCGCTCCATCGGCGACTTCCGGCATCGCCGTCAGGTTCGAGCACGCCACCGCCCGAGCACACGCCATCGCTTCCAGAATCGGCAGGCCGAATCCCTCGTAAAACGACGGAAAGACGAACAGGTCGCAAGCGCCGTAAAGCTGCAACAGATCGGCATCGTCCACGAAGCCGGTAAAGTCAACCCGATCGGCGACGCTGCTGGCGGAAACTGCGCGATGCAGTTCCTTCGAGTACCAGGTTTCCTTTCCCACGAACACCAGCCGGTGCTGCAGTTGTGTTTGCGCCCGCACCAGTTTTTCGAATGCGCGCAAAAGGCCCAAGTGATTTTTTCGAGGTTGCAGATCGCCCACGGTGAGGACAAACGGCCCGCGAATGTGGAATTTTCGTTCCACTGCGGCAGCCGCGACCTGCCGTTCGATCGGCCGGAATACCGAGGATGCTCCATTCGGCACCACAGTCACTTTTTCCGGGTCGATCGAGTAATGCCGTAAAATCGCGTCGCGCGAAAAATCGCTCGGCGTGAGCACGCGGGCTGCGGCCTCCACGGTTCGCTTGACGGTAAATTTGAGCTGCGTGGCCCTAAAGCGCGTGAAATACTGCGGATGTTCCAGAAAACTCACGTCATGCAGGCTGACCACCAGCGGAACGCCGCAGAACAGCGGCCCCGTGTACTGGACGTGCAACAAGTCGGGACAGTCTCTTCGCAGCCGCACTGGAATGTCGACGCCCAGCCGGCGGAAGGGGTTTGCCGAGACGCGGCGCTTCTCGAACCGCTCCGGAACGTCCTGTGTTGCCCATGGCTTGGAGACGTAAGCCAGAAACTCATTGTCCTGATCCAACCGGGCGAAATAATTCAAAAGGTTCCGAATATAGACTTCGTTGCCGGTAAGGTGACAGCCGATGGCGTGAGCGTCAACCGAGAATCGCATGCGCGAAGATCCAGTATAGCGGCTAAGTACCGGACTTGCCGTAACAGTCTTAACGTCCTTTAGGTCCCCGATACAGCCCCTCTTACAGATTAAACCAATTCCTTTAACCCTTGCGGGATCGAAGAGTTACGACGGAGCAATCGTTTGGCCATTTCCGGTTATCGCGGATGGAATGCGATCGAAGCGAGCAGCAGGACCAGGAACAGGATGGCGGCTGCGGCGCCGAGCGCCAGCGCCAGGATTCGTGATTGGATCGGCCTGGAAGCAATTCCAGACGGTTGTTCCGGCCTCGTTGCGATCTGAACCCTGGTCGGTTCGGAATCGAAGAGCTGTGCAAACTGCTGATCCAGCGTTTGCATCGCCACACTCTTCTGGTCCAGCCATTCGCGGAGACTCGCGAAGCCGGCCAGGCGGTCCGTGACCACATATGGACGACCCTGAATCATTCCGCGGTCGATCACGCGATGGCGTTCCACATCCGGCAGATAGGCGACCTTCGTAAGCAACGCCAGGTTATCCGGACTGGGCCCATTCGCGAACACGTGCACCTGGACCGGGCGTTTCGTCGTGATTTCACGAGCATGATAGGTCTGAATCCCGTCGTCGTGGCGCAGTTCCAGCAGCTCGAATCGACCGAGGCTCACTTGGTCCATAGTTTCATGGATCTTTTCATTGTCTTATACCGTAGGATGCTGGCATGGGCCATTTCGTTCCGGATCTAATCCAGGATTTGAAATACGCTTTTCGAACCATCCGCTGGAATCCTGGATTTCTCGCCGTGGTGGTCTTGTCGGTCGCGATCGGTGTTGCCGCGAATACTACCATATTCAGCATCGCAAACGCGGTGCTGTTTGGCGCGCTTCCGGTACGGGAGCCGGACCGCCTGGTGAACCTCGCCAACGACCAGCAGGGTTCAAGTTTTTCTTATCCGAACTATCTCGACTTACGCCGCTGCGAAGCGTTTGAAGATGCCGCCGCGCATTTCCCGCTGACGCCGGTCAGCTTCAATTCGGGAGGCGCGCCGGAACGGATCTGGGGAAGCATGGTGAGCGGGAATTATTTCAGCGTCCTGGGCGTGCCGATGTCGCACGGCCGCGGCATTCAGCCGGAAGAAGACCAGCACCGCGATGCGGTGATCGTGCTGAGCGATGCGCTTTGGAAGCGCCGCTTTGCCGCCGATCCCGCGGTGGTGGGCCGCACCATCATCATGAACAATCGCCCGTGGCGCGTCGTGGGCGTCGCAGCGCCGGGATTTCACGGGTCCGATCGCATGCTGATTGCCGAGTTCTGGGCGCCGCTCTCGATGCAGGATATTTTGCTTCCGGAAATGACGCGGGAAGAACCGCTGACGGCCCGCAACAGTCAATGGCTGTTTCTTGAGGCGCGCCTCAAACCGGGCGTTTCGAGGACCCAGGCAGCCGCGGCCGTGAACGTCGTCAACGCGCAGTTGGACGAGACCTACCGCAAAACCGAGCGCAAATCGAAAATCATTCTGGAGCCAGCCGGAAAGCTGCCGGGCGACATCAGCTCTGGAGCCGGCGGAATTATGGCTGGATTGATGATCGTGGTCGCCCTGGTGCTGGTGATCGCGTGCGCCAACGTGGCGAATCTGCTGCTTGCGCGTGCGGCCGGACGGCAACGCGAAATCGCTCTGCGGCTCGCCGTGGGCGCCGGCCGCCGCAGGTTGATCCGGCAACTTCTGACCGAGAGCTTGTTGCTCTCCACGCTCGGAGCAGCGGCTGGATTCCTGCTGTCCTTCTGGACCACCGCGTCGATATCGCGTGTGGAACTGCCAATTCCGATTCCGATCGATATCCATTTCGCTCCGGATCTGCGCGTATTTCTATTCACTGCCGGGCTTTCCATTCTGACCGGGATTCTGTTCGGACTGGTGCCCGCGATCCGGGCTACGCGTCCCGACCTGGTGGACGCGATGAAGACCGGCGATATTCAGATCGCCGGGTTCCGCCGCTTCGGTATGCGCAATGCGCTGGTGGTGACGCAGGTGACGTTCTCGCTGGTGCTGTTGATCAGTGCGGGTCTGTTTCTGCGGAGCTTGGGGAAAGCGTCCTCTATCGAACTGGGAATGCGCACCGGACCGGTTCTTTCGGTGGCGTTCGATCCGAACCAGCATTCGTCATCGCCGGAGCGGATTGCCCAACTTCTCGATCAAGTGCGGCAGCGCGTGGCGGCGCTTCCGGGCGTCCATTCGGTCAGCTACGTCAATTTCGTTCCACTCAGCGTGATTGGAGAGCACAACCGGTTCCAGGCGGGGGATTCGGAGAAAGTTCCCTCGGTGGTCTTTCACATCGGCAGCGGATATTTCGAAACCATGGGCATTCCTGTGCTGGCCGGACGCGATTTCGGACATGAGGGCAAAGCTCCGGTTGCGATCGTCAATCGAGCGATGGCGGAAAAGCTTTTTCCCGGCCAGAGCCCGCTGGGGCTTCAGATACGCAATGAACGAGCGACATATGAAGTGGTCGGCGTTGTGGCCAATTCCAAACTATCGTCGCTCGGCGAAGGCGATCGCGCGTGTGTGTACACAGCGCTCGATCAGAACCTGAACCACATCATGAGCCTCAGCGGCGTCGCCTTGGTCGCGAATGCAGCCAATCCCGCAGGGACCATCGAGGCCGTGCGCCGCGAAATCCTGACGATCGATCCGAATTTGGCCCTATTCAATTCGCTCACCATGCGCGATCAAGTGGAAAAGGCCATGCTTCTGCCGCGCCTCATGGCGACGTTGTTCACGGTATTCGGCATTGCGGGCTTGTTGCTGGCCGTGGTCGGGTTGTATGGCGTCATGAGCTTCTCGGTCGGCCGCCGGACCAAAGAAATCGGCATCCGAATGGCATTGGGCGCCGAACGCTCGCGAATAGTGAAGATGATCACCATACAAGGTCTGGTGTTGACCTCGGTGGGCGTGGGGGCGGGTGTGGGGTTGTCGCTGGCGGCATCGCGATTCGCGGAAAGTTTCCTCTTCGGCGTGAGTCCGCGCGACGTAGTGACATTTATCGGCGTGCCCCTTGCGCTGGGGGCGGTCGGATTCGTGGCATCGTTCCTTCCCGCTCGTCGGGCTGCGAAACTGGACCCGATGACAGCATTGCGATATGAATAAAGTAAGATGTGCCGAAGCATTAAGGTTCTGAGACGCCCGGCCGAGCCGGCGACCCGTGAAGAGATGTCAGCGGCCGCGCTGCAGTTCGTTCGCAAAGTGAGCGGCTATCGCAAGCCGTCGCGCGCCAACCAGAACGCTTTCGACCGCGCCGTAGTGGAGATCTCCGATTCCGTGGAAAAACTGCTGGCAGAGATGGGGGGCGGACCCCCTGGTCCGCGCGCGAACCCCTGATCGCGCCTTTTCTGAAGCATGTCCACTTTCGACCCCCTCGTTCGTCACTAGACTAGAGGAGAAAAACAATGTCTCAATTCTTGCTTGTTCTACACCACGACCCCTCCGGCATGGCCAAAAGCAGTCCGGAGGAAATGCAGAAATCGCTCGAGAAATACATAGCCTGGACCAAGAAGCCGTTCACCCTGGACTCCAAGCGCCTGGCCGCCGACCCCGGCAAAGTGATCCGCAACCAGGGCCGCCAAGTCACCGATGGACCATATAGCGAAACCAAGGAGGTCTTCGGCGGCTTCTACCTGATCGAGGCGGCGAATTACGAGGAAGCCGTGCAGCGGTCCATGGACCATCCGCATCTGGAACACGGCGGCACAATCGAAGTCCGCCAACTGCACCTGATGTGAGCCCTGCACCGCTGATCGAACATCTCTTCCGCCGTCAGGCGGGCCGAATGGTTTCGCATTTCGCCCGCCTGCTGGGCCCCGCGCACCTCGATTTCGCCGAAGACGCCGTGCAAGAGGCGATGTTGCGCGCGCTCGAAACGTGGCCGTATCAGGGGATTCCCCATAACGGAGCCGCCTGGCTGTTCCGCGTCGCGCACAATGTGGCGATCGACGCGGCGCGGCGCAATAAGCTGCTCGGCGACAAGACCGAGTCGATCGTCGCCGAGCTTTCCCGCTCCGCTGCCCGCGTTCCCGACGATCCCGATATCGAAGAGCAGCTTCGGGATGACGAGCTGCGTATGATCTTCATGTGCTGCCACCCGGCGTTGACCCGCGATTCGAGCGTCGCGCTAGGATTGAAAACGGTCGGCGGCTTCAGCGTCCGCGAGATTGCTCGCGCTTTTCTTTCCGACGAGGTCGCCATCGCGCAGCGGCTGACCCGAGCCAAGCGCGCATTACGGGAAGACGGCCTTACTCTTGAAATGCCGCGGGGAGCCGAATTGACCCAGCGGCTCACCTCAGTGCTCGACGTGTTGTATTTCATCTTCAACGAAGGCTACTCGGCGCACGAAGGAGAGGACCTGATCCGTCAGGATCTGTGCTTCGAAGCGTTGCGTCTGGCTGGGTTGGTGGCGTCGTCTTCCATCGCCACGCCGCGCGTGCACGCTTTGACCGCATTGATGTCGTTTCACGCCGCGCGACTGCCGGCTCGAGTGGACGCCGCTGGCGACTTGATCCTGCTAGAGGATCAGGACCGGTCGCGTTGGGACCGGAATCTGATCAATCAGGGATTTCATCTCTTCGACCGGTCGATTACGGGCGACGAAGTCAGCGAATTTCACGTGCAATCCGCCATCGCAGCGACGCATGCCCGCGCAGCGGATGCGAACGATATTGACTGGCCGCTCATTCTGGACCTGTACGATCAACTTCTGGCGATCAACCCATCGCCTGTGGTCGCGCTCAATCGCGCGGTGGCCCTGGCGAAAGTCGAGGGACCCGCCGCCGCGCTGGTCGAAGTCGATCGGTTGGCCGGCGATCCCAAACTCAGCGATTATCATTTGTTGCTCGCCGTCCGAGGACATTTGCTGACGGAACTGGACCGGCGCAATGAAGCCGCCGCATCTTATCGCGCGGCGATGCAGCGGCCGTGCTCGATTCCAGAGCGCCGCTTTCTGGAACGCAGACTGGCCGCGTTGAGCCCATAAGCCGGTCCGCGGCAGGTGTGGCGCACGCACTTGGGTGCCGTATTCGCGGTCGTGTGAGATGGTTCCGCCTTGCGCAACGCCACTCCGGCAGTAGCGAATAGAAGGCGAATCATCGTCACACGAGTTCTCTTTCAAGACGCGGAGGGGTCTGACAAAGGTCTCATGATGAAGCCTTTCAGCCCGCTGCGGTATCCAATTTCGCATGAACGGAATCGCTGAATTACGCAAAAACTGGGGCTGGATGCTCGCTTTCGGCATCCTGTCCATTCTCTGGGGGATCTTCGCGATCACCTATTCCGTTGTTTTCACGGTCGTTTCCGTGCTGACCCTCGCATGGTTATTGATCATCGGCGGGGTAATCGAAGCCGTACATTCGATCCGTCATCGCGAGCGTGGCCACTTATTTCTCTACGTTCTGGAAGCATTGTTGGCGATCGTGGTTGGCGCACTGCTGCTGCGGAGCCCAGCCGCAGGCGCGCTGGTGATCACGTTGTTGTTAGCGTCCTATTTCATCGTCGCCGGAATGTTCCGGATCGTGGCAGCGCTGATGATGCGGTTACCGGGCTGGGGATGGGCGCTCGCGAACGGGATCGTCACTTTGCTGCTCGGCATCTTCGTGTGGGGAGGCTGGCCGGTGACGGGGATGTGGGTTCTAGGCGTTTTCCTCGGAGTGAACCTGCTCTTCACGGGTTGGGTCAGAGTAATGCTGGCGCTCGCGCTGCGGCAGGATCATTTTACGCACGCCCTGCCCGCGTAGATCGGCGCTAGTCTTTCTTCAACAGCTTTATTGCCTTGTTCAGGGCCGCGAGTTTCTCCTTGGTCGCGCGGGGAAACTTCAGATCGAGCGACTCGATGGTCTTAGCCAAAACCTCAGAGACCAGCCAGCGCGAAACCCATTTGTGATCAGCCGGTATGATGTGCCACGGCGCTTCTTCGGTACTGGTCGCGCCGATCGCGTCCTGGTAGGCCTCCATGTATTTGTCCCAGTAGGCGCGCTCGGCCAGATCGGCTTCCGAAAATTTCCAGTGTTTGGTCGGATCCTCCAGCCGTTCGAGCAACCGCTTGCGTTGCTCGCGTTCCGAAATATTGAGGAAGAACTTCAGGATCACGGTTCCGTTGCTCACCAGGTGTTTTTCGAACGCATTGATGTCCTGGTAGCGCTGCCGCCATAGTTTCTTTCCGTGGCCGCGCGGTGGAAGATTCTGCCGGTCGAGCCACTCCGGGTGGACGCGAACCACCAGAACTTCTTCGTAGTAGGACCGGTTGAAAATTCCAATGCGTCCCCGCGCCGGCAGGCTTTTCTCATAGCGCCACAAGAAATCGTGTTGCAGATCTTCAGACGACGGTTGCTTAAATGGAAATGCCTGACAACCCTGCGGGTTCATGCCGCTCATGACATGTGTGATCAAGCCGTCTTTGCCGGCCGCGTCCATTGCCTGCAAAACGATGAGCAGCGCATAACGTCCGGTGGACCAGAGCAGATCCTGCGCCTCCGTCAGTCGCTCGAGATTGCGAGTTAGGAGCCGCTCCGCGTCGCGCTTGGCTTCTTTGCCGCCGTTCCAGGCAGGATCGAAATCCCGGATGCGGAACCGCTTTCCGGGCTTGGCCCGAAATTGCTGGATAACGTCGCGTTTCGCCATACAACTACAGTGCCACGATTCGGCGCCCCGCGATCCGATACTTCCCTGAAAGCACTACTCCGATTGCCTCGGAATAAATCCGGTGTTCTTCTTTCAGGATTCGCGCCGAGAGCGACTCGACCGTATCGTGGTCCATCACCGGCACCGCGGCCTGCGCGACAATCGGTCCCGAATCGAGCCCTTCGTCGACAAAATGCACGGTGCATCCGGAGAATTTCACGCCGTGTTCCAGCGCCTGGTGCTGCGCGTCGAGCCCCGGAAATGCAGGCAGCAGCGACGGGTGGATGTTCAGAATGCGCATGGAATATTCGCGGATGAAATAGCCACTCAGGATCCGCATGTATCCGGCCAGACACACCAGTTCTACCTGATTCCTGCGCAATTCCTCGATCAGCGCGCGATCGTAAATTTCACGATCAAGTCCGCGCGACGGCAACACCTGGTAGTTGATTCCGCGTTCCCGCGCCGTCTCGATCCCGGGCGCGTCCACGCGATTCGAGATCACCACCGCTATATCCGCGTCCAGCCGCGGTTCGTCGATCGCGTCGGCGATGGCGCGAAAATTCGAGCCGCGGCCCGAAAGCAGGATGCCCAGCCGCCTCATCTATACCTAACTCCCTTGCCCTTGACCACTTCGCCGATCTGGTACCATCCCTCGCGTAGCGCATCGAGAATCCGCGTAGCTTTCGAAAGCTGGCGCGGCGAAATGACCAGAATCATCCCGATACCCAGGTTGAAAGTCCGTCGCCAGTCGTCTTGCTCGATGTCACCGATCTGGCGGAGTAGTTCGAAAATCGGCAGCACCGGCCAGGAGCCGAGATGGATCTTCACTCCCAGTCCCTTCGGCAAGATTCGCGGCGTGTTGTCGGTGATCCCGCCGCCGGTGATATGCGCGGCGCCCTTCAGCAAGCCCGCGTCGTGCAATGCACGGATCGGTTTCAGATAGCTGCGGTGCAGTTTGAGAAGCTCATCGGCAATGGGACCTTCGGCCTGCATGCCGGCAACCTCAAACAGCAGTTTGCGAGCGAGCGAGTAGCCGTTGGTGTGCAGCCCGGTGGAGGGCAGCCCGATCAGCACGTCTCCCGCGCGGATCGTCGATCCAGTCAGCATTCGTTTGCGCTCCACTGCGCCGACGATGAATCCGGCCAGATCGTATTCGCCCGCGGCGTACAGCCCCGGCATTTCCGCCGTCTCGCCGCCGATCAGCGCGCAGCCGTTGGCTTTGCATCCACGCGCGACGCCTGAGATCACTTCAGCCGCAACCTTGGCGTTCAGCTTCCCGATCGCGAAGTAATCCAGAAAGAACAGCGGCGTCGCGCCCTGTACGGCGATATCGTTGACGCAGTGGTTCACCAGATCTTCGCCAATGGTGGAATGCCGGCCGGTCAGGAACGCCAGCTTGAGTTTGGTTCCCACTCCATCGGCGGAAGAAATCAGCACCGGATCGCGAAAGCCTTGTAAACGAAAGCCTCCACCAAAGCTCCCGATATCCGTAAGAACGCCAGCAGTGAACGTAGCTTGGGCCATTTTGCGAATCGATGCGACTGCTCGATCGGCTTCGTCGATATTGACGCCGGCGTCCTTGTAACCTATCTGCTTTTTCTGCGCCATGTCATTGTTTGAACCCTTATAATAAGCGATTGCCACCATGAAACATTTCCTGATTGCGCTCGTCGTGTGCAGCGCGATGGTGTTCGGTCAGCCACAGCCGACTTCCATCGCGATCCGCAACGCGAAAATTGTCACCGTGAGCGGTCCCACCATCGCCAAAGGTACCGTGGTGCTGCGAAACGGGTTGATCGAAGCGGTGGGCGATAACGTCCTGCCGCCGGCCGACGCGCTGGTGATCGACGGTGAAGGGATGACGGTCTACCCCGGCCTGGTCGATGCACTGAGCACTTGGGGGATGCCGGGCGCGGTCCCTACGGCAAACGGACGCGGCGGAGCCGGACGGGGAACAACTCCGGCGGCTCCGACAACGCCCGCGCCGCCGCCTTCACGAGGACCGGAAGACCGTCCGCAGACCACCAGTTGGATCAGAGCTGCTGACGAGATTCAGGCGAATGACCGCCGCTTGGAGATGGCACGTAGCGCCGGGTTCACAACCGCTTTTGTGTTTCCGACGCGCGGGATTTTTGCAGGGCAAGGCTCGGCGGTGAATCTCGCGGGAGCCAAAAGCGAAGACATGGTGCTGGCACCGTCCATTGGGCAGTACATTTCCTTGACGGCCCGCGGCGGCGGCGGATTCCCCAGCGCCCTGATGGGCTACATCGCGTATGTGCGCCAAATCTATCTTGACGCCGAGCACTACAAGCTGGTCAAGGACGCGTATGAAAAGAATCCGCGCGGCATGAAGCGTCCCGAATATGATCGCGCGCTCGAAGGCGTGCTCGAATCGAAACGCATTCTGCTGCCTGCGAATCGATGGGTTGAAGTCGAGCGCATGGTGAAGTTCGCGGCCGAACTGATGCAGCCCGCGATTCTTTACGGCATGCGTGAGGGCTTCGATAAACGCGCCACCGATTATTTGAAGACCACGCCAGTGCTGGTCAGCTTGAAATGGCCGGTGAAAGCTACCGACTCCGATCCGGACGACGTCGAGTCTTTCCGCACTCTGGAAGTTCGCGAAAAAGCTCCCACGTCTCCGCAGGCGTTGAAGCAGGCGGGCGTGAAGTTCGCGTTTTACACCGACGGTGTCGATCAGCCGCGCGATATCCAGCGAGCGGTTAAGAAGGCCATCGACGGCGGACTATCGCGCGAGGACGCGGTTCGGGCGCTGACGCTTTCACCGGCTGAAATCTACGGTCTTGCGGACCGTCTGGGAAGCGTTGAGAAAGGCAAGATCGCAAACCTAGTCGTGACGCGCGGCGAGATTTTTGACGATCGCACGCGGGTCGAAATGATTTTCATCGATGGCGTGAAACACATACCGGCTCCCGATGCCGGCGGGCGCGGCGGAGCGCCGACGGAGAACCGATAATATGACCAAATTATTCATTGCCGGGCTCATTGCGCTGGCGCCACTTTCTCAAGTAATGACCGCGCAAGTCACGGTCATCAAAAACGCGACCATCATGACCGAATCGTCCAAGGGCACCATCAAAGGCTCGATCGTCGTGCGAGATGGAAAGATCGCCGAGGTGGGCGAGAATGTCATGGTTCCAGCCGGCGCGACGGTGATCGACGCTGCGGGCCAGTGGGTCACGCCGGGAATTATCGATTGCCACTCGCACATCGCGGGCGATGGAAACATCAATGAAGGCAGTGTCTCCGTGTCGTCGATGGTGAACATCAAGGACATCATCAACCCCGAAGACATCGCCATCTATCGGGCGCTGGCCGGCGGCATTACCACGGCGAATATCCTGCACGGATCGGCGAACTCGATCGGCGGTCAGACCATCGTCCTTAAGATGCGCTGGGGCAAAGATGCAGATGGCATGATTTTTGAAGGCGCTAAGCCGGGGATCAAATTCGCGCTGGGCGAAAATCCCAAGCGCGCCGGCAATCCCCAGGGCGGCCGCGGCGCGCCCGCAGTAAATGCGCGCTATCCCGCGACCCGCATGGGCGTCGAGGATACCATCCGCGAAGCCTTCAACGAAGCCGTTCAGTATAAAGCTGAATGGGACGCTTACGAAAGAGCCGTCGCCGGCGGGCAGCATCCCATTCCACCGCGCAAGGATCTGAAGCTCGAAGCGCTGAAGGAAGTGCTCGAGGGCAAGCGCTTCGTGCACGCGCATTGTTACCGTTCCGACGAAATCCTGATGCTGATTCGCGTCGCCGACGATTACGGATTCAAGATCCGGACCTTCCAGCACGTGCTCGAAGGCTACAAGGTGGCGAAGGAAATCGCCGCGCACGGCGCCGGAGCCTCTACGTTCAGCGACTGGTGGGGATACAAGATGGAGGCCATCGACGCGATCCCCTACAATGCCGCGATCATGACTAAGAAAGGCGTTGTGGTCAGCCTGAATAGCGACGACGCCGAGCTGATGCGCCGCCTGAACACGGAAGCCGCCAAGGCCATGAAGTACGGCGGAATCTCGCGCGAAGATGCCCTGGCCATGGTGACTATCAACCCGGCGAAACAGCTCGGCGTCGAGAATCGCGTGGGGTCCATCGAGGCCGGCAAAGATGCCGACATCGTGATTTTCGATAAAGATCCACTCTCGCCTGTCGCGAAGGTTCAGAGAGTCATGATCGACGGCAACAAGTATTTCGATCGCGACAACGAAGTCAGCGGACGGCCGATGAAGGAAGCTGAGAAGCAGAAGCTGATCGAGCAAGAGAAACAGGATCAGCAGAACGCGCAGAAGAAAGGCGCACCTACCCGGAGGCCGCAGCAATGAAGACGACTCTTTTTTTCACATTGGCCGCCGCTACATTTGCGGGCGCGAACGATACCTTCTTGATTCGCAATGCCGACGTTTATCCGGTCATCGGCGCGAAGATGGAAAACGTTTCGGTGCTGGTGCAGGATGGCAAGATCGCCGACATTGGCGGAAAGATCGTTCCTCCCAAGGGCATCAAGATCGTCGAAGGAAAAGGGCTCCGCGTTTATCCCGGGATGATCGATTCGGCCACCGAGCTCGGACTCTCCGAAGTTTCGGGTGAGCGCGTCACCGTCGATACCGGCGAACTCGGTGAATTCATGCCGCAGCTTCGGGCCTTGATCGCGGTGAATCCGGAAAGCGAGCATCTTCCCGTGACGCGCGTCAACGGAATCACCAGCGCCATGACGTTTCCAGCATCGGGAGGACGCGGTGGGCGCGGAGGCGGCAGCCCGCAGATGATTTCCGGCCAAGCCGCGCTGATTCATCTCGCGGGTTGGACCTGGGAAGACATGGAGATCAACCGCAGCGCGGCACTTCACATCATCTTTCCTAGTCTTGGTGGAGGCGGACGCGGTGGGCTCGCGGCCGATTTCCCCGACGAACTCGCGGCGCTGTTCGGCGCAGGAACGCCGCAGACCTTTACCGAGCGAAAGCGCCAATACGACCAGCAGATCCAGAAGCTGAACGATTTCTTCGACTCCGCGCGCCAGTATCAGAAAGAGAGGACGAGCAACGCTCCGGGCTTTAAGCGCGATCTGAAGATGGAAGCGATGCAACCAGTGCTCGAGCGTAAAGTGCCCGTCGCCGTAACCGCGCAACGCGAACGCTCCATCCGCGATGCGATGGCGTTCGCGGAAAAGCAGCACATCAGGATCATCCTGCTACAGACGCGCGAGCTGGCGAAAGTAGCTGCGGACCTGAAAGCCAAGAATATTCCTGTGATCCTGGGCCGCACCGAAGCGCTTCCCGAAAATGAAGACGCGCCTTACGATCAGGCCGAGTCACTTCCCGGCGAAATTTATAAGTCGGGCGTAAAGTTCGCTTTCGCGACTTTCAATAACGAATTCGTGCGCAACTTGCCGTATAATGCCGCTCGCGCCGTAGCGTTCGGATTGCCTTACGACGAAGCGCTCAAGGCCGTGACCATCAACGCGGCCGAAATCTGGGGCGTCTCGGATAAGATCGGCTCGGTCGAAAAAGGCAAGTGGGCGGACCTGATGGTGACCAACGGCGATCCGCTGGAAACGCCTACGCAGATCAAGCACCTGTACATCAAGGGTCAGGAGATCGATCTGACCAACAAGCAGACGCGGCTGTACGAAAAGTATCTCAACCGGCCCTGACAGCTTCGTTTATTTGAAAGAGTAACGGGCCGGGACCACCGCGAAACGTTCAATGAAACGAGCGCGCTTTTCCTCGAACTTCTTTTTCAGTAGTTTTTCCGCAAACTCGCGGGCGGCTCCGGCCAGCTTGGGCGACGGGTTGCCTTCACGCGCCGCTCGTGTGACGTCCACGTATTCGTTGGGGAAGGTTGCGTACAGCGGTAACCCCACGGTTTTTTCCATCTCGGCAACCGACAATTCCATCGACTTAGTGACCCGGTTTACCACCAGGCAGGCCTTGTCCGTCCAGTCCAGCCTTTGCAGCAGATTCGCTTTCAACCGCGCCATGCGCAGGGATGCCAGATCGGGTGTCGTGACCACAAATAGGCGGCTCGCCTCGCGCATCACGGCCAGCGAAAGTTCGTCGAACGCATCCGGAAGGTCGGCGCAGACCACCGAATAGTTACGGTGCGCGAACTCCAGAATCGGCGTCAGATGTACTTCCTTGACCTTGTTATCGAAACTTGTGGACGGAGCTCCGGAGAGGAGCAGATCCAAATTTCCGCTCTTCCGGATCAGGCGCTGCCAAGTCTCGTCGTCCAGGCTCTTACTGACGTTCGCGGCATCGCACATCCCGAATTCGTGTTGAATGTTGAACAGGAATCCGGTGACGCCGGAGAAAAAGTCGAAATCCGCAAGCAGCACGCTGGCGTCCGGCAAGGTCCCGAGCGAGGACGCTACAGTGGACGCCACGGTTGACGCGCCGACGCCGCCTTTGGCAGGCAGAAATGCGCAGAAGTGGTGGCGGATCGATTCTCCCTCGGGACGTAACGCTTGCTGACGCTTGACTTCTTCCGTCAGGCTCTCCAGAACGGTGGCGTCGAAGGGCGGAGCCAGCAGTTCCGCCATTCGCAGACGAAGTGCGGCGCGCAGAGTGGCCGGTTGTTCGTCCTTAGTGATGGCGATCCGCTGAATGAAGGGAAACTCGGCTTCAAGTTGACGGCCCAGCGCTTCCACCGCGGTCATGTCCTCCATACTGAGGAGTACGGCGTCGGGGGACCAGACACGCATCAGCCGCCGGAGTTCATCCACCGGCGGAAAGTAGTTGAGGGCTTTGGAAATCTCGATCGTCGGCTGCTCGGCAGCGGCCTTTTCAAATTGCTCTCTAAGAGCTGGATCGGGGCAAATCAGGATCGTTCGCATAACTTGTACTGTGAGTATGAACCGGTACTGCGAGAACGAAAATGGCGCTAAGGTAACATTTCCACTAAGGGCGATGGTACTAAGGCCCCGTGGGATGGAAGTTTGCTAGTAGGCGGCAAACGCCTTACGATAGTCCTTATGCGATTCGCCAACCTCTTTGTATTCACAGCCATGCTCGTGCTCGCCCAGACCGGTGCGAAGAACGGTGAGTGGCGCAATTACGGAGGCGACCTGGGGTCTACGCGGTATGCGCCGCTCGATCAGATCAACGCTGGAAATTTCGGCAAGCTCGAAGTAGCGTGGCGCTTCAAGACCGATTCGCTGGGGCCGCGGCCGGAGTTTCAATACGAAGGCACGCCCCTGATGGTGCACGGCGTTGTGTTCGTCACCGCCGGATCGCGGCGCGCCGTGGTTGCCCTGGACGCCGCCACTGGGGAAATGATCTGGATGCACTCCGAGAACGAAGGCAAGCGCGCTGAAAACGCTCCGCGCAAACTGTCCGGTCACGGCGTCGCGTATTGGACCGACGGCAAAGAGGAACGGATCCTCTACACCACGCCAGGTTATCGCCTGGTTGCCCTGGACGCGAAGACAGGCATCCCGGCTGCGGGATTCGGGAAGAACGGGATCGTCGATCTGAAGCTCGACGACGATCAGGAGATGGACCTGGAGACGGCCGAAGTCGGTTTGCATTCGACGCCGGTGGTCGCTAAGAACGTCGTGATCGTGGGAGCGGCGCACAAGGAAGGCGGCCGGCCGGAAAGCTACAAGCACGTCAAGGGATATGTTCGCGGGTTCGACGCTCGCACTGGAAAGCGGCTGTGGATTTTCCACACGATCCCCAAGCCAGGCGAGTTCGGAATCGACTCATGGGAAAACGATTCGTGGTCCTATACCGGCAACACCGGCGTGTGGGCGCAGATTTCTGTCGACGAACAGCTCAACACGGTGTATCTCCCGGTCGAATTGCCCACCGGCGATTACTATGGCGGTCATCGACCCGGGAACGGACTCTTCGGGGAAACTTTGCTTGCCGTCGATCTCGAAACCGGCAAGCGCAAATGGCACTACCAACTGGTCCATCACGGCTTGTGGGACATGGATATTCCCTGCGCGCCGATCCTGGTCGACATCAACGTGGACGGCAAGCTGGTGAAGGCGGTCGCACAGCCGACCAAGCAGGCATGGTTGTACGTATTCGATCGCGTGACCGGGAAACCGGTTTGGCCGATGGACGAGAAACCGGTGCCGCAGTCGGATGTGCCCGGCGAAAAGACCAGCGCCACCCAGCCGTTCGTCTCCAAGCCGCCGGCGTACGATCGCCAGGGGACTTCCATTGATGAGTTGATCGACTTCACGCCGGAATTGCATGCGGAAGCCGTGAAGCTGGTTTCGCGATACAAGCTCGGGCCGCTGTTCACTCCGCCGGTGGTCAGCAAAGTCGACGGTCCGCTGGCGACGCTGTATGCGCCCGGCCCGCTGGGCGGAGCGAATTGGCCGGGAGGCTCTTTCGATCCTGAAACGCACATGCTGTACGTTTTTTCGCAGGGTGGCGTGGGCGTGTACGGGCTGATCAACGATCCCAAAATCTCGGATATGAATTTCATTCAGGGCATCGCGCGGCCCCCGGCTCCGGCCGCGGGGACCACGGCAGCCACCGGAGCAACGGGCGCAACCGGCGCACCAGCGGGTCGCGGCGGTGGTGGTGGAGGAGGACTCAACGTTCAGGGGCTACCTTTGTGGAAGCCGCCCTACGGCCGCATTACCGCGATCGATCTCGATAAGGGCGACATCGCGTGGCAGATCGCGCATGGTGAAACGCCGGACAATATTCGCAATCATCCAGCGTTGAAAGGCGTGACCATCGCACGCACCGGACGTCCCGGGATCATCGGCGTGTTGACCACCAAGACGCTGGTGGTCGCGGGCGAAGCGGGTTTCTTCACTACTCCTAACGGCCAACGCGGCGCGATGCTGCGGGCTTACGAGAAAGCTTCGGGAAAAGAAGTGGGCGCTGTCTATATTCCGGCACCGCAAAGCGGATCGCCAATGACGTATATGCATGACGGTAAGCAATACATCGTGGTGGCGGTGAGCGGAGCGGGGTATTCCGGCGAATTGATCGCGTTCCGGCTGCCGGGTTAGCGCGGTTGCGACTGCGGTGGCGGCGCTTGTCATCCCAGCTGCGCCATGAGCCGCGACCGAAGGAAGCGGTCGATACTGAGTTTTCCGCAATCTCTCAAGCTTGCTCCACAATTCGCGGTTTACATCAGAAAATGGCTGACTACAACTGGCCTCCCTTGCCGGCCTAAGCCCGCGCTGCCTCAACGAACGCCTGCACAAACGGATGCGGCTTTCCTGGCCTGGAACCGAGCTGCGGCTGAAACAGCGTCGCGATGAAGAAGCGATGGCCAGGCAGCTCCACTGCACGCACTTCGCCCGACGCGGTGACCGCGGCGATGCATATCCCGGCCGCTTCAAACCTCGGCACAAAGTCCGGATTCACGTGGTAGCTGCAAAAATATCCTTCCTCGGCCAAGTCCACTCCGTAAATCGAATGCAGCCGCGATCCAGTGACAAGCCGGATCGTTCCGATGCCGTGCAGCGTGGGCGGATCGTCTAGGTGACGAGGCAAGGCGCAGAAGACTGGCGCGATCACGCAGTTCCCGGACCCGCTGGAATTTTCGGCTGTGTCCGCGTCTTCGATTCCCAATACGTTGCGCGCATGCTCTACCAGAGCATATTGGAAACCGCCTCAAGTGCCTGTGAAGGGAACGTTGCGGGTTCGCGCAAATTGGATGCCGCGCAGCATCCCGTCCATGCTCCGATAGGGACTTGCTGGAGCCGCCCAGATTGCGTTGTAGCCCGCGAGTGCACGATCCGAAACTTCAGGAGTAGGCAGCCAGTCCACCTGTAGCAGCTCGCCCAGCGCTTCAGAGGTATGCTCGAGTGCCGTGTTTATCGCGACGTGGGTATGGTGCCGCGGGTCGAAATCGCCGACGATGCCAATCCGCACCATGGCTCTATCCTGAATCAGTGGACAATCTTGTCGATGTACCAGCCGTTGTTGTAGCGGAAAAAAATGACCGGAGGATAGTCCTGCGTAAAGTTGCCTTTGCGGACGCCGAGCATCGGTAACGGCTGCGGAAAGCAGCTGTGAGTGATGGGCACAGCGAGTTTCACGTCGACCAATTTAGTTTCCTTCTCGGGTCCATCGCGGTCGGACTGCACGTCCAGAACTACCAGGGTAAAATCGCCCCGGACCTGAGCGTAGGGCAGCTTCATATCCCCAATGGAAACGTCGTCGGCGAACTTCAGGTCGCGGCCCTTACCGCTTAGCCGGGCGGTGGAGCGGCCACTGGCCGCAGAAGGCTGATCCCAAAGATCGTTCTGGACTCCACAATCGACCTGCTGACCCGTCAGCATGACGTACTCGGCATCCAGGTGCATGGGCGCCCCCTGGATGAGGTTCCCGACTTTACCGTAGTTGAAGTCGCCGGAATTGCACGCGACTGTGAGTACTAGCAAGGCGGACAAGCCGCCCAGCATCAATAACTTAAAACGATTGATCATCTCTTTTCACCCACACCCGTTCTTGTGAGCCTAACTAACTATCGGACGCGGTGTCAACCAAGTACAGGCTTATGATCGGCTTGGCGCATGCGTCGATCGGTATCTGCAGAACCCGATCATGGTCTTGGCATCACGGATCTTGCTAGCCTTGATCCATTCGCCTAACTCGCGTCGCGAGAACCAACGGGTTTGGATACGCTCGTCTTCCATGGGCTTCGATTCGCCCTCGATCAGGCCCGTCGCCAGGAAAATGGTCATCTTCTCCGCGAGAAATCCGGGGCTCGGATAAAACTCGGCGAGCTTCTTCCAACTTTTCGCACGATATCCGGTCTCCTCGACCAATTCGCGTTTGGCTGCTTTGAGCACGGACTCGCCTTCGTCCACTCGGCCAGCGGGCAGTTCCCACAGATATTGGCGCGCCGGCAGGCGATATTGCCGGACGAGAAGAATCCGGCCGCGGTTGTCGACCGGCATCATCACCGCCGATCCACCGTGCTGCACGATGGCACGCTTGATCTCGAACCCGTCGGGATCGATGGCGCGGTCCAGCGTGATATGGAAGATTGGCGTCCGGGTAATTTCCGTTGAAGAGATGAGTTTCATTTTGCGTGGATGGCTTTCGCGAATTGGGCGAGAGGCAGCGTGTTCAGAATATCAGCCGGCTCCAGCCATCCGCGCCGCGCCATGCGGATTCCATAGGCCATATTGGCCAAGTGCTTGGGATGATGCGCGTCCGTATTGATCACGAATTTGCAGCCCTTCGCTTTTGCAGCGCGCACCATGGCTGGACCCAGATCGAGCCTTTCCGGGCTTGAATTGATTTCGAGATACACGTTGCGCTTCGCGGCTTCCGATGCGATCAGGTCGAAATCGAACGGGAATGGCTCCCGGTGCATCAGAATGCGGCCTGTAGGATGGCCGAGCATGCGCAGATGCGGACACTCCAGAGCTCGCATCAGGCGATCGGTCATCTCGTTGGCCTCGAGATTCATGTAGCTGTGGACGCTTCCGATCACGAAATCAAGTTCGGCCAGCGCGTCGTTTTCCAGATCCATCACGCCGTCGCGGCGGATATCGCATTCGATCCCGGAAAAAATGCGGATCCCCAGGTCGCCCATATCACGGACCTGATGCGCGAACGCGACCGCGCGTTTTTCGTCGAGGCCGTTCGCCATTGCCAACGCCTTGGAATGATCCGTGATGGCGATGTACTGGTAGCCGCGCTCCCGGCACGCAGCGGCCATTTCTTCGAGGGTTGCACGGCCGTCGGTTTCGGTAGTGTGCATGTGCAGATCGCCACGAATCTGCGATAGCTCCACCAACTTGGGCAGTCGTCCTTCGAGGGCAGCTTCGATCTCGCCCCAGTTTTCGCGAAGCTCTGGCGGAATCCAGGGGAGGCCGAGAGCAGCGTAGATTTCTTCCTCAGTCGCGCCGGCGACACGCTCGTTGGTGTCGACCTTGGAAAGCGCGTACTCGCTCAACGTGAAGCCCATCTTGAGCGCTCGTTGGCGAAGAGCCACGTTGTGATCCTTGCTGCCGGTGAAGTATTGCAGCGCCGCTCCATAGCTTTCCGCCGGGAGCGCGCGCAGGTCCACCTGGATGGCTTCGTGGCCAAAGTTGATGCTGGCCTTGTTTTCCCCGCGTCCGAGCACTTCCTGCGCCTTGGGATGCTTGACGAATTTTTCAAGCGCGCCAATCGCGCCCGGACCGGTGACGAGAAGATCCAGATCGCCGACGGTTTCGCGTCCCCGGCGCAAACTTCCGGCCGGAGTGATTTTTTCGACGCCATCGCCCGCTAGATATGTGCTCAGTTCGTCGGCGACACCTTCCGCGAAGCTAAGTAGAAATCGTCCCGCGCGCTGGCGATAGTTCGCAATGGACCGCAGTACTTTCTCTTCGAGCTTCGCGCCCATGCGGGGAAGCTCGCGCAGTTTCTGTTCGCGGCATAAGCGCTCCAGATCGTCGATGGTGGCGCAGCGATAGGTCTCAAAAAGCAGGCGGATGCTTTTCGGTCCGAGTCCCTGGATCTTCAGCAGTTCCAGTGCGCCTGCCGGGTATTTTTCGAGCATCTCATCGCGCCGCTCGAAACTCCCGCGCTGCTCGATTTCCCCCAATACTGCGGCGATGCCCTTGCCGATGCCGGGGATGTCGGTGACCTTGCGTTCCGGGTCTTTCAGGATCGCGGAGATCTGTTCGGGATAGGACTCGATGGCGGCCGCTGCGTTGCGATACGAGCGGATCCGGAACGAATCTTCGCCCGCGATCTCCATCAAGTCAGCAGTTTCGTAGAGCAGCCGTGCGATGGCCCGGTTTTCCATGCTCTTTCGATTTTAGCCGCATCGCGTTATCAGACGGGAGCATCCAAGGAAATGACCTTATTGTCGATAGACAATATGATATATACTCGATCCATGAGTCACTTGCGGACGCTGGAAGCCGAAAGCATCCACATCTTCCGCGAGGTGGCTGCCGAATTCCAGCGGCCAGTCATGCTGTATTCGATCGGCAAGGACTCATCGGTCCTGCTCCGGCTGGCTCAAAAGGCGTTCTATCCCGAGCCTATTCCATTTCCTTTGTTACATATAGATACAAGCTACAAGTTTAAGGAAATGATCGATTTTCGCGATGAGTATACGCGGCGGATCGGGGCCCGGCTGATCGTACACTCCAATCGCAAAGCGCTGGACGAAGGCGCCCAGCCGTTCGTGTTGGGAACGCAGCGCTGCTGTGGCCTACTGAAGACTCAGGCGCTGCTGGACGCCCTAGGCGAGGGTGGGTTCGATGCTGCCATCGGAGGCGCGCGCCGCGACGAGGAGCGGTCCAGGGCCAAGGAACGGATCTATTCCTTCCGTGACAAGCTCGGCCAGTGGGACCCGAAGAATCAGCGTCCCGAGCTATGGAACCTGTTCAACGGCCGCATCGAGCCAGGGGAAAGCATCCGCGTGTTTCCGCTTTCGAACTGGACCGAGATCGACGTGTGGCATTACATCCACGTGGAAAGCATCCCGATCGTGCCGCTGTATTTCGCCAAGGAGCGCCCCATGCTGGTGCGCGGCGAGTCGCTGATTCCAGTCGAGCAGCCGTTCATTCCCATGCTTCCCGGGGAACAGCCGCGGATGGTGCGCTGCCGGATGCGGTCACTGGGGTGCAGTCCGTGCACCGGCGCGATCCGGTCTGATGCGGACACGGTCCCCAAGATTATCGAGGAGCTGATCGCGGCACGGCGTTCGGAGCGCGAGAATCGCGTGATCGATCACGACCAGGACGGGTCCATGGAGATGAAAAAGCGCGAGGGATATTTCTGATGGCCGCGGCGGTGGAAACGATCTCGGGATTCGACCAGTTCCTGGCCGCAGAGCAGGAAAAGGACCTGCTGCGCCTGCTGACCTGTGGCAGCGTGGACGACGGCAAAAGCACGCTGATCGGACGGCTGCTGTACGATTCGCGCAACGTTTTCGAAGACCAGGTGCAAGCGGCCGCGAAAGCGTCGCGGAACCGTTCGGCTGGTTCATTGGACCTCTCGCTTCTTACGGATGGCTTGCGGGCGGAACGGGAGCAGGGCATCACGATCGACGTCGCGTATCGCTACTTTGCAACCGCGCGGCGGAAGTTCATCATTGCCGATACGCCGGGGCATGAGCAGTATACGCGCAACATGGCGACGGGAGCTTCTACAGCCGATCTCGCCATTCTTCTCATTGACGCGCGCCAAGGCGTGCTCGATCAGTCGCGGCGGCACGCCTATATCTGTTCGCTGCTGGGGATTCCGCGATATGTGGTGGCCGTAAACAAAATGGACCTGGTGGATTTCGATCGTGCGGTGTTCGATCGAATCCAAATCGAGTTTTCCGAATTTCTGGACAGCGTCGGCGTGCGCGACGCGTATTTTCTCCCGATGAGCGCGCTGGCGGGCGACAACGTAGTGCGGGGCAGCAGTCGCATGCCGTGGTTCCAGGGGGCAAGCCTGCTGGAGCATCTCGAAACCGTGGACACCGCACGTGAGGCCGCCGCCGGATTCCGCATGGCTGTTCAGCGTGTTGTGCGGCCGGATCACGATTTTCGCGGCTATGCGGGAGAAGTGGCGTCAGGCACGCTTCGTACCGGCGATGCGGTGACGGTGTTGCCATCCGGATTGCGGTCGCGGGTGGAACGCATCGCGACGTTCGATGGCGATCTCGACGAAGCCCGCGTGGGGCAGGCGGTGACGGTCGTGCTTGCGGATCAGCTAGATATCAGCCGCGGCGATCTGTTGTATTCGGGCACGGCGAAGCCGCACGCGACGCAGAGATTCGAAGCGCAGATCGTGTGGATGGATGCGCGTCCGCTCGACCCGCGAAAGCGCTACGCGATCAAACATACAACGCGCAGCGTGGCGGCGGAGTTTACAGCCATCCGGCATCGGGTTGATATTCACACTCTGGCCGAGGAACCAGCCGACCGGTTGGAGATGAATGCGATCGGTGTGGTTGAGATGGCGACAGCCAAACCGATTTTCTTCGATCCGTACAGCACCAACCGAGCGACAGGCGCGTTTATCGTGATCGATCCGGAAACCAATGCGACCAGCGGAGCGGGGATGCTGCTTCGGCCGGTCATCGATGCGAAACGGTCGGGTCCAGTGACGGCGGCGGATCGCATGGCACGGTGGGGGCATCGCGGAGGAATCGTGCGCGTCAGAGATCGGGTGCTGGCCCAAGGCGTGGAGCGGAGATTGTTCGACCGCGGTTGCGCGGCTGCCTTTGTCGAGAGCGACGACGCCGCACACGCATTGGAGAGTGCAGGAATGCTGGCGATTGTGATCGATCGCGCGGCTGCCGAAACCGACGCGGCGAAGATTGTCCGATCGCTGGAGTTGAATGATGTATTGCGCCCAGTGGATCGGCTGACGCAGGGTGGAGGAATATGAGAACGGTTCAAGCGGGGGCATTAATCGACGAAGCACTGGCAATGGCGGACGGCGTTGAATGCGTCACGTCGAGCTTTCAAGCGGAGTGTGTCGCGCTGGTCCACATGCTGATCGCTCGCCGGCCGAAAATTCCGGTGTTGTTTCTCGACACCGGGTATCACTTTGAACAGACATACACCTATCGCGACGAAATCGCCGCCCGCTGGAATCTCAACCTCATAAATCTTCTACCCAAACTGACTGTCCAGCAGCAGGAATCGCAATTCGGCATCCTGTACGAATCGGCCCCGGACCGCTGCTGCGGGATGCGCAAAGTGGAGCCGTTGTTCGGCGCGTTGGAGAACTACGGGACATGGTTCACCGGACTGCGTCGCGAACAATCCAAATCGCGGGCGGCGCTGGAACCAGCCGCCGATTTCAAATTGCCGTCGGGAAAAACGCTGCGAAAGATCAGCCCCCTGGCGGACTGGTCGACGCGCGATGTTTGGCAATACATGCAGGAGCACAGCATTCCGATGCTGCCTTTGTACGACGAAGGCTACACCAGCATCGGATGCGAGCCCTGCACGACGCCACCGCTGGATGCCAATGACGCGCGGTCGGGGCGCTGGGCGGGCCGCAAATTAGAGTGCGGGATTCACTTGCAAGGTTGAGTCATGGAATTTCTGCTCGGATTCGGGATTGCTGTGCTGATCGGGCTGACGGGCGTCGGCGGCGGCGTGATCACCGCTCCAGTGTTGACGCTGTTCCTTGGTGTCCCACCGGCTGCGGCTGTGGGGACGGCGCTGGTATTCACGGCCGTGGTGAAAGCTGTGGCCGCGCCCTTATATCTGATCCGGCGGCAGGTGAATCTTCGCGTACTTGGACTACTGCTCACCGGCGGATTGCCAGGGGTGATCGCGGGATCCTATGCGCTGGGGCAGTTGAACGCCGCGAATCGCAAAGGCCCCATTGTCGCCGTGTTGGGTACGAGCATCATTGCGATGGCGGCCTTGAATCTGTACCGGCTGTTGAGGACTCCGGCTGTGGTCGCGGAAAAAGACCGATCGCGATGGCTGCCCCTGATCGCATTGCCGATCGGGGCAGAGGTCGGGTTCTCATCGGCTGGAGCGGGAGCACTGGGGTCGCTAGCGCTGATGGCGATGACGACCATCACCACCGGGCAGGTGGTCGGCACCGACGTCCTGTTCGGATTGGGATTATCGCTCGCCGGGGGTGGAATCAGTTTCGCGACCGGGAATTATCACGCGGCACTCGCGTTGAAGATGAGCATCGGCGGCGTCGTGGGAGCGTTCGTCGGGGCGAATCTACTCACCATCCTGCCTGCGCGTCCATTCCGTGTGGCGCTTTCACTATGGCTGGTGTCGCTTGGCGGACAGTTATGCTGGCGAGCGGTCACTGGCTGATTACTGCACGGTTGTCCTCCTAGACATTCTAGGAATCCTCTCCAGCATGTCAAGGAGAATCATTTCGCATCGTGAAAAATGATGCCCAACGTGTAGCGCTCGCCGCTGGTCAGGGGGCTGACGCCGTGACGCATGTTGGTTCTGTAATAGCCGCGCGAGCCCTTTACCGGACGGTAGCGCGTGGTGATGACCACAGCTTCGCCTTGTTCCAAACGAATCGCGTGGCCGACCGACTGCGCGCGCGGCTGCTGTTCGACCAGCAATAGTTCACCACCGGAGTATTCGTCTCCAGGCCGGCTCAATCCGATGACGACCTGAAACGGGAACACGACGTCCCCATAGAGATCCTGATGAAGGCAGTTAAAGTCGCTTTCACGGTAGCGGAGCAGCAACGGAGTCGGACGAGTCTGACCGGCGGTGTGGCAGGACTCGAGAAACGCATCTAGATCGTCGGGATACTCGGTGTCACGCGAGAGCGCTGACATCCATTCGCGAGCGACAGGCGCGAGCTGCCTGTACAGATCATGGCGAATTTGATCGATGCGCTCGGGCAGAGGATACGCGAAGTATTGGTATTCGCCGCGTCCGAAGCGATAGCGGGCCATGTCGATATGGCTGCGAAATATTTCGGGGGATGCGTACAGCGAGCGGATCTTTTCGGCATCTTCGGATTTGAGTAACTTTCCCAGGCGGCTGTAGCCGCGCTGCCAAAGGCCGTCTGTTGGAATTGTCATTTGAATTCCAACTTACTTTGTCGAGGCTCGAATATCCATCCGATTCTTGCGCCGAAATCGCGCAAATCGGCTTCTGACGATTACGCGTGGGCGAGTTCGCGGCGATGCGCGAGCAATGCCGCGATCGCGCGGCAGTCGCGGACCACTTCGGTGAACTGTTCGGGATACAGCGACTGGGCGCCATCCGACAGAGCGCGGTCGGGCGACGGGTGTACTTCCACTATCAATCCGGCGGCGCCGGCGGCGACCGAAGCCAGCGACATCGGATGCACGCGATCGCGTTTCCCGGTGCCGTGGCTCGGGTCGACGATGATCGGCAGATGGCTGAGTTTCTGAACCGCGGGAACCACGCTCAGATCGAGCGTGTTACGGCTATGATCCGTAAAAGTACGGACCCCGCGCTCGCACAGGATCACTTGGTAATTGCCTTCGGAAAGAATGTACTCGGCGGCCATCAGAAACTCTTCGAGTGTCGAAGACATGCCGCGTTTAAGAAGTATCGGGCGCTTCGAGCGGCCGGCGCGGCGCAGCAGCGAAAAATTCTGCATGTTCCGTGCCCCGATTTGTACGCAATCGGCGTAGTCTTCGACCAGATCGAACGTCTCGACGTCGATCGCTTCCGTCACGATTCCGAGTCCGGTCACCTCGCGCGCTTCGGCGAGGAGCTTTAGTCCTTCTTCCGCCAGACCCTGAAAGGCGTAGGGAGATGTTCGGGGCTTATAGGCTCCGCCGCGGAGCAGTTGCGCGCCGGCTCTTTTGACGGCGTGTGCGGATTCAAGAATCTGCTCACGGCTCTCTACCGAACATGGGCCGCCGCAGAAGACCAGTTCGGTTCCCCCGACGGGGACGTCTTTGATTCGGACAATGGAATTTTCGGACTTGACCTCGCGGCTGACCAGCTTGTACGGTTTCGAAACTCGAATCGCATCCGCGACACCGGGGAGATCTTCGAACTCGGCTGGATCGATAGGACCGGGATTTCCGGTAACGCCGATGGCGGTTTTCTGCGCCCCCGGCATGGCGTGAGGACGGAAGCCAAGAGCCTCGATCTTCTTACAAACGCGCTCGATATCGGCCGGCGTGGCCTGAGCGCTCATCACGATAAGCACGGGTTATTCCTTGGAATTCAATTTCAAACCGCTCCCTATGGTCGCGGCTCTGTGTCGACATTTACAAACAGCTCGTTACTTATTAGTGTACCGCGGCACTCTCCCAGGCCGATGCGGCGGAAACCTTCGCGTTCGGCATGGCCGCCCAGGATCACTTCGTCGCCGTCTTCCAGGAATTTCCGCGATTCGCCGGTCGGCAACTGGAGTGGCTCGGTGCCACGCCAGGTCAGTTCGAGCAGGCTGCCACGTTCGTCTTTTCCAGGGCCGGAAACGGTGCCGCTCCCGAGCAGATCGCCGGGGCGAAGATTGCATCCGTTGCTCGAATGATGCGCGAGCATCTGGCCAAGTGTCCAATACATCTGATCGAAACGGGCATGGCTGAGACGGATCGGAGCGTCCATTTTCGCGGTGCTGAACCAGACTTCGAGCGTGATCGCAATACCGCGATCGCCGGCGGAGTTGAGATAGTCGAGCGGCGCCGGATCCCCGGCGGGGCGCTGATGCGGCCGGACACGAAACGGCTCCAGCGCGTCGAAGGTGACCACCCACGGCGAAACGCTGGTCGCGAAACTCTTCGCAAGAAATGGACCGAGCGGTTGATATTCCCAGCGCTGAATGTCGCGCGCGGACCAGTCGTTCAGCAGGCACACTCCGAACAGATGATCGTCGGCTTGCGCGATGGGGATGGGATGGCCGAGGTCGTTGCCGCGGCCGACGAAGCAGCCGAGTTCGCATTCGTAATCGAGCTGGCGCGATGGGCCAAAAACGGGCGGGGCATCGCCCGATTGGATCTGGCCTGACGGTCGGCGAACCCGCGTTCCGCTGGCGATGATCGATGATGCACGACCGTGGTAGCCGATGGGGACATATTTGTAGTTCGGGAGCAGCGGATTATCGGGACGGAACATGCTCCCAACATTGGTCGCGTGAAAGATGGACGCGTAGAAATCCGTGTAGTCGCCAATCTGCGCGGGAACCTGCAGCGTGCATTCGGAGATCGGATGCAGCAGGCCTTTGGGCGGATACGGATTATCGGCCCGCAGGGCGCGGCTCAGCTTAAGCCTTAGTTCGGACGCGGCGGCGCGACCCCCTTCCATGAGTGCGTTCATGGATTGATAGTCCGGGACGTCGAGGATCGAATCGCCGATTCCGACGCCCACTCTCGGCGCGCCATGCTTGTGACGAAAGGTGCAGAAGGGGAGATTCTGAATCGGAAAGTCGCAAGCAGGATCGTTGGCCGATGCAACCCAGCTCGTCAGAGCCGGGTCATGAGTTTCGTTGAGGTTCATAGTTCCATGAGGCGACCGGGTAGACGCAGTTGGCGATTTCGGGTCATAACAATTTGAGGGCGCGGAGATCCGCAACCGGTTCTTCGAACGAGCACGAACCGAACGAGATCGCGAATTCACGGCGAGCCGACGCGATTTCTTCCGTGCTGATGGTATGGCCGGACCACTCGATCGCGTGGCCGGTGAAGCGAAACGCGCTGACCGATTCCTCGATGAGAACGGGTTCAATCGAAACCCCTTTACGCGCCAGTATTGCTGCGATGAAGACGTTCAAGAATCCGAACATCCAACCGGAAGGGCCGTCGGCGGAATACGTCAGGGGACGATAGGAGCGCAGGGGGTGATGCAATCCCGCTGTCGCCTTGAAGGGCGT
Organism: Bryobacteraceae bacterium; assembly: GCA_035568415.1. GTDB lineage: Bacteria > Acidobacteriota > Terriglobia > Bryobacterales > Bryobacteraceae > Palsa-187. The sequence continues at coordinate 201,408 of DATMOC010000021.1, read as the reverse complement.
TTCTGAGGCCGCGCATACTTCCAAAAATTGGGCGATGTGAGCGGCCGGCGGAAACGCTTCAGGCGTGACTCCTCCTGTGCGGATTTTCGCCCGAGCGCCAGTCGAGCGGATCGCGGGGATCAGCGCCACATCGCTGATCTCGAAATACAGCGTAATATGGCGAGAAATTCGCCGCATGGCGGATTCGATGTGCTGCGCGTCGGACGCTTTCATTTCGATGACCTCGATCGGAACCGGCGAGCGTTCGATGCGGTCGAGATCGCTTTCAAGATCGGCGCCGATCAGCGCGCTAACTGGCGGCACCTGTCCGGAAAGCGTCGCTTCAAACTCATCCAGACGCGCAACCGGTACGACGAAGCGGCCCAGCATCCAGCTTTCCGGCGACTCGCGATAACGCTGATAGTTTTCGACGGCTCGCGCCATGGGCAGAGCGCTCGGAGGGAAGAGTCCGGCGTAGTCGATCAGATTCTCCAGCAGCGCTCGGAGCGGGCTCACGCTTTATGATAGCCGCGGCATCATTTGTCGCGCGTTAGCGCCGTCTGAAGTTTTGCGGCAAACGGTGACGACGACGGTGGTTCGGTTGCGGGCTTAGCTTGAGGTGGCTTCGTCTGGGCAGGCTCGACGGGTTTAGGCGATCCCGGCTCGAGATAGCGGCGCTTCTTGAGCAGCGTTCGATCTAACGCGGAGCTGTAGCCGGTCCACACGCCTTCCACTAGCCGGTCGCGCTCGATCAGTCCGCGCACGCATTCCATTTTCGAATCCAGATTGTCGAGATGATGCAGCAACATCGCTTCGGCAAACATCGGCACCTTGGGAGAGCCAAATTCCATTTCGCCGTGATGGCTCAGGATCATGTGTATCAGCAGGTCGCGCAGCGGAGCGGGGAAGTCAGGCACTTGGCGCAGTTTTTCGTGGATCATCTGCATGCCGATGACGATATGTCCGAGGAGTTGGCCTTCGGTGCTGTAGCTGAACCCACGGGCGTAACTGAGTTCGCGGATTTTTCCAATATCGTGCAGGATCACCCCGGCGAGCAGCAGATCGACGTCAATATCCTTATAATGCGCCGCGGTGAATTTCGCGAGATGGCACAGCGAGAGCACATGCTCGATCAAGCCGCCGAGCCAGGCGTGATGCACAGATTTCGCCGCGGGCGCGGTGCGATAGGCGAGCGCGATTTCGTCATCGGCGAAAATCGTTTCGAGCAGCGCGCGCAGGTGCGGATTGGCGATGGATTCGATCCAGGTTCGCAATTCGGCGAACATCTCATCGCGATCCCGCGCCGATGCAGGGAAGTAATCCGCGAAATCGACCTCTGAATCGGCGACGGCGGCGATTTTGTGGACGGTGAGCTGCGGCCGGTTTTGAAAGATCTGGTACAGACCCTTGACGCGCACGAAGTCGTCGCGCTCGAACGCATCGAGCGCTTCCGCTGCGTTGTCCCACATCTTCGCATCCAGCTCGCCCGTGCGATCGGCGAGCATCATCGATAGATATGGTTCACCGGATTTCTTCTGGCGCACGTCTTTGTGCTGGACCAGGAACAGGCCGGTGATCACCTGATTCGGTTCGAGTTCGCGGATGTATGGTGACTTCACTCTGCTTCGACGATCTTACTTCGAAGAAGACGTGCCTGTCGATTTCGTCGTGGTTCCGGGGATCGGAATCGCCCAGAGCAACTTCTTGTGACGGGTCTTGGCGGCGACTTCTTCCTTCGTGGTGGTCTGCGGAACCAACTGCGCCGGATCGCTCCAGGCAGTGTTTTTGCCCGGTGCGGCGCCGGAATCCTCGTAACCAGGTTTGATTTCGAGGAACGCGTTTACGCGGAGCTTGGTGAGATATTCGCGGATGGCCGGTTCCATCTTGGGCTGATACAGCCTGTTTTCCACTTCGTTCTGCACTTCTTCGAATCCCGCCAGGCCGGCCTTTTGATGCTCCAGCACTTTGAAGATGAAATATCCCTTTTCTACTTTGATAGGTTCGGTAACGTATCCGCGGGGATGTTCCCAAACGGCTTCCTCGATGCGTGGATCGAGTTCACCCTTTTGCATCGCCGGATACTCGCCGCCAGCGGACGCATTGGCGTCATCCGAGCCCGTTTGGGCCAGTTCCGAGAACTTCTCGCCCTTCTTGGCGCGCGCTGAAAGATCCTTGGCCTTACGGTCAGCGGCTGCCAATCCGACGGCATCCTTGCCGTCCGTGGAGACGAAAATATCTTGCAGAAAGATGCGTTCCTGGCGCTGGAACTGATCTTTGTGCTCTTCGTAATACTTTTCCAGATCCTCGCGCTTGAACTTGATGTTGCCGGAGACTTCCTGGCGGATCACACGATCGACCAAAATCCGATTCTTGGTCTCGCTCTTATAGTCTTCGTACAGCATTCCGGTCTGCTCGTGCACATATTGCTGGAATTTTTCGGGATCGGAAAGGCCAGATCGGCGCTGAATGTCAGCCAGTTGTTTGGCCACTTCCGTGTCGACCTTGAGATCCAGCTCCTTGCCCTTTTGGACCAGAAGCAGGTGGTCGATGCGGTCGCGAAGCAGGTTGCGCGTCGTCGTGGTGACGGCATCCTGAAGGGCGCGGCCGGTAAGGTTCTCGCGGCGGAACTCGGCCTCCGCGTCGCGTCGGTCCTTTTCGAGCTCGCTGCGCGTGATGATATCGCTGTTCACTTTGCAGACGATCTCTTCGACCACGGCGACATCGGCGCCGATCATCAATCCCGTTACACCCAGGAGCACAAGCCAGTGGCGCATATATTTGATTATACCTGTGCGTAGCACGTTGCCTGCCGTCAAAGACTGGTCCAATTACACTTCGGACAAGGGCCGGGGCGTGCTCGCGAGTCACAGGCGTGAACTATGCGACCGGGCTAACATTAAAGCATGCGCTTCGGGCTGTTCTTAGTCGCCGCGTTCTTGGCCGCGCAAGGTCCACCGCTGGACCAGCCGGACGCTCGCACGCTGATCGCTCAATCCGCGGTCGCCACCAAGAAATATCAGAGCTACCAACTGGAATCGGTGGTCACCGTGGATATGCGGGGCGGGCACTTGGATACGCGCCTCGAAATGCCGTCTTCGATTTCCGTGCGCCGGCCCGATAGAATGCGGATCTATTCCAAGAGCCAGGCCGGGACCATGACCATCGCTAGCGACGGTGAGCACACCTGGTTTTATCTTTCGGCCGTGAAGAAATACGTCAAGCGCAACGCGGTTGGTCTCCCTGAGGCTGCCGTGAGCAACTCCGGGCTGCTGCCCAAGGGGCTCCCGGACGTCGCGCAGGCGGTGAAATCGACCCGGATTACTGGCGAAGATACGATCGATGTCGCCGGGACCAAGATCCCGTGCTGGATGGTCGAAACGACCTTCGGGCAGATTCTGTTGCCGGAACAGCACCTGGTGATCCGCAACGCCGTGCAGACCACCTGGATCAGCCGGGCGGAAAAATTGAGCCTGCAAAACACCTTCAGCGGTGAAGTGGACATGGCCGGAGTCTCCGAACCGGTAATCATGACGCAATCGACGCGCACCACCGCGCTGCGTCTGAATCCCAAATTGCCGGATTCGGTATTTGTCTTCACGCCGCCGGTCGGCACCAAGGAGACCGCGGACTGGACGCTGCCCGGGATCGCCAAACCTGACCTGGAAGCGAAACCCGCACCCACTTTCGCCGGCCAGGCGCTCGACGGAAGCACCGTGGACTTGAGTGCGCTGAACGGCAAGATCGTTCTTCTGGATTTCTGGGCCAGTTGGTGCGTCCCGTGCCGCCGCGACTTGCCGGTTCTCGAAAAACTTCAGACTGAATTTCGCGACCGGGGGCTCGCTGTGGTCGGAATCGATGTCGGCGAAGAGCGATTAGCGCTCGACAAATTTCTCAAGACCACGCCGCTGAGTTTTCCGATCGTGCCGATTTCCGATTCTTCGGATCTGATCACGGCCCTTTCGGTGAATGCGTTTCCCACGCTGGTGCTGATTGACCGGGACGGCAACGTCGCGTCCTACGAGGCGGGCGCGTTAGGGGAAGCCGCGTTGCGCGCGGTCCTCGCAAAGGTGGGCCTCGGCGATCCTTCCAAGTGATCGCGGGTAAACTTACCACGTGTTAACCTATTCTTTTGCGCCGAGACTATGCCCGCGCGGGTGAGCGAGACTTTCGTCCTGCGCACTTACCCCTTCCGGGAAGCGGACTTGATCGTGAGTTTCTTCACTCGTGAGGCGGGGAAATTGCGTGGCGTGGCCCGGCGGGCACGTAAGCCGAAGAGTCCATTCGGTGCGGGTCTGGAACGGCTTTCCCACGTCAACATGGCTTACTTCGAGCGCGAGAACGCGGAATTGGTGAACCTCAGCGGATGCGAGATGATCGAATCCCAATTCGCGTTGGGATCGGATTACGGCCGCGGCGTCGCGCTCGATTTCTTCACCGAAACCGCCGAGCACTTGTTGCCTGCGCATGAACCGAACGAAAAGTTTTTTCGATTAATGATTGCGGTACTGGCGTATTTGCGCTCGGAGGGCAATGTTTGGGCCGCGACGCTGTATTTCAGCTTGTGGGCCGTTCGATTGTCGGGCGTGCTGCCGGAACTGCGCGTGAAACAGGAATCCGCGGAGATCGCCAATGAGATGCTCGAAAGACCGCTAACGGGGTTGACGGCGCGCGAGTGGTCGAAGACGACGGCGAGCGATCTGCGTCGTGCGTTGGTTCGCACCATGGAACAGCACGTCGAACGAAAATTTCTGACGGTACCTCTTCTGGAGGCTTTGTAGATTGGATACGTTTCAAGACACAGTTTTCAAACTCAAGCGATATTGGGCCGACCGCGGCGCGATCATCCAGGAGCCGTACGACATGGAAGTCGGCGCCGGCACCATGTGTCCCGAAACGTTTCTGCGCGTGCTCGGGCCGAAGCCGTATCGCGTCGCCTACGTGCAGCCCAGCCGGCGTCCGGCGGATGGCCGCTATGGCGAAAATCCGAACCGTCTCTACAAGCACCAGCAGCTGCAAGTGATCTTGAAGCCGTCGCCGGACGACGTGATTGATCTGTATCTCGGATCGATCGAGGCCATCGGAATCGATCTGAAGAAGCACGACATCAAGTTCGAAGAAGACAACTGGGAAGCGCCGACGTTGGGAGCCTGGGGCATCGGCTGGCAGGTGATGCTCGATGGTCTGGAGATTTCGCAGTTCACCTATTTCCAGCAGTGCGGCGGTTTCGATCTGGACCTGGTTCCCGCCGAGCTGACCTATGGACTGGAGCGCATCAGCGCGTTCCTGCAAGGCGTCGACAGCGTGTACGACATGGAATGGGCGCCGGGAGTGAAATACCGCGACGTGCGTTTCCTTGACGAGCTGCAATCGTCGGTCTACAACTTCGAGATGGCCGATGTAGACAGGTTGCGGCGCTTGTTCGATGAATACGAAGCAGAGAACAAGCGCTTGTTGAAACTGTACGATCCGAAATCGGAGGCGAAGGCTCGGTTCCCGGTGATTCCCGCCTACGAGCAGGTGCTGAAATGCTCGCATCTCTTTAACTTGCTCGACGCGCGTGGTGCGATTTCGGTGACGGAACGAGTCGGCATGATCAAACGCGTGCGCGACCTGGCGGTTTCGACAGCGCAAACCTGGGCGGATCAACAGTCATGAATTTTCTTCTGGAGATTGGGAGCGAAGAAATTCCGCACTGGATGATTCCGGGGGCGCTGGATCAGCTTTCAAAGTTGGATTTGCTGGGAGCCGTTCCGCTGGTGGATGCGACTCCGCGAAGACTCGTAGTGAAGGCTGGAGGCGTTCCGGAGCGAACTCCGGATCAGGAACAGATCGTCAAAGGCCCGCCTTTGTCGGCTGGAGACAAAGCCGCGGCAGGATTCGCGAAAAAGCAGGGCGTGGAATTGTCGGCGATGACCAAGGTCGGCGATTACTACGAGCTGCGTAAGACGGTTCCAGGAAGGCGCGCCATCGATATTCTCGCCGATTATCTTCCGGCCGCGATCATTGGCCTCCAGTGGCCCAAGACGATGTACTGGACTGCGAAAAATGGTCCTCGTTTCATTCGTCCAATTCGCTGGATCGTCGCGCTGTCAGATGACCAGGTGATTCCGTTCGAGATTGCCGGAGTCCGCAGTGGCAAAGTGACGCGTGGGCATCGGCAGCTCGGCGCGGCCGCGATTCCAGTGACCATCGAAAGCTATAACGAGGCGCTGCGCAAGAACTTCGTGATCCTGTCCTCCCACGAGCGTCGGCACAAGATCGAAACAGAGGCATCAAAATTGGGAGCGAAGATCGACGCTGATCTGCTCGAAACGCTGACCTTCATTACCGAATATCCGACGGCTATTCGCGGCGAGTTCGACCCGAAGTTTCTGGAATTGCCCGCCGAAGTGCTGACAACGGTCATGCGGCACCATCAGAAGTATTTTTCGGTGGAGAGCGCGCCCGGAGTGCTCGCGCCCAGTTTCGTCGCCGTGATGAACACGAGCGGCGATCCTGAGGGGCTCGTCAAGCAGGGCAACGAAAAGGTGCTTAGGGCTCGCTTCAACGACGCCCGATTCTTTTGGGACGTCGACCAAAAGCGACCCCTGCGTGATAGACACATAATGCTGCTCTCTCTTACGTTTCACGCCAAACTCGGCAATTACGATGAGAAGGCCCGGAGAGTAGCTGGAATCGTCCAGGAACTTGCATCGCAGTTTCCAGAAGAGTTGGAATTTCCGTTTGAAGACGCTCACCATGCATTTGCAGCCGCAGCGATCTGCAAGAGTGACCTTACAACGGAGATGGTCAAGGAGTTTACCGATTTGCAAGGAGTGATCGGTGGACTATATGCCCGCGCTCAAGGCGAACCTGACGCTGTAGCCCAGGCGGTGTACGAGCATTACAAGCCTACGTCAGCCGACGACTCCATTCCATCTACGAGGGTTGGACAGCTATTGTCGCTGGCCGACAAATTGGATTCGCTACGCGAATGCTTCAGGATCGGCCTGATACCGTCGGGATCGAAGGACCCACTAGCGTTACGTCGCGCGGCGCTGGGAGTGGTGCGAATTCTAATCGAAGGTCGCTGGGAACTTCTTCTCGGCAAGATTGCCCAAGACGAGCTCCTTAACTTCCTAATGGACCGTGTTCGTCATTACTTTATCGAGACGCGTGACTTTAAGTACGACGAGGTGAACGCAGTCTTGGCGTCAATGATGACGCCTATTCGAACGCTGCACGACGCTGAACTGCGACTCCAAGCGCTGGCAGAAATTAGATCTACACCGGATTTCGAAGCGGTGGCGGCAAGCTTCAAGCGCATTAGAAACATTGTTAAACAGGCCCAAGGCTTCTCCCATGCCTTTGACGCGTCCCTATTGGAATCAGGTCCCGAAAGTGACCTGTACGAGGCATATTTGGCTGCACAGCGGAATCTACAGGGCAAGTCGTACCGCGTAATCCTCGAAGGCATCGCATCGCTAAGACCTCAGATCGACGCCTTTTTCGATAAAGTTCTGGTGAATGTCCCCGATCCGAAGATTCGGAGCAACCGATTATCATTCCTCGCCCGGTTCTTGATTGATCTGACTACATTCGCCGACTTCTCAGAAATCGTCACCGCAGGAGAACAGAAATGAAAAAATACGTTTATAGCTTTGGAAACGGCGCCGCCGATGGCGACGGAAAGATGAAAGACGTCTTGGGCGGCAAAGGTGCCGGGCTCGCTGAAATGTCCCGCGCCGGAGTTCCCGTGCCGCCGGGATTCACGATCTCCACCGAAGTTTGCAATATTTATTTCCAGAACGGCAACCAGGTTCCCGACGACATCAATCAGCAGGTTTTGCGGGGTCTCGAAAAACTGGAATCGCAGATCGGAAAGAAGCTGGGTGATCCAGCGAATCCGTTGCTGGTCAGCGTCCGTTCCGGTGCGAAGTTTTCCATGCCCGGCATGATGAACACGATTCTCAATCTCGGCCTGAATGACGCAACGGTCGAAGGCCTCGTCAAGCGCACCAACAATCCGCGCTTCGCCTACGATTCCTATCGCCGCTTTATTCAGATGTTCGGCGAAGTGGCGCTGAACATCGACATGGAGAAGTTCGATCACATTTTCGACGAGCGCAAGCACAAAGCGAAGGCGAAGCTCGACACGGATCTCACGGCCGCCGATCTGCAGGCCATCATCATTCAATACAAGAAGCTGGTTCAGAAGGAGACGAAGTGTCCGTTCCCACAAGACGCGCACGAGCAGCTTGCCATGTCGCGCGATGCGGTGTTTCGGTCGTGGTGGAACCCCAAGGCCGCGTATTACCGCAAAATGGAAAAAATCCCCGACGACATTGGCACGGCCGCGAGCGTTCAGGCCATGGTGTTCGGAAACCTGGGCGATACGTCGGCCACCGGCGTCGGCTTTACGCGCGATCCCGCGACGGGAGCGAAAACGTTCTACGGCGAATTTCTGATCAACGCGCAAGGTGAAGACGTGGTCGCCGGAATCCGCACGCCGCAACCGATTTCGGAGCTGGAGAAAGCCATGCCCGCGGCGTATAAGCAGCTTCGCGAGATCACCACGAAGCTCGAACAACACTATCGGGACATGCAGGATTTCGAGTTCACCATCGAAGAAAACAAGTTGTACATGCTCCAAACGCGTAACGGCAAGCGCACCGGCCCGGCTGCCGTGCGCGTCGCGGTCGAGATGGTCGAAGAAGGGATGATCGACAAGCGCGAGGCCGTGTTGCGTGTGCAGCCCCAACAGCTCGACCAGTTGCTGCATCCGGTGTTCGACACGAAGTCGCTCAAGGAACTGAAGCTGCTGGCGACTGGGATCGATGCGTCGCCCGGCGCGGCGGTCGGTCGCGCGGTGTTCACCGCGGACGACGCAGTCGAGCTCGGAAAATCGGGACCGGTGATTCTGGTTCGCAAAGAGACCACGCCCGATGACATCCACGGCATGGACGTCGCCAAGGGAATTCTGACCGCGGTTGGCGGAAAGTCGAGCCATGCGGCCGTCGTCGCGCGCGGGATGGGACGCCCCTGCATTGTCGGCGCCGGCTCCATCAGCATCCACGAGAAGGGAAAGCAATTCACGGTTGCGGTCGGCGGCAAAACGGTCACCGTCAAGGAAGGCGACTGGATTTCGATGGACGGTACCACCGCGCAGGTATTCCTGGGCCAGGCGAATATGACTTTGCCTGATCCGAAATCCGGCTACTTCGCGAAGCTCATGACCTGGGCCGACGAATTTCGCGGGAATTTCGGTGTGCGCGCGAATGCCGATATTCCTCGCGATGCCAAAGTCGCCCGGATGTATGGAGCCGAAGGAATCGGCCTGTGCCGCACGGAGCACATGTTCTTCGCCGAGGATCGCATCCCTTATATGCAGGCGATGATTCTCGCCCGCGACGAAAAGTCTCGCAGGAAGGCCCTGGATAAACTGCTACCGATGCAGCGCAAAGACTTTGCGGGTTTGTTCGAAGCGATGGACGGGCTACCGGTAATCATTCGCACACTCGATCCACCGCTCCACGAATTCCTGCCCAAGCGCGAGGACCTGATGGTCGACCTCGCGCGGTTCCCCTACGCCGATTCGAAGATCAAGAAAGAAATGTCGGCGAAGTACAACATCCCGGTGGGCGAGCTGAAAAAGCGTCTGCCGGAGCTGCTGCATCGCGTTGAAGAATTGCACGAGTTCAACCCGATGCTGGGCCATCGCGGCTGCCGTCTGGGCATCACTTATCCCGAGATTACCGAAATGCAAGCGCGCGCGATTTTCGAAGCCGCCGTGCTCGTCGCGAAAAAAGGTAAGAACGTTATTCCGGAAGTCATGATCCCGCTAGCCGGCAGCGTCAAGGAAGTCGAGCATCAGAAGAACATCATCGTGCGAATCGCAAAAGAGGTCCTGTCTAAAGCAGGAATGGAAAAGCTGCATTACCTGGTCGGCACCATGATCGAAATCCCGCGCGCCGCGATCACCGCCGACAAAATTGCCGAACAGGCCGAGTTCTTCAGCTTCGGCACCAACGATCTGACACAGACCACCATGGGACTCTCACGCGACGACTACACGAAGTTCTCTAAACAATATGAGGACTTGAAGATCTTCAACGCCGATCCGTTCGCGTCGATCGATCAGGAAGGTGTGGGCGCGTTGATCAAGATGGCGATCAAGCTGGGTCGTCAAACGCGCCCCGACCTCGACATCGGCATTTGCGGCGAACACGGCGGAGATCCCAGCTCGGTCGAGTTCTGTTATCGCGTCGGAATGAATTACGTTTCGTGCTCCCCGTATCGCGTCCCAATTGCCAGACTGGCCGCGGCGCAGGCGGCGATTACCGGTGACAAGTCGGACGTGAATCGCACGGCGTAGTTTCAGTTCTTGCTGGTGAACAGGAAATAATCGTAAACGGCGCGCGAGATCTGGGCGATGGTGCGCTCGCTCACTTCGGGTTTCGATCCCTGCTTGACGAACATCGCGAGCACCACGTGTCCCGCGTCGCCTGGAAGCGTCAGGATACCGACGTCGTTGACGGTTCCACCGATCGAGCCGGTCTTATGCGCGACGATCGTATCGGGTGGCAGCATCCCTTTAATACGCGCGTCGCCCGTCTGGCAGCGGCGCATGATGTCGAGCAGCAGATCGGCGGTTTCGGGCTTGTGTAGTTTTCGCGCGTAAATCTTTTCGAGCAGCGAAGCCATCGCATCGGGTTGGGCCGTGTCCCGCTCGTCGTGGTTGAAGCGGTCGTTGGCGATTCGCCTTTGGTCCGGGGTCACGTCGGCGTACAGTTTCCGAAACAGTTCAGGTGTCCAATCTTTTTCAGGTGGCAGCGTCGCGCCCATCCAGTCTGAAATCAGCCCGACCGTGGGACGATCGACATTGATCCCAGGGATCCCAAGCGAGCGCATCTTCGCCGTCACGACTTCCGGTCCACCGGCGATCCGCAGGACCATGTCGGTGGCGCTGTTGTCGCTAATCAGCAGCATCAGTTCAAGCAGATTTCGAACGCTCAGCGCGACTCCGGGTTTGCTGAACAGATTGCTAAGCGTGCCGCTTCCGGGATGCAGATCGTGCGGCTCCACCGTCACCATCTGATCCAGCTTCACTTCGCCTTTGTCGACTCGCGAAAGCAACTGCACGGCGATGGGAACCTTGAATGAACTCGCCATCGGAAAGTGGTCTGTACCGTGGAAGGAAACACGGCGGTCCGATTCGACGTGGACCGCGCTCATCCCCACAACGCCATCCGAAATCTTCGCGAGCCTGGCGATTTCGTCCTGAAGCCGATCGGCCGCGAGAGCCGGGAACAGAGCGATCAAAAACAGCACGGCAGTCTTATTCGTGTTCATTCGCGTGGATTCGCGGCCAAATCAATACACACCCTCGACGACAGTTGTCGAGAACTTCTGGAACGGTCGCACATTGCGCACCCCGTCCCACGGATACCGCTCGCAAGGAGCTTCCCGCTCGCACTCGTCGCGTTCCAGAAACCGTGGCATGAAGAATTCTTTGGTCAAGGTACTTAACCTGACGCGGCCCGTCGCGCCATACTCCACCAGCCGGGACGGTTCCTCTGGATCCACTACTTCGATCATCGCCCGCGGGCTCGGCGGATAATAGATGACCGCGTAGTTATCCGCGATATCGAACGGCTTGTGCGTCGCCAGGCCCATCAGCGTGTTGCCATACGTCGGAGCGAAGTAGATGTCGGGGCCCAGCAGTTCTTCGCGAGCGAACCGGTGGAACTGAGGCGTCATCTCGGTTCCGCCGCAGAAGATCCCGCGAATACCGGCTTTTTTCAAGTTGATCTTTTCGCAGATGGCCTCCAGCAGCTTCGGCGTGGTGAACATGCATTTGATTTCGTGCGCCTTGAGCAGCGTCAGCGCCTGTTCCACCACGTGCTGTTTGTATCGCTCGGCTTCCTGGACATCGCCGCGCTTCAGTAGCTTGATCACCCAGCGCGGATCTAAATCCAGCCCGAAACAGATCCCGCCGCGATGTTGCGACAGGTGCTCCACAGCGAGCCGCAACCGCCGTGGTCCGCTCGGCCCGACCATGATCCAGTCCGCCCCGCGCGGGAAAAATTCATCCGGCAGAGTGTCCGAAAACTGCTCATAGTCGATCCGAAAGTCGCGAACGTTGATGCGCGATTTGGGCACTCCGGTCGATCCGCCGGTTTCAAATGTACAGATGGGCTGATCGGCATACGCCTTCGGCACCCAGCGGCGGACCGGGCCGCCGCGCAGCCATTCGTCCTGGAAAAATCCAAAACGATCCAGATCGTCATACGTCTTAATATCCCGACGGGGGTCGAAGTTCAGGGTCTTTGCGCGCTCCAGCCAGAAAGGAGTTCCGGTCGCCGGATCGAAATGCCATTGGACCACTTCGCGAGTCCAGGCATTCAGCGCATCGAGCGAAGGCTTGGTTTGCGTTGCTTGTATAGTAGAAATCACGGTATGAGGAATATTCTAACGGTTTTCGCGACGATCTTCGCGTCGCTTGCATGTGCGTCGGACTGGCCGCGATTCCGCGGTCCCAACGGCTCCGGTATCAACGAAACCAGCGGGCTTCCGGCGGAGTTCGGACCCGACAAAAACGTATTGTGGCGCACGCCGCTGCCGCCCGGGCATTCCTCGCCGATTCTGGTGGGCGATCGCATCTTTGTTACTGCATATGACGCAGATAAACTGCTGACGTTTTGTCTGGATCGCACCACGGGGAAAATCGAGTGGCGTCGCGAAGCGCCGCGCGACCGCATCATCAAGGTCGACGCCCGCAACAGCCCCGCTTCGCCCTCGCCTGTTTCCGACGGCAAGAATGTGTTCGTGTTCTTTAACGATTTTGGCCTGGTCTCCTACGGACTCGACGGAAACGAGCGCTGGCGCGTCCCGCTTGGCCCCTTCAACAACGTGTATGGGATTGGCGTCTCGCCCGTGCTCGTCGATGACAAGATCGTTCTCGCGATCGATCAATCCACCGGATCCTACATCGCCGCTTGGGGACAGAATGACGGAAAGCTGAAATGGAAAAAAGACCGGCCGGAAGCGCTCAGTGGAGCGTCCACACCCGGCGTCATGCGCCTGCACGGAAAATCCGTGATCGTCGCGCCCGCCTCCTTTCGCATGGATGTTTACTCGGCGGACACGGGCGACATCGTCTGGTTCATGCACGGTCTCGCGTCGGAAATGAAGAGCGTTCCGATTATCGAGGGCGGCACCATCTATATCAGCGGCTACAACACACCTGAAAATGATCCGGGCAAACAGGTCGCGATCGCTCCGTTCGAAGAAGTCTTGAAAAAGAACGACGCGAATCACGACGGCAAGATCTCTATCGACGAAGTGCCCGACCAACGGACCAAAGCGCTGTTCAAGTACATCGATCTCGACGGCGACGGCGCCATGGATGCGCACGAATGGCAAACCTACGCAGCTACCATGGCCGCCGAGAATTCGCTGATGGCGATCAATGCCGATGGGACCGGCGACATGACCGGCAAGAACATCAAGTGGAAATTTCACCGCTCGATTCCGCAGTGCCCGTCAGTGGTCGTGTATCGCGGCGTGGTCTACATGATCAACGACTCTGGAGTACTCACCACCCTTAACGCCGAAACCGGAGAAGTTTTCAAACAGGCGCGCCTGCGCAATGTCTCCGATAAATACTACGCATCGCTAGTGGCGGCCGATGGCAAGATATTTATCGGCGGCAATAGCGGCGTTGTTTCCGTTCTGAAGGCCGGCGGCGACCAGGAACTGATTGCGGCCAACAAATTCGACGAAGACATCTTCGCGACTCCCGCTATTGCCGACGGACGCATCTACCTCCGTACCGTTTCCGCGCTGTATTGTTTCGGATCGAAATGAACCTTCTCATAACCGCTTTTATTCCCCTGCTCCTGGCTGGATCGGATTGGACGCGATTCCGTGGTCCCAACGGCTCTGGCGTCTCGTCAGAATCCAAAGACATGCCCGCCGAATATGGCGACAAGAACCTTGTCTGGAAGATTGCGCTGCCCGCCGGATATTCGTCGCCGATTCTCGCTGGCGACAAAGTTTTCGTCACCGCTTATGACAAGGACGCGCTGTACGCGATGGCGCTCGATCGCAAGACAGGAAAAGTTCTATGGCGCCGCGAGTCCACCAAGAACTGGCCGATCCCCAATCGCGGCGTGAACACTCCCGTTTCCCCCACGCCCGTATCGGACGGCAAGAATGTGTACCTGTTCTTCGAAGGAGTCGGCCTCGTTTCTTATGGACCCGATGGCGACGAGCGCTGGCGCGTACCGCTCGGCCCGTTTATCAATCCTTACGGGATCGGCTCGTCTCCGATTCTCGCCGGCGACAAGCTCCTGTGGCTCTCCGACAACGATACGGATTCGTACCTGCTCGCGGTTTCCATCAAGGATGGCAAGCAGCTTTGGAAGACTCCGCGTCCTGATGTGACGCACGGATTCTCCACTCCGATTTTGTACACGCCGAAAAATGGTCCCGTGCAGGCGATCGTCTCGGGTTCCTACAACGTCGTTTCGTATTCGGTCGATACGGGAGAGAAACTGTGGTGGGTCGGCGGCATGGCGTGGCAGGCGAAAAGCCTCCCCGTGATTCACGATGACACGCTGTACATCCATTCATGGATGGCAGACATGGCCGGAATCGGTCTTCCCTCCAAGCTCGATTCGTTCGACGATGTGCTCAAGACCAACGACAAGGACCACGACGGCAAACTGGTCCCCGACGAGATTCCATATAAGGAAATGAAGCCTCTGTTTTTCCTGTTCGACTTGAATCGCGACGGTTTCATCGATCGGGCGGAATGGGACGCGATGCTCGCGCGCAACACCGCGCTGAACGGCGTTTACGCCATCAAACTCGACGGGAATCTTCATGGCGATTTGACCAAGACCAACGTGTTGTGGCGCTACAACAAGTCGCTTCCGAATATCCCTTCGCCGCTGCTGTACGAGAACGTTCTGTACGTGCTCAAAGAGGGCGGCATTCTCACCACTCTCAATCCGGCGACCGGAGAAATCATCAAACAGGCGAGGATTAAGGACGCGCTTGATCCCTACTTCGCATCACCTATCGCCGCCGATGGAAAGGTCTTCACGCTAAGCCAGAGCTGCAAGCTAGGCGTCCTCAAAGCGGCTGGTGAATGGGAAGTACTGGCGGTCAACAAGATTGAAGACGGCGAATGCTGGGCGACGCCCGCCATCGCCGACAATCAAATCTTCGTGCGCACTCAAACGGCGCTGTACTGCTTTGCGAAGAAAGTTTGAGTGAATTCACGTTCACTCACGTTCATTAACGGCCAGTAAGTTTCTTCCCCGCCTCTACGTACTTCTTCGCCGCCTCGACCGAGTCGTCCCACTTCGGCGGCGTGGCCTCTGACGCCAGATGCAGCAACCCCAGCGCGACTGCCCGGTCGATCTTCGCCATGTTCGCGTAATCGATCTTCTGCCACTCATCGCCCACGCCGTGATAATCGGGGAACTCAAAGGACACGCCCAAAGTGTGCGCGGGCACGCCGGCCTCGGCCAGCGGGAGATTGTCGCTTTGCGAAAAATATTGATCGCTGTGCGGCCGGTTGTGAATATTCACTCCCACCTGCTTCCCGGCGTCGACCAGTATCTGCGGCATGCTCGAAAAATCGAACCCCGTGACCACGGCCTCCCCCACTTGAGGACCTTCGCTATCATCCGTGCGTCCGAGTTGCTCCAGATTGAGATGGGCCACCGTCTTTTCGAGCGGAACCAACGGATGGCGCGCATAGTAGCGGGATCCCACCATGCCAAGTTCCTCGCCGAAAAAAGTCATGAATACAATGCTGCGTTGCGGCCGGGGATTCATCGCGGCGATCGCGGACGCGATCTCGATCACGGAAACCGTTCCGCTGCCGTCGTCGTTCGCGCCGTTGAATATCTTGTCGTCGCCCGTTGCCCGCATCCCCACGTGATCGTAATGCGCGGTCAGCAGGACATAGGTATCCCGCAGCGCCGGATCCGACCCTCGCAGCACGCCCGCGACGTTGCGCACCTTCACTTGCCTTTCGACGAAAGGCTCGACATGCAGCGTAATGCGTGCATCGTCCGCGCCTTTCAAAAAGTCCGCGAGGTCCGGGGACGATACCACGGCTGCCAACGGCGGACGCCGTGCGGTCAAGGGATCGAATACATAGGGCCGCGTGCCGTTCACCGCAAGATACAGCACCAACGCCGCGCCGGTCACATCCGCGCGCGGGCGACCCGTGACCAGGACGACTTTGCCTGCCGGATCTTTCGGCTCGATCGCGATCGGGACATTGTCCATCTCAATCCGCTTTTCGGTGAGGATCGCCGCCTGATCCGGCTCGATGCGCAGGGTCTTGCCGCCGGCAGTGACCGACATCTCGAAGCCTTGTGGATTCTGTTCGCGAACCGACATCGTGGCCGTTTGAAAATATCCGTCGTCGCCTATCGGTTCAAGTCCCGCGCGACGAAATTGCGCGGCAATGTACTCCGCGGCCAGATCGAGCCCCCGCGATGGCGTATTTCGACCCTCCAGCAGATCCGAAGCGATGAAGGAAAGATGCCCGCGCAATGAATCGGCGGAGATTTTGGCGTCGTCGCCTGCGGCAAATGAGCACAGCGCGACCGCAAACAGCAGCCCGAACGTACGCCCAGTCCGGATTTCTTTCAATGAGCCGGCCATTGGACGTTGGGCGAGTCGATACCCTCACGATGCATCTCGTACAGCGGCGACAGCTCGCGAAGCTTCTTCACCACGTCGATCACCTTCGCCGCGACGTAGTCGACTTCTTCTTCCGTGTTGAACCGGCCCAGCCCGAAACGAATGGAGGAGTGCGCCCGCTCGTCGCCCACGCCCAGCGCCTTCAAAACATAACTCGGTTCGAGCGTTGCGGAGGTACAAGCAGATCCGCTCGACACCGCGACATCGTTGATGCCCATCATCAGCGATTCGCTTTCGACGTAAGCGAAACTGAGGTTCAAATTATTGGGCAACCGCGAATCCAACGTGCCGTTTACATAAACCTCGTCGAGCCCCGCCAGCAACCGATCCCTAAGCTTGTCGCGAACATGCGCCATGCGCTTCGATTCCTCGGGCATTTCGGCCTTGGCAATCGCGCACGCTGCGCCCAGCCCGACGATTCCCGGAACATTCAGCGTCCCGCTGCGCATGCCGCGCTCGTGACCGCCACCGTCCATTTGCGCCGTAATTTGGACCCGTGGATCGCGACCCCGAACATACAACGCGCCGATCCCTTTGGGCCCGTAGATTTTATGCGCGCTGAGCGACAGCAGGTCGATGTTATCTTTCGCGACGTCCACCGGAATCTTACCAGCCGACTGCGCGGCGTCGGTGTGCACCAGCACGCCGCGTTCTTTGCCGATCCGGCCAATCTCGCGAATGTTCTGCACCACGCCAATTTCGTTGTGGGCGTGCATGATGCTGACCAGGATGGTCGCGTCCGTGATCGCGGCGCTGAGTTTTTCCAGATCGACCAGGCCGTTCGGCTCCACCGGCAGATACGTCACGCGCACGCCGTCTTTTTCCAGGCGCTTGCAGGTATCGAGAACCGCTTTGTGTTCCGTCGCCGCGGTGATGATGTGGTTGCCTTTCTCGGCATACATCTGTGCGACGCCCTTCAGCGCCAGGTTGTTCGATTCCGTCGCACCGCTGGTGAATACGATCTCTTTCCCGCTCGCGCCGATCAACTCGGCCACTTGCTTGCGCGCTTTTTCGACGGCGTCCGCTGCTTGCCATCCGAAGCTGTGGTTGCGGCTGGCGGGGTTCCCGAAGATTTCGCAGAAGTATGGCTTCATTGCCTCGAACACGCGCGGATCGAGCGGCGTGGTGGCATGATTGTCCATGTAAATCGGCAATTTCATGTCTTCATCCCCGTTTGAATCGTCGACAGCGTCAGGATCGTGGGCACCGGCATTTCGTCCTGCGAAAGATCCGAAATCGTGATGCTCGAAAGCAGCCTCAGGATACCTTCATGAACTTTGCGGAGTGGCTCGCGGACCGGGCAGCGATCGCTTTGATCGCACTCGGCGTGTTCGGTGAAGCAATGCGTCAGAATGATCGGCCCATCGATTGAGCGGATCACTTCGAGTGCCGTAATTTCGTGCGGATCGCGGGCCAGCCGGTAGCCCCCGTGCGTCCCTTGCTCGGAAAGCAACAGGCCTTTCCGGGCCAGTTTTTGCAGGATCTTCGCCAGTAACGAAAGAGGGATCCCGTAGCTCTGGGCGATATCCTTGGCGCTCGCCGGTCGCCGGATTTCCGCCAAGTGGCGCAGCGCGATGAGTCCGTAATCCGCTTTCTTAGTTAGCTTTAGCATTTCCTGATGAAAATGGGACTGGACCGGTCCTACATCATTATGGGGCCGCTCCCCGCCCAGAGTCAAACCGAATCTGACCGGCACGATTGCAAGAATGGCGAACTCGAGCATCCGCAGGAAACGACTGTAGGTCGATTCTTTTGGGACGAATCGTCTACTTCGAGTACTAGAAGTTTCAAATGATTGCGATCTTTGAATTCCGGTATAGACTTGCTCTTATTTGGGTAACAATATATTTGACAACTCCACTCACTTAGGGTATAGTTGATCCATGGCCAGCGATCCTAAGACACTCCAAGAAGCGATTCTCTACTTCGCCGATCCAATCAACTGCCGCGAATACGTTGTAGCGCGGCGCTGGACGAATGGTGTTGTCTGTCCGACGTGCGGAAGTGACAAGGTGCGCTTCTCCGAGAAGCATAACCGCTGGCAGTGCAACTCGCACCACGCCAAGCGCCAGTTCACCGTCAAGACTGGAACCATTTTTGAGGAGTCTCCCATCGGACTAGACAAGTGGTTGATGGCGATGTGGCTCATTGTGAACTGCAAGAACGGCGTGTCCAGCTACGAAGTCCATCGCGCTATCGGCGTGACCCAGAAAACGGCGTGGTTCCTGAATCACCGGATTCGCATGGCGCTCCATGCTGGATCGTTTGAGAAGCTGTCGGGCCACGTGGAAGCGGACGAAACCTTCATCGGCGGGAAGGCTCGCAATATGCATGTCGCGCAGCGCCGCCGTCGCATCACCGGCACAGGCACCAAAGACAAGACTGCTGTGATGGGCATCTTGGAGCGCGGGAAAGACGGCAAGGCGAGCAAAGTACGGACGACCGTGATTGAGAACCGCAAGAAGAAAACTCTTCAGGCGGAAGTCCACAAGCACGTGGAAGCCGGTTCCGCACTCTACACCGATTTCCTGTTGTCGTACGAGGGACTCGAAGGCAAGTACGCGCATCAAGTCGTGGACCACGCCGTACAGTACGTGGACGGCAACGTACACACCAACTCGCTGGAAAACTTCTGGAGCCTACTCAAACGCTCCATCAGCGGAACCTATGTCAGCGTAGAACCGTTCCACCTGTTTCGCTACTTGGACGAGCAGGCTTACCGCTTCAACAACCGCGAAGATATGAATGATGGTGACCGCTTTAGTCTCGCTGTCTCGCAGGTTGTCGGCAAGCGACTCACTTACGATGAACTGACTGGCAAGGACGGACAGGAGAGATTGAACTAGAACAGGAACCTTGCAGCGCGGCCCTAAGCGGAAAACATGATAGGCTCTTGTTTCCTACTATTCTTAAACAGGAGAATCTGACCGCATCCTAGTGGCTTCGATTGCAGCACGCTTCTCAACTGCCTCCGGGCGATACAGCGTTTCACGGATTTTATCTACGGGGGTGACTGCGGCAATCCCCGTATTGACGCCGCGCTCATCCTCATCCCAATGCCCCCAGATCATACCCAATAAATACACATCCGTGGATTGCACAATGATCGGAGCGGGAGTCTTATCATCTACGGACGCATAGCCTTCTCTTATCCACGCAGTGCCACGAACAAAAACAGGTGACCCACTTATACCGCTAACGGATCGCGCTTCAATCAATAGCATTTCGGAGAATCCACTGCCTACCTGTATCGGATGCTCTGGAATCATTGCTATCGCTCCGTGTCGAAGAAGGGGAGCATTGCGCTTCTCGCCGGGAATGATCTCAAAAAGACCGGGGAAAAAAACATTGTCTCCCAGTCCGATATTACGCTTTATCACGATCTCTGAAGTCAGAAACATCTGAAGTTGAATATGGCGAATATGAACCCACGGAGGAATATTATAGCGAGCTATTGCCACGTCAACGGTGGGATCGGGATGGAAGTACCATTCTTCTGGCTTAATCGCATCGCGGCCACCGTCATGCTTGTTCACAAGGATGCGGATGCGATCTAGGCTGAGGTTCTTGAGAATATGGCGGGCTGTAACGAAATAAAAAAACACTTCGTTCGGAAGGGCGACTCCCGGTACGCAAACAGCGAACGCGCTCCCCTTTAGATCAACGGCGTCCTGCGATTCATCCGCTGTTAGATATTCAGCCAAGAATCCGACACAACCAAGAATCGTATCGTTGATCCGCACGCTGTCTCCGTCCGCACGCTTGATCCATATCCGTCCGCGAGGTAACGCGTTCTGCGTTTTATGCAGCACGTCTTGCCTTTCTGGGATGCGTAGGGTACACTATCCCTACGGCCACACTGGAAAGGCTAACGCGGTGTCCTACCACCACTTAGCTTGAAAGTAGGCGATTTTCGGTCTTCACGGACGCCCGAAGCGCCCGCATCACTGCCGCTGCAATTCGATTGTACAGGAGAATTGCGCCGTGGAACCACAAGAATCTAAGGCATACGCCGAAGTTGCTCGATTGCTTCATCAAGCGAATGAATTTCACCTTCAAATGCTATCCGCGCTTCACCCCGAACGCGCTGACTGGTATCGGCGAATATTGGACGGTCCCCAAATGAAACAACAGCCTTCAACCCCTCAACATCCGCCGAAAGTTCAAACACAGCACCCGTCCTAAGTTTCATGCTCTGGAGCAAATCAATGAGAATTCTCTTCAGTTCTTGATCCATCGCCAGAGCATATCATCAATGCACCTTTGCGGCGATGGTCACTTGGCTACATGATATCGGCGTAGATCCCGCATTGAACAGGATGAGTTGCAGTTGATTGCCATAGGTCGGGACGACGGCCCCTCCTTGGTTGGACAACGGGAAATTGCTTCCAAGGATTACGTCTGTGAGCGTGTAGAGGGTTGCTATGGACACTGGTACGATCCATTGCACTCCGATTTGAAGATTCTGAACAGAAGACGCTTGCGGACATTGAATCGCGACGGCGATATGATCGGTGCCAGTCCAATCCTGAATACTCGGCAGGGTCAGGCCCTGGCCCGGTTGAAGTGCGCCAGTGAGGGTGATCGCATCGAATACGCTCAATGCCAAGATTGTTGTGGCATCAGCAGGCTTCAGTTTTATGGCGTTTCGTTCTTGAGCGGACGCCGCATACTTTAGCAATTGCGGCGAAACGGACCTTATTCCGCGCGATTCCTCGATAGATGTTTTGTCCTGAGCGGACAAAACGGAAACGAAGCATAGGCAGAACAGCGCGGCCTGAGCAGTGCGGTACATGGTTGAAATCCTCCTGTTGGATTGGCGTGCCCAAGCATACGCCAACGCCATACCGCACCGCAAACGGCTCTTGGAATGCGCCACGCTTGGGCGTATGATGAGAGCGATGAAGCGAGAACCGAACCCGAAGCCCATCGCGATCCCTGACGATCTAGCCGCCCGCTGCGACGGCCCCGATCAGTTCGAGAAGTTCGACCGCATGTTCCGCAATGTCATCTCTGTGCCGAAAACGGCGATCGACAAGGAAGAGGCGAAGTGGAAGCGGGCGCAAGAAAAGAAGCGCGGCAGATAGCTTAGTGCTTCTCTGTGATCGGTAATCGCTCCTCTAGCAGCTTGCGAATTTTCTGTAGTTGAAAACGACTCTCGCGAAGATCTTCAGCAGACCTTTCAAGAGCGTAAGCGCCCAAGCCGAGTGCCGCAAGTAGGAGAACATCCGTTATCCAGTCGGTGTGCATGAGAAATACGATAGCCGCTCTGACGTGGAGTTGTCAAATATATTGTTACCCTTATTTGGCCCTACAATAAACAGACACCGTGCGGAAAAGCCGGTTTTGAAATTCGAGGAGGACGAATTCGAATGATGACGTTGGGGACCAATTCAAATCGTGTATTGCAGTTGGCAGGCATGGTCGTACTGATTGCCTCATGCTCGCAGGCGGGCATTCTTTCCATCACCCATACCGGCGTGGGTTCCGGAACCATAGGAACTACGACATTCACGAACGCCAGCTTCACAATTACCGATCTGGCAGACACGGCAGCCCGCCAGTCCTTCACAGGTGGCTTTTTCATTGACGACCTCTCGGCGTCGATCGCCATCACGGGCGTGGGAACTTTCATGTTTACTACTGGCACGCGTACATTTGTGAATCAGTCAAACGACACGGTCGGATTCTCCAGGGCGGGAAACTTAGGAGCGGATTTGTTTAACGGTCCCACCAATGCTGCGTTTGCCACATGGGACATGCTCTCGGGGATCGGTCCAATCAGCGGCGTGGGTTCACTGCTTCAGTGGTCGTCGTCGGCAGTGAACACAAGCGGTGGCGTTCTGGTGTTCGCCAACGGTTCTAGCGATACCAGATTCCAAGCGACTCTAAGCGGCGTCCCGGAACCTTCCTCGATTGCTCTGGTCGGGATTGGAGCGATCGGACTGCTTGGCCTTGCGTTACGCCGCAAGGGCGCGCTTTAAACCGATCAAAACGAATGCCCATCGTTCCCCACCTGGACGGGAACGATGCCATTCACTTCTCCCCGAACATCTCCATCTGTTGATCTTCCTTCGGGGACTTCACCACGCGACGTCGCTTCAAGGGACTTCCAATCACTCCAAGCACCTGAACCTCCGCTAGCGCCACCCGAGGTACGAAGATCCGTTGGTTCTGGAACGTCGGGTCGGGCGGGATGATGCTGAAACCGGCCGGTTCCATCAGCATGAGGTTGTTGGCGATCATTCCTTCCATCGCGTCGCCATCTCGAAATACCAAACGAACCCAAAGCCCCGGCGACTTGGGGCGGGCGGCAAAGGACCGATGCTCGCGCCAGGTTTCTCCGGTATCAAGATCCCTAACAAAACAAATGAGTTTCGTTTCGGAGTAGGGCACTCGCTGGATGGTCCCTTCGGGCGTCAGCATCTCCACCGTGTCGGCTTCAAAACCGGCGGGGGTCTGGACGAATCCCCTCAGCGTTTCGCGGTCGAAACGGGCGATGAGGACCTTTTTGTTGCTGGAAACAGCCACTTAGCGGCCCTTTCTCTAGGATTTCCTTTCAAACAATTTCGCAAGTATTGTATCATTGGCTAAATGAAGGCGTCCGCCGCCGATCCGGCACCGGTGAAGTCGTTCCTGGACTTCTGTCGGGTGGAAAAGGGGCTTGCGCCGAACTCGCTTCATTCTTATCGGTTTGACTTACAAAGACTTAGCTCCGAAATCCCGGCGCCTCAGAAAGCTGGTCCTGAGGACCTCGGGCGCTATGTCGAGTCCTTGTACCGCGCAGGATTGTCGGCCCGGTCGATCGCGCGCCACATCACGACCCTGCGCAATTTTTATAGCTTCCTGGCACGGGAGGGTGACATCGACCGCGACCCAACCGAATTCCTGGCTTTGCCGCGCCAATGGACCACATTGCCGAAGTACCTCAATCGGGAGGAGGTCGAGCGGTTGCTCTCAGCTCCTCCGGATGACAAGCCGACCGGGATTCGCGACAAGGCCATGCTCGAACTCTTGTACGCAGCGGGGTTGCGCGTGACCGAACTGTGCCGGCTGGAGCTTTCGGCGGTAGAGCGGGATCTCGGCGTTCTCCGCGTGACCGGCAAGGGAAACAAGCAGCGGCTGGTGCCGTTCGGGGTGCCGGCGCGCGAGGCGGTCGATCGCTATCTGGGCGACGGACGTCCACGGTTGCTGAAGGGCCGCGCGAGCCGCTTCCTGTTTGTTACCGCACGCGGTTCCGCGATGACGCGGCAGACCTTCTGGAGACTCATCGGCGGCTATGGACGGAAGGTGGGGATCTTTCGCAATCTAACGCCGCACGTGGTCCGGCACAGTTTTGCGACGCATCTGGTGGAAGGCGGAGCCGATCTGCGTAGCGTGCAGATCATGCTGGGCCATGCCGACATTTCCACCACGCAGGTATACACGCACGTAGCCAGGCGCCGGCTTCGTGAAACGGTGGACCAACATCATCCGCGGGCTTAGCTCTTTAGAGGGGAGCGGGCTGGCGGCAGAGGACGGGTTCGAATGAGCGATTACATGTTCATGGTGGAAAGCCACCTGAGCGCAGAACAGTTCCGCGTGGTGGGCGAGATGCAGAAGATCGCGCATGCCGCCGGAGTCAATCTGTTTCTCACCGGCGGCGCATTGCGCGACATGCTGGGCGGCTTTCCGGTTCGCGATCTCGATTTCACGGTCGAAACCAACGCGCTGAAATTGCTGAAAGCGGTCGAAAAGGCGGGAGCTACCGTGGTCTCGACCGACGATCTGCGTAAGTCCGCCGAATTGCGGTTTCCGGGCCACGTTACCGCCGAGCTCGCCATGGCGCGAACCGAAAAGTTTCCCAAATCCGGTGGCAAGCCGCAGGTCACTCCGGCGACCATCCACGAAGATCTGCGTTCACGCGATTTCACCGTGAACGCGGTAGCGTTGTCGATCAACAAGGCATCGCTCGGGCTTCCTATCGATCCGACCAACGGGGTCGGTGACATCGAGCGCAAAGAGCTGCGGGCAATCCACAATTATTCCTTCTACGACGATCCCTCGCGGATGATCCGGCTGATCCGGTTCAAGGTGCGCCTGGGTTACGCCATCGATGAGCGCACCAAGCTTCAGTATGAGAACGCACGCGAAGCCGAGATGCTTGCGCGCATCACTCCGGAGGCTCTGGGCGCGGAGCTTCGGCATATGGCGGGCGAGCCGCTGATTGGCGATTTGCTGCGCGCGCTCGAAGAGGAAAAATTGATCGAGCTGTATTTGCCGGGGCTACAAGGGGCCAAACTGAATGTCCCCACGTTCGCGAAACTCCAGAAGGCTCGGCAACTGGTGCCGAGCGATTTCCGTCTGCACAGCATGCCTCTGTTCCTGGGCATACTGCTGGAAAAGCTCAACGCCAAAGAAAGCGCCACGCTGATCAAGAATGCCGATCTGACCAGAGCGGAAGTGAGCGGGTCGGAAAAACTGGAGGCCGCGGCCAAGAAACTGGAGCGCGAGCTGAAGAGTCCGAAGTTGCAGAAGGCGTCGCAGTTGTATCAACTGCTGTCGAAATCGCCCGGGGAGCAGATTTTGTATCTGCTGGTGTATTCCGAGCAGCGGCTGGTGCAGGACCGGATTCGCAATTATTTCGCGAAGTACCTGCCGGCGTCCCTGGAGATCACCGATGAGATGGTGACCGCCACGGGCGTCGCCGCGGGAACGCCGAAATTCGCACGGGCCAAGGAAGAGATGATTCTGACGCGGCTCGATTCGCGTCCCAAGAAGCCGGCGCCAGAGCCGGAACTTCCACCGCCTCCACCGATGTCGAGCTTCGCGCGGGGACCAGGGCCGCGGGCGCCGAGATAGAGCAGCACCTTCATGCAGGAAAACGCACACAAGGTGATTAACCACGCGAGCAACGTTCACGCGAACCGGATGGAAACTTCTGGAGTCCTTTGAAGCGATCCATCAAGGGCACGTATGTGAGTGTTGGGCCGTTCCACTTATTCAGATACCTTGACGAACAATCATTCCGCTACAATGAGCGCCACGATACGGACGCAGAGCTTCCATAAAGTTCTCGGATTGGTCGCCGGAAGCGATTGACTTGGAATAACCTGACCAGTCAGGAGGTGGGGTGACGTCAGACCCAAAATCAAAAGAGAAAGGTCGAGGAAGAAAGCCAGCGCGACATTAAGACAACACCGGAATGCCGAAAGTTCCGAAAGGTTCTTAAAAAGGTCATCAAAGCACCGCCGATGAGGAGGACGTGTCCCGCGAGTAATGAATAGTCGTCAGTACGCGAAGCTTGCACATGTCGCTCGTAAGTTGGGAATCTCATTTCCTAAAAGAGAAGAACTGCAATCAGGTAGGCAACAAGAAAAAATAGGCGCGCCAATCCAACTCCCAAGCCAATGGAAAGCACTGAAGAAAGTAGGGGGTGCGGCGTTGGCCTGTGTTGCGCTGCTTGCCACTCTGTTTCAGTTTTGGCCTGACGTTTCAGTTGAACCTTATGCGTCACGCGATCAGCATTCCCCCTTTGCTCAATTGTTCAGCGTGGAGAATACGAACTACTACAGCATTTATGATGTTCAGCCACTGTGTCTTATTGAGAAGGCGTCGGATATTAGCCGAAACTCGTACAAGGGGATACAGACAGAAGATACCAGTCAGAGCGTTGCCATTCTGGAACGCAGAGCCAAAACTACAGCCACGTGTAATATTGGTGGAAATGCGACCTTCAGTAACATCGTCATTTCCATTCCCGTTCTGTACCACATTCCGCTGGGTATAACGAGGTGCAAAGCGGTAAGGTTTGAAGGTGTCATCACGACGAGCAGAGATTACCTCTGGGCCTATAAGGGTAGTGGTGCTTGCCCTGACTCCGTCTACCGGAAGTAGCGAAAAACCAGCTTGTCCTCCCGATCCTAATCCGGCGAAAAACGAGTGAGTCAGTTATTTATTTCTTCGAGTCCAAAGGTGTCCGCGGGCTGTTCTGACTTGCGTCCCTGAAGCCTACTTCTGCAGATTCACGAACGTGCCGTTGAGAACCACCGTCGAGAAGCCGGCCGGTGCTTCGCCTTTGGTCGCGTAGCGATACAGAGCCACGGTGAAAACACCTTTTACGGCGCTCATCACCGCCGCGAGCAGCAACAGATACAGCACTCCGAGGGCGATTGCCGCGGGATGGATGCGCGCGCCGAAGAACAGCAGCAGGAATCCCGGGATTCCCAGGAGCATCGAAGGCAGGCCGAGGCCGATCCCGGCGGAGACCCGCTCGCCCCAGGTTTTCTTCAGCAATTCGCCCGAGCGCTGAATGGAGCTGAACACGTCGTTGTCTTCCAAGATGAGCACGGGAATCATGAGGTAGGTCGCCAACGCCCACGCCATGCCGATCAGCGCGCTAACGATTTTTCCGAGCCATTGCGAACGCTCCGCGATCAGGCGCAGGATCACGCCGACCGTAGCGGAGACGACGGCCCACATCAGGATGCGGCCAAGGTGGTCCAGGGCTCGTCCGAGGCCTCCGGAAAGGGTCGGCTCGCCGCCTGAGAAACGCGTCTCCGCACATGAGGCGAGGGCGCAATTGAAGAAGATCATCACAAAATAGTTGGTGACGTACCAAAGAAATAGCCAAGCGTATGTGGTGGGTTCCACGCCCTCGCCACCGACGTATTGGTCGACGATCTTCAGGCGGAATAAAGGCACGACGTATGCCGCAGCCACGGCTAGGGTGGAAATCGCGCTCAATACCGGGAATAGAATCAGCTTCTTGTCTTGCCGAATCACTTGAAAGCTTTGGCTGATCAATTCCCAGGCTCGTGAGTAGCTGTTCATGGAAACCTCCCAGGGTTGGAACCTATTGAATATCGGCGGCAAAAGCGCTGCCCTGTAGAGTTCGGGAGGCAAAAACGGCCGCTAGTGCCCCAGCGGCAGGTCACGCACCAAGATAATCCCGACGGCAGCAATCCCAGCGACCACCAAACTCGCTGTTCGGAGTTGGCGAGCGGATTCCTTCCGCTCCGGCCGGTCGAGCAGGATCACTTCCGAGATTCCGAGCAGAACTGCTGCGGCGTATAGGGCGCTCAATGCCACCAGATAGGGGGTTCGTGCCGTAACCCGGTCCCCGCTCATCAGCCAGATGTAGGCCAGGATGATGAATGAGCCGCGAAGCCGTGCCATCAGTTGCAGCCATCGTGCTACCGGAAGGTTGCGGTACTCGCGATATCCAGCGATGGAGGTGAACACAATCCCGCAGCACAGCAGAACCAATGGCGCGGCCCACCGCATAGCCTTCATCTTATCGTCGGAACTGCGCTAGGCTCAATAGATCATGCCGAAACCCGCCATCTCCGGTCTCGATTTCAATCACGCGATGCTGTATACGCGCGATGTGGCTGCATCGCTGAAGTTCTACTCCGGCCTGCTCGGATTCAAAGTGGTCGACACGTTCGAGTGGCAGAAACGACCGGTGTATGCGCGACTGAAAGCTTCCAAGGGAAGCGGCACTCTGGCTTTGCATCATCCCGAGCCAGGGCAGGCCGTCCCGCCGTCCGATGGCGTCCGGCTGTACTTCGAAGTAAAGGAACTCAGCAAGTTCTGTAAGCAATTGGAAGCCGCCGGGGTGACGATCAAGAAGCCGCCGCAGCTGATGCCATGGGGTTGGACGCACGCTTATCTGGACGATCCCGATGGGCACGAAATCAGCCTGTATTGGGCCGGCGCGAAACGCTTCCGCAAAACGCAATTGAAGACCGGGCTTTAGAGCCACAGAACCAGGTGATCTTCGTCGACGTAGACGCCGTCGATTTTAAGCGCGTGGCGTTCGCAGCCGAAGACTTCGAAGCCCAGCGATTCGTACAGACGCTTGGCCGCGGTCTGGCCGGTGGAGACGCTCAGTTGAATCTGCTCCAGCCCCGGTTCCTGGCGGGCGCGGTCGATCAAGGCCGCGAGAATCGAACGCCCGGCCCCGTGTTTGCGGGCTTCAGGACGAACGTAGACGCCCCAGATGTTGCCTTTGTGACGGCTTTTAAGACGCGGGCTGCGAGCGAATCCGCCCATGCCGATCAGGTCGCCGCTGGAGGAAAACGCGCCCATGACGAAGTTCTCGCCGGAGGCATTGCGAAGCCGGGTGCGAATTGTCTCTAGCGAAAGCGCGTCAGCTTCGGCGATGGATTCGGCAAACGCATGCGGGTCCTGCTCCAGCCGCTCGCGGCGTAAACGGCGGAAAGCGATAGCGTCGGATTCAGAGAGAATGCGGACCTGCATCTCTCTATTGTTAAACCCTATTTTGTCTATTGGACGACGACGCTCGAGACCGCGCCGTCGGTCAAGCGAACGGCGCCGATCGCGGTGTCGTTGGAGAGATACCGGTAGATCTCGACCAGGTGGCCATCGTCATACATGGTGATTTTCGCCGCGGGGATGCCGAGCCTGAGCACATCGGGACGTTGCATGCCCATGGTCACCAGGCGAAGTTCATCGCGCGTGACCGGAGTCGACTCTGGAGGCTCGATGCGCGGAATCGCAGGAGGGAGCACGCGGGCCACACGAGCCGCCGGCGCTTTGTGAACCGTCGCAGACCGGACCGGTGGAGGAGGGGGCGGATAGCCAGCCACAGTTGCGGTTGGCGCGGTTGGCGCGGTTGACGCACGCGTATTCGGTTTGGGAACTCCAGGACCAACTTCGAGCAACGGAGCGTTGCTGGCGGCGGCGCTGGGGGCGGCACCCTTCGCGGCTTTGCTGGTCTGCTTGTCGATTTTTCCAAAAATCGAGGTGAGCCCGTCGCTGACTTTCTTTCCGGCCACGCCTCCAACGGATCCGCCGGCGGCAGCCGCTGCGTGTTCCACCAGCGCCTGGCTCCAGCCGACTGAACTAAGCATTATGACCAGAATCGTCGAACGCATATACAGTACTCCCAGGGATAGAGTAACATCTGATGTTGCAGAAGCATACGCGAAGAAACCCCTACGTTGCTTAGGAATTTTGCCTCAGCACCACTATTCCGTGGGTCGGTTTTGGAGTATCATCGGACTGGAGAGGATCACTCGCCAAAATGCCCACCTCTTTATCCGCCGGATTGACCACGACCGAAGCGTCGTTTATCGAGGAAGCCCGCAGCCATGGCGAGCTATACATCCAGCAGCCTTACGAGCTGTATTCCGGGGAAAACCACCAGGCCTGGCACAAGCTGTATACGCGTATGCTGCCGCGTTGGGAGCGGTATGCCAACCCGCATTTCCTGAAGGGTATTGAATCGCTGTGCCTGAGCGCCGACCGGGTTCCGCGCCTGGAAGACGTAAACCAGTTCCTGAGTCCTCTGACCGGGTTTAAGGCGAAAGCTGTCAGCGGGTACGTCCCGTCATTTTTGTTTTTCGATTGCCTGCGGAACCGCGAATTCCCTACGACGATCACCATTCGGCGGTCGGACAAACTCGATTATTTGCCGGAACCTGACATTTTCCACGACATCGCAGGGCACGTGCCTATGCACACCGACCGGCACTTCGCCGATACGCTGGTCCGTTTCGGCGAATGCGCGCACACGGCGGCGGAGATCGTGGGCGCGATTCGCGACAAATCCGAGCAGGTGCGGACGCTCACCAGCATCATCAAGGCGATGGCTCGATTTTTCTGGTTCACCATCGAGTTTGGATTGATGCAGTCGCGCGATGGTCTTCGAGTCTATGGAAGCGGGCTGCTCAGTTCGTATGGCGAGATCCAGCACGCGGTGGAGTCACCGAACGTTCAGCGTTTTCCGATCCAGCTCGAATGGGCCATCAATCAGGGTTTCGAGATTCATCATTACCAGCCGCTATTGTTTATCGTCGAGTCCTTCGATCATTTGTTCGAGCTGGTGGGCAAGCTCGAACAATGGATGAAGGATGGCAAATTGAACAGCGTCGCGCCGGGCGAGCCGGGCGTGGACGAGGCGGACTTGCGCAGTTTCCTGGAAGCGGCGCGCGCCTGAGCAGGCTCAACTAACCGCAGCTCAGATCCAGACTTTATCGATCGGCACGCCGTGTTTGCACAGGTCGCACGATGCGGAGTCCTTGTAGTAGGTGGCGTCGAGCTTGGCCAGATAATAGAACGGCAGTGGATCGAAGCTGGGCGTGGTCGGGTTGGGTTGGTAAATGACTACGGCGAGTCCGACGACTTCGCCGCCGCTGTCCTCCACTAGTTTTTTCAACTCGGCGATTTTCTTGCCGGTGCGCAGAATATCGTCGACCAGCAGAACTTTCTCGCCTTTTTTCAGCTCCAAGTATTGGCGAAACCGCTGCGGCTCGTTTTCATTCTGGCGTTCGGCCCAATAGACCTGGTGGGCGCGAAGCGCTTCGCACACACCGTAGGCGACGGGTAGGCCGCCGGTGGCGGGAGCGACGATGGAAAGCTCCGGAATCATCGCGCGGATTTCGGAGTTCGCCCGCAGCTTGCGGCTCAATCCGACGCTCAGGATTTTGGCCGCTTCGTAGTAGCGCATAGTGAGCGCCACTTGGAGATATTCGTTGGCGTGCAGGCCATTGGAGTACTCAAAATGTCCTTCGCGCAGGCCGCCGGTGCGACGGAGCAGATCGACGACTTCATCATGGGTAGGGACAAGGTGCATGCGATTTCAGTGTACCGTGAGGGATCTCGGCAGCCAAAGCCCGGTGTGGTCAGTTCAGTTCGCCAACATCGATTGGTCAGGAGCCTATCCTGAGGAGTTAATGACCGGTGAACGGGTCGGTGTGGCGGTCTTCAATTACCGGGAAGGCCGAGCCTCTTCAACAGGCGTTGGAAGCGTGGTTCCTGGCGAAGTGAGTCGAGTTCCGGGCGGACGGCAAGATCGCCCAACCAATTCGGGTCTTCCTGGTAAGCTTTCTCCAGCCAATTGAGCGCGCTGTTCTTGTCGCCAAGGCCGACATACGTTTGTGCTATGGCCAGCGCGTGAATGTTTTCGTCGCGGCGAATCGTCTCCTCTTCCCTAATGTATTTCAAGGCATCGGCCCGCCGGCCTGCTAGCGCGTAGGCATAGCCCAGGAGGGCCGGCCGGAAGCCGTAGCCCAGCTCCTCTTCTTTCCCGAAAGCTTCGATGGCTTTGTCAAAAGCGCCCTGCTTCAGGTAACAACGTGCGAGTGAATGATAGCCCCGCGCGAAGCTAGGGTCCATCTCGACGCCCTTCTTGGCTTGTTTAAACGCGCGATCGTATTCGCGGAACACGAACAAGGTCTCTGCAACGAATTCGTTCAATGGCACCGAGAGGGGATCCAACTCGAGCGCGTGAGCTGCCTCTTGGAGCGCTTCCTCCTTTCGTCCCAGGTGCGTCAGTTGAAACATCAGAAACTGACGGGCCGGCACGTAGCTCGGGTTCAGGGAAATCGCCCGGCGGAACTCGCGCTCGCCCGCATTCCAATCCTGGTCCGAAAGGTTCTTCGCCTCACCGAGCGCCACATGGGCCTCGGGCAGTTCGTCGTTCAATTCGACGGATCGCTGAGCCGCGGCCGCTTGGAGAAGGATCGCTTCCTTGGACGGCATCAAGCGAAGCCAACGCGCCTGTTCGTAATATCTGGACAGGCCAGCATGCGCATCGGCGTACTGCGGATCGAGACGAAGGGCTTGTTCAAAATAATCCTTGGCCCGGGGGGCCGCGTCACGCGACAATCTGTTAAGAAAGTGCGTTCCCATCCAGTAGGCATCGTGGGCGGCGGCGTTGGCGGTGCCCGTCCCCGCTTTATGGGGCGCGTTCATGGGATCGATAAGATGACCGGCCACAGCGGACGCGATGTTATCTTGAATCGCGAGAATATCTCTGATGTTGCGCTCGTATGTTTGCGACCACAGCTTGCGTTCGCCGGCGACTTCGAGGAGTTGCGCCCTCACCTTCACACGGCCAGCGGATTTCGTCACGCTTCCCTCCAGCGCGACGGTCGCTCCAAGCCTGTTGGCGGTCTCGCGGAGGTCGAGACCTTTTCCTTTCAGCGCGAACGACGAAGTGTGCGAGATCACCCGCAGACCCGGAGTCCTGCCGAGCGTGTAAATCAATTCCTCGGTAAGACCGTCGCTGAAGTAGTCGCTATCCGGCTCGGGGCTGAGATTGGCAAAGGGAAGCACGGCCAGCGTGGGGCGCGGAAGAGGCGGTTTGGGCCGGAGCAGCGTCGCGGCTGTGACGGCGGCGGCAGCCAGCGCTACCAGAGCCGCGCAGGATGCCCAAAGCCAATATCTCCGCCTGAGCGGAACCCGAACGGCATCCGGAGTGGGCGGGAGAGGCGTGTTCACCGGCGGCTCTGGAGGAGCGGCCGAGCGCACGACCTCTTCAACCGGGGCGATGAAGCGGTATCCGCGCCGCGGCAACGTCTCCAGGAACCGTGGCGTTAGCGCCGAATCACTTAACGCCTCGCGAATCCGGTTGATCGTTTTGTTCAGCCCATGGTCGAAGTCGACCAGGGAATCGGCGGGCCACAACTTCTGTTGCAGTTCCTCGCGAGTGACAACTTCGCCGGCCCGCTCCAACAGTATGGTGAGGACTTCAAAGGCCTGATCCCGAAGCTTGACGCGAATTCCGTTCTTGCGCAATTCGCCCGCAGATCTGTCGACTACGAAGTTCCCGAAACGGGCCTTGTCCAAGCGAGCGCCACCGTTGCGAATGCCCATTTTGCCCAGCTCAGTTCAAGAGCGTATCACAGAAATGTTGCGGCAGTGGAGCGAAGAAAGTTCATTAATTCCTTGTTTTCTGAGGTATTTGCGCGGGGATCTTTCGGGCATCATCAGGGCATTGATTCCCGCGGCGGGCTCGCTGCAATATTGGCCGAACGCGAAAGGGAGGTCAAAATGATTCAGAAATGGCAGTTCGTCATACCAGTTTTGTTCGCAGCCTTATTCGTGCAAAACGGCGCGGCGCAGAGCGCACAATCCATGCCGCCGGTGTTGCTTACGATCAATGTAGAAAACCTGGTGCGGTATGACAATGACACACCAGACTGGACCAAGTTTGGAACCAACCCCAATAAGGCAACTTCGCTTCCGGTACCGGGGCCGACCTTCGGATCGGGCACTGGCGTTGCCGATATCGTCGCGGTGAATGGGCAACCGGTCAAGGGCTTGCTAATGGCTCGGGAGCTCATAGCCCACATAAAGGTCAACCCCAACCCCGGGCAAGCCGTTGCTGACATCACCGGTGAAGGTTACATCGAGTATCAAGTCGTAATCCTCAAGGCCGACGGCACTCTTGTGGGATCTCTCTCCGCTCTCGGGTTGGCGGGTAGCGGTACGATCATCGGCGGCACTGGGGCATTTTTAGGCGCTCGCGGGCAGTCGGGGGCGAAACCGGGAGCCGCCACCGACGGACCACGCCGCACTTCGATCATCGAAGATCCCGCGAATCGGCGTTCGCTTGGAGGAGGGAAGGAAACACTCCTCTATTTCGTGATTCCTATGTCGCGGCCGGAAGTCGTGGCGACCGCCAACGGCCCGGCAATCGTCCATGCCAGCGACTTCACATTGGTCACTCCAGCCAAGCCGGCGAAAGCTGGAGAGATCCTCACGCTTTTCGCTACCGGCCTTGGTCCAACCGCGCCCGGCGTTGATCCCGGCCAGCCCTTCACGGCCGATCCCCTCCAGGTGGTGAATTCGCCGGTGGACGTGAACATCAACGGAGCGGCGGCCGACGTCCTTTACGCCGGCGGCTACCCAGGGACGACTGATTCTTACCAGGTGAACTTTCGCCTCCCCTCTGGCATCGCGCCGGGCATGGCAAGCCTGCAGGTCACTGCGGCCTGGATTCCAGGACCAGAGGTGAAAATCGCAACTCAATAGGTGCGTTAATTTAGGCGTTCGGTGATCGTGACCGGATCCTGCAACTTAAAACTCAGCCGCGCCTCGACGGCGAGTTCGGCGGGCTTGCCGCGCGTCATGGCGACCGCAGCGACGCCGGCTGCAGCGCCCGCGGCCGCACCAATCGCGGCACCTTTCCCTTGCGCGCTGGCAGCGCCGATCGCGGCTCCCAAGGCTGCACCGGTCGCGATCTTGGCGCCGTCTTCGACCTTCGATTCGGGACCCGACTTCACGAAATGTGTGGTCCGTATGAGGATCGTCTGGCCGTCCGCAGTATTGATCTTGGTCAGTTCCAGCGCCAGTCGCGCGAGCCCTTTGACGCGGCCAGCCTCATCCGCTTCAGCGATCCGGCCCTCGACGCGTGCGCCATGTTCGGCGATGATAAACCCGTCGATCACGAGACGCTGGTCGAGGGTGGCCGCGAATGACTCGCCCTGACGTCGATTCTTGGTCGAAAGAGGCTCGCCGAGACGAACCGCGATCACAGATCCTTCAGGGATCGTGACGACATGCGGCCCAGGCGGCGAAAGCTTGAAGTTTACGGTGAGCGCGATTGCCGGAATGGGCGCGTCTGGATCTGACAGGACCGGTAGGGCAGGCGGCTCAGGTTCCGGCTCCGATGCGGGCGGCCGCGGATCCAGATAGAAAACCGGACGAGACTCGGGCTCGGGCTTGCGCAGTGCGATCGTTTTTACTGGTGTGGGAACAGCCAGCGCTGCCGGGATCGTCAAGAGGGGCGGTGCAGGCGGCTTGATCACGATGTTGATGACCGGAGCGGGTGCGGTGACGATGCGGCGGACCGCGAAGTACGCTCCCGTGGTCGCGGAGAGCGCGCCCGCCAAGAAGCCGAGCACGATTTTTGCACTCATAGCGGCGTCATAAGATTAAGAACGCGCCGCGCGCGAAGTGCGTTTCCTCAATCACTCACGTTAAAATGGAAATTAATCGAATGTTCCCCAGCGAATACAGCGTCGGAGGTGTGCGGATCGCGCCTGCTACCGTGCTCGCGCCCATGGCCGGCGTGACGGATACGGTATTCCGGCGCATGATTCGCGCGCAGGGCGGCTGCGGCCTGATCATGACGGAGTTCACCAGCAGCCATGGCGTGGTGGCCTCGGCACGGGCGACCAAGCCTACGCGCACGTTCCGGTATTTGTATTTCGCGGCCGACGAGCACCCGATTTCCGCGCAGCTATTCGGTTCCGACCCGGGGGTGATGGCTGAGGCAGCCAGGTACTGCCAGGACCTGGGCTTCGACATCCTCGACATCAACTTCGGTTGTCCCGTGAAGAAAGTGGTGAGCTGCAACGGCGGCTCGGGATTGTTGCGCGATCTTCCGTTGGTCGAGCGAATCCTGAGGGCGGTCCGCGGCGCAATCTCGATCCCGCTGACCATGAAGTTCCGGGCGGGCTGGAACGATCGCGAGCTGGTGGCGATCAGGATGGCGAAGCTTGCCGAGGATTGCGGGCTGCAAGCGATCGCGCTGCATCCCCGAACGCGGGAGCAGGGCTACAGCGGCCATGCGGATTGGTCGCGCATCGCGGAAGTGAAGGCCGCGGTCAAGATTCCGGTGATCGGCAACGGCGATATCACGACGCCGGAGGAAGCCGTGCGAATGGTCCGCGAAACCGGATGCGACGCCGTGATGGTGGGGCGCGCGGCTTCTTCGAATCCGTGGATCTTCCGGCAGATTCAGGATTACGTCCAGACCGGCCACTACGAAGTACCGTCCGACAGCGCGCGGTACGACATGATGCGGCGTTATTACTCAATGCTCCAGGAGCACGGCGCGGCGGACGCGGTCGGCAAGATGAAACAGTTCGCGACGTACTTTACGCACGGCGTGCGCAACGGATCGAAGTTGCGGGCGGAGATCTATCACGCTTTCGAAGCGCCGCAGATTGTGGATCTGGTGGACGCGTTTTTCGAGCGCGAGCTGGCGGTCGTCTAAAGAAAAGGCAGGTGTTCGCATGAGTGCGAACACGGCACGCCAAGTGAGATTGCGGAAAAACTCAATTTCCGGCCGGGTTCGGCGCAAGAGGGGGGCGGACCCCCTGGTCCGCGGCCGATCCCCCGATCGGCCTTTCCGCGTGTCTGTCGACCTGATTTTATGGCAGAGAAAGCGCGATCAGGGGATCGCGCGCGGACCAGGGGGTCCGCCCCCCCATAGCCGCGAAATCCTAGCCGATTTGAGTTTTTCTGCATCCTCCAGCGTGCGCTTTGTGTTTATTGACCGTCGATGGTGCGCCCTAGCAGGTGATCGGCTTTGGCACCAGCCAGATCGCCCAGGGCGCGACGGGATTCGGCTCGCGCAAAGTACCCTACTGGCGAGCCGGGGTCGAACGCGATCACCTGGTCGAAATCGGCTATGGCGCTCCGATGCTGACCCAGCGTCTGATACGTCGCGCCGCGCTGATAGTAGTTATCCTGATTCGGATCCAACGCAACGGCACGGGTAAGGTCCTCTATGGCCTTCGCAGGATCGCCCATGGCTCGAACGATTTGTCCTCGCAGACTATAGGCTGAGGCGAGCCTGGAATCCACGGTGAGCGCATGGTTCGCGTCGGCGAGCGCGGACGGGTGGTCCTTCAGTTCCAAGTAAGCGAAACCGCGCTCCACGAACGCATGACCGTCCGACGGCCGGAGGTCCGTGACGCGCGTGAAATCCTGAATGGCGTTTTCGGTCTTCGCGACGGCGACATAGGCTCTTCCGCGCATCAAGTAGCCGTCGGCCAGATCCGGCTTCAACTCGGTGGCGCGGTCGAACGAAAGAATGGCCTGATCATAGCGCGCGATTTTGAACAGGCGCACTCCGGAATCGTAAGACTCCCGCGCATGGATCGGGTCGACTGATCGCTTATAGATCAAACCCGTCGCCGCTAACACAATCACCACACCTGTTCCGATAAAGATCCCGATGCGGCGCTTTCGGCGTGCGTCGTCTTCGGCCGTGACAGGAATCAAAACCAGCGGAGCACGCGGTTCGTTGGAAGCTTCGGCCACTCTTTCTATGATAGTGAATGATGAAAAGAGTGCAATTGATCACTGACGGCGCATGCCTGGGAAACCCGGGGCGCGGCGGCTGGGCCACCATTCTCCGCTATAACGGCCATACGCGCGAAATGTATGGATCGTCGCCGCAGACCACCAACAATCGAATGGAACTGACCGCGGCGATTGAAGGGCTGCGATCCCTGAAGGAGCGCTGCCAAGTGGAAGTCGTGACCGATTCGGAATATGTGAAAAACGGCATCACGCAGTGGATCCACGGGTGGAAGCGCAATGGCTGGAAGACCAGCGCGAAGAAGCCGGTGGTCAATCAGGATCTGTGGGAAGAGTTGGATGAGCTTGCGAGTCAGCATGATGTCCAGTGGACCTGGACCAAGGGGCATGCCGATCACGAGGACAACAATCGCTGCGACGAGCTGGCGACGCAGGCGGCTCGCGATCAAGTCAGTTCTTGAGCGAAGCGAAATCATCGCTGGACGGAAAATTGATGGCGAACGCCAGGGCGCTGATCCCGAAGAAGAGCCAGGTGCGAGGCCAGTTCACCGTGAAAAAGAGAACCAGTCCCAGGAGAGACGGAATTTCGCTGAAAACCAGCGCCGTGATGTAGGCGGCTCGCACCATTGCCAGCGGGCGAAGCTGGTCGCCACGAACGCCAAAACGCGCTTTGAAATAAAAGCTCCCCAAGGCTGCTGCGATGGCGAGAACGAGAAGCGGCGCCGGGAGCTGTGAATCCGGAACCAGCGCGGGCGGAGGGAGAACACGCGTCAACATGAAGTGCAGGCCGACGGACGCGAGCAGGGCTGCCCAGACGATTACAACAATGCGCTTGGTTTGTTCCGGTCCGGCTGAGGGCATGGGTTTAGATTACGATGAATTCGGCAACCCTTCCGCATGGCGCCGTCGAATCTCCTGGTCACGAAGATTGGGCCCGAGTCGGACGTACTGCTTCGGAATTTGTTCGAGCACTACATTCACGACCTGGCAGAGTGGTTTGAAATCGACACGAAGGCTGACGGAAGCTATTCGTACGACACATCCCTGGTTTGGAAGAGCGGCAGCTGCGACGCGTATTTGGCGAAGGTTGGCAATTCGATCGCAGGCTTTGCTGTGGTGGGATCGGCGGTGGAGTGGCTGGGCGACATTGGCGCCCATGACGTCCAGGAGTTCTTTGTGATCCGGAGATTTCGCAGAAACGGGATTGGACAGAGAATGGCAACGCTCCTTTGGGATGAACATCCCGGTGAATGGCTGGTCAGAGTCCTCGAATTAAATGCACCGGCCGTCGCGTTCTGGCGAAGCGCGATTTCGAGCTACTCCGATGACTCGCACGCTGAGGAAGAGCGTATGGTCAACGGACGTCCATGGCGATTCTTCAGGTTCGAATCCAATCGCGTCTGACTATAAAGGGGGCGGACCCCCGGGTCCGCGGCCGATTCTCTGATCAGCCTGCTGACGCCTTCGCACGCCTGATTGTATTGATCGAAAGCGCGATCAGGGGATCGCGCGGGGACCGGGGGGTCCGCCCCCCAAATGCCCAGAGATCACATGAAGGGGACTATGGGGGCTTTCGGCAGCGATCGCTAGGATTTTCTGCCCACGATCAGGAATCCCGTCTCGACGCGCTCGGCCAGGATCCGATTCCAGATCACACGTGCCTTGCCTCTGGCTTCCACGTGCGAGAATTCCACGATCTGGCCGGCGGTCAGCGAAGCGAAATCGTGGGACATTCGAAAACCGCCGGGGCTGGTGTCGATCAAGCGTCCTTCGATTTCGATGCTGTGCGGATCGGCAAAGCGTACGTGAACGACGCCGTTGACTTCGCGGCGGGGCTCGCGGCGTTGGTCGGAGCTCATAACGCGGCGCGCACGCCTTCCGAATCGTACAGCTTCAACTTGCGGCTGAGGGTTCGCCGCGAAATACCGAGCCGCGCAGCGGCCTTCTGCTGATGTCCGCCCGTGGCCGCGAGCGCCTCCATGATCATGCGGCGTTCCATTCCCTCTATACTATTCGACCCCGGGTCCAGGGGCATAGCGCGCTCATTGACCCGGGGCTGGTCAGGGGAGATGGGGAGGTCGGAAGGAAGAATGATATCGCCTTGCGCCAGCACCGCGGCTTTGGTTACGACGTTGCGCAATTCGCGGATATTTCCGGGCCAGGGATGCGTCACCAGGACGTCCAGCGCCGCCTGGGAAAAACTCAGCGCCGCGTCATGTTGTGCCAGGAAGTAATGGGCGATCGGGGCGATATCGTCGGTCCGGTGGCGCAGCGGGGGAACCCGCAGCGTGATCTGGCTGAGCCGGTGATAAAGATCGCTCCGAAAGCGCCCTTCGGCCACTGCGACCTCCAGTTCCAGGTTCGTCGCGGCCACCACGCGCACGTCCACTGAAACCTTCTTGACGCCACCCAGGCGATAGTACGGAACGCCGTCGAGCACGCGCAGCAGTTTGACCTGCATGCGCGGATCGAGGTCGCCGATTTCGTCCAGAAAGATGGTGCCCTGGTGGGCCAGCTCGAACAATCCAGGTTTGTGTGTGTCCGCTCCGCTGAATGCGCCTTTGTC
Source organism: Bryobacteraceae bacterium (assembly GCA_035568415.1). Lineage (GTDB taxonomy): Bacteria > Acidobacteriota > Terriglobia > Bryobacterales > Bryobacteraceae > Palsa-187. The sequence goes on along the minus strand of DATMOC010000021.1, from coordinate 161,366 downwards.
GTAGCCGAACAACTCGCTTTCGAGCAGGTGCTCGGGCAGCGCGGCACAACTCAGGTCGACCCAGGGCCGGTGCGATCGCATGGAGTGATGATGCACCGCGCGTGCGATCAGTTCTTTGCCCGATCCGCTTTCGCCGGTGATCAGCACAATGGCGGAGGATCGCGCGACGCGCTCCACCATGGCCATCAGACGGCGCATCGGCTCGCTGGCGATGATAGCGGGCATCCCAAGAAAAACGGATTGCGCATTGTCGGGATGGTGAGGCTCGTGCATCGTACATCTCTATTTCGCCAGGGAGTAGTCCGTTAAGCCCTCCGCAGAACACCTTAGTACCCTCGCGAAACTTACCGCGGCGCTGAGACAGTTTGTCGCAATACTATTCGAAAGAAAGTGCCAATCTGTCGCGCCAGATGGCTGCAAGTGACTCATAATTCGTAGTGGAAACCGGGGTGCATTCAGCCCGGTGGACATGAGCCCAGAGCCGAAGCGTTTGCCTCTTCAGGCGCGCATATACATTGGTCTGACTGCTGCCCTGGCGATGTGTGTCCTCGCAACCACGGTTGCGAATTGGGAGTCCCCCGACCTGCTCGAATACGGCGGCTTTTTGGTGGTAGCGATCTGCTCGTCCGGGATGCGTATCACGGTGCCCGGGATTACCGGGACGCTCTCGCTCACGTTTCTATTTGTACTTTTCGGAATCACGGCATTGACTGCGCCAGAGACCGTAATGCTCGGCGCGGCGGTCACGCTGGTGCAATGTTATTGGAACCAGCCGGAGCGTCCCCGTCCGGCGAAAGTCATTTTCAACGTCGCCTCGATGACCCTGGCGGTATGGGTCACCGCGCATATCTTTCATGCGTCGGACGCCATGGGGAGCCGCATTGAGCCGGCCATTCGAATGGCCTCCGCCACGTGCGCGCTGTTTTTCCTGAACACCGCTCCAGTCGCGTTAATGATGACGCTGGCGGAACGCCGCCCGCTGCTCGAAACCTGGCGCACTTGCTATTTCTGGTCGCTGCCGTATTATCTCGGCGGAGCTGTGGTGGCGGAATGCGCCAGCCTGCTGAACCGTTTTGCCGGATGGCAGACAGTGCTGTTGACTGGCCCCATCGTGTACCTGATCTATCGTTCCTATAAGCTGTACCTGGAGCGGCTGGACAACCAGAAGAAGCACGCGGAGGAGGTTTCCAACCTCCACCTGCGGACCATTGAAGCGCTGGCTCTGGCGATCGATGCCAAGGACCAGACCACCCACGCCCATCTTCAACGCGTCCGCATCTACGCGATGGAAATCGCGCGCGAGCTGGAGTTGAATGAATCCGAGCAATCCGCGCTGCGCGCCGCCGCGATCCTGCACGACATCGGCAAGCTTGCGGTCCCCGAGCACATCATTTCCAAACCCGGCCGCCTGACGCCGGAAGAGTTCGAAAAGATGAAAATCCATCCGATTGTCGGGGCAGAGATCCTGGAGCGCGTGCAGTTCCCCTACCCGGTGGTCCCGATTGTGCGTGCGCACCACGAAAAATGGGACGGCTCGGGGTATCCATACGGAATTGCCGGTGAGGATATTCCGATTGGGGCACGCATTCTGTCGGTGGTGGATTGCCTGGACGCGCTGGCTACCGATCGTCAATACCGGCGGGCGCTTCCGCTGGAAGAAGCGATGAAGATCGTCCAATCGGAGGTCGGCAAGGCGTTCGATCCGCGCGTCGTAGACGTTCTGAGCCGCCGCTATGTGGAGCTGGAACAGAAAGCGCAAGCGATTCGCATGCCGGAAAAGCTTTCCACCGAAGTGAAGGTCATGAACGGGCTGGCACCCGCGGCTGGATTCGAATCGGCGGGCGCCGCGCGTGAACCGGGGAAATCGTCCTCGGTGGATTTCCTCACCTCGATCGCCGCCGCGCGCCAGGAAGTTCAGGCGCTGTTCGAAATCTCACAGGACCTGGGAAATTCGCTCAGTCTGGATGAGACGCTTTCGGTTCTGGCGGTACGGCTGCGAAAAATCATCCCGCATCATTCGCTCGCCATTTGGGTACGGCGCGGCAATGCGCTTTTTCCGGATTACGTGAGCGGCGACGATTTCCGGCTGTTTTCGGCGCTGGAGATTCCGGTGGGACAAGGTCTTTCGGGCTGGGTGGCCGAGAATCGCAAGCCGATCCTGAACGGCAATCCGTCGGTGGAGCCCGGGTACTTGAACGATCCCTCCAAGTTTTCGACATTACGGGCGGCGGTAGCTGTTCCTTTGGAGGGCGTAAACGGAGTCGTCGGAGTCCTGACGCTGTATCACGCCGAGCGGGATTCGTTCACCAAGGACCATGTGCGCATCCTTCTGGCGATCAGCGGCAAGATCGGCATGTCAATCGAGAACGCGATCCGCTTCCGGCAGGCGGAGTCGTCTGCAACCACGGACTTCTTGACCAAGCTGCCCAACGCCCGCTCGCTGTTCCTGCAGCTGGACTCGGAGCTTTCGCGCGGACGCCGCAATCATGTGCCCATGGCAGTGATGGTGCTCGATCTGGACGGGTTCAAAGCGGTCAATGACCGGTTCGGGCATATGGAAGGCAACAAGGTTCTTCACATTGTGGGGACCGCCCTGAAGGCCGCGTGCCGTGAGTACGACTACGTCGCTCGTATGGGAGGCGACGAATTCGTGGTCCTGCTGCCGGGCGTCGAACCGGACGATGCCGCGGTGAAAATGGCGGACCTCCGCGATGTGGTGCGAGAGATCGGACAGCAAATGTTCCATGGCAACCTGCTGACGGTCAGCATCGGTGTGGCGAACTTCCCCGGTGATGGCTCAGACGCCGAAGAGTTGCTGGCGGAAGCTGATCGCCGGATGTACAAACAGAAGCGCGCGCACCGGACTCAACCCGCGGAGACTCCAGCATGGAAGACGGAGTGGACCGCGCTGGTTCAGTAGCGCATCAACTTCGAAAAGCGCTATGACGGCGAGCTGTCGATAAGACGGCTCAGGCTGGTAGTCTCAGCTTCCCAGATGCGCGCTTTTCATTCATGTGCCGCTCAACGTCCCACTGCCGCCTTGTAAGCGCCACACGCACAGCCCCATGCGTCAGCCTGGAGCCAGCCTGGGCATAGCGATAGCCCCAAGCTGACGCATGGGGCTGAACCGCGGATTGGATCTCTACGGGTATATTCTTGAATCGAAAATGGGTTTATGGTAATCTCTATAGACAAGTAGACTATGTCAGTCGCGGAATCGCCTACGGACCTGCAAGTCATTGCAGAACAATATGATAGTACGGTCCGAGAAGACATCGAGCTGTTCCGCAGTCAGGCCGAGGCTTTCCTAGCCGGCCAGATCAACGACGATCAATTCCGTCCACACCGGCTGCGGCGAGGAATCTATTCGCAACGTCAAGCCGGCGTCCAGATGATCCGGACCAAGGTTCCCGGTGGGTTGTTGACAACACGCCAGATGCGGGCGATGGCGCGGATTGCCGACGATTTCGGCGGCGGCAAGGGACACCTGACGACACGGCAGAACATGCAGTATCATTTTGTCCCGCTGAAGCAGGTTCCGGATCTATTGCATGCGCTGGCCGATGTCCGCCTGACGACACGCGAGGCGTGCTACAACACGGTGCGAAACGTGACGGCGTGCCCGCTGGCAGGATTGCATCCGGAAGAGCCGTTCGATGTGCAGCCGTATGCCCGGCGTTTGGCGTTTGCGTTCCTGCATCGGGAATTAACCGACAGCCTGCCGCGAAAATTCAAGGTCGCGTTTTCGGGTTGCCCGGACGACTGCATGGCGACGGCGATCAACGACGTCGGGCTGCGGGCGGTGATCCGGAACGGTGAGCGCGGGTTCCGGATGACGGTAGCCGGAGGTTTGGGACCGTTGCCGGTCGAGGCGCGGTTGCTGGATGAGTTCGTCCCGGCCGAGGACATCGTCAAGCGAGTGGAAGCCGTGATCCGGGTTTTCAATCGCCACGGGAACCGCAACAACAAGAACAAAGCCCGCTTGAAGTTCGTGATGCGGGAACGCGGGTTTGACTGGCTGCGCGACACGATCGAGGAAGAATACCGCGATATTCTGCAGAACGGCGGAATCCCGATGCCCGAAGAGGTCCCCGACGGCTTCGGTGGTTTTCAGCCGCATCCACCACCGCCTGGATCGGGTGAATTGCTCCCGATGTACGAAGCTTCATCCGATATTCAAGCCTGGCGCGAAACCAACACGCAGAAGCAAAAGCAGACGGGATACACCATCGTCACGGTGAAGGTTCCGCAAGGCAATCTGACCGGCCAACAGATGTACGGGCTCGCCGATCTGGCCGATCAGGCCGGCGACGGCGCGCTGCGTTTCACCATGAATCAGAACGTCGTACTGGCGTATGTTCCGGTGGGTGCAGTGAATCGTGTCTATGGGGCGCTGAAAGCGTTGGGGCTGGCTGAATCGGGAGCTGACGAGATCAGCGACGTGATCACGTGTCCGGGCGCGTATAGCTGCAATCTGGGGCTGACCAAGACCATGGGGCTGGGTGCCGCGTTGTCGCCGCTCCTGGCCAAGGAAACCGATCCGTTGGTGCGGCGGCTGAAGATCAACTCGAGCGGTTGCCCCAATTCGTGCGGGCAGCACTGGATTGGAGACATCGGGTTCTACGGCAACGCGCGCAAGATCGAGGGCAAGGAAGTCCCGTACTACCTGATGCTGCTCGGCGGAACGCAGAACGAGTTCGGTGTCGCGATCCAAAGCCTGCCGGCGCGGCTGGTGCCGGTGGCGGTCGACCGGGTGCTTACGCACTTCAAGACGAACCGGCAAGAGGGCGAGACGTTCCGTTCCTATGTGCTGCGGCACAAGGTGGAAACGTTCCGCAAACTCACTGCGGATCTGGTGAAGCCGGCCGACCTGGCTCCGGAGATGTATCTCGACTGGGGTGACGACGTCGCGTATTCGCTGGAACTGGGCCGTGGCGAATGCGCGGCTTGACCGCCTGAACTTACTCCACCAAGGTGAGAGGGAAAGACGTTCGCGCGACTGGAGCGCAAGCTGAAAGCTTGCCCCACATCAAAAAAATAGGAGTCAGGAATTGTGTCTCCTGACTCCTGCTTGCTAGCTTCTCTTTGAGCTTCGGGCGGATACTGTTCTTACCGGCTCGGCCGAGGCTCCGCTGGCCGCTGCCATCGCTGGGAGCGTCACGGAATTGTCGACCAGGCGGGCCATGTCCTGGATAGGCAGCCCTTCGGCTTCCTTGGCAAAAGACAAGGACTTGGCACTCGTGTCGAAATCGACACGGATCCAATCGCCGCCGCGGACCTGATCGGTGGCGATCAGATTCGACATCGGCTGGACCAGGAGCCGTTCGATGGCGCGTTTCAGATGGCGGGCGCCGTACTTCATGTCGGTGCCTTCTTCGAGCAGAAAACCCTTGCTCGAATCGCTCAGTGTGAATACGAACGCGCGATCGGTGGCCGTGTTGAAAATGCGCTGTTGAACCAGGTTCAATTCGATATCGAGAATCTTCCTTAACTGCTCGCTGCCGAGTGGATGGAAGGTGACGATCTTATCCAGCCGGTTCATGAACTCCGGTGTGAATTTCTTCCGGGCGGCTTCTACTCCCGTGCGGGCAAGTTTACCGGTAGTTTTTTCATCGACCACGCCGTTGGCCGAATTCTCGCGGCCTTCGCGGACGTTGAATCCAAGCTTCGGCGCCATGATGTTGCTCATCTCGGCCGCGCCCAGATTGCTGGTCATGAAAATCATCGCGCGCGAAAAATCGACCTTGCGATTGTCGCCCAGCGTCAAGGTAGCTTTGTCCAGAATGCCGAGCAGCAAGTTCCACAGCGAGTCCGAGGCTTTCTCGATTTCGTCGAACAGGACGAAACTCAGCTTGATGGTTTCAGTGTGATACTGATTCAGCACTTCCTGCGACAGCAGCGGATGCGTTTCGCGATGTCCGAGGTATCCGGGAGGCGAGCCGATCAGCTTCGCGATCTCATGACTGTGCTGGAACTCGGCGCAATCGATTTTGATGACCGCGCGCGGATTCTTGAGCAGCGCTTCGGCGGTGGCCTCCACGATCCGGGTCTTGCCGGAACCAGTGGGACCCAGGAACAGGAAATTCCCGATGGGGCGGCCCGGAGCGCTCATCCCGGTGAGGTTCATTTGATAGATGTTGACGATCTGCTCAATTGCCTCATCCTGCCCGATGATCATACGCCGGAGGTTGGATTCGAGGGACATCGCGTCCCGCCCGGTCTTTCCGGGGTCCAACGGAATATTCAGCCGTACCATTTTATCTACCGCCTTTCTAACTACCCTGGGAGCCGACTGCCTATCAGCTCCCTTCCACAAACTCTCAGGCAACCCGATTGCCACTTTTTTAGATGCTCCTTATCGCTGCCGGATTCTCCAGCCGTATCTATCTTTTCGGCCGGGATGGACGAACTTCTACCCGGCTGATTAACGTTCTTTCGGGCATCCGAAGCAGCATTCGTACTATTTCGGCAATGTCCTCGGGCCAGATTTTCCAATCTGCACCATCCCCAGTACCACCGAACTCGGTTGCAACGCTTCCCGGCATCACGTAGCTCACTCGAACCATATCGTTCCTTTTGTCCAACATTACAGCCTCACTGAAGCCAGTCAGCGCGAATTTGGAAGCGTTGTAAGCGGCACCACCTGCAAACGGGTTCTTTCCAGCGAGGCTACTTATATTGACGATGTACCCACCCGCTCGGGTTCCGAATCTGAACAAAGCTTCACGCGTGCAATAGAAGACGCCGTGGAGATTCGTCTCGATCACATACAGCCAATCCTGTACGGACAATTCTGAAATGGATCGAAACACTCCGACGCCTGCATTGTTTACCAGCACATCCAAACCACCGAACTCCTTGTCGACGAACTGGAACAGCTCGGCGACCTCATCATTCTTCCTAACATCGGCGGCTTTGCCCTTGACTTTACCGCCGGTCTCCGCCGCAAGCGACGCGACAGCCGCGTCTACGGGGTCCTGGCGGCGGCCGCATATGACTACGGAACTCCCTTCCTTTAACAACATCGCGGCGATGGCGCGCCCGATACCACGCGTCGCGCCTGTGACCAGAGAAACTTTACCTGTGAGGTCTTCCATGCTTCCAGCTTAGACGGAAGCCGTAGATGCAACCCGCGATTGCGGGGATCAGAGCTACGCGAAATCCGATGCCAGATCTTCAATGAATTTCGTGTCGAGGGACATCTTGTCCTCGACATTTTGTCCCTCCGTCCGTGGGCAGCGTAGAATCAAAGCATAGTGATTGAATCGAGCATTCTGTGGCTACGCACGGCGGCTTTCCTCTATGCGCTGGGCTTGGTGCATTCGATGCTCGCCCTGTTGCGGCGGGACCAGAGGCTGTATCCCGCGGCCCTGGCGGCGTTTCGCGTCGCCGTAGTGCTGCATGGCGTGGCGATCGTCGAACTGGCGATGGCGTACGGGCGACTTCCACTCGACAGCTTCTTTTCGACGCTAAGTTTGGGCGCATTTCTGATCGCGCTGGTGTTCTTAATCGTCGACTTCCGCTACCACTTTCCCAGCACTGGAGTCGCGCTGTTTCCTTTAGTGTTCCTGATGACGCTGGCGTCCTCGCTGCAACAGCCGGTAGCGACGTGGCCCAACGTTGGCCTGAAGGATGCCTGGCTGGTGGTGCACATCGTATTGGTGCTGGCGGGATTCGCCGCACTGCTCCTGACCGCGGTCGCATCGGTGTTTTATCTGATGCAGGAGCGCCGGCTGAAGACCAAGCGGACCGGCAGGTTTCTGGAGAAATTGCCGCCACTCGCCACGCTGGACAATTTGATCAGCGTGTCGATGGGGCTGGGATTCGTGCTGCTCACGTTGGGGCTGATTTTCGGCGTGACCTGGGCGTCCATCGAAAGCGGAACCGCGTGGGTGACGCAGCCTCGCATCCAGTTGTCGCTGGGAACCTGGGCACTGTGTCTGGTGATGATCTTCCTGCGAACGTCGGCGGGGTGGCGCGGGCGCAAAGCGGCGGTGATGGCGCTGGCGGTTCTGGGATGCGCGGCGCTGACCTGGGCAGCGCACGTGGGGTTGAGGCCGACGTTGGAACGATGAAGCTCTTCATCACAGGCATGAACCACCGCACGGCTCCAGTGGAAGTGCGCGAGCGCCTGGCGTTTGAAGAGCAGGCGCTTCCGGCAGCTCTCGGAATCCTGAAAGGGCGGCCAGGTCTGCTGGAAGGAATGATTCTTTCGACCTGCAATCGCGTGGAGATCATGGTGACTGCGGACGAGCAGTCGGATGCCGAGGCCGTAGTAGAAGTCTTCCTGGCTGAATCGCGCGCGGTGGAACGCGACTGGGTTTCTCCCTACCTGTACCGGCACGACGGGCCGGACGCGATTCGGCACTTGTTCCGCGTCGCGTCGAGCCTGGATTCAATGGTGGTCGGTGAACCACAGATCCTGGGACAGCTCAAGGACGCGTACACGCTGGCGAAGGAATGCGGCTCAATCAGCGGATTTCTGGACTTGCTGCTGACGCGCGCGTTCAACGTAGCCAAGCGGGTTCGTTCCGAGACGGACATCGGCCAGAGTGCGGTCTCCGTGAGTTACGCCGCAGTGGAGCTGGCTAAGGAGATCTTCGGCTCCCTTGGCAGCAAACGCGTGCTGCTAGTCGGCGCGGGAAAAATGGCGGAGTCTGCCGCGCGACACCTGCGTCGGGCGGGCGTCTCTGAAATTCTGGTTACGAATCGCACCCGGGCGCGCGCCGAAGCAATGGCGGAGGAAATCCAGGGCCGCGTGGTCGACTACGAGAAGTTCGCAACCGCAGTGGCGGATGTCGACATCGTGATCGCGTCCAGCGGCGCACCGCACTTCATCATCACCAAGGAACAGATGAAGGGTGTGATCGGGCGGCGGCGCAATCACCCGATGTTTTTGATCGACATCGCAGTGCCGCGCAACATCGAGCCGCAGGTGAATGAACTGGAAAGCGTGTTCCTTTACGACATCGACGATTTGCAAAAAGTGGTCGATACAAACTTGAAGGGGCGCGTCGAGGTCGCCGGGGAGGCCGAAGACATCATCCGCGAGGAAGTCGAACGGATGGTGCTGCGCCTGAAGACGCGCGAAGTGACGCCGACCATCGTCAGCTTGCAGGAGCAACTAGAGGTGGTACGCTCCGCGGAGATCGATCGAATGAGGGGGAAGCTCGGGATGCTGACGCCGCAGCAGGAAGAAGCGATCCAGGCGATCACGCGCGGAATCATCAACAAAATCGCGCACGGGCCGATCACGGAGCTGCGCAAGCAGGCCGCGGAGCCGAGCGGGATTCATCTGGTGAGTACGATCCGAAAGTTGTTCCGGCTGGGGGAAGGATGAAATTGGCCGTTAATGAACGTGAATGAACGTTAGTAACGGCGAACACTGACATGATCGTCATCGGCTCACGTGGTTCACAACTCGCGCTATGGCAGGCTCGGCACATTGCGGCGAAGCTCGCCGAATTGGGCGCGGAGACGCGTCTGGAGATCATCAAGACCACCGGGGACAAGATTCTCGACGTGCCGCTGGCGAAGGTGGGCGGCAAGGGACTGTTTACGAAAGAGATCGAAGAAGCGCTGTCGGCCCGCGCCATCGATCTGGCTGTGCACAGTTTGAAGGATGTTCCCGCGGAGATTCCGGAGGGCCTGACGCTGGCGGCGTTTCCGGAGCGCGAAGATCCGCGCGACGCGCTGGTAGGGCGTCCGCTGAGCGCGCTGGGCTCTGGCGCCAAGATCGGCACGAGTTCGCTGCGGCGGTCCGCACAGCTACACGCATTGGGCCGTGGATTCGTGACCGAAACTCTGCGCGGCAATGTAGACACGCGGTTGCGCAAGCTGGATGAAGGACAATACGACGCGATCGTACTCGCGGCGGCGGGATTGCGGCGGCTGGGATGGGCGGATCGGATTCAAGAAATGCTTCCAGTGGAGATCATGTGCCCCGCCGTCGGTCAAGGCGCGCTCGCGATCGAAACTCGCGGCGATGGCGGCCCGGCGTGGCAGTTGGTCTGCAAGCTGGATGATCCTGAAACACGCTCGGCCGTCACGGCCGAACGCGCGTTGCTGGCGACGCTGGGCGGCGGATGCCAGGTTCCGGTGGGTGGACATGCCGTCGTGCACGGTTCGTCGATTCATCTGCGCGCGATCGTGGCCTCACCCGATGGATCGCGAATTATTCGGGGTGAAGTGACGGGCAGTGACGCCATACAGATCGGTAGCACGCTCGGCCAGCAGCTTCTGGAAAAAGGCGCGCGCGAGATTCTGAAAGAAGTCTACGCTGCATGAAGGTCTACCTGGTCGGCGCGGGACCGGGCGATCCGAGCCTGCTGACCATCAAAGGCAAGAAAGTTCTGGAGCGCGCGGACTCCATCCTGTACGATCACCTGGCCAACGACCGCCTGCTCGATCTGGCGCCTGCGAGCGCGGAGCGCGTGTACGTGGGCAAGAAGCGCTCGGCTCGCGAGTTTACTCAAGAAGAAATTTCGCAAATGCTGGTGGAGCGGGCACGGCGCGGGTGGACCGTGGTGCGGCTAAAAGGCGGCGATCCATTCATCTTCGGGCGGGGCGGGGAAGAGATCGACACGCTCGCTGCGGCCGGCATCCCGTTCGAAATCGTGCCCGGCGTAACTACGCCCCTAGGAGTCGCCGCGTACACTGGCGTTCCGCTGACCCATCGCGAACATACCTCGGCTGTGACATTCGTGACCGGCCACAATGTCGAGGCCATCGACTGGTCCAAGATCGGCGCGGCGGAAACTATCGTGCTGTTCATGGGACTGGTGAATTTTCCGGCCATCGCGCGGGAGCTGATCGCTCACGGAAGGTCGGCCGAAACGCCGGCGATGGCGGTCCGTTGGGCTACGCGCCCGGATCAGCAGACCATCGTTGGAACACTGGGCGATCTTTCCGAAAAGCTGTCAGTCATGAAGCCACCGGCGACCATCGTGATCGGAGAAGTAGTCGCGCTGCGCGAAAAATTCAACTGGTTTGAGCGGCTGCCGCTGTTCGGAAAGCGGATCGTCGTCACGCGGGACCGGCGGCAGGCGGCTGAACTGGCAGATCCGTTGGAAGCGCTCGGGGCGGAAGTTCTGCTGGTTCCCACGATCGAGATACGAGAGCCTGCGGATCCTGGACCACTGGATGCGGCGATCGCCCAACTCGAATCCTACGACTGGCTGATTTTTACGAGCGTGAATGGCGTCCGGTATTTCATTGATCGCTTAGATCGCTCAGCCGTCGATTTGCGGTCGCTCAAAGCCAAGATCTGCGCGATCGGGCCGGCGACACGCGCGGCAGTGGAGGCGCTGCATCTGAAAGTGGACAAGATGCCGGAGGAGTACGTGGCAGAGAGTCTGGTGAAGGCATTCGCGTCGGAGGACTTGAACTGGCGCAGACTCCTGCTGCCGCGTGCGGCGGTGGCGCGCGATCTGGTGCCGATGGAATTGCAACGGCGCGGCGCTCACGTCGACGTGGTCGAGGCGTATCGTACGGTGGTCCCCGAGGACGCGGCTGATCGCACGCGCGAAGCGCTGGCTCGAAAGCCGGACTGGATTACGTTCACCAGCTCGTCGACGGTGACCAATTTCGTCGCCGCGGCGGGCAGGGAAGCGCTGGACGGAGTGAAGATCGCTTCCATAGGGCCGATCACCTCGGAGACTGCGCGTGAGCACGAACTGACGGTCGCGGTCGAGGCAAATCCGCATACGACGGCTGGGTTGATTGACGTGATTCTCAAGACTTCACAAGATCGCTAAGAAGTTGATTCCGGGAAGACGCGGCGGCCACTCATGAACATCTCGACGATCCGAACGAGACCGTCTTCCACGCGGAATCTCACGATGTCGCCGCGCTCGCCCGGTGTCAGACCGCGCTGTCGCGAAGAGACTCGGCCAACCCGCGCTGGATTGACGGTCGCCATAGTGATGGCTTCCGTTAGGCTCAAACCTGCGATCCGCATCACGTTGCCGATGGCATGGTCCATGCGGAGGCTCGATCCGGCCAGCCGCGTTCCGCCGCGCAGTTGGACGCGGCCCGCTTCGTTCAACTCCACTTCAACCTCACCGAGTTTATAAATTCCAGGCTGGCACATCGCCGGCATTACGGCGTCCGTGACGAGGATGCTTCGCTCGATTCCTTTGGAACGGAGTGCCGTCTTGAGGAAGGCGTCATCGAGATGAATGCCGTCGACAATGAAACTCGCCGCAAGGCGGTCTTGGGCGAGCTGATCCCAGATATAGTTGGGGAATTTCGGAAGGGTGGCATGGCCGCCGTTACCCAGGTGGGTCGACAACGTCGCGCCGGCGCTCACGGCGTCGCGGATTTGCTGCGACGTCGCGCGAGTGTGGCCGATGCTGGAAACAACTCCTTCGCTCGAAAGATGTTCGATGTAGCGAGTCGCCTCAGGCCATTCCGGCGATAGTGTGACCAAGCGGACATGACCGCGCGCGGCATCTTGCCAGCGACGAAACTCCTCAATCGACGGCGGCCGTACCCATTGGGCGGGATGCGCGCCGCGAGGTCCGTCGTCGGGCGAAATGTATGGACCTTCAACATGGAATGCTTCCATCGCGGCGCCGTCGGGAAGCGATTCGCGGGCAGCCGCCAGGTTCCGCAGTATGCCGATCATCTGATCGGGAGCGCCCGTGATCACCGTGGGGAAGAAGCGCGTAACGCCGGTGGAGAAAATCGCGCGAATGGAACGCGCGATCTCTTCGTGCGGCGCGACCGGCGAATTGTAGTCGACGCCGGCGAATCCGTTGACTTGAAGATCGATAAAACCCGGCGCGATCCATGTGCCTTCATCGGAAGCCAGCAGAGGATCGACATGGCCGATAACGGATTCGAACTGGATCTCGATCGGTTCGCCAGTCGAGACGTTGCGGCCGCTACATTTCATGGCGCTCCTGGTTTTTGCACAGCTTTGTCACAATGCGCCGCCCGTATCTGGCTCCAACGGCACGGGAAAGACCTGTTGAAAATAGTAGCAACCCCGTAGTATCTTCGCCGGGCTCCTGCTACAACTGATGAAGATTTCTGCGAGGAGCCGGGCTTGTGAGTCAGTCTCGGGGGAGGTGGCCACTGGTCTGGTTCCCGCGGAAACCTATGATTCGATATTCTCTCCGAGCACAGCGCGCGGAGCGGGAATTGCTACCTCCGGCAGTCCACTCCTCGCGGCTGGGCTCAGTTCGTCTCACCGCTGTTTTCGCGGAAACCCGTTCCAGAAAATCTTTACTCCGAGGGTGAAGTAGGCAACCGTAATGATGAACAGGGGCACTCCGCCCGTTCTCTCGTCAACGGCAACATTCAGGGACACCAGGCCAGAGACCATGAAGATCAAGCCGAACAACCAGGCCGCGATGCGCTGAACCAGTGGTGGATTCGGAGAGCCCCTCCATAGAAAAACGTTCACGAGCCGGTCATTGCGGACCGTATCCGGAAAAACAATATTGCGTTGCCTGCTACGGATTTCCTGTTCGAATCTTCGGTGATCCGCCTCCCACCCGTGCTGGCTCATGGGCTCGCGTCTATTTTGCGGCGCCTACCGGCTGCGCGACCGGCGATAACCATCCGAACTTATCGGGCGTGCGGCCTTCCACGATCGCGAAGAACTGCGTTTGGAGCTTTTCCGTGATCGGGCCGCGTTTGCCCGCGCCGATCGTGATGCGATCCACGGACCGGATCGGCGTGACCTCCGCTGCTGTTCCGACGAAGAACACTTCATCGGCGATGTACAGCATTTCACGCGGGATCAGTCCTTCGACCACCGGAATATCGAGCGAGCGAGCGATCTGCATGATCGTGTCGCGCGTGATTCCGGGCAGAACACTCGCGCCGAGCGGAGGCGTGATCAGCTTTCCGTCGCGCACCACGAACAGATTCTCGCCCGAGCCTTCGCTGACGTAGCCGCTCGAATCCAGAGCGATCCCTTCGGCGTAGCCGTTCACCGCGGCTTCCATGCGGATCAACTGCGAGTTCATGTAATTCGCGCCGGCCTTGGAGAGCGCGGGCAGGGTGTTCGGAGCCATGCGCGTCCAACTGGAAACGCACACGTCGACGCCCTGCTCGATCGCCTCAGTGCCCAGGTACTTGCCCCATTCCCAGCAAGCCACGTAACACTCGATGGGATTGTCCTTGGTGGGCATCACGCTAACGTTGCCGTATCCGCGCAGCACCAGCGGGCGCAGGTAGCACGAGTCCATCTTGTTGGCCTGCACCACCTCGATCATCGCCGCGCACAGAGTGTCGATCGAGTAGGGAATATCCATGCGATAGATCTTGGCCGAATCGTGCAGCCGGCGCATGTGCTCCTTGGCGCGGAAGATGGCCGGACCCTGTTGGGTCGCATAGCAGCGAACACCTTCAAAAACCGAACTCCCGTAGCTGGTCACATGCGAAAGCACGTGAATCTTGGCGTCGTTCCAGGCGATGAGCCTTCCGTTGTGCCAGATCTTTTCGGTGGCTTTGATCATGAAGAAATTATATCGTGTGAGTAATCGTCACGGGCGCGGGATATGAGAATCTCACGCAAAGACGCAAAGGCGCCAAGAAATGACTTTGCGAACTTTGCGTCTTTGCGTGAAATAGCTTTAGTGCGCTACCAGCTCTTCCCGAGCCCCGAGCTGCCGCAAGCACCGGTCGATCCACTGCTTGGTCAGCTTTTCCTGAACGCCATTTTGGGTAAGACGGGTCCGCAGGTTCGACCAATCCACCTGATCGAGCGACTGGTCCTGATTGAAGCACGAGAAGACCACGGTCTCTTCGCCAGTCTGCGGGTCTTTGTGAAGCTGCAAGCACTGCGCGCAGATCTCTTTCATCATGCACTGCATCGGCGAATTAATGCTGCCGATCGCTTTGTGGTTCGGATTGAGATACGGCGCAAGCGACGTATGCCGCGCCGCCGCGACCGCGGCCATCATCGCGTCGGAGCCGATCGCGACCAGGCGGTCGACCGAGTTGAGTGGAATTTCAGGATCGTCCAAATCCCCGCGGCCGTAGGCGATCATCGCCTCGACGATGTTCCCGACAAACGCCTTGTCCTGCACGCGGCCGGGGGTGAATCCAGGGGCTTCGTCGCAGCACCACACCACGACATCGGCGGCCTTTTCGATCTCTTCCACCTTGTAGCGATCGATGATCTTCTTGTATCCAGCGAAATAGATGGTGTGCGACCCGCTGGCGCGAAGTTCCTGGCCGATAGAAAACAGCACCGCGTTACCCAGTCCGCCGCCCACCAGCAGTACGGTTTCCCGCGCGGGAGTCTCGGTCGGTGTTCCCGTGGGGCCCATCAGGACCACCGGCTCGCCCGGTTTAAGCAGCGCGCACAAATCCGACGATCCGCCCATTTCGAGCACGATGGTGGATAGCAAGCCTTCCTGGCGGTCCACTGAAGCGCCGGTCAGCGCGAGGCCTTCCATGGCGAGCGTCGTTCCCTGCGAGCGTGGCGCCAAGGTTTCGAAGTTTTGAAGCCGATAGAATTGTCCGGGCCGGAACGCGCGTGCCGCCATCGGCGCCTTGACCACCACTTCGACGATGGTGGGCGTGAGGCGAATCACGTCATGCACCACAGCGCGCAGCTCGCGATGGAGCTTTTCGACCAAGTCCGACGTATGCGGAGCGACACGCGCCAGCGCCCGCGACACCACCGGATAACCCTGTTTCGCGCTGGCCATGGCTTTCACGACGTTGCCGGCATAAGACGGATGCAGATCGCCGAAGAAGCTGATGGCCCGCCCGTCGGCGCGAACAGACATCAGCACACGCGACGCCGACGGCTTGGCGACGCGTTCCGGTTTCACGGGACGCCCGTCGTCGTCCACCGCCTGGAACCACTTGCCATCCAGAAAAATGTTGAGTGGATCTTCACGGCCCAGCACAGTGTTCGGCTGCGTACCAGCAGCGACTAGGATCGCTTTAGCCGGCATTCGGACCAATTCCCCGGCAGCGTTTTTCAGTTGAAGCGCAACCGCGTGATCGTACGAATCGAGCTCGACCGCTTGCGGTGTGAGGTTTTCGCCGAACCGGATGCCTTCCTCCAGCGCCTTGGCAACCTCTTCGTGATTCAGCGTATAGCTGGGCGAATCGATCATGCGACGGCGATAGGCGATGGTCACGCCGCCCCACGAATCGAGCAGACGCACTAGATTCGGGGCCCGCCCCGCGCAGGCAGCGGCGGCGCGCTCGGCGCGGATCGCGCGCGCATGGGCTAGAAATTCATCCGCGATGGCTTTATCTTCAGCCGTCCAGTGCTTTGGAACGTCGACGCCATCGGCAGTCAGGGCATCGTAGCGCTCCAGGAACCGTTCGACCTGCACCACATAATAGGCGAGCGATTCCGTCGCCGTATCGATCGCGGTCAGTCCGCCGCCGATCACCACGATGGGCATACGCAGTTGGAGATTCGCCACAGAGTTGGCTTTGGCCGCGCCAGTTAACTGGAGCGCCATCAAAAAATCGGAGGCTTGCCGGACACCTCGCGCCAGGCCGTTTTTCATCGGAATCACGGTGGGACGGCCGGCGCCTGCGCACAGCGCCACATGATCGAAGCCCAGGTCGAAGGCGCTGTCCACGGTCAATGTGCCGCCGAAGCGCACGCCGCCGAACATGTTGAATTGCGCGCGCCGCTCCAGCAGCAGGCGGATAATTTTCAGGAAATTCTTGTTCCAGCGGACGGTGATGCCGTACTCGGCAACACCACCGAATCCTGCCATCACGCGATCGTCCAGCGATTCATACAGCTCGTTCACATCGCGAATCGGGTGGAACGGAACACGTTCCCCCAGCGGCGTGACGCCGGAAACGCATTGGTCCAGCGGCTCGATTTTTAATCCGTCGATGGCGACCACCGTGTGGCCGTCATTCATCAGGTGATGCGACAGTGTGAATCCCGCGGGTCCCAGGCCGACGATCAGCACTTTGTATCCCGAATCCGGCTGGGGCACGGGACGCTTGAAGTCCAGCGGATTCCAGCGCGTCAGCAGACTGTAAATCTCGAATCCCCAGGGGAGCTCCAGAACATCCTTGAGTGTTCGTGTCTCCACCTGCGGGATATCCACCGGTTCCTGCTTCTGGAAGATGCAGGACTTCATGCAGTCATTGCAAATGCGATGGCCGGTTCCCGCGCACATCGGATTGTCGATGGTGACAATGGCCAGTGCGCCGATGGAATTTCCGCGCTGCTTGACCACGTTCATCTCCGATATTTTTTCTTCCAGCGGACAACCCGCGAGCGTGATATTGAACACGCTCTTCTTGAAAGCGCCGTCTTTTTCCTGAAGGCCGGTGGAACAGGAATCCTTGCCCTGGTTGTGGCACTTGATGCAATAGTGCGCCTGATCGAGCGCCGCGGCGAGGCCCATTCCCGCATCGGTCAGCTTGAATCCTTCGCGATGGCGCAGATGATTTTCCGGAAACGCGAGCCGGGCGATGCCATCGATGTGGACGGTCTCGACGGGAACCAAGTGCATGGGATCGAGCTTGTGCGGCACTCGGAACAAAACGTCGTGATGATGTTTCGCTTTTCCCGCGGGCGACAGGGCGGCCCAGGCCGCGTACTGCTGCGCGATCGCCAGCTGTGTGGTGTGCGCAGGCTCGTCTTCGAGCCACCGCGAGACGTGTTCGACAAAGGTCTCTTCGGTAAGCGGCGCGTTGAACAGCGATTCCAGTTCCGCCGCGAGCCCCGCACCGTTGATCGCGCTGGCCTGACTCTCCGTGACGCCACTGATGGCTTTCTTCTGGACGAATTTGCGCTTGACCGCGTAGATCGGCTCCAGCGCGTTGTGCTTGGCCTGTAGAGAGCGCACCGCGGCGGTGATACCGAATAGCTCTCCGATGAAATCCTCGACGTGCGGCGCCAGGTCAACCATGAGATCCGAGCTCTGCTTGCGCGTCAGCTCACTGGAGCGGGCCTCCATCAAGCGATTGAACAGGGCCACGTCGGCGGAATTTAGATACTCCGTGAAAACGGTGTCCAGACGCACCAGGCCGTCGCGTTGGTACAGGTCATCGAACGAGAAACCCCATTTCAGATTGAGCCGATTCAACACAGTGTTCATTTAGATGCGAGTGCCGGAGAGATGGACGCCGGAGCTGCGGAGAAAAAACGGTCTAAATCCAATTATAATTCATGTTCCGTGAACTGGCGTCTTCGGGAACGCTGTTAAGATGACAATAGTCTCGCCGATGGAAGCTCGCAACAAGGCAGTCGTCATTGGGGCCGGACCAGCGGGACTCACGGCAGCTTACCTGCTCTCGAAAGCAGGACACCCGGTGACCGTCCTCGAGGCTGATGCCGCGTACGTCGGAGGCATTTCACGCACGGTCCACTACAAGGGCTTCCACTTCGACATCGGCGGGCACCGCTTTTTTTCCAAGTCGAAGGAAGTTGAGGATTTTTGGACAGAGATTCTGGCTGACGACCTGCTGGAACGGCCGCGATCCTCGCGAATCTACTACAACGGCAAATTCTTTAGCTACCCGTTGAAAGCGTTTGAGGCGCTTAGCAAGTTGGGAATCATCGAATCGGCGCGCTGCGTGGCTTCTTACGCGTGGGCTCGCGTGCATCCCAACCCGAATGAGAAATCCTTCGAGGACTGGGTGAGCAACCGTTTCGGAAAACGCCTCTTCACCATCTTCTTCAAAACGTACACCGAAAAAGTGTGGGGGATGAGCTGCAGAGATATCTCCGCGGACTGGGCAGCGCAACGCATCAAAGGACTGTCGCTCGCCAGCGCGATCAAAAACGCGCTGTTGCCGCGGAAGGAGCCCAAGGACCGCTCGCAGGTAATCAAGACGCTCATCGATACGTTCCGGTATCCACGCAAGGGTCCCGGGATGATGTGGGAGAGCTGCACGGAGGAGATCCGCCGAATGGGTGGCAAGGTCCTGTTAGGACAGCGCGTGACCGGATGCCGCTACGACGCCCCATCGCGAACCTGGACCGTGACTACACAGGGCGGTGAAACATTTTCGGGTGAACACGTCATTTCGTCGATGCCTATCCAAGGCTTGGCGCGTGCGATCGAGCCGCAGTTTTCTGCCCCGGCGATGCGCGCTGCAGAGTCCTTGAAGTATCGCGATTTCCTGACCGTTGGACTCATCCTGAAGGATCGGCAAGCCTTCGCCGACAACTGGATCTACATCCACGATCCCAGGGTGAGAGTGGGAAGAATTCAGAACTACAAATCGTGGTCCCCTGAAATGGTTCCCGACTCCGAACACTGCTGTTATGGGCTCGAATACTTTTGCTTCGAAGGCGACGGCACTTGGAACATGCAGGACGCCGGCTTGATTGAACTCGCGAAACGAGAGCTTCAACAGATCGGTTTGGCGCGAGTGGAGGACATCCTCGACGGGTGCGTGATCCGGCAAGTCAAGGCCTACCCCGTTTACGACGATGAATACGCCACTCACGTTGCCGCGGTGCGGGCGGAGATCGATCTGCGGTATCCCAATTTGCACCTGGTGGGGCGCAACGGGATGCACAAGTACAACAACCAGGATCACGCTATGATGACGGCGATGCTGACAGCGAGGAACATCATCGCGGGCGAGGCGCACTACGACGTATGGCAGGTCAACCAGGACGCCGAGTATCACGAAGCGGGCGGTGCAGGGGAGCAGTCGGTGAGCGGCCTGCGAATCGTACCGGCGCGCGTGAGGGATTGAGCGCTGGTTCGCTATCATAGGCCCAATGTCGAAATTCAAAGCTCTCATCGCGGATCAGAAAGATTCCCAGTTCACCGCATCTATCCAGGAAATCGATCAATCTGCGCTGCCGTTCGGCGAAGTGCTGGTGCGCGTCGTGTATTCGAGTCTGAACTACAAAGACGGTTTGGCTGTGACCGGAAAACCGGGAGTGATCCGGAAGTTCCCCATGGTGCCTGGCGTCGATTTTGCCGGCACGGTGGTGGAATCGACGTCCGCCGCCTTCCATCCCGGCGATGAAGTGGTGGTCACCGGCTGCGGGACCTCCGAAGTTTATTGGGGCGGCTACGCGCAATACGCACGGCTGGACGCCGAATTCATCGTTCCTTTGCCCAAGGGCATGACGCTGAAGCAATCCATGGGAATCGGGACCGCAGGATTCACGGCGATGCAATCGGTGCTCGCGCTTGAGCACCATGGGCTGAAGTCTGAAGGCGGGGAAGTGCTCGTGACAGGCGCAGCGGGCGGCGTGGGAAGTGTCGCGGTGGCGATTCTGGCGAAGCTCGGTTATAGGGTCGTCGCTTCGACGGGAAGGCCGCAGTTTCACGATTATTTGAAATCGCTTGGCGCAGCCGAGATTCTGGATCGCGCGACCGTGGCCGCGCCGTCCAAGCGTCCCATGGAAACGGCGCGCTGGGCTGCGGCGATCGATAGCGTGGGCGGCGATGCGCTGGCAGGCGTTCTGCGTTCCATGGCGATCGGCGGCGCGGTGGCGGTGTGCGGACTCGCCGGCGGACCGACGCTCAGCACCACGGTATTCCCGTTTATCCTGCGCGGCGTCGCGATCCTGGGCATCGATTCGACGCGCGTCCCCAACGCCAAGCGCCGCGAAATCTGGTCGCGCCTGATGCGCGACCTGCCCATGAACCTGCTGGACAACATGATCGTCGAAGCGCCGCTTGAAAAAGTGTTCGCGCTGGGCGAGCAGATCCTGACGGGCAAGATTCGCGGACGAGTGGTGGTCGACGTGAACGCTTAGCTGAGAGTTTCGAATGCGGCTTGCGGTGATCCTTCTAGCTTTCGGTGTGTCGTCGTGCACATGGCTCGATCATAGAACTGATCGGAGCTTGGCGCGCGAACTCGTCGAACGCTCGAAATCAGGCCTCGCGCTTGCACAGATTCGCGAAGGTGATCTCGCACTGGATATTCGATTCTTTGACGAGACGCATCAAACGCGCTCGTTACGAGATGTTTCTGGTGTACTGGCCGCGAATACGATATCCCGGAATCGAATCGTTTTTGCCTCAATGCCTCCCAACCCGGTTCCGCTGGCGCTACACGACACTGAGGCCTATCTAGCGGCGCTCGCAACATACTGCGGTCAGATTGTGGAGCTTGACATGAACGCGTCGGTTCGTGCACGCTCGGAGGTTTGTGTCGACGCTTCGGCGATCGCGCTCTCTCCCAACGGAGAATCCATTGCGTTTAGCGGCATGCCTCGCGGCGCGAATCTCGAAGCACGCGGGCTGTATCTCGCGAAGTTCCACGGGGCGAGCGTTCAGAAGAGCCTCGATTTACCTTTGGCTTCTCGATATGACCTCAACACTACGACAAGAGAATTTCTGGACTGGATGGCGGACGGTGAGAACCTCCTGTTGTCGCGCGGTGGCCGTGTCCTGGTCATCGATTCCAAGACGGGCGGATTTCGCGAGATCTTGAATGCGGGGGCGGCCCAAGCCTCGCCGATGGGGACATGGATCACGTATTTGACCGCGAGCTATGATGCCGTTCTGCAGAACCTGGCAACCGGCGAATCGAGGCGGCTTGACCCTGGTAAACAGGTACTCTCGCCAATCGAGTGGTCGCCCGATGGCAAATACTTATTGCTGCACGAGGGCAAAGGCTCTCACGTTCCCTACGGATGTTGGTGGGTTTACCGTTTGAGTGACAGTGCATTCTTTCCAATTCCGAATTACGCGCAAGGCGGGCCGCGGCCTCATTGGATTGAATTGGGTCCGCGATAAGAGCCTAGCGGGACTTGTCTTTGCCGAAGTTCTTCACCAGGTAGGCGACGACTTTATCGAACTCCTCGTCACTACCCGTGGCCCCCTTTTCGATCATCTCGCCGATGACTTTTTCCCAGCCGGCCTTGTCCAGACGGAGCTTGACGAAGTTTTCAGGGCCGTGACAATCGAGACAGAGCTTCTCGACCAGCTTCTTGTTCTCGCCCTCGGGAAGCGCGCTCTGAGCATGCACCGAAAGGGCCACCGCCAACGCGCACGACGCGAACGATAACTTGGCGATCTTTGCGTCTTTGCCTGACATCATGCTTTTCAAGATCTTGCTCCGCCGCTGACGATCAGGATCTCTCCACTCACATAGTCCGAGAGTGGCGAACAGAAGAACAGCACCGCTCCAGCGGCTTCTTCCGGAGTGCCGGCGCGGCCCAGCGGACAATGCGTCTTCACCGCCTCGCGAGCCGCGGGTTGGATGCCGACGCGGATTTGCCGGCCTTTGATGTCGATGGTCGCGTTCTGATCCAGCGATTGCACCAGCCGCGTTTCAATGAATCCGAAGCCGACCGAATTGACGTTGACGTTGTAGCGGCCCCATTCTTTCGCCATTACTTTCGTCAGCCCGTTGATTCCGGCTTTGCCCGCACCGTAGCCGGCCTGACCGGCGATTCCATCGACGCCCGAAACCGAAGTAATGTTCACCACTTTGCGCATCACGCGCCGGCCTTCGGCGATTTCCTTCTTGGCTGCCTCGCGTATGTATCCCGACGCCGCCCGCATGATCCGGAACGGAGCAATCATATGGATATCCAGCATCGCCTGGAACTGTTCATCGGTCATCTTCTGGATCACGTTATCCCAGGTATATCCGGCGTTGTTGACGATGATGTCGATCGACCCGAAGCCGTTCACCGTGAAATCGACCAGCTTCTGAGGGAAGTCGGGTGCGGTGATATCGCCGGGAAGCGCTTTAGCGGCTCCGCCTGCGGCGTCAATCAAACCGCCGGTTTCAAGCAGAGGTTCACGGTCGATGTCGTTCAACATGACCGCGGCGCCCGCTTCGGCGAGCTGCAATGCGATGGCACGTCCGATCCCGCGCCCCGAGCCGGTGACCAACGCAGTCTTTCCCTTCAGTGAAAACGGCATAAACGCGAATCATAACACGCGGATGCGTAAGGAGGGCTACGGTGAATTTGCGCGCGCTTCTAAGGGAAGAACCGTAGGCGTTACCCAGACGATGGAAACACAGGAAGCCGATCCATCAGGTAGGCACACAGTGTACATCCGCCACATTTTCGCGTTGAAGCCGATGGCCGCATTGGCGCTTCTGATTTGTATGGGCGCGATTATCGCCCTGTTCCGGCTCAACCGGCGGCGGCCGCAACAAAAAGGGGATCGCTTTCTGATCGCGTTTTTAGGCCTGCTGACCATCTACGAAGCCCTGAAGCTGCTCAAAAATTCCGGATTCGTATCGATCACGATGAACAGCACGCTCGATGACGCACTGGAATTGCTGGTAGCCGCTACGTGCCTGGTCTCCGCGATCATGCTGGGAATGTCGCGGATCAACTACCTGGACATCGAGTCGGCGGTGCGCCTGGCGCGCGCGGCTCCCCCACGATCCGCGCATCCCGAACGGCTCAGTGCACGGGAATTGTCGACTCTCGATACCTTGACTTGGTCCATCCCGCGGCTGTCCGACGGAGCTTTCAAGCTGCTGGCAGTGTTGTGCCTGCGCCCGGAGGCATCTAACGGCCGAGTACCGGTGGGTGTCACCGATATCCAGCTCAAATTGGGGAAATCCAAAGAGGAACTGGAACGATATCTGGTGGAACTCCAGGCAACCGGCACGATCACGATGCAGCGGCATGGCGAAACGTTGGATATCGAGATCGTGACGCAAATTTCGCGAGCGCCGGGTGGCGCTGCTGACGTCCCGCCCGCCATGGCGCTCAGCGCGTCGCGGACGTAGCTTCGTCGTTACGCCGAGCCGCGAGCGACAGCGACCGGGTCCTGATCCTAAAACAAGAACTTCAGAGCGAACTGAATCCGCCGTGGATCCTCGGCCGATACGATCTTCCCGAATGTCGGCGAACCGACGAAGTTATCCGGCAAATCGAAATTGTCGTGGTTCAAAAGATTGAAAAACTCGGTGCGAAACTGCATGTTCAACCGCTCCGTGACCGCGGTGTTCTTGACGATCGAGAAGTTGACCGTCTGCAGTCCCGGTCCTTCCAAAATGTTCCGTCCGGCATTGCCGAAGTTGCCGCGTGGCGGGATCACGAAGGCGGCCGTGTTGAACCATTGCTGCGGAGTCTGATTCGACAGAGCCGGATTCGTCACCACGTTGGGACGGTCGTTACTACCGCCCAGAATCGTAGTCTGGCCCGTGTTTGAATTGTCGAAATCGCGCAGCAGCAGAACCGTGAACGGCCGCCCGCTCTGGAAGGTCAGCACGCCGAAGCTTTGCCATCCTCCAATCCAGCGATGCCCCTTGGCGAACGGTAGATCGTAGGCGTAGCTCAAGGTGAATCGATGGCGAATATCGAAATTCGACAGCCCGCGCTCGCCGCTAAGGTTGTAGCTGTTCTGCGGAAAATTCGAATCGCCGGTAGACGAGAAGAAGCCTGAGGCATCGTCGATCGATTTCGCGAAAGTATACGACGCAAGCAGGGAAAGTCCATTCCATAACCGCTGCTGGAAGCGCGCTTGCAAGCTGTGGTATACGGAGTTCGCCTGCGACTCGATAATATCCACGTCGCTGTAAAACGGATTCGGCCGAAGCGTGGGCACAGGCGACGGATGGGGCTGATTGATGTCGCGCGAATCGATCAAGCGGGTACCTTTCGACGCGACATAGGCGACCTCCAGCACTCGCGACGCGCCCAATTGCTGCTGGATTCCCGCGTTCCACTGCTGGATGTACGGCGTCCGCAGATCGCGCTGGAAGGCCGTGGCGGACGGTGGAATCGGGATCGGGAAATTCGCCGGGAACGGATCGGCGAGCGTCACCGGCGGAATTCCCGGATACTGGAACGCGACGCGCAGATTGAAATACGGCGGGCTGAAGTACAGTCCTTCATTGATTGCCAGCGACGACAGATCGTAGTGGATGCCGTAGGCCGCGCGGAAAACCGTGGCCTTGTTCGACGTGGTGTTGTGCGACCACGCCACTCCGATCTGCGGAGCAAAGTTGTTGAAGTCGGAGTTGTATGCGCCTTTCGTCCCCAGCGCGACCACTTTTCCCTGGGTCGGATCGAAAGCATTGGCGCGGCCCAACGCGTCGTGACCGGGCGCGTTGTACTCGTACCGCAAGCCTAGATTCACCACCAGATTCGGCCGCACGCGCCAGGTGTCCTGCACAAAGAAATCCGTGGAGTGGGTCCGCAGGTGCTGCGGATTATCCATGGTTGCGCCGCCGGTTTCCGTAGGCACGCCGAGCAGCAATTCTTCCAGCGGATTTCCCAGTACCAGTCCGGTGAAGTTGAGGAACCCGCGCGCTTCCACGTCGCGGAAGGCATTCTGCTGCAGGATGCGCTGGTCGAATCCGAATTTCACCAGGTGACGGCCGTGCGTCCACGTTGCGTTGTCGCTGATCTGATACGTATTGGTGGTGCCGCGCTGCGGGCTGGTGTTTTCATTCCCCAGCGGGGAATAACCGTTCACGCTGATTTCGCTGAGACCCCAATCCCGCGGGTTCGTCGAGAGCTCGGGCAGCCCGACCGTCTTGTTAGCGCTCACTCCCGCGCCCTGTTGAATGGTGTTGTTCGACACGCGATTGAACGCGACACGAGCTTCGTTCAGCAGCGCCGGCGTAAAAATGTGCGTTTCACTTAATGCCGCATTCTGGGCCCGTCGCGGGATGTTCAGGCCGTAACCGGGCAGCGAAGAGAATCCATTGAACGGAGAGAAGAACGTCGTATCGACAAAGCTGTAGCGCGCTGTAAGATCGTCCTTGGCGCTAAAAACCTGGTCGACGCGCGTGTCGAAATGATTGTCGGTCTGGCGTTCCTCAGGCGACGATACGAAATTTGCGCCCGGCGTCGAACGGTTCGGGGCAGGGAACAGCGCGGCGATTTTCTGGCCGATGGAGTTCTGGAAAAAGCTGGGAAGCTTGTTGTCGGAGAAGGGAGCCCCTGTAGTCGGGTCGATCGCGTACAGGCCCGGGCTCTTCGAAAAATCGCCGGTTCGTTCGAGCAATGTGGGGACGTTGGTCACCAGCGTCTGCCCGGCGTTGAGCCGCGTGCCTTCGTAGTCGATGAAGAAGAACGTCCGGTTCTTGCGGATCGGTCCACCCAGCGTCCCACCAAACTGATTGCGCTGGTATTTCGGAGCCGCCTCGTTCTGGGGAGCGAAATAGTTGCGGTCGTCCAGTGCGCCGTTGCGGA
The DNA here is from genome assembly GCA_035568415.1 of Bryobacteraceae bacterium. Lineage (GTDB taxonomy): Bacteria > Acidobacteriota > Terriglobia > Bryobacterales > Bryobacteraceae > Palsa-187. The sequence continues at coordinate 135,319 of DATMOC010000021.1, read as the reverse complement.
AGAATTCGTAGGCGGTGCCGTGCAGCGCATTGCTGCCGGATCGCGTGACGACGTTGATTTGCGCCCCGCCGTTGCGTCCGAAGCTCGCATCATAGGTGGACGCTGCGACTTCGAATTCGCGAATTGCGTCTACGGGCGAAGTCAGCGCGACACCGTTCAGTTTCGGATCGCCATTGTAGGCGCCGTCAAGCAGAAAATTGTTGGAGTCCTCGCGCGCGCCGTTCACGCTGATCGCAAAATCGCCGCGGACGGACCCGGCAGAACCCTGTGCTGCGGGAACGGTGCCAGGAAGAAGCAGGCTGAGCTGATAGAAATTGCGTCCGTCGAGCGGCAGGCCCACAATCTGGCGCTCGTCGATCACACCGCCCATCGTGGAGCTTTCCGTCCGGATCAGAACTGTTTGTCCCGAAACCTCGATTGTGAGTGGGTTGCCGATCAGCAAAGGTACTTCGACGCGGATTTCTTGATTTACTTCTAGAACAAGACCCTGCGCTAAGGTTCGAAATCCCTTCTTGTCGGCTTTAATGTGGTAGTGACCAGGCGGAACCATCGCGAAGGTGAATTCGCCACGCGAGTTGCCCGTTAGACTACGCTCCGAGCCAGTGTCGTCGTTGGACAAAGTAACCGTGGCGCCGTTAACAGGAGCGCGCGCCGGATCAAGCACGACGCCATCAATGACGCCGCTTACCGTCTGCGCCTGCAAGGCTCCGATCAGCGCGAGAGCTGCAACTAGAAATTTGAGATTCACAAGATCCTCAATGCGAGTTTGACGATTTTTATACTATAGCGTGATGACCTTCGCCGCCGCGTTTCTACTATCGACGTTCGTAGCCGGCGATTGGCCGCAGTTCTTAGGCCCTACCCGCGATGGCGTGTACAGCAGCAACGACATCGCCGCGACCTTTCCTGCTTCCGGCCCGCCCATCATCTGGAAAAAAGACGTCGGCGAAGGCTTCGCATCCCCCGTGGTGGCGTCCGGGAAGGTGATCCTGTTCCACCGTGTTTCGGGCCGCGAACTCATTGAAGCGTTGGACGCGGCCACCGGAAAAAACGTTTGGTCGTATGAATATCCAACTACTTATCGCGACGACTTCGGATTCGATGAAGGACCTCGATCCGCGCCCGTAGTGGCCGATGGCGTGGTTTATGCGTTCGGCGCGGAGGGAATGTTGTCCGCCGTCGATCTCGCGACCGGCAAAAAGAAATGGATGATCGCCGCGATGCAGAAGTATGGAGTGAAGAAAGGCTGGTTCGGAGCCGCCGGATCGCCGCTGGTCGAGGGCGGCCGCGTGATCGTGAACCTGGGCGGGCAGAATGCCGGGATCGTCGCGTTCGATACGGCGACGGGCGCGCTGGCATGGAAAGCCACCAACGATGAAGCCAGCTATTCTTCCGGCACCGTCGCGACCATCGGAGGCGAGCGTCATGCCATCTTTCTGACTCGCGCCGGCGTGGTGGATCTGAATCCCGCGACCGGCCAGGTTCGATTCTCGATGCCGTTCCGCTCGCGCAACAACGCATCGGTGAATGCAGCCACTCCGCTGGTGATCGGCAATCTGGTCTTCGTCTCGGCCAGCTATAACACCGGAGCAGCACTGCTCGAAGTCAGCGGGTCCCAATTTAAAAAACTCTGGGCTAACGACGATTCCATGTCGAATCATTATTCCACCTGCGTGTTTCGGGACGGATTCCTGTACGGGTTCCACGGCCGCCAGGAATACGGCCAGTCGCTCCGCTCAATCGAGCTGAAAACCGGCAAGGTGATGTGGGATGTCGACGGATTTGGCGCCGGAACCGTCACCCTGATCGGCGACCGCCTGCTGATCGTCCGGGAAAACGGTCAAATGGTGGTCGCCCCGGCGTCTCCAAAAGCGTATCAATCCTCACCGCAAGTGCCTATAATTAAAGGAGTTGTTCGAGCCTATCCGGCCCTCTCCGACGGACGTATATACCTGCGCAATGAGCATACACTGATCTGTGCCCGAATTTCTCGTTAGGCCGGAAAAATTCTCATGATACAATATTCGCGAAAGTAGTATCCTTTCAAATGTGGCCCCCGGTGAATCCATGAGTTCGTACCTCGAACTCACCAAACCACGTATCACTGTGTTCATCCTGATGAGCACGGCGATCGGGTTTCTGTGTGGGGCTCACGCGGGCGGCGCGTGGAGCTTTCTGACTCTGCTGCACACCTTGATTGGAACCGGATTGATCGCGAGCGGCACCGCTGCCCTCAACCAATGGTATGAGCGCGATGCCGACGCGAAGATGAATCGCACCAAAGCGCGGCCGATTCCGTCGGGCCGCGTCACGGCTGCGCGCGCCTTCTGGTTCGCGGTGGCGTTGTCGATTGTCGGATTCGTTGAATTGTGGCTCGGCGCGAATCGCTTGACGGCGCTGCTCGGGCTGTTCACACTGGCAAGTTACCTGTTCGTATACACGCCTTTGAAGCAGAAATCCCCGCACTCGACTACTATTGGCGCGATTCCGGGCGCGATGCCCCCGCTGATCGGCTTCGCTGCGGCCGCCGGTACTTTGACCAGTCAGGCGTGGATCCTGTACGCAATTCTGTTTCTCTGGCAATTCCCGCATTTCTACGCGATCGCGTGGATGTATCGGGAGGATTACGAACGCGCCGGCATCTGCATGCTACCGGTGGTCGAGCCGAATGGCGAATCTACCGCGCGGCGCATCTGGATTTTCTCCCTGGCGCTCATCCCCATCAGCCTGCTACCCAAGTTCACGGACATGGCTGGAAATGTTTATCTCTTCGGAGCACTCGCGCTAGGCCTGCTGTTTTTGTACGCCGGCGTGAGGATCGCCTTCGACCGGACGCGTCCCCGTGCGCGGCAGGTGCTGCTGGCAAGCGTGGTCTACTTACCTTTGTTGTATGGTCTCCTGGTCTTCGATCGTCCTGGGCTCTAGTCTGGTTGCGCTGGCGGGTTGCGCCGCGCACGCTGGGCTGCCTTCCTATGCCGTCGTACCCGACTTCACTTTGACCGATCAGACCGGCGCGGCGTTTGAAAGCGCCACGAAGCTGAATAAGAACATCTGGGTCGCGGATTTCATTTACACGTCTTGCCCCGGACCCTGCCCTCGGATGTCGTCCCAGATGCACCAGGTGCAGACCGCGCTCGCCTCGATCGAAAATGTCCGGCTGGTTTCGTTCACTATAGACCCAAAGACCGACACACCTCCGGTATTGAAAGAGTACGCGTCGCACTTCAATGCCGAACCGGGTCGCTGGTTTTTTCTGACAGGTGCCGAGGACAAGTTGCAACACCTGAGCCGCGACGTATTCATGCTCGGCGATATCGGCGGAAACCTGGAGCATTCCACGCGGTTCGTCCTGATCGACCGGGAATCGCGGGTGCGGGGCTACTATCTTACTTCGGAGGCCGATGCGATTCCGCGACTGATCGAAGACGCCAAGAAGCTTTCCCGGGAGCGGTTCTGATCGGCGTCCACGACCTGCCCGCGCTCAATGCGATTCTGAACGGCACTTCCGCCGTGCTGCTGGTCTACGGCTACACGCTGATCCGCGGCGGGCGCAAAGACCAGCACAAGCGAGTGATGATCACAGCGTTTTGTGTGTCCATTGCGTTTTTGATTTCTTATCTGATCTATCACGCGCAGGTAGGTTCCGTATCGTATCCGCACCCCGGTCCGATGCGAATCGTATATTTGACGATTCTTTTCACCCACACGGTCCTGGCCGCAACGGTTCCCGTGCTGGCGATCATCACGCTGCGGCGAGCGTTGAAAGGGAATTTCGCCCGTCATCGGGCCATCGCGCGGTGGACCCTTCCCATCTGGCTGTACGTCAACATCACCGGAGTCGTCGTGTATCTGATGCTGTATCAGTTCTAAGGGTTCTGATTCGTGTTTATTCGCGTGCATTCGTGGCTGAATGCTTTTCGTCGTGTTCCCGGGCAACGCTTCGGGACTGGATTGCGTCTAGAATAGTCTCAGGAGGTCGCCATGAGGCTCATCGCGATGGCGCTGTTAGTGGCTGGCTCCGCCGCGTTCGCGCAGCGGCCGAACCCCAACCCCGGCGGATTTGGCAGTGTTCTGTATCCCGGTACAGGCGGTCCGCCGCCGGCCCGTGTTCCTAACGGCGGATTCGGAAGCGTTCTCTATCCAGGGACCGGTGGACCTCCGGGACGTGGCGTGGCTCCCCGCCATATCATTCCCCCGCCGCCGGCGCATCCGCAACACGGGCGAGCCATCATCGTTCCGTACCCGGTGTTCTATGGCGGATACTATGGCGATCCATCCACCGGCTACGCACAGCAACCCGCGCCTTCCTACTATGACGACCCGAACGCGTATGCGGCGCCATCGGCGCAGGCTCCGGTGGTGATCCTCAACCAAGGTTTCAGACCCGATCCGCAGCAGATGATGACGCGAGATTTCTCAAACCCGGATGCTGCACCGGTCCAGCCCGACGCCCCGCCGACCATTTACTTGATCGCACTTCAGAATCACACGATTCTTGCGACCATCGCGTATTGGGTGGAGGGAGACACGCTGACTTACATCACCCCGGAAGGCGATCAGAATCGTGTGTCGATGTCGCTGTTAGATCGGGAATTCTCTAAGAAACTCAACGACGACCGCCACGTCGAGTTCAAGCTACCAAAACCGTAGCCGCGGAACCTCCATCGCTGTCGACTGACGGCTTTGAGGCGCGACAGTCATGGAGCGCGTTGCTTTGATGTCCTTAAGACACCAGTGCATGCGCGACCCGCGTCGCCAACTGGTCGAAACTCAGGATTTCATACAACGTCGGGTCCGACATGATCCGGTTCACCAGCGCATAATGCATCGCGTGCCCCGCACGTTCCGCGATGACGTGGCCCAGCACCGGTTTCCCGATGAGCGCCAGATCGCCGATCAGATCGAGCGCCTTGTGCCGGCAACATTCGTCTTGGAAACGCAGCCCGCCCGGATTGAGAATTTTGGTCCGGTCGAAGCACACCGCGTTTTCGAGCGACGCGCCGCGAATCAGTCCCATGTTGCGCATTTGGTCAAGCTCGTATTCGAATCCGAAGGTACGTGCCGGCGCAAGCTCGGCCGCATACCGCTCCGGCGTGACTTCCATTTCGAGCACCTGGCGTCCCACCAGCGGATGATCGAAGAACGTGTCGCAGGTCAACAGAAACCGGTCTGAGGGAAGAATACTGATGCGCTTGCCGCCCGCCTCCACCGACACTGGCCGCCGGATGCGCAGGAACCGCCGCCGCCGCCGGAAATGCTTAATTCCTGCCGCGCGGATCAGATCTACGAACGGCTCGCCGCTGCCGTCCAGAATCGGGACTTCCAGGTTGTCAATCTCCACAAACGCGTTATCCACGCTCATGCTGTAAAAAACACTCAACAGGTGTTCTGTTGTAGAGATGAGCACGCCTTGGCGCATCAGGCTGGTGGCGTAACTGACTTTTTGGACGTAGCGCCAGCTTGCGGGAATGCTGAAGCCATCCAGATCGGTTCGGATGAAAACAATGCCAGTCGAGGGCGGAGCAGGAAGAATGCGAATCGTAACCGGGACGCCGCTATGAAGCCCTACACCCGAGGCTTCCACCGGCCGTTGCACCGTCGTTTCAAATCTCAAAAGCAGTCTCCCCAGACATGAATTCTACCCAACCCACATTGTAACGATGTCACTCGCTCAATCCTAGGTTTCTGATTAAAAAAGACTTGCAAAGTTTTGTGTGTTGTAAAATGGACACACTAAGCGATTCCACTGTGGTGATTTCGCAATACTGTGCAGTATAGAAAAGTGTGTAGTATAGGAAAGTGCGTCGTCTCTTCCTGATTGACTCCTTTGGATTCATCTTCCGCGCCTACCATGCCCGCGCTCGATCGAGCGCTCCCCCCATGCGAACCGCGTCGGGAATCCAAACCGAGGCCGTCTACATCTTCCACAACATGGTCCGTCGAGTTAAAAATACCTTTTCGCCGGAGTATCTTGCGGCGATTTTTGAAAGTGAAGGTCCAACTTTTAGAGACGAGGCATTCGCATCCTATAAAGCGAACCGGACCGAGACCCCGCCTGACTTGCTCCAGCAGATCCCCTGGATTCGCAAGACGCTCGAAGCTATGCGCATTCCGATGCTCGAATATCCCAAGTTCGAAGCCGATGACGTCATCGGCACGTTAGCGCGCCGCGCTGCGGAGCAGGGCCTCGAAGTGGTCGTGGTTTCGAGCGACAAGGACATGCTGCAGCTGGTTAACGATCGCGTCCAGATGCTGAATCCCATGAAAGACGACATGTGGTTCGATTCTAAAGCGACAGAAGAATTTATGGGCGTTAAACCTGAGCAAGTGGCGGACTTGCTGGCTCTCAAAGGAGACACCATCGACAATATTCCTGGCGCTCCAGGGATTGGCGATAAGGGCGCCACCATGCTGATCCAGCGCTTCGGATCAGTGGAGAATGCGATCGAGCATGCGGCCGAGGTGGAGAAGCGGACGTATCGTGAAAGTCTGCAGAACCATCGCGACCAGATCCTGTTGAGCAAGAGGCTCGCGACCATCCATTGCGACGTTCCCGTCGAGTTCTCTCCGGAATCGCTGGCGATCCAGGAGCCCGATCTCGCCGCACTCCGGGAGCTGTACAAAACACTCGAGTTTTCGAGCCTTCTGCGTGAAGTTGGCCCCGCCGCGCTTCCGGCGGCCGAATGTGACTATCAGGCGCTCGATGACGAGCAGGCTCTGCATGCCTGGTTGTCGGGAATCCATGGACCAGTAGCGGTCGCGACCGGCGAGATGATGTCTGAAACCGTCTTCGGTTTCTGCGCCCAGCCTGGAATCGCCCGAACGGTCGCGTTGAACCGGGTCCACGAACGGGCGAACATCGCGCACGACATCAAGTCCCTGGTCCGCAGGTTCGGCGACTCCCCCAACCTGCAGCAGGACGTGATGTTGTACGGTTTTCTCATTTCCGCCGATCCTGCACGCTGCGATCTGGAATCGCTATCCGAGCGGTATCTCGATCACGCCGTAGAAACCGATCCCGCCGGCCAGGCCGACGCCGTTTTTTCGATCTATCAGAAACTAAAGCCGGAGATCGAATCCGCAGGCTTAACAGAACTCTACGACACCGTCGACTTGCCCCTGGTCCGCGTACTCGCGCGCATGGAGGAATGCGGTGTCCGAGTCGATCCGGATCAACTGCATGTCCTCAGCGGCCGGATGGAGGAAGAAATCGGGCGCTTGTCCGGTCAGATTTTCGACCTGGCGGGCAAGACGTTTAATATCAACTCACCACAACAATTAGGCAAAGTTTTGTTTGAGGATCTCAACCTGCCTCCGCCCGTGAAATACGGCAAGGGAAAAGTGTTCTCCACAGCCGCCGATGTACTGGAAACACTTGCAGAAGAACATGAGATTGCCCATAAGGTCTTAGATTATAGACAGCTTGCCAAACTCAAGGGAACATATGTAGATGCGCTTCCAACGCTGATCGACCAAGCGACCCAGCGGCTGCACACGACCTTCAATCAGACCGGGGCTGCGACAGGTAGGCTATCGTCATCCAATCCAAATCTGCAGAACATCCCGGTTCGCACCGAACTGGGCCGCGAGATTCGGGCGGCCTTCGTTCCGCGGCCGGGATGGAAACTGATCGTCGCCGACTATTCGCAAATCGAGTTGAGGCTGCTCGCCCACATGTCCAAGGACCGCGTGCTGGTCGACGCCTTCCGCAACGGGGAAGATATCCATACGCGGACCGCTGCCGAGGTTTTCGGCATCCCTCCACTGATGATCGGTCCCGACGAACGGCGCAAGGCCAAGGCCGTGAACTTCGGGATCGTCTATGGGCAGACGCCCTTCGGATTGGCGACATCGCTCGGCATCGATCGCAAGGAAGCCGAGTTGTACATCCGGGCGTATTTCGAACGCTACTCCGGCGTGCGGCGCTGGCTGGACCTGACCATTGCCGAGGTGCGGCGAACCGGCGTTTCGATCAACATGTTCGGACGGCGCAGGCCGATTCCGGACATGCAAAGCCGCAATCCCAACGCCCGCAATTTCGCTGAGCGGACCGCCGTGAATACTCCACTGCAGGGAACCGCGGCCGACCTGATCAAAGTGGCCATGATCCGGATCGACGAGAAACTTCGCGGGATGCAATCGCACATGGTGTTACAGGTCCACGACGAACTGATTTTCGAGGCTCCTCCAGAGGAAGTCGACACGGTTCGTAAGCTGGCCAAGTCGGAAATGGAATCGGTGCGAAAGCTTGAAGTGCCGCTGCTAGTAGAGGTAGGCGTCGGCGAAAACTGGCGCGACGCGAAATAGGGCAGCCTCATGTGGCGCGCGCACTCGTGCGTGTCGCGTCGAGACTTTCTCGACGCCCGGTTCCCTTGCACGCGTCGTGGCGTCGAGCGAGTCTCGACGCGACACGCACGAGTGCGTGCGCCACAGGCTTACAATGTCGGCGCGTTCAACACGTCTTCCGTGCCCACCACCGAGCAGTATTCCTGATCCAGATTGGCCAGGCTCATCGCGTGCACTTCGGCTGCGGTCCGGAATACGCCGCTCCAGTCCTTTCGGCCGAACGTGAAAACGGCATCCTCGACCAAAAATGTATCGAAACCGAGATTCCCGGCCATACGCACGGTCGCTTCCACGGAATTGTTGGTGATCACACCGGTGACGACCAGCGTGGTGTGACCTGCATTGCGTAATCTCGATTCGAGGTCGGTACCGATGAAGGCGCTGTTGGTGCGCTTCGCAATGATCACCTCACCTTCCATGGGTTGGGCTTCGGGTTTGAATTCGTTCAGCGGCTGTCCGGGACGATAGTGCGAAGCAGGCTCGGTCGAATCGTGGCGGATGTGATAAACCGGACGGCCGGTAGCGCGCCAAGCCGCAAGCAACGCGGCAATGTTCTTTTCGACGTTGGGATTGTTGCGCTGACCCCAGCTCGGATGGTCGATGGCTTTCTGCACGTCGATGACGAGCAGCGCGGCGGACTCAGACAGCTTCAACTAACCGCCCGCCGGCGTCTTATCGAGCTGCTGTTTCGCCCACGCACGCGACGGGTTCAGCTCGATCGCCTTCTGAAATTCCTTGCGAGCATCCGCATTGCGATTCGCTTTGCGCAGTGCCAGGCCGAGCCATAAATGCGCGTCGGGAGATTTCGCGTCGAGCTCGATGGCCTTCTCGAAATCCTTGATCGCCAACTCGTTTCCGCCTCCTAGGGTTGGCGGCAGATAATAATAGCCGACTCCGCGGCTCACGTAGTTGATGGCCGATTTCGGATCGAGCTGTACGGCTTTTTCCACTTCTTCCTTAGCGCAGCGGCCGTACTTCAAACCTTGCATGACGTTCGCCGAGATGGCCTGGCCGCACAGCGTTCCGTAGATGCGATGGTATTCCGCGGAATTGTTCTTCAGCGCAATCGCACGCTTAGCGGCGTCGATTCCCGCCTCGGCCGCAGCGTGCGCCTGGTTCTTGTCGTGCTGCTCGATGGCGACTTCGGCGACGTATGATTGGGCGACGGCGGCTTTATATTGCGCGGCAGCGTCAGCAGGTTGCTTTTGGGCCGCTACAGATGCTTGGATCGCCAGACGGTCGAGCGCGGCGCGATCCTGTCCGTCGCGAGCTTTTTCAAGTTCCGCGGCGGGCAGCAGCAAGGCAAGGGATGAGAAAAGGACAACGCGTTTCATCTATAACAATTTTATCGCGAGTGGGCTGGTGAAAACTCGTTTCAGCCACAAAACAGCAGGTCGGGGACCTGCCGCGCCATGCCTAGATTTGTTCGACCGTCATTGCGTCCACCGGTTCAAGTGTCAACCCCATTCTTCGGAGTACTGCGTCGAAACGCGGATGGCCCCGAAGATCGTCGTAGATGGGGGAAACGGCGGCGTGCGCCAGGCGCGGATCGCGATCTTCGCAGGCTTGCTCCAGGTAATCGCACGCGCGGCGCGGATCCATGGCCATCCAGGCGCGCATGAACAAATACGGCGAAATCTGGGTCTTGCGCCCGGCTTCTTCCAGTTCCTGCAAACTGCGGCGCGCATCCGCGACGCGTCCGATCGCGGCGTAGATATAGGTGACCAGCGCTATCGCCAGCGGAGAGGACGGATTGAGCGCCCATCCGGCGCGGACCGCCTCGCGAGCTTGCTCCTCCCGTCCCAGCGACAACGCCGCGCGAGCCTTGCCGAAATGTGCACGCGGGAAATAGGGATCCAGTTCCAGCGTCTTGCCGTACAGATCCAGCGCTTCCTCAGGACGGCGCTGCATGATCAGATTTTCGGCCGAGCTCGCCATCACCACCACCGACAGCGGATCGCAATCGCGGGCGCGGGCTAGCGCGGCTTCGGCCTGTTCCAACCGCCCGACGGCGGCCAGTACGTCGTGCGCGTACCACTGGTGACCAGTCGCATACAGCGGATTCATTTCCAAGCCGCGACGCATGTGTTGTTCCGCGGCAACCCAATCCCAATCGAACAGCCCCGCAATAGACCCCAGCGATACATGCGCTTCGGCCAGCGTCGGATCCAAAGTCAGGGCGCGTCGTGCGGCTGCGCGGGCTTTCGGCATCGCTTCTCGCGGTGGTGCTGCCCCAAACTTCGCCAGCACGATGTGGCAATCCGCCAGGCCGGCGTATGCCAGAGCGTACTCTGGATCGGCGGCGATTGCGTTCTCCAGATACTCCGCGCCACGCGCGACAGATTCATCGGTGCGCTTGTTCCAATGGAAGCGGCCCTTCAAGTAGAACTGGTAGGCTTCGCGGCTGCGCGTCTGCGGCCGCGGCGGCCCCAGGTTGACGTGCAGTGTCCGCGCGACCTCGGCAGCGATGGCGTCGCGGACCGAAAACACTTCTTGCAGCGGACGCTCAAATGTTTCGGTCCACAGGTAGCTTCCGTCGCTCACCCACACGAGCTGCACGGCGATCCGCAGTGTGTTGGGACCTGCCAGACGCACGCTCCCTTCGAGCACCACGTCGACTTGCAACTGCTCGCCGACCCGGGCGTAGTCCCGTGGCGTGCCTTTCAAGCGTAGCGATGAATTCCACGCCACCACGCGCAGTCCATTCACTTTGGTCAATGAGGCGATCATTTCCTCGGTTAAACCGTCGGTGAAGTATTCGCACTCTTCATTCGCGGAATGCGAGAAGGGCAGCACGGCGATCCCCCGCCGCGATTTTGAAGTGTCGGTTCGCTCCGCGTGATCGGTGATGCGGATGGCAGGCGCATACGATCCTTTGGGGTATTCGATTCGTAAGGCGTCGCTGCGCCCTTCGGTCTCATAATACTTCTTGAGCTTCATGCGCAGGCGGCGGGCTTCCACGCGCACAATCGGGTCCAGACGCGGATCGTAATCCTGTTTGCGGTCGAACACCTCGACACCAATGACGAATTCTTTCAACTGATCGGTGTTTCCCGCCAGACTCTCGGAAACGGTGAATTCGAGGAAACGCGCCAGGCGTTCGGATCTCACCAAGGTGCGGCTGGCGATGATCTTGCGCGTCTGCGCACGGATCGACTCCGGGGTCATGTTGAATTGGACGCGCGAAGAGCGATGAAGGCTCGACAAACTTTTGCCGTTTTCGGACCTCATTGCTTTACAATCTCAGCCAGGTGATGTTTCAGATGCCGAACGTAGTCAACCATTAGGAATGCTAATGTTACCGGCTCATCGTCGCCGACGCGGCAGAGGATTTTGTGGTGCTTTTCCGGGGTCTGTTCCATCAGGAAAAGCAGGTGACGATTGTAAGCAGTCCAGAAAGAAAGTAACTCCTGCCACGGACGATTCTGATAATGTTGCGTGTCCACCCAGCCTTCCTGGGCATAGCCGGGCATGGAAAAATCGGACTCGATTTGCGCCCGAACAAAACGGTGATGATTGTTTGTGGCTGAATCGATCAGGTGGCCGAGGATCTGTTTGCGGGTCCATCGAGCGCCGGTCTGAGAACCCTGAACCGCGGCATCGGATTCGGTGAGGTGGGCAAGAGGAGCGCGGTCCAGAAGCGTTCGAAATTCGTCAATCGCGGATTCGAGCGTCTGCATAATCGATTGTACAGGAAGAATCGATGCAGCGAATAGCTTACGGTAAGCGGAATTGGGACTCAGCATCGTTCGATGTTGACGCGTCGCGATATCATGCAAGCTGATGCGTCTCGCGGTCGCCGGTCTGGGGTTCATGGGGAGCGTTCACTTGAAGGCGATCCGCTCCGTGCCCGAAGTGACGCTGGCCGCCCTGGTGAGCCGCGACGAATCGAAGCTTGCGGGTGATCTTAGCCACGCCGGCGGAAATGTTGCCGGCAGCGGGGAACGGTTCGATTTCAGTGGAGTTCGCAAATATCGCAACCTGGAATCCGCACTGGCCGATCCCGAAATCGATGCGATCGACATTTGCCTTCCGACGGATCTGCATGAGCAAGCCGCGATTCAGTCGCTGCGTGCGGGAAAACACGTACTGCTTGAAAAGCCCATGGCGCCAACCACGGCCGCCTGCGAACGCATTCTGGATGAAGCGCGAAACGCGAACCGTGTATTTATGGTGGCGCAGGTGTTGCGATTCTTTCCGGCATATCGTGCGCTGATCGATGCCGTTCCGACGTTGGGTGCGATTCGCTCGGCCACATTGCGGCGGCGGTGTGCGCGTCCGGAATGGGCGGATTGGCAAAGCGATCCGCGGCGCAGCGGCGGCGCCGTGCTGGATTTGTTGATCCACGACATCGATATGGCGCTGCTGCTGTTCGGTCCTCCGGACGCAATCACAGCAACCGGCCGGGAGGAGCGCGACATCGATATCGTCTCAGCGGATTTGCTTTACGGCGCGCGATTCACCGTCCAGATCGTGGGCGGATGGCATCCCGGCAAATTTCCACTGACCATGAAATACAGAGCGATCGGCGCGGATGGTTCGATCGAATACGATTTCAACCGCTATCCGCCGCGCATCTGCCGCGCCGGCGTCCAGGCAACATTGCCCTTTGAAGACCGCAACGGATATGCCGAGGAGATCGCCTACTTCGCGCGATGCGTCCGGAGCGGGGAAGCGCTGGTGCGGTGCCGACCCGAGGAATCGGCCGATGCGGTCCGGCTCGCCCTGGCGATCGCCGCGGCTCGAAAACGAAATGGCGAAAGGATTCCATGGAAATCGGCGTAATGTTCTGGGCCGGACGCGACCAATTGACGGAGATCAAGGCGCTCGGCGTGGCTTGCGGGCAGTTAGGAATCGGCGGCGGTGTGACGCTCACGCCCGCGTTCCTTGCGGAGTGGAAAAGCGCACTGGAGCGCGAGCAGTTTCGGCTAGCGACGGTGGTGTGTGCGTATACAGGTGAAAGCTACGCCGATATTCCCACGGTTCAGCGCACGGTCGGTTTCATTCCTGCGTCGACGCGCGCGGAGCGCGAGCAGCGGACGCGCGAAGTCAGCGATTTCGCGGCTGCGCTTGGCGTGCCGGGGATCGGATGTCATATCGGGTTCGTCCCGGATGACCGCTCCGACGGCGATTACCTGGCTGTTCGAGATATGGTCCGGCGCATTTGCGATCATGCCGCATCGAACGGGCAGACCTTCGCGCTCGAAACGGGGCAGGAGGCCGCCGATGTGCTGCTGCGATTCCTGGACGATACGGGACGTGGAAACCTGAAGATTAATTTCGATCCTGCCAATATGATCCTGTACGGCACCGGCGATCCCATCGCAGCGCTGGAAATGCTCGCGCCGCATGTGGTTTCGGTGCATGCGAAAGATGGTGACTGGCCGCCGCGCGGCGTGGCTGGGTCGCTCGGGACGGAGCGCCGGCTAGGCGAGGGTTCGGTCGGGATCAAACGATTCGTCGAGACGTTAAAGCGCATTGCATACGACGGGACCGTCAACGTCGAACGCGAGATCGAGGATCGAACTCAGAGGATTGCAGACATCCGCGCTGCCGTGGAGTTACTGCGGCGGCTGCACCGGCAATAGCAGCACCCGCTCATTGCGTTGGCGGTTCGGTGCAACCAAGCCGCACAGAACCATGAGCGATAGCGAGTGGGTCGCGACCAGCTATCCTGAACTTTAGTGCACTGCCTCGGCGGCCGGGTTCTGAAGCCAGAAATTCTCGATACACTTTCCTACGATCAGGCGCGCGCGAGCCTGGCCGATCTGACGCGGCTCAATCGGCGATGGGGCGGACACAGCACCTTGCGCCGCCTGCTGCGTGATGCCGTTCACGCTCCAGAGTTTTCGCTGCTGGATGTCGGGGCTGCCTCCGGCGACATGGGAAATTGCGTGCGGCAATGGTATCCGAAAGCGCGCGTCACGTCGCTGGATCGAATCGCATTTCATCTTGCAGCATCGCCCCCGCCGCGCGTCGCGGGCGATGCATTTGCGCTCCCGTTTCGCGAAAAAAGCTTCGATTTTGTGTTCTGCTCATTATTCCTGCATCATTTTACTGACACCGAGATCGTGCGGCTGCTCGCCGGTTTCGGAGCGGTGGCGCGCACCGCAGTGCTGGTCATCGACCTCGAGCGAAATCCAATCGCCTACTATTTCGTGCCGTGGACGCAATGGATTTTCGGATGGGATCCGGTAACCGTGAACGATGCGGCGATTTCAGTGGAAGCGGCATTTCATCCGCGTGAGTTGGAAGCACTGGCGGCGAGGGCGGGATTGCAGCATCCACGCGCGCGATCGTACCGGCCGGCATTCCGCATCGCCATGATCGCAAAGCCATGACGGCAAATGCGGATCGGCTATAATCTCCAATGGGAGGACAATGAGTAAAGAAGACAGTATTGAAGTCACCGGAACCGTAGTTGAAAAATTTCCCAGCGGCCTGTTCAGCGTGCAGCTCGATCAGGAGCGCACAGTGCTTGCGCACCTGGCGGGCAAGCTCCGCCGCAATCGTATCCGCGTTCTGGCGGGCGACCGAGTCACGCTGGAGCTTTCGCCATACGACCTGAGCAAGGGCCGCATCACCTACCGTCACAAGTAATCCCGCCTCGATTCGCACCTGAAGATACGCGAGCTTAGCGCATCCATGCAGCGCGGCGCCCGAGGTTCGCCTCTACGATCAAATCGGTTATGCGACCCGCACTACAGCAGAGACCGCGACGGCAACCCTCCGAGGGCATTCTCGAGCAATTGAGCGATCGTGTGATCGGCCAGCCACAGGCCATGACGCAGATTGTGCCCTATGTCGAAATGTATCAAGCGGGTCTCGCGCCCGAAGGAAGGCCGGCGGGTGTATTTCTGCTGCTCGGGCCGACTGGCACCGGGAAGACGCGAACGGTGGAGGCGCTGGCCGAGGTTCTGCACGGCAACCCGAAAAACCTGGTGCGGATCGACTGCGGCGAATTTCAGATGGAACATGAGATCGCCAAGCTGATCGGCGCTCCACCAGGTTATCTGGGACATCGCGAAACCACGCCGCTGCTCACGCAAAATAAGCTGTCGGCGTGCACCAGTGAAGCGAACAGCCTGGCTTTAGTGCTTTTCGATGAGATCGAAAAAGCCGCGCCGAGCCTGACGCGGCTGCTGCTCGGCGTGCTGGATAAAGCCGTGCTGCGGTTGGGCGACAACACCAGCGTGAATTTTGAGCGGACGCTGATTTTCCTGACCAGCAACCTGGGCGCGCGTGAAATGCACAAAGCGCTTCATCCCGGCTTCGGAT
The DNA here is from genome assembly GCA_035568415.1 of Bryobacteraceae bacterium. GTDB lineage: Bacteria > Acidobacteriota > Terriglobia > Bryobacterales > Bryobacteraceae > Palsa-187. Next base: position 119,695 of record DATMOC010000021.1, on the reverse strand, counting down.
TCGAGGCGATGAATGGGCCAGTGCGGCGCGAAGCCGGCAAAAAGCTCGATGCGATCGGTATGCACGCCGTCCGGCGCAGATTTTCGCCCGAATTTCTGAACCGCGTGGACGCAGTGATCACCTATCGTCCGCTGGATGACGCTTCGCTCGCGACGATTTTGGATCAGCAAATCACGGAACTGGAGAGGCACATCGGGAACCGTCTGGCGGAGCGGGCGTTCCATCTGGAGGTCGCCCAGGACGCTCGCGAGTTTCTGTTGAAGAAGGGAACCAGCGTAGAATACGGAGCCCGCGAATTGAAGCGGACCATCGTGCGGCACCTGACCCAACCCTTGGCAGCAATGATCACCAGCGGCAGGATCGCACCCGGCGCGCTGGTTCACGCGGAGGCGGGATGCGATATGCTGCGTTTCTGCGCTTTCCCTTAGCTGCGGCCGCACAAGACACTCGACTGATCGATGATTGACCGAGTCACGTGGGGCCGCTAGTCCTAGCGGCGAGCCGGCTTTCATGCCGGCTTATCTTCGCTCGAGAAGGCGCTGGTCGGGAGACCGGCTCGCCGGCAGGACTGCCGGCCCCAGACACTTTTACTTGACCTTGGCCACTTCCACGTCGATCACGTCTTTCGGCGTCACCTTTACTTCCACCGATTCGTGGGAATTGTCTTTGAGAGATACCGAAATGGCCTGGGTGTCGAATCTTTTTCGGAAGTCGGGGTTTTGAGCCAGGCCCGGTTCCAGATCTTCCCAGGCAATGAGCTTGTAATCTCCCGGAGCGACGTTGCGGATCTTGAACGCGCCGTTCTGGTCGGCGCCCGCGCCCTTCGGCGGCTCGAATTCGTTGGCCGGATTCCACATGGTGATCATGACGCCTGCCATACTGGCGCCGTTCGAGTCGCGAACCACGCCCGACAGATCGGCGGCGTTGGGCGATATCAGCACCTCAATTTGGCCGCCCGATCCTGAGGTCAGATCGAGATCCGATCGAGCCACGTCCTGCCCGCCGAAGCGGATCGATTTGACATAGGTGCCGTCGGGAATTCCGAAGACACTGACGCGGTATTTCTCCGGAGCGACATTCTTGACTTGAAATGTCCCGTCATCGGCCGCGCGCGCGTTCGGAGCCCCGTTGAAGGCGATGCCGCCCTGGCTGACCATCAGTTGAACGGTCGGCTGTGGACGCGATGAGCCCGGGGTGCCGGGAGCGGCAGTGCCATTGGCCGCGGCGCTACGCTGCTGCGCCTGCTGGACGCCGGCATTCCAATCACCGCCTTCGATCTTGATGGTGCCGCTGAGTTCCAGCATCGGCGAGAGTGCAACCACCAGGTCCTCGATGTTGTGATCGCCCACGGTGACTTCGTGGCGCGCCACCAGCGGCGCGGAATTCTCGCCATTGATGCGAACGTTCTGGCTCTGAATCAGGTACGTGCCCGGCGCAACGTTGCTGAACTCGAAGCCACCGTCTTTTTCGCGCACCATGGCGTTGTTGCGGCCCATCATGAACGTCGCCTGGTTCGCGGTCGGGACCAGCATCAGCATGACGTTCTTCGCGGGCGCGGGCGCAGAGATGGTTCCGCGGATGGAATATACAGGCTGCTTTCGCATGCGGATATCCATGCCGCGCAGTTCCTGACCCGCGATGATATCGACGGGCGCGGCAGCGGAAGCATCGATTGCGCTGGGGAAGTACGTCATGACGTACCCCTCCACGGGACCCTTAGCCGTGGTGCGCTCGCCCATCATGGCGGCTCGCATTTCCGTTGCCGCAAGATAGTAGCGCCCGGCGGCCAGATTGCCGATCATGAACGTTCCATCGGGATTGCTCGAGACTCCTCCGGTCGGCATCAACTGGCGTTTACCGAGATTGTAGACATACCGCAGCGCCTGAATCTGAACGCGCTGGATGGGGTCGCCGTCTTCATCCACCACTTTTCCGGAGATGACCGCCTGCGGAACCAGCTTGAATACGATGTCTTTGATCTGCTGACCGGCATCGAAGGTCAGCGGCGTGGCGCCGCGGCCGGATCGCGCGTTGTAGGTCTGCTGCACGAATCCGGACCGCTCTGCGGAAAGCGAGTAGCGACCCGCGTCGACCTCTTCGAATACAAATTTTCCTTCTGCATCACTGGTGCCGACCATCGTGGAGTTATCAGCGGGGCCGGTGGCGATGCCGACGGTACCGACCATACGCAGCCGCAGCGTCGCCTTGCGTACCGGCTCGCCGGTAGCGGAACTGAGGACGCGTCCTTCCAGGCGGCCTTTCGGGTTGGGAACTGCGGGCGGGGTGGCTCCGGTCTGCGCCACCTGTGCGTGCAGCGCAACAGCGGCGCTGAAAATCGCAATCAGCATTGGGAATCTCATTTGCGGTCTCCGATTCTTCCAGATTAGACGTGCAATACCCCCAATAATGTTGAACCATATCAGGCTACACTTAGCATTTTATGCTCCATCGACTGCCGCTGGTTGAGATGGTTTCGTTGGTTCGCTCGGGGATCATTTCGTCGCTCGAGCTGGTGAACGCGCATCTCGATCAAATCGAGCGCAAGAATCCGCATTTGAATGCATTCACCATACTGATGGCGGATCAGGCTCGCGAATCGGCGCGGCGCGCGGATCAGGGGCTCAAAACAGGGCTGCTCCACGGTGTTCCTGTGACCGTGAAAGACAGTTTCGACGTTGCCGGTTTTCCTACACGTCTGGGGAGTTATTTCGCTCCGGAAACGCCGGCGCTAGAGGACGCGGCTGTAGTTTCGCTTCTGCGACGCGCGGGGGCGATCCTGCTGGGCAAGACCAATACGCCGGAATTTCTGGTCAGTTACGAGTCCGATAATTTCATCACCGGCCGTACCAATAATCCGTGGGATGTGGAGCGCACTCCCGGCGGGTCGAGCGGTGGGGAAGCTGCGGCGATTGCGGGCTTCTGTTCCCCAGGCGGCGTGGGCAGCGACGGCGGTGGTTCGGTGCGCGTACCCGCTCATTTTTGCGGAATTGCAGGTCTGAAGCCGACTCCTGGAAGGATTTCTCTTTACGGGCATCGCCCCAGCGAGGGTGTTCCCGGGATCAGCGTTGCCGGCCCGATGGCTCGCTCCGTCGACGATGTCCGGCTGCTGTTCGACGTGCTGGCGGGATATGACGATCGCGATCCGCTGACCGCTCCGGTGCTCCCTCGCGCATTGAAAACCGACGGCGTTCGCATCGGCGTGATGGAACAGTTCTATGACGTCCCGGTGCAGGCCTCTGTACGCAAGGCGGTCCGCGATGCAGCCAACGCGCTCGGCGATCTTGGGTTTCCTGTCGACGAATTTCGGCCCGAAGGCATCGATCGTGCGCCCAATTTGTGGAATTTCTTCTTCGGCGAGCTACCTGCGCGCAGCATGAAGGAGCGGATCGCGGGCAGGGAAGCGGAAGCGCACTGGACCTATCTTGAAGGACTCGACCGGCAGCTCGATCGTCCGCCGGCGTCGGCATGGCAGGTCGTCGAATCGATGGGGGCTCGCGATGCCATGCGTCGCCGGCTGCTGGAACAGATGCGCCGCGTTCCGGTCATCCTGCTGCCGGTCGCGAGCATCGTGGCATTTCATCATCGCGAACGGCGCTTCCAGACCGAAACCAAGCCGATCGGTTTATTTCAAGCGATGATGACCGTGACGACGTTTAATCTGCTCGGTCTGCCGGGATTGGTGGTGCCGTTCGGAATGAGTGAGGAAGGCCTGCCAGTGGGAGTGCAACTGGTCGGCCGGCCGTGGGAAGAAGAGTTGCTGCTGGAGATCGGGACGCGATTGGAATCAGCACGCGGGCCATTCAGAGGACCGGAATAATTCTGCGTGAGAGCGGAAAAAACTCGAAAGTGAATTTTCGCAGCTTGGGGGGCGGACCCCCTGGTCCGCGCGCGATCCTCTGATCGCGCTGTCTCGACAATAAAATCAGGCCGAAGGACACGCGCAAAGGCCGATCGGGGGATCGGCCGCGGACCAGGGGGTCCGCCTCCCATAGCCGCGAGAGTCTACATGATTTGAGTTTTTCCGCAGTCTCTTCAGCTTGCAGCGCCATGAGCCGCGACCAGAGGAAGCGGTCGATATCGACGTGTCACGCAACGGCAGCTAACGGGAAACGCGGAGAGCGCGCAAGAGGCTGATGATCCCCAGCGCCTCACCCAGCCAGAAGATGGTCCATGGGAAACTGCGTGGCAGGCCGCCGTTGACGACGTACCGCCAGTCCCAAGTGAACCCGAGGATGATGATCATCGCCCCCACCGTCAACAGGACCGTGTTGAACGCGCTTCGCTTCAGGGGACGCACGATTCCTACGATCCCTCCGATCACCAGTGACGTCGCCACAATGGACGGAGCGAGCACCGGTCCCACCCACGGCACGGGCAGCAGGAACAACAGGTCCCAGGTGAACAGAGACGCCGGCCAATCGATCAGAATCTTGAGCGCGGCGTAGAAGGTGAGGTCCCACACACCGAACACGAGTGCAAAGGCGGGAAGCCATCGCGTTCCTGCTGCGGCTGCAATGGCTCCAAGCATGATGATAGTTGCGGCTTCACGCGCGATTTCGATCTTCACCAGTTGGAACAGGGGTCCAATCTGGCCAAGGGGAATCAGCGGGAACAGTTCGGTGGGGGAGAAGCCCGCAGCCAACCGAAGCGGTTCGCTGAGCGCCCGGAGATACACAACCACGGAAGCCTCGAGGTATCCGAAGGCAATCCCAAACAGAATCAGACTGAGGATCTTGCGTTTGATTTAGCGATGCGCGCCGCCGCTGGAGTGCCCGCCACCACCACCGCCGCTGTGGCCACCGCTGCTTGCTCCGCCGCCACCGATTGATGGACCGCTACCGTGAGCGCCGCCGACCCCGATCCCGCCGGTCGTTCCAGTACCCGTGCCTCTGCCGGCACCGAGCCCGCTGCCGCCCGCAGTCAGGGTCGAACCGTTGCGCGAAATTGAGCCGATTCCGGTGCTGGAACCAGTCGAGACCAGGCTGGATCGGCTGCCACCGCCCCCGCTGCCGAGATAGTAAGGCGATCCGGGCATGTAGAGGTAACCAACCGCATACGGGCTGTAGTATCCGAATCCGAATGGGCTGTAGTACATGCCGCTATAGGGCATGTAGGTGAACATCCCGAACCAGGGATTCCAGGCCCAACTCCCCATTCCCGAGCCGTAGCCGTAGCCGCTGCCAGAACCCGAACCGTTGTACCCGAAACCCGAATCGCGAGCCGACTTCGCGGCATAAACGTTGGCCTCGGAGATATATTCGTCGCGGCGCTCATTCCAGCGATAGAATGCGTCGGTGTCTTTGGTGTCAAAACTCTTCGCAGTGAGTTCCTGGTCGAGCTCAACTTCACGGCCTTTTTTCGCTGTGAAATTCTTCGCGGTCGACGTGATCGCCGCCTCGCCCTCGTAGACGCGTAACCGGCCCAGGTCCGCGTCGATCCGATACAGGCCCTTTTTCTGAAGCGCGATACTCGCGTCGTGGAACATCAGGGTGATGGCGTTGTCCTCGAGCAATTCACTCACTTGCACCATCGCGCTGCCCGATACGGCTTCGATCTTGGTGTCGTCGAGCTTATTCTGCACCATGCGGAACGAACTGTTTTCGTTCACTCGCAGAAACACACCCGGCGTCAGCAGCACTTCGGCTCGGCCGTCCTGCGTAGCCAGTACTTGGCCCGTTTTGACGTCGCCGAATTCTCCGAACTTCTGGCGCACTTCCTTACCGTCCACCGTCACCTGGCCTTCCGCCAGATGGATGACGCCGGAATGCGCCGAAATCACCGATTGTCCCCACGCGGACGTAGCCGCAAGGACCGCCACAGCGAGTGGAGCTCTGCCAAGCATGAATGCCGACCTCCTGGTTCAATCTAATCTTGCTACTTTCTTCGACGGTAGTCAACAGAAGAATGTTTCTATAATATTGAAAATGTGGGACGTGTCTGGATTATCGCGCTTGTGACTCCCTGGTCTTTCGGCCAGGGCACGCCGACCTTCTATCGCGACGTCGTTCCGATTCTTCAAAACCACTGCCAGGAGTGCCATCGGCCAAACCAATCCGGTCCCATGCCCCTGGTGACCTACGAACAGGTCCGACCGTGGGCCAAGGCGATTCGTGATGTGGTCGCCAGCCGCAAGATGCCCCCCTGGTTTGCCGATCCTTGCTGTGGCCATTTTTCGAACGACAGATCCCTGAGCGCCGACCAGATCGAGACTCTGGCAAAGTGGGTCGAAGCTGGAGCAATGAAAGGAGATCCGGGGAATGCTCCTGCGCCACGGGAATGGCCGGATGGCTGGAATCTCCCGGCCCACGACGCCGTGTTTACGATCGCGCCATTTGCGGTCCCTGCGAAGGGAGCCATCGAGTATCAATACTTCGCCGTCGCCACCGGATTCAAAGAGGACCGCTGGGTTCAGGGAGTCGAGGTGCGCCCTGGTAGTCGTGGCGCGGTTCACCACGTTGTCGTCTATATTCGAGAACCTGGTTCGACTTGGACTCACGGTCCGACCAAGTCCGATATCCTGCAGGTCTGGGCGCCCGGAACTGGCGCTGAAACCTGGCCGGAAGGCATGGCGAAGCTAATCCCCGCGCGTTCCGATCTGGTATTCGAGATTCACTACACGCCCAACGGCAAGCCTGCGACGGACCGGACCAGTGTTGCGATTGCATACGCGAAATCGCCCCCGGCCAAGCGCGTTCTGAGTCTGCAAATGTCCAATGAACGTTTTGTGATTCCACCCGAGGATCGAAACTATCGCGTCTCGGTTTGGGGAACGCTGCCGAACGACGCTGTGCTGCTGGGGTTCTTTCCGCACATGCATCTTCGCGGAAAAGCTTTCGAGTTCGACCGCATTCGCGACGACGGCCAACCTGAAGTGATGCTGCGCGTGAGCCGCTACGATTTCTACTGGCAGCTCGCCTACCATCTAACCGCGCCTCTCGCGCTCAAGAAGGGGACGCGGCTGGAATGGGTCGCGTGGTTCGATAACTCCGCGAATAATCCACGCAATCCGGACCCGTCGGCCGAAGTTCGCTACGGCCAGCAGAGCTGGGAAGAAATGATGATCGGATTTTTCGACGTGGCCGTCGACGCGAAAGTCGACAAATCCAGCTTCTTCATTCGCAACGAATGAACGCGAGTGCTCACGGTCCAGGAACGCCGGACGCTTTGAGGCACACGCTGACGCCTTGAGTGCCGCTCCATGAGCCGGTCCAGTTCGAGCCTCCGCCGCCGCGAGCTCCACCCACTACGAAAGCTTTGAATGGCTTCCCGCTACTCGAGTCGACGCCCTGAGGGGTCCCGGCGTGATCTGAATTGCTATAAAGGCAGGTTGCCGTATGGGTCGGTTTCACGCCCAGCGCATTGTAGTCGGTGGTGAAGACTGTGTAGACCGCGGCTCCCCATTTCCACCCGACGGTGATGCCCGAGGTGTCCGACGTAAACGCGCCGCTCCATACCACCGGACCTTGGACGCGCCCGCCGGTATTGTCAAAGCTCGCAGGAACTGGAAATGCGACGCCCGAAAGAAAAATCTCGTCGTTGCCCGAAACCGGGACGGTGGTGATCCAGGTGTTGGTTGCGGTATCGAAGGTCGTAGACGAACAGACCGCGCCAGGCGAGAACGTGATTTGCGCGTTAGGCACGGGCACGGTATAGGCTTGGTCAGCGGTGAAAGTGATGGTCGAGCTCGCCAAGAAGATGGTCGCACCGGAACTTGGGACGCCGCTGGCGGTGAAGTTGGCGTTAAACCAGATGTAGTTTCCGCTTTTGATCGGCGTTCCATTGAAATTAGAAGCGTTTGACGCGTCTGGATTACAGGTCGACTGCGCGGAGGCCAATGCGGCCGCGAGCGCGACGGCGGCTATGGTCATGCGGATTGTCAACATAGGCTTATTCCCTCTGAAGCACCCATCGGCTGGAGAGCGGATCTCCCGGATTGTGGAATTGCACTAAGAGGGTGGTACGTCGGGAGAAGCACAGCACCGAAACCAGGCAAAGCGAGAGGCGAGCCTCGCGAGCGTGTCTCCGATGCTGGCGGGAGGCCAACGAGAGACACGTGCGAAGCGTCGGGTTCTCGAGGGCAATCGGAAAGAAGCCGAGTCTGCACTCCAACTCAGCGAGTCCAGCAAGATTCGACGAGTTAAGCCGAACGCCGCTTCCGAACCGATAAACCCACAAGGGCCAGTCCTATCCCCAACAGGGTTACGGTTGAGGGCTCAGGCACAGTTGATGCGATACCTTGCCCCTGCATCGAGACGAAGTCCAGGTTAAACCTCGCACCGATTGGTATTCCCGGCCCGGTAAAAGTAATCGTCGCAGGCGGCGTCATGTTATTGATTTGGGCGCCACCCAGATGTGTTGTTTGACCGAGACTGTCGACGATAGAGCACCCGTTCAGCCAGTCATTCATGACAGTCACTGCATGGCTGTTGGCGATTTGACACGTGGCGTTGTTGGCCACGGCGTTGTTGCCATTAAATCCATTAAACGCAAAGGAGAAGCTCGTAACCAGGTGACCAGTATCGTTGATCAGCACCCACTCGGATGTGCCGTTGTTAGGCTGAAAAGTGATGGCTCCGCTGAGAAAGGAAACCAAGCTGAATGGATCATTACCATTGCACAGCCCAGCACCGATATTTCCGGGACAATCGCCAGGACCCTCGATTTTGAAGATGTCGGCGCGCACGCGCGGCGCGAAAAGAAACAACGCTCCAAACACCGCAGCGGCGGCGCTCAAGACCTTGCTTCTATGACTAAACCTCTTTTTCATTCTCGTCTCCTCCGTAAAAGTTCGTGAAGGCACTTACGCCATGGCTAGGTGATGAGTATGCCCCGGACGGCGTTTCATAAACAAGAAGGTACGGGGGTTAACTTTCGATGGCTTTGTACTAGTACGCTCTCGGAAACAGGCAAGCCGCGAATCATCGCCTTGAATCATCGTGGATGAGCCAGGTTTTCGAGTGCTTCTCCGGTCAGCCGGTATGCTGTCCAGTCATCCAGCGGCACGGCTCCCAGCCCTTTGTAGAACGCGATAGAGGGCTCATTCCAATTGAGTACTGCCCATTCCACGCGGCCGCAATCCCGTTCCATGGCGAGTCTTGCGACGTGCCGCAACAACGCAAATCCGATGCCTTTACCGCGGGAATGAGGCTTGACATAAATGTCCTCCAGGTAGATTCCGGGTTGGGCGAGAAAGGTGGAGTAGGTGGGGAAGAACAGGGCATAGCCCGCGCACTCCGACTCATCGTGAGCCAGCACTACTTCGGCTGCGGGCCTTGCGCCGAACAACGTCGCACGCAGCTTTTCTTCGGTGGCTGTCATTTGATCCGCGAGATTTTCGTATTCTGCGAGTCCACGAATCAAATCCAGGATTAGAGGGACGTCCTGTTCGGTTGCAGGCGTGATCCGAATGGTGCGCATCGTACGAGTCTACGATCCTGGATGATGCCGCAGGCATTGTACTCGACGTGCCGGCAGGGTCACAGACCAGTTTGTACCATCCATTAATCTCGGACAAAAAAATCGGACGCTCTCCGGTAGTATCCTCCGCGGATGTGCACCGGAAAACGCCCGATTCTCGATAACTGGAAGGTCTGTTCAGCCGCGCGCGAACTTGCGGCGAACCGCCAGGGCGCCGAACGCAGCCAGAGTCAATCCAATGGTGGACGGCTCAGGTACCGTAGATCCGTTGAACCGCAGCGTGGAGACCTGCGTAAAGCCAGGGTCGCCAGAGTATTCGAGCGTTTTGATACCCGTACCTGAAAACGTGTGGGCGCCTAACGCATCCGCCGATGCAGTAACGCTGAACGAGTCGAGCAACGAATGGGTGCCGTCGAAAATCGAGTAAGTCCCGGAATGCCCGGCGATGACCCAGAAATCGATGGACAGGGATGTAGCTGCACTCGTGAACGTGATGATCCCCGGACTCGTGCCGAGAATCGACAGTCCTCTTTGATCAAAAGTATCGCGCGAATCCACATAGAAATATGCGTTTTGCGCGGTGATCCCAAACGCAGCCCATTGGTTGGTTACAGCGGTTCCGCTCGACAATGAGACTTCTTCGAACGTGATAGTTCCGGCCGAGCACAGGCCGGCTGAGACGAACGCCAAGAGAGTAAAAGCCTTCACAGGTTCCTCCGATCCTAGGCATCATACCTGAAGTCGCGCCGAAAGTACAGTAGAAATGTTGTTTCGGGGGCCTTAGCCCTCCCGGATTCGGGATTCAGAACGCCCAGTACCCCTTCAAAACGCGCCGACACGCCACGATGATTCGCCGGTCTTGTGTACTGCGCTGGGCAGGTCGACCCGCGCGCTCAATTGACTGTTGACTTGAAGGGATGCTCACCCTCCCGGCCCGGCCGTAATCCGGTCCGAAGCAACCCAATCAATCATCCTACGTCGTTAAGCGCCGCTAACGCGGTCCGGAGTATCCGTCGATAGATGGGATGTGCTAGCGGCTCCCACTCCTGCCAGCCCGACCGCGCCGGTTGCGCGATCCGCGCAAACCGAAAAACCACAGACTCTTGTGCAAATCTTCAAGAGTCTGGTCATAACCGGTCTAAAGGTCTTTTGCGGTTACGTGGTCATCGTGGCGCTGCTGACCGCGATTCATTTCCCTTATCGCGTGGACGAGTTAGGTTCCCCCAAAGCCAGCCACGACGCAGGGGCATTCTATACGGACATTTATTCGGCCGGGGCGCCAGCGGCACCCACGGCTCCCGCAGCCGACGAGGACTCAAAATACGTAAAGCTCGCGCGCGAGGCGATTGACAACGAGCGGATCATTCCGAAGATTACTGCATTCGCGAAACAATATGACCTGGCTCACAAGCGAGTCCTGGATGTCGGCGCCGGAACCGGCTATCTGCAGGACGTCGTGGCGGACTACGTGGGGCTGGACATTTCACCCTCGGCGCGCCGGTATTTTCACAAGCCGTTTGTAGAAGCCTCGGCGACCGACATGCCGTTTCGCGACGGCGAATTCGACGCCGTATGGTCGGTGTGGGTCCTGGAACATGTGCCCAAACCCGAGCAGGCCCTGGTTGAGATCCGGCGCGTGGTGAAGGACGGAGGTCTGTTATTTTTGAAGCCCGCCTGGGATTGTCCGTGGTGGCTCGCGCAGGGTTACGAGGTCCGGCCGTATTCGGACTTTGGCGCGATCGGCAAAATCAAAAAGGCAAGCCTCAATATCGTGGCCTCGCCGTACTATCGGGGCGCATCTCTGATTCCATCTCGCTTTTTGCGACAGACGCAGGCGCGCTGGTCAGGCCAGCCAACACGATTCCACTACCGTGTGATCGAGCCGAACTACGATCATTACTGGGTTCCTGATTCGGACGCGCTGAACACGCTCGATTATTACGAGATGCTACTGTGGTTCACCTCGCGCGGAGACGAGTGCTTGAATTGCGAAGCCGAACCGATCTGGGATGCGAATGAGCTGATTTTGAGGGTCCACAAGAAGCAATCAGCAGGAGTTCACATAAACCCAATGAGCAGATAGTCAACGCGGACATCACGAACCCGCTTCTGTTGGCGCAAGACGGTCCCGTGGTACCCCACAGACAACACGTCATCGGACTTCCACTGCAGGACTATTCCACCCACACCAACGACAGTGAATGCATTTCCGCCACCTCCAGGCAACTCTTCGCTTGCCGCCAATATAGACACGTGTGAGACAGGTGGGCAGTATCGGGCAATTGCAACACAGCTTGTCGAAAACGACACGGCTCTCCATCGTCCGTCAGGGCTTCGTAATTCAACCTCGGTCTTGTTTCCGCAAGACAAGCCGCAGTTCCTGATCAACCCAAAAAAAATCCCTCCCGCTGCCGTGAAGCACCCCACAGCCAGAAGCGCGGCCAATCGAACCACCGCGCCTGCACCCCGATGACGCCGATTAATGAAGGCAATAACAGCGAGGGCAAGAAGGGCTGCAATCAGCAGTCCGCAGATTGGGGCAACCAATTCCGCATACATCCAGCGCCCGTCCACTAGAACCGACAACGAGTATCCGGCAAAGGTCACGCAACCGAGCGCAAAAGCAGATAGCAGCACTGTCCAAATGAGTGTCGCCGTGTCACGCATTCCAAACGCATTGTCGCATATTCGATAACAAGCGAATTATCGGAAATCATCGCTCCGCTGCAACTGCTGACGCTCTTTACAAGCATGCCTTTCTTAGCACAGGACACCGAGACCAACAGAACATCAACCACTTAGCGCCGACAGGCTATAATTCGTAACCATTTTTTCACCGACCTGTACGAACCTTTGAGGACCATCTATCGTCACATATAGTGAACGCGCAATCGCCAAGGAAATTTTGTATGACGGTATTTTCCAAGTTCGATGAGCTACAAGCGAAAACGGAGAGAGAGTTAATTCAACTGATCAACCACGAACTGGACCGTGGTATTCGTGAAGCACGCCAGGCCCTCAGCGCCGAAAGTTGGGCTTTCGGTGAGAGCCACTACCTCAGAGCGCAACGAGCATACGCAGAAGCGTCGCGCCTGCTTCCTCTGGTTGAAGCCGTCGCGAACGATCAACTCGAGCACCTGCGGGAAATGCTGGAGGGACTGGCCGTTCTTCGCTCAACCCCTCTTAGCTCAACCCCCAAGCTCACCGACGAAACCATCGCGCCCGTGGCCCGGGCACTGTGGAAAGCGAGAGGCTGCCCCGAGGGTTCACCTGAAGACGATTGGCATCGGGCGGAACAGGCCTTGAAGTCCCAAAAGCAACTGCACGCGGCGTGTTGCTAACACCTATAGAAAATGGTTTAGTTGGAAAAACCGTAGCCAAGCCGTGCGGCACTGAGGAGAAGACTCTTGGAGCTCAGATACGTGAGGTGGGCTGCCTGCTCGATAAGGCCCTGAGACGTCAACTGCAGGCGCGTCCTCAGGGGCAGCGGTTTTGCTGTGCATTGTGCCAGCATCGTCGACGATTTCTCGACCTCAAGGAAGTAGGATCGCATGGACCTTACGCAGGTCGCATGTAGATCCAGAAACTGTTTATGATTCAATCAGGACCACCTTTTATCTTACGCCCTTATCGTACCACACGGCGTCGAAAGATGATAGTGCGTTACTTAGAAATCCTTATAACCATCAACTCAGATGTCAAGTTAAACTTCTTTCACTTTACTCTCCTGGCAGGCGTCCTGTGAGACGACATGGTGACAGCAAGTGGATCGGTCGCCATCGTGACGAATTGGTCGTGAAGAACAACATTTAGAAGGGAGTTATTGATTTTCAATGCGCCGTTGTAGTCTATGAAACCCAGTCTGCGGAACTTCCTCATGAAGACGCCGACTCTTGAAATAGTGGTGCCAATCATCTGCGCCAGGGATTCAAAACTGACCTTCGGAATCACCTTCTTCGGTCTGCTCTTTTTTCCGAAGTCGGCTAGCATAAGAAGCGCGCGCGCGAGCCGCTTTTCATGGGAGTTCAGGATCTGGTAAACCATATCCTCCTCCATGCGCAGGTTGCGGGACAGCAAATGCGCGAGAAACAACTCGGCAAAGGCCAGGTCTTCGCCGAGCACACGTATCACGCTCGACCGCTCAAGCCGCTCGATCGTGGATTTACCCAGGGCGGTCGCGGTTGCGGCGTGCGGCTGTCCCTTCAGGCATCCTTCGCCGAAAAAGCTGCCGGCGCCCAAAATACCTATCACTGCTTGTTTGCCGAACTTGGAAACGACGGTGAGCTTCACCCGGCCTTTCTGAATGTAAAAGACGGCATCCCCAGAATCGCCTTGCGCATAAACCACCTGGCCCGGACGGTAGGCCGAAGTCTTGATTCCGTCGCCGAACACGGCCAAAATCTTGGGATCGCATGGGGACGGGCCGCGTCTTTGCATTTCCTTCATCACGATGTTGTTGTTCTCCAATACCAGAGCGCGGAGAGACCCAATTTGGTCGTCAGTCAGTCTGGGGGTGAGATCGGCAAACGCGGAATCCAGGGCAGCCAGACACTCATTGAAGCTGAGCCTATGGTCGAAGAACCGCCTTATGATTTCTCGGGTCTCGCTCCTGTATACTTCCACGCTGTTTGAAGTATACTCCCCTTGTGAGCCATAGGAGTGCGGAAACGCTGAAGACGAATGACGCTGGTAGAGGCGACAACCGCTGATCGGATCCGCATCCCGACCGGATCGCTTACTGCACCGGAATCACAACCTGCGCGCTCGATTTCCCGTTGACCTGAACCGTGATATTCACGTTCGAGGAAGCCGGCATATCGTTGGTGACGGTCAGCTTCAAAGCGTTTACGCCGGTCATGCCCGGTGCGGGCCCGGCCCAATCCGGTAACAGCGAAACTGCGTCGGTATTGACGCTGATTGGATCCAGCAAGTTGGATTTGTCGATAGACGCCGCCGGGAACCCGTCGACGGCCGGATGATCGTAGGGGCCGAAGCCGGTTCCGAAGATGGTGATTTGTTCGCCCAACGCAGCGGGATTCTGGAAATTCACCACGGTTCCATCGTGATGCAGCGCGAGCGCGAGAGGAAGATTCTGATCGTTCGCCTGCGTGAACACGCCAGGCGCGTTGCGGGTGATGGTGACGGTGGCGGGAACATCGGGTTGACCCGCGCTGTGAACGATCAGCGTATACGTGCCTGCAGCGATTTCCCAGGGAACCTGCGCGCCGATCTGATCCGGTGAGACGAACACCAGCGGCAGCAGAAAATCGCCGATGGTTACGTTCACGTTCGCCAATGCCTGCGAGAGAGGATTGGTCGGTCCAATCTGCAATGACGGTGCGAGGTTCTGCCCATAGATCGAAATGATCGACCCTGGCGCCACCGACCCGTCGGGAGTCGGGCCGGTCACACTTTGAATGCCGGCGGGAGGAATGAATGGAATGGTCGCGAAATCGGCTTGCACTGTGTGCGGTCCATCCATGGTTACCGTGCCCGGTGCGAACTGGCCAGTCAGATCGCCTTCCCAATGAGCGAATTTAAATCCGCCGTTGGAAACCACGCTCACGGCAAGCTGCGTGCCGCTGGCGTAGAATCCGTCTGGCGACGTCGGCGTCACTTTGTACGTTCCGGCCTTGGCGGGATTGATCAGCCCCGTGAATTGGTATGAAGTCTGATAGGTCGCAGTGAGCGCCATCGTGTCCTGACTAAAGCTGACGGTTCGCGTCGGGGAAGTGTTGCCGTCCGACCAGGAAACAAAGTCGTAGCGCATTCCGGTTCCCGCACCTACCGAAGCGGGCACCGCGACTTGCGACTGCGATCCGCTGATTTTGTTGAGCACGCAGGGCGACGGGCAAGGCGAGCCATCCGCGGTGAAGTTGATGGATGCGGTCGAGCTGGTTATGGTGACCTGGCTGAGAACCGAATAGTTCGCCGTTACCGACATGTCGGATGTGCCGACGACAATGTCACGTCCCGCATCGCCCACGTCGGACCAGGCGCCAAACTGATAGACGCGTCCACGTGAATCGTTCTGCGGAGTTTCCGCCACGACGTGGTGTGTTTCTCCTTCGCCCCAAATGAAGCTGTATCCGGGCCAGTTATCGCGCCCGTCGACAGCGACCTTCAAGCGGCCTGGATTCGTCAGGATGCTGACGTGGTGGCCCTGCGCGAAGTTGCTGATCATGGTATCGGCGGAGCTGGTGTTGGTTCCCGCGATGTACGACGCGTTTTGCCCCGCGCCATTGCTGAATTGTCTAAAGACCCAGTACCGGCTCGCCTTATCCGTTTGCGGACCGGGAGCTCCGATGGTGTGCTTCGAGCCTGGCAGAAAATCGAATTGACCGAGACACAAAGGCGTGAATCCGCCCGGTGCGCCCGGGGGCAGGCGCGAGTAATCTGGCGCGCAGCTCACGCCATCGCTCGAGGCTGCATCGGCGCCTGGCGTGTTGACGATGGTGCCATCGATCAGGATCTGCAATCCCAGGGGATTGGTAATGAAGTTGACCCGCTTGGCGACCGAGAACATCGCCAGGATATTGGTCGGGCCCGATACCGCGATCGTGCTCAGGTAATTCGGAGGATTGTTGCCGAGCGACCATCCGAAAAAGACCCATCCTGGGTAGGGAAAGGCGTTCAGCGAATAGGAACCCGCGGCCATAAACGGATCTGTCGTGAAATCGGTGCTCTGGGAATAGCATGTTGCGCCCACGTAGACGATGCCCTGGCGATTGGCGGCTAACGCGTCGCCTGGCGCCCCGGAGCAATTCTGCGCTCCGTCCGGGCCAGGATTTGGGAGCGTGATATGGACACGATAGGTCGCGGTAACCTGCGCGAACAGGGAGGTGAGTCCCGGATCCGCCGTCACGGTTTGCACGTTGCTGTTGCCGGGGCTCAAGGTGACGGATGAGTTAGGCACCCAGCCGCTGAACTGATAGCGAATCGTGTCGTTCAGCGCGCTTTGATAATTCAGGGTGTTACCGCCATTGTCGGTGGTCAGCGTGAACTGCACAATGTGTTTCGACCCAACCGGCCACACGAACGTCTGGGGTGACGTATAGTTGGTTCCATCCACGGCGAAGATGGGATTGCGCCCGCTCAGCGACGTAAAGGTCGTGCCGATGCTAATCGAGGTAAGGGACTGGGCGCGCATGGCGGTCGCCCCCAACAAAACTAAGCTTGTCAATAAAATAGTGCGTTTCATGAGCCTCGATCCGTCCTCCTGACATGGAACTAGACGACACATAGTCCCATGTTGGTAATCGGCAGGGGATGGGGCAAGCTTTAACGCATTTTAGAGCGCCGAGGCACGCGCGGCGCACAGTCGGATGCTCAAAGGAAGGGCGTATTGGTCCCAGGTATTGAGATCGCACCAGACTACGCGTCGAACCTCTTGTGTTGCAGCGACTTCCGCCGATTGGGCACGGTAGGCAAAGATCAGGTCGTGATGCAAATGGTAGGGCTCCCGGCGGCCGGGTGGTATGCCATGAACGTCGATTCCGACCAGTGCCGGGTGGGCGTCTGATCCCAGAACGGCACCTGTTTCCTCGATGACTTCGCGGCGGGCTGTGTCCCAGATCTCGGAATCGACTGGCTCGACATGTCCTCCAGGAAGCAGCCACCGATTTAGGCGTCGATGAAAAACCAGCAGCAGCGCGTCACGCGAGGGATGCAGGACCAGTCCAGTGGAGGTGATGTGGCCGGGAGAAAACTGGTCCCGGGAAAATGGCTCAGGGGTGTGCTCCAAAAGCTGGAGCACTAGGTCCCGGCTCTTTTCGTCGTCCGGAAATGCCGAGACCAACTCCTTGAGCTTTAGCGTGTCGATCAAGTAGGGTCGAGATTACCGCGGCTCGGTCGGAGGCGTCAAGTTTGAGCCGCGAGAGTTGAACCGCTTCCTATGGTCGCGGCTCAGGGGCTAGGTTTTGGATTCGATTAGAATTGGTCCCCGGCACGTTATTCGTATCGAAGCGCGGTCAGAGGATCAGCGCGCGTTGCCCGCAGCGCAGGTACGTAGCACGCAACCGCGGCGACTCCGAGAAGAACCGCGGCAACTCCCATAAGTGTCACAGGATCGGTCAGGCTGATTCCAAAAAGAAGTCCGCGCAGAATCCGGCCCATCGCGAAAGCAGCGGCCAGGCCGACGGCGAGTCCGATGGCGACGGGTGCGAGTCCTTGCCGCAGCACCAGCGAGCGAAGATTGCTCGACGTTGCGCCCAGAGCCAGGCGAATCCCCATCTCTCCGCGCCGCTGCTCGACCGAATAAGTGACGACGCCGTAGATGCCCAGGCTGGCCAGCAACAGGCCTATCGCGGCGAAGGCCATCACCATATTTAATTGGAAGCGACGTTGCGCGACCGACGCGGAAACAATCTCGCGCATCGTACGGAATTGCGGCACGGGCAACTCGGAGTCGAGTCTGCGGATTTCAGCGCGAATCGCGGTGGTGATGGCAGACGGGTCCATCGCAGTGCGCACGGCCAGCGACATGTCGCGCTGGTCGCGTTGCCAATAGGGGAGATAAACCGTGAGAGTCGGAGCCTTCTGCAATCCGCTGGATCGGATGTCGCTCACCACACCGACAACTTCGTATAGCGGTCCATTGGAATCGCCCATGTAGAAGCGCTTGCCGATCGGGTTTTCGCCGGGCCACGCGCGCGCCGCCGCGTCCACGGAAACGATTCCAGTGTTGCGCTTCTCACTGCGATCGAAAAAATGTCCCTGAACCAGCGGAATGCCAAGGGTGCGGAAATAGTCTTCGCTGATCAGCCGCCGGTCGGCCAGCGGACGCTCCAGGATCGGAGCCGTGGTGCCCTCGACGGTCATGATGTTGTTGTTGCCTTCGCCAGTGAGCGGCAGCACGTTGGAGATCGCGGCGAACGTCACGCCAGGGATCGCGCGCGTCTGCTCCAGCACTTTTCTATAAAACTCGGATCGTTGTGGGGTACCGGCGTATCGGGTTCCAGGAAGATTCAAATCGACGGTGGTGATGCGCTCGACGTCGAAGCCGCGATCGACTTTCATCAGGTGTACGAAGCTGTTCAACAAAAGGCCGGCGGCGACCAGACACACTGTGCTGAGCCCAACTTCGAAGCTCACCAATAGCGCACGCAGCCGTCCGCCTTGACGATTTTCAGTGTTGCTGCGCGTATTCGATTTCAAACCTTCTTGCGGATCGAGGCGCGCGCTGCGCCATGCCGGCAGCACTCCGAACAGCACGGCCGATCCGATCGACAATAGTACCGCCAGAAGGAGCGCTCGCGAGTCAATATGAATCCCGCTCGCGCGAGGCAGATCCACGGGCGCGTTGGCGACAATCAGTCTCAACAACTGATATGCAAGCCCGATCCCGATTGCGCCGCCGGCAACCGCCAGCAGCAGGCTTTCGGTGAGCATCTGCCGAAGCAGACGCGCCGCACTGGCTCCGATGGCCGCGCGCACCGCGAATTCACGCCGTCGTCCGGCCGATCGCGAGAGCAAAAGATTCGCGACGTTGACGCACACAATCAGCAAAACGGCACCGACCGCTCCCAGCATCAGCAACA
Organism: Bryobacteraceae bacterium; assembly: GCA_035568415.1. GTDB lineage: Bacteria > Acidobacteriota > Terriglobia > Bryobacterales > Bryobacteraceae > Palsa-187. The sequence continues at coordinate 100,739 of DATMOC010000021.1, read as the reverse complement.
GCCCTTGCCGCGATCGTCCGGTAATTTGCGCTTGCAGCGGGACGAGAAATGCGCGCAACTCGATCGGGTTTGGAACAAAGCGCTTCATGATGCTGTCTTGCAAGGCGTTGAGTTCGTCGAGAGCTCGGGATGGCGATGTTCCGGGTTTCAGCCGCACGATGCAGGCATAGTTGAAATCACCGAGCGCGTCGAGTTGCTTTTCGTTGATGGCGATCGGTTTCCACAGATCGGCGTAAACGTCGCCGAATTGAAGACCTTGAAGCTGACTGACCTTGGGGATTTCAAGACCTCGCGGCAGTACGCCGATGACTTCGAACGGATTGCCGTCCAGCAGGATTTTCTTTCCCAGCACGTTTGGATCGGCATGAAAGCGGCGCCGCCAAAGATCGTCAGTCAGCAGCACGACCGCATCGTGACCGGGCGCGTCTTCCTCCTTAAGGAAATTGCGTCCGATTTGCGGTTCGACACCGAGCATGGGAAAGAGTTCGGCGGAAGCGCGTCCCGCGTTGAGCCGTTCCGGTTTGCCATCCGGTGTGTTGAGATTCGTCGTGTACGAATTAAGAATCGCGATCTGCTCGGGCGCGTGCCAATCCTTGCGCCATTCCCGCACATGATGCGCTGAGACCGGCAGCGACGAGGCGAGATGCGCGAACTTGGGCACAAATTCCTGGACCGCGAACAAACTGCCGGGATCGCGAAAGGGTAAGGGGCGCAGCAGGATTCCATCGACGATGCTGAACATCGCGGTATTCGCGCCGATGCCGAGGGCGAGAATCAGAATGACGATCGCAGAAAAGGCAGGATTCTTAGCGAGTGTACGGAGGCCGTAGCGGAGGTCGGAGAGCATTTGCAGAGAATACGCTGTACAAGCGTTTGGAGTTCGCAGGACTTTTTTGCTGTCAAGCATTAAGTGTTTTCCGCGCGCATCCAACGCTTATGTGCGGCTCTCTACCTTGCTGCCAGATGTAGAGTTTGCAATGCTGTTTGTATGCGGTCCTTCCGGGCGTTAAGTTTGATTCTTGTAGGGATCAGCGCGGCTTCACAGTGCAGCGCCTGCTCGGTGGTATATGGGCAATTCGATGCCGGCCCAGAACTTCGAGTTAGGGTTGTAAGCCCCAAGGGGTTCCCGGCTAGCGGTCTTCGAGTCGACCTCGGCGATTATCACGCCACCACAGACAAGGATGGGATTGCCTTTTTTCACAACGTGGAGCCCGGATCATGGTCTCTGGGAATTGACCACGATGCTGGTGTTCCCGACGGTGCTGGAGTGAAGGTAACGCGCGATGGACCAGCCGGCGTCATTGTGCCGCTCACGTGGCCGAGTATAGAGCCCCTGCTGACCCGCTCCTTGCGTGGCACGTTGCGCGGATCGGACTACTCTCCCGGCCGGCCTCAAGCCGAAATATCGCTCGATCTTCTCGAAGGAATCTCGGGGAAGATTTTGAAGAGTGCGCAAACCAGCGATCACAGCGAGTTTCATTTTGACGACATTGCACCTGGGCTCTACTTCCTTCATCTGAAGCCATCTGGGATCAGCGGCTGGTCCGGACTTGTCGCCGTTTCAGGCGCCTCTGACGCGTCCGCGGATCATTTGGATATCGACCTTGGATGGACCAGTTGTGGCCTGGCGTATGCGGATCGGAGCAGATGTCCTGAATCCGATCTCCACGTCGGAGGCCTACGGGGTCAGGTCCTCGATCCCAGCGGGGCTGCCCTCTCAGGGGCCGACATTCTTATATCCGATGGCTCAGAAAAGCCTATCCAGACGCGGGCCGACCGCGAGGGCAGATTTGAGTCGTCACTTGCTTTGCCTGGCAGCTATGAGCTGGTCGTGAAAATGCCGGGATTCCAACCGCTCCGTACAAGGTTGACGGTTGATCCAGTGGATGCGCGTGCGCAGAATCTAGCGCTAAATGTGCAGCTCGGACTTCTGTTTGCCGGGAGTTGCAGCTACGCGAAAGCTCAATAAAGCAGCTTAAGCTTTGGTCGCTTCTTCCTTCTTCAACTTCTCCCGCTGCTCTTTCAGGATTGCCTTGCGGCTGAGCTTGATTTTGTTGCCTTCTAGCGCCAGGACCTTGACCAGGATCTGATCGCCTTCCTTCAGCTCATCGCGGACCTGCTTGATGCGGTTTTCCGAAATTTCGGAGATGTGCAGCAGCCCGTCGGTACCCGGAAAAATTTCGACGAACGCGCCGAAATCGACGATGCGCACGACTTTTCCAAGATACGTCTTGCCCACTTCGGCCACCGCGCAGATGTCGGTGATCATTTGCAGAGCCCGCTCGGCGGCGGCTCCATCGGCCGAGTAGATCTTGACCGAACCGTCGTCTTCGACGTCAATTTTGCAACCCGTCTGTTCGACGATGCCACGAATCACCTTGCCGCCCGGTCCAATCAGCTCACGAATCTTGTCCGTCGGAATCGTGAGTGACGTAATGCGCGGAGCATACGGGGACAGCGTGTCACGCGGCGTATCGATCACCGCGTTCATTTTGTCCAGGATGAACAGCCGTGCGCCACGAGCCTGTTCCAGCGCCTGTTTCAGGATGGCGTGGGTGACGTTAGGGACCTTGATGTCCATCTGCAACGCGGTGATGCCTTCTTTGGTGCCGGCGACCTTGAAATCCATGTCGCCATAGTGATCCTCGGCGCCGGCGATGTCGGTGAGCACGGCGAAATCCTTGCCTTCAAGGACCAGGCCCATCGCGATTCCGGCCACTGGCGACGAGATCGGCACGCCCGCGTCCATCAGCGAAAGCGTCGCGCCGCAGACCGAGGCCATGGAGCTCGAACCGTTCGACTCCAGAATGTCGCTCACGACACGCATCGTGTAGGGGAATGATTTATCGTCCGGAATCACCGCCGAAAGAGCGCGTTCCGCCAGCGCTCCGTGGCCGATTTCGCGGCGACCCGCGCCGCGCATGAATCCGACTTCGCCCACGCTGAACGGCGGGAAGTTGTAGTGCAGCATGAAGCGCTTGGAGGTTTCCGAGGAATCCAGCAGCTCGATGCGCTGTTCGTCGTCCTTGGTGCCAAGCGTGGCCGTGACCAGCGCCTGTGTCTCGCCGCGCGTAAACAGCGAGGATCCATGGGTTCTGGGCAACACGCCCACTTCGACGTCGATCTTGCGGATCTCGTCGAACTTGCGGCCATCCGGGCGGCGCTTCTTTTTGAGAATCTCGTCGCGGAAAATGCGTTCCTTCAGACGATCGAACAGGTCGCCGGCTTCGGCTTTCTGCTCTTCCGTCACTCCTTCGAGCGCTTTTTCCTTGGCTGCGTCGACCAGGGCATAGCTTTCCAGCTTCTCGTGCTTCTGGGTGTTCAACGCGTCTTCCAGGTCGGCGCGAACCAACTTGGCGATGGCGTCGTACAGCTCCTGATTGATCGGCTCCGGCGTGTATTCTTTCTTGGCCTTGCCGCTTTTCTTCATCAGCGAGCGGATTCCAGCGGCGATCTTTTTGCAGCAATCGTGGCCGAACTCGATGGCCGCCAGAATCTCCGCCTCGGTGGCTTGCTGCGCGCCGGACTCGACCATCACAATGCCTTCTTCGGTTCCGGCGACGACGATGTTCACTTTCGAGGCTTTGGTCTCTTCGTAGGTCGGATTCGCGACCAGTTTACCGTCCACCATGCCGACGCGCACGCCGCCCAGTACATGGCCGAACGGGATATCGGAGATGGCCAGCGAGGCGCCCGCGCCGACAATGGCCAGCGTGGAGGGATCGCGCACCGGATCGGCTGAGAGCACCATGCCGATCACCTGGGTTTCATGCGAATAGCCTTCGGGGAACAGCGGCCGGATGGGGCGGTCGATCAGACGGCTGGTGAGAATTTCTTTTTCTGTGGGGCGCCCTTCGCGCTTAATGAAGCCGCCAGGAAAACGTCCGGCGGAATAGGTGTACTCGCGGTAATCCACCGTGAGGGGGAAAAAGCTTGCGTTGGGTTTAGGGTGGGGAGCGGTACAGGCGGTCACCAGGACCACCGAATCTCCCGAGCGGACAATCACCGCTCCATTGGCCTGTTTGGCCATCTTCCCGGTTTCGAGGGTAAGGGTTCGACCCCCGCCGAGGTCCACTTCAACGGAATGCAACATGTTTGAAAACGTCCTTTAATCAAGAACCGAACGTGCTCGTTTGTGGAGCCGCTTCGGCCTGCTTTGACTAAGAGGAGACTTTGGAGGGTTTTCTACGCACCGGCCAACACTGGCCGGCTTATTGAGATCGATCCTTAACGCCGGATGCCAAGACTCGTAATCAGCGTCTTGTAACGCTCCGGACTGCGGCTACGCAAATAGTCGAGCAGGCGGCGGCGACGCGCCACCATCAGCAAGAGGCCCTTGCGCGAATGGTGGTCCTTCTTGTGCGTCTTGAAATGCTCCGTAAGCTCGGAAATGCGCCGGCTCAGGATGGCAACCTGAACCTCTGGCGAGCCGGTGTCCGACTTGTGGACCCGGAACTGCGTGATGACTGAACCTTTTATTTCTCTCGCCAATGCCATTCGGGACTCGATACTCCTCGTCTTTTCTTAATCGATTTGTACGAAATCAGGATAGCACAGAAACCGGCAAGTCGTGTAGAATCCGAAATGCACGCGGTCGCCGCTAGCCGGCTTCCCTTGCAACCTTGGAGGAGAATATGTCCCGATTTTCGGCTTTCGCCGTATCTTTGTGGAGTTTCACGGCAGCCGCCGCTCCGGCTGCGCTAACCCAGCCCAATACGTTCGAACCGAACCGCGGACAAACATCGCCGCAGGTGAAGTTTATCGCCCGCGTGAACTCACATCCGGTGTTCCTGACCGACGGAGCCGTCGTGGTGGGCAGTCCAAGCGGTCCCTTGCAGATCGCGATGCTCGATTCGAACCCGGTCGTTTCAGTCTCGCCGTCCGAACCGGTACCCGGCGTCACCAACTATTTGATCGGCCGGGATGAGACCAAATGGACCCTGGGTCTCCCCCACTACGGCAAGGTTCGTTACCAGCAAATCTACCGCGGAGTCGACCTGGTCTATTACTTCAACGGCCAGGAACTGGAGCACGATTTTGCGCTCGCGCCGGGAGCAGACTGGCGGCAGATCCGTTTTAGCGTTAACGGCGCGAAGTCACTGCGTCTGGATACGAATGGCGACCTGCTGATCGATTCTCCGGCCGGAATCCTGCGCCAGCGCAAACCGATGGTCTATCAAGGATCGGACCGGAAGAAGAACTTCGTCAACGGGCGATATGTGATTCGGGGCGACCACGAATTCAGCTTCGAGATCGGAAAGTACGATGGTTCCAAAGCACTCGTGATCGACCCGGTCACCGTCTTTTCGACCTACGTCTCCGGCAACGGTTCCGATCAGCCCTACTCGATCGCGGCGGACACGCAGGGCAACTCCTATATCGCCGGGTCGACCACCTCGACCGATTTTCCCTCCCGGTCGGCCGCGCAATCGCGATATGGCGGAATGCGCGATGCGTTTGTCACCAAGTTGGATGGCGCCACCGGCGCGATCGTATATTCCACCTACATCGGCGGCAGCGATAAGGAACTCGCCAACCTGATCAAGGTGGACGCGAGCGGCAACGCATACATCATCGGAAGCACGCACTCGATGGATTTCCCAGTTACCAATCGCGCGTTCCAGAACACGCTCAAGGGACAATATGCCGCGTTCGTCGCCAAGCTTAATCCGGCTGGAAACGGGTTGGTCTATGCGACCTATTTGGGAGGCAGCACGGGAACCATTGCGCGCGGGTTCGATCTAGACCCTCAAGGAAACGTATACATAGCCGGCGCTACCAACTCAGGTGATTTTCCAGTCAAAGGAACTGGCTTCGGTTCTTTTAAATCAGCCGGAATCGACGGATTCATCACCAAGCTCAATCCCGACGGAAGCCAGATTGTTTATTCCGGCTTTCTCGGCGGAAAAGGCACTGACGTACTCGAAGCCGTGGCCGTAAACTCGTTCGGGGAAGCTACCGCCGTCGGCTGGACTTCATCGCCCGATCTGCCGACCTCTCCCTTCGGCTCCCGCTGGCCCACCCTCGCCGGCACAGTCAACGGCGTCATGGCCAAGGTGAGCGCCAACGGATTCACGCTCGAATACATTTCCTACTACGGCGGCTCAAACGCGGACATCACCAACTCCATCGCTCAGGACCCCAAAGATCCCTACACCGTCTACATCGGGGGGGTGACCTCGTCACCGGATTTCCCCACCGCCTTGGGAGATCCCGTTGACGTTAGCGATGGTCAAGCGGTCCCGTTTGTGGCCAAGTTCGCCCTTCCTGGCGCGGCGGGCCCAGGTACAGCTGCATTCAAGCCGCGCAACGCTAACCAAGTGGACGACTACGACTGGATCAAGCTTATGAAGGATCCATGTCCGGCTCCGATTCCGTTGGACTACACCACCGCGATCAAAATTACGGTGAAGAACATACAGGATCTGAACACCCTTGAAGAAGTCCTTCTTCCGTTGCTTGCATCCGCCGCATTCGGCCTGACAACCGTTGCCGCCACGGTTGCGGGATTTGTCGTCACCATCATTATCGTCGTCAAGCACATCATGGAGCCGGTGTGCCCCAGCAGCGGCGGTTCTTTTCCGCTTGCCCGAACAATCCGAAGTGTGACGGTCGTCACCGGATTCATTTATGCGCTTAATTCCGCCGACGGGAATCTGATCGAGATTCCACAGCCACCGCTGGGCTCAGGCGGGCAGACAACGATTCGTGCTGTCACGACAGATCCAGCCGGAAGCCTTCATATGCTGTTGCAAACCAGCGATGCGACGCTGCCAGTCACCGCTTCCGGCTCGAAGCTCGCATCGGGACTTCAGGGCGGTTACGTGATGAAACTCGCCAGCGGTAACGCGAGCGGTCCCAGCATCAGCGGCGTCACGAACGCTTTCGGAGGCAGCACCACCATCGCGCCTAATTCCTGGGTCGCGATCAAGGGGTTCAATCTGGCTCCCGCGGGTTCGGGACGCATCTGGCAGGACCCGGATTTCAAGAACAATCAGATGCCGACACAACTCGACGGCGTTAGCGTGAACATGGCCGGCCTGAGCGCTTACGTTTATTACATCAGTCCAACTCAACTGAATGTGTTGACACCGCCCAATCTCCCTTCTGGCGCCATCAAGGTGACCGTCACGACGGGCGGAGCCACCAGCGCGGCATTCACTGCCCAAGCGGCTCAAATATCTCCATCGCTTTTTGTTTTCGGTGCGGGACCCTATGTGATCGGCACTCATACGGATGGCACCGATCTGGGTCCCACGACTCTCTATCCCGGCCTCACGACTCCCGCGAAGCCAGGCGAAGTCGTCGTTTTGTATGGGAACAGCTTCGGCACGACATCCACTGCCGTGATTGCGGGATCCGTAACACAATCTGGGTCGCTGCCGAGTTTTCCCATCTTCAAGATAGGAGGCGTGGATGCGCCGTTACAGTTTGCAGGACTGGTAGCGCCGGGGCTGTATCAGTTCAACGTCCAGGTTCCAGCCTCGCTGCCGGACGGTGACAATCCGATCACAGCGCAGTATAACGGCTTAACAACCCAAAGCGGCGTCGTATTAACAATCCAGCACTAACGCCTCGGTTGACAGTGCGCTATTGCGCGTCGGCATTTTCGAGTTTATACTGCTGTTTTTGATGTCTGTCGCGACCACTTTTCGGGATGAGTTCGATCCGCTGGCGCCGCAGCGGGAGGCGGCTTTGTTCTACGGCCTGTTCCTGCGCGGGCACTCAGCCGAAGCGTTGCGCAAGGACATCGACCTTCCCAAAAAACTGGTCGACAAGCTGATGAAGCGGCATCGCAATGAGATGGCGGTGCGGGAAAAGCTGCAGCGGGTGTATCAATATCGTAAGCAGGTTCTGGCAGTTTTTGACGAACTGGTCACGCGCGAGCGCGTTCGCGAACGGATTCAATAGCCCGCTCACTGCGTTCGCGATTCTGTGCGAGACTGAACCAGGCGAGATAGCGAGTGGGTGCTCAGGTTCCCTACAATGCCGCCGGCAGATGCAACTGAGCCTTGGCGAGAGCTTTGTCGAGCATGTCCGCAGCCTCGGGCTCGTTCAATCCACGCGAGGTGGAGAATTCCATGATGAGCATGTGCCGCGCGCGATCGAGCATCTTCTTTTCGCGAAAACTTAAGGGCTTCTGCATCTGAAGAATCAACAGGCTCTTCATCACCTCGGCGACCGCGAGAAGACTGCCGTTACGCATCTTTTCGGTGTTTTCCTTGAAACGATCCTTCCAATCGGCGTGACGCCTGCAGCGCCCCTCGGAAAGGAAGCTGATCACGCGCGCCACTTCGCCGTTCCGTGTCACCTTCCGCAGCCCCAGATCGTCGACATGCGAAAACGGCACCATCACGGTCAGGCTGTTATAGGTCAGACGAAGCAAATAGAATCGCTCGAAATGACCGGCGAACGCTCTGGCGCTAATGTTTTCAATGGTGGCGACGCCATGATTTGGATAGACGATTTTCTCACCGACGTGGAAGGTCAGGGGTGAACTCATGAAACTCCTCGATCAGAGCCGCAGTAGAAGATGCATCCGTCAAAAAACGCCTTTTCCGGAAAACCCGAGAAACAGCGAAAGAGAATCTTAATCTGAGATTCATACTCTGTCAACAGGAAACTGCTAGATACGCGATCAGAATTCAAGTAACTCATGAAGAATGAGTTATTGGCCCCAATCCCACGATCGGGTAGGATGAAGAGATACGCACCGATGGAAACCGCTAAAACCCTGGACCTGAAGAAAACGGTTCATCTTCCCAAGACCGACTTCCCCATGAAAGCGAGCCTGCAGCAGCTCGAGCCGAAGCTGCTCGCGCGTTGGCAGGAGACCAGGTTGTATCACAGGATTCGCGAGTCGCGCCGCGGCCGGCCGATGTGGGTGCTGCACGACGGGCCGCCCTACGCCAACGGTGCGATCCACCTGGGGACCGCCTTCAATAAGGTGATCAAAGACTTCATCGTTAAACTCAAGACCATGGAGGGCTTCGACTCACCCTATATCCCCGGCTGGGACTGCCACGGGCTGCCGATCGAGAGCCGGATCGACAAAGAGCTGGGCCCGAAAAAGGCGCAGATGACGGTCCCGCAGTTTCGCGAAGCGTGCCGCAAGTATGCTCAGAAATATGTCGACCTGCAACGTGACGCATTCATCCGGCTAGGCGTCCTGGGCCGGTGGGAAGATCCGTATCTGACCATGAGCCCCGAGTATGAGGCGATCATCGCAGGGGCATTCGTCGATTTTCTGGATCGCGGCTACGTTTATAAAGGACTGAAACCAGTCAACTGGTGCATCCATGACCGGACGGCGCTGGCCGAGGCGGAAGTCGAGTACGAGAATCATACCAGCCCGTCGATTTGGGTTCGTTTGGCACTTTTAAGCGATCCGGCTGCGATCGACCCCGCGTTGGCCGGAAAGCGCGTCTGGAGTGTCATCTGGACCACGACTCCGTGGACCATGCCAGGGAACATGGCGATCGCTTACCATCCTAAATTCAAGTACGTAGCAGTTGAAGTTCATGGCGAAGTTTATATTCTGGCGAAGGATCTGCTGGACGCCAACGCGAAGGAATTCGGCTGGACCGACCCGAAAATTGTCGCTGAGTTTCCGGGTGCGAGGATGGAGCGAACCCTGTTCCAGCATCCATTCCTGGAACGCAAGTCGTTGGGTATCCTGGGCGATCATGTGACGCTCGATCAGGGCACTGGCGCGGTCCACACGGCCCCGGGGCATGGGCAGGAGGATTTTGAGGTCGCACGAGCTTACGGCATCCCGGTTTACTGCCCGGTGGATGCCGCGGGGAGATTCTTCCAGGCCGAAGGAGCCGATGGCAAGCTGCCCGATGTGCTGCTGGGCAAGACCGTGTGGGAGGCGAATCCCATCGTCAACGATCTGTTGTCGCATCACCGCGCGCTCATGGCGTCGCGAAAGATCGAGCATTCCTATCCGCACTGCTGGCGCTGCCACAATCCGACCATTTTTCGAGCCACCGAACAGTGGTTCATCGGAATGGAGCGGAATGAGCTGCGGCAGCACGCGCTGGATGCGATCAAGAAGATCAAATGGATCCCGGCGTGGGGCGAAGAGCGCATCTCCAACATGATCGCCGGGCGTCCGGACTGGTGTATTTCGCGCCAGCGCGTCTGGGGCGTGCCGATTATCGTGTTCTATTGCGAATCGTGCCAGGAACCGCTGACGGATCGGAAGATCCTGGATCGAGTGGTGGCGCAATTCCGCGAACACACAGCCGACGTCTGGTGGTCCAAATCGCCGGCGGAGCTGATGGGACCGGATACGAAGTGTTCGAAATGCGGAGCGAAGGAGTTCCGCAAAGAGAACGACATTCTGGACGTGTGGTTCGATTCCGGGTCGAGCCACCTGGCGACGCTGACCCCCGAAAACGGCTTGTCCTGGCCGTCGAACATGTACATGGAAGGCGGCGATCAGTATCGCGGCTGGTTCCACAGCTCTTTATTGATTGGTGTGGGCTTGAAGGGCGACGCCCCGTACCGCGAATGCGCGACGCACGGCTGGACGCTCGATGACAAGGGTCACGCGATGCACAAATCCAAAGGCAACGCGATTGAGCCGGACGAGATCATCAAAAAAGGCGGCGCGGAATTACTGCGTCTATGGGCTGCGTCGGTGGATTTCACCGAAGACGTGACCCTTTCGCAGACCATTCTCGATCGTCTGGTGGAGGCATACCGAAAGCTGCGCAACACGTTCCGGTATGCGCTCGGCAATCTGCACGATTTCGATCCGGTGAAAGACGCGGTGCCGGTGGAAGAAATGCTGGAGATCGATCGCTGGGCGCTTTCGCGTGCGGAGGACGTGGTCTGGCGATCGCGCGCGGCCTATAGCGAATTCGCGTTCCACAAAGTGTATCGGGCGGTCTACGATTTTGCGACAACGGATTTGAGCGCGGTGTATTTCGATGTTCTGAAGGACCGGCTGTACACGTCGGCGACGCGGAGCCGGGCGCGAAGGAGCGGGCAGACAGCCCTGTACAAGATCCACTACGCGTTGACCCGGCTGGTCGCGCCACTGCTTTCGTTCACTGCGGAAGAAGTATGGGGATACACCGCTAAGCCGGCGGGTGCGCCGGAAAGCGTCCACATGGCTTTGTTTCCAGATCCGGGAGAATTGGCGTCGGGATTGGATTTGTCGACGCTCGTAAAATGGGACGGGCTGATGAAGGTTCGCGAGGATGTGTTGAAAGCGCTCGAAGAAGCCCGCCAGTCGAAATTGATCGGTGCGCCGCTGGAGGCTCGCGTCAGGTTGCAAGGCTACGATGTGGCTGGATCCGAGGGTGATCTGCCGGGATTGTTTATCGTCTCCCAAGTGGTGGTTGAGCCAGGTTCCGAGAAACACGTCACGGTGGAACGCGCTGACGGTAGCAAGTGCGAGCGGTGCTGGAAATACTCGACCGAGGTCGGCAAGGACGTAGAGTTTCCAACCGTGTGTGACGCCTGCGCAGCGGCATTGCGCGAGATGAACGGCCAGGGATGAATCACCGGCTGCAGTCTGTCGCGATCATCGCGGCAGTCGTCATCATCGATCGGATCACGAAACTGTACATCCGCGTGCGCGTGTCTCCGTGGGATGTTCACGCGGTGATTCCGGGATTCTTCAACATCATTCATACCGAGAATCCGGGCGCGGCGTTCGGAATGTTTTCCGAAAGCGCGTCGCAATGGCGCAGTTTGTTTCTGATCGCCGTGTCATTGGTGGTGATGGCACTCATCGGCTGGATTCTATGGCGTCCGACACGAGCTGGCTTCGCCGACAGTGCGCTGTTGCGGACGGGGTTCGCTCTGGTGCTGGGCGGCGCTTTGGGAAACTTTATCGATCGTGCGACGCGCGGAACGGTGACGGACTTTCTGCAATTCTTTTTTGGAACCTACGAATTTCCGTCGTTCAACGCAGCGGACAGCGCAATCACCATCGGCGCGGGATTGTTGCTGATCGACTTGTGGAGGACACGAGGGAAAAAAGAATTGGCCGCGAATGAACGTGAATGAACGCGAATGCAAGATTCGCGGCTATTTGTGTTTTGGCGGGTACTTTTCGAAAGACTTCTTGACCATGTCTTCGAGCTTACCTTCGAGCTTCATGGGATCGCTTTTTTCCACGCGGGCGATGGAGCGCCAGACCAGCGCTCGGGGGATGGGGTCGCGCAAGTCGATCACCAGCGTGCCTTCGCTATACGGCACGCGGATCACAGCCGTGCCCCAGCCGCGCCATCCGGCGGGATAGGTTTCCGTCTCCATCTTGATCCCGGAGCCCAGACGATAGCGCACGTTGAGATCGGATTTTCCGTCGGTCCATTCGAGGCCGCGCGCCTGCAGGTACTTGATGATATCGGCGTCGATACGCTTCTTGACCAGTTCGCTGTTCAATGACGGATTCTTGCTGTTCAACTGGCCATCGCGGATCGCGAAGGTGTGGAATTTCGTGAAGTCGACGGTCTCATCGAATTCGACGGTGATCTTTTGCGCGACTGCTCCGGTGGCGAGTAGAAACAGCGGTGCGAGTCTCATGCAGGCAATTTAGCATGCTGGGGCAAGGAGTAGAACGGTTTGGCTTGAAACTCATCATTTATACTCATTTCATGCGCCTGATTGCCGCTATTTTGTTAACGCTCGCCTCGACTCAAGCCGAGGGCATTCCGCGCGACGAGTATCGCGCGCGGCGGGCGGAGCTGCGCAAGACGCTGGACGGCGTAATGGTCCTGGCCGGCGCGACCGAGCCCGACGATCTGCGGCTTCCGTATCTGCAGGAAACCAATTTTCTGTATCTTTCGGGATGGCGCGAACCGGGCGCGATCATGCTGCTCTCCAAGAGCGAGGAAATCCTGTTCATCCCCGAGCGTGACCTACGCCATGAAAATTTCACGGGACGCAAACTGGGTCCGCGTGAACCGGACGCTCCACAGAAAGCCGGGTTCGACAAGGTGATGCCGAGGTCGGCGGTGGAATCGAACTTCCTGCGGCTGGCGGAACAAGGCGACCGGATTTACACGCTGCCCAATCAACCTGCCGCGGAGAAATTAAAGACACTGGCGCCGCTGCATGAGGAGTCGTCGGCGGTATTGCCGATCGCCAAACTGAGGATGATCAAGTCGCCCGCGGAAATCGAATTGATCACCAAGGCGAGCGACGCGACGGTGGCCGCCCATCTGGCGGCTTGGAAAAAGATCCGTCCGGGCATGTACGAATACGAAGTCGCCGCGATCATGATGGATACGTATTTCGAGCGGGGCTGCGAGGGCAACGCGTATTCGCCGATTGTCGGAAGCGGTCCCAACAGCACGGTGCTGCATTATGCGGCGAATCACCGGCGCATGGATTCGGGAGAAGTGATCGTGATGGACGTGGGCGCGGAATGTTCGGATTACGCGACTGACGTGACGCGCACGGTTCCGGCGAACGGAAAATTCACCGCGCGGCAGCGCGAGATTTATGAGATCGTGCTGGGTGCCCAGAAAGCCGCCATCGCGGCGATCAAACCGGGAGTCCAGATACGCGGCGAAAAATCGCTACAACAGATCGCGACGGATTACATCAATTCCCACGGCAAGGATCTGCACGGCGAGCCGCTGGGAAGATATTTCACGCACGGGTTGGGGCATCCGGTGGGGCTGGATGTGCACGATCCCAACGATCCGGCGGCGACGCTGAGAGCCGGAATGGTGGTCACCATCGAGCCGGGTATCTATATTCCGGAAGAAAACATCGGTGTGCGCATTGAGGATACGCTGCTGGTGACTGACACCGGTTCGAAAAACCTAAGCGGCGCACTGCCGCGCGAAGTGGCGGAGATCGAGAAGCTGGTTGGAAAGTAAACGCAGACAGAACGCGGCGTATATCGGCGTCATCGCCGGGTGCTTCGTTGTGGGGATGATCGCGGCATCGTCGCCGATTGCAGTCGCGATCGACAACGCGATGTATGGCAGGATGCTTGACCACCAGGCGGTAGGCGCCTGGACGCCCGAATCCGCCGTGGTGGCGATCGACGAGGCGACGCTCAGCCAGCGTGGGGGGCCTCGGAATTACCGGCCGATCCTGGCGGAGGTGCTTCCCAAAATCGCGGCGGCGGGACCGAGGGCGGTTGCGCTGGACATCACGCTGCCGGATGCGACGGATGAGGCGGACGATGCGCGGCTCGAATCGTCATTAGGGGATGTTTCGGGATTGCTGGTGCTGCCGTGTGACGTAATCACGTCGAACGGACCAGCGCGTTGGGAAGACCCGCTACCTCGATTCCGGCGGTTAGCGGTGCGGCTAGGCCATGTACACCGGTATGAGAACGAAGCGGACGGGGTGAATCGCAGGGCTCCACTGGAAGAGATTGCCGATGGAAGGCAGCGGTGGGCGCTGGCACTTGAGGCGTTCAGCGTGGCAAGAAAAGTTCCGATTGTGCAGTCGCCCGAGGATGTGCAGATCGGGGAAATTGCGATTCCCGCGTCTCACGCCGATCAGCGTTTGATGTACATCCGATATCTACCGAACCGAATCCCACGAATTTCGGCGATCGACGTAGAGCGGCACGCGGACGTGCTGCGAGGCAAGACAATTTTCGTTGGAGTGACGGCTCTCTCCGCGGCGCGCGACCGTCCTGTGGCTACGTACGGTGAGATCCCCGGCGTCGAATTGCATGCGCAGATCTATGAAACGGTTGCGCGGGGAAAGTTTCTCACCGAGGCGCGGCTTTATACCGTGCCGGTGTTTTGCGCGGTGTTTGCGGCGGCGGCGGGTATGATATTCGTCCTGCGATCGGGGTGGCAATCCTACGTCCTGGGTGCCGCCTTGCTGACGGCGGCCGCCGTGCTTCCTAGCCAGCTCTTCCGTTATGACATCGTATTCCCGTTTTTTGCGCCAGTGTGCGTCGCGGTGGTTTCCATCATCGGCGCGGCGAGCTACCAGTATTTTTTCGTGCAGCGCGCTTTGAAGCGGTCGGAGTCAGAAAAATCGCGCTACCAGCAGGCCATCCACTGGGCCGCTCATGAAATGCGGACGCCGCTGACGGCGATCCAGGGGTCCAGCGAAATCATGACTCGCTATGCGCTGCCCGACGACAAGCGGCTTCAGCTAAGTGAAATGATCAACTCGGAATCGAAGCGGCTGGCGCGATTGATTCAGACCTTTCTCGACGTCGAACGTCTTGCGGAAGGCCAGATGGAATTAAAGCGCGAGCCGTTTCCGGCCGCGGGAGTCGTCGAAACCTGTTTGAAGCGCGTCCAGCCAATCGCAGACAGAAAAAAGATTGCGGTGTCTCTCGACAACGGTGTCGAGGGCGTGTTGAGCGGTGATCGCGAATTGATGGAATATGCGCTGTATAATCTGCTCACCAACGCCGTGAAATATTCGCCGCCGGAAACCGAAGTGCACGTCGTTTCCGAGTTTCGCCACGGCGAATTGCGGCTCTCGGTGCGCGATCAGGGCATCGGCATGGACTCGAAAGAGCTGAAAAGCATCTTCAAAAAGTTCTACCGGACCAAAAAAGCCGAAGAGTCGGGCGAAGTGGGAACCGGAATCGGACTCTCGATTGTGGAGCAGATCGTCACCACGCACGGCGGACGGATGGAAGTCACCAGCGAGCCTGGAAAAGGCTCATGCTTTACCATGATAATTGCAGCCCATGCAGAAACTTCTGATCGTCGAGGATGACCAGTCCGTCCGGAACACGATGGTGATGTGTCTGGAACTGGAAGGGTACGCGGTGGAAGCGGTATCATCCACGCGCGAGGCGATCGACCGTCTGCGCGAGCAGGCTTATCCGATCGTTATTTCCGACATTTATCTGGATGAACGCACCGGAATCGACGTGCTGCGCACCGCGCGCCAGCAGAATCCGGAATGCGCCGTGATCCTGATGACCGGCCGGGGCAGCATGGAAACCGTGATGGCCGCGACCGAGGGCGGGGCATTCGAGTATCTGGCCAAGCCGTTCGAGATGGCGCAGATGATCGACACCATCAAGCGCGCCGAGAAAACACTAAACGCCGTGGACGAACACGACGAAGCGGCATCGATCGACGATTTGCCGGATACGGAGATGATCGGCAGCTCGCCGCGGATGATCGAGATTTACAAAACGCTATCGCGCGTCGCGCCCACCGAAGCTACTGTGCTGATCGAAGGCGAAACCGGTACCGGCAAGGAACTGATCGCGCGCATGATTCATCGGAATTCGAAACGCGCGCAGCAGACCTTCGTACCGGTGGATTGCGGAGCTATCGCGCCATCGCTCCTCGAAAGCGAATTGTTCGGCACGCTGAAGGGCGCCTACACGGGTGCGGATCGGGATCGCATGGGCGTGTTCGAAGCAGCCCACAACGGCACCGTTTTCTTAGACGAAATCGGCGATATTGATCTCGGATTTCAGTTGAAGTTGTTGCGCTTTTTGCAGGAGCGCGAGATTCGTCCGCTGGGTTCGGCGCGTGCCAAAAAGGTGGACGTGCGGGTGATCGCGGCGACCAACAAAGACGTACAGAAGATGGTCGACGAAGGCAAGTTCCGCGAGGACTTGTGGTATCGCCTGAACGTCGTGAGGCTGGTGGTTCCGCCGCTGTGCGAGCGGCCCACGGATATTCCGCTTTTGGTTTCCTATTTCCTGAAGCGGTATAACGAGCGCTACAAGCTCGACACGCGACTGATCGATTCAGGACTGAAGGTGATGCAGGAATACAGTTGGCCGGGAAACATCCGCCAGCTTCAACACATGATGGAGCGGCTGACTATTCTCGCACCCGCCGGCCGCATCGATGCCGAAGCAGTGCGGGCCGCGATCGAGCAGATGGATTCGCGCGACCACTCCAGCGAAACGCTGGCCGATACGGAAACGGAACAGATCCGAAGAGTGCTTGCGGCGACAAATGGGAATAAGAGCCGCGCGGCGAAGATTCTGGGGATCGAACGGAAAACGCTGTACCGGAAGCTTGAACGGATGGGGCTATAAATCCTCTTATTGGCCGCGAATGAACGCGAATTCACGCGAATCAAGAAATACCCAATATTCGCAGCCTTCGTAGTCTGTGGCCTACTGCCATCCCCCGCCCAGCGCGCGATACAACTGGACAATCGATAGTCTCTCCTCACGTTCCAATTGCGCCAACAGCAACTGGCCCTGAAACAGATTTCGCTCGGCATCCAGGACTTGAAGATAACTGTCCAGGCCGCCCTGATAGCGCAAGATCGAAAGGCGCTGAGTGTCGCGCAGAGCGTTGACCAGCAGTTCCTGCTGCGCTCGCTGTTCGGCGTTCTGGCGATAACCGATCAGCGCGTCGGATACTTCGCGAAAAGCGGTCTGGATCGTTCTGGAATAATTTTCGAGCGCCTCGTGCTGTTGAGCCTCGGTCAGGCGAATACCGTTGCGGATCGCGCCGGCGGTGAAGATCGGTTGCGTGAGCGAAGCCGGGACGAACGACCACGATCGCGCCGGCAGCGTGAACAGGTTGCTAAGCGCGCGGCTCTGGTATCCCAAAAATGACGTCAATGAGATTTGCGGAAACGCGAGCGCCTTCGCCGCTCCGATATTCGCGTTGGCTGCGACCAGGGTCTCCTCGGCCTGCCGGACGTCTGGACGCCGGTCGAGGAGCGCGGACGGCAATCCGGCGGGCACTTGGGGCGGAGGCTTCAGATCCGTAAGCGATTTGCCGCGCTGAATCTCGCCCGGATTATTGCCCAGCAGAAGATTGAGCGCGTTTTCGGCCTGCGCGATCTCACGTTCGATGGCCGCGATTTGAGACGTCGCCGTGTACAGCAGTTGCTCGGCTTGATGCACGTCGAGCCCGGTGGCGGCTCCACGAGTTTTGCGCAGGGTGGTCAGGCGCAAGCCGTTTTCGGCGATGTCGCGAGTCTTGTGGGCGATTTCGAGTTCCGAATCCAGCTCGCGCAGGGCAATGTACTGCGTGATCACGTCCGCGATCAAGGTAGTGACGACGCCACGTCGCGCTTCTTCGCTGGCCAGGAACTGCGCCCGGGCGGCTTCGTTCAAGCGGCGCAGCCGGCCGAATAGATCTATTTGCCAACTCACGCCCAAGCCCGCCTGAGTGTAGCTGGAGTCAAAGTTGAATCCGGGCGGAAGGCGGCTCGCGCCGATTTTCGACACCTTGTTGGCGTCGAAACTGGCGCTGCCGTTGACCACTGGGAAAAGTTGCGAGCGCTGCAGTTTCCATTGGGATTGCGCTTCGATGACGCGGTCAGCCGCAATCCGCACATCGTGATTCTGTTCGAGCGCGGTGGTGACGAACTGCTTCAATACCTCGTCTTGAAAAATGTCGAACCACTTCGAGTCGGCAAGGGATTCGGAGGTCGCGGTATCGGCTCCGCGGAACTGCGGCGGAGCGGGGACCTCTGGGCGGTGGTAGTTCGGCCCCACGGTGCATCCCGCAAGCACTACGAGCAACGCCGTGGAGCAAGCTAAACTTCGCGCCACGGTCAATCTGCGCCTCCGGAAGCCGGTTGCGGCGCCGGCGATGGTGCGGGCTTATTACGGCGGTCGGCGATTCGCTCCACTACCACGAACAACACCGGAACGAAAAACACGGCAAGCAGTGTCGCCGCGTTCATTCCACCGAACACCACCGTGCCCAGCGCGCGTCGCGATGCTGCGCCGGCACCGGTGGCCATCAATAAAGGACTGACGCCGAGGATGAAGGCGAACGACGTCATCAGGATCGGACGCAGCCGCAAATGAGCCGCCTCCACCGCTGCCTGCTCAATGCCCATGCCTTCTCCACGACGAAGACGTGCGTATTCGACGATCAGAATCGCGTTCTTGGCTGCCAGGCCGATCAGCGTCACGATGCCGATCTGCGTGTAGATGTCGTAATCGTACGCACGCAAGTACACGGCCAACAATGCGCCAAACAACCCCAGCGGCACGGCGAGCAGCACCGAAAACGGAATGGCCCAGCTCTCATACAACGCGGCAAGGAACAGGAACACCATCACGCCGGCGAATCCAAAAAGCGTTCCTTCTTTCCCTTGCGACAGCTTCTGCTGATAGACGGTGCCGGTCCATTCGAAGCCAAAGCCGGTGGGCATGGCCGTCGCGCCGACCTCGTCCATCGCTGCCGCGGCTTGGCCCGAGCTGTAGCCAGGCGCCGGCTGTCCGATGATCTTCGACGTGCGGAAGCGATTGTACCGATAGATCACTTCGGGTCCGCTGACTTGCCGGACGCTCACCAGCGTGCTGAGCGGAACCATCGAGCCGTTGGAGGAACGCACGTAGAACCGGCGGATATCGTCGGGCTTATCGCGATAGTCCGGCTCCGCCTGCATCAGCACGCGCCAGGTGCGGCCGAAACGGTTGAAATCGTTCACGTACAATCCGCCCAGAAATGTTTGCAACGCGTTGTACACGTCGGTGACCGGAATTCCAAGAGTCTGCGCTTTGTCGGTATCCAGCTCGACTTTGAATTGCGGAACGCTATTGCGGAAACTGCTGTTGACGTTGACCAGCTCCGGCCGTTGACGCGCCGCGTCCACGATGATTTGCGATGCATCGGCGAGCTGCGACGTGTCGACGCCGGTTTTGTCTTCCAGCATGAACTCGAATCCGCCGGCAGTGCTCAGTCCCAGGATTGGCGGAAGGCCGAAGCCGAAGATGAGCGCCTCCTGGATCTGGGCGAACTGCCGCTGTGCTTTGGTCAGGATGGCAGCAAACTGTTGATCCGTCGTGCGGCGCTCTTCCCAGGGTTTCAATGCGACGATCATGGTCGCGACGTTCGAGTTGGTGGTGGACGTGGTGAAATCGAGTCCGCCGAAAGTCGTACAATCGGCAACACCGGGAATCGCGAGCATCCGTTTTTCGACATCCACAACCACGCGCTGCGTCCGTTCCAGCGAGGCTCCGTCGGGAAGGCGAATCGCCGCGAATACCACGCCCTGATCTTCGTCCGGCAGAAATCCGCTGTGGAGCGACCGGAACAATCCTCCGGCAGCGATGAAAAATGCCCCCAGCGCGATCAGCGCGAACGCGGACCTGCGAATCATTCCGCGTACGCCCGACAGATATTTGTTGGTGGTCCAGTTGAACGCGCCGTTAAAGGCGCCGGCGAATCGTGAAAAAATGCCCTTGCCATGACCATGCGGCTTGAGCAGCAGCGCACTCATCGCGGGACTCAGAGTCAGAGCGTTGAACGCAGAAATCAACACCGACGCCGCGATGGTCAGAGCGAACTGACGATAGATTTGTCCCGAAATTCCGCCTAAAAAAGCTACGGGAATGAATACCGCCCCCAGAATGCACGCAATCGCCACCACCGGACCGGACACTTCGTGCATCGCGCGCATAGTAGCCTCGCGCGGCGCCATACCGCGATCGATATTGAGTTGCACCGCCTCTACCACCACGATCGCATCGTCCACCACAATCCCGATCGCCAGCACCAGCCCGAACATGCTGGTCATGTTGATGGAAAAGCCGAGCAACGGGAACAGCGCGAAGGTTCCAAGAATCGCGACCGGGACGGTGAGCAGCGGGATCAGCGTCGCCCGCCAGTTCTGCAGGAACACGAACACAACGAAGATCACCAGGCCGACGGCTTCAAATAGCGTCAGGATCACGTCGCGAATCGCGGCGCGAACGAAGCGTGTGGAATCGTAGGAGAACTTGTAGTCCACACCCGCGGGAAAGGTTTTTCGCGCATCGTCCATGAACCCCTTCACGCGTGTCATGGTATCAACCGCGTTCGCGCCGGGTGTCAGGTACACGATGAGGATGGCCGCGGGCTTTCCGTTCAGGCGGCTGAAATTCTTGTAATCCTGCGCGCCCAGTTCCACGCGGCCGATATCGCGGATGCGCAGCAGTGAGCCGTCAGGCGCCGCGCGAACCACGATATCCCCGAACTGCTGCGGATCGAGCAACCGGCCGCTGGCGTTGACCGGATACTGAAAATCCGTTCCCCGCGGCGCAGGAGGCTGACCCAAGGATCCCGCCGGATTCTGGCGGTTCTGCTCCTGCACGGCGTTGTTCACGTCCGTCGCCGTAAGCCCCACCTTGGCCATCTTGTCGGGATTGATCCAGATGCGCATCCCATAGTTGAGTTGCGCGGCCAGGCGCGTATCGCCGACTCCGTCGATACTGCCGATCTTGTCCTGCAGATTGATCGCGGCGTAATTGTTCAGGAACAGCGAATCGTAGCGATCGTCGCTGGACGAGAGTGCGATCGCGCCCAGAAAAGTTGTCGAGACTTTCTTGACGGTGACGCCTTCACGCTGCACTTCCGGCGGAAGCTGCGGCAGCGCGAGATTCACCTTGTTCTGCGTCTTGACCGTGGCCAGGTCGACATCCGTGCCGAGATCGTAGGTCACGTCGATAGTCAGCGTTCCGTCGTTTGAGCTGCGCGAGAAAAAGTACAGCATCCCGTCCAGGCCGACCAGTTGTTGTTCGATGGGCTGGGCGACGGTGCGCTCCAGATCCTGGGAGTTGCCGCCGCGATAAATCGCGGTGATCTGCACCACTGGCGGCACCACTTGTGGATACGTCGCAATCGGCAGCGCGGGAATTGCCACCAGACCCACCAGCACGATGACGATGGCGATGACGATCGCGAACACGGGTCTATCAATGAAAAACTTCGCCATCACTTTGCCCGTTGAGGATTCACGATCGCGCCGAGACGTACTTTCTGCAGGCCCTCGACGATCACGCGATCGCCGGGCTTCAATCCCTGCGTCACGATAACCCGTTCGCCGACGTGTTCGCCCGGCACGATGCTGATCGCCTGAACCTTGTTATCCGGGCCCACGGCGAACACGGATTGCAGTCCCTGCAGGTCCTGCACCGCCCGCAGCGGGACCAGCAGTACGTTCTTTTGTTCTGAAGTGGTTACACGCACTCGTCCGAACTGGCCGGGCAAAAGATTGTGCTTTGGATTCGGAAACGTCGCTTGCAATTCGAGTGTTCCGGTCTTCTGGTCGACGCTGTTGACCGTGTTCTGCACGCGTCCTGGAAAAGGATGCGTGGTGTTGTCGGCCAGCACCAGTTGCAGAGGCTGCTCATTCAGCGCGCCGTTTTTATGCATCGATGCGAGGTACTCGCCTTCGCTCACTTTGAATCGAACCCAGATCGGATCCAGCGGCACGATGGTGGTCAGCGGTTGCGGGGACGTTCTGGTCACCAACCCGCCGACTTGAACCAGGCTGTCGCCAACGCGGCCGGCGATGGGCGCGCGAATGGTCGCGTATTCCAGATTCAGTTCGGCGTTGCGCAGCACGGCGCGATTCGATTCCACTTGGGCGCCGGTCGTGTCGATCTGCGCGCGGGTTTGAAGCCGGGCCTGCTCTACCGCCGCTTGCTTGAAATTCACGGTGGCCTCATTCGCCTGCAGCGCGGCCAGCGCGTTGTCGAGATCCTGCTGCGCGGCGGCCTCTTCCTTCACCAGCGGACGCAGACGATCGACATCCTGTTTGGCCTTGAGCAGATTCGCCTGCGCCTGTGCCAGGTCGGCCTGCGCCTGGATCAGCGCAACTTGTTTCTGTGCGTACTCGCGATTCGCTTCGCTTTGCGCCACGTCGCCCTTGGATTTCGCCACGTCGGCTTGGTATGGGCGCAGGTCCAGTTCATAGAGAACTTCGCCGGCTTTGACATCCGCGCCAACTTGAAACAGGCGCTTCTCGATGAATCCATCGACTCGGCCGCGAACCTCCACCATATCGCGAGCGAAAGTTTGCGCGGTGTATTCGCTGTAAATCGCGACATTTTCGGGTGCAATCTCGAGCACCGTCACCGGGGCCGGCGGCAACGCGCCAGCAGCTTTCGTCGTCGACGGAGTGGATTGGCACGCCGCTGCGATAAGTGCGATAAGAACGAGAATTACTCCGGCCGGAAGCCGAACGGGAAACGTCATTTGGATCGAAGAACCCTTCGCATCCTATTATGTTATGCGTAATCCTGCCGCTTTGGATGCAACCTGAAAGCTGCTGGAGCCGGGGACAATTATTTGACTCCCCGGATCGCATAATGGTACCTAGAACACATGACGCGTTTCGCCCTCTGTGTTCTGCTCGCTCTCGGAAGTGCGTGGGCCGCGGATGAGCCGGCTTCGGTTTCGGGCTCGACTGCTCGAATTTTCTTCCTCGACATTCGTGGCGGGCGCGTGGTCTCGGCGAATCCCGACGGGTCGGATCTGAAGGTGCTCGTCGATGGCCACAAGAAAGGTCCAGACGGCATGGATCCCCAAAAGGGTTTCGATCCGAAGGCTCGCAAGGACCAGGAGATCCTGACCGGCGATCTGAAAGAAGCCATCGGGATCGCGCTCGATCTAAAGGGCGGCCGCATGTTCTTTACGGACCTGGGCGGCACTGTGTATTCGGCGAACTTGAACGGGTCGGACAAGAAAGTACCTGCTGTCAGGGCAGGGCAGCGTTACCGGGATCGCGTACGCGGAATTGAGCAAGTAGACCCGCGGCGAACCGCGCCGATCACGAATTTCGCGACGCAGTTTAAGGACTCCGCCGTGCTGCCGCGCGTTATGCGTTATTCGCGCAATGACCGCTGGAATCAGGGGGTTGGCTGTGGGAAGTGTCCGACCTCATTCGCGCTGCTCGAAGCCGAGGAGCGGTGGTTAGAAAGAGCGACGCAATTGATAGGATAGGGCTCTGCGATGTTTTGCCCTCAATGTCGAGCCGAGTATCGCGAAGGGTTCACTGAATGTGCTGAATCGTCACGTTGCCTTTGCTGCCAGGACTGCCTACATTTGTAATGTTACATAATATACGTTATCGGAAGGATGCAACTAAGCGACCGTAGTTGTTATGGATACAATGACTCCCGAAGAACGAAGCGCGCGGATGAGCCTGGTCCGGGGCGTGGACACTAAACCCGAGATGGTGATCCGTCGTCTCATTCATGGCATGGGCTACCGCTACCGACTCCACGTTTCAAACCTGCCCGGAAAGCCAGACCTCATATTCCCATCTCGATGTAAAATCATTTAGTCAATGAATGTTCTTATATCGGCCCGGAGCGCAGACGAATACGACCGGAGGCGTGGCCTTCGCGATCGAGCAAGCCGGCTTCCGCCACGAAACCGGGCGGAACGGCTTCGGACATGGCATGATTGACGCGTTGGTCGTCGGAGAGCTTTATTCAAACGAGGAGATCTTTAGCTCTCTCAGGGTTTCAAACGCGGGCGGAATACGCGTTTCGCTGCAGGACAAGGCAGTTCTTAGAGCAGTTATCATGACTTCGGTGCATGGTGTCCATAGCACAATGGAGAATCCTTATCACGACAGGCTGGAGGCCGGGGTCTTAACCTACACAGCGGCGGGAAAGCTCGGCCAACAGACACTCGCGGGCGTTAACAGTCGCTTGATCGAACAGAAGATATTCAATTTTCCGATACATGGATTCGTTTTAGTTGCGAGCAGAAGGGACAGGTCGGTCGGGCCCAAACGCTGGAAGTATTTGGGGCTGCTCGAATACATTCGCCACTATCCGGACACTCAGCTCGACGCGGATGGTAAGGTTCGCAAGGTCTGGCTTTTTGAATTCATGATTCACAGTGATCATGCGGTGTTACCGCTTTCAACCGACGCGGCCGTTTCAGGCCAAGCACTTACGGCGTCAAGACTTCGCGCTGCATCCAATTCTGACGACGACGAAATTATCGACGAAAGCTGCCACCAGCAAACCGAAGACGTCGAGCGGATCGAACAAGTTCGTAGCAAGCTTTTAGCCATGGAGCCGAGGAACTTCGAGTTATTTATCAAAGAGCTGCTGCTGCATTGTGGCTTTTCGGAGGTCTGCGTTACGAGATTCAGCGCTGATGGAGGGGTTGACGTAAACGCCAGAGCTGGCCTTCGAAATTGGGTTTTCGAAAACACCCTGGTCCAAGTACAGGCGAAGCGTTGGCTGCATTCGGTCGGACGAAAAGAAGTCGCCGAGTTGCGCGGGAGCTTGCAGCCATTCGCCAAAGGCGCTGTTGTCACTACCAGCCATTTTTCGAAAGCTGCAATCAATGAGGCGAGCGAGCTAGGCAAGAATCCGATCGTCCTTGTTGACGGTTTTCGGCTATCCAAGGTTGTGCTTGACGAACATTTTCACCTAGCGGTGTGACGTGCTCTTCGATCGTTCAAGCGCTCGAGAGCCGGATAAAGGAGAAAGTCATGAAGAGCGACAAATGGTTTCGCGCGCTTGCGAAGGAGTTGTATCACGAAGACGGCCAAATCGAAGTGGACGACAACGCTTGCGTTTCTAGAGGAGATGAGGAGGGAGCGTACGTCGAGGCCTGGCTGTGGGTGCCGTTGAAGGGCAAGCAAAGCGCGTCGCAACGTTAAAGTAAGTTCCAAGGAGATCAGAGTAGAGGTTGGCGCGGCCGACATGGCTTAAAAGGCAGACGGCCCGACAACGCCGGGGCCGCTCTCTACAATCGCCTGGCGGAACACGCCGAATCGATTCGGGCGACGAAGAATCTTGCGATCAAGCATTTCGCATGCCGCTATCTGGTGGTGGACGACATCTGGATTCCGCTCGGCGAAAACCTTCTGATAGAGATGTTCTCTCCGATTTGGAATCGGCTCATTGACGGCTTCGGAAATCATGATCCTGGCAAGGGCCGCTATCAGCAGCAACGATCGGCCTGGGACGTGTTGCATCGCGGTCGATCATGGGCGGAAAGGTTGCAGCCGCATTCGAAATCGGAGAAAGAACTTCTCAAGGCAATCGAAAGTTACCTCACCAAACAAAAGCCGAAATAGGAAGAGCTGATGGATCCCTGTTTAGTAGCCCGAAAATGAAACAGGACCAGTGAAGCGTCACCACAGCGGATGGTTGAGCGGAACCCCCCGGAAATCAGCAGTATCGCGAATCGGTGAACCTCGGGCGGAAGACCTAGGTGCCATACTCTCGGCATCATGGCAGCTACAGTTTCCGGATCGAAGACCGTTACTCACGACGTCGCGACTCATTTGACCGCGGCTAAACTAACAGCGTTGTTCGCAACGCCCATCGAGAACCTTACCGTGGCGCAGCTCTTGTCGCTGGTGGACGCGCTCAAGCGGGTCTCGTCGGGCAAGAGTCCTTCCACGACGGTAGGGACGCTTTTCAGTTAGGGTTTGCAAGTCATGGGGGGCGGACCCCTGGTCCGCGCGCGATCCCCGATCGCGCTGGTCGCCAATTAGATCAGACTTTGGGACAACACGAAAACGCCGATCAGGGGATCGGCTGCGGACCAGGGGGTCCGCCCCCCAAGCTACAAAGGAGTGCTACTGGCCAAGTGTGCGCGAACCTCGGCAGCGACGGTGTGGGCGCTTGACACGCGCAGGACGTCGAATCCTGCGGCAGTGGCGCTGGCGATGCCGGCGTCGGAGTCCTCGATCACCAATGGTCGAGTAGCGCCCAGAAGTTCTGCAGCCTTTAGATACGGATCCGGGGCTGGTTTCAAGTTGGGGACTTCCCTTCCGCAGATAAGGGTTTGAAAACACGACCGGAAACCAGCTCGCTCGATGGGTGGTTCCACTTCGGATCGTCCGCTTGAAGATACAACGGCTAACTTATAGTTATTCGAGAGACTTCTGATCAGGTCCACTGTCTCTGGAAGGAACGGATGCTGTGCTTCCAGACGGGTCCGGAACATGACCTGTTTGCGTTCATATTCGGGCCAGATCTCTTCGAACGGAATGGGTGGGACGCGTTCAGACGCCAGGGTATGGATCATCAAGCGGTCCGAGACTCCAATGCATTCCTTTTGATAGAAGCCCCAATCCAATTGAATGCCATAGGGTTCCAGGATCTCGCGCCAGCAGGCGTAATGGAGAGGCTCGGTGTCGGCAAGGACGCCGTCGAAGTCGAAGAGAAGAGCGTCCCATGGGTGGGAAAGAGTCGTCACCAGACCATTTTCCCACGGCAGGCGTGTCGAACGAAGAGTATTACTGCTCGAAGTATCCGGTGGCGAGTTCTGGTTTCTGTTCCAGAGCCTGGCGCCAGCAATTGCGGGCGTCTTCTAGATTGCCCTGAGCTTTGAGGGCGTGGCCCAGATTCAAGAGCGCTTCGGCGAAGTTGGGACGCTCCTGGAGGGCTTCCTGGTACAGCCGGACGGCGTCTTCCACCTGACCCGACTTGTGCAGCAGCAGTCCGGTGTTGTAGAACAGCTCCGGGGTGCGCTCGCCGACTTCGATCAGTTTGGCTTGAAGATCCAGAGCTTTGTCGAGATCTTCGCGCTCGACGGCCAAGGCGGCCAGGCCGCGCAGAGCGTCGATGGAGACGGGATCCGATTCGAGAACGCTTTCGAAGGCTTTCGCAGCACTCTCGTGATCGTTGATGTTCCAATACGCAAGACCCAGATTCAATTGAGCTTCCGGCCAATTCGGCCGTTTGCGAACGCAGGCTTGGAAGGCTTCGGCGGCACCGCGATGATCGGCGCGCTGGAGGCGCAGATAGCCCAGCCGGAACCAGGCATCTTCCCATTCCGGATTGCGCGCGAGCAACTTCACGTAGAGGCGTTCGGAGTCTTCTTTTTCACCCTGCTGTTCGAGGACGCTGGCCAGGTTGTAGTTGACGTCGGCCAGGTCGGGAGCGATCTGCAAGGCGCGCTCGTAGGATTCGCGGGCCAGCTTTAGCTCGCCCTTTTCCTGTCGTACGATCCCCAGATTGACGTGGGCTTGTTTGGCGTCCGGCCGGATGCGCACGGCTTCCGAGTACGCTTTGGCGGCTTCATCCAAACGTCCACACTTCTGTTCGGCCACTCCGACGTTGAACCAGCGTTCGAAATGATCGGGTGTAAACTCGACCAGTTTCGCGCAGAAACGCGCGGCGGCTTCGTATTCGTTACCGTGAAATGCGCAGGTGGCGAGCCCTTCCAAAGCGGCTTGCGAGAAGGGACGCATCGCGAGCAGGCGCTCGGAGTATTGCTGAATGGCGTCGTGATCCTTGCGCGCCATCCCGATGGTGATCAGGTTGACCAGGCACTCTTCCGATTGCGGATTCTTTTCGAGAATCGCCAGGTACAGCGTGGTGGCTTCATCGAATTTCCAGAGCAACTGAAGGGAGACGGCTTTCCCGAACAGCGCGGTTTCATGCGAGGGCTGGCGTTGCAGCACCTTTTCGAAGTAGCCGATGGCGGGTTCCGGCTTTTCCTGGTGAAGCAGGCAGATGCCTAGGCCGAGCTGTGCTTCCTCGCGCTGCGGATCGGCGTCGAGCGCTTTCTGGAACGCGTCAGTAGCCTCCTGCCAGCGGCCTAGCTTTTCATAGCAGATGCCCAGATTAAAGTTTGCAGTAGGATGGCGCGGGGCGAGACCCAGCAGACGCTCGTAAGTCTTGATCGCGTCGTCGTATTGTTCCAGCTCGAACAGGACGTGGCCTTTGGCGGCGAAAACCTCGGCGGTCTCTTCCCCGCCCTCGATGGCCGTGTTCAACTCCTTCAACGCTTCCTTGCGTTTTCCTTCGAGGTGCAGCGAAACCGAGCGCGCCAGCGCCGGTGACACCGCTTTACCCGAGGCCCGAAGCCCCGTGTCTGTTCCGTTCTTGCGTGCGCTCATGGTTGCAGGCTCCCGGTGGTCGAAGTCATGTTGTAGGGCGCCAGGTACGCGCAAAGTCTGCCGAGCATATCGTACTGATGCGTCACTTGCACCCATCGCAAGCGGCTTTCCTCACCGGGGGCGGCGAAAAATCCGACGCCACCGTGGGCTAACCGCGGCTCACTCCATGAATCGACCATTTGGCCTTGGACCAATAGGGCGAAATCGTTGCCATGCACATCCACGCGAACGCGATACAGCATGTCAGGCCGGGCATCCACCGCAACCACGGTATCGGAACGGGAATCGGCCTTGCCGTTGATCACGGCATAACGGGTCAGACCGATGCTGGGCAGCGGACCGGACTTCAGCACCATCAGTTTGACCACGTAGTAGTTGTCGAAATCGGCGGCCCGGACCACCCAGCTCAGGGCCTTCTTGTCGATCAAGCCCAGGAACTGCAATTGATAATCGGAAAGGCCCATGGACGGCCGGTACATGGCGAGGGGCCCGGGGCGCACAAACCCGGTGGCGTCGAAGGACCATTCGGTAGTGGCATCGCCACGGCTGACCCACTCATCGAGACCCGCCCGGAAATCTTCATCGAGGGCGACACCAGCGCGATCGAGCACGGTCTTTCGAACGTTACCCAGCCGCTGGTTTACTACCGTCTGGAAATTGCGAGGGAACCCGCTGGCGGCGGCCGGAGCAGCCACACGGACTTTCGGAAGCGACGGATGCATCGCCAGGCCAAGCAGCACCGGGATGGCGAAGACCAGCATTTTCAGGTCGCGCGGGGCGCGGTTCCAGAAGTCGATCGCGTAGGTCCAGACGTGGGCTTTTTCGTGCGGTTCGGGCAACGGCGCAGGCAGCGACTCAGGGACGGGTACGTAATGGGCGATGGGCGCCGCTTCGGCCGGAAGCGGAGCTCCCGACATGAAATCGGATGCAGGCTTGGCATCGATCGGTTCCAGTTTGGAGGCCGGCCGCATGGGGGCAGTTCGCGGGGGCTGCGGAAGGGTCAATGCCACCGGCGCCGGATGAATCCCAAGGGCGGACTGGCTGGGCGTCGATAGGCTGACGAGCGGCAGCAGACCGGTCGGATTGGGCTCGTGGATTTCGGACTGGACTGGCGCTGGGCTGGGCGCGACGGTTACACGCTGCACCTTAATGTTGCGCCGCTCGGGCAGCGATACCGCCACCACAGGGAGACTGGCGGTCTCCGGCGCAGCGATGGCCGGTTTGGTTTCGCGGCTATGCACCGGATAACGCCGGCCGGCGGCCAGTTGCAGGCGCGGACGCCGCGGCGGAGTTGAAAGATCGAAGTGCGGGGCGTCGGCCTTGAATTCCACGGTGCGCAGACTGTCAACTGAAGGGCGCGGAGCCATCGCGATGCGGTTCACGGGAAGCTCGCACAGACCGGCTTCGAGCCGCAAAGCGGAAGCAGGCGCGGCCTGTGTTCGTAACACGTCCAGAGGGAGTTGCGTGCGCATCGCGGCCAGCACAGGCGCGGTTTGGTTATCGATGACGAAGGCGCTCCGCGCGGGACCCGGTTGCTGAAGCGAACACATCGTTTCGCATCGAGGCGCCGGGTCTGTTTCTGCCTGCTTCGAGACTCGCTCGAATTCCGGCGTTTGTGGGGTTAGATCGTGGGATACCCGGGTCTCTAAATGCCAAGCCGCCGAAATTGCGGCAAGAGTCTGCTCCGCCGGCAGCACATCGGCGGCAGCAACCTCCAGCCGGACGGGGCTGGCAAAGTCGAATCCGCAATCGGAACTCGCGTAGAAGTTCACGGGCCGGCGCAGCGAATTCTCACATTCGAGAGGCTCGAACGTTCCGGTCAGACGGTCCTCTATCCAGCGCGGCTGCGGCGCGGTGGAGTATTTAATGAAATTCGCTAACGGGACTTCGCCCGCATTGACCTGCGTCAGCCATGCAGGACGATCCTCCGGCTGCGGGATTTCATATACGGCGGGCTCCACGGCTTCCGGCTCGGTGGGTCCCAGAATGGCTTCAATAGAATGACTGGTATGATACGCGCGAAGGGAAGTGTGGGTCTGGTGGAGGCGCTCCACCGCAAGCCGTTCCTGCTCCACCCAATACGCTTTACGATGCGCCGTGGAACAGAATTGTCCATTCGTGATTTTTCGATACAGCGGCAGCCGGCCATCGCAGTGCAGACACCGTATGTCATCAGACCATGACATCGTCCCATGGTACGGGTAATGGAACAGAAATACTACGCGGTGAAGTGCTTAGGAAATCCGTAGGGGATTTGCTTAGGGACGGTTCAGGGGGTCGGGTTCCGGCTTTACGGCAGCGGCCAATGTTCGCAGCGGAGTGCGCGGTTTTTTGGGGGCTCCGACCAGAGCATAGGGATCGTCCGGATCGGGTTCCGGTTTGCGGAATATGCGGCGGATGCTATCGGCGATGCGCTGGTGAAGTGCCTTGGTCTCGCGCATGCTCATTTGTGCTCATTGTATAACATGGCTTAAGCCGACGAGACCTTGAGCAAGCTTTGAAGACTGCGGAAAGGCTCAGTATCCACCGCTTCCTTCGGTCGCGGCTCATAGGTTACGATGACAAACGCTGACCCTGAGCCGCGACCGAAGGAAGCGGTCGATGTCGACGTGTCACAATTTGGAGGCTATTCACACGCCCCAGCAGTAATCTTCCACCACGCGTTCGATGGTCGGATCTTTCTCGCTGAGGCGCATGATTTCGAGCCGCAGTGCATCGACCAGCGCATACCAACTCGCCTCGATCACGTTTTCGGAAACGCCGACCGTGGTCCAACTGCGGCGATGGTCGGACCATTCGACCAACACGCGCACTCGTGCCGCCGTACCTTTTTTGGCGTCGAGCACGCGAACTTTGTAATCCGTTAGCCGGACTTTCGCGATGGCCGGATACAGCTTAGACAGACATTTTCGGAGGCATTGATCGAGCGCATGAACCGGCCCATTGCCGCTGGCAGTCGCGGTGTGGATGTCGTCCTGAATTTTCAGCGTGACGGTCGCATGCGACTTGTCGGACCGGGTGGTGACTTCGTAGCTGGCGACCTCGAACAGTTGCAAGCCGGGATTCAAGGCTTCGCGAACCAGCAGCTCGAAGGTACCCTCGGCCGCTTCGAGTTCATAGCCCTGAAACTCCATGTGCTTGATGCGATCGAGCAGCTCGCGGCGCGCGGTGTCGTCCAGACGATCTTCCAGGCCGTGCTGCTTAAGCTTGTAGAGAATACTTCCCCGCCCCGATAGATCGCTGAGCAGCACTCGCTGGCGGTTGCCGACGACTTTCGGGCTGACGTGTTCGTACGTCGCGGCGTTCTTGAGGACCGCGCTGACGTGCACGCCGCCTTTATGCGCGAATGCGCTGTGGCCGACGTAAGGCTGATCGCCAGGCAGAGGAAGGTTGGCAAGCTCGGCGATAAATCGCGCCGTGGCGGTCAGGTTCGCCACGTGCTCCTTTCCGATGGTAGTGTGGCCCAGCTTCAATTCCAGATTGGCGATGACCGAGGTGAGATTCGCGTTGCCGCAGCGTTCGCCATAGCCGTTCATGCAGCCTTGCACGTGCGCGAAACCCTGATCCACGGCGGCCAGTGTGTTGGCGACCGCAAGATCGCAATCGTTGTGGACATGGATGCCGAGCATGCCGTCGAAGCGCTTGCGTACGTCGGCGCAGATGGCGGCCAAACGCGCGGTCATCGTTCCGCCATTGGTGTCGCACAGAACGATCACGTCGGCCCCGGAGTTTTTCGCTGCATCGATGGTGCGCAGCGCGAAATCGCGGTCGGCATTATAGCCGTCGAAAAAGTGCTCGGCGTCGTAGACCACTTCCTTGCCTTGAGCTTTCAAGTACTGCACCGTCTCCGCGATCATCTTGAGGTTTTCTTCTTCGCTCACGCCGAGTGCGTGATGGACGTGCAAGTCCCAACTTTTTCCGAAAATCGAGACGACTGGCGTTCCGGCTGCGACGATGGCCTGAATGCTGGCGTCTTCTTCCACGGTCTTCTTGGCGAAGCGCGTCGCTCCGAAAGCGACGATCCGCGCGTGCTTGAATTCGACGCCACGGGCGCGCTCAAAGAACTCCTTGTCCTTGAGATTCGATCCGGGCCAGCCGCCTTCGATGTAGTCGATTCCCAGCTCGTCCAGTTTGTGCGCGATCAGCAGCTTGTCGTCGGCAGAAAAGCTGACGGCTTCGCCTTGCGTGCCATCGCGCAGTGTCGTGTCAAAAGTAAAAACTCGCATAAGGCCTCTTGGCCGTTAATGAACGTTCATTCACGTTCATTCACGGCTAAACTCCAGCTTTCTTTTTCTTCAGGAACGTCATCATTTCGCGTAGTTCGGCGCCCACCTTTTCGATCGGCTGGTTCTGCGCGGCTTCCCGCATCGCCAGGAAATTCTTGCGGCCGGTCTGGTTTTCACAAATCCATTGTTTGGCGAACTCGCCCGACTGGACCTCGCTCAGGATCTTCTTCATTTCCTTGCGTGTTTCGCCGGTCACGACGCGAGGACCGCGGGTGTAATCGCCGTACTCCGCTGTGTCTGAAACCGAATAACGCATATAGCCGAGGCCGCCCTCCTGAATCAGATCGACAATCAGCTTCAATTCGTGTAGGCACTCGAAGTAAGCGATTTCAGGGGCATAGCCGGCTTCGACCAGGGTTTCGAATCCGGCGCGGATCAGCTCGGTGACGCCGCCGCACAACACGGCCTGCTCGCCAAACAGGTCGCTTTCGGTCTCTTCCTTGAAGCTGGTTTCGATCACGCCGGCTTTCAGGCATCCCAGGGCCAGCGCATAAGCGAGGGCCTGTTCCAGCGCCTTTCCCGACGGATTCTGATGCACGGCGACCAGCGCCGGAACTCCCACGCCTTCGGTATACAGTTCCCGCACACGATGCCCGGGAGCTTTGGGCGCGACCATCGAAACGTCGACGCCTTCGGGCGCTGCGATCTGTTTGTAATGAATGTTGAACCCGTGCGCGAACATCAACGTCTTTCCGGGCGTCAAGTGTGGGACGATGTCGCGGTGATACAGATCGCCTTGAATGTGGTCGGCAACCAAGATCATGATTACGTCGGCGGCTTTGGCGGCAGCGGCGGTCGACAGCACGCGCAGCCCGGCGGATTCCGCCTTGGCGCGTGACTTACTGCCTTCATACAAGCCCACCACGACGTTGAGTCCGGAGTCGCGAAGATTCAACGCATGGGCGTGCCCCTGGCTGCCATAGCCGATAATCGCGATGGTGTTCCCTTTAAGTAGGGATATATTCCCGTCTTTTTCGTAATATCGATTAACCATTTTGCAGAACTCCTTCCTCTTTTTGAATGGGTGGCGCAAGTTTCAGTTTCTTGGCGTCGAGCGATACTGCGACCATGCCGGAGCGGGTGACCTCGATCTCGCCATACGCGCTCATGACGCCGATGAACTCGTCGAGTTTTTCAGGATCGCCGGTGGCTTCAAGCGCAAACCCTTCGAGCGACGAATCCACGGCGCGCGCTCCGAATATCTCGGCTTCTTTTAGAATCGCCGTGCGGTTCTGCATAGTGGAGCGCACCCGTACCAACACTAGCTCGCGGCGGACTGCCGGGGCTTCTGTCAAATCGGAAGCTTGCAGAACATTGATGAGTTTGTTCATCTGTTTGATAAGCTGGGCGCGCTGTTGCGGCTCGATATCGACCACAATGCTCATTCGCGAAAGCTGGGGATCGAGAGTACGGGCGACTGTCAGGCTCTCGATGTTGTAGCCGCGCGAGGTGAGCAGGCCGGCGACGCGCATCAGCGCGCCAGGTTTGTTCTCCATCAACACAGAAATCAATTGCAGCATGAATTCTGACTCCTGACTCCTGATTTCTGACTCCTGGTCATGCCACCTCCACTGGTTGCGGGGGCGCCAGGACCATTTCATTGATGGCGGCCCCCGCCGGGACCATGGGATACACGTTCTCAAACGGCGTAACTCGCACGTTCAGAAGATAGGGACCCGGCTCTCGAATGCAAGCTTCGAGCGCGGCCCGCAATTCGCGCGGACGCTCCACCGTGCGGCCGGTAAAGCCGTACGCGCCGGCGAGCTTTTCGGGATCGGGGAAACCTTCCAGCTGCACCTGGCTTAAACGGTTGTTATAGAACAGTTCCTGCCATTGCCGGACCATCCCCAAGTAGCCGTTGTTCATCACGATGATCTTCACCGGAAGCGCATGGTTGGCGATAGTGGCGAGCTCCGGAATCGACATCTGGAATCCGCCGTCGCCCACCAGCGCGAAGACCAGCTTGTCCGGACGCGCCATCTGCGCGCCGATCGCCGCCGGTAGACCGAATCCCATGGATCCGAGACCGCCCGAGTTGATCCACAGGCGCGGATGATTAAAGCGAATGAACTGCGCTGCCCACATCTGGTGCTGGCCGACGTCGCTGGCGACGATGGCTTCGCCGCCCGAAAGGCGATCGATCTCGGCAACCAGATGTTGCGGCTTGATCTCGTCAGTAGACATTTCAGGCTCGAGCGGATGCTCTCGTTTCCACGCGTCCACGTGCTCGCGCCACGCGGTGCGCGCCGGGGCGTTGGCCGATTCCAGATCGGCGGTTTCCGCTAACGCCTGATTGAGCTTCTTGAGGACGCGCTTCACGTCACCGACGATGGGCAGATCGGCAGTGCGATTCTTGGAAATTTCCGCCGGATCGATGTCCACATGAATGACTTTGGCGTGTGGAGCAAATGCGGCCAGGCGGCCGGTAACGCGGTCGTCAAAGCGCGTGCCCAGGGCGATCAGCAGGTCGCACTCAGTCATGGCCATGTTCGCCGCGTAGCTGCCGTGCATGCCGGGCATACTGATGAAATTTGGATCCGAGCTGGGGAGTGCGCCGAGTCCCATAAGGGTGCAGACCGCCGGCGCGCCGACGGCTTCGACAAACTCGCGAAGTTCCTGGGACGCGTCCGCCGCGACGATTCCGCCGCCGGCATAAACGAACGGCCGCTTGGCTTCCCAGATCATCTGCGCGGCCCGCCGAATCTGGCCAGCGTGGCCTTCGGTGTACACTTTGTAGCCCGGCAGATGAATCGCCGAAACCGGCGAATAGTGCGCCTGGGCTTGGAAGACGTCCTTGGGAATATCCACCAGCACTGGTCCGGGACGCCCGGTTGCCGCGATGTGGAAGGCCTCGTGGATCGCCTGCGGCAGATCGGCAAGCGTTTTCACCAGGAAATTGTGCTTGGTACAGGAACGCGTGATGCCGAACGTGTCGGCTTCCTGAAAGGCGTCGCTGCCGATGAGTTTGGTCGAGACTTGCCCGGTGATCGCGACGATCGGGATTGAATCCATCATTGCGTCGACCAAGCCGGTCACCAGATTGGTCGCGCCTGGCCCTGAAGTCGCGCAGCACACGCCGACTTTTCCGGTGGCGCGCGCATAGCCTTCGGCCGCAAAACAGGCGTTCTGCTCGTGACGAACCAGAATGTGGCGGATGGGATGGTCATACATGGCGTCATACAGCGGCAAAGTGACTCCGCCCGGGTAACCGAAGATGCACTCGACCTTTTCACGCGCCAGGCATTCCAGCACGACCTTGGCGCCGTTCATGAGCGTTCCTGACATTCTTCCTCCATAAACGAAAAGGCCACTGTTCGAGGGTTGTTACCCCCGCCAGTGGCCAAGATTCTTAATAAAATCGGGCCGATCAGGCGGGGCCGGTTACACCGACCCCAATAATAATGAGCCCAAGAATTGCGGTAGAGAGTGCGACGCTGCGACGGGTTGCCTGGTTGGGTTCCGCGATATTCATCGGCTGCTCTCCAAATCAGAATACCCGAGAAGCATCGCAAATGCAAGACCTGATTTAGATAATTTATTGTAATAGGACCATAGCCACTAAGGGTTATCGCTGTGGTATGATTTCGTGGTTCCTGTGCCCACCAACGGCGAAATCTATTCGCTTGATGCTCTTTACGCGCAGGCCGCGCAGGCAACGCGCGCCGGCTCCCGCGGATTCTTCTTTGCGACGCAACATTTCCCGCTCGACCTGGCGCGGGCCGCGCATGCCGTGTACTGGTTCTGCCACTTCACTCGGGACCTGAAAACGGACGCCGAACTGGATGAGTGGGCGTCGTTAGTCAATTCCGGCTTGCGTGGACGTCTCGCGCGGCATCCGGTGCTGGATGTGTTCCTCGATACCGTGGACCAGCGCGCCATCCCGCATGATCTTCCGATGGAGTTGATCGAGGGTGCGCGCATGGATTTGGATCATTCGAGGTACGTCAGTTTTTCGCAGCTTCGGGCGCGATCGCAGCGGATCGGCGGCGTAGTCAGTCTGATGATGACGCATGTGGTGGGGCATCGCGATCCTGCGCCGGATTACATGCTGCAACTCGGGATCGCCATCGAGTTGACGACGCTGCTGCGCGATACCGGAGCGCATCTGGAACATGGGCGCATCTATCTTCCTCTCGAGGAAATGGAAGCGGCGGGATATTCGCCCGAGAATTTGGAGCAGCACACCCGCAACGACGCGTTCCGGGCGTTGATGAAGCTTCAGACCCAGCGCATTCAGGGCTACTATCAGCAAGCCGAGCCGGGGTTGGCGCTGCTAGATCCACGTGGGCGATTCGCAATGAGGGTTGCCTTCGATCTGTACCGGCAGACCTTGCGCCGCATCGAGAGTTCCGACTATGACGTGTTCCACAAGCGCGCGGGAGTTCCGGCGGTGGAGGCCGCCTGGATCACGGCTCGATCCATGGCGGGGCCTATCACCCGGCGGCTGTGGAAGGTTATGAGTGCTTAACGTTGACCCTGGCCTCAGCGTGTGGACCGCGCTGGCGCTGGCGAGCATGGTTGCAGTGCTCTTCATCCTGTCTCGAGTGCGATACCTGAGTATTTTCAAGCTGGCAGGGCGTCCTGCGGATTCCGCTACGGCGGATTGCATGGTGATCATTCCGGCGCGCGACGAGGAATTCTCGATCGGCCGCGCCGTGAACAGCCTCCCGCACGACAGCGTCATCGTGGTGGACGATCATTCCGAAGACAGGACAGTCGAGGTCGCCCGGAAAGCCGGCGCGGGCGTGTTGCAAGCTCCCGAACTGGCGCCCGGTGCGGTCGGCAAAGCCAACGCCTGTATGGCGGGAGCGCGTCTGCTGAAATCCAAGTGGGTCCTGTTTACCGATGCCGACACGTGGTTCGAGCCGGGCTTTCTTCCCGCCGTGGTTTCGGCGGCGGAGGCGAGCGGTGTGGCGTTTCTATCGATTTATCTGCGTCCGGAATGGAGGACGTGGAAGGATGCGCTGTTGTTTCCATATGCGCAGGCACTGTTTTTTTGCGGTGTGAGCCCGAAGTCCGACCCGACGTCGATTTTCAACGGCCAGTGTTTGCTGATGCGGCGGGACGCCTACGAGTTCGTCGGAGCGCACGCGGCCGTAATGAACACATTGACCGATGACGTGAAGCTGGCTGCGCTCGCCCGCCGGCATCGTCTGGACTTCGCGACCGTCCGTGCGGAAGGCATGGGGCACGTGCAGTTTCGCGAGCCCGCGCAAACCATCGCGCGAGGCGCGTTCCGGTTCATGGCTGTGAGCGGAACCATGGGACTCACGTTAGTCTCCGCGGCGCTCCTGATGGCTCTGTGGTTGCCGGTGGCCACGTGGCTGTATCTGGATGGCGAACCCTATATTTCGGCGGCGCTGGTATTGTGGCCGGTGCTCCTGCTGCTTCCCTGGTATCGCAACCCGGTGCTTGCGCTGGCGGCTCCAGTGGCCGTCTATGCAACCCTGCCCGCGCTGGGGGCAGGACTGATCGCCGCCTTGACCGGCGGTAGAGTGGATTGGAAGCGCCGCGAAGTTTAGGGAACGCAGTCGCTATCGCTCGCGGTTTCGGTGAGAACACGTTGGTTGTTGGCGGCAACAGTGACCGACGAGATGCGCTGGCACTGAGCCGCGACCGAAGGAAGCGGTCGATGTTGACGTGTTGCTGGTTCGCGCGGCTGGCGCGCGCGAATCCTCCGGCTAAAAGCCGGAGCGCAAGCTGAAAGCTTGCCCCACAGAAAGCTGTCAGCTCTCGGAATTGAGATAATTCGCGATCCGCAACACCAGGGCATGTGGCGACAGTCTGCTGCCGATGGCGGTGAGCTTGTTGCCCGCACCGGCGATCACCACGCGGCGGCCGGCTTTGAGGCCTCGATATCCGATACGCGCCACTTCGGCCGATGACATCACCTTGATCAACGGACTCTTGAACAACATGGTTCGATTCATCTCGGCGGCATCGGCGAACTGAGTCGCGGTAGGGCCTGGGCACAAGGTGGTGACCGTGACGCCGGTATCGCGCAGCTCGAACGCGATTGCTTCTCCGAAACTCAGGACGTAAGCTTTGGTCGCATAGTAAACCGCCATGAGCGGCCCCGGCTGAAACGCGGCAGTCGAGGCGACCAGCAGAATCCGGCCGCGCCTCCGTTCGACCATTCCGGGAAGCAGCAGACGGGTCAGCTCCGTGAGGGCGTTGATGTTGACCTGAAGCATCTCGGAGACCTTCGCGGGATCGGATCGATCGAATCGTCCAATGGCGCCGAGTCCGGCGTTGTTGATGAGGACGTCGATGGTTAGACCGCGAGTTTCGAGCTCGCGCGCAAGGACCGCGGCTGCGCCGGGCTTGCTCAAATCCGATGTGATGATGGTGACTTTGGTCTTGAATTCGGCCGCCAGTGCTTGCATCGGTTCGGCTCGCCGCGCGACGAGCACCAAGTCATGGCCATCGCGGCCCAGCTCGCGCGCGAGATCCGAGCCGATGCCGCTGGACGCTCCAGTGACCAGTGCGGTGGGCATCAGGGCCTCCCTGCTCCGGGCACATCCACTCGGATGCGCTCTATTTTTCCCGATCGCAGGGGGACGGTCCGGTCGGGGAGATGGTGTTCCGCGGTGCAGATATACAGGTCGCGCCGATCCGCGCCGCCAAGCATGCACGCGAACGAATGGCGTCCTTCGTGCGGAATTTCTTGAACGATCATGCCGCCTTCGGCGACACGAATGGTCTTGTATCCTTCGGCGCAGGAGACCCACACTGCGCCTTCCGCATCGAGGCAGATTCCATCGGAGAAGATTCCTTCCAGCGCCGCGAATACCCGGCGATTGGTGAGCGCGCCGCCAGCGTGAATATCGAAGGCGGTGAGTCGGCCTGCGAACGTTTCCGCGACGATCAACGTTTTTCCGTCATCGGTAATGACCATGCCGTTGGGGAACCACATATCCTCCGCCACCACGAGTGGGCGCCCATTCGGCTCGACGGCGATCAGCACGGTAGCGCACGGCTCGGCTCCGGCATTCAGATCGAATCCGAAATTTCCGATATACGCACGGCCTTCGCGATCGATCACCATATCGTTGATGTTGCCGGGCGCAAGGCGACTGAGATCGGCGATGGTGGCCAGGCCGTTGGAAGAGGCTCGCAATACGCGGCGGTCGCGCATCGAGACGATTTGGAGCGTTCCGTCGGGAAGCCAGCCGAGTCCGGCGGGGTAGCTGGGAATATCGAAAAGCTTGGTGGCTTCGCCCGACGGCGAGAGGCGCCAGACCTTGCCATCGTGCATGTCGGAGAAGTACAGCGACTCATCCCGCCAGCGTGGGCATTCCGGAAAAGCGAGTCCATCCAGGACCGTTTCGAGCGGCATGGAGATAAGGTATCACCAAGACGGGCGCCAACTACGAATGCAGGAACCATCGCCCCAGCACTACATCGCGCGCGAACCATTGTGTGGGAACCACGTGATCGGCGAGGAAGCGGCGCGGAAACTTCGCGCCTATGCTCGTCAGCCACGTGGACGGCGTGCCGAAGTGTTTCTCAAGGCGCGGCGGATAGCTTGAAAATGGTTCGCGGTTGGCGATCACCTTGGCCGCGATCAGGCCGGATTCGATTGCAGGCAAAATCCCCTCGCCACTGAACGGATACGCTAGCCCTGCTGCATCACCGATGAGCATCCATCCGTCGCCGTATGTCTTCCGCGGAGACGACCCATATAAAAGATATGCGTGGCCATGCGGCGCTGGAATCTCGAACGGCACCTTCCAGCGAACGAACTCATGGACGTGATCCGCGAGACGGGACGGATCGGCGCGGCCCAAGCCGACGTTGAGAATGTCTCCTTTGCGAAAACACCAGCCGTAGCCCAGCAGATCGCGCGAGAAGTACAGTTCGGGGGTATCGCCGTGTACTTGGCATTGCGCGATTTGCGCAGGTGTCATCTCGAATTCGGATTCTTGCGCGACCACGGCGTCCGTCATTTTTGCGCCCATTTTTCGCGCCACCGGACAGAAATGTCCACCCGCGCCAATGACGATGCGGGAACGAATGGACGCGTTGACGATCCAGGCGTCGCGATCGCGCTCCAACGTTTCAAGGGCCGTCCCTTCAAAAACTCGCGCACCGGACCGTTTCAAAAGATAATCGTCGAACTCACGGCGCCGGATACCATAACTGACCGGTTTCCCATAGTGGATCTGCACGCTTCGTCCACCGATTACGCCGACACGAAAAGACGTGATCGGCTGGAGGACGCCCTCATAAGCCTCAATTTCCCGGCGCGATAGAACTTCGGGCGTGATCCATCCGCCGCAAACTTTATCGCGAGGAAAGCGCGCGCGATCGGCGATCGCGACGTCGAATCCGGCACGAACCAGTTTCCAGGCGCAGGATGAACCTGCGGGGCCCGCTCCGACGATCAGGACATCGCAGGAATGCATGCAGATTTTTCGTACACATGCTCGCGCGTCCAAGGGACCGTGGAACATTTCTGACCGGCAAACGCAACTTGAAACAGCTGCAGCGTGCTGGTGCGGAACCCGGCGATGGATCCCGCCAGATACAGTTGCCAGGCGCGCTGAAACCAGGGATCGTACATGGCGGAGACCTCGGCGCTCGAACGCTCGAAGCGTGCCAGCCAATGTTCTACTGTCTTGGCATAGTGCAGGCGCAGATTTTCGACGTCGAGGATCGCGTAACGGTGCGGCTCGAACACGTCCGCGACGTGGCGCAGTGTAGGCGCGTAGGCTCCCGGAAAGACACGCTTGCGGATCCAGCGGCTGAAACGCAGCGGGTAACTGCGGCCGATGAAGTGAATCAAGCCGCGGCCCTCGTCGCCGATCGCGCGATGGATGATGTCGCCGAACTCGCGGTAATGCGCCGGGCCAACGTGTTCCAGCATGCCGATGGACACGAACACGTCAGCATGACCGGTTATGTTGCGGTAATCGTCCTCGATAAAATCCACGCGATCGGCGAATCCTTCCTCGCGGGCGCGCCGACGCGCATACAAAATCTGTTCATGGGAGATGTTATAAGCGGTCACGTGAACGCCGTAGTGGCGCGCCATGTGGATCGCAAATGAGCCCCATCCGCAGCCGGCTTCAATCACGGTCTCGCCCGGCGACAGTTGCAGCTTACGGCACACGTGATCCATCTTGGCGATCTGGGCGTCTTCCAGGGTCATGGAAGGCCGCGGAAAATATGCGCAGGTGTAAATGAGCTGCGCATCGAGCCACAGCTTGTAGAAATCGTTGCCCAGATCGTAGTGGCGATGAATGTTTTCGCGCGCGCGGCGCGGTGAGTTGTCCTGCACGAACTCCATCCACTTCGACGCGAGCCGCGCAAACCAGCGTGGTTCGTGCATGCTTTCGTACAAAGTGACCAGGAACTCCACGAAATCACCGTCTACGCGAACGCGGCCGGCGGAGTACGCTTCTCCGAAGCCGATTTCGGGATCGCGAAACAGCTCGAACAGGGTTTTGCGGTCGCGAATCCAGACGGAAAACCGGGGAACGACGCCGGGTGGTGAGAACTCGTCGTTACCCACAACAATACGGACGGGCGCTGCTCCGATCGCCTCGAAGGTTCTTTCCGCGAGCCAGCGATTGAGATGCGAGTTCATAGCGAAGCTCGACCTCCTCGAATTGCTACCTTTCAGGTATCACATCGCGGGAGTCCCAGGCAAGACCCGCGTCAATCGAAGACTGAATCAGTGCTGGTGTTTGACCGCAGTGCACGAAGTGTCGGCCAGGGCGCATTTGACGTGTTCGAACTGAATGGTAGTGTGATGGATGGCGAATTGATCGCACAGGACCTGGTTGATGCAGCGCAGAATCGAATCGCTCGCGGACGGAGGCATGTCCTCGATCAGAACGTGGCAGCTTAACGCGTGATGTTCCGAACCGAGACTCCAGATGTGCAGATCGTGGACGTCGACCACTCCCGCAACGTCGCTCAATCGGCGGACCACGTCGGCAAGCTCTAGTCCTTTCGGCAAGCCTTCCAGAAGAATATTCAGCGAGTCCCGGATAATGCCCCACGCCGACCAGACGATCCCGACGCCGATCAGAATGGACAAAATGGGATCGATCGCCAGCCAGCCGGTGTAGCGGATGGCAAGCGCGCCGAGGATAATTCCGGCGGAGCTTGCCGCGTCCCCGATCATGTGCAGCCATGCGGCGCGGAGATTCAAGTCGTGACCGCCGCCAATGCCTAGAACAATCCCCAAATTCATTAACAGGCCGATCCCGGCGATCGCCATCATGGTGGATTCCGAGACCGGTTGCGGATGCATCAACCGCTGACCGCTTTCGTAGAACAGAAATCCGGCGAGCAATATAAGCGTCGCTGCGTTGACGAAGGCCACCAGCACCCCGGCTCGCTGATAGCCGTAGGTCTTAACGTGATTCGCGGGACGCGACTGGAGATAGTATCCGATCGCGGCCAGCAACAGCGCGAAAGCGTCGGTAAAGTTGTGGCCCGCGTCGGAGAGCAGCGCGAGGCTGCCGGCACGAATCCCGGCAATCGCTTCGACCACGACGAAGGCCGCGGTAAAGGCCAGGGAGATGAACAGCACGCGTCCCTTGCCGTGCGAATGCGAATGCGTGTGGTTGTGCCCCACTATTCTTATCGTACACGCTACAATAGGAAGACTCACATGGCAGACGATAAACTTTACAAGGCCGAGTACCAGGGTAGCGGCACGTTCCTCATCAGCAAGCCGAAGCGCAAGGCCCACAAACGGCGCCAGTCCAAGCTGAAGAGCCCGCAACGCGGCGCCCGCAAAAGCTAGCTGGCCAAGTTTTTAGAATCCGATTCCGACTCCGGCCGACACCTCGGTCTGCCAGAGCGCCCCCGAGGCTCCGGCAAGAGCACCGCCGAAGTCGGGCTTGCCGGTCACGTATTCGCGCAGGTCGAGACGCACCGCCCACATTCCTCTGACGTGGACCTTGATGCCCCCGCCGAAGTTCGCGCCGAATTTATTCTGGCTGCCGTTATTGATCGCTCCACCAGGCGGCACGAAGTCGTCATAGTGCAGGCCGACGGTGCCGAAAGGCCGGATTTTAGACTTGTCCGAG
Source organism: Bryobacteraceae bacterium (assembly GCA_035568415.1). GTDB lineage: Bacteria > Acidobacteriota > Terriglobia > Bryobacterales > Bryobacteraceae > Palsa-187. The sequence goes on along the minus strand of DATMOC010000021.1, from coordinate 56,911 downwards.
GTCAGATAGTACAGGAAATTGTAGCCGCCCTGATGGAAATGCATGCCCGTCTGCGTCCCGCCTATATCCAGTTGCGCGTGATTGAACGCGTATTGAATCTCGTGACCGAAGTGATCGCCCTGGTTGAACCCGAACCGGAAGCCGAAGCGGTAGCCGTTATCCAGCTTGAAATCGTTGGGCCCACCGCCGAACGCCTGATTGGTTCCAAGTCCGGAGTTGGAAATGATCGACTCGCCGAAACTGAACCACAACTCCCCGGCCTGTCCCCAGGCCGTTCCAGAAAACGCGAGCACAAAAACCGCCGGTAGATATTTCATGAATCTCCTGATGCGCCAAATCATGACGCCGTTACATTGTTCACAACGATCACGATGATTTCGCCAGGACCATGAACCCCGCGCACCAGGCGCATCTCAATATCGCCAGTCCGGCTGGGACCGGTGATCAGCACCAAGGAACTCGATTGCGCGGCAGGGTAAGGGACACGGGCGAACAATTCATCGAGACTATCGAGTATCTTATCGCGATCAATTACCGCGATGTGGCACGGCGGCAGGAGAGAAATGAGACGCGATTCTCGGGCTTGCGAAAGGAAGGCAAGCGTACCCGTGTCGGCTAATGCGAAGTCCGCCGAGGTGATCCCGATTTCGGCTCGCGCACAAGCTTCCCGGGAGAACTCGGTGGCAAATCCACACGCCTTGACGATGGGAGCGGCACTGGCAATGAAGCTTCGCCCGGCGATGACCTGATCGACGCGCTCTCGCGCCTCGGCAATGTTCGCGACCTCGAACACCTGCCCCCCAAGGGCGGCCAAAGATTCCGAGAATTGGGGGGCGGACCCCCTGGTCCGCGCTGGAACCCCTGTTCCCGCCTGTTCACGCGAAGCCTCAGCGGCCGGCCCTAGCGCCTGCTTGATATTCGCCATCATCGTATCCCGCGCCGTCACGACCGCTCCTTCCATAGCTCGCGAAAACTGCGTTGAGGCAGCTCTGGAAGATCGCGCTGCTCCAGCCACGCTTTGAGCGGCCCCACAGCCGGCAGCTTTTTCATCCGGCGCACCCAGCCGAATTTCGCGTACACGCTGGGATGTGTCATGATCCAGGCGAACATCCGGAACGCCAGCCGCTCAGCCCGCGATTTTGGCGCTTCTTCGCGCAGTTCCAGCAGGATCTTCGGGATCTCGATCTTCACCGGACACACTTCCGCGCAAGCGCCGCACAGGCTCGACGCGAACGGCAGCCATGGCGCGTCTTCAATTTCAGGCGAAGGGAACTGCGGCGTCAGAATTTTTCCGATCGGCCCCGAATAAACCCACGGATAAGAATATCCGCCGATCTTGCGATACACCGGACAATGATTCAGACACGCGCCGCAGCGGATGCAGTACAGCGACTGGCGCTTTTCGCGATCGGCCAAAACGCGCGAGCGTCCATTGTCGAGCAGGATCAGGTAGAACTCATCTGGCCCATCCGGTTCGCCTTGCCGGCGCGGACCAGCCAGAAACGACGTATACACGCTCAGCTTTTGTCCGGTGGCGCTGCGGGCCAGCACTTTCAGGAACACGGACAGGTCTTGCGCTCGCGGAATCACTTTCTCGAATCCAGCGATGGCGATGTGAATTCGCGGCGCGGAGCTCGATAATCGTGCGTTGCCCTCGTTCTCGACCACCACCACCGCTCCTGAATCGGCGATCAGAAAATTCGCGCCGGTGATCCCGATTCCAGCCTGGAGAAACTTTTCCCGCAGTACGGCCCGGGCCAGCGCGGTAAGCTCCTCCGCGGTCGAATCAGCAGGGGCTTTCAGAATTTCAGCGACCTGCCCCATGGTCTTATGTAGCGCAGGCGCGATGATATGATACGGCTTTTCATGGGCGAGCTGGATGATATATTCGCCCAGATCGGTCTCCACCGTTTCGATTCCTGCCGCTTCCAGTGCGTCGTTCAAGTGAATTTCTTCGGACGTCATCGATTTCGACTTGACGATCAGATTTACGCCGCGCTGGCGCGCTAGATCGACGATGAAGTCGCTAGCCTCCTTGCCGGTATTAGCCCAGATCACTTGGCCGCCGTGCGCGACGACGTTGCGTTCCAGTTCCTCTAAATACGTATCCAGATGATCGAGCGTGTGCTGCTTGATGTCGTGAGCGCGTTGCCGTAGGTCCTGAAAGTCCGGCATCTCCGCGACCCTGGCTGTGCGGCCATCTGCGAGGCGCGCCGTGGCGGAGTAGATGGCCCTTTGCAGCCGCGAATCGCCGAGCGCTTCCTGGATCTGATGCAGTTTCACCGCGACGCCAGGACCTCCGCCAGATGCATGGTTCGGATGTTCGATCCGGCGCGGCTCAACGCTCCTTGAAGTTGCATCAGACAGCTCGAATCGATGGAAACGACCGTATCGGCGCCGGTACGGAGAATGGACTCGATCTTGGTTCGCGCCATGGCTCCGGACACATCCGCGAACTTCACCGAAAAGGTCCCGCCGAAACCGCAGCACTCTTCCGCGGCGTCCATTTCGACGACGCGCAAACCGCGAACGTTGGCCAGGAGCCGGCGCGGTGCATCCTTAATTTTCAACTCACGCAGCGCATGGCAGCTATCGTGATACGTCACGACGCGATCCAGGCGCGCGCCTAAATCCTCTACATGCAAAACGTCGACCAGAAATTTGGAAAATTCCCAAACTCGTGGATCTGGCTGATCGTAGTGATGCGAAATCATCGACGCGCAGGACCCGGAAGGCACCACAATATATTCGGAGCCTTCAAAAACCTTCATGAAATGGGCCGCGACGCGGCGGGCTTCCTCGCGATAGCCGCTGTTAAACGCTGGTTGGCCACAACAGGTTTGCGCTTCCCGAAATTCCACGTCGCATCCGGCGCGTTCCAACACTTCGGCCATGGCCATTCCGACACGCGGGAAAATCTGATCGACGATGCAGGTGACAAAAATCGAAACGCGAGGCAAACTGCCAGTGTACTTCTTATACGCCTACTTCGATAAAGCCTTCCAGAAATTTGACCGCCTTGCCGGCCATTTTGACTCGCTCGCCGCGATATTCGCAGAACAGTTCGCCGCCGCGTTTCGAGATCTGGCGCGCATGCAGCTTCGTCTTTCCCAGCCGCTTGGACCAGTACGGAATCAAGGTGCAATGCGACGACCCCGTGACCGGATCTTCCGGAACGCCCTTGGCCGGCGCGAAAAAGCGCGAGACGAAATCGCAATCGCGTCCCGGCGCGGTGACGATCGCGGCGAAGCGATCAATGGCGGCCAGCTTATCCATACTCGGCTGGACCGCGCGAACTTCTTCTTCCGTCTCGAACACGCACAGATAATCGCGCGCTCCGAGGATCGTTTTCGGCTTCGTTCCAAGCGCCTCTACCAAACCGGGATCGACGGGGCATTCGGCCGGCGGCCGCGCCGGAAAATTGAGGGCATACAGATCGCCTTCGCGATCGACAATCAACTCTCCGCTCTTGGATTGGAACGAAACCCGCGACGCGTCCGATTCCTTGCGGATCGCCAGGATCACATGCGCCGATGCGAGCGTCGCGTGACCGCATAAATCGACTTCGACTCCCGGCGTGAACCAGCGCAGATGATATCCATTTCCGTTCGGGATATAAAAGGCGGTCTCGGCCAGATTGTTCTCGGCCGCGATGGATTGCAAAGTCTCGTCCGGAAGCCACCGATCCAGAGGACAGATCGCCGCGGGATTTCCGCGGAAAAGCTGGCCGGTGAAGGCGTCGACTTGATAGATGGGAATCCGCATACTCCAATGTACTATCCGAACGCGCCAAACCCGGCATCTGCGCTTACGGTAACTCAGCGTTTGGGAGGCATCGCTTTGACTGCGTACCCGTATTGCAAGGGCCACTCCGGTTCAACGCCGAGCGATGCTTCCGCCTTCAGCGCCCAGTACGGCTCGCGTAGCATTTCACGCGCGAGCAATGTCAGATCGGCGGCACCGCTTGTGATGATTTCGTTGGCTTGATTTGAGTCGGTGATCATACCGACCGCACCCGTGGCGATCTCGGCCTTTTCGCGAATCGCCGCCGCGAAGGGAACCTGGAAGCCTGGCGCGACCGGAATCTTCGCGCCCCGAACCAGTGCTCCGCTCGAACAATCCATCAGGTCGACTCCAATCTGTTTCAAGCATTTCGAAAGCTGGATGGATTGTTCCAGGTCCCATCCGCCCTCCACCCAATCGGTACACGAAATTCGGGTGAACAGCGGCATCTCGTCCGGCATCGTTTTTCGCAAAGCGCTTGCGACTTCGCACGTCAGTCGAATACGATTCTCGAGTGCGCCGCCATAGCGATCTGTGCGGCGGTTACTCAGCGGCGAAAGAAACTCATGGAGCAAGTAACCGTGCGCGCTGTGGATTTCGATGATCCGGAAACCAGCCTTGATCGCTCGTCGCGCGGCGGCAACGAAGGCTTGGACGATTTCCGCGATGCCGGATTGATCCAGCTCAATCGGCGGCGGATCGCTGTCCACGAACGGGATCGGACTCGGCGCAACAACCGGCCAGCCGCCTTGCGCCGGATCGACAATTCGCGCGCCTCCCTGAGTGGGAGGAAGACAACTAGCCTTGCGTCCCGCATGTGCGAGCTGGATTGCGGGCACCGCGCCCATGCGCTCCACGAAACGAGCGATGCGCGCGAGCGGCTCGATGTGGCGATCGTCCCACAATCCCATGTCGCCGGGCGTGATGCGGCCATGCGGCGTTACCGCGCTCGCTTCCACAAATACGAGACCAGCGCCGCCCGCCGCGCGGCTGCCTAGATGGACCAGATGCCAGTCGTCCGCGAATCCGTCGGTCGACGAATATTGGCACATCGGCGATACGACGATCCGGTTGCGCAGAGTCACGCCGCGTAGGGTAAAGGGTGTCAGCAGATTCATGGGTCTTATTATTAGAAGGCGCCGTCGAGAATTGGATTCAAATTGATTCCGCGCGGCAGCGTTCCGAAGGCACGCCCCCAGTTGCCTTCAATTCGAGACGCGCAGAATGCGTCGCCGGCCGGGCTGAAGCGAATCATCAAGGATGCCTGCAGCGCCAGCGCGATCCGTTCCGTCAGTAACCGCGCGTCCCCTTCCTCAGCATCCGCGTCGAGCGCCATGCGGCTCACGCGTTTGTCACCGCATGCTCGAATCTCTTCGCGAACGCGCTCCATCGCTTCCGGCTCTTTCTGGATCGCCCGCAGCACGTCCAGCGCGATCACGTTTCCGGATCCTTCCCAAATTGAATTGAGCGGCGCCTCGCGGTACAAGCGCGGCATGGGCGATTCCTCCACGTATCCATTGCCACCCAGACATTCCAGCGCTTCCGCCACGTGCGGCGCCGCCCGCTTCGAGACCCAGTATTTCGCCGCCGCGACAGCCAGGCGTGCAAATAACCGGTCGCCTTCATCGAACGCTCGCGCGACGCGCATCAGCAGCAAAGTGGACGCCTCGGATTCCAGCGCCAGATCCGCCAGCACGTTCCGCATCAGTGGCTGATCGATCAGCGTTTTCCCGAATGCGTTCCGATGCCGCGTGTGATGCAGCGCCTGCACCAGAGCCTGGCGCATCAAGGATGCCGCTCCCATCACGCAATCCAGACGTGTGTGGTGCACCATCTCGATGATGGTCGCCACGCCGCGTCCTTCTTCGCCGATGCGCCGCGCCCAGGCACCGTGAAACTCCACTTCGCTCGACGCGTTGGACCGGTTTCCCAGCTTGGCTTTCAGACGCTGTAAGTGAAACGCGTTGGGCTTCCCATCGGCAGTCCAGCGCGGAAGAAAGAAACAGGAGAGTCCGCCGGGAGCCTGCGCCAGCACCAGAAAGGCATCGCACATCGGAGCCGAGCAGAACCACTTGTGCCCGTGGATCAGGTATTCGTCATTCCCGATCGCTTCGGCGCGAGTCGTGTTCGCACGCACATCCGAGCCGCCTTGCTTCTCGGTCATCGCCATGCCGATCAGTGCGCCACGCTTTTCCGGCGCCGGACGAAATGACCGGTCGTACTCGTTCGTCAGAATGCGCGGCTCCCATTCCGCGGCGAGCGCCGGATGCCTGCGCAGCACTGGCACCGCGGAATAGGTCATCGAGAGTGGACAAACGTGACCGGCCTCATTTTCGGACGCGAGCATCGCCATCGCGCCCCGCGCCACGTGGCCGCCCGGACGCGTCTCCGCCCAAGGCAGATTGTGCACCCCGGCCCGAACCGATTCGCGCATGACGTGGTGCCAGGCTGGGTGAAATTCCACCTCGTCGCGACGGTTTCCGTAGCGATCGTGCGTCCGCAGCACTGGCGGATTCTCGTTCGCCAGCGCGCCCCACCCGATCGTCTCGGCCGTGCCCATCCTGCCCCCGAATTCCTCCAGTGCCGCACATGCCCAGCCAGCGCCTTCACGCGCCACGGCCGTCCGCAGCGCACGATCGGTCGAAAAAAGGTTGTAGTCGATAAGCGGCGGCGGCTGATTCAGGACTTCATGGTTCACGTCTTGTATCTTAACCGGAGCCGCGTCACTTGTAGTCGTCCGGATAGGCCTTGCGCTGCACTTCGGCGATCTCCATTGCGGTGCCGATCTGAATCAATGGACCTTTTCCGATTCCCGGGCAAAATCGCGACGTGCGTTTCCACGCCGCGGGATCTTCCACCAGCTCCGGCCAGAACGGAAATGTGCGGCACTGCGTCGGTTTCGCGGGATGAATACCGCACCCGTGCCCTTCCAGAAACGGGCACTGTTTGTCGGGCGGCTTGCGGAACCGAAGCGTGTGCGCGGTTCGATACACGTATTTCGACTCGAACGCCCGCGCGGACATGCCGGTGAACTTCGCGGCGCGCTTCAAATCGGTTTTGGTCAGATACACGAAGCCTTCCTGATCGCAGCAGTTGATGCATCCGCGCTGGCACTCGAAACGCAGATTCATCGTGTCACCCGAGGCCGCCAGATCGCGGTGTGGCGCACGCGCGCGATCGGGTCGCCGCCGGCGATGCACACGTCCAACACGACGAATTCGTGACCCTTGCGTTCATACTGGTCTTCGACCTTTCCGAAAACGCGAAGTTCTTCTCCGTCCTTGGCCGCCCGATAGGCCCGCACCTCGCTGGCGACGTGAATCCACGGACCAAGTTCGTAGTTCGACACCAGAATCTTATTCGCCAGCGCCAAAAGGACCGCCGGATGCGCCCGTCCTCCGATCGACGAATCCAACGGCGCACTCATTTTCGAAGCAGTGAGGTCCAGCTGCTCGACCAGCGTTCCGAGCACGGTCCCCGGCGCGAGTATCTCAATCGACGCCGCCCGCCGCTCGAGGCAGCGCTCTTCCCATTGGTCTTGTTGTGGCAAAACGCCGTCGCCGATCCACGCGGTTGCGATGGCCGAGTTCCCTGCCTCGACGCGCAGGCGTCCCTCCGGTTCCGGCTGAATTATGACTTCAACCTGGTCGCCATCGTACACCGGCTGGTGAAACCGGACATCCATGGCGCCATGTTCGAGCCAATCGGGCCCGAAATGTTCGATCACCGCCGCGGCCATGTAGCCATAGACGGTGACCCCTGGTACGAGTCCACCGCGGAATCCGTATGCGGCAGCGACGGAGTCGTCATGAATGCGATTCTCCGAATCCGAAGCAGTATTGATCGCGCGAACGCGGAACCCCATCCCGTCCAGCATGACACGACCAGAACTTCCGTTCGTGCCGCCCGCGCCCTAGTACGTCATGAGCCCACGGCGGAGCGATGCTAGCGCACTCGACATCTCATTGCTTGTCGTCCGGCGTCAGGCGCAATTCGAAGACCGCTGTCTTGCCCGAGTCGAGGTCGACGGCTTTGCCATAATTCTCCAACTGCTTCCGAACCAGCGGGTCTTCCAAATTCAACGTGGTGTCCTGAAAGACTGCGAACGCCGTGTAAGAGCCCGGCGCGATGCCGCTCAAAGTGAAGCTTCCGTCGGGGCCCGTTCTCGCGCGGACGCTGGTTAAGTAAGGAGACTGGTTGTCGTTAGGAAACAGGGTCACCCTGGCATTGACCGGCGCCGGCTCGTCCCGGCCCGCTTCGGGGATCTTGACTTGACCCGCAATCTTGGCCGAGTTGAACGAAACCACTAAATCGACCGGCCCGAGGGGTCCATCTTGGCGCAAGTCGACATCTGGCGATGGAAGCTCTCTGCCAGCCACACGGATTGCCTTCAGGTAGCCGCCTTGCGGCAAGCCCGCAATTTGGACCACATAGTCTTCGCTGGAGAGCCCCGAGAATTGAAATGTTCGATCCGTTCCCACGCGGGCATTTTCGAGTGCGCCGATTCCCTCGGGCGTAGTGAAAACGATTTGCATGCCGCCTCGGAGATCCGGCTTAGGGTCGGCCGACGGATCTGCGGGCGGCTCTGACTCGAACACCACACGGCCGGAGACGCCGCGAGCCACGCCCGCCAGCACATCCAGCCCAGTCAGATTGCGGTTCGTGATCTCGAGGACTTGCGAAGATACCAGGCGGCGGCCCGGGGAGTTCTTCTCGACGATGATGCGATAGCTCCCCGGCATGAGGCCTCGAACCGTATAAGTCCCGTTGGGCGCCACTCCGGATTGCGCCTGAGTGAACCCGTAGGATTCCTCCAGGCTGACGGCGCGAATCACGCAGGTCAGGCACGCCCCGCCTGCTTCCGCGTCGGCTACCACGCCGGAGACAGAAAAAGTTTCTTGCGGGACCACGTCCAGATTGATCTCCGTCAGTTCCTGACCGTAGCGCGCATTCAACGCGACGGCTTGAGCCGCATGGGTCGTTGAGGGGTAAAACGTGCGCCCCGATCCCAGGTCCAACTCTCCCTTCGGAAATCCGTCCGCGGGCGTAGGCTTCGAAGCGCCGACGATGTAACTTCCGGGCTGGAGAATCGTGACGCGGTACCTCCCTCGATCGTCAGTAGTGACCGCTCCAGCCGAGTCTGCGATACGCCGTCCTCTCAGCCACCGCAAGCGGTAGACCTCGACGCTCGCTCCCACCACCGGCCGGCCTTCCCGGTCCTGGATGCGTCCGGAGATCGCTGGCCTGCGATTCAATTTGATTTCAACGCCGGTCCGCGACTGCTTTTCCGCAAGCACGATCTGACGGGTCAGGTTAAATAGTGCGTACCCCGCCTTGTCCGATGACAAAGTGTAGGCGCCCGGTGTCACGCGATCGAATAAAAAAGCGCCGCCGGGGCCGGTGCTGGTGCTTTCCGTAATGAGCTTTCCGTCCACTATGCTCGAAAGCCGCACGCTCGCGCTAGTCAACAGTTCTCCGGTTTGCCCGGATAAGACGTGACCGCTGATGGACCCCAGGACTTCTTCAGAAAGTCCGCGGGCGGGTGGTGCCGCCGCTGTTGCAGACAATTTGCGCGCCGGCTCCAGGACGATCACGTCGGTGACCTGAGGCGCTTTGCCCAGTCGCAGATCGATTCCCTCGGTTTCGGTTCCCGCGCCGACGTCGATCGGCTGGGCCTGGTCCGCGTCATTGCGACCCGGAAAATACAACGGAGCTGCATCCGGTTCGTCACGTCGAGCCAGGACGATATAACGTCCCGGTTCCAGACCGAACGCCCGGTACACGCCGTTATCGTCGGTCACAGCCCGTGCCGGCGATGCATCGGAACCTCCGGCGCGCCGCAACTCAATCCGCACGTTTTTCAACGGCTCAGCATGCACATCGCTGACCCGTCCAGTGATCACCCCGCCTGTAAGCAGCTCGAAGTCCTGGTTGACTGGACTTGCCACGGCTGTGAGATCCAGCAGGAAATTAGCGTCCCCTCCTCCTGCCCTCCGCGCGACGTAACCCTTCTTCGTGGCGGAGATGCGGATGCTGGCCCCGGGCAGATCGGCCAGCGCATAATGGCCCGAAGCGTCAGTTTCAACGGCTTGCAGAATCTCCTTGCCGTCGGCCGACCGCGCCACGATCCGAACCCCATCGGCCGGCCGGCGCGACTGACCTTCCAAGGTATAGATCGTTCCGGAGACTACCGCCGCATGCAGGAGCTGGGAACAAACCCCCGCGCAGACTAGAGAGGCTGTGGAAAAACTCAGCATCCACCGCTTCCTTTGGTCGCGGCTCATTGGTTACGAAGATGACAAGCGCCAACCCCGAGCCGCGACCAAAGGAAGCGGTCGATGTTGACGTGTCACTACGACGGGTTCAGCCGTCGTGGACAGTTGTTGGTTAAAGCCGACGCTGCAGGTTAATAGAGTGCGCAAGAGGATGAGGCGTGGCATACTTCCAGTTTGATTAAACTCGCCAAACAAGGCGGGGCCAGAAGAATTTCCAGCCCTCAAAAAAATCAGTTGGGACTCTGGAGAGCCCCAACTGATTCCCAATAAAGCAGTTGGTTTCTTTTAGCTTTAGTGAGTGTCAGGCGCCGTGCACGACAGGCTGGCCTGGCCGCTCGCCGACACGGATGCCGCAGTGTTGTTCGTGACTTCGAACGATCCGTCTGGGTCAAACAAGCCGCACGCGAACCCGGTGAAGTGCTGCCCTTGTCCGGAAAGGTTTGTGATCCCCGTCCCTTTACATGTCAGCGTGACCTTGCCATCGCGGTCAACGACGAGATTGATCTCGCCAACACCGCCACCGATTGGATTCCCGCTGGCGTTGGAACCAACCATGCCGCAAAGACCGGTGTCCTTGTGGATTACGATCGCCGCGGTTTCATCTGCTTTTACGTTGGTCGGGATTGCAGCTATTGCAACCAAAACGAGACACACTACTAACACAGTTTTCACTTGGTATTTCCTCCTGTTTCTACTTGGATCCAGGACTGGACGCCTGGAACTACTGGAACCAGATGAGTGTACTCCCGACCGCTTCGATTGAATAGGGCCCTGAGGCAGAATTATCTAAAGATAGGATGGCCGTAGTTAGGAGAGATTTCTGATAATGTGAAAACCGGAGGACTCAAACCCCGGCTTGAGACTCGAAAAGAAACGGAGGATTTTCACATGCGAATGACTACCTTGAGTTTTTCCCTGGTCCTGACCTGTTGCGCAGGCGTAGGATTTGCGCAAGAGATCGATATGGTCGATCCATCGTTCCTGGCAAACGCCCACAGCAAAGCGTTTCATCCCACCCCGCACGACCTGACCAACGGAAAGGCGCACTCCCGCTTTGGCATTTTCGGGATCGATTCCATCCCCAACTTCAACGGCCAGTTCTTCGCTGATGGATTCGATTTCAATGGCAATCCCAACCGTCACTGGTATATCAACACAGTCGGAAATCCACCCCAGATGGGGCGCACCACGCTGATCAACGCTCCGGTTCAGGCCGTCAATGTCGAACTGGATGATGCCAACGGGAATCTGCGGATTGTGGGCGGCCACCCGCTGATCTCGGACGCGACGCAATTTGTCGCACCGGTATTGGGCTCACCCGTATTCTCCAACGCCACTTACTCGAGCGGCCCGGATCCAACCCAGTTTACCGACGCCGTCCAGCGCGCCGAATTCTTTAACAAAATGAAACCGGACTGGCACACCTTGCTGAATCCTCAAGTGCCGCCGGCGCTCACCGTCCACTTTCGCCAAGCCACTACCTGCGCCGGCGGATTCACCGGGTGCAACTATTACTTTTCGCTCAACGCAAATGGAACGTGCTGCCGCCTCATTCTGGTGGATATTAACGCCTTCTTCAATGGCCTGGCGGACGTTGTGGTCACCGACATCGTGGGTAATGTCATCACGACCCAAGACATATCCTCTTTCCTGTTCCCCAACACGTTTCTCTACTTCGGGGACAGGCGAGACTGCTGCGTTCTGGGCTTCCACACGTACTTCTTCCAGCCCGGCACCGATCCGGAAAAGCGCTGGGTGCTGAACTATTCGAGCTGGATCACCCCCGGTCTGTTCGGCCCCAACTTCCTGGACGTCACTGCGCTCAGTCACGAAATCGCCGAGACCTATAACGATCCGTTCGTGGTCAGCGACAACGTTCACAATCTGACTCCCTTTTGGCTCTCCCCCAACGGGAACTGCCAGGACGATTTGGAAACCGGCGACGTCATTGAAGGTCTCCTGAACTCGACCTTCCCAGTCCTTTTGAACGGCTTCACTTACCATCCACAGAACGAAGCCTTGATCCAGTGGTTTGAATTTGAGTCGCCATCGAGCGCGCTGGGCGGGGCTTACAGCTATCCGAACGCGACCGTTCTCCCACACCTGTCGCCGCCTCAAAAATTCAACTGCGCGCCTTAGAACCTCGGCGGTTGATCGCGCAGTGAGGGCCGAGATTCTTCTATCGAGTACCATTACGTTCATCTGCGCCGCCAGAGTTGTAAAGTGCGAAAGCCTGGAGATCTCGCCCCAATGGAAGTCATTGGGATGTAATCCTAGCCCATCCGCTCGCTTTGAGACGGGAGGGTGGCCTAGTACATATCCCTCTCAAAAAACTGTTTCTTATTACAGAAACAGCATGTTATAATCAGCCACTCCGGTGAACACCTTAGTTCGCCGGGTCGGAGAGAAAAATGAAAAAACTATTTGCAGCTGCGGTTTTAGTGGCCGGAAGTTTCGCGCCTCTACACGCGGCTTTCATCCTTCAATTTGACGAGAATGGAAACGGGCGTTCCAATGACAATAGCCTCGGGTTCGTAGTGGACTCCGGGTTTGTGTTGGCGAACGATCCCACTTCCACCCTCCACAACGTGCTGGTGTACCGGTTGCCCGAGCAGGTTTCCCTCGGAGATGTGATCATTGCCGACGCCACCGGTGCCCGTTCGGACTTGCTTCGGTTCACTACGGATGCGAACGGCGCCGGGGATTGGATGATCTTCTATTCGTCCGACACCCTCGGTGGGTTGCTGGCCGACACCGGACTGCCCAGCAACGCCGGTACCTTCGTGGGCGCTACCGAAGATGGGACCGGTCATTTCGACTATCTCGTCGGCAATGACTACCAAGGGTTCTCAGGCGCCTCCACTCCGGAACCAGCCACATTTGCTCTAAGTGGTTCGGCGCTGCTTTTGGCCTTCGCGGGCCGAAAGCTCCTTTCGCGTCGATCGCGCCGCAGCTAATATTCTGCAGGGCTCGGCGAATGCGGTGAGCAGCGCCGGGCCCCTTTTCCCTAAGATCCACGATCAGTCGCGGCCTGCGTTGCCGCGAAGTCGAAGTGTCTTCGCACGGACGTAGGATCGCTGACGCGTCTATGCCGCAATGTTATGTATCGGTGGTGGGCGCGGCAGGACTCGAACCTGCGACCTCCTGCGTGTGAAGCAGGCGCTCTAACCAACTGAGCTACGCGCCCGGAGACTTAAACCTGATTATAATCTACTCCGCGTCACGCGCGTGAAAATTAGTGCGACTACCAACGTGACAGCGATCAGCATCCAATGCAGCGTGGCCGCAACGCCGGTCCAAAGGCCCATGCGTAAGTAGACGGTCCAACCCACGACCATCGCCACGCCCGCGATCGCTCGACTCCAGCTTCGTTGATAGATGCCGTTTACAGCCATCGCCAGCGGCACCGCCACGATCAGGTCGATCAGATAGTGCTCTCCCGATCCGAGCGTCGCCAGACCCGTAAACCCCACTACCGCGCTCGCGATTCCCAACGCGACCGGTCCAAGCTCCCACGCACTCCACCACACCAGCAGCGCCCACGTCATGTGCATGGACGGCATCGCGTTGTTGACTCCGGTGCTCGAAAACGCTTGCAAGGGAACTAACGCCGGCAGGTGGTCTGGAAACCTCGACTCGAATAAATACAAAGGTCCCATTGCGGGACAGATCTGATAAAACACAAACCCGCAAATCCCTGCAATGACGAAAACATGCATCAAGTTATATTTTTCAGTGCGTACCTTATAAAGAGCCCAAGCATGGTACAGCGGAGGAAAAATCAACAGTCCGGCATACACCAGCCCCGAGGCTGTCGCGATCCACGGCGCCGCACGGTACCACGAAATCACTCTCAGCCCCGGTGCGATCCCCAGCGAAGTATCGAACGCGTACAGCAGATTGTCGTAACTCGCGTGCGTCGAGCCGTTGGTCAATTGCATGCCGATCCCCGCCACCAGCGAAAACACCGGCAAGACCAGCGCGTCAGACAGGAAACGCAAGTTCTCCCGTTTGCCGTAGATCACCATCTCAAACGACAGGACCACAATGCTGCCGATTCCCCAGAACGCGCCCATGCCCATTGCTCTGGCGAAAGCGTCCGTGGCGACTACTCCCTTAAGCAGCACGTAGACCACTACGAACGCCATGCCCACCAAGGCCGCGAACAGCATTCTCTTCCATCCGGGCCGCGACGCAGCGTGGATAAACACCGCCCCCAGAAAGCCGCAGGCGATCATGGAGTTCGCGCCTAAATGCCAGATTCCGGCGACCAGCAACAGGGAAAGCGTGATCGCCGCGCAAATGCAGAACCGGTACAGCGCGACGACTGTCTTTCGCTCCAGATCTTGATTGAGAGTGCCGCTCGGAGAGGACATGGGCTCTCAGCATTTATCGACAGCCCGCGCCCAAAGCTGTACGGAACAGCCTACTCCGCCGTGGTCGGATCGATCTTCGTGCGTACCTGAGAGATGCGATTCGCGGGGAATCCGCCTTTGGACGCGTGTTCCCGCACCGCTGCCTCATCCGGGGCAATGTAGACGCAGTAAACCTTGTCGTCGGTCACGTAGCTTTCCACCCATTGGATGTGCGGCCCCATTTGCCGCAACACGCCGCAGGAGGTCTGCGAAATCGCTTGCAACTCGTCAGCCGACAACTTCCCCGCCCCGGGGATCTCGCGCTCGATTACGAATTTTGGCATTCTTGTCCTCGATTCTTTTACAGTATACGTTTGGACAACTTTATCGTTATTCCCCATCCGCCGCTGACGGCTTTCGCCACGGCGATTCTTGAATCCGCGGGCATGCCCGCATCCACTGCGGCGCTGGTCGCCGAATCGCTGGTCGCGGCGAACCTCCGCGGAGTCGATTCCCACGGCATCCAACTGCTCATCTGGTACACCGATCAGATCCGCGCCGGCAACGTGGACGTCGAGCAACCTGGAAGCGTCGCCAGCGAGAATGGCTCATGCCTGGTCTACGACGGGCACAACGGAGTCGGCCAGCTCATCTCCGATATTTGCTGCGGCCATGCAGCCCGCCTGGCACGATCGAACGGCTTGGGGATGGTGGTGGCGCGGAACTCGACTCATTTTGGCGCCTGCGCCTGGTGGGCCCAAAAGCTTTCTTCCCAGGGATTCATCGGAATCGCGATGTGCAATGCAACCGCGCTGGTTGCTCCCTGGCAGGGTCGCGAAAGAATGCTCGGCACCAATCCGATCTGCATGTCCGTCCCCGGCCCGAATACTTTTCTTCTCGACATGGCGACCACCACCGTCGCCCTGAACCGCATCTACAAAGCCGTGCTGAGCGGTGACACAAGCATTCCCGCGGGATGGGCCATGGATGCCGCCGGTCATCCCACAACCGATCCAAAAATCGCCTCCGAAGGATTGCCCATGCCGCTGGGCGGATACAAAGGTACCGGCCTTGCGGTGATGGTCGAGATCTTGTGCGCGGTTCTTTCCGGAGGCGCGATGCTGACCGATGTCGGTGGGATCCACTACACCGGAAAAGAAATGCGGGCCAGCCATCTGTTCCTGGCGATCGACGTCGCCCGATTCATGCCCATGGACGAGTTCACCGCGCGCATGCAATGGCTGCATGACACCTTGAAGAGTTCCGCTCCAGCGGCGGGATTTGACGAAGTGCTGGTCGCGGGAGAACCCGAGTGGCGCGCTGAAGAGATGCGGCGCCGTGACGGAATCCCCGTAGCTCGTGGCATCTGGGATTCCCTCGCCAAACTCGCCAACACCCTAAACGTCCCAGTTCCCCTCTGATCACGATTGTGGCGCATGCTGGGGGGGCGGACCCTCTGGTCCGCGCGCGGTCCCCTGATCGCGCTCTCTCACCAATAAAATCACGTCTGCGGACACGCGACCAGGCCAATCGGGGGATCAGCCGGGGACCTGCGAACACCTCAACGCCGCTTCGTCCTCAATAATCCCAGCAGCACTTCCACATCCTGCCGCAGAAACTTCTTCACCTCACCGTCCCTCAAAATTGCCCATCCGAGCAACGAGCCGCCCGCCGTCGCCCAGATCGCCCGCGCCATCCGAGCCGTATTGCACTTCACAATCTCGCCCTCATGCACCGCCTCATCCAGCAGCCTTCGATACCCCGCGATGTTGGCCCGCGCACTTTCGAGCGCTAGCCGATGAAAATCCGGATCGGTCAAATCGATCTCCAGAAACGCAAGATTGTTCGCCAGCGCTTCGGGCGTTTCCGCCAGCGCCGCGACTTCGTCCAAGGTCGCCAGCAAAGCCTTCAACGGCGACCGATAACGAGCCCGCGCTCGTACAAAGCACCCCGCCGCTCCGCTCGCGCCCGCTTCGGCTACCGCCAGCAGCAATCCGCGTTTGGACCCGAACCGCTGCAATAGCGTCGCCGGCGCGAGCCCTGCTTCAGTCGCGACCTCCGCCAGCGTCAGCCGCGTCGGCCCGCGCCGGTTGATTACCCGTGCGGTCGCTTCGAGAACCGCGACGTCCGGAGTTACCTTGGTTCGTCCCATTCGATTCGATTATAAACGACGGTTCACATTTGTGCTTGACAATAAGTGAACCGTCGTTTATATTCGACCCATGCAGCAACGGCGCTTGAAGGGACAAGTCGCCATCGTAGCCGGCGCGACGCGCGGAGCCGGACGCGGCATCGCCTGCATGCTGGGAGAAGCCGGGGCCACCGTGTACTGCTCAGGCCGCAGCACCCGCGAACATCCCTGCACCTCCGGCTTCTTTGCAGGACGCCCCGAAACCATCGACGAAACGGCGGAAATGGTGACCGGCTACGGCGGTACCGGCATCCCTGTGCGAACCGATCACCTGGTCGCCGAGCAAGTCGAGGCGTTGGTCGAGCGCGTTCGCAAAGAGCAAGGCCGTCTGGATATATTAGTGAACGACATCTCCGAAGGCAACACCCACGAGTGGAAACCGTTCTGGCAACTGGACGTGGAGCGAGGCTTTCAGATGCTCCGCAATGCACTCCATTCGCACATCATCACAGCGCGGTACGCCGCGCCCCTTATGGTCGAAAAGCGCCGCGGACTAATTGTCGAAATCGGCGACGGCGACACGCTCAGCTACCGCGCAACATTGTTCTACGACTTAGTAAAGGTCTCCGTCAGCCGGTTCGCCTACGCGATGGCTGAGGACTTGCATAAGCATCGCATTGCGGCGCTGGCGGTCACCCCCGGGTTCATGCGGACTGAAACCATCCTCGATCATTTTGGTGTCCGCGAATCCAACTGGCGCGACGCGATCAAAAAAGATCCTGCCTTCGCCGCCTCGGAGACGCCGTTCTTCGTCGGCCGCGCCGTCGCCGCTCTTGCCTCCGATCCGCGGATCCTTGAAAAGTCCGGCGGCTTGTACAGTTCCTGGAATCTGGCCCGCGAATACAAGTTCAACGATGTGGATGGATCCCGTCCCGATTTCGGCCGCGTCTTTAAGGAGCATCCGGAGTGGCTCCGATCGAAGACGAAATTCCGCTGGAGCATAAGGAAATCCAAATGAGAAAGATCATCGCCTACCTCGCAGTCAGCGCCGACGGCTTCATCGCGCGAAAACACGGCGGCATCGACTGGCTGGATCGCCCACGCCCGCGCGGCAACTACGGCTTTCCCGCCTTCGTGCGCTCTATCGACACCATCGTGTGGGGCAGAAACACTTGGGATCAGGTGCTCACCATGGAACACGCACCCGACTTCGGCTCCAAAATCAAGAATTACGTCTTCACCCGCCGTCCTGCCAAATCCGCGCCCAACGTCACCTTCTTGAAGGATCCGGTCGCGAAGTTTGCAACACGCCTGCGCGCTACCCCCGGCAAAAACATCTGGATGATGGGCGGAGCTGGCATCATCGCGTCTTTCCTCGACGCCGGCGAGATCGACGAATTTAGCATTCATGTTATCCCCGTAATCATCGGCGAAGGCATTCCGTTGGTCGCCCCACGCCGCCGCACCATCCCGATGAAGCTCCTTTCCACGAAACGTTTCCCGGATGGCGTCGTCCATCTGAACTATAGGGTTTTAGGAACCTCCAAGCATGCATGATCTCCGCTTCGCCCTTCGAAAACTCCGCAAGAATCCAGCCTTCGCGCTGGTTGCGATCCTGTCGCTGGCTCTAGGCACCGGGGCCAACACCGCCATCTTCAGCCTGATCGACGCGGTGATGTTGAGAATGTTGCCGGTGTCGCATCCGGAACAGCTGGTGTTCGTCAACACCAACGCCGTGCAGATGGGATCGGTCCGGGTTTCGGAGAGCATCCGGGTGGCCTCGCTCGATTACATCGCACAACATGCCACCAATCTCTCTGGAATCGCTGCATCGCAGCTCGATGGAAAGATCGGCATCGGCGTGGACGGACAAACCGACCGGGCCGCCGCGAGCTTCGTTTCTCCCGCCTACTATTCTGTGCTCGGCGTGAATCCTCTCATGGGACGCACGCTCACTGCGGACGACGCGCAGCCCGGCGGACGCGTCGCCGTGCTCAGTTATGCGTACTGGCAGCGTCGCATGGGCGGCTCGCCCACTGTGCTCGGCCGCCAGATCACGGTCAACAGCGTCCCTTTTGTCATCGTCGGCGTCACGCCGCGTGAATTCTATGGCGTTTCGGCGGACGACTCCAGCGATATCACCGTCCCCTTTGCCACCCTTCCGCAGGTGACCGCCGGAAAGATCTCCTCCGAATCGCCGAAACTTGACGATGCCACCGGCCTGGTGTTCGCGCGATTGAAGAACGGTGTGACTCTCCAGCAGGCGGCAGCCGAATTGACTCCTCTGCTCCGCCAATCCCTGCTCCAGTCCGGTGGCGAAACTCCTGCCCGTTTCCAGGCCGTCTCCAAACTGCGGGTTGATCTGACTCCCGGCAGCCAAGGGCTGAGCCATGTCCGCAACCGGTTTTCCGAGCCGTTGAAAGTCCTGATGGCCGTAGTCGCGATCGTTCTGTTGATTGCCTGCGCCAATATCGCCAACCTGTTGCTGGCGAAATCGAGCGCGCGGCAAAGGGAGATCGCGATTCGCATGAGCCTCGGGTCCAGCCGCTGGCGTCTGGTCCGGCAACTCCTCACCGAGAGCCTTTTGCTCGCGATCGGCGGTGGCGCCCTCGGATTACTTTTCGCGGTATGGGCTCGCGACGCGATCGTTCGCGCCGCCGCGGTTCCCGACATCCCCTTCACCTGGGATCTGCGCGTCATCGGATTTACCGCCGGCGTTTGCCTTCTCAACGCCCTGCTCTTTGGAACTATGCCGGCCCTGCGTGCCACGAGCTTCGATTTCGCTACAGCTTTGAAGAGCAGCCGCACCGGTCGAACCGCGGGACGCCTCACGCTCGGACGAGTACTCGTCGCCGCGCAAGTCGCGCTTTCGCTCGCTCTGCTGGTGGGCGCGGGATTGTTTCTTGGAACCTTCCGCAACCTGGATCGAGTCGACTTGGGCTACGCCCGCAAAGACGCTCTGCTCATCGCCGTCGATCCGCATCTGGCCGGATATCGCGGTGTCCGGATCGCCGAATTTTACAAGCAGGCGCTGGACCGCGTCGCCACCGCGCCCGGCGTTCGCTCCGTTTCTTTGATGCGCGATCGTCTCATGAGCGGCAATATCACTATGAGCGGCGTGTTCGTGCCGGGCTATACGCCCAAGAATGGCGAAGATCCGCAACACATTTGGGTGATCAGCAACAGCGTTGGCTCTGGATTCTTTCAAACCGCGGGGATGCAATTCCTGAACGGCCGCGACTTCACTGACCAGGACAATGAGCACGGCACCAAGGTCGCCGTAGTGAACGAAACCATGGCCCGGCATTTCTTCGATACGCCGAACGCCGTGGGGCGGCAGGTCTCCGAGGGACCGGGCGAACCAGCCATTGAGATTGTCGGCGTGGTGCGCGATCTGAAATACTTCGGCGTGCGCGAAGGCAAGCAGGACGTGATGTTCACGCCCGCGGGGCAATACGCGGATGCTCCGAACCATGCCACCTTGCTGATCCGAACCACCGCAGAGCCGTCCATCGTAGTGAGCACTGTCCGCGCCGCGATTCGCGCCATCGATCCCGCGCTGCCAGTCTACGACGTGATCACTGTCGACCAGCAAGTGGAGAAAACGCTGGTTCTGCAGCGACTGCTCGCAATTCTGTCCGTGTTCTTCGGCGCGCTCGCCCTGACCCTCGCCGCCATTGGACTCTACGGCGTACTTTCCTACGGCATCGCGCAGCGCACCGGCGAAATCGGGATCCGCATGGCGCTCGGCGCACGCCCCGCCATGGTGCTGCGTATGATCCTCGGTGAGACGGCGCGCGTGGTTTTGGCGGGCGTCCTCGTCGGAATCGCACTCGCGCTCTCCGGCGCACGCCTGGTGCGCAGCATGCTCTTCGGAGTCACACCCGCCGACGCAACCTCGCTCACGGCCGCAGCAGTCCTTCTGCTCGCCGCAGCACTGGTGGCGGCGTTTCTTCCAGCCCGCCGCGCGTCTCACGTGGATCCGATGGTCGCTCTGCGTCACGAATAACCGTTACAATGAAGGCACGCCGCATGACAAACGAAGATCTGAAATTCGTCATCAGCGTTGGCATGCCGAGCCTGATGGTATTGGTCGGCATCTTGATTAACAACAGCAGGTTGTCAGACCTGCGTACCTCGATAGACAAAAGATTCGATGACTTAGTGCGCGTGATTGACGCCCGCTTTGCATCCCAGGACGAAAAGCTCTACCGCGTGGAACAAGTCATCGATGCTCGCCTGAAACATCTAGAAGAGCGCCTCGGCTAATTTTTCAAGAGCTTCCCTCACTTCACCACCCGTATCGTCCAAAAATCCGCCGCCAGATCCGCGTCCACCGCGTAAGCATACGGAAGCGTGAAATGTCCGCCCATGCCCCAATCCGTGCCCCACGAATTCCGGACCAGGAACCTCTTCGACGCGTCGTCATAGCCGACCGCCAGCGCCGCATGCCCGCCTAGCGCCGTCTCCGAGACGTCCGGCATTGCGGCGACTCCGGTGTGGGCCACTTCATCGCTCTCGAAGCTTTCATAGACCGTGAAGCCGAACACGAAGGGATACCCGGCCGCCAGGCATGCCTTCAACTGACCAAGATCCTGCGGAACGCGGCTGTACTGGACTGCGGGATGAGCCCTGCCCGCCTTGTAACACTGCGCCGTGGGCCGCTCTGCAAATTTTTCGACGCTATAGGGCCACATCGTTTCCGGACACACGCCGTCGCGAGCCATGGTCTTGATCCCGTTACGCAGCATCGCCCCGCCGTCGGTCGCGATGGTTCCCTCTAGCGCACGCTCGTTGTAGTAAATGAAGAGTCGTGATGGCGCGGACGACGGCAGGTTTTGTTTGCGCTGATCGAACTCCACCGCAGCGCCGATCGCGTTGGCGGTGCAGCTCGCTAATTCTCCCTGATCGTAAACTCGCGGACATCCGCCTCGCAGATCCATCGACGGACGCAGCGTCCCCGATCTCCGCGGCGCTCGAAAGATTCGATCCCGCGTGTCCGGCAGGTCCGGAATCCACCCGTACCGGCCGATTCTGTTTCTCATGGCCCTACGCTACGGCAGGCTTTCGTTTTAACCGCCGGATGTAACGTTCATGTGCCGGAAAAGACGCGCTTTATTCACGGTCGCCGCGGCGGCACTGGTGAAATGACGCTGAGAAGATGTCGATCGCCCCAGCACTAGGTGTATAGCGTGCCCAAGATCCCGATTGTCGCGGCTCAACTCCCGAGAAATCAATTGCATGTGTGGTCCCCTCCCGGCAGTCCGATCCGGATCACCTATGCTGCCGCATTGTTCCAGGAGGTTCGTCTTGAAGGGGTTAGCGGTGTTTTGTATGGCCTGCGCTCGGAGGCTTGGGTTCGTTTGGTCGTAGCGTGTATTCGGGTGGATCGTGAGGACCTTCGCCAGGCTGGTCTGTACCCGGTCGGAATTTTCTCCGCCAGAAATCGCGGAGAAGTGTTCCTGACCGAGGCCGAACTGGAACAATTCGAACGAACCGGAGCCCCGGTCGCTCTGGTGATCGCCGGCGCCAAGGCGGGTTTCTTTGTGCACCAACATGACGGGTCCATCCAATCCATCAAGAGTCATGAAGAGTTCGCCGCGTAACTCAGAAGACTTTTTCTACAATGAAGAGTGTTCATTGAAGCGCGCGACGCGCGCCAGTTCTCTGCCGACGACGCCCAACGAATCGCCAAGGAAGCCTTCGGCCTGGATGCCTCCGCCCACGCTCTTCCCGGGGAGTTCGACTACAACTTCCGGCTGCTGACCGGAGTCGGCGCGCAGTGCGTTCTCAAGATTATGCGCCCCGGTTGTGAACCGGGTTTTGTGGACATGCAGCGCGAAGCCCTGCGTCGCCTTTCGGACCTGCCTGTGCCGCGCTTCGCGGGGCCGGTGAAGACCGTCGACGACCGTCTGGTCTGGCTGCTCGAATGGCTGCCCGGCACACTGCTGGCCGACACGAAATATCGTTCGCCTGAATTGCTCGAAAACCTGGGCCAGCTTCTGGGAAAAGTTGACGCGACGCTTAAATCGTTCACGCATCCCGAGGCCACACGCGAACTGAAATGGGACCTGCAGCAGGCCGCGTGGATTGAACCGTATCTTCATCACATTGCCGACGCCGACGATCGCGACATCGCGGAGCGCGTGCTTCACCAATACCAAGTCGAAGTCGCGCCCGCCCTGGCCGGTCTCCGCCACAGCGTGATCCACGGTGACGCGAACGATCACAACATCCTCATCAACCAGGGCCGGATTAGCGGACTGCTCGATTTCGGGGATCTGCATTACACGGCGACTATCGCGGAGCTGGCCATCGCCTGTGCCTATGCTGTCTTCGGTGAAAAAGATCCGCTCGCGGCGGCCGCTCATGTGACGCGCGGGTATCATCGGACCCATCCGCTGGAACCGCGCGAGGTCGAGCTGCTGTTCCCGCTCATCCTCACGCGGCTCGCGGTGAGCGTGACGAATTCGGCCTATTTGAGCAGTCTGCGTCCCGGCGAATCGTATGTCACAGTCAGCGAAACCTCCGCGTGGACCGCGCTCAAAACACTCTCTGCGATTCATCCCCGCCTGGCCCATTACACGCTGCGCCGCGCCTGCGATCTTTCCCCGGTTCCGCAGACGCCAGCGATCGTCGACTATCTGCGGACCGCGCCGGCCCCGCCGGTCGTCACGCCGGGACCGTCCATTGTCTTCGATCTGAGTTTCGGGAGTGTGTTGCTTGGCGCCGATCCGCGAAATCACGAAACCGCGCGCCTCACGGAAACCTTGTTTTCAAAGATGCGCGAATCCGGCACAACCATCGGGATTGGACGTTTCAATGAAGCGCGCCCGATTTACACCGCGCCCACATTCGCGAGCGGCCCGCACGCAACCGACGAACATCGGACAGTCCACATCGGTTTGGACCTTTTCGCGGAGCCCGGGACGCCGGTGCACGCGCCGTTCGCTGGAACCGTCCATGCCTTCGCCAACAACGCGGCTCGTCTCGACTACGGTCCCGTCGTCATCCTCCGCCACGCTACGACGGACGGGACGCCGTTCTACACGCTCTACGGTCACTTGACGCGCGACTCGATCGACGAGTTGATTCTCGATCAGCCCATCGAAGCCGGCCAGCAGATCGCCGCGATTGGCGCGCCACCTGAAAATGGCGACTGGCCGCCGCATGTGCATTTCCAGCTCATCACGGATCTCCTCGATCTGAATACCGATTTTCCAGGTGTGGCCTATGCAAGCCAGCGCGAGGTGTGGCTTAGCCTTTCGCCCGACCCGAACCGCGTGACACGCCTGCCGATTCCGCCGGCGGAGCCTTCGAAATCCGAAACGCTCGCGTCCCGCCACGCGCATCTCGGAAGGAATCTCAGCATCAGCTATAGCGAGCCGTTGAAGATCGTCCGCGGCTGGCGCCAGTATCTGTACGACGAAACCGGTCGGGCTTTTCTGGATGTGTACAACAACGTCCCGTTGGTGGGCCATAGTCATCCGCGCGTGGTGGAGGCGGTAAGCCGCCAGATGGCGCTGCTCAACACGAATACGCGCTATTTGCATGACAACATCAATCTGTTTGCACGCCGATTGACGGCGTTAATGCCCGCTCCGCTGCGTGTGTGCTACTTTCTCAATTCGGCGAGCGAAGCGAATGAGCTCGCGTTGCGGCTGGCCCGCGCCCACATCGGCCGCGCAGACACCATCGTGCTGGAGCACGCCTATCACGGCAACACCACCACGCTGATCGATATCAGCCCGTACAAATTCGCTGGGCCCGGCGGAAGCGCCAAGAAGCCGTGGGTGCATGTCGCTCCCCTGCCCGATCCGCACCGCCGCGACGATCCTGCGGCGGGTCGCGAATATGCGGGCGCCGTCGCAAAGTTGATCCATGGCCCGGCGACGTTCATCGCCGAAAGTCTTCCCAGCGTCGGCGGACAAGTTGTTTTCCCCAGCGGCTACCTCGCCGAATCCTACCGCCACGTGCGCGCCGCCGGAGGCGTGTGCATCGCCGACGAAGTCCAGGTCGGCTTCGGCCGCCTGGGCGATTATTTCTGGGGATTCGAAATGCAAGGCGTCGTGCCGGACATCGTCGTGCTCGGAAAGCCGATGGGCAACGGATTTCCGTTGGCCGGCGTGGTCACGACTCCCGAAATCGCGGCATCGTTTGACAACGGGATGGAGTTTTTCTCGACCTACGGCGGAAATCCAGTCGCGTGCGCCGCAGGACTTGCCGTGCTCGATGTTCTGGCGGAAGAACGCCTTCCGGAAAACGCGTCGCGAGTCGGAAACCATCTCATGCAGGAACTGCGGAAACTCAATGCCCGCGACGTTCGCGGCCGCGGTTTGTTCCTTGGAGTCGAACTGGAAGATGGCGAACGCGCCGGGTATGTCGTGAATCGCCTGCGCGATCGTGGAATCCTTGCCGGGACAGACGGCCCGCTCCACAACGTGATTAAGATCCGGCCACCGCTGATCTTCACCGAGGACGGTGCGGACTTCTTCGTGAGGGCTCTTTCAGGGGCCGTTAATGAACGTCCATTCACGTGAATTAACGGCTAAACAAGAACTGTGAACGCATTCTCGACGCGCTCGACAGGACGGTACCGTGTATCCCGCTCGACCGGTTCTCGCCCCGCCTCGCGGATCAATCGCAGCAATTCTCCGCGCCGCAGGTTCTGAGTCGTAGTCGCGCCGGCGTCGTGATAGATTTTTTCCTCGACCACGGTTCCATCGATGTCGTCCGATCCGAAGCGCTGCGCGATTTGCGCGATCTTCTCCGTCATCATCACCCAATAGGCCTTGATGTGCGGAATATTGTCGAGCATTAACCGCGCTACCGCGATCTCGCGGATGTCCGCGAATCCGGTGGTCTTGGGAACGTGCTCCAGTGCTGTGTTATCTGGATGAAACGCCAACGGAATGAAGGTCACGAAGCCGTGCGTCTCGTCTTGCAGGAACCGCAATTTGAGAAGGTGATCGACCCGATCTTCCTCGGTTTCGACGTGTCCATACAGCATGGTGCAATTGGAATGCAGACCAAGCTGGTGGGCTGTACGCGCGACGTCGATCCACTGCTCGCCCGTGATTTTGTGATCGCAAATGATGCGGCGGACGCGTTCGCTGAAAATCTCTGCGCCGCCGCCGGGTAGCGAGTCCATGCCGGCGTCTCGAAGTTGCAACAGCACTTCGCGTGCAGTTAATTTAGCGCGCTGAGCGAGATACCCGATCTCGACCATCGTAAACGCCTTCAGATGCACTTGCGGGAAGCGCTGCTTCAGGCCGCGCAGCATCTGGCAGTACCAATCCAGCGTCAACTCGGGATGCAGTCCGCCGACGATGTGGAATTCGGTGACCGCTTCGGTATAACCGTGGCCCGCTTTTTCCCAGACCTCTTCGAGCGACATGGTATACGCCTTGGGATCTTTCGCGCGCTTGCCGAACGCGCACAGGCGGCAGCTTGCGACGCACACGTCGGTAGGATTGATGTGGCGATTCACATTGAAAAACGTGACGTTCCCATGCAACCGCTCGCGAACGCGGTTCGCCATCCAGCCGACGGCCAAAATGTCAGGCGACCGGTACAGCGTCACTCCATCTTCAAACCCAAGCCGTTCCCCGGCGTCGAGCTTTTGGCGAATCAGTTCCAACCGTTTGTCTTCAAACATCATTTGAGAAAAATGTCCGTGGCCCAAAACACAAAGAATATCACGCTGACGTAGCCGTTGATGGTAAAGAACGCCGCATCCACTCGAGAAAGATCGTCCGCCTTGACCATGCTATGCTCCCAGGCGAGCAACGCCGCCACTGGCGCCAATCCCACCCAGGCTATCGTGCCGAGCGCGAACGACCGCACCAGTTGGAGAAGACACAGCATCATCCAGATGTGTAGGACGCGCGAGATCCACAGCGCGCCCGCGATTCCGAATCGTTTCGGCACGCTGTACAGTCCCGCATGTACGTCAAATGCGTAGTCCTGGCAGGCGTAGATAATGTCGAATCCCGCGGTCCATAGTGTTACCGCTGCCGTTAGCCACAAGATCCGAACGTCGAGCGATCCACGCATCGCGATCCACGCCGCGGCCGGAGCGATCCCCAACGAAAATCCGAGCACAATGTGCGACAGCGACGTGAAGCGTTTAGTGAACGAATAGAACATCGGAATCGCCAGCGCGACGGGCGCCAGCTTGAAGCACAGCGGATTCAACTCGCGCGCCGCAAAAATGAAAATGAAGGCCCAGATGACGATAAATCCCCATGCAAACCGGCGCGTCAGAAGACCGGCCGGAAGATGCCGCATTTTGGTCCGCGGATTCCGCGCGTCGATGTCGGCGTCCAGCACGCGGTTGAAGGCCATGGCGACCGATCGGGCCGCGACCATCGCCACCACGATCCACGCGAGCCTGGTCCACAACCCGGCGCGCGAGAATCCATCGTCACGCCAGGCGAGCAGCGCTCCCGTGAGCGCAAACGGCAGCGCGAAAACGGAATGCTCGAACTTGATCATGTCCAGCGTCAGCCGGAGTCTTTCGAGAAATTGGAGAAATGTTCGCAACCCAGTTACTATTCTATTGAATGCGCATCACGATCGCGATCCTGGCCTGTGTCCTGCTCGCCGCCTGCGGCGGTCCCAAGCCGTCATCCATTGAGGATCTGGGCAAGATGGAAGTGGATTTTCCGAACGGAACGAAGATCCTCTGCGATCCGGCGCGAACACAACTCGAGATCATGCAGGGCCTGATGTATCGCGACGTGCTTGCGCCGGATCGAGGCATGCTGTTCATCTATCCCAAGCCGGACAGGCATCCGTTCTGGATGTACAAGGCGACCTTTCCTGTCGATATTCTTTGGATGGATCGCGATCACCGGATTGTCGAGATGTCGCTCAATACGCCTCCCTGCCCTTCCAAAGCCGCCCACGAATGCCCGCGATTCGGCGGCCAGAAGGATTCGCGCTTTGTCTTGGAGGTCAAGGCCGGCATCGCGGCGCAAAACGGATTGAGGTTCGGGGACCGGCTGGACTTTTAAGACTGTTTCACGCAAAGACGCTAAGAACGCCAAGAGCTTGTTCACAACTTTTGCGACTTTGCGTCTTTGCGTGAGATTAGTTTTTCATTTCGCCGCGGCTCTTTGCGTCCGTCGTTCCAGGTACGTCCGGATCGCTTCGTCGAGCGTTGGCATCGGCGCAACTCCCAGGGCTTCCAGTTTTCCATTCGACAACGCCGAATACCTGGGCCGTCGCGCCGCGGTCCGGAATTCGCGTTCGTTGGTCGGCTTGATGGGAGGCTTCAGTCCCGCGGCGTCGAAGATTTTCACGGCCCAATCGAACCACGAGATCGGGGTCCCGCCCCCGGCGTGGAAAATTCCGCGAGCGTTGCGGCCAACCAGATCCGCCGTACGCGATGCCAGCGCGGGTGCGAAGGTGGGAGAAGCAACATGGTCCTCCACCACGCGGATCGGCTGACCCTGCGAGGCGAGCCGCAACATCAGCTCCACAAAATTTCCGCGCGCCGTGTCCAGGCCGCCCGGGCCGAACACACCCGATGTCCGGATGATGAGCGGCTGATCGAGATACGCCCGTGCATACAACTCGCCCGCCAGCTTCGAAACGGCGTACGCGCCCATCGGATGCGTGGCGTCTTCTTCGGTGTATGCGCGTCCGGCCATCCCATCGAACACGTAATCGGTGGAAAAATGGACCAGTTTTGCGTCCACCTGGCGGCACGCCATGGCTAGGTTGCGAACTGCCAGCGCATTCACCAGGAATGCGGCTTGCGGCTCTTTTTCGGCCACGTCCACCTGGTTGTAGGCGGCGGCATTGATCACGATCGCCGGGTCGTAGTTTGCCAGAACATGCTCGACGCGGGCCTGGTCGGCGATGTCGACTGTGGAACGCTCGAAGGGCGCCACCTCATAACCGCGAGCTTTGAACTCGGAAATGAGTTCGACTCCGAGCTGCCCGCCGCTTCCGAAAATCGCTACGCGTTCCTGCACCATTCCATTATGTCTGTTTGTCGCGAAACGCGAAATCGCCGCGGGTGCCCGCGGAAATGGTAGGATTCGCTGAGCCGATGACTACAGATTCCTTCATCGCGCACTACCGGATCGCGTCGAAGCTCGGCGAGGGCGGGATGGGCGCGGTGTATCGCGCAATGGATACGAAGCTGAACCGCGAGGTGGCAATCAAGATTTTGCCCGATGAATTCGCCAATGATCCAGACCGATTCGCGCGATTCACGCGCGAGGCGCAGGTGCTCGCGGCACTGAATCATCCCAACATCGCGCACATCTACGGTGTTGAGGATCGCGCGCTCATTATGGAGCTGGTGGAGGGCAAGGCCCCTTCCGGTCCACTTTCGACGGAAGAAGCGCTGCCGATTGTTCAGCAGCTCGTGGATGGACTCGAGTATGCGCATGATCGGGGAATCGTGCATCGCGATCTCAAGCCGGCCAATCTCAAATTGACTCCGGACGGCCGGCTTAAGATTCTCGATTTCGGATTGGCGAAAGCGCTTGCGTCCGATTCCGCTGCGCTGCCGGATGGCGCGAATTCCTCGACGATGACGATGCGCGCGACGCAGCTCGGCGTAGTCATGGGGACGGCGGCGTACATGGCTCCAGAGCAGGCTCGCGGGCACGCGGTCGATAAGCGCGCCGATATCTGGAGCTTCGGCGTGGTCGTGTACGAGCTGCTCACGGGCAAACAGCTCTTTTCGGGCGAGACTGTGAGCGACACGCTCGCGGCCGTGCTGACGCGCGATCCGAATTTGAGCGACGCACCACCGCGTTTCCGGCGGCTGCTGCGGCTGTGCCTGATGCGCGATCCGCGCCAGCGGCTGCGCGATATCAGCGGCGCTCGTCTGCTGCTCGATGAAGTGGAACCGGCGGCTCTTAAAAAAACGCTGCTGCCGTGGGGATGGATCGCAACGGGTGTTTTGGCGATCGTGCTCGCCGGAGTCCTCGCTGTTCCACGCCGGGAGGCCGCGCCCGCGCTGCGCCCGCTGCTGCGCTTTGAAGTCGAGGAATCCGGCGTGGGTTCTGTCGCGCTATCGCAGGACGGAAGCCGGATCGCCTATTCCCAGAACGGTGGTCTTGTAATGGTCCGCCGGCTGGACGAGACCCAGGCCCATCCGTTCCCCGGCACAGAAGGGGCGCTGGCCTTCGCGTTCTCGCCAGACGGGCAGTGGATCGCGGTCGCCAATGGTGCGAACTTGCGCAAGATTCCGGTATCCGGAGGTCCGCCGGTAGTCATCCTCGAATCCGCGGCAGGAGTAGGCATCACTTGGGGAGACGACAGTTACATCGCGTTCACTCCCACCGTCCGCGCGCCGATTTTTCGCGTGTCCGCGTCCGGCGGCAAAGCGGAGCCCGCCACCGCGCTCGATTCGTCTCGCAGTGAAGTCACTCACCGCACTCCATTCGCGCTGCCCGGCGGAAAAATCCTGCTATTCAGCGCCGCCGCTCATGGCGGCAACTATGATGACGCCGACATCGTGGCGCAGAATCTCGAGACAGGCCGCCGCAGCGTGCTGTACCACGGCGGCTTCTTTCCCAGGTATACCACCGGCCCTTCAGGTCAGGGCTATGTGCTGTTCGCACGGGGCAACACGATCTTCGCCGTTCCGTTCGACCTGGCGAAAATGCAGGTTCGCGAGCCGGCAATTCCGGTGCTGGATGGCGTCGCGACACAGCGCGGCGGCGGATTGGCGTCGTTCGCCCTCTCCAACGCGGGCGTCGCGGTCTACCGGCCCGGCGTGAATTCGGATCTATCCACCATCGGATGGCTGGATGCTTCCGGACACATCGAGGCCCTTCCCTTGCCCCCAGGGATTTACTCACAGGTGTTTGTGTCGCCTAACGGCAAGCGCATCCTTTATCGGGTGGGCGCCGACGATGGAGTGGATCTCTGGGTCTACGACACGGAGACGGGTAACCGGTCCAGATTGACATCCTCCAAGCAGGCGACCGAGGCGTTGTGGGCGCCGGATGGCCGCCACGTTCTCTACGTGGATGCTGACGGGAGTGTGCATTGGGTGCGTTCAGACGGCTCCGGCCAGGCGCGCGCGCTCAGTTTGAACGCATACCCGAGCGGTTTCACACCGGATGGGCGAGGCGTCCTGGCTCTCGTCGTCACGCCAACCCAGGGAGTGGCCTTGATCCCGTTTTCCGATCCAGCATCCGACGATCCGCATCTCGGGGCTCCACAGATTCTTGTCCCCCATTCCGGCACACCTACTGGAGCGGCCGCGGCGCTCTCGCCGGACGGGCGATGGCTCGCCTACGGCTCCAATGAAAGCGGCCGGCAGCAGATTTATGTTCGCCCGTTTCCGAGCCTCGACCGGAAGTGGCAGGTTTCGCAAGACGGCGGAATGTTCCCAAAATGGTCCCCCCGCGGTGAGCTGTTCTTCACCGCCTCGAACCAGACCATCATGGCCGTGGCCTACTCCATCCAGCAAAATGAGTTCCGCCACAGTTCGCCGCGCACCTGGTATGCGAACGGACTCGGAACCGCGAGCAGCGGATCTTTTTCAGTCGCGCCCGATGGATCCCGCCTGATCGCTCAGTTTCGGCATCAGAATCAGGAAGAACCCAAACGCCCGCCGCTTGTCTTCCTGGTGAATTTTCCGGATGATGTCGAGCGCAAAGTAAAGGCCGCCTCCAAATGAGCCTGCTTACAGCGACCGCGCGATCAGTTCCTTCATGATTTCGTTGGTTCCAGCATAAATCCGCTGGACGCGGCTATCGGCCCACATGCGCGTGATCGGATACTCCATCATGTAGCCGTAGCCGCCGTGGAGCTGGACACATTCGTCAATGATGGCGCATTCGCGTTCGGTCAGCCAGTACTTCGCCATCGCTGCGGTGGCCGTATCGAGTTTGCCGGCGTTGAGCCGCTCGATGCAATTGTCCAGGAACACGCGCATGATGTGCGCCTGGGCTTTGCATTCGGCCAGCTTGAAGCGGGTGTTCTGGAACTCGATCAGCGCCTTTCCGAACGCCATGCGCTCTTTGCAATGCTTGGTGGTGATGGCGACGGCCTGCTCGGTGGTCGCGACGGCGCCAGTGGAGACGCCCATACGCTCGTAAGGCAACTGCTCCATCATTTGATAGAAGCCGCGGCCTTCCTCGCCGCCCAATAGGTTCGCCGCCGGGACGCGAACGTCGTCGAAGAACAGCTCACAGGTGTCCTGCCCATGCATCCCCACCTTTTCGAGCGTGCGTCCCACGCGATAGCCTTGCAGGTTTTTCGCCTCCACCACCACCAGCGAAATTCCTTTCGCGCCCGCGCCGGGCTCGGCGGTCTTGACCGCCAGGACAATCAGATTCGTGTGCCAGCCGTTGGTGATGAAGGTTTTCGATCCGTTGATCAACAGGCATTCGCCCTGACGCTTCGCCATGGTCTTGATGTTCTGCAAGTCTGACCCGGCGACGGGCTCGGTCATGGCGATGGATCCGATCAGTTCGCCGGTGGCCATGCGAGGCAGCCAGTATTTCTTCTGCTCGTCAGTCCCATAGTCGAGAATGTAGTGCGCCGCGATGCTGTGAACGCCGTGGCCGAAGTGCACGCCCGCATAACACAGCTCTTCGGTGACTACAGCCTCGTAGCAATAATTCCCGCCCCCGCCGCCGTATTCTTCCGGGACATCGGTCAGCAGGATGCCGACTTCACCAGCCTTGGTCCACGCCTCGGGATCCACGCGATGCTGTTCGCGCCAGCGCGCTTCGTGCGGAACGAATTCCTCATTTATGAAGCGCTTGACATTCTTGCGGAATAGCTGAGTTTCTTCATCGATCCACGGGGATACGTACGGATGCGTAACGGGCTGGGACTTGGCCATGGGATTCATTGTACCCGGGAACCCGGTCGCTGGCACTCGCGGCTCTGTCCGGCACCGAGCCGCGAGCGATAGCGACCGGTTACAGCAGCCGGAAGTTCACTTCAATGGTCGCGATCACCGGGACCGGTTTGCCGTCCTTCATTCCCGGCCGGAAGCGCCATTTGGACACAGCTTCCATCGCCTTCTGATCCAGGCCCATCCCGAGCGCTCTGGTCACCTGCATCTGCTGGGGATTGCCATGCTCGTCGACCACGATTTGCAGAGTGACCGTCCCTTGCCACTTGGCTTTGCGGGCGTCTTCGGAATATTCGGGTTCGACTTTCGAGAGCACCGACGGCGGAGAGACGCCTCCGCCGATCCGGTATGCTCCGCCCCCGAATCCGCCGTTCGCGCCGAGACCATAGCCGACCCCGCGACCGACACCGACGCCTCCTCCAATTCCACTTCCGATTCCGCCGCTCCAGCCGGTCCCGTTCGAAGGTACGCCGAGGTGGCTCAGCGGATCGCCATAGTTGGGCGCGCTGATGTTCGGAACCGATTCCGCGACGATGGTCGGCGTCATGGGAAGCTTCGGATTTTCGGCTGGATCGACTCGAGGCGGCGTGAACTGACGCGGCGCGATCTTCGGAAGTTTGCCTTTGCTCGCGTCCAGTTGAGATCGATCCCCTCCACCACCTCCGCCACGCGCCATCGGTTTCTCCGGCAAATACGGCTTCAGATCCGGCGCGATCAGAGTGGTGATGGTCCGGTCGACGAGCTTTTGGATCGGCTTAAGCGTACCGATCACTAGAATCAAACCAACCACGGCCGCATGGATCAGCAAGGACGAAATCCCTGCGGTCCGTTCATTGCCGTGATTGAAACCCCACTTCGGGATTAACATGAGATCTTGCTGCATAACGTGTTCACTCCATTGATGTACTGAATCGCTAAAGTAGGCCAGTGACGACTCCATCCGCGTCACTTCGGATTGGCACGCCGGGCACTCGCGAGCGTGCTGAGATTCTTCCAGTGCCGCATCGCCGATCAAAACTTTGGAGATTTGTTCCGGCGAAAGGTGGTTCATCGTGGGATCTCCTTGCGGACCAATGCGAGCGCCCGGAACAGGTGCGTTTTGACCGTTCCCTCCGAGAGTCCCGTCACGCTGGCGATCTCCAGAAGATCCATGTCTTCCACGAAACGCAAAAGAAAAACAGTGCGCTGGCGTTCCGATAACTTCGATGCTGCTTTCCATATGGCTTGAATTTGCTCCTTCGCGGACGCCATCTCTTCCGGTGACATCCGCCGATCTGGGATCCAATATTCGACCAGTGTTGAATCGATCGGGCGCAGCATCCGCCTCCAGAACTTCAGGCGGCCGCTGTTTTCGTGGTCGCGAACCAGATTGGCGGCGATTTGCATCAGCCAAGTGGAGATGCTGGCACCGCCGCGAAACTGGTCGCGAGCCTGGTACGCCCGAACAAAACAATCCTGCGTCAGGTTTTCCGCCGTTTCCCGATTCCGGAGCGAAGCAAGAATGAAGCGGAAGATCCGAGGCCGGTACTGCTCCACCAGCGCATCGAAGTCTTCCATTCCTTCGGCGAGTTCCACCGCTCCGGATGAAAGAGCTCTTTCCATCCGCACAGTTAGACCGATTTGCGGATCGTGGGGTTTACAGTGGTTTTTCGGCACTCCTGTGAACTGACGGCTCACGTTTCATGCACGCCTCTCGCTACACTGGTGATTCATGTTTCACGTTCTGGAAAAAAGAATAGCCGAGGCTGTGTCCTCACGCGTCGCGTCACTCTACGGCCTGACGGTACCGGTACAAACTGAACAGCCTAAGCAGGCATCCTTCGGGGAAATCGCGGTACCGGCCGCATTTCAGCTCGCGCGCGAATTGAAGAAAGCTCCCAAGGCGATTGCGGGCGAATTGGCCGGCATGGCGATTGAAGGCATCGCGGCGATCGAAATCGCGGGCAACGGGTATCTGAACATCCGGCTGGATCGCGGCTACTACGCACAGCATGTTCTGAGCGGTGAGACCGGCACGGAAACTCGCGGTGCCGAAAAAATCATCGTCGAGCACACCAATATCAATCCGAACAAGGCGGCGCACATCGGGCATCTTCGCAATGCGATTCTGGGCGACACCTTCGTGCGCATGCTGCGGTCCATTGGTCAGAAAGTGGAGGTGCAGAACTATATCGACAACACCGGAGTGCAGGTGGCCGACGTGGTGGTCGGATTCCGGCATCTGGAAAATAAATCGCCGGGCGAGGTGCGCGCACTGATCGCGTCGACGAGATTCGATTACTACTGTTGGGACCTGTACGCGCGGGTCGGAACACATCCCGATCTGGCCGCATGGCGCGCAGAAACACTGCACGCAATCGAAGCCAACGCCGGAGCTGAAGCGGAGATCGCTACCCTGGTGGCCGATGCGATCGTCAACGCGCACCTGCAAACCATGTTGCGGCTCAACATCGAGTACGACGTACTGCCGCGCGAGAGCGAAATTCTCCATCTGCAATTCTGGGCGACCGCCTTCGAGCAGCTCAAGGAACGCAAGGCGATCTATTTCGAAACTGAAGGCAAGAACAAAGGCTGCTGGGTAATGCCGGGCTCGTCGTTTCGTGAGGACTCGGATGGCGAAGACGACAGTAAAGTCATTGTGCGGTCGAATGGCACGGTCACGTATGTCGGCAAGGATATCGCCTACCAATTATGGAAGTTCGGGCTACTCGGCAAGGATTTTTACTATCGCAAGTGGCACACTTACGCGGACGGGCACGACGTGTGGGCGTCGACCGATCAACCGCAGGGCAACGAACTGCATTTCGGCGGGGGATCGCGCGTGTACAACGTGATCGATTCGCGGCAATCGTATCTTCAAGACGTGGTGGTGGCGGGCCTGCGCGCGCTCAACTATAACCAGCAGGCGGACCACAGCGTACATTTTTCCTACGAGATGGTCACGCTCACTCCCGCAACCTGCGTCGAGCTTGGACTCGAGCTTTCTGAAGAAGACAAGCGTAAATCGTCGGTGGAGATGTCGGGCCGCAAGGGCCTGGGTGTAAAAGCCGACGATCTGATCGACAAGCTGATCGAGAAGGCGCTCGAGGAAGTCACTTCTCGTCACGCGGAAGAACCCGAAGCGGCCAGAAAACGGGTCGCGACGCAGATCGCGATCGGGGCGCTGCGCTACTTCACACTGAAGTACACGCGCAATTCCTTAATCGCGTTCGATTTTGCGGAGGCCCTGAGCTTTGAAGGCGAAACGGGACCATACGTGCAGTATTCCGCCGTGCGCGCTCGCAATATTTTAAAGAAATTGGACGAGCGTGGCGAGAAGCTTCCCGATTTTCGAGCCGAGCTTTCGCGCGAGGCGATGGCGCGTCAACTTACGGCGCAGGAGGATTGCTGGCAGTTGCTGCTGGCCGCATCGAAGGCCGATTCCGCTATCGAGCGCGCCGTCTCGAGCGGCGAGCCGGCGCATGTGGCGCGTTATGCGTTCCAGCTCGCGCAATCGTTCAGCAACTTCTATCACGAATACCCGGTGCTATCGGAAACGGATCGCGAAAAGAAAACGTTCCTGCTATGGATGACCGAGTATTTCCGGTCGCAGTTGGAGCGTACGCTTGCCGTGCTGGGGATCGAAGTGCCCGAGTACATGTGAGCCGAGTTGTGGCGCAGATTAACATTCAGTATCCACCGCTTCCTTCGGTCGCGGCTCATGGCGTAGCTAGGATGACAAGTGCCGACCCTGAGCCGCGACCAAAGGAAGCGGTCGATGCTGACGTGTCACTATTTACTACAGAACGCTTTAGTACACGTGTTTTTCGGACGCGAACTCACGCTCGGACCAGGAGATTCGCTCGCGATAGTTTTCGACGCCCCGGTAAACAATTCGTCCAGAGAGTTTGCGATGGTTCGCGGCGACCATGTCCGATAACTGGCGCGCTCGGTCGGCGGAAGGCGGATGCGTACGAAAATAATTCGCGATGGCTTCGCCCACTGCGCGGCCAGTCTCGCCCAGGGGAGTCGTGGCGGGGCTCGCCGACGCTTCGCCGAACGTCGTCTTCATTCGATTGAACACCGCCACCGCGGCGTCCGGATCGTATCCGGCCTCGATTGCCAGGCGCTCGCCCGACGCGTCAGCTTCCAGTTCCTGAGCCTGCGAATAACCGATCGCGACCAACGAGTGCGCGATCTCGACAATAGGTCCAACGCTGCCGGCACCGACTTTCTTTAAAGCCAGCTCATATTGATAGCGCTCGACGCAATGCCGCAGGTCGACGTGTGAAATTTCGTGTCCCAGGATTTGCGCCAGTTCGGCTTCCGAATGCAGGAAGTCGAGCATGCCGCTCAACACGTAGATCTGGCCGCCGGGCAGCGCAAAAGCATTAATCTCAGACGAGCGAATGACGTGGAAGCGATAGCGAATCGCCTTGCGGTTCACGTTCGCGAGAAGGCCTGCGCCCACATCGGAGACGTACTTGGTGGCGGCCGGATCCTCGGGTCCCCAGGATTTGATCTGCTCCGCCATCTCGGCGCCGAGCCGCATTTCTTTCTCCGCCGGGATGCGGGTGGCATGCAGGCCGAATTCGTCCACGTCGCGCAGCACGTCGGCCCAGATCTCGCGCGCGGAATCGAGGTTGACGTTGGGATCCAGGTGGCCCATTGCGACCGCGCCCCCGCAAGCGGCCATCAGCACCAGCAATCCGTAGAAATAGATTCGCGACATCATAGATACCGTTGGATGCGATCGCGAAACCGGGTGTAAACCCAGGAAACGCTCACCAAAATCACGCCGAGCACGATGAAGGAGATGATCCGGTTGATGGTCTCCAACTGGCGCAAATCATACAGAAACAGCTTTAGGACGCACATCAGGAACAGGAATAAGCCGGAGAGCCGCTGCACACGATCGCGCAATGGAAACCCCGCGCCCAGCAACGCGAGTCCTTCGATTCCCCATGCCACGGTCAGCACGCTTCCCGAAACTTGGTAGAACAGCAGCACCGCGAGCAGGATCGACGCGAGCAGCGAATAGAATGTGCGAGCGTGGCGATCGATCCTCCCGCCCTCTGCCGAATCACGAGGGGAAATGAGCTGAGCGCCGTAGAAGCTCGCGATGACCAAGGCGCCCGTGAGGACGCGCCCGCTGATCCCTGCGAGGCTTTCAGGAATATAGAAATTCGTATTCCAGCATCGCCAGAACGCGAGCAGCGCGATAGCGTAGCTCTGCCAACGAAAATCGACGATCGCGCGCACGATTCCGAATCGATAGAGCGCCAGCCCCAGCAGCGCCCAGCCCACCACGGCCAGCGATCTGCCCAGTTCAAAGCGCATCATCACTAGGCCGAGAATCGCAGGCGCGTAGAGATACAGCCGCACCCACTTGCTCTCCCAACCTTGTATTTCCGCGTGACGGTAACGCGACCAGACGTAGTATTCGGAAACAATGACCGGCACTACTGTCAGAATCCGGTGCGAGACATGCAGCGTATCGCCCAGGTCCGTGAAGTTCGCCAGGAACAATCGGCCGAAAACCGCAGCCGAGACCATATTCCCCATCGCGCGGAATCGCGGGAGCGAAGCACTGAATCCGATTTCCAACAGCACCAGACCAGTGATCGCCCACGCCAGCGCGACGATCGGAGGGGGCAGCACGAGCCACGCGAAGGTCAACACGAATAGCGTCCCGGCAAAGGCGTTGAGATCGCGAACCGCCGCACGCTCCTGTTCCGGGACTCGATCGGGCATCGTCCTGAAAACGCGCGCGCTCAGGCTGCAACAAATCAGAGCCGCCGCCGCGAGGCAGATCCACTCCGAACGTAGAGATCCTTTGTTCACCAGCAGGACGTGGAAATAGAACACGTGCGCCGCACCGAGCGCGGAAACAACGTAGGAGAGCCGGCGGAGATGGCCTGGAAGATTGCGCAGGCCGGCTTCAAACAAAACAGCGCCCAACGCCAGCCATGCGACGCCCAGGTAATCCCCCGGAGCCAGTTTCCACGCGAGCGCGACCAGAAGTCCTGCCGTAGAGGCTGAGGTAGTCCAAGCGACAGATTCGTGGACGCGCCCAAATGGACCGAAGCGGATTCGGAGGGCAGCGCCGTAATGAATCGAAGCCGCCAGCGCAATCGGCAGCCACTGCAATCGCCAACTCGCCTCGCCCCCCAGAACGTTGACCAGGACGCATGCGAACGTTCCTAACGCGCCGA
The DNA here is from genome assembly GCA_035568415.1 of Bryobacteraceae bacterium. Taxonomy (GTDB): domain Bacteria; phylum Acidobacteriota; class Terriglobia; order Bryobacterales; family Bryobacteraceae; genus Palsa-187. The sequence continues at coordinate 18,329 of DATMOC010000021.1, read as the reverse complement.
TCGTATACGACTGAAACAGGAATTCATCTTTCGATTTTCTAAATCCGGATTCGAACAGAATGCCGGCAAAGACGAGCCACGCGACGCACACGTACTGTTGTGGGATCTCATACGCAAGTATTAGCGTGACGAGCCCTGCACCGGCCCAGCTATAGATCGCGCCTTCAGTCACCCGCAGCGCTCGATTGGCGTAGAACACCGCGGCGGTCAGGATCGTCACAGGGCTCCAAGTCATCCACGCGCGTCCTGCAAACACCGCAGTGGGGTCCGATCGAACGTCGGTTCCCAACAGTTTCCCAACGGAAGCGGTGAAAGCTCCGCACGCAAGCTGGCGAAGATAGGTCTGCCGGAATCGGACGCCGGCGAGAAACAGAATTTCGCCCTCGATCAGCCATCCCAGGTTCATCCATAGGCCGGTGGCTCTTCGGAAAATCGCGACGGCAGCGAGCACGGATGCTACTGCGATGGGACCTTCATAGCCTCCCGCGGCGATGCGATCTAAAGTCGGCTCGTTCGAATCGGGCGGAGTGAGATACGCGCGCAATAATGCGCTCGCCAGATACAACGCTGCACCGCTGGCCAGAAAAACGTAAAGATGTTCCGGCGACGACCGTTGCCATTTCACGCAGGATAAAGCCAGGAACGCTGTGGTATTCAGCGGCAAGATCAGCGACTCAACGGAAAATCCGCGCGGGCGGCGTCGCGGCCGCAACAGGTCGAATGTTTCGAACAACAACCAATACGACGCAAACAGCGCTTGTGTGGACGCGAGCGGCGAGCCCATATCCGGCCGCGTGGCGCACGTTGCGTAGGTCGCAAACAGGCCGAACACGGCCATCTTGTACCAATCGAATCGATACGCGAGCACCAGCAGCGAAGCCGCTAACGGGATTAATGCCAACACGGAGAACGGCGTGTTCTCGCTGAGGGCCAGCGTCGCAAAAGCGATGAAGTATGCCAGGCCACTGACGGTCTCCGAGCGATAGTACAGCGAATGGCCGATCATGCCCGCGGCAACCAGTAGCAGCAAAATGGTCGCGACATATGGGTTGTCGATGACGCGCGCCGCCGCGATCCCGTGCATCGCGTAGGTGGTGAAGTACAACGCGGCCCAGCCCCCGCCGATCAGTCCTCGCGCGAAAATCGCAAATCCAGCGCGCCGCTCGATCCACACGCCGGCGAGCAACATCGCGAGACTGATTCCGTATCCGATGGCGACGCGACCGGCGGGGCCGACGCGGCCAAACTCGTACTGAAGCAGCAAAGCGATCGCGATCACCAGGACCAGCACGCCCAGCTTGTTGAGCCAACTTCCTCCGACAATCGCCTCCCATTCCTGGTCGCCGAGATTCCTGCGGATTCGATCGCGCAGGCTCTCGCGCGTCATTACGGGGATGGCAGGTTCAAACACCGGCTCCGGCTCGGGCTTGATGACGGGAGAAGACACTGGAATCGGAGGCGGCAGCGGCGGGGGGACGCGCCGAGGATCGACGACAGCTCCGCAGAAACAGATCGCGGCGTTATCCTCGATCCTGCGTCCGCAGAACTGGCACACGTGAACTGGCTCGACAGGGGCGGTCGCGGCTGGAGCGGCTACGGGAACCACAACAGGTTCGGGCGGCGCCGGCTTCGAGGGCGTCACTGGCGGCGAAAGCGGCTCGGATTCGAGGTTTCGAATACGGGTCAGCAGTTCCGCGCGTTCCCTGGACCAATCCGCTTGTCCCCGTTCGATTGCGCGGATTCGCGAAGACAAAACAACCCAGGCAGCCAGCACAATCACGATCAGGATGATGACCAGAGCTTCCATGCGTTGCGCTTACGAATATGCTGCGTCGCGCCGATTCCTTTCAGGGTATTATGTCAGGCCGAGCGCGCAGAAATGGGCAGCGGCTGCTAATCGGGCTCGGTTTTTGTCCCATCGAGCCAGCTCTTCAACGGCAGCAGCGCGCGCAGCGTGAACAAATTGATCGCCGCAAGCATCACGGCGATGCCGTAACGATTCATGGCGACAGCGGCTCCGATCACACCCGCATTCCAGATGCTGGCGGCTGTAGCCATCCCCTTCACGTTGAGCCCGTCTTTTAAAATCGCGCCTCCGCCCACGAATCCGATCCCGGTGATCAGCCCTTGCAGCACGCGCGAATGGGCGTTAACGTCGGAACTCGGCCCCAGAATGAGAAGGTATCCGCAACTCGCCATGCCGACGATCGGAAAGGTCCGCAACCCGGCGCTGTGCGCTTCCCGTTCCCGATCCCACCCGATGATCACCATCAAGGCGTACGTCAGCAGGATTTTTTGCAGGTCCGGCCAGAGGCCGTGCCAGAAATTGACGAACTCTGTCATGGCTGCTCCATCACCAGGAACTGTTCGTACCTGCCGTCGGGCATCATATAAATGTTGAGCATGGCTGTCTTCGTTTCGAACTGCGCCCGGTAGGACCGATGCGTCATTCCGCCACGCAATGCTTCGCTCAGACGCGTGATCGACTTCACCGGTCCGAGCGCAGTTAACGAGGTTTTGAAATCGTCCAGAGAGGTGGCCGTGAAATAGCTGTTCGCGTTTTCGGTGAACAGCGTCCGGTTAACCTCGCCGCGCTGTAGTCCTTCCAGGATTTGCCGAGTCTCTTTAATTTCTTTTTCGGAAGCCGCGTGAGCTGGCGTCTGCGGAAACAGGACCAGGGTTGCGATTTGGTCGGAGAGCGGTCCGAGAAAACTTACACCATCCTGATTCGAGAGCGTAATCACAGCCGCGTTCCGTGTGGGGAACACGACATTCAACGCGAGAAACCCGGAAACTTCGCCGCCATGTGAAATCCGCGGAACATTCCGAAACGAGTCGACGTCCAGACCCAGCGCGTAATGCGTCAGGTCTCCGTTGGAGAGCCGTACTTCGCGGGTTAACTCCTCATAGGATCGCGCGGAAAGAATCTTACGCCCGAGGAACGCCAGGTCCCACTTGGCCAAGTCCGACGGAGTCATGCACAACTCGCCCGCCGCGAAGTACCAGCCGCTGGCTTCGCGCGCCACGGGACGTGGAGGTCCGAAAGCAAAACGGGTATACGCGGTCGCGTCAACCGGACTTCCATCCGCGCAGTCGCCGGCGGAGCGCATTCCCAACGGATCGAAAATCTTCGCGCGCAGAAAATCCACCAGATGCTCACCGGACGCTTTTTCGAAAATCTCGCCGGCCAGAACGTAGTTCGTGTTGCTGTATTGCCAGCGCGTGCCTGGATCGAAATTCAGCGGCTTTTTCGCCCAGCGGTCGAGAATCGCACGCGGCGAGGTCGGCTGGAGCCACTCCGGAATCACGTAGTCCTGCGGCGCGTAATCCTCGTAGCCGGACGTGTGTGAAAGTAACTCGCGAATGGTGATATCGTTCGCGCGGGTCAATTCCGGAAAATACTTTGACACTTTGTCGTCGAGCGAGAGCTTATGCCGTTCCGCGCTCAGCAGGATCGCGGCAGCGGTGAACTGCTTACTGATCGAGCCGACGGCGTAACGTGTAGATGCGTCGGCCAGGCGTTCAGGCTGTAGGTTTGCCTTTCCTGCCGCCTTCGCAAAGACAACTTTGCCGTCTTTGATCACCGCCACAGAAACGCTGGGAGCGCCGGTCTGCTTCAGCGCGCTCTCCATTGCCTCCGAAATCTTTTGATCGAGATCGAGTGACTGAGCGGAACACGTGAACCCGAATATCGACAGCGCGCACCAGCGTTTCATGTTTGTCCCGATTATAGAATTAAGCGGACGATAGCTACTGGGTCTGGCGCTGTTTTTCGAAGTAAGCGTCCAGGAAATCCAGAGCCGGCTTATTCGGGACTGGCTTGACTTCAATCGTGTCGCCGAATCCCATCAGCACATCGTCCTTGGCATGGTATGCGGGCCACTTCGGCAGACCTTTTCCATTCGGGTCTCCGGTGGAGGCGAAGTTCACCCAGTACGACGACATCGCTTCGGAAAGCTTGTGGTCCTGCTCCTGCCATGGACGCGGCTCATCGCTGCTGCCGGCAAACGGCGCGATTTTCAGGTTGCCGAAGACGTACGCGATTTCGGAGCCATGATAGGCGCCCTTCACACGATTCTTCCCCGGAGGGACGCGACTGAAGTAATACATGTACACCTTGGATTTGCCGGTCTTGGTTTGCATCCGGGCCCAGGTGCGCATCTCCCATCCGAAGACCTGGTCGCGCATGCTGGCGGCTTGGGCGTCCCACGCTTCCTCGTCGGTGTTGGCCGGATAAATCTTCAAAAAAGCGTCAGCCTCGGCGCCGTAGCGCTTCCCGGCGGTCTCGCGAAACGTCGCCAGTTTCACGTTCGGGGGCGTAAACATGGTGCCTTCGTCACTATTCGATCCAATCAGCAGCGGCACATCGGATTGTTTGCCGGTCGAAAAAGTCGTATAGACATCTTGCGGCAGGAACCATCCGTCGACGTTAGCCGCGGTCTGGAATCCGCCCATTTTCTGCACATCGTCGGCGGATTTGGCGCGTAGCTCGGCGATCGAATTTCCGGCAGCGAGTTTTGTTCCTGCTTGTTCCAGATCAGCGAGCTTGCGGGCCGGTGCGAATTCGCCGCCGCTCTCTCCGATCACGCGATGGAACAATCCGCGCGCAAGGGGCGACGCCATCAGGTAGTTCACGCTCCAAGATCCGGCGGATTCGCCGAATATGGTTACCCGCTTGGGATCTCCACCAAATGCCGCGATGTTTTTCTGGACCCATTCGAGCGCGGCCACCTGATCGAGCAGACCGTAGTTGCCGGACGCGTTGCGATCGGACTCCTTGGTGAGCTCGGGGTGCGCGAAGAATCCGAAGACGCCGAGGCGGTAGTTCACCGTCACCACCACCACGCCCTTCTTGGCCAGCGCTTCGCCGTCGTAGATGGAACCCGCGCCGCCGGTAAGAGCGCCACCGTGAATCCACACCATGACCGGCCGGTGTTCCTTGGCTGTTTTCGCAGCGGTATACACGTTCAAATACAGGCAGTCTTCGCTGGCCTGACGCGAGTTATTTCCGGCCCGCTGCATGCACGTGGGCGAGAATTTATCCGCCGCGCGGACGCCTTCCCAATTCGCCGCAGGCTTGGGAGCGCGCCAGCGCAGATCGCCAACCGGCGGCGCCGCGAAAGGGACGCCTTTGAAGATGCGAACTTCGACGGTTGCGCCGTCGACTCCGGTAACTTGTCCCTGTTCGACGTGGACCGGGTCCGGAATCGCAGCAAAGACAGTAAGCGACGCGGCAAGGAACGTGATCGGAGGCAGATTCAGCATTCCACGATGATACATCGCCGCACCGCCAAGGGCCCGTCACATTAGCACAACCCGTCAACGCGTAGGCTTGCGCGAGTCCCGCGCTTCTGCTACATCTCACGAATGCTCATCAAAGTCAGTCGCCTCCTGAATATCTTCTTGATGCTCGCAGCAGCGGCCTATGCGCAGCAGCAGCCAGTAGTGATCCGGGCGGGCACGCTGCTCGACGGAAAGGGTGGCGTGCAGCGCAACGCGGACATAGTCGTGCAGAACGGAAAAATCCAAAAAGTAGGTCCGGCAAATGGGAAGGCCTCCTACGATCTTCGCGAGGCGACGGTCCTGCCGGGCATGATCGATACGCACGTACATATCGCGTGGCATTTCGGCCCCGACGGTCGCTATCAGCCGCGGGACACTTCGCAGACCGCGGCCATGGGTTATGCCGTCGAGAACGCTTACGTGACGCTGATGGGCGGATTCACCACAGTGCAGAGCGTCGGCAGTCCGATCGACGGCGACCTTCGCACGGCGATCAATCGCGGCGTGTTGCCCGGGCCGCGCGTGCTCACTTCCCTGCGGGCCATCAACAACGGGACGCTGACACCCGAGGAGATTCGCGAAGCCGTGCGTAAAATGGCTGCCGATGGATCCGATGTCATCAAGATTTTCGCGTCCAAGAGCATTCGCGACGGTGGCGGAGCGACGCTTACCGATGAGCAGATCCAGGCTGCCTGCGGTGAAGCGAAAGCTCAACACCTGCGCGCGATCGTTCATGTCTACCAACCCGCCACGATCAAGGCCGTGGTGGCCGCCGGATGCACCGCGGTCGAACACGGCTCGCTCGCGAACCTCGACGCACTGCAGTTCATTGCGGCCCATGGGACCTATTTCGATCCGAATATCGGTCTGGTCGCGCAGAATTATCTGGCGCATCGGGTGAACTTCCTGGGCATTGGAAACTATACCGAGGAAGGTATGGCGGCGATGGAGAAAGGGATTCCGCAATCGCTGGCCGTGTTCAAGGAGGCGCTGACGGTTCCAGGAATGAAAATCGTCTACGGCACCGACGCGGTGGCCGGCGCGCACGGCCACAATGTGGAGGAACTGATCTATCGTGTGCAAAAGGGCGGCCAGGATCCGAAAGCCGCTATAACGTCGGCCACGTCGCTGTCCGCCGAATCGCTCGGCATGGGCGACAAGATCGGATCGCTCGCTCCCGGAATGGACGCGGACATCATCGCGGTGGAGGGCGACCCGCTGAAGAACGTCGAGACTATGCGCCACGTGATCTTCGTCATGAAGGGCGGACAGGTGTTCAAGAACTCCGCAAGATGATGCTGCTGGCTCGTTCGCAAGAGGGTTTCGCACTGATCATGGTTAATGCTATTCGGATGGTTTGCGTGTGCTATACTTCGGCGTCCAAGAATCGTTCACGGTCCGTTAGTGAGGCTGTTCGACATCATGTTGGGATATCTTTTCGTGCCGTCGCAAAACGCGACTGGGAGGAGTGGCCATGAAAGCGAATAAGGCTCTCAAGCGACTGTCCAAGATTGAAGCGCTTATGTTGGAGGTGGCGAAGCGATATTCGGCCAGTGCGCCCCACATCCGGGGAATGCTTCAAAATGCGAAGGCTGCGATCGCTCACGCGAAGCAAGCGGTGAGCTCGCAAGTTTCCTCCGCGACGTCGAAAAAGAGTGCGCCCATCAAGAAAGTTGCGAAAAAGACCGCGGTGAAAAAATCCCCACCCGCCCGGAAGAAGGCTCGGGCTCGAAAGACGGCAGTAAAAGTCGCGGCAGCAAAAACGCCGAAAAAGCGTCCACCGATCAGGAAGAATGCAAAGAAGAAACGGGCAAAAAAGACTGCTCCGGTTTCGGCGGGGGCCGCCACGCGCGTTATCTCACAGGGCCTAATGCCGGATGAACTGGAGTTAATCGCGCCCGGCAGTTCAGAACCACCCACCGGCGGCTGATCCCCTTTTTATTACCGTAGGCGAAAGCAAACCCCGCCCGCGACCATGCGCCCCGCGGCCAATTCCCATTGCGATTCCGAGAGTTCCGCCCGCGACTGAACGATAATCCCTCCTTTTAACATTCAATTTGCAACGCTTCGCGGTTCTATTTCACCAAGACTACAACGCGGAGATGCACCTGCGTTTCGAGGAAGGAGAAAGTAGTATGTCTGACTCGAATCGGAGACCCACGCAAGGATACCGGGCGCAGCCAGGCCCAATCGCACTAAACATTTTTCTACGCGGCACTTTGGTTCGCCTAGCGGTTTGTGCGATTGCCGCGGCTTGCACCGCAACCGCGCAGGATAAGAAAGTAATCATCAACGACCGCTGGCCAATTCAGGATCCAAGCGGAAAGCCGGAGCTCTCGCCGCCTCACGTGGAGCCCACCAATGAATGCTCTAAAAGTGTATATGTGGATGGGTTTATTCCGCATGCGACCATTACGGTCTTTCGCGGCGGAGGCGTAATTGGCGTACCGTTCGTCAGCACATTCGGGTTTGCCGACGTTCCCGTCCCGCAACTGCACACCGGCGACCAGATCACTGCGATTCAAACCGTCAACGGCGTGAATAGCGCGCATTCGGCGATCATGGCCGTCGGGAAGATGCCCACAACGCTGCCAAAGCCAACGGTCGAACCGAAAATTTACGCGTGTGGACGCGTCGTTCCCGTACATAACCTGGTACCGGGTGTCACCGTCGATGTGAGCGACGACACCGCTGGCACCGTCATCGGAAGCGGAGCGACGCCAAACCTGTGGGGCGGCGATTGGGACCCGGTCTCGACGTCCGCTCTGATAAAGGGCCACAAAATCAGCGCCAAAGTAAGCGCATGCACGGGTGTGCCGAGCGTGGGCTCGGCACAAGTTACCGTTTTGCCGGAACCTTCTCCGTTCAAAGCGCCGACGCTTGACACGCCCATCATCGGCAATGATGCCATCACCGCTCATGGGCTCTATATCGGATCTCTATTGCAGGCGTTTCAGCCGGGCCTGATCGGATCCGGATTCTCCACGGCGGAGAGCAACTGGATGGAAGTGGCCACGATCAAGGCAGCGCCGGGCGTGATTGCGGAGCAGGATCTCTGCACGAAAGGGCCCAAGACGCCGCCGTATACACCGACCAACAACATTCCCCCGCCGACATTGGTCGGACCAATCTGTCCCGGCCAGCCGGGAGCGATCGTCCGCAACACCACCATCAACGCGACACTCGTTCTGCTGAAAAACGGAGCGGTGGTTGGGTACGGCGGCGCGGGTCCCGGAGATGTTCCATTGAATCTCGCGACGCCCGCGTCTTTCGCGCAGAACGACACGGTCCAGGTGGTGGAATACATCGGAACGAATGTGGTTCTTTCGAACACCATAATCGTCGGCTGCACCAACACCATTACCTATCACAACGACTCGCAAAGAACCGGGTGGAACCAGGCGGAGAACACGCTGAAGCCCAGCAACGTGACTCCTTCGACCTTCGGCTTTATCACCAAAACCGTCCTGGACGATCAGGTCGACACGCAGCCGCTGGTGGTCACCAATCAGGACATCGACGGAGAAGTTCACACGGCCGTTTATGTCGCCACTGAAGGCAATACCGTTTTCGCGATCGACTCCTGGTCTGGCGACATCCTAAAGCAGCGCAATCTGGGGGCACCCATCGGCACGCCGCTCGGATGCACCAATAACGGCCCCAATGTCGGGATCAACGGCACGCCGACCATCGACGTGCGGACGCGCACGCTCTACGTGATGGCGTACACAACTGTATCGGGGAAACCCGCCTATCGATTGCACGCGCTCGATCTGGGCACTTTGAACGACAAACCGGGGTCGCCGGTGACGGTCTCCGCCTCGAACGGATCGGTCACTTTCAATGCGGCGGTTCAGCGCCAACGGTCGGCATTATTGCTGGCGAATGGCAATGTGTACGCCGCGTTTGCCAGCTTCTGCGACTTCAGTCCGGATCAATCGCGCGGCTGGTTGTTGGGTTGGAATGCGGGAACCCTGGCTCCGCTTGCGGCGAATGAGCTCACCGATCGACGGCACAACACGTTTGGCGTGTGCTCCGGCGGCGCAAACAATGGCAAATCCTGCTCCTCATCCTCGGGCTGTCCAGGAGGGGCGTGCAAGCCGTATTACCTTTCGTCGATCTGGATGTCGGGATATGGTGTCGCCGCCGATCCGGTGGGGAACGTGTTCTTTGTTACCGGCAATTCCGACTGGACAAAGAATACCTACGATGGCACAACCAACATCCAGGAAAGCGTCGTGAAGATGACAGGGGATCTATCGAAAGTGCTGGATCTGTTCACGCCTTCGAACGTGTTCCCTCTCGACCAAGCCGACGCCGACTACGGATCTGGCGGTGTGCTGGTGCTGCCGGATCAACCGGGGCCGGTGCCGCGCCTGGCGGTCGCCGCGGGCAAGGATGGCCGTAATTTTATTCTGAACCGCGACAAGATGGGCGGATTTCACAATCCTGATATTCCTAAAAACGTCGTGGTCGACGCGTGCTGGTGCGGTCCTGCCTATTTCAAAGGATCGGACGGCGTGGGGCGCGTAGTCAGCAGCGGAGGACTGCAAGCCAAGACCTGGAAAGTCAACACAGCATTGAGCCCCGCACTTACGCTTGAGGGATCCGCGGCGGCGCTGCCGTCCGGCCCTCAGGACGGCGGGTTCTTTACCACGGTTTCCTCCCATGGAACCACGGCCAACACCGAAGTCATCTGGGCCGTCGCACGGCCCTCGGGGGGTGACAATCATTTAACGCTGGTCGCATTCAATGGGACGGCGTCGGGAGCATCGCTGGCACAGTTATGGTCCGGCTCCGCCGGAACGTGGCCCAATACTGGCGGCAATGCGAATCAGGTTCCAACAGTGGCCAACGGCCGAGTGTATGTGACCAGCTACAAGCAGCTCCAGATTTTCGGATTGAGGGGTAAATCGAAGGGGCGTCCGATTCCGGGCCGGTTCCAGGAAATCACCCAAGCGCCACCACCAATCCCCCGGCCTGAAAATCAACCAGGCGCGTCCTATTGGGGCGTCGTCAAGAGCGTTAACGGTCCGCGCATCGAAATCACTCTGCGCAACGGTAAAACACTTCCAGTCGACTTGAGCGAAGCACTCAAGGCCGGCACGACCATCAACCCGGTAGTCGGCGGGAACGTCGCGGCGAGCGGCACGCTGAATCCGAATGGCCTCCTCGCGGCAAGCACGCTAACGCGGGCAAAGGCACGCGCGAGTTGGGGCACAGATCGCTCCAAGTGAGCAATTCGGCTCGGCCGCCCGGGTTGCAGATTGAAGGCATCAGTAACCCGCTTGCATTGGCTGCCGTGTTGATTGATCGGCATGCTGCGGACGGCTAACACGCTGACCTGGCCTTGACATCGACCTTCTTTCGTGGAAACTTGGACACTTGATGTTTGATGTCATGGAGGTCGACGTGCCACGCCGGTTCCTCGCGTCTGATTTCAATAGAACCAGATTGCGGCTTTGGCTCCTGGCCGCCGCTTTAGGTGTGCTGCAACCCGTTGCGTTTGGTGCGGATGAGGCCATAGCCCAGCCTACGTTCAGCAAACACATCGCGCCGATTTTTCAGCGCGCGTGCCAGAACTGCCATCGCCCGGGATCGATCGCTCCGATGGCGCTGATCACCTACAAAGATGCGCGGCCCTGGGCCCGGTCGATTAAGGAAAAAGTCGCGCGGCGGGTCATGCCGCCCTGGCATATCGATCGAAATGTCGGGATCACGAAGTTCAAAGACGATCCATCGCTGACGGACGCGGAGATCGCGACGATTTCCAACTGGGTCGATCGCGGAGCGCCCGAAGGCAATGCCGCTGACATGCCGCCGCCTCGCCAATTCACTGACGACGACAAGTGGCACTTCGGAAAACCCGACGTTGTCGTCTCCATGCCAAAGCCATACGTATTGAAGGCCAACGGAGGCGACGAGTTCTTCGATATCGAAATCGATCCGCAATTCACTGAGGACATGTACATTCGGGCTGTCGAGACCAAACCCGATTTAGGGTTCAAGGTGATTCACCACGCCACCACTAATTTGATCGAGGATCCGGAAGAGGATCCCGTGGGTCTGTTTCTCAATGAATACGCGGTCGGCAAAGGCGCCGATCTCTTTCCGGAGAATGCAGGCCGTTTGGTCAAGGCAGGATCGAAGGTCCATTTCAACCTGCATCTGCATCCGAATGGGCAGGCGACTCCGGTACAGGTATCGCTGGGCTTGAAGTTATATCCAAAAGGATTCGTGCCGAAGTACGCCGAGTTCACGCAACACATGGGCGATGTGGCTGATCTCGATCTCGCGCCTGGACAGATCACTCGCAACGATGGCTACTTCCGACTGCCCAGAGCGGCGGTGCTTACGGGATTTCAGCCGCATTTCCATACGCTCGGAAAAGCGCAGTGCATCGAAGCGATCTACCCGGACGTCCGGGCGGATTCGGCGCGGCCGGGTCCGGCGCGGACCGAAACCATCAGTTGCGTAAGCAATTACCAGTTTGGCTGGAGCATCACTTATCCTTACGCGGAAAGTGTCGAGCCTCTGCTGCCTGCCGGAACCGTGATTCACGTGATCACCTGGCACGATAACTCGGACCACAATCCGCACGATATCAATCCCAAGAACTGGGTCGGATACGGGCAGAGGACCATTGACGAGATGAGCTTCGCCTGGATCAGCCTTTTTTACATCGATCCCGCCGATTATGAACAGCGCGTCGCCGCCCGCAAGAAGATGGAGAAGACCGAAGAGTAATGAGTCGGCGTTGCTGCGCGGCGACCATCTATGTCTTGGCAGTGGCATTCTTCGCCGGCGCACAGACGCTTCCTCCGACGTATATCAACCAAACCAAATTTAATTCCGGACAGGACGTGGTTCCCAGTTTTGACGGCTGGCTTCGCAATCCCGATGGCACCTTCACGATGGTGTTCGGATACATGAATCGGAACTACAAAGAAGAACCTGCCATTCCAGCCGGACCCGATAATAATGTCGAGCCAGGTTCAGCCGACCAAGGCCAGCCCACTTACTTCCTGCCACGGAGACATGCCTGGGTCTTTCAAGTAAAAGTCCCCGCGGATTGGGGTCAGAAGGAACTGGTCTGGACCATCACGGCCCACGGCCGAACGGAGAAAGCGTACGCCACTCTGAGGATGGAAGAGGAGATCCTTCCGCGTGTGATCATGACTCGGGGCGGTCTGAGCCCCGGTCTGGAGGATCCTAACCAGCCTCCATCGGTTTCGATCGCTCCGGTGATATCGGCTAGCGTTGGGAGCCCGGTTACGTTGATCGCGCTGGTCACAGATGACGGTCTTCCCAAGCCTCACGTTCCGAAGGCGCGTCCGGAAGTGGAGCCTGGCAAAGCTCAGACCAACGCCGCGACTACCCGCAGGTCGGGATTGTCGGTGACCTGGTACGAATATCGCGGTCCTGCGAAAGTGATCTTCGATTCCGCGGACCCGATCCGCGTGGGTACGCCTGGGGAATCGGTTACGAACGGCAAGGCCGTCACAACAGCGCACTTTTCTCAACCTGGTACGTACGTGCTGAGAGCGACGGCGAATGATGGAGCGCTATCTACGTCGTCTGAAGTGACCATCACGGTCACTCGTTAAAATCGACAAAGGAGCGAACGGATGCACTGGAAGGCACGATGGAGCTCCGAACTAACCGCGTGCGTGTTCGGGCTGGCGATGATTCCCGTAGCTGCGCAAACTGGAGCCAAGAACGGAGAATGGCCAACGTACGGCGGTGATCTGGGCCACACGCGTTACGCCTCCCTGGATCAGATCAACGCGGGAAATTTCAGCAAGCTCGAAGTCACGTGGCGCTTCAAGACCGATTCCCTGGGGCCGAAGCCGGAATATCAATATGAAAGCACGCCGCTGATGATTCATGGCGTGCTATTTTCCACTGCTGGATCGCGGCGCGCCGTGGTGGCGCTGGATGCAGTTACGGGCGAAATGCTGTGGATGCACAGCGAGAATGAAGGCCCTCGGGGAGCGGCCGCGCCTCGCCAGCTTTCGGGCCGCGGGCTGGCGTATTGGACCGATGGAAAAGAAGAGCGGATTCTGTATGTGACGCCAGGCTACCGGCTGATCGCGCTCGACGCAAAAACCGGCGGTCCAGTGCGCAGCTTCGGCCAGAACGGAATGGTCGACTTGAAGCTCGAAGACGATCAGGAAATGGATCTGGTTACTGGCGAAGTCGGCCTGCATTCGACGCCCATCGTCGCCAAGGACGTCGTGATCGTCGGCGCTGCGCACAAATCCGGCGGCGTGCCCAAAAGCTTCCGCAACGTGAAGGGCTTTGTCCGCGGATTCGATGTGCGCACGGGTAAGCGTCTGTGGATTTTCCACACTATTCCCCGCCCTGGCGAATTCGGCATCGATACATGGGAGAAAGATTCCTGGTCCTATACCGGCAACACCGGCGTGTGGGGGCAGATCTCCGTCGATGAACAATTGGGGCTGGTGTATTTGCCGGTCGAGTTACCGACCGGAGATTATTTCGCGGCACACAGGCCCGGCAACAATCTGTTTGGCGAGACTTTGGTCGCAGTCGATCTAAAGACCGGGCAGCGCAAGTGGCATTACCAACTGGTGCATCACGGGATCTGGGATATGGACATTCCGTGTGCGCCGATTCTTGCCGATATCGTGATCGACGGCCGCACAGTCAAAGCGGTCGCGCAGCCCACCAAGCAGGCATTCCTGTATGTATTCAATCGCGAAACGGGTCAACCCATCTGGCCGATTGAAGAACGTCCCGTGGAGAAAGGCGAAGTGCCGGGCGAATGGTATTCGCCAACGCAGCCGTTTCCCACCAAGCCGCCCGCTTACGAGCGCCAAGCCGTTTCGATCGACGATCTGATCGACTTCACGCCAGAGCTTCGGGCGGAAGCCGTCAAACTGGTTTCGAAATACAAACTGGGACCGATGTTCACGCCGCCGGTAGTCAGTAAGATCGACGGTCCGCTCGCGACACTGTCCCGGGCGCAAGCCGGTACGAACTGGCAAGGCGGGTCGTACGATCCTGAAACTCACGTTGCGTATGTGTTTTCGAACGGCGCGATCGGCGCGTACGGCTTGGTGCCGCCGCCGAATCCGAACGTCTCGGAGATGGAGTACGTTCAGGGGAATGCCGCAGCGGGAGCTCGAACCCGAGGCGGCGCAGGATCGAGCGCCGGTGGCACGCGGACAACATCTTCGGGCGAGGGCAGCGAAAGCGGTGGTCTGACGATCCAAGGATTGCCGCTCGGAAAGCCGCCCTACGGACAAATCAGCGCCATCGATCTGAACAGGGGCGAAATCCTGTGGCAGATCGCGCATGGAGAAACGCCGGATCAGATTCGGAATCATCCCGCACTCAAAGGCCTGAGCATTCCCCGCACCGGCCGGCCCGGGTTGATCGGAACGCTGGCGACCAAGACGCTGGTCATCGCCGGAGAGGGCGGTTATTTCACGACGCCGTCGGGAGCCCGCGGCGCGATGCTGCGGGCCTACGACAAAGTCACCGGCAAAGAGGTTGGCGCCGTGTACATGCCGGCGCCGCAGAGCGGGTCGCCGATGACCTACATGCTGAACGGCAAACAGTACCTTGTGATTGCGATCAGCGGCGGAAACTACTCCGGAGAACTGCTCGCGTTCCGATTGCCTGGGTCACTATAGTGAGTAATCAAACCTGCGGCCGGTTCATCAGGAACGTCGCAGTGGACTCGAAGAACGCTCGCAAGATCGGTTGCACTTCGTCGGGTAGTCGCGCTGCGTCCAGCGCACGATTCATCAACTGGAGCCACCGGTCACGCTCAAGCTGTCGGATCGAGAACGGCGCATGGCGCATACGCAATCTTGGGTGACCCCGCTGTTCAATATATATTGGCGGTCCGCCGAATCGAAAAATGAGAAAGTCTCTCAGCCGCTGTTCGGCTCCCTGAAGATCGTGGGCCGGGTAGATCGGCCCTAACACATCATCGCCGGGGACTTGGTGATAGAACGCCGCAACCAATCGCTCGAACCCTTCGTGGCCGATGGCGGAATAAATCTCTTGTTCTTCCACTCCGTTGATCGTATCAGCCGGTGTCGCGTTGTGCTAGATTTCTTCCGAGGAGGGCTGCATGAAACTGTTCCAATCCGTGCTACTCGGTTCCGTTGCCCTGGCGATTTTTGCGCCTGACGGCGGCGCACATTTCAGGCTGCTCGAGCCCGCATCGTGGCTTCAGGAATCGCCTATCGGCGACCCCCAGAAAATGGCTCCGTGCGGCGGTACCTCAGCCGATCCGGGCAAGCCTACGGGCGCGGTGACCAACGTCCAGGGGGGCGATAAACTCCACATTAAACTGAGGGAGACAGTCTTTCATCCCGGTTTTTATCGAGTCGCCCTTGCGGTGAACTCGCGAGACGAACTTCCACCCGATCCCGAGGTGAAAACAGAGCCCTCGGCGAACGGTCCCAAGTCGGTCTCGGCAGCCATACATTACCCACCCTCGCCGCCCATCTTGGCCGACGGGTTGTTCCCTCATACTGCGCGTTTGGACAAGGAGGTCGAGACAGACGTCGACGTCCCCAACATCAATTGTTCCAAATGTACTTTGCAGATCGTGGAATTCATGGCTGCCCACGGTCTGAACAAGGACGGCGACTACAGCTACCACCATTGCGCGGTTCTGCAGATCCACGCCAATCCTGACAAGCCCATCGACTCACACTATCCGGCCGAAAAGAAATAACGTCTTTCGAACGCAGCCTACCGCTCTGCGATCGGTATGCCGATCACGGTGCCGATGACCTCGCCGGAAATTACCAGTTCCACCCGCCGATTCTGTTGACGGCCCGCCGGAGTATCATTTGTCGCGATGGGCTGAGTCTTTCCGAAGCCCTTGGTGGTTACCGATCCCTGCTGCATTCCTTGCTGCGTCAAGTAGTCGCGAACTGCGGAACCGCGTTGCTCCGAGAGTTCCTGATTGTAACTATCTCCGCCGACGTTATCGGTATGACCTTCCACATCCAGGCGCAGGCCGGGGTGTCCTGAAACGATACCGGCCACTTTGGCCAGCTTCTCCCGAGCTTCCGGACGCAATGAGAATTTGGCGGTATCGAACAGGACATCCGACATATTTACGATCAAGCCGCGAGCAGTGTCACGGGTCTGGAGAATCGCGTTGAACTGCAGCAACAATTGGGACCGCAGCTCGGTCCTTTCCATCTCCAACCGCTTCTTCTCTCTCCCCACGCGATCCAGCTCGGTTTGGGCGGTAGCCCTTTGCTCGTCATTCTCTCTTTTCAAACGATCCGCGTCGGACTGTGCAGTCGCCATTTTGGCGTCGTTGTCGCGTCTCAGTCGATCAGCGTCGGTCTGGGCAGTCGCCATCTTGGCGTCGTTGTCCTGCTTCAAACGATCGGCGTCGGTCTGTGCAGCCACCATTCTGGCGTCGTTGTCCCGTCTCAGACGATCGGCTTCGCTCTGAGCCGCCGCCATTTGCGTTTCGTTATGCCGTTTCAGGCGATCGGCTTCGATTTGAGCAGCCACTGTTTGCGCGTCATTGTCGCGCTTTACGCGGTCGGCCTCGGCCCTGGCGTTGGCGCGCTCGCCTGCCGCTTCTCGCGTGACACGCGCGGTTTCCGATTGGGCGGCAGCCCGGCCGTTTTCGGCCCGCGATTCCCGCTCCGCTCCAGCCAGGCGCTCGTTGGCTAACAGTTCGTCATCCTGGCGCTTTACCGCGATCGCCCGGGCGTCTTCGGCGATCTGCACAGCCTGCCTTGCAGTCATCGTCACGGGTTTCGATCCCGCATTGCGCGCCCGGTAGGCTTCCGCTTGTTTCAGGTTGCTTTCAGCCTTCTGAAATGTCTCGGTCGCATAACGGTCGGCGCCGCTCGAACGTGCGATTTGAATCGCATTACGAGCTTCGTAGAGTTCCAACGGCATTTTACGATTGACCCGCAGGTCGAGCACGTTCGCCAAGTGCTCGTATTGACCCCTTTGGAGCAATTCGTACTTGGCGTCGATCAACTCGATTTTGCCAACGGTATCGGAGCGAACTTCATTTTCCATCACGATGACATCGCTCGGACGGGATACGGCGAAGTACGGTTCCGCCGTTACCACCAGGCCGAACACCTGGAGTTCGGTGGTCACGTCCAACTTCCCGCTGGTGCCATTGCGCAGAATCTCGCCCAGATTCGACGTGCGGCCCTCCGGAGTAATGGCCCACAGAACGTAAGTGAGATACTCTGCGCCGAATTGTGTGGCTTCCGGAAGGTTGCGGAACTCCACTTCGATCGCGATGTATCCCTGCTTGCCCTCCACCTTGGCTTCACCGTGAGCATCCGGCATGAGCGCCGTACCGCGAAAGTCAATCTTGGTCGCTCCGCTGCGATGCTGGTAACTGATGGCCTTCGCGGTCCGTTGAGTCACGGTGACACGATAAATCGGCGTAAGTCCGGCGGCGGCCCGGTTCGCATTCTCGTTTCTTTCCTTTTCCTGGGTCTGGGCCGGAGTTTGAGCCGATAAGATCCCCGTGGCGATCAGAAGTGCAACTGTGATTTGTTTCATATTTGTTCTCTCAGTATTCTCGTTCCCGTACTTGACTGACGCCGTGGGGAATGACCACCTTTGCACGCACGTCTCACGACCTCTTCGTTAGGGCACGTACTAGACCGATACTGCAAACTGTGGCATGCGCTCACCGTCGATGCCGCTTCCCGCCGGGAGTTGGAGAAAGGAGCGCTCGATACTAACCATATCCGGTCAAATGACTGCATGTGGTCAAGAAAATGACTCGCGTCTGCCGTTGCGCTATCCTGACACCACCGGTGCGGGCAGCCATCTTAGTCCTGGCATTTTTGTCCAGCACAGCGGCCCAGCCACCCATCGACGGGCTCATGGCGATTCAAAAAGAGATCGTGCAAGCCGACGGCCCCGGCGGTTACTACGACCGCACCTACCGAAAAATGGAGCCGCGGTATTGGACCCAAATCCCCGTGTGGATGCGGGAAGACGCCGGGAAACGCAAGGTTGCCCGCATTCTCGACATCGGCTGCGGGTACGGGACACTG
>DATMOC010000020.1:0-138282 GCA_035568415.1 Bryobacteraceae bacterium | reverse complement strand
GCTCCGGAACTTCACCTTCGGATTGTTCTTGGCCAACGTCTGCGTGATCGCCGCCGTAAGCGTCGTCTTGCCGTGGTCGATGTGACCAATCGTCCCCACGTTCACATGCGGCTTGCTGCGATCGAATTTTTCCTTCGCCATGTAAGTATGTCTCCTCGGACTTGCTAATTCGTGTTAACTTGCAACCTTGCCCTGCGCCCTGCTGGTGATTTCTTCAGCAACGCTCTTGGGAACTTCTTCGTACTGCCCGAAATGCATGGTGAACGCGCCACGCCCCTGGGTCCGCGACCGGAGCTCGGTCGCATAACCGAACATTTCAGAGAGCGGAACCATCGCTTTGATGATTTGCGTGGAGCCCAGAATTTCGGTGCCTTCCAACCGCCCGCGCCGCGAAATCAGGTCGCCGTTGACCGGCCCCATGTATTCGTCGGGCACCACCACTTCGACCTTCATCACGGGTTCGAGCAGCACCGGCTTGGCTTTGCGGGCAGCTTCTTTAATGCAGATGGAAGCGCAAATCTTGAACGCCATTTCCGACGAATCGACATCGTGATAATCGCCGTCGAACACGGTAACCTTGACGTCCGACATCGGATAGCCGGCCAGAATGCCGTGCTCCAGCGCCTCGACCACGCCCTTTTGGATGGCCGGAATAAATTCCTTGGGAATGTTGCCGCCCTTGATTTCGTTTTCGAATTCGAACTCGCCACCGGGAGGCAGAGGCTCGATGCGCAACTTGGTGCGAGCGTATTGCCCGCTACCGCCGGTCTGCTTTTTGTGCGTGTAATCGAACTCGGCCTTGTTGCGGACGGTCTCGCGATAAGCCACCTGCGGCTTGCCGACATTCGCGCCGACATTGAATTCGCGCTGCATGCGATCGACGATGATTTCGAGGTGCAGTTCGCCCATGCCGGCGATAATCGTCTGGCCGGTTTCCGGATCCGTCGAAACTTTCAGTGTCGGATCTTCCTGCGCCAGCTTAGCGATCGCCATCCCCAGCTTTTCCTGATCGGCCTTGGTCTTGGGCTCGATGGCGAGTTGAATGACCGGTGCCGGGAAGTCGATCGACTCAAGCAGCACCGGGCTCTTTTCATCGCAGATCGTGTCGCCGGTGACCACGTTCTTGAGGCCCACCACGGCGCAGATATCGCCCGCCAGAATCTCGGTGATCTCTTCGCGCTTATTGGCGTGCATCTTCACCAGGCGGCCAATACGTTCCTTGCGTCCACGCGACACGTTGTAAATCGATTCGCCCGCCGCCAGGCGTCCGGAATACACCCGGATAAACGCCAACTGGCCGACAAACGGATCGGTCATGATTTTGAACACCAGCGCCGCAAACGGCTCGGCGTCGCTGGCCTTGCGTTCGATGTGTTTTTCCTTGTCGTCGACGTCGAGTCCCTGAATCGGCGGAACATCGAGCGGCGAAGGCAGATATGCCACTACCGCATCCAGCAGGTTCTGCACGCCCTTGTTCTTGAACGCGGTTCCGCACACCACCGGGAAAATCTTCTGCATGATGGTGGCTTTGCGGATGCCGGCGATCAATTCCGCTTCGGTGACAGGCTGCCCTTCCACGAATTTCGTGAACAGATGATCGTCGGATTCGGAAACGGCTTCGATCAGCTTTTCGCGATATTCCTGCGCGAGGTCCTTCAGATCCTCGGGAATTTCGATCTCGTGGAATTCGGCGCCCAGCGCCTCATCCAGCCACACCCGCGCCTTCATGGTGACCAGGTCGACGACGCCTTTGAACTGGTCTTCGGCGCCGATCGGAATCTGAATCGCTACCGGACGAGCTTTCAACCGGTCGACGATGGTCGCGACGGAGCGGAAGAAATCCGCACCCACGCGGTCCATTTTGTTGATGAAGCAAATACGCGGCACGCGATATTTGTCGCCTTGCCGCCACACTGTTTCCGATTGAGGCTGCACGCCCGCCACCGCGTCGAACACAGCCACTGCCCCGTCCAGCACGCGCAAGCTGCGCTCTACTTCAGCCGTGAAATCGACGTGACCCGGCGTATCGATGATGTTGATGGTGCAATCCTGCCACTCGCACGTGGTCGCGGCGGATGTGATGGTGATGCCGCGTTCCTGCTCCTGCTCCATCCAGTCCATTACGGCGGTGCCTTCATGCACTTCACCGATCTTGTAAGTGCGGC
The DNA here is from genome assembly GCA_035568415.1 of Bryobacteraceae bacterium. Taxonomy (GTDB): domain Bacteria; phylum Acidobacteriota; class Terriglobia; order Bryobacterales; family Bryobacteraceae; genus Palsa-187. The sequence continues at coordinate 136,117 of DATMOC010000020.1, read as the reverse complement.
CGGTGTAATAGAGGATGCGTTCAGTCGTAGTGGTCTTACCGGCATCGATGTGCGCCATAATGCCGATGTTGCGCATCTTCTCAAGTGATACAGTGCGGGCCATAAATTACTCGATTTACCAGCGATAGTGAGCGAAAGCTTTGTTGGCTTCCGCCATGCGGTGTACGTCGTCCTTTTTCTTGATTGCGCCACCCCTCAGGTTGGCTGCGTCATTTAATTCATTGGCGAGCTTGTCGGGCATGCCCTTTTCGGGGCGCGTCCGCGCGTTGATCAGGATCCAGCGAATCGCCAGGCTGGTCCTGCGGTTGTTGGGCACCTCGACCGGCACCTGGTAGTTGGCGCCGCCGACGCGCCGCGTCTTCACTTCGAGCAGCGGCTTGCAGTTCTCGACCGCCTTTTTGAACAGCTTCAATGGATCGTCCTGCGTCCGGTCCTTGATAGTGTCCATGGCTTCGTAGAAGATCTTCTGGGCGACGGCTTTTTTACCGTCCCACATCATTGAATTGACGAATTTCTCCGCCAAGGTCGAGTTGTACACCGGATCCGGCAGAATCTCGCGGGTTTCAGGTCTGCGTCTACGTGGCATGCGTTATTTGGCCGCCCCTTTCGGGCGCTTGGCTCCATATTTCGAACGTCCCTGCTGACGCCCGGCAACGCCGGCCGTATCGAGCGTGCCCCGGACCACGTGATAGCGCACACCCGGCAGATCCTTCACGCGGCCTCCGCGGATGAGCACGATGGAGTGCTCCTGAAGATTGTGACCCACACCTGGGATATAGGTGGTGACCTCAATTCCATTGGTAAGCCGGACGCGCGCGGCTTTTCGCAGCGCGGAATTCGGCTTCTTCGGAGTCATGGTGAACACGCGGGTGCAGACCCCACGCCGCTGCGGACAAGCCTGCAGCGCCGGGCTGGCCGTCTTATAGCGCGTGGGGCGGCGCCCCTTACGCACAAGCTGGTTGAACGTCGGCACGTACTTCCTCTCTTACAGTTCGTTGGTTGAAAACCACCGGAACCGGCAAAACGCACTTGCCGATCCCAAATCTTGCGAGGCCCAAAACTAGATGGTCGACTTCGGACTAGCCCATACCCTGACAGCGTCATTAACCTCGCGCACAACGTTTTGCTATGCGCTCAGAATCCGTCAGACCAGCGGGGCCGGCCCCTGGCCGGACTGTCTAACAGACAGCGGTAGCACAGGAGCAGAAGATCACTCGCTAACTCTATAGAGAATAGCGAAAACGTAAAACGTTGTCAAACGTCGGCGGCAAGGGGTAGTGGCTCAATTTGAATCTGAAGGAAATTTAACGTACTATCTTTTCCATGTACAGGCTCAAGATCGTCGATTTGGATGCACTACACGGCATTGTGGGGGTGCCAAATTTAACGGCAGCTAAGCCACTCGGTGATTTCCCCACGCTCAAAAAGGCAGTGATCAAGTCAGATTCGTTGGAACTCGACGGCAACCGTGCCTTCGTTGAGGATCTGTCTAGCGGTGAGCAGTTTTCGGTGAACCAAGCACGCCACAAAATAATGCTTGAAGAATCGGGAGCGACGGATTGAGAGGCTAGAGAGTTTTCGTATAGAGGCAAAACTCACCGTCACCGTGGTCGAACAAGACCACATACTTGTTGAAGAATCCCTCCTGACCAAGCAGGCCATAACCGACATCATCCAGTCCATCAGTGAACCCGGCGTATGCCTCAAATTCGAGCCCCCGATCCATTTTTATGGTGATATTCGCATACCACGTCTCGTTCTCGGCATTCCCCACGCCCGTGGAGAGCGCACTTTTCATACTCGCGACATCAAGGCCAAGTTCACCCGCAAACTTCAGCGGGAAGACACAATGATCAGCGCCGCTATCAGGGCACGCCACCGTGTCAAATGTCCGACCGTCCGGAGCAACCAGAGTTACAGAAAGCAAGGGCCTCTTTGCAACCCGTCCCTGCGGAAAGGCGTCGCATGGTTCAAGCATAAATTCCTGATAACGGAACGCGTAGCGCGGCATTTCTGGGTCAGTTCAGAATACCGCAAAAAACGAGAGACAATAGAAATGTTTTTAGAGAAGAAGTGCGCCTGCTGATTTGGGCACACGAGTGATGATTGGGCTATGCTCGCCCCGATCCTTGGCTTTTTGGATTACTTCCCGCATGTCGTCTCCATACGCTACTACGCGCTGACGATCACTGGATATTGCAACCCAGGAACCACGGGGGAGATCCTTGAGTAGGGCACCCAAATCCAGCGGTGTGACCGATGTTGTTGCCATTGAGAACCTCCTACTGCTATTTGATGCGCCACGCTGCGCACCGACGTACGATTGATCGGCCAACCAGGACAATTTTTCCCTCCTGAAGAAATCCTATTATCCTAGCAGTTAACACCTAGCACGTCTACGGCAAAACAACATCTAGTTGATTATACGCAAGATCCTTCGTTTGGAAAGGGAAAATTATGGCAAAACGCTCCGTCTGTGACCAATGGTCGACACCAAATGGCACGATGCCGCCATTTCATCGCCTAGAAACGCTTGTAGCCCGCCCCAAGTGCTGAACCATCCAGGGCATTGTCCAGTTCCGCTTTGCGGGCCGCTTCCCGTTCATCCATGAGGCGAACGATGTCCGTGATGTCCCATACCCGATCCGTGACGCCAGCGGCCATTGCGGGCGTAATCCGTAGGGTCTGATGGATGCGGACGAAGTTGTAGAACATGCAATGCAGGGAAACCGCCGCGACGTGATTTTCCAGCTTCTTCGAGAAGGGGTAGTGGCTCAATTTGAATCTGAAGGAAATTTAACGGAACGGGATAGCAATGCCGGTATCTACTTTCTTATGGGCGAAGAAGATGTCACAACTCCAGATCCGGCGCAGATAGCCGATCTCAACAAACAATCCATGGAAAGGGTCAAATCCTTCGTGGACGACCTGAGGATCGTGGAGGAGCACGAGAAAAACGTCCTCGACATCACCCCTGGAAAATAGCCCCGCTTTCACGACCACCCGAAAGATAGGTTGTCTACGGAACACGCCACCGAGATTTCTCCCGGAGAAAAGCGGGTAGTGGCGCAATTTGAATCTGAAGGAAATTTAACGCGCGACGAGACCTCGGCCATCCGCCTATGGGCACGTAGCGGGCAGGATTTGCAGGCTAGCCAGCGACGGGAGCCGCTTTCTTTTTGGAACTGCGGCGTTTTTCAACGGGGGGCGTGCGGTCGCTCTTTTTCAGGTTCGGCAGAACGATGGTGAGAATGAACTTCTTCTCGCCGTGATCGTCGAACTTGATCACAATGTACTCTTCGTTGCAGGACATCACGCTGCCCAGTCCGAACTTAGGGTGTTCGACTTGAGCGCCTTGCGCGAAGGCGGGTTTGGTGGCCATGAGTGGGTGTAAAGCCTCAATTCATTGTAACAAAAGATCGTAACGGGCGTCGAATGCGCCGCATCCATGAGACTATACCCATGTAGGGTTTATCGGAGCAGAACCTTTGGGACTCGCATGGGGTTCTACAAACGTCGTCATCAAGCACGTCATCTTCAAACCAGCAGCCGCGTCTATAAAGAAGCCTTCCGGATCGTCCGACGGATAGAGAGAAGTATCAGGAGTAAGTTTAATGAAGCGCAGCGCTATTTTCTTTACTTTCGCCCTGTGGACTTGGGCGCAGCCGATCCCCAACCGCTATATTGTGGAATTCACGACCGAGCCCGCGGTAGCCGTTGCGACCGCCAAGGGTCAGCGTTTCGCCGCCGCCGATTCCGCGGTTCAGGCCCGGCGGCTTCAGATCCAGAGTGAACACGCGGCGGCCGAGCAGACCGTCCAGTCCCTGGGTGGGACGGTCACGCATCATTTCAATACCGTCCTGAACGGCATGGCGGTCACGATGACACCGGATGCAGCCGCCCAGCTCAGGCAGATGCCGGGAGTGAAATCGGTTCATCAGGTGAGCCGGCAGAAGGCAGTGCTGGATCATGCGGTGAACGTGCACAGGATCTCGCAAGCGTGGCAAGGCCTCGCAAACGGAACGGGCGGTGCGGGCGCCGGCACCAAGATCGCGATTTTCGACACCGGGATCGACCTCACACATCCTGGATTCAAAGGCTTCGCCACCGCGATGCCCATGGGATTCCCGATCGGCACGAATTCCGCGGAGTTGGTCAATACGAATAACAAGGTGATCGTGTCGCGTTTCTACTCGGATGCGGGCAGCGGGATCACCAACACGACGGCGGTTCCATGCACGGCGGTGGACGCGACCTCAGATTGCGGCCACGGCACGGGTACTGCGATGATCGCCGCCGGTGTTTCGAACGATCCGCAGGTTTCCGGCGTCACGCCGCTGATAGGCGTGGCATCGGGAGCATGGCTGGGGAACTACAAACTCGCCGACGATACGGGCGCCAGCAGCGACGTGACGCTGATTGCCGCGCTGGAAGATGCCGTCACCGACGGCATGGACGCGATCAACTATAGCTTCGGCGGGCCGATTATCAACGCCAGCGACGAAAATGGGCCGGCGGCAACGGCGATTCAGAATGTTCTGAATGCAGGGGTCGTGTTCGTCACGGCAGCCGGAAACGACGGCGTGCCGGGAAGCGGCGCCACGGGATCGATTGGAACACCGGCAGCGGCCGCAGCGGCGATCGGCGTGGGTGGTAACGAGAACGAGCGGTTTTTCTTTTTTGGAGCGACCGTCGGAACCTTGCCTGCGGTGGTCGCGGTGCTTCCTCCCGCCGAACAGGGAGTTTTCACCGGCCAGGTTACGGGAACCATGGTGGATGTGGCCACCCTCGACCACAACGGATTTGGTTGTAGCGCTTTTGCAGCCAACAGTCTGGCGAACAATATCGCGTTGATCCAGCGTGGTCCCATCGGAGCAGCGTGCACCTTCGACACCAAAGTTGCAAACGCGCAGAACGCGGGTGCGGCCGGAGTGATCGTGTATGACCACACCGATGAGCCGCTGGTGGACTATACCCTGGACATCGGTTTCGATCCCGCGCTGTTCTCGCCAGGCCTGACGGCTGCCACGCTGCCCATGTTGTTCGTGGGGTTAAAAGACGGACAGACGCTCAAAGCGGCGGTGGCTGCGAATCCGGCTGTCAAGGGTAGCATCGATATGGACGGCATCACCCCGCTACCGCGGCCTTCGAATGTAATCGTGGATTTCTCGAGCGCCGGCCCGACACCGGCCGCCAATGTGAAACCGGATTTGGCAGCCGTCGGCGACGCGATGCTAACCGCCGATGCGACCGCCAACAATCCCGGTTTCCCCTACATTTACGCCGGCGGCACCAGCTTTTCGACTCCGCTAGTGGCAGGTTCAATCGCGTTGGTCAAGGCAGCCCGTCCAGGGTTGACTGGGGCACAGTACAAATCGCTCATCGTCAATAGCGCTTCCGAGTTCGATCAGTATACGGACGGCAGTGTGGCGCCGCCGCAATCGGCGGGCGCCGGAATCCTGAACGCGATGAATGCGCTGCAGAACAATCTGGTGGCTTCGCCAACCTCCATCAATTTCGCGGCACGGACCACGTCGGTAACCACGTCGGGCTCCTCGATGATGCCCACCGACGGCACGGCAGCCCAAGGTTCGGCGTCCCAAACGGTCACGCTGACCAATGTCGGTTCAGGTTCGGATTCCTTCTCGGTTTCGATCCAGACTTTGGGGAACGGGCCGGCGCCCACGGTGGATACGACCTCTTTTTCGCTAGGTGCGGGCATGAGCCAGGTGGTCAACGTTGCGCTGAACACAGGCAGTCTCGCACCCGGCCAATATCATGGATTTCTTCTGATCACGGGTTCGCAGACCTCGGTGGTGACGAGGATTCCCTATTGGTTCGGCGTCTCCGGAAACGCGGTCCAGCAAATTGAGCTGCTGCTATTTCCGCAAGTCTCCTCGACTGGCTTTGCGGAAACCATCTACTTCCGCGCGGCCGATGTCGCCGGAGTGCCGTTTGAGCCGGCGGGGAATCCCACGGTGACCACCACCAATGCTCGCGCGCGCGTGGTGGATGTGCAAGCGGTGGGGGATATCCCGGGAACATTCGCGACGGATATCGTGGTGGGCCGCCCGGACGCGAACGGGGTCAATACGTTCACCATCACGGTCGATGGCACGAACATCAATTTCATCGTCTTTGTGCAATAGGCACCGTTTCCCGGATTCACGCAAAGACGCCAAGACGCGAAGGCCGCCAAGAGTTTTCTTCCGCTATTGAGCACACTGAGGAAATAGCGATGCCACCTACGCTTACGAACGGTAAGATCTGCTACATCGAAATGCCGGCCATCGACATTGCGCGTTCGGCCGAATTCTACAAACAGGTGTTCGGCTGGCAGATCAGAAAGCGCGGAGACGGGAGCACGGCGTTTGACGACACGACCGGCCAAGTGAGCGGCACGTGGGTACTCGGGCGCCCGCCCGCCAAAGAACCAGGCCTTCTGGTTTACATCATGGTGGACAGTGTGGCCGCGACCATCGAGGTGATCGCCGCCCATGGTGGCCTGATTGTGCAGCCTATCGGTGCAGACGCCCCCGAGATCACGGCACGGTTCCGCGACCCGGGGGGCAACATAGTCGGCCTGTACCAGCAGCCCGGCTGACGGGGTGGGAACTTACGCCGGGGGTTGGTGTCTAATCCCCATAGAAGCGGTAGAATCGTAACGAGAGATCGTGTGTGGCGGACACTACCGTAGGTTTTGAATTCGAAGCCTTTACGCCGGTGACGGTGCGGGAGGACGAGTCTGCCCTGGTTTCGGAACTGCGTGCGGGGGTCGACGCGGCTTACGAACGGCTGATCCAGCGGTTTGAAGTTCCGGTCTTCAATATTGTCAGCCGGTTGATGGACGATCCGGCGGACGCGGCCGACGTGGTTCAGGAAGTTTTTCTTAAGATTTTCCGCAATATCGCCTCCTTCCGGCAGGACAGCTCGCTCAAGACGTGGATCTACCGGATTGCGGTGAACGAAGCCCGCAATCACCGGCGCTGGTTCAGCCGCCATCGGCGTCAGGAGGTCGGGTTGGAGGCTGATCCGGGCGAAACCCAGGGCTATCAGGACTGGCTGCCCGATCCGGGCCGTTCGCCGTTTGAGATGGCGTTGGATCATGAGACGCGGGAACTGATCGAAGCGGCGCTAGCACAAGTTAATCCGCGGTTCCGGGCCGCTTTGGTCCTAAGGGAAATCGAGGGGCTGAGCTATGAAGAGATTGTCGAGATTCTGGATATCTCGCTCGGCACAGTGAAATCGCGCATCCTGCGAGGACGGGAAGCGCTCAGAAAGCAACTGGCGGGACGACTTTCAGTTTCGGGCGCTGTTCTAAACAGCGCGCCGGCTTCGGCTGCGGAGTGGTCGCCGCAGCTAGCGGATCATTAACGGGTGCACTGCAAATTGGTGCACTGCAAATGGCGCACTGCGGAATCGGGTGTGCGTAGTGAGAGAGTGATGTGGCGGTATGGAACGCGATCGTAGACTGCAACAGAACGAGGCTCGGCAAGACCGGGGAGACGACCAAGTAATCCGCGCTCTGCGGAGTCTGCCACGGTTGCGGCCGCCGGCGGGTCTGAACAGCTCGCTGCGGGTGCTCGCGTCGCGCGAGTTGCAGCAGCGCGTTCAGGGGCTGACCCGGATGGATCGCGTCCGCTTGTTCATCGATAACCTGATGCGTCCGCTGGCGCTGCCTTTTGCGGGCGGAGTTTTCTCGGCAGTCATTCTGTTCAGCATGTGGGTGGTTCCGAGCTATCCGGTCCGTGCGGCCAGTACCTCCGACATTCCCATCAGCGTGACCACTGCAGCCGCAGTCAGACGCATGGCTCCGATCGCCACGACGGCCGGCGAGGATGTTGTAGTGGATGTGGCTATCGACGGCGACGGCCGGATGATCGACTACTCGATTGTGAGCGGCGATGTGTCGAACGACGGGGCATTGCGGCGCTCGATTGAAGGCTTCCTGCTGCTGACCAGTTTCACGCCGGCGACTGGATCGTTCGGCCAGCCGGTGGCGGCCAAGCTGCGGCTGACGCTGCGCTCGAGCCACATCGACGTCATAGGCTGACAGGCCGAGAAAAACGCTGAGTGCCTCGCAAGCTCGGGCAACATCTTCTCATCCGTAAATCGATTCTGGATCGCATCGCTGACGCGGCCTGCGTAGACGGCGTTCCGCTGGTCATCGAAATCGGACCCGGCAAAGGCGCGCTGACCGAGCCATTGCTGGAACGCGCCGAAAAAGTTGTCGCCATCGAGGTCGACCCGTACTTTGTTCACTACCTGACGCAGAAGTTCGCCGATGCGATCGGCCAAGGCCGGCTGATGCTGATCGAAGGCGACGTTCTGAAAACCGACTTGAGCGCGTGGGGCCGCGCGGTGGTTGCAGGGAATCTGCCCTACTACATCACGTCGCCGATTCTGGAGCGGCTTTTTTCGCTGGGCGAGGTGTGGACACGTGCCGTGTTTCTGGTCCAGGCTGAAGTGGCGGCGAGGCTTGCCGCGTCCCCTGGGAATCGCGATTTCGGATATCTCAGCGTGCAGACGCAGCTTTTCTCGAAACCCGAGATTCTGTTTCCAGTGGCGCGAGCCGCGTTCCGTCCTCCCCCAAAAGTGGATAGTGCCGTGGTGCGGCTGGAGCCTCGGCAGCCGGCGGACTTCGAGATTACGGATCGCGCGGCGTTCCTGCGCTTTGCATCGCTATGCTTCCGGCAGAAGCGGAAGACGCTGCGGAATAATCTCGCGGACGCGTACGGGAAAGAGCGCGTGGATGCGATTGAGGGGATCGGCAGGCGCGCGGAACAGTTGAGCGTCGCGCAACTGGCGGAGTTGTACCGGAGACTAGGGGAGTAAAGCTCCGGATTTCACGCAAAGACGCCAAGTCGCAAAGGCCGCAAAAAGAAACTCCTTGCGTACTTTGCGTCTTTGCGTGAAATCATTCGTTGCCGATGTTTATTCGGACGGGGTTGGATGGGATTCCGTCGACAAAGATCAGCAAGTCTGTTTCACCGATGACTGCTGACCCGATTTGAACGTCTACGGCGTCGAATCCGCCGACGGTCGCGGTCACGGGGCCGCTGGCGTTGCGAATTCCCGCGCCGAGGAAACGGACGAGACTACCTGGACGAATTGGAAGAGCGGTGCAGTCCGTGTCCGAACAGCTCCAGATCGGATTTCCGTTTTCAATTCCGATGGCCGCGCCGTGCCCGGTCATCGGTGCCGTGAAAATCCCCGGCTGTACTTCGCGGATGAGCAGCGTTCCTCTCGATCCATCATACGGGCCGTCGAGAATCCTGAGTTCCGCGATGCCGAGCGCCGCTGTGCCCGGAATTACGGCATTCACCAGGGTGGGAGAGACGTATAGCAGTGGCGCGAGCATGACCGTGCCGGAAGCGTCCGTCAATTGGAGGCGGATTCCGCCGAGCGTCTCGGGAGGCTCGGGACCGGCGATGACAGTCTGGTCTCCCATATTTCCATAGATGTGAATCGCCGATCCGCGGGCGCTTCCTACGACGTTTCCACCGGCTCCGCCCACGGGAACGATGTCGCCCTCGCGCAGGCCGTCGAGATAGTACTGAACCGTTTCGCCGATGCCCAGGCCGGGCGGCGTATTCCCGTCGCAGTTCCAACCGGAGGTGAGGTCGGTGCGCGCGTAGTCGAGGTAGTCGATGTACAGATTGCCGGGACGGAAGGTCGAATAGGTCCAGGAGATCTCGCGCCGCTCGAAATACGCGAGCGTATCTGCGATCGCTTGCTGGGTGCCGCCAGGATCGTTGGGAAGCGCACGGCAGTTGGCCGAATTCTCACCTGGCAAAAATCCCCATTGGCCGGCGAACACCGGAACCAGGGACGCCAGAAATCCGAAGTGGGCGTCGCGATCGGCATCGGTTAAATCTTTGGAGAACCACGGGTGCACTTCGTAGATCACGTCCGGATCGTCAACGAAGGCGCGGAGGTCCTGCAATTCGGGCAGGTCGTTGAAACCCTGAACGGCGACGATCTGCGCCGCGCCGGTAGAGCGAACCGCGTTCACCAGCGCCTGCATCCCGGCATATCGATCGTTGCCGTGCAGCCAAATCTGCCAATCGCTCCCGGTCGGATTGTTGTACAGATCGAATATCACCATGGGATTGTCTTTGAACAGCGAGGCTATGGATCGCCAGAAGGGAATCTCGCTTGGGTCCGGCAACGGCGCGACGCCGTAATCGGCGAGGATCGTGACCAGTCCCGCTGTATTGGCCTGCTTGACGATGGTTGCGACGCGCGTCAGATACATCGGATCGCGAGCCGCGATCATGCTCGAGACCGGCAGCCGCAGGGCATTCATATTGAAGCGCTGCCGCATGGCGCCGAATGTCTCCGGCGTCAGCGTATCGGAGTCGCCACCGGTTTCGAGCCCCGGTATTTCAGCGCCGCGCAGAATAATCGTTTGGCCTGCGCTATCGACAATGTGATTTCCTTCGACGTGCATGGCTCCGACGGGAATGAGGTTGATTCCATGTTGGGCGATTGCGAATGGGCAGGAAAGTAAGAGCGTGAGGAATCGCATTGCTCCTATTTTCCGGAATGTCCGTTAACATTGCTGTAAAATGGACTCATGCGGCCAAGGGACTCGTTACGCATCGATCGATCGGCCTTTCGCGTAGACTCCCTGACCGCCGAGTCCGACGAAAAAGCTTACTGGAAATCGAAAACACCTCTCGAACGTTTGGAGGCGTTGGAGTTGATGCGACAGATCATCTATGGCTACGATCCTTCTGCCTGCCGACTTCAAAGAGTTCTTGAGGTTGTTGAACTCGCATCAAGTTGAGTATCTCCATGCAACGACCTCAACAAGTTTCCCTTCTGTTATTGCCCACGTTGCATCTGTTATTGTGCATTGCGATTGAACTGCTGATTAAAGATGACGTGGGTCCATGGAAATGGCTCCCACTTGTTATTATCGATCTTCCGTTTTGCGGAATTGTGCTACTCCCCCTGAGGTATCTCTTACCAGAGTCGATTGCCTTTTCGGGGCCAATTGTATTTGGCGTGTTTGGCACACTGTGGTGGTTTTTACTGTGCTGGATAGCCGCGGCGTGGCGCCGAAAGAGGACTTTGGAGAGTACGTAAAATGTCGGGGGCGGCTACGCCGTAGACTACTGCGGCTATCCTCAGCGAGAGCGGTTCATTGCTTCCCCAAGCCCGCCACCAGCGTCTCGGCGACTTTCGCGATCACCAGCAAGCCGGGATTGTCGCTGGACCAGTCCGTTTGCGGCATCCCGTCGCAATAGATGGCCATCGCGATGCGGCCGCTTTTCGCGTATACGATCCCGACATCCGCCCGCATATGATCCAACGCGCCGGACTTGTTGGCAACCGGCGTTTCTCCCATTTTGCGAACGATCCCGTTATGATCCTGCTGCCGTTTGAGAATCTTGATCATCTCCTGCGAAGCCTCGGCGCTCACCACGCCGCCATGCTCGATCTTTTCGAGCAGTGTGACCATTTCGCGCGGCGTGGTCGAGCCGATCCCGAAGATGGCATTGGACGGATCGCTGCCCGCCTTGCTGTAACCGCTAGGCGCTTTCAGATCCGCGCCGTCGCCACGCACTTTCCGCATGGAACGCGTTTGTTTCAGACCCCACTTGTCCAGCTGATCGTTGACGTAATCCGCGGTGATCCGGTCGAGCACCAGGTTGGTCGCGGTGTTATCGCTGAGAACGATCATCAGATGAACCAGATCCGACAACGGCAGCTTGTCGCCATCGGCAAACTCGGTTCCCAACACACCCGAACCGGAGACCTTATCAGCATCGTGCAGGGTGGAAACGTCGGTCCACTTCACTTTGCCTTCGGCGACGGCGGCAAAGGTTGCTGCGAGAATCGCCAGTTTGATGGTGCTGGCAGTGCGGACGCGGTCGTCGGCGTGCAATGCGTAGGCGGTCCCTGAATCCAGATTCTTCGCGAAGATGCCGACAGTGCCGGGAAATCCCGCGATAACGCGCTGGATTTTCTGGTCCAGCGTTTGGGCCTGTGCGGCCGTCATAATAAGAGACAGGAGAAGCCAACGCATGCGAACCATCGTAGCGCTTGCTTTCACCGCCTTCGTCTGGGGGCAGAATGCCGATCAGGCCGCACTGCTCGAAAAGCAGATCGCAGCCGATCCCGTTAACGTAGACTTGCGCGTCCGGGCTCTACGCAACTATTACGGCAATCCGGCCGTCCCGATCGACGCCACGTCGCGCGCCGCACGCCGGCGACATATTTTGTGGCTGATCGAACATCATCCCGATGCGGCCGATCTGGCAACCTACATCGGCGTGCTGGAGCCCGAGGGTCCCAAGGCGGATCCCGAAGGCAATCAGCAATCCGAACGGCTGTGGCGCGATTTGGCCGGCAAGCCGGATGCATCCCCGAAAGGTCTCGCCAACGCGGCGTGGTTTTTCAAAATGTCCGATCGCGCCGAGGCACGCTCACTGCTCGAACGGGCTGGATCGTCCGAGCCGCATGCGGCCAAAATCCGGGGCATTCTGGACGTGCTCGCGTGGCTGGGCGCGACGGAGATGGAGCGGTACGACACCATTGCGCGCTTCGATCCGGAACTGCATCGGGCGCCCGCCGCCGCGAAGGCGCTCGATGAAATCGAGTCCTCCGAAAGCCCCGCGCTCATAGGAAGCGCCGGTCAGTTCCTTTTTCAGCAGAACGGCCTGGTGTTCCAAAACGCGATGGGTGATACAGATCCGCTCGACGTCGCGGAGCGCTGGCTGAATAGAGCCCACCAGCTCGAACCTGGAAATTCGGCCTGGACGACGACTCTCGCCGACCTGTATCAGCGCGAGTCCAACGCCACGCTCGATCCAAGGGGAAAGGCTCAGCTTCTCAAGAAAGCCATCGAGACCGGAAGCACGTCGCAGCGCAAGCGATTCCTGGCTGACCTGGCCGATGCCGAATTTCGCGCGGCGGACAACCGGGCCGCCGAACGCGATGCCGCCGAGCTGCTTTCCTCGGGCGATCCCGACGCGGTTCATGCGGCGCACACCATCCTGGGCCGCGTCGCGCTAGATCGCGGCGACGTCGCCAGCGCGAGCGAGCATCTGCTCGAATCCGCTCGAACCAAAGGGTCGCCGGTCTTAAATTCGTTCGGTCCCAAGAAAACGCTCGCGCAGGACTTGCTCGATCGCGGTGAACGCGACGTGGTCGTTCAATACCTGGAACTGTGCCGCGCCTTTTGGAAAAACGATCGCGGCTTCATCGACCATTTCGAGCCGATCATCGAGGCAGGCGGGAAGCCGGATTTGCTGGCGTTTTACGCGGTGACTACGCCGGCAACGCTGGTGCCGAAGGTAATGCCCGCCCCCGAAGTGCTCGGCGATCTGAGATGGAGGCCGGTGGCCGGAGCCGTATCCTACATCGTCGAATGGGATTCTCAAGAGAAGGGCCGTTGGACGTCGGACGTGGATGGGTCGGTTCGCGTGATTCCTACGCGCGAGACTTGGGCCAAGTTCCCGGAAGCGGTTTCAGGACCTATCAGATGGCGCGTTTTCGCGGTCAGCCGCGTCGGCCGAGGAACGTCGTCAAACTGGCGTACGGTTGATTTACAATAATTTACAAACTAGCGATATTGACGCTTAACGCCGTTAAGTGCATGAGAACCGTTATTTTGGGCCGCTTCGCGCAGTTTAGTGCGTTTGGCGACCCACGAAACTCATGGAACGAAATCCGGTAGATTCATCGTATAGTTGAGAAGTTGGAGGTCATTTGATGCGCGTTCTATCTGCTGGGCTGGCTTGTGCCGCCCTTCTCGCTGCCGCCCCGTCAACGGAGCCCACGTTCTATAAGGACGTCCTCCCGGTTCTTCAGAAAAACTGCCAGAGCTGCCATCGGCCTGGCGAAGCCGGTCCCATGTCGTTCCTCTCTTACGAGAGCACGAAGCCGTGGGCCAAAGCGATTAAGACCGCGGTGTTGCAGAAAAAGATGCCGCCCTGGTTCGCAGACCCGCATTACGGAAAGTTCTCCAACGATCGCACGCTGGCGGAAGCCGACGTGAAGACGCTGGTCGCCTGGACCGATGGCGGCGCGAAGGCCGGTAACGCGAAAGACGCACCGAAGCCCATCGCGTTCGCCGAAGGCTGGATGATCGGCAAGCCCGACATGATTTTCGAAATTCCGACAGCGGTCAACGTCCCGGCTGAAGGCACCATCGACTATCAGTACGTCCGGCTGCCCACGAACTTCACCGAAGATAGATACGTGCAGTTCGCTGAAGCGGTGCCGAGCGATCGCGAGCATTGCCATCACATCATCGCGTTCATTCGCGAGGCGGGCTCGCCGTGGATGAAGGATGCGCCGATCGGTACCCCGTTCGTTCCCAGCCATGAGCCACCACCTCCGCAGCAGGGCAACAAGCGCGGCGGCGAAGGCGGCGGCGGCGATTTCCTGGCGGGCTATGCTCCCGGAACCATTCCGGATACGCTGAAGCCGGGCCAGGCGAAGCTGATTCCCAAGGGCGCTGACATCATCTTCCAGCTCCATTACACTGCCAACGGCAAGCCGGGTTCGGACAAGAGCCGCGTGGGTGTCATTTTCTCGAAAGTGGCTCCGACCGAGCGCGTCCTGACGCTGGCCGCCACCAACCCGAAGTTCGCGATTCCCGCAGGCGATCCGAACTACCGGGTGGATTCGAAGATCACGTTGCAGGAAGACTCGACACTCGAAATGATGCTGCCGCACATGCACCTGCGCGGCAAGGATTTCGAATTCACCGTGGTCTATCCAGATGGTCGCAAGGAGGTCCTGCTCAGCGTGCCGCACTACAGCTTCAGCTGGCAGCTTTCCTACTATCTGGACAAGCCGCTGCGTCTGCCGGCCGGCACCACCATCGAGTGCACCGCGCACTACGACAATTCGCCGAACAACCCGTTCAATCCCGATCCAAACAAAGAAGTTCGCTTTGGCGAGCAGAGCTGGGATGAAATGATGTTCGGCTTCTTCGACGTTTCCGTTCCGCTGGGGACCAACCCAATCGATCTGATGCGTCCGAAGAAACCGCAAACCA
Organism: Bryobacteraceae bacterium; assembly: GCA_035568415.1. Taxonomy (GTDB): domain Bacteria; phylum Acidobacteriota; class Terriglobia; order Bryobacterales; family Bryobacteraceae; genus Palsa-187. The sequence goes on along the minus strand of DATMOC010000020.1, from coordinate 121,098 downwards.
CGGGCGCTGCAGAGCGCTAATTTTTTCAATAGAACGGTTCCGTCCAAACCGCTCACTGCGTCCGCGATCTCGCGAACGGTAGTGGGCGGTTTGAACAGATACTCACTTTTTTCGTAAGAGGTATTCATGAGAGCCTTCGTTTTTTTTGCCGTCTCCGCGCTGGCAATTTCGGCGCCAACCTTTCATAAAGACATCGAGCCGCTGCTTCAGAATTCCTGCCAGGAATGCCATCGTCCGGGCGAAATCGGTCCGATGCCGCTGTTGACCTTCGAGCAGGTGCGTCCCTGGGCGAAGTCGATCAAGACCGCGGTCCTGAAGAATCAGATGCCGCCGTGGCCCGCCGATCCGCACTTCGGCAAATTCGCGAACGACCGCTCGCTGAGCAAGGCCCAGATCGACGCGATCGCCGCGTGGGTCGACGCAGGAGCGCCGGAAGGCAATAGGGCCGACGCACCCAAGCCTCGCACGTGGATTGACGGCTGGAATATCTCGAAGCCCGATGCGATCGTCGAGATGCCGCAGCCGTTCGATATGCCTGCGGCAGGTGAAGTCGAGTATCAATACATCGTCGTGCCCACCGGCTTCACCGAAGATAAATGGATCCAGGCGCTGGAGGTCCGGCCGTCCAACCGAGCCGTGGTGCATCACGCAGTGATGTTCATCCGCGAACCGGGCAATAAATGGATGGCCGATGCAAAGCCCGGGGTTCCGTTCGTGCCCACCGTGGCCAACGCGGGGCAGCGATTCCTGAATACGCAGGGTGGCGGCACGAACGACGTTCTTTCCATCTATACGCCGGGGATGGTTCCGGATATCTGGGAGCCCGGCCAGGCGAAGCAGATCAAGGCCGGCAGCGACATCATTTTCCAGATGCACTACACCGCGAACGGAAAAGCCGGAAAAGATCGGACCCGCATCGGGCTGGTATTCGCGAAGGAGCCCCCCAAGCAGCGGATCATCACGATTGCCGCGCTCAACAATCGCTTCACCATCCCGGCCGGCGACCCCGCGTTCAAGGCTGAGGCCATCGCGCCGATCATGAACCAGATGACGGTGATCAGCCTGTTCCCGCACATGCATCTGCGGGGCAAGGCGTTCCAATACGATGTGATCTATCCGACCGGAGAAACGCAGACCATCCTCAAGGTCGAAAACTGGAGCCTGAACTGGCAGCTTTCCTATAAGCTCGAAAAGCCGCTCGATCTTCAGCCCGGCACGCGCATGAAGGCGACCGCGTGGTGGGACAACTCGCCCAACAATCCCGCGAATCCCGATCCGAAGAAGGACGTACAATGGGGTGAGCAAAGCTGGGAAGAAATGCTGGTAGGATTCTTCGACGTCGCGGTGGATCCAAAATTCACGAATAGAAACGTGAACGCTCGCCAACAAACACAATAATGTTTCGAGCCGCAGTCTTGATAATCGCGTGTGCCGGCGTCGCCGGGGCGCACGATGTCATCACCACCAAAATCACCTGGTCGAAGGAAGTGTCGCGCCTGGTCTACAAACGCTGCGCGATGTGCCATCGCGAAGGCGGCTCGTCATTTTCACTGATGACCTATGACGAAGCGCGTCCATGGGCGAAGGCGATCAAGGAAGAAGCCCTCGAGCGCCGCATGCCTCCATGGGAAGCGGTCAAAGGCTTCGGCGAGTTCAAGGACGATCGCGGTCTGACGGAAGAAGAACTCGAAGTGATTTCGGATTGGGTGGAAGGCGGGGCTCCGGAAGGAAATCCGAAGCATCTGCCGGAGCAGCCCAAGCCGCAGAAATGGCTCGACGGGGCCATGCCAAAGGGATCGGCCGAGGTGGTGGTTTCTTCGGAGACGAAGCTGGACGCCGCGGCTAACGTTCTAGCCATCCGTCCCAAAGAGATGAAGAAAGGCGCGAGCATTCAAGTCATCGCGGCACGTCCGGATGGAACGTTCGAGCCGCTGCTGTGGATCTACCAGTACAATCCAGATTACCAGCGGACCTATTACTTCAAGACTCCAGTCAATCTCCCTGTGGGGACGCAGATCCAGACCAGCCCACCGGACGCGGGAAAGATCGCTCTGTTTGCGTCGGGTTCGAAGAAGACGGCAAAGCCGAGCACGGGCGGACATTAAGCATGAACGTGCAAGATACCGACCTGGTCGTTCCGAAAAGCGTTCGGCGGCAAGCAGGGATTCGACCGGGCGACAGAATCGAGTTCAAGGTGTCGCGAAGGAAAATTACGATCCTCGCGACTCCGTGCGACGAGTACACGCCCGCGCAGCGTCGCTCGATTGACTTACGGTTGGCGGAGGCACGTAAGGGCCCGTACCATGGGCCGTTCACGACCGCGGACCAGGCAATGACCTTCGTGGAAAAGGAAATCAAGAAGCGTCGACGGAGAAAAGCTCCCGTCCGCGGATGAGGATTGTCTTTTCCGACCGGGCGATTGACTCGCTTGATGATGCGCCCGTCGCGGTGCGTCGAGCCCTCCGCAAACAATTAGGGTTCCTGAGCGCCGATCTGCGCCACCCATCGCTGCGGGCGAAGAAATACGACGAGTCGCGGAACATCTGGCAAGCGCGCGTCAGTCTACACTGGCGATTTTATTTCAGGATTGAAGACGACACATACCGAATCGAAGACGTGATCCTAATAGAGCGCCTAGCTAATAATCCCCTTCCGTACCGCGTACAAAATCAACTCGGGTACGCTGTGCAGGTTCAGCTTTTGGAGAATGTGCGTCCGGTGTGTCTCGACGGTATACAGACTTAGATTCAGCAGATTCGCGACGTCTTTGTTGGTTCGGCCTTCGGCCACCAGTTGAAGAACTTCGCGCTCGCGATTGGTCAGCAGCTCGTAGCTGTCTTCGGCGCCCATTTCGTTGAGCTGATGGACGTAGTCTTCTTTCAGAATTTGCCGCACCGCCGGGCTGAAGAACGATTTCCCTACTGTGATCGCGTGAATGGCGGCGATCAAATCGGCTTCGGCGGAATCCTTCAGTAAATAGGCACGGGCGCCGGCTTTGAGCGACCGGATCACATAGCTCTCATCGCTGTGCATGCTCAGGATCGCGATGGCGGTGTGCGGATTCTGCATGGTGATCTGGCGCGCTGCTTCGACGCCGTTCAGATGCGGCATGGCGATGTCCATCACCACTACGTCGGGTTTTTCGGCGGCGGCCAATTTCACGGCAGCGTTCCCGTCGGCGGCTTCACCCACCACCTGCAAATTCGGCTGGCGTTCGAGCAGAAGACGCAGGCCGCTGCGCATCACGGTATGATCGTCGGCCAGCAGGATTCGGATGGGCATAGTCGTTAACTGGCGATGGGCAGTTCGACTTCGAGCTTGGTTCCCGCACCTGGCCGCGAAACAATCTCGAAAGCGCCACCCAAATGATTCACGCGCTCCTCCATACCGACCAAGCCGAGACCGCGCACGCGGCGCGCGTCGAATCCTGCGCCGTCGTCTTCCACGCTGAGCACGATTCTTCCCGCCTCCTGCTTCACCACCACCTTGACGGTCCGCGCGTGCGCGTGCCGGGCGCAGTTGTGCAGCGCTTCCTGCACCACGCGGTAGATGCAGGTCCGCAGGTCATCGGGAAGTTCGGTCGCCGTTTCCGCCGCGGTTACGTGGACGCGCAGTCCGGTGCGCTTGGATACCTCACGCGCTTGCCATTCGAGCGCAGGGACCAGCCCGAAATCGTCGAGCATCGACGGCCGCAATAGCAGCGTCATATTCCGGATTACGTTGACGCTAGCTTCAGCGAGTTTCTTAATCGATTCGACGTGACGGCGGACTTCAGCCGAGTCCTGCGGGACGCGAGCCGCGGCGTTGCCGGCCTCCATCAACAGCGCTGAAAGCGATTGGCCGACTTCATCGTGAAGCTCGCGGGATATCGCGCGCCGTTCTTCTTCCTGGGCCGAAACCAGCCGGGCCGAGAGTTCCTTCAATTCCTGCTGGGTCCGCTGGCCCTCTTCGTAGCGTTTCTGCAGCTCGTTTTCCAGGCGCAGCGTCCGGCGGATGGTCAGCGCGGCGAGTACGATTCCCACGCCGACGGTGCTGCCCAGCATCAGGATCAGCCGTAGCCGCAATCCGTTGAAGGTCGCGTTCAGCTTCTGGTCGCCGGAGGTCAACTCGCGGGTGCTGATCTGGTCGATCCGGTCGACCAAGTCCAGCATCGCGGTGCGGCGGCGGACCAGCTCGTTGGAAAAGTACGTCGCGCCGCGGCTTCGCTTATCCTTCTCCTGCATTTCGACGATGAAATCGAGGAGTTTCCAGTAGACTTGCACCTCCGCCTGGAGGCTGCGAAAGGGTCCGGACTCGGCTGGATCGATGGATTTCGCCATCTCTGCCACTGCCCGGTCAGTGCTTTGACGGATAGCGGTCCATTTTTCCACCTGAGCTTGGGCGACCTGACGATCGGTAGCGAGGAGATAGTCGCGCATGACGATCGCGGATTGATAAATCCCGGCGCGCACCTCGTCGAGCGCGTGGCTGCGGCGGAAGTAGACATCGCGAATCTGCGCATCGCTGGTACGCACGCTGCGCAGCACGAACAGGGCATCTACGCCGGCGGCGAGCATCAGGGCCAGGAGGCCGCCGAAGCCGGCATAAAGCAGACTGCGGCCGCCGGCGAAGGAACCAGGAAGCATCCTGAATCCAGTCTAACGGAGCTTCTGAAATGCGAAATACCGCCTCAACGGGATTGTTGAAACTCAAACCAATCGGGCTTACTATAAATGCAGATCGCACAATTCTTTTTCGATAGAGAGGACCAATGAAAAGTAACAGCTTGATTCTCCTGACGGCAGCCGCGCTGGTCGGCGTAGTGGGTTGCACTAAGAAAGTTGTCGCCACCACTCCGCACACGGATCCAACGCCGGTTGCATCCGCGCCGGCACCAACGCCGACGCCCGCGACGAGGTCCTCCGCCCCGGCGTCGACACCGAGCCAGCCTCGCCAGGAGGCCCAGGCGCCCCGGCAGATGACGCCTGAAGAGCGCGAGCAACTTAATGCGAAGCTGGCTCGCCTGGAAGATGCGTTGTTCGATTACGACAAGGCGACCATTCGCGAAGACGCCAGTACGCGTTTGCGCGCCGACGTCGGTGTGATCCGCGACATTCTGGCGAACTATCCCAGCCAGAAGCTGCTCATCGAAGGCCATGCCGATGAACGCGGATCCGAAGAATACAACCTGGCTTTAGGCGACAAGCGCGCGAAAGCGGCTGAAGAATTCCTCGCTTCGATGGGGATTCCCGGCGCGCAGCTCACCATCATCAGCTTCGGAAAAGACAAACCAGTGTGCACGCAGCAGTCCGAGGATTGCTGGCAGCGGAATCGGCGGGCGCACCTGACGGCGGCGCCGTAAACTATAAACTATTTTTTCGGTGCGGGCTTTCGCGGCTTGACCTCGATCTCCAGCTCCTTCAGGTTCTGTTCGAGCTGTTTCCGAAGATCGGCGTGTTCAGGCCGCGATTCATCCAACGCGGCGAGTGCTTGTCCAAACAGGCGCGCCGCTTCCTTTTTGTCTCCATGAGCCTGCCGCGCGGTAGCTTCCTGGCTTAGACCGTTGGCCAGAAACACGGCGCGGAGGGCGATTGCTTTTTCGGCGGCGTCCGTCCCCTGGTCCCACTTTTCCTGCATGCGATAGAACACGGCGATCTTATCGAGCGTCACCGCGACCATGGGATGCGTGGGATCGCCGGTCGAGACCATCCAAAGCGTGAGCAGCCGCTGGTAGCCAGGCTCGGCTTCATCATATTTCTTCTGGCCGAAGAGCGCGTAGGCGAGGCCTTCGACGGTTGAAATGAGACCGGCATCATTGGGCCCGACGAGCCTTTCGCGAATAATCAGAGCGCGGCGGAAGATCTCTTCAGCCTTGGGATATTCGCGAAGAGCGATCCAGATGGTTCCCAGGCGATCCAGTTCGGAGAGAATCGCGGGATGTTCGGCGCCAAGCACTTTTTCACGAATTGCGATGGCGGTCTGGAGCGGCGGCGCGGCTTGCTCGGGCTTCTTCTGGTCCATGTATACCAGCGAAATTCGGCTGAAATCGTCGGCGGAAAGGAGGTTGTCGCTGCCTTCCCGGGAATGGATCCGGAGAGCGGTTTGCAAGAGGGCGAGCGCGCGGTCCAAGTCCTTCAGTCGCTGGCACAGGGAGGCGAGCTCGATGTATTCCTCGGCGAGTTTCGGATCGTTACGATCGATGTTTTCGCGCCAGTTGATGGCGAGCTCGACATAGTTCTGTGCCGCGGGATAATCGCCGGCGGCGGAAAGAGTTCCGGAGAGCTGCTTGAGGACGTCGTAACGCTTCGGGTTATCCGGCGGAGTTTGTTGAGCGAGCTCCCACGCCTGTTCCAGCATCTGCCGGGCGGCTGCATAATTTCCTTTCGAATAGGCGGCGCGAGCGGTTTTCTGCAAGGAATCGATATCAGGCAATTCCTGCGCGATGAGCACCGCGGCGATGAAGAGCAAGGCTCGCATAGGGAGAGGATACTATAGAACTCGTACTATCGCTTACGGATTAGCGTATGCGCGAAAATGAAAATATGGCACATAAATTCACGACATCCCATCTGGAAGATTCGCTTGCCATCTTTCGCCAATACAAGAAATTGGCCGAAGGCGCCATGGCTCAGGTGACCGATGAACAGCTCTTCGAGGCGCTGGACCAGGAGATGAATTCGATTGCGATCATCGTGAAGCACATGACCGGCAACATGCGTTCACGCTGGACGGATTTTCTGACCAGCGACGGCGAAAAGCCAGATCGCCATCGCGATAGCGAGTTTATCGATCCGCCCGCGTCGCGGGAAACTCTCATGAAAGCTTGGGAGGACGGCTGGAATTGCCTCTTTTCGGCACTTACACCGCTGACCGACGCAGACCTGGGCCGCACCGTCACGATTCGCAGCGAGCCGCACTCGGTGATGCAGGCCGTGAACCGGCAGATCGGGCACTACGCGCTCCACGTCGGTCAAATTGTGTTTCTGGCCAAACATCTGCAGAGCGCGAACTGGAAATCGCTGAGCGTGCCTCGCAATAAATCCGCGGACTACAATCGTCGCGTGCTCGCGGGCGAAGCCAGTCAGAGATAGCGCTTGCAGGTGAACTCGCTGCCGATGCCGCTGGTGAGTAGTCGCTCTTTACGGTTCGACAGAAGGCGGGCAGTCCAGTCGGTAAAGCCGCCGTCGACGATCGGGTAACGATTTCCGTCGGGAGCCTGTGGCGACATCCGCAGGCACAAGCCGGTGTAGTATCCGATTCCTTCCAGACGCGAAAGGTTGAAACGAAACTCAGCTTCGGGAAACTCGATACGGAGCGGCGCGAAAACAAACTGTTCGATACGTTCCAACCGGGAGTCCTGTACCGACGCCGGCAGTTCAATGCCACGGTCGGCGAGGAATCGCTGCGACGATCCGTGGAGATGCGCGCGAACGGCCTGGCGAATCTCATCGCGAGAAATCCCCGAATCGGCCAGTAGAGCCTCCGTAATCTTCAGATCTGAAATCTCCACCAGCGGATTCTTCGGTGTTTTGAGGGCGCGGAACAGTTCGAGATAGACGCGAATATGTTCGGTCAGATGCTGCATTTCGAACTGGTCCGATCCTACATCGCGACCGGCCGAAACCAGGGCGAACAGACGGAAGTGCGGCGTGAATCCGGGAGTATCGAACGGCTGCATACGAATCACGCGATGCGACGAAGCCAGACGAACTTCTGTGGCACGTTCCTGCTTCCTGCGGCGCGCGCATTCGAGAGCAAGCGCCTCGGTGGAATCGCCGAGAACTTCGGTGTTCCGAATGGTGGTGACGACGTTGTTCTGATCGATCCCGCCGAGCGCAAAGCTGCAGCCGAAGGCGCAAACGGGAGAGAGCTCGACGGCTTCAAATCCTTTCGCCGCCGAAAACGCCATGCGATCGAATTCGTTGAGCAAACGCGCGTCGGCCGTCGAGGGCGCGGTGAGCGGAACGGATCGAGCCATCAGATCGGATTCGCGGATCGATCGCGCGCGTGATTGATAAACGGACAAGAGCAGGGACTGCAAGTCGCTCGACGGAATCTCTTCGGCGAGAACTTCGAGCAATCGCGGGATGCCGGTTTGGCCGGCGATCCGTCGCGTGATATTCGACATCCTTACATTTTCAGCCAAAAACAAAACCGCCCGGCACAAGACCGGGCGGTCTAATGACTGCGCTTGTGGCGAATCGTTTAGAACGCGAATCGCGCGGAGATCTGCAACTGCCGCGCGCCGCTCAGGTTGTTGTTCGACGTGAGCGGAGCAAAGAACGAAGGGTTCGCTACCAGACAGGCGTTGGTATGGCCTGCGCAGGCTCCCGAACCCGCCCCAGAGAAGTTGTACTGGGTCGAATTCACCGTGTAGATGTTGGTGAAGTTGAACAGATTGAAGGCCTCGCCGACGATGGAGAACTTGTAGCGCTCCAGGAAGGAGAATTGTCGCCCGATGCGGAAATCGACGTTCTGGTTGCCGGGACCAGTAAACGAGTTACGAGGGCCAGGAACACGCCCGCCGAAGCCGGTGCCGGAGTTGTTCACCAATCCGCCGGTCAGACCGCCGTCCGGCTGGCCGGCCGAGATGAAGCCGTTGATGCCGCCGGTCACAGGCAGGCCGGTGCCAGCGGAGATGATGGTCGAAAAGTTCCAACCATCCAGCAAGAAGCGCGCGCCTTTGTTGCTGATGTGCTTGGCGTACTCCGGAGCCCACACGACGCTGCCGACGAAACGGGAGCGCTGGTCCAGATCGGAGCGGCCATATTCCAACGCGCGATTCTTGGGATCGAACGCCGAATCGGTTCCGTTGAAGGTTCCGAACTGCCCGGGGACTTGTCCGCCGTCACTGGCTTTGGCGAGCGTGTAGTTCACCGTGAATTCCAGGCCGTGACTCATGGCGCGCCGCAAGGTGATAGCCATGGCGTTGTACCAGGAGTTCACGTCGCTGAAGCCGGTGAGAATCGGTCCGGTGGCTGCGTCGACGCGCTGTGTGTAGAACGGCACAGTGACGGAGTTCTGAGTTGCGCCCGCCGTATTGGTGAAATCGTACGACCGCGTCGTAGTTGAGGGCGCCAGATTCGTGTCGATGAACATAGGCAGACGGAGGCCTCGGCTGAACATGTACGTCCCGGATATGGTCATGGCGCCGGGCAGCGAACGCTCCACGCTGACCTCGCCTTCATGCACCAGCGGATTCACCCAATCGGGCACCTGTCCGCGCGTGGTGGCGGTGTTGGCCCCGGGAGTGAACGTAGTGACCTGCGGTGTCAGCGCCCCGACGAACGGCGCCACCGGCGGAGCACCAGGAGGCGTAAAGATCAAGTTGGGAAAGGTCAGCGTCGGACACGTGGTCGGATTGCAATTGAACGTCTGCTGGAACACGCCGTTCTCCACGCGCGTCGCGTAGTACGTGCTATTTGACGTCTTACCGTAGAAAATGCCATAGCCGGCGCGAACCACCAGTCCCTTGCCCACCGACCAGGCGAGCCCGATGCGCGGGGCGAAGTTGTTCTTGTCAATGTTGATGGTCGAGGTGTACAGTGTCGTCAGCGGAGTCTTCGTATTCGGCTGCGGCGGCGCCGGGATCAGCTGGATGTCGTAGCGCACTCCCAGATTCAGTGTGAGGTTGGGACGAACTTTCCAGGTGTCTTCGAAGAACGCGTCCACATCGTTGTCGTAGAAATCATCCTTGCCGACGTGGGTCACCGGATCGTTCACTTGAACGAAGGTGGTGAAGTGGCGGCCGGTCAAGTTGTCGCCGAGATTGATCCCCATCGTGTCGGCGGCCCAATTCGTAAACGCGGTCGCGCCGGAGTAGCTATAAACGCCGCCGCCCTGGAACAGGTTGATCAGCAGCTCGTGAATCGCATTCACGTCGAAGCCGGCTTTAAAGGTATGCTTTCCGTTGGTTTTCGAAAGAATATCGGTGAACTGGAGACGATGCTCGTCCGGAAACGCCGGGCGAGGGAGGGCGTTCGGCAGGCCGTAGCCGCCGACGTTGGTGATGCCGACGCTGGGAGCGGAGCCGTTGGCGGCGGTCACTTCCAAATCGCGCGACCACTGGAAGCGCACGTTGTTGATCATCGTGGTGGTGATGGTGGAATCCCAGTTCGCCACGAAAATCCGTTCGTGCGTTACGTTGGTTCCGTTCTGCGTGAGCGAGCTGTTGCTGGCCGTTGTGGAAGACGTGTAGGAGTTCGGCGCCTTGAAATTATCGAAATTGAAGGATGCATTGACGTGATTGCGCGCGTTCAACTGATCGTCGATTTTGGCGAAGAAAACGTCGTTGTTGGCCGAGCGCGGATAAGCTCCCAGAATCGACGTCAGGAAGTTGTTGGCTGCGTTACATTGTGCCGTAGTGAATGCGGGCGTGCATGCCAGCGGAAACTTCGAACTGCTGGTGTATGCGATCGGATTGACTTTGCGCGAACCATCGTAGGTCAGGAAGAAGAATAGCTTGTCTTTGATGATCGGCCCGCCGACGCTGCCGCCAAACTGCTGTTGCTGATGGATCGGCTGGGTATAAATCCCGGACGCCTTCTGGATCGGATCGAGCGCGTTGAGCGTGGGGTAGCGGAGATAGTAGAAGAGGTCGCCATGGAACGCGTTGCTGCCAGATCTGGTGACAGCGTTGATCACGCCGCCGGCCGCCTGTCCGAGTTCCGCGCTGTAATTGCTGGTGGTGACCGCGAATTCCTGGATGGAATCCATACTGTAGACGTACGGCAGGCCGGTCGAGGTGCGTCCCTTGGATTCAGAGAAGAACGCTTGCTGATTGTTGCCGCCGTCGACCGCGCTGCTGTTGTAAAGAGCGGAGATGCCGCGATACGACACGAGTCCCGATCCGCCATCGGCAACCGCGCCGGGGACGGTGAGAGCAAATCGTTCCCAGTTGCGCCCCGCGAGCGGCAGGTTCTGAACCTCACCGGCGCTGACCAATTGCGATACATCGGTCTTTTCAGTGTCGACCAGCGGATTCTCAGTCGTAACCGTCACGGTTTCCTGGGTCGTTTGCACCTGCATTTGGAAGTCGATGGTCAGGGTCTGGCCGACCACCAGCGTCAGGTCTTTGCGAATCAACTTCGCAAAGCCGGTTTTACCGACCGTGATTTCGAAGTGACCCGGTTGAAGAAATGGCGCCGTGTAGATTCCCGCGCCGTTTGACGTGAACGCACGGTCCACGTTGGTATCTATATTGTGAATGGTGATGCTCGCTTCGGGAACCACGGCACCTTGCTGGTCCGTGATCGTGCCGGTAATCGTGCCGGCGCCGGCGGTTTGCGCAAACGCTGCGCCCGCCGACCCGAGAAGCAGTGCCATAATCGCGGAAATCGCGATCAGATTCTGAGTCCTCATTTGTTTGTTCTCCTTGCGAAGGATGAATTAAATACTGAACCCGTTGGCTCGGGGGAGAAGGCCAACTGCGATGACTAACGCTCACAGGGCACACAAAGCGGCCAGCAAAATCGCCGCTCAGGCGCGTAATTTTCTTTTGGACTATCTTACCACCGGCTTATTTCAAAATGTTGAAACACGATGCTGATTCAGTTGTATTCGACACAATATTACAATTGAGGGCTCGGGCGAGTTCCGCTCTCCCGCAGGACCAGCGTTCCTTCACTTACGGTAACGATCAAAACCAACCCTTCACCGACCGCTACATCGCGAGCCAGGCTGGTGGTTTTGTAGGTTCCGACGATTACGGGCCGGGACGGATCCGCTAAGTCCACCACTTGAAGGCCCTCGCGTCCGTCGGCCAGGTAGGCTCGTTTGCCGCGGATTGTCACGCGCAGCGGAGTGCCCGGCGTTTTCAAAGTGGCGGCGAGAACTGGAGCCGATGGATTCGAGACGTCGAACACCTGGAGTCCTCCACGGCTGGGAACGCAGGCGATCGCGCCCGCAACCGCAACGGTTTGCCCACTCGCCGACTGGAGCGATCCCGCGAAGTCCAAGGGACCTGACTTGGAGAGGTCGACCGCATAGAATCCAGCGGGAGAATCCACGGCGTAGGCGAGCGAACCGGACAGGGCCACATCGCGGGCGTAGCCTTCCAGAAAAAGCGAGCCTGCAGGTACCGGCTTGGCCGCGTCGGACACGTCGACGAGGGCCAGCCCCTCCATGTGGTCGACCAGCAGAGCCTTGGTTCCTGAAACCACCACTGCTTTGGCTTGACCGTGGGTCTTCAGCGTACTGCGCAACCGGGGCTTGGACGGATCTGAAACGTCCAGGATCGCGAGACCTGCTAAGTCGTCAGCGACATAGACCAGCGAACCAACGATACTGAATCCCCAGATCCTGTCGGCAAATTCGAATTGTCCTTCGCGACGCGGTAACGCGGGGTTGGAAAGGTCGAACATGGTCAGAACCTTTCCACTTGCGAGGTAGGCGCGCGTGCCTTGAAGCTTGGCCAAATCGTGAGGTCCTGGCAAGGATGAAATCTGGGTGAAGTTTACCTGCGCCGCCAGGCTGACGCAGTACAGCAAGGCAAGCGACGGCTTCATTGGTCTACCCGATTGGCAATGCGGTAAAGCTTCGTTTGGGTGCGGATGAGCAGGCTTCCCCGCGACACGGCGGGTGTCGCGAGGGTCATTTCGTTCAGCGCGTTCTTGCCGACCAGTTTGTACTCGGGACCCGCCTGCACCACGAACGTATCGCCATCCTCGCTCAGCAGAAAGACCTTGCCGTTATAGCCCCATGGCGACGCGGTGAATCCACTCGCATCCGGGGAAATACGCTGCCGGCTGTAGATCTGTTTACCGGTCCTGGCGTCGTGACACAGCAGAAATCCACGGTCGAGAAGGGTGTAGTAATAATCGCCATAAGCGAGTGCGGAGGTGCTGTAGGTCCCCAACTGGGGCTGATACCAGGCGACGAACTGATTGCCGGATTCGCCGGGGCGGAGCGAGATATCGCCCGAGGCTCCAGGCCGGATCGCGTAGACCGGGCGCGGCGAAGCTCCGGGATAACCCGAGCTGATGTAAACCAGTCCGTGAGCGCTAAATGGAGTCGGCGTGGCGAGAATCGTCATGCCTTTTAGCTCCCATAAAAGCTTGCCTTCGAGATCGTAGGAACGCACCTTGCCGGTGGCCGCTGTCACGATTTCCGTCCGCAGCTCGTTCTGCCAGATGAAGGGAGTGGCCCAGCTTTGGCTTTCCTCGCGGGACGCGCGCCAAAGCTCTTTACCGGTTTTCTTGTCGAACGCGGCGAGGAAGGACTGCGTCGCGTTGTCGTTGACGATGTACAAACGGTCTTTGTGCAGCACAGGCGAGGAGCCGGTGCCGTACTCGCTGGCGCCGTTCCCTCCGCCGATGTCCTTGGTCCAGACGGTCTGGCCGTTCGAATCCAGCGCGGCGAGAAGGCCGATGGAGGCGAAGTAAACATAGACGCGCTCACCATCGGTGACCGGAGTTTCGGAGGCGAAACTGTTCTTGACGTGCTTGGCGATCGGCGAGATCGCGTTGCGCAGCTCGCGCTGCCAGCGCATCTTCCCGGTCTTGAAATCGAGGTCGCAGATAACCCATTTCTGCGGCGCGGTAGATCGCAATTTGCCGTGGCCCTCGCTCGGATCGTACAGACCCTTAGTGGGAGGCGCTTCGAGACCAGTGCTGATCGCGGTGGTCAGAAAAACGTGATCGTCCCAGACGACTGGCGAGCTCCACCCCAGCCCGGGGATGTCCACTTTCCAGACGACGTGATCTGTCTCGCTCCAGGATTCAGGCAAGGAAGGATCATCGGCAACGACGCCGGCGTGAGGACCGCGAAACTGCGGCCACTGGTCGTCCGCCCGGACGTTCACGAGCAGGCTCAGCGTGGCGGCGAAGGCGACTCGGGTCATGGCACGCGTCAAGCTCCGGGAAGTATATCACCCGGAGTGCGCGAGAATTGGCGGCGGATCGGAAACAGAGCCGCCCGCGATTGCCCCGACGATCAGCAGCGGCTCGGCTGAAGTTGCGACCGGCTGGGGCAGCGGCGCGTCCGGCGATTCATGTGACAGATCCTGCTCGCAAGCGAAGAAGCGCACGAAGGGCCGGCGCTGTTGCGTGACGTGATCGCGGATGGTTCCGCAAAGCGCCGGATAACAGGCCTCCAAGGCGTCAAGAACCGAGCGCAGCGTGATGTTGCCGTGGACTTCGAGCCGCACTTCGCCATTGATTTGCGCGAGCGTGCGCAGATGCGCCGGCAAAACGACGTGAATCACGGATGAGTTCACGACAGGGTCTGCACTTCAACAGAAAGCACGGCCGGTAGATCCCGCACGATGGGCGCCCAGTTGTCCCCGGCATCGGCCGACGCATAGACTTGCCCTCCGGTCGTACCGAAATACACGCCGCAGGAATCGAGCGAGTCGACGGCCATGGCGTCGCGCAGCACGTTGACGTAGCAGTCGCTTTGCGGGAGCCCCTTGGTGAGCGCCTCCCATTCATCTCCTCCGCTCCGGCTGCGATACACGCGCAGTTTTCCGTCGGGCGGATAATGCTCCCGGTCGCTCTTGATGGGGACCACGTAGATGGTTTCCGGCTCGTGTGCGTGGACGTCGATCACAAAGCCGAAGTCAGTCGGCAAATTTCCGCTGATTTCGCGCCACGAATCGCCGGCATCGTCAGTGCGCATCACATCCCAATGCTTCTGCATGAAGAGAACGCCGGGACGCGACGGATGCATCGCGATGCGATGCACGCAGTGGCCGACTTCCGCCGTCGGCTCGGGAATATATTCCGAGTGCAATCCTTTGTTGATCGGCCGCCAAGTCTCACCCTCATCATCACTGCGAAAAGCTCCCGCAGCGGAGATAGCGATGAACATCCGGCGGGGATTACTGGGATCGAGAAGAATAGTATGCAAGCACATTCCACCTGCGCCCGGCTGCCAGCGAGGACCCGAGCCGTGTCCGCGCAACCCGGGAAGCTCGCTCCAGCTCTGCCCGCCATCTTTCGAGCGAAAGATTGCCGCGTCCTCGATGCCGGCATAGACGGTGTCCGGATCGGTGAGCGACGGCTCGAGGTGCCAGACTCGCTTGAATTCCCAGGGATGGGCTGTGCCGTCGTACCACTGATGCGTGCCGGTGACGCCGTCGTACAGGAACTTGTTATCCACCGGCCCCCACGTCTTTCCTCCGTCGTTCGATCGCTGGATCACCTGTCCGAACCAGCCGCTGGACTGCGAAGCGTAGAGCCGATCCGGATCGGCTGGCGATCCCTTGACGTGGTAGATCTCCCAGCCCGCAAAATGAGGGCCGCTCACGTCCCACTTTTCACGCTTTCCGTCCGACGTCAGTATGAACGCGCCTTTGCGCGTCCCCACCAGCACCCGTACTCCATTCGCCTTCGCCATGAATGCCGCCCCCTTGAAATTCAATTTTGAATTACTTCTCCGCTGCCGCCAGCCGCCGGGAATCGGCGTTCGTAGGCATTCCCGCGAGCTCGACCACCGGCCGGATTTCGACGGTACCGCGACGTGCCCCGGGAATCCGGGCCGCGATGCCGATGGCTTCGTCGAGATCCTTGGCCTCGATCATGAAAAAGCCGCCGAGCTGCTCGCGCGTTTCCGCGAACGGACCGTCGGTCACCATCCGCTTGTTGTCGCGCACCCGGACGCTGGTCGCCGTCGATACGGGGTGCAGAGGAGCCGCTGCCAGGAAATGCCCGTGCGAGTTGAGGTCGTGCGTGAGCTGCGTGGACTCTTCGTAACAGTGCTGGCGCTCCGCTTCGTCCATTACCTGCTCGTCTTGGTACACCAGCATCATGTATCGCATGCGTCAATCCTCCATAGTTACGTCGAACGGTGGATGTCCCAATCGACACCCTACTAGAGAATTATTTACCATCGAGGTCATGAACGGGGATGCCGATCAGGCAGTCGAGGCGCTCTATCGCTCGGATTGGGGCCGAATCGTCGCTGCGCTGATTCGCCTGGTGGGCGACTTCGATGCCGCCGAAGAGGCTGCGCAGGAAGCATTTGCAGCCGCTGTGAACCAGTGGAGGACTGCGGGAGTCCCCGAATTTCCAGGCGCCTGGATCATCCAAACGGCCCGACACAAGGCCATCGACCTGATCCGGCGGCGGGCGCTATTCAAAGATAAGGTCGCTATGCAGGTGGCCGAATTAGCGCCGGCCATAACGGCGCCGGACTACGAAACCGCGCTGGATACAGCCGAGATCCCCGACGATCGTCTTCGGCTGATCTTCACCTGCTGCCATCCGGCGCTATCGGCCGAGGCGCAGGTCGGGCTGACACTGCGCACGCTGGGCGGCCTGGAAACCGACGAGATCGCGCGCGCGTTTCTGGTTCCGCCGGCGACCATGGCGCAACGGCTGGTGCGAGCGAAGCGCAAGATTCGCGATGCGGGGATTCCCTATGCGGTCCCGGGCGCCAGCGACATGCCGGAGCGGCTGGACGCAGTGCTGACGGTCATCTATCTGATCTTCAATGAAGGCTACGCGGTCACCAAAGGCGGAGGACTTCTTAGGGCGGATCTCTGCGCGGAGGCCATCCGCCTGGGACGCCTGATCCGGACGCTGTTGTCGCCGCCGCCCGCAGAAGTGACGGCTTTGTTAGCCCTGATGCTTCTGCACGATTCGCGGCGGGACGCCCGCATGGATGATGCCGGCGATCTGGTGGTGCTGGAGCAGCAGGACCGCAGCCGCTGGAATCATGAACAGATTGCCGAGGCTCTGCCGCTCGCGGCTGACGCGCTTCGCAACGGATCGGGTCCATTTGCGATTCAAGCGTCGATCGCAGCGCTGCATTGTCAGGCGGCGCGCGCGGAAGATACCGACTGGCCGCAGATCCTGCGGCTGTACGACCTGCTCGAGCGCCTGCAGCCTTCGCCCATCGTGTCGCTAAACCGCGCGGTGGCGGTCGCCATGGTGCACGGCCTGCGGCCTGCGCTCGCGATCATCGATGAACTCGCCGCAACGGGCGATCTGGCGCAGTACCATCTACTCCATTCCGCGCGTGCCGATCTGTTGCGCCGTCTCGGATCGTTAACGGAAGCCGCGCAATCCTACGCGAAAGCGCTCGCGCTGGTCAGCAATGACACCGAACGTCGATTTCTGGAGCGTAGGCTGCGCGAAGTCCAGTACCCGGAAACGTGAACCGGCGCAGGATCACTTGCCAGGAACTTCTTGTCCAAACGTGATGGTGGAATCGACCCGGTAGACTTTCACGCTGGTATCGGAGGGCCGCAGCATCTGGAGAACGATCGCGTCACCCCACGTAGTCAGGGAGAAGTGTGAGTTCCCGCCACGCGCCACTGGAAACTGCCGCGATCCGAAGGGTGGAATGAGTTCCTGGATGGATTCCGAGCACAGCAGCGTCAGATCGGCTGCGGGGCGATCGTTATGGGGAACCGAGTACAACACGCCGGACGAATAGCATCCCGAAACCCGGACGGTGCGCTCCGTGGTGTTGATCAGCGCAATGATGCCATCGTCACGTTGGCTCACGTCGCCTGAGAACCAGGGGCTGCCGGAGGGCCAGGCCACTTCGCGAACGGTGCTGTGCAGTTCGTCGGCGGTCAGGCACTCGGTGACGCCGGCCACGGCGAGAACCGGTGAAAGAAGCGACGAGGGAATCGTCTCGCGCACGCGCACCCAGGCGCCGGTAGTCTCCTCCGTGAGTTGCAGCTTGTACACGGCGCGTTCGCCTGCGCTCAAGCGCACCTGGATTCCGGTATGACCCGCGAACGGAGCGAGAGCGCCGCTGCTTTTATGTGCCTCCACTTCCACGGCCACTTCCCGGGTCCCCAGATTCTGCAACTCGACCGATGACGAGCACGACGAATTATACGCGAGCCAGGGGACGATGCTCTCGACAATCCTTTCGTGAGGCTGGTTTTGGGCGAGACCTACTCCACCTGACAGCAAGCAGACGAGCATGGGGAGGCGTGGTCTCACACTCATCTCTTCGGCGGCTTGAGTAAATCAGAATAGAGACAACGGCGCGGAGCTTCGTTGCTTTCAATGAATTAACCGGCGTACTATCGTGGATAGCGGCGTAGAGGAGTCGGATTTATGCGGCTAGTGACGGCCATCGTCCTCATGGTTCAGGCTGCGTTTGCGCAACATGGCGGTGGGATAGCGGCGGGCAATGCCGCGGGGCGTGGATTTGCAGGCCATGGCGCGGTTGGCCGAAGTTCCGTGGTTCGTACGCGTCACCGCTCTAACCGGTTTGAGAATCGCTTCATCGGTTCGTATGGGGACTATGGCTTTTGGGGCGATTACCCGGACGCGGTCGGCGATCCATACTTGGGATTGTCCCCGCAAGAATCGCCTGCACCGAGCATCGTGGTGATCGCTCCCCCTACTCCCGCGCCGATTCGACCGGTTCAAACCGTGATTCACGAATACGCCGCGCCATCCTCTGGAAATGCCGGGACGGGGATCGACGCGAACACGTTTACAATTGCGCTGAAGGATGGCTCACAGCGATCTGCGGCAGCGGCTTGGGTTCAAGGCGGCGAGCTGCACTATTTGGACTCTCAGGGCAAGCAACAGATGCTGTCACCTGACGTCATCGATCGAGAAACAACCGTCCGATTGAACCAAGAGAAGCATCTGCGATTGCAGCTACCGCCGGATTGAACGTCCCAGGCCCGCGAAGGGTAGGATATAGGGCGGGAGAGCGGAATGAGCGACTCATATGGCCCACGAATAACCCGTCGCGAGGCACTGAGCTTATTGGGAATCGGCGCGGCGGCAAGCGCCTACGGCGCAAAGGCGTCGCCGTTTGCAAAACACGCCATCATTCGAACCATTCTGAAGGACATGCATCCGGAAGAACTCGGCGGAGGCGCGACGCTGTTCCATGAGCACATGTCGCTTGCCACCGATTTCATGCCGAAATGGATCGCCATCGCGAGGGCGCAAGCAGGGGCGCGCGGGCGAGCGGGCGCGCAGGGTGCGACGAAGCAAGGTACGGCGGCTCCGGTTGCGCCGGTGTCGGCTCAGCCGTACTTCTTGGAAGATCTCGAACTGATGGTGGACGAGATCAAGGCTGCTCAAAAAGATGGAGTCGCTTGCCTGGTTGACGGCGGCCATGAAGACATGGGCCGGAAGCTCGATTTCCTGAAGCAGCTCAGCGAACGTTCCGGTATGCCCATTGTGGCGAGCACCGGCTTTTATACGCAGCCTTTTTATCCACCTGAGATCGCGACCTGGAGTGAAGACCAGATCGCACAGGATCTGATTCATAAAGCAAACACGCAGCCGGTGGGAGCGCTCGGGGAAATCGGCAGTTGGGACGAGATTACGGATGACGAGCGCAAGGTGTTTCGCGCCATCGCGAAAGTGCATCTGGCAACGAATCTTCCGATTTTCACGCACACCGGCATACCCGGCAAGTCCGCAATGGAACAGCTCGACATTCTCGAAAAAGGGGGCGTCAAGCCGCAGCACATCGTGATCGGCCACTTGGGGAACCTGGTCGATCCGGATGTCAAAGTACAGAGCGAAATCTGCAAACGAGGAGCATTTGTCGGCTTCGATCGGCAGGGCGGGCCGGGGGACGCTCAGCAAGTCCCGATGGTCGTCAAGCTGATCGAGAAGGGATTCGCGGCCAACTTAATGTTCGCGTCGGACTTTTCAGGTGCGAACCAACTCAAGCGCAACAACGGCGCAGGATACGCAAAAACCGTTACCGTATTCGCGCCGAAGCTTCGTGAAGCCGGAGTGAAGGAAGAGGTCCTCCACGGTATTCTGGTCGATAATCCGCGGCGGTTCCTGGCGTTTGTTCCGAAGAAATCGAGGAAATCGTTGAGCGTATAAGTTGTGGCGCAGGCGCACTTTGCGTGCCGACCCACGGCCTCGCACTCTCGCGAAAAAGCGTCGAGAAGAGTCTCGACGCGGCACGCACGAGTGCGCGCGCCACAACTAATTAGTGCAGGGTAATCTTCTGGACGCGCCAGTTCATCAACTCACCAACGTAGAGTTCGTTGGCACGGCGGCAGTCTATCTGGTTCACCGCGCCGAACTCCTTAATGAGATGGCCCGCTCTTCCGAACTGCCCGAGGACTTTTCCGTCCAGTTCCATCTTGTAGATCTCGCCATGGTCGAGCGAATTCACTTCGTTCGAATTGGACGCGTACAAGTATGGATGCGATCCCGGCGAAATGCAGATGGCCGTCGGCGCGCCTACGCCCGCGATCTCGGTCTTGAAGGTTCCGTCGTTATCGAAAACTTGAATACGGTTGTTGCCCTTGTCGGCAACGTAGATGTTGCCTTGCGCGTCGGTCGCAAGCGAGCGCGGGTTGTTGAACTGCCCTGGCTCCGATCCCCTGGATCCCCACGACTTGAGGTATTTGCCATTCTTGTCGAACTTCGCGATGCGCGCATTGCCGAAGCCGTCAGAGATGAAAATGTTGCCTTGCGCATCCCAGGCGACGTCCGACGGCCCGTTGAAAAGGTCGCCGGGGGCACCGGCGCCGGGAAGCGGGGCAGGGCCGCCCTCACCACGACCGCGACCGCCGCCTGGAGCTGCTCCGGCTGCGCCGGCTGGAACCGCACCGCGTCCCGCGCCGGGAACACCGCCTCGGGCGCCCACAAAAATCGCTTCGGGCTTGCGGCCCATCGGCATCAGCACGCGGCCGTCCGGCGCGAACTTAACAACCAAGCTCGACAGTTTATCGACGATCCAGATGTTGTCCTGCGGATCGACGCGCACGGATTGCGCGACCAGGAAACCGTAAGAATTCTGACCGATCTCGCCAACATACTTTCCGGTTTGATCGAACTCGAACAGGCGCGATCCACCGTGTGAAAACGTACGCGACGTTCCGGTGGTCGCATATGCGTCGCCGGTGCGCGTGTACACGTAAATATGGCCCTTGGAATTGGTCGCGACACCGGCCGCTTCGCCCATGTACATGCGATCCGGCATTTTCAAAAGGTTGGGCGCGGAATCGAAAGCGATTTCAGGAGCCTGGGCAAACAGCGATCCTGCTCCGATCAAAATGGAAATGATTCTCATAGTGGTCGTCCTACTTTTTCGGATGCAGAACGATTTTCTGCACGCCCCAGCGGTTGATCTCAGCCGTGTAGATCTCGTTTTCCGAGCGGCAATCCATTTCGTGAATCGTGCTGAATTCGCCCAGTTGCTTGCCTGGCTTGCCGAACTTGCCGAGAATCGTCCCGTCGAGTTCCATCTTGTAGACTTCGCCGGTGACCGCCATGATCTCTGAGTTGTTGTTGTCGGGATTCGAATTGGAGCTATACAGATACTGATGCGGACCCGGCGTGATGCACACCGCCCAAGGCGCACCCACCTGGTCGTAAACAGTCTTCAGTTTCAAATCATTGTCGAATACTTGAATACGGCTGTTGCTGCGATCGCCGACGTAGATGTTGCCCTTGGCATCCGCCGTCAAGGTGTGGGGAAGATTGAGCTGTCCCGGCTCCGAACCGCGGGACCCGGCCGACGTGATGTATCGTCCGTTCTTGTCATACTTGACCACGCGCGAGTTGCCGTATCCATCGGAGACGAAAATATTGCCCTGCGGGTCGAACGCGACGTCGGTTTGGCGATTGAATGTGTACGGCTCGGCCGCAGGCGGAGCGACGCCGAAGCCTGGCGTTACCGGAACCTCGCCCGACTCGGGCCGGTGCCCCAGCACCATGAGAACCTTTCCTTCAGGACTGAACTTGACGATCATGTTGGTGCCTTCATCGACGGCCCAGATGTTGTCCTGCGAATCGACGCGCACCGCGTGTGCGAACGCGAATCCGTACACTCCTTCGCCGATCTCTTTGACGAATTTACCGGCCTGGTCGAACTCCAGCAGCCGTGTGTCGTAGCTGCGAGTGTAGACGAAAACGTGGCCCTTGGAATTGGTGGCGACGCCGACCACTTCGCCGAAATAGACTCCCGTCGGCAGTTTCAAAAAATTGGGCGCCGATTCGTACGGAATCTCCGGCACGTTCTGAGCCTTGGCTTTCGCGCGCTCCTGGGCGCGAGTCAGAGTTTGGCCGAAAAAGTTCGGCATGGACAACAAAGCCAAGACTGCCAGGCAAATACGCTGGCTCTTCTTCATTGGGATCCTCCCGAATTCAACATCTTGCGATTGCTCAGTATACCCGGAAATTCCAGCATGATAGGATTGGTCGCATTATGAACCGCAGATCGTTTCTGGCTTCGCCGGTGCTGGCGGCTCCGGTGCTGACGGGGCTCGCTCCCGCCGTTTTCGCCGCAGGCGAGCGAGGGCCGGTCATCACCACCGGCGACGGCATTCCACATACTCCTGAAGAATACTCGGACCTGCTGAAAAAACTCTCTGGCGGCATTACACCGGATTCGTATTCGCGTGAGGGCGTGGTGGCCACGCTGGAGGCTAAAGTCGCTGCGGCTCTGGGTAAAGAAACCGCCGTTTGGTTGCCAACGGGAACGCTGGCAAACCACTTGGCCGTGCGAATCCTTGCTGGTGACAAGCGCCGGGTGCTGGTCCAGCACGAATGCCATCTGTTCAATGATTGCGGCGATTGTTGCCAGACGCTGAGCGGTCTCCACCTGGTCCCGCTGGGTCAAGGGAAAGCGACCTTCACGGCGGCCGAGGTCGAAGAAGAACTCCAACGTGGGGACTCAGGCCGCGTGGCGGTGCCGATTGGCGCGCTGCAAATTGAAACTCCGGTTCGCCGCAAGAATGGTGAATCGTTCGATCTGGCGGAGATGAAAAAAATCGTAGGGTGGGCCCGCGGGCATAAGGTGGGGCTCCATCTGGATGGCGCGCGGCTGTATCTCGCCGCCGGTCATGGAACCACGACGGTTCGCGAGTATGCCGCAATGTTCGATACCGTCTACATTTCCATGTACAAGTACTTCAACGCGGCTAGTGGAGCGATTCTGGCTGGCCCGAAGAGTTTGCTGGACGATCTGTATCACACGCGGCGCATGTTCGGCGGCGGATTGAGTCACGTGTGGCCCTTCGCCGCCGTCGCGCTACA
Source organism: Bryobacteraceae bacterium (assembly GCA_035568415.1). Classification (GTDB taxonomy): domain Bacteria; phylum Acidobacteriota; class Terriglobia; order Bryobacterales; family Bryobacteraceae; genus Palsa-187. The sequence continues at coordinate 98,182 of DATMOC010000020.1, read as the reverse complement.
TTTTTTCGACGGGTTCGAAGAAAGATATCGTGGCGCGGTCGCTTGCTCGGAACGTGTGATCTCGTCCCTGAATGAAGACCGCCGCTTCGAAGTCCGCCGGGTTCCGAACGGGACGAACATTTTCTACTTGCGGACGAAGAACTCGGATGCCACGGCATTCCGGAAGCACGCGCAAGACGCAGGCTTTCGTCTGGGAGAACCTCGGGACGGCTGGTTCTCCTTGAATGTGAACGAAACCTGGAACCGCGCGTCCTCGGGAGAGATTATGGATCGTCTTCGAAAGAGCCTGGGCTAGAGGAGGGGAAATGAAGAAAAATTTGTGCATTCTGGCGTGGGTGGTTGGTATCGTCGCGAGTTTGAGTGCTCAGGATTGGCCGCAATGGCGCGGTCCCAACCGCGACGGCGTGACGCGTTTTTCTGAGCCAAAAGCGTGGCCGGAGAAGCTGACCACGAAATGGAAAGTCACCATTGGAGAGGGCTACGCGTCTCCAATTCTCGCAGGCGGCCGGATTCTGGAATTTGCGCGTCAGGGCGACGACGAGGTCGCCATGAGCATCGATCCGGAAAATGGCAAGACTCTTTGGCGGCAGAGCTATCCCGCGCAGTACGAGCCGGTTAGTTCTGCTGCCCGTCACGGCAAAGGTCCCAAGTCGACGCCCCTCTATTACGAGGGAAAACTTTATACATTCGGCATCTCCGGCATTCTCTCGTCCTTCGATGCAACGACAGGCAAAGTGGAATGGAGAAAGGACTACTCCAAGGATTTCAAGGGCACGTGGCCGCAATTCGGGACGTCCATGTCGCCGGTGGCCGCCGACGGGCTCGTCGTCGCACTGATCGGCACCAACGATGACGGCGCGGTGGTAGCCTACCAGGCCAAATCCGGCGCTCAGAAATGGATGTGGAAGGGCGACGGTCCGGCCTATGCCTCTCCTGTGATTGTCGAGATCGACGGCGTCAAGCAAGTGGTCACCCTCACGCAGAAATACGCGGTCGGCCTTTCCCTGGCGTCCGGAGACCTGTTGTGGCGAATCGATTTCCCCGGGCGTAGTGGCATGAACATACCAACACCCCTTCGATTCGGCCAGCGGTTGATTCTGGCAGGCGATCCCGGAACGATGTTGCTTCAGGCGAACAAACAAAACAACTCCTGGACGACGGAGAAAGCATGGACGATTTCCGAGCTCACCATGCGTTTCAGTTCTCCAGTGCAGAAGGGCAATCTGATTTTCGGGTTTTCCAACCGCACCAGCGGAATTTTCTTCTGCGTCGACGCGGACACCGGGAAGACACTGTGGACCAGTCCTCCGCGTCAGGGGGACAATGCCGTGGTCCTCATTTCAGGCGACCTGCTGTTCCTGTTGAAGGATAATGCCGAGCTCATCGTCGCCCGGGCAAGCGGGGACGGCTTCGAGCCGCTGCACCGCTACGAGGTAGCGGATAGCTCAACTTATGCGAATCCTCTGATGCTGGCAAAAGGAATCGTAATCAAGGACAACACCACGCTGTCTTTGTTGAGTTGGGAGTAGTTGCTCAGCGTACCGTCGCATAACCAAGCAGTGGTTCCGTGGGTGATGTGCCGGCTATTTTGCCGCGATTCGTTCCCAGGTTAAGTGAGCGGTGGTATCCTTACGAGCCATCCGGCCACCCTTGCCATCGTTGGCGACACTGAGAGTCAGGCGGTTGCCCTGTAGCTCGAAGTAGCGGATGTTGTCCTGACCGATCTGCCCTGGAGTGATCGAACCTTCGAGATGGTGGATCACGATGCCATTCTCGGGTTCAAAGGTGTAGGTTCCGTAGTACGCCGTGTAAGTGTCAAACGCGGCAGCTTTCTCCTTGTCCGTCGCCTTGGCACGGCCATTTGGAAAAGCCGGACGATCTCCCCGGACGATGTGCACGGACATGTGGCCCACGGTGTCGTAGGTAATCATTCCGAAAGGCTTCGCCGTGTTGTTCCGATTCGGCCCTTCAATAGAGATCAGTTTCCAGGAGCCAACGAATTTCTTCTGGAGATCGGCAGCGTTGTCGGCCGCGAAGGCCGCGGAAACAAACAAAGCGATGAAAGGCACAAGAAGATTCATGATTTGCTCCTTTGCTGGGCCTTACGCTATCACACGCGGCGGCGCTGGTCTAATGGCTTTCACGCGCGAGGCCAATTGGGTTGCTCGCTGGTGTCACCGAGTCAGCGGTAGCGGGTGCCGCGCCAATCGCAAGAGCGATCAGTATAATCAACGCAGGAGAAATCGCAATATGAAGCCGATTGCCTGCCTGCTCCTCGCGACATCCACGCAGCTTGCCTGGTGCGCTGCTCCGAACGACAAGCCCTTGTTGCTGCGCCATCCCAGCATCAGCCGAACGCAAATCGTGTTTAGTTTTGCGAATGACCTGTGGAGTGTAAGCCGCGAAGGCGGCGACGCGATTCGCCTGACCACGGGGGCCGGTATCGAGTCCGAGCCTGTCTTTTCACCCGACGGATCGCAAATCGCCTTTACCGGCGAGTACGATGGCAACGTAGATGTATTCGTGATCCCCGCGTCCGGCGGAACTCCCAAGCGTCTTACGTATCATCCGGCGCCGGATCGCGTGGTTGGATGGACGCCCGACGGCAAGCAGGTGATCTTTGCGTCCGCCCGCAGCAGCTATTCGAACTTCAGCCGCCTTTTTGTGGTCCCGGTCGAGGGCGGCGTCGAAACTCAGCTTCCACTGGACCGCGCCGTCGAGGGCGCCTATTCTGGGGACGGCACCAAGCTCGCCTACGTTCCTACCGATCAATGGCAGCGGGCATGGAAGCGCTATCGCGGTGGCCAGACCAAACCGATCTGGATCGCAACGCTCGCCGATTCAAGCGTCACGAAAATCCCGCGCAATAATTCCAACGACTTCAATCCGATGTGGGTGGGCGACACGATTTATTTCCTCTCGGATCGTAACGGCCCGGTTTCGTTATTCGCTTTCGACACCAAGTCCAAGCAAGTCAGCGAACTGATCAAGAACAACGGCCTGGATTTTAAGGCGGCTTCGGCGGCCTCCGATGCAATCGTTTACGAGCAGTTTGGTTCCCTGCACATCTACGATCTGAAAACGCGCAAGGAGCATGCTGTAACCGTACGGATCGCGGGCGATCTGCCGGAGGTTCGCGCACACTTTCGCAAATTCACTCCCAATGAGATTCGAGCCGCAGGCATTTCTCCCACCGGCGCGCGCGCGATTTTCGTCGCCCACGGTGAAATCTTTACGGTGCCGGCCGAAAAAGGCGATGTTCGCAATCTGACCAAGACAGCAGCGGCCATGGAGCGCGACCCGGCATGGTCCCCGGACGGCAAGTCGATCGCCTATTTTTCGGACGTTTCCGGCGAATACGCTCTGGAAGTTCGCGATCAGAACGGGCTCGGAGAGCCGCGGCGCATCAGCCTGGGGAATCCGCCGGCATTTCCTTATTCGCCACGCTGGTCCCCGGATAGCAAGAAGATCGCCTATACAGACAAACAACTGAATGTTTGTTACCTGGACCTCGAAAAAGGCGTGCCTATCCGGATAGACACCGATACCTACGCGGGCCCGGTATCGCTGAACCCCGCATGGTCGCCTGACAACAAGTGGATCGCCTATACCAAAAAACTGAAGAGCCATCTTCACGCGGTTTTCGTGTATTCGCTGGAACAGAGCAAGAGTTTTCAACTCACCGACGGCATGAGCGACGCTGCGTACGCCGCCTTCGATAAGGAAGGGAAGTATCTGTACTTCGCGGCGAGCACCGACACCGCATTGGCTTCCGGCTGGCTGGATATGTCGAGCATACAGAGGCCGGTCACGCGCAGCGTCTACCTTGCCGTGCTCGCCAAGGATCAGCCGTCGCCGCTTGCCCCTGAAAGCGACGAAGAGAAGCCGGCCGCGGACGCGAAGAAACCGGAGGAGGCGAAAAAGGACGTCGCGGTTAAGATCGATTTCGACAACATCGGCCAGCGGATTCTCGCCCTGCCGATTCCCGCGCGGAACTACACTTCCATGTCGGTTGGAAAGCCGGGAGTGCTGTTCCTGATGGAAGCTCCGCCGGTACAATCGCTCGGGGGTCCCTTCGAAGGTCCTCAGTTGACGTTGCATATGTTCGATTTGAAAACGCGAAAGACCGACAAACTCAGGGACAGCATCGGCGGTGTTATCGTGTCGGCGAACGGAGAAAAAATGCTGTACCGCCAAGGGCAGCAATACTTCATTACTGCAGCGGCCAAGCAGCCGGCCGGGCCTCCGGCGGATGCGGCGCGACCCCTGGCGCTCGACTCGATGGAAGCTTTCGTCGATCCGAAGGCTGAATGGGAGCACATGTATCACCAGGCTTGGCGCGATGAGCGCGATTTCTTCTACGACCCCGGACTACACGGGCTGAACAAAGAAGAGATCGAGAAAAAATACGAGCCGTATCTCGCAAACATCGCCAGCCGTGACGATTTGAACTACCTGTTTGAGGAAATGCTGGGCGAGATGACGGTGGGGCACATGTTTGTCGGCGGTGGAGACCGTCCGGAGGTCAAGCGTGTTCGAGGCGGGCTGCTCGGCGCCGATTATGTCGTGGAAAACGGCCGCTATCGATTCGCGCGCGTATACAACGGAGAAAACTGGAATCCGCGTCTCAACGCCCCCTTGACACAGCCAGGCGTTAACGTTGCGGAAGGCGAATATCTTCTGGCGGTGCAAGGACGCGACGTCCGTCCGCCGGCAAACCTGTACAGCTTCTTTGAAGAAACCGCGGGAAAATCGATCGTGATCCGGGTTGGATCGGATCCGGGCGGCGCCAACTCGCGCGAGGTCACGGTGGTGCCGGTCCCCGACGAACGCGCCTTGCGCAATTTCGCCTGGATCGAAGATAACCGGCGCAAGGTGAATCAACTCAGCGGCGGGCGCGTCGGATATGTGTACATGCCGGATACGGCTGACGGTGGCTATATGAATTTCAATCGCTACTTCTTCAGCCAGGTTGGCAAGGAAGGGGTGATCATCGATGAGCGTTTCAACGGTGGCGGATCGATTGCGGATTATGTAGTCGATTACCTGCGACGCCCGCTGCTCGGCCGTTTCACCATGCGCGAAGGCGAAGACATCACGGTTCCCATGGAGGGGATCTTCGGCGCGAAGGTGATGATCACCAATGAAATGGCCGGCTCCGGGGGAGATGCCATGCCGTGGCTGTTCCGTAAGTCGGGGATTGGCCCCCTGGTAGGCATGCGCACCTGGGGAGGCTTGGTGGGTCACTATACGGGACCGGGAGATCTTATCGACGGCGGCAACGTCGGTACGCCGGACCTCGCTTTCTACAATCTGGACGGCTCATGGGAAATCGAGAATCACGGCGTGGCACCGGATGTCGAAGTCGAAATGGATCCGAAGCTGGTTCGCCAGGGGCACGACCCGCAGCTTGAAAAAGCGGTCGACGTGGCGCTGGACCGGCTTAAGAAGAACCCGGTGAACTATGGTACGCGGCCCAGCTACCCGAACTATCAGAAGAAGGGCGGCTCGCTTCAGTGAGGCCGGCATTGAAACTGACAGGCCTTCTCATCTTCGCGTCATGTTGCCACGGCCAGAATGCTAATCCGTTTGCCGCCGACGCCAAGGCTGCTGAAACCGGCCGATGGACATTCCGTATTCTTTGCGCACCCTGCCATGGAATCCATGCCGATGGCGGCCGCGGCCCTGACTTGACGCTCGGGACGTATTCTGTCGGCGATCGCGACAGCGACCTGTATGGCGCGATCGCACGGGGTGTGCCGGGATCGGAAATGCCCGGCTACGCCGACCGCATGGACGCGGACGCAATCTGGCGAATCGTATCTTATATAAGGTCCGTTGCCCAACATGAGACGAGCACCGTCCAGGGCGACCCTTCTTCAGGCGAAAAGATTTTCTGGGGCAAAGGGAGCTGCGGAAAATGTCATCGCGTCGGGAGTAATGGCAGCGGGATTGGTCCCGATCTCAGCCAGGTCGGCCGACGGCGAAGCCTCGCCTATCTGCGCGCGTCCGTCGTGAAACCCGACGCGGATGTGACGCCTGGATACGGCACGCTACGCGTAGTCCTGCGCGATGGTAAAAGCATCGCGGGTGTGGAACGCAGCCTCGACAATTTCTCGGCCCAATTGGTGGATCTTACGGGCAAATACTATTCGTTCCTGCGGGAGGATGTTACTTCCATAACTCGAGAAAATCGATCATTGATGCCTTCTTACGAAAAAGCCCTGGCGCAGAACGAACTGAATGATCTTCTGGCGTATCTGGTCAGCCTGCGAGGTGCCCGATGAAACTTCTAGGTTGCGGGGTTCTCGCCGCAATGATTTGCCACGCCCAGATCGATCCAGGTTCGTGGATGAGCTACGGCAAGAACTCGCTGGGATGGCGCTACAGCGAACTGGATCAAATCAACGCGAAGAATGTATCGCGGCTCGCGTCGCAATGGATGTATCAGACCGGCGTGCCGGGCAAGAATGAAACCACTCCGCTGGTGTTCGATCGGATGATGTTCGTCACCGGACCTTCGAATTTCGCTTGGGCTCTGGACGCGCTCACGGGGCGTCCCATCTGGTCCTATAAGAGCGCGCCTCCCACAGGAGTCGACCTGTGCTGCGGCGCGGTGAATCGCGGGTTCGCCGCCAAAGGGAACAAGCTGTTCAAGGTGAATCTGGAAGGAACGCTGCTCGCGATGGACGCAACCTCCGGCGCAGTGCTGTGGAAGGCGACGCTGGAAGACTACAAGAAAGGGTATAGCGCGACGGCTGCTCCGCTGATCGTGAAAAATCTGGTGGTGACGGGTATGGCGGGAGCGGAATTCGGGACACGCGGGTTCATCGACGCCTACGATGCGGAGACCGGACGTCGCGTCTGGCGATTCTATACCGTGGCCGCTGAAGGCGAACCCGGCGGCGAGACATGGAAATCCGATAGCTGGAAACGCGGTGGAGGATCGACGTGGATCACGGGCACCTACGATCCTGACCTGAATCTGGTTTACTGGGGCACGGGGAATCCGGGTCCCGATCTGAATGGCGACGTGCGTCCTGGCGACAATCTATACACGTGCAGCGTGGTAGCGCTGGACGCCGACACGGGCAAGCTCAAATGGCACTACCAATTCACGCCGCATGATATCCACGATTGGGATTCCACCAGCGATCCGGTTGCGGCCAATTTGGATCTCAATGGCCGATCCACAAAAGCGCTGATTTTCGCCAATCGCAACGGATTTTTCTACGCATTCGATCGAGCCACGGGCAAGCTGCTGCACGCGAAAGCGTATACCAGAGTTACTTGGGCGGACGGCATCGCGCCGAATGGCCGGCCGGTGGTCGTATCCGGCCAGGATCCGACCGACGAAGGCAATCGCACCTGTCCAGGAATGGGCGGCGGTCACAACTGGCAGGCCACTGCGTACAGCCCGCAAACCGGACTGTACTATTTCACGTCCAGCGAGCGCTGCATGTTGTACTACAAAACCACGCAAGAGTTCGTGGAAGGTCAGTGGTATCAGGCGAGTACCGCGGGTCGAAGTGAACCTGGGGGAGGCCGGATCGTCGCCCTCGATCCGAAGACCGGGAATATCGCCTGGCATTTCGACACAGTGAGCACTCCGACAGGAGGCGTCCTCGCCACTGCAGGCGGTTTGGTATTCGCGGGTGACGCCGAAGGATACCTGATCGCGTTCGATGCGCAAAGCGGAAAAGTGCTGTGGCGATTCCAGGCGGGCGGAACGATTATCGCGCCTCCCATCAGCTATGCACTGGATGGACGCCAATACGTCGCGGTCGCTGCCGGCCAGACTATGATCACCTTTGCGCTTCCGAAATAGGAGGGTTGCATGCTCGCTCGTTCTGTGTTGATGTTGGTCGTCTGCTGGACCCTGGCCGCTCAGGAACTCCCGGTTCGTTGGGACGAACTAGTGGCCTCGGATTGGAAGAAGGCGCTCGAACTTTCCAAAGGCACCTGCCTGCTGCCGATCGGCATCCTGGAAAAGCACGGTCCGCATGTACCGATCGGCTCGGACTTGTTTCATGCGACGTATATTTCGCGTGAAGTGGCCAAGCGCGAGTATGTGGTCGTCTTTCCCGAATATTTTTATGGCCAGATTTACGAGGCGAAATACGGCGAAGGCACGTTCGCGCTGCCTCCGGCGCTCATTTCCGAGTTGCTACAGGCGACGCTCGACGAAATTGCACGGAACGGGTTCAAGAAAATTCTCATTTACAGCACGCATGGTGGAAATCCACATTGGCTGCGCTTCTTCATTCAGAGCCAACTCGACAAGAAGCGCGACTACGTCGTGTATTACTACGATCCGCAGCCCGACACTGCGTTCCTGGAGCAATTGTCCAAAATCCGCAAAACGCCCCTGCAAGGAGACGAACACGCAGGAGAGCGCGAGACCTCCAGCATGCTTGCCATCCGCCCCGACTTGGTGAAAATGGATCGAGCCAACAATGAGGATGGCCGCGACCAGAAGCGGCTCGCGGATATGCCGAACATCTGGACGGCGACCAGCTGGTATGCCCGGTTCCCCAATCATTACGCGGGCTCTGGCGCCGCTGCGTCTGTGGAAGAAGGAAAGATGCTGGTGGAGCATAGCATCGGCGCGCTGACGAAAGTCGTTCGAGAAGTGAAGGACGACCAGACGACGCCCAAGATTCAGGAAGAAAACTACCGGAGACAACTCAAGTAAGGCAGGTCGGGGACCTGCCCCACGACTGCGCATCGATACTTGCCAGGCATGTGGGGCAGGTCCCCGACCTGCCCAGCCATTGTGTTGCACGTACCCCCGTGTTAGCATCCCGGTATGATTTCCCGCCGATCGATGCTCGGAACCGCCGCTGCAAGTGGCTTGATCTCTCTGCAAACGCGATTGCTGGCCGCGTCGCCCAACCGCTACGCCGAAATTGAAACGCGTGTCGCACGCCACGATCTCAAAGATCTGGCGAAAGAAGATCTCCCGACGCCGTGCATGATTGTCGATCTGGACATCTTCGAAAAGAATTTGCGCGTGATGGCGGATCACTGCCGCAAAACCGGGATTCATTTGCGGGGCCACGTGAAAGTTCACAAGAGCCCGGAGATCGTGAAGCGCCAACTGGCGCTCGGGTCGATCGGGGTTACCTGCGCGACGGTCGCGGAGTGCGAACTCATGGCGCGATCGGGCATCGGCGGGATTTTGCTGACGCGGCAGCCGGCCAGCAAGAATAATATCGGACGCACGATCGCGCTGGCGAAGCGCGATCCAACGTTTGCGACCGTGATTGACGATCCCGAAGTGGCCGATTGGCTCCAGCAGGCTGCGGCCGCCGAAGGCTTGAAACTCAGAGCCGTCGTGGATGTATACGCCGGTCTGACGCGCCACGGGATCGCGCCCGGGAAGGAGGCGCTAGAGCTGGCGAAAAAAGTGGATGTGTCGAAAAACCTGAAGCTGATCGGGATCATGGGATATGCCGGCGGGTCTGCGCACACGCACGGCTGGACCGAGCGTAAGAGTAAATCTCAAGCGGATCTGGCAGGAACGCTCGAAACCGTGGCTGCCGCCAAAGCCGCCGGATTGCCGGTCGAAATCGTCTCCGGAGGGAGCACGGGCACCTACAACATCGATTCAGAGAACAAAGGATTGACCGAATTGCAGGCCGGCTCGTATATTTTCATGGACACGTTGTATCGCGTGATCGGAGGAAAAGACGATCCGCACGCCTACAGCGATTTCGGAATGGCCTTGACCGTCATGTCCACCGTGATCAGCAAGCGGCATGCAAAGATGTGTACGATCGACGCGGGGAATAAAGCTCTGCTGAAGCCCACGGACGAGGTAAAAGGACGTCCTGAAGTGAAGGTGGAGAACGCGGGCGCCGAATACGGCTCTCTCAAATGGGAGGACAGCGATCGCGAATTCAAGCTGGGTGAGCGCGTCGAATTGTATCCGTCGAACCTCGACATGAGCACCAGCGTTTACGATCGCTATTACGTCGCTCGGGGCGAGCGCATCGTGGATGTATGGCCCATCATGGGCCGCGCAGGCGCGGCGCAGCGCTGACGTTACTTCGTCCGCAGGCCGACGCCGGGGTAGACTCCCTCGACCGTCTTCCCATCGCGTACTACGAAGTTCCCGTTGACCAGCACATGCCGGATTCCGTCGGAATACTGCGCAGGATTCTCAAACGTGGCGCGGTCGATCACGTGATCCGCATCGAAAACGGTGATATCGGCATCGGCCCCGACTCGGATCCTTCCTTTGTTTTTCATCGCTGGAACCGAAGCCTCCAGACGTTGTGCCGGTAGAAGTGTCATACGGCGGAGCGCGTCCGTCAGTGTGATGACCTTCTGTTCACGGACGTAGAGGCCGAGCACGCGCGCAAATGTTCCTGCGCTACGCGGATGCCCTTTGCCATTCGCCATCCGGCCGTCGCTGGCGAACATCACGATAGGATTCGTCAAACCCAGACGAACGGCCACTTCCGGAATGGTATGAGCGATGATCGCGCCGCCTTCCTTGCGATAGCGCGCGAACGATTCGGGTGTCAGCCGCTCGCCGGTCGCGACCCACTGCAGGTCGTGATAAGTGCCACCAGTGCGCTGCGCCCAATCTCCGTCGTAGATGGCCGATTCGATGCGCGTGGCCGAAGCCGTGTAGGGATACATCTCCGTGGTGACGTCAACGCCGTGCCGTTTCGCCCCTTCGATCATTTGCAGGCAGGTTGCGGTCTTAAGCGCACAAACGCTAGTGAGATGGACCACGTGCAGGGCGGCGCCGGTCGCCGCGGCATCGGCGATCACTTCTTGAAGAGGCGGAATCGCTCCGTCCGAATCCCCGCCTCCGCGCATGTGCACGAATACCGGAAGGTGGCGATCGCCAGCCAACTGGAATAATCTCAGGATCTCTTCCCGGCCCGCGGTGGGGACGTAGGCGATCCCGAAGCCGATCCCCATGGCCCCATCATCCAGACCTTGCCTGACTGCATTAATGACCGACAGCTTTTCTTCATCGGTGGCCACGCGATGAGCGGCGTCGCCGCTGGGAAGAAAATCTCCGGGATCGTGCATGACCTTCATCCGGGCGGGCACATGACCGGAACTGGCGCCGAAATGGATCAGAGCCTTGCCGCTTCGTTCCGCGTACCATGGCGCGACCGGCGAAACACCGATTTCCAGCTCCAACGCTGTAGTCACCCCATCGTGCGCTTTGAACGCGTAGTTTTCGGCATCCTGCCCGTGAGAATGCAGATCGATAAATCCCGGAGCGACCACCAGACCGCGGACATCCACCACCGCGCGCCCGTTGATCGGCGTCGCGGAAATGGACTCCACACGCCCTGCGCGGATTCCGATGTGCCGAACCGCGTCCAGCCCGGACTCGGGGTCCATGACCCTGCCGTTCGTCAGAACCAGATCGAAGGTCTGTCCGAATCCAATCCCCACGCAGGCGGACAGGCAAGTAAAGAGAAGTTTTCTCATAGTTTCTTGAAGGATACCGCTGGCTGCAAGGAAGTGGGAGGGCTCGGTTCGTGCGCAATGAGCGTTGACACAATGTTTCAAATACTTAGGACCGTAGTACCGATGACGGTCAACAAACGATCACCATTTAAGGTTTTTACCACCTCCCTGTTGGACCTAAGTCAAGGGCATGCTAATGAACAGGACGATTATGAAGACCACCCTGTTCAACTCAACACGATTTATGGCGGCCCTTTTGGCGGCCACCGGACTGGCCTCAACGGTACAAGCCGCTGGTGTGTCGGGAGCGATTTTTACGACCACCGTCAATGGCAGCGCCGTCAATGCCAACCAGTACGATTCGAAATGCGACGTGTACCTCAATGGCGGTCCTGGTCCGCACGCGCCGGCTCGAGCTGCCGGTCTGCCGGACGGCGACTATTACTTTCAAGTAACCGATCCCAACGGGTCGACCCTGCTCAGCACCGATCCCGTATCCAATCGGCGCTTCTCTGTCTCAGGCGGGATCGTCATCGCGTTCACCGGGACCGGTGGACCGGCTCACCCCACCGGCATCGATCAGGATCATGCGGCCCTGGGAGCCATCACAATCAGGTTGGCCAACTCGAGTTGTCCCACCGACTTCCTCAATTCGCCGAACAATGGGAATGTTTACAAAGTCTGGGCCACCCCGGTTTCCAGCTTCGTTGGGAATGCGGCGAACGTGGATAACCCATGCGGCACGGGATGCTTTCATGGTTTTGTTCCGTCTCAATCCAAGACTGACAATTTCAAAGCAACACCGGCGCCAACAGTGACTTTTTGCCTTACGATCCAAAAACAATTCTTTGACGGCACAACCAATTTTGCGGACACTCTTGGCTGGGGGATGAATGTCACCGATCCATTCGGGGTGACGAATCACTTTACGACCGACTCAACGGGCCAAGTCACCGTTTGCCAACTCAGTTCGGGCACGTATACCGTCGTCGAGGATCCGACGGGAGCAACGCCTCTCAGCAGTTGTGTGTTAACTGCGTTTCCGTATCAAACGTTCGTGAACGGCGTCGCGCAATCCATGCCCGGCACAGCGGCCTTCACGTGGAATTCCACGAATCCGGTTACTGTTTTGTTCGTGAACAGCCTGGGGTGTATCGGCTAGCTCGCAATTCGGTTCAGTGACGATCGGCCTGCGTCACGCCGATCGTTGCACCGCCACTCCGATCTCAAACACGGCTCCAGTCGGAATAGCCGAACGAACCTCCCCAAATGCAACCATTTGGCTCGTTCGCACCTGAACAATCGATCCGATCAGGACGTTTCGAGGCACTCGTACCTGCAAATCGACGCCGGAACAACGGAGGATCTCGGCGTGCATGGAACATCCCGTCGAAGTCACCGGGTTCAGGATCTTGACACGTGCAGGGGCTTGGGGGCGTGCGTGAGCTTGAACCGCGGATTCATCGGACGGAGTCATCTGATCGACTGCGACTGGTTCGGCGTTCATGCTCGCTCCTTCAAGTTGGCCACTCCTAATATCACTCCAGGCGCGTACTGGAACAATCCATCTGAGGTACTAAGTGCCCACTAAGAGAATCGATCCAAACTAAATGATTCGCCTGTTATATGGTCGCCACGGCTGGCCTGCTGCAGCATAGTCTCAGGATGAGAAAGAAATGTCCCGACTGCAAAACCGTATCGATTGGGCCGGTGGGCTACTGCGAAGCCTGTGCGTTCCAATTTCGCGACACTCGACATCAGCAGGACGAAAAGGGATGGCAATATTGGCTCGCGTCGATCGTGCTTTGTCTCTCCGCCGCAATTTGTGAATTTCTCGCGTTGCGGTAGACCGTATAACGATCGGCAAAACTGCGCGGACTAACGCACAAGGTCGATCACGGCAGCGAGAAAACAAAGACGGTCGGAGCGCCGGGATTCTGATCGGTCCAGAATCGCGATGGCTGGCCGGACATGACCGCTACATATTGCTTCCCGTTCTGTTCATACGTAATCACGCCGCCGCCGATGGGGCCTCCTGTATTGAACCGGTACAGCACTTTGCCTGACTTTGCGTCGAGCACCAAAAAGTCGCCGGTCAATTCTCCCGCGAAGAGAACATCTCCTGACGTGGCTGCGACAGCTCCGACGATGGGCTTGGGCGACGCGTACTTCCAGCGAACTTGTCCAGTAGAGCCGTCGATGGCCGTGATCCAGCCGCGCGATTCCTTGTCATATCGGATGGTCCCGCCCATCGAGTTGCGCACCCCCTTGGGCTGCGTCTCGAACTCCGCGAACGTGCCGCACCAATCCACGGCGCCGACAAACAGAGTGTTCAAGCCGGGATTGTAAGCGGGGCCGTTCCATTCCACGCCGCCCAATACGCCGGGGCAGACGTGAACACCTTGCGGCGTGATCGGCTTCTCGACATTCTCGATCGTGGTCACCGGCGTTTTGTAGACGATTTCGCGGTTGGCGCGATCGATAGTTCGCAGCACTCCGTCTTTGCCCACCGTCGCGATCAGGTTGCTTTCGTGGCCCGCGATTCGCGCCTTAAAGAGAGGGCTCACCTGGGTCAAATCGTAATCGTGCGAATCGTTGACCACCATTTGCTTGTACCAGCGCAGCGCTCCGGTGCGGACGTCCAGCGCCACGATCGAATTGGTATAAAGATTGTCGCCGGGCCGCAGATCGGCGGCGATGTCCGGGGCCGGATTCGTGACCGCGACGTACAGCTCGGCTTTTTCCGGATCGAGCGTGAACGGAGTCCAGATCGCGCCGCCGCCAAGCTCCGTGTTGGAGGGGTTCGGCCAGCTTTTCGAATTTCCTTCTTTCGCGCCGGGGACAGTCTGGAATCGCCACATTTCTTTGCCGTCAGAGATCCGGAACGCGCCGACCCAACCTGAAATAATGTTCTCGCTTCCCGCGGGTCCGATCAGAATCAGCTCCTCGAACAGAAGGGGCGCCATGGTGAACGTCTGGCCTTGGCCGTCGACGATCTTCTTTGCCCAAATCAGGTCGCCATTCTCGGCGTTGAGGACCAGCAGGTAGCCGTCGGAAGTCCCGCGAACCACGCGGCCGTCTTTAATCGCGACACCTCGATTGGACGGCCAAATATCGCCTCCGCGCGGATCCCATGTGTTGCGCCATTTCGGCCGGCAAGTTGCCGCGTCCAGCGCGACTGTGGTGTGCAGTGTGGTCACGTACATGGTCCCGCGATAAACGATCGGACCAGCCTGAAAATTGCTCAGTTCGCCCACCTGAAACGCGCATGCGGCCTGGAGTTTCCCCGCGTTCGCGACGTTGATCTGATCGACCGCGGCAAAGCGGGTTCCGGAATAATCGTGCGTGTGGTACAGCCAGTCCCGCTTGGACGTCGCGGCGGCATTCAGTTCGGCCTGCGTCGGGCCGGCAGTTGCAGAAGGTACGCTCTTCGGATCTCCTTTGATGAAGGCGGGAAGGGGAACGCGCGTCTGGTTGCCCGTGGCGCCGATCGCCAGGCGCGTCTGCTGAATGCGTGGAGCATCGGGAGGAAGCGTGGAACTCCCCGCAGGATAGCCGTTCGTCATCAACATGTACGTCAGAATCGCGGTGTGTTGTTCGCTCGAGAGGGGCGCGACCGCGGCGGGCGGCATGGCCTTGACCTTTTCGTAGACCTCGCCGATAGTGTGATCCGACGACCAGCGGCGCGAAAACACGGGTCCAGCGAGTGCAGGCGCGCTCGCGCCCATCAAGTCGAGCCCGTGGCACGACGCGCAATTTGCGGCGTACAGCGCGCGTCCCTGGTCCGCTTGCGCTTGCGTGAACAATCCGGTACGGTTGGGCTGCGAAAGCAATGCCGGCGCCCAGAGTACAAAAGCCACTGTCAGCGATCTACGGTTCATAATGCGACCAATCCTATCACGCGGGAAATTTCAGCGAGCACTGGCCTGGCTCTGCATGGAGCTGCGAGAATCAAGGCCGACTGCATAGCCGTATTCCGGCAGTGGGGATACAATGAACACTGCTCGCGAATCGATAAGGAGATTGGTATGAAGCGTAATCTCTTTGCGGCTGGTGCTTTTCTTGGCGCGATCACCTCTCTGGGTATCGCGTCTGCGATGTTGGGGAAAAGAGCGGTAGTGCATGCCGCTACGGTAGTGGCGCCGCGGTTCGAAGTGGACCCGTTGTGGCCCAAGCCGCTGCCCAACCACTGGATCCTAGGCCAGACTATTGGAGTCTCGGTGGACGGCAACGATCATATCTGGATCATCCACCGCGCCGGCTCGCTGGAGCCCGGTGAACAACACGCAACTACCAATCCGCCCACGGCCCAATGTTGCGCGCCTGCCCCGCCGGTCCTCGAATTCGATCAGCAAGGCAATCTGATCGGACATTGGGGTGGTCCCGGAAACGGGTACGATTGGCCGGAATCGAACCACGGAATCACGGTCGACTATAAGGGCAACGTCTGGATCGGCGGTAACGGCCGAGGTCCGCAGAGCGGCCGGGGCGCGATCGGCGGCAGCGATGAGGAACCTGCGGCCGGAGCGGCGCGAGGTCGCGGCGGATTCAGCAGCTTCAACGACAACATGATTCTGAAGTTCACGCAGGATGGTAAATTCCTGATGCAGATCGGCAAGCCGTCGCATAGCAAAGGCAGCAACGATGTCGAGAATCTGCGGCTCCCGGCAAAAACGTTCATCGACCCGAAAACCAACGAGCTGTTCGTGGCGGACGGCTACGGGAATCATCGCGTGATCGTGTTCGACGCCGAGACGGGGCACTACAAGCGGCACTGGGGCGCCTACGGGCACAAACCCGACGACGCCGATATGGGCCGGTACAAGCCCAACGATCCGCCGCCCCAGCAATTCCGGAACCCAGTGCACTGCGCCGAGTTGTCGCATGACAATCTCCTGTACGTATGCGATCGCGTGAACGACCGGATTCAGGTGTTCAAACCGGACGGGACGTTTGTGAAGGAAACGTTTATCAATAAGGATACGTTGGGGTCAGGCTCCGTCTGGGACATCGCGTTTTCGAAAGACCCGCAGCAGAAATATATCTATCTCGCGGACGGCGAGAATGACCGCGTCCACATCCTCGATCGCGAATCGCTGGAGGTGCTGACCAGCTTCGGGGAAGGCGGCCGGCAGCCTGGTGAATTCTACGGAGTCCACAGCATCGCGACGGATTCCAAAGGCAACATCTTCACCACCGAAACCTATCGTGGACAGCGCGTGCAGAAGTTTACATATAAGGGCCTCGCGCCGGTCGCAAAGAAGGACCAGGGAGTAGTGTGGCCCAAGTCAGGGAAATAGGAGGCAGGTGATGCGGAAACCAATGATCATTCGCTATATGATGATCGGCGCAATCGTGACGTTGGCTGCTTCGGCGCAGGAACCTACCTGCCGTCATTGTCCAGCAACCTACATCGAGCGGAGCGAGCTTGAAACGTATGCGAAACGCGCGATGGAGAATGGACTCACCGATCAGCAAGTCCGCTCAGTCGACATCGGCAAGAGCCAGGTGGGTGTGGGCGTCGTTTACCGCGGCAAGCTCGACCAACCGGGGAAGGACGCGGTTGCGGAGCATGACTTCATCAGTGAGGTGTATCACATCATCGAAGGTACGGCCACGTTAGTTACGGGCCCCGATCTCGTGGACGCGAAACAGCGGCCGAACACGCTCCAGACGGTGCGCGAGTACAACGGTCCGGGCAAGAATGCGGCATCCATCACCAACGGAGTTACCCACCACCTGAAGCCTGGTGACGTAATCGTTATTCCCGCGGGCACGGGACACTTATTCACGCACATTGACGATCACATTATTTACCTGATGGTGCGGATCGATCCCGATAAAGTCGTCCCGCTCAAGAACGAGGCTCAATCCAAAGCTTATCTGGCAAGTCCCGCCAGGAAAGACAACTGACATGTTAGGTTCGTCGTAACTGCAATCCTATTAGGGTGCTGATGGCGCCGGAACATTTCGACGTCCGATAGCGGTATAGTAAAGGGCGATCGTCTAGGAGGCGGAAATGACTCGTAGAGAATTGCTGGCCGGAGCAATTGCCGCTGGATCCATACAGCCGTCCACCGCCGGTACCACCTCAGGAACGGCAGGATTCAAGCTGGGAATCATCACTGACGAGCTAACCAGCCAGCTCGACCAGGCGCTCGAATTCATCAGCAGTTACGGCCTGCATTGGTGCGAGCTTCGAGAGATTTGGGACAAGAACATCATGAACGCGTCCCAGCAGGATCTGGAGCGCGCCAAGAAGCTCCTCGATCAGCACAAGATTCAGGTGAGCGATATCGCCTCACCTGTTTTCAAGTGGAATTTGCCGCAAATGCCCGCCAAGGCGAACGAAAAACGCGACGAATTCAAAGCCAGCTTCACCGAGTCCGACGCCGATACGCTTCTCGAAAAAACCTTCCACCTGGCGCGCTTTTTTGGAACTCACAAGGTGCGGATTTTCAGCTACTGGCGCGTGGACGATGGTGAAAAAGCTTACCCGTATGTTCGCGATCGGCTGGCTAAAGCGGCGCAGCTCGCGGCAAAGAACGACATCATTCTCGTGCTCGAAAACGAGCACGCCTGCAACGTCGGGACTGGTAAGGAACTGGGGCGGCTGCTGAAGGACGTGAACTCGCCAAACCTCCGCGGCGTGTGGGATCCCGGAAACGCGGTAATGCTCGGCGAAGTCCCCTTCCCCGACGGCTACAATGCAGTGCGAGGATTGTTCCCCCACATGCACGTTAAGGATGTGCGCAAAAACGCGCAAACCGGAAAGCTCGAATGGGCACCGGTTGGCGGAGGTTTCGTCGATTTCAAAGGACAATTCCAGGCGCTCCATCACGATAAGTATGAAGGGACCATGTCGCTGGAAACGCACTACCGCCGCGCGGACAAGAACAAAGTCGAGAGTACGCGCGAGTCTCTCGAAGGATTATTGAAGGTACTCTAAGGAGATCATTTGAATGGAACTCGATCGGCGCAATTTTCTAAAGACCGGCGCCGCTGCGGCGGCAATGCTGCAGTCGTCAAGGATCCTGGGTGCGAACGAACGCGTGCGCGTCGCGATTGTCGGGCTGCGCGGGCGCGGGTTCGATCACATAAAGCAGTTGAAGGGAATCGCGGACGTCGAGATTGCGGCGATTTGCGACATCGATGAGAACGTGATCGCGCAGCGGCTCACGGATATCGAGAAACTGGGGATGCCCAAGCCCAAGACGTTCGTCGACGTCCGCAAGGTGCTGGAAGACAAATCCATCGACGCCATTACGGTGGCTGCTCCCAATCACTGGCATTCACTGATGGGCATCTGGGCATGCCAGGCCGGCAAGGACGCCTATATCGAAAAGCCCTGCTCGCACAGTTGGTGGGAAGGCAAACAACTGGTCGCGGCGGTGAATAAGTACAATCGCATCGTTCAGCACGGGACCCAAAGCCGCTCGAGCGCCGGTGCGCGGGAAGCGATCCAGCATTTGCGCGACGGGCTGATTGGCGACGTCTATCTTTCACGCGGCTTGTGCTACAAGTGGCGCGACACAATCGGCCGCAAGCCGGTGGAGCCGGTGCCCGCCGGAGTGCATTACGACCTGTGGCTCGGTCCCGCGCCGGATCGCGGATTTACGAAAAATCGCTTCCACTACAACTGGCATTGGTTCTGGGACACCGGCAATGGCGACCTGGGCAATCAGGGAATCCATGAAGTCGACACCGCGCGTTGGGGGCTGGGCGTGAAGTTCCCCACCAGGGTTTCGGCTATCGGCGGAAAAGTCATGTTCGACGACGATCAGGAAACGCCGAACCTGCTGAACTGCTCGTATCAGTTCGACGGAACCGACGGCAAGCGCCGCATTCTGGAGTTCGAAGTTCGCCACTGGATGTCGAACAACGAGTCCGAAATCGGCAAGTTCGGCAAGAGCAGTTTGCCGCCAGCCGGTCTTCAGGCCGACGCGAAACCCGCTGCGGGGAAAAAGGACCTGGGACCTGCCAGCGGCAAGCCCAACACCATCGGGAACATTTTCTACGGTCCTAAGGGCTATCTCGCGATTCAGGAATACACCACTTACAAGTCGTGGCTGGGCGAAAAGCAAGAACCCGGCCCGAGCGGGGAAGGCAAAGAGACGAATTTCCAGAATTTCTTCGATTGCGTGCGCAGCCGCAAGGCCGCGAATCTGATGGCGCCCATCGAAGAGGGCCACATGTCGTGCACGCTGGTCCATCTGGCGAACGTGTCCTACCGCCTGGGACGGACCCTCAACTTCAATCCTGAAACCGAGCAGGTGATCGGCGACGACGAAGCCAATCGCCTGTTGCGCGAGGAAGATCGCGGTTATCGCGCGGGATTCAAGATTCCGGACAAAGTCTGAACGTTAGCCCGCTAACCCGGCCAGCACGCCCTTCAGGTATCCGATGGAGTGCTGTGCGCCCGCCAGCGGGTTCTCGCTGTTGATTTCGTACTCGAGATTGACGGATCCGCGGTAGCCGGTCTTCTTGAGTTGTTTGAGAATCGCGACGATGGGCATCACGCCTTCGCCTACTTCGCACTGGCTGTCTTTGTCTTTGCCGTTCTTAAGATCCTTGATGTGCATGTCGAACAGCCGTGGCCCCGCGTTGGCAATCTCCTGCACCACATCCGCGCCGCCACGCATGGAATGACCGACGTCCAGGCACATCCCCATGTGCGCGTCCATTCCCTTGATCGCATCCAGGACCACTTTCGGGACCGGGAAATTTGGGTCCTCCGGTCCGTGCGTGTGGATGGCGACCTTGATGTCGAACTCCTTAGCCAGCCGTTCCACCGCGGGTAAAGCCTGGTGCGTCGGTGCGGCGACCAGCATCGGAACTCCGCAATTGCGCGCGTACTCGAAATAGCGGCGCAACTCGGCTGGATCCTCACTTTTCAGATCCGTATTCCCGGCGCTGACGATCGTCAAGCCGGCTTTCTTGAACTCTCCCAATGCCTTAGTAAGGTCCGCCGGTGATAGCGAATACGGCAGATGAAAATCCTTCACGCTGACGTAGCCGACCGACAGTTGCTTCATCATGCCGATCGCCATCTTCCGCTGGAATTCGCGAAACGTATACGAACAAATACCGAGTTTGAAATCCACTCCGGGGCTATCGCCCGCTGCCGCGTCAGCCGTGGCTGTAGCGGCCATTGCAACGGGGAGCGCAAAAATCTCTCGTCTGGTCATTTTGACCCTTTCCCTTAACAATTTAGACTGCGGATCGCGGACGTTCGCGCCGCACAAATTCATTATCCTCCTTCGGCTCGCCATCGCACTCGATCGCGATCGTCGTGATCGGGTCGTCCGGAGGATTCGCCGGCAAATTGACAAAACGCACGCGGAACCGGTCCTGTTCGAACTTCACTTCCTGACCGCTCGCGAGCAGCCGCGCCGACTTCACCTGGTTCATTAATCCTGAGATCACCGCGGTCGAGCCCGGCCAAAAATGGATGTGCATGTACAAGGTATTTCCTTTGCGGGTGAAGCTCGCGTAATTCGACCGGCGCGGCTGGCAGGGATCCGTATCGTAAATGGATTGCCCGTTCTTATCCATCCATTTCCCGACCGCCGTCATGATTCGCACCGATTCATCCGGAATGGAGCCATCCGGCTTGGGCCCGATGTTCAGCAGATAATTTCCGGTGTCCCGCGAGCACGTAATCAGATTGCGGATGACGGTCTTGGGAGTTTTCCAGTCGTCGTCGGTTTTGTGATATCCCCAGCTCCCGTTCATCGTCATGCACGATTCCCATGCGCGCTTTTCCGCCTGGATGCGCTGCTCCGGCGTCGCGAAATCTCCGTCGAGCTTGTTGCGATTGTTCACGATGATGTCGGGCTGCAGCTTGAACACCATCTCGTTCATCTTTTCGGACTCCCAACCGCGCGCATCCAGAGGCCACGCGACGTCGTACCACAACACGTCAATCTTGCCGTAGTTGGTCAGCAACTCGTGGATCTGGCCGTGGATGTAATCGACGAAACGGCGGCGGGCCTGCTCGTCGGTCGCGCATCGCGCGCCGTCTGGATGGTGCCAGTCCATCAGGGAATAGTAGAAGCCCACGCGCCGTCCCTCGGCTCGGGCGGCTTCCACGTACTCGGCCACCAGATCGCGCCCGGGACCCTGCTTCGGCGCGCAATAATTTGTCAGCTTCGAATCGAACAGGCAGAACCCTTCGTGGTGCTTGGTGGTCATCACCATGTACTTCTGCCCGGCCTGTTTTGCGAGCTTCGCCCAGGCGCGCGCCGCATTCGGCTTCGGCTTGAAAGTCTTGGCATACTGTTCATACTCGGCGACGGGAATGCCTTCGTTCTCCATCACCCACTCGTGGCGTCCCAGGGTGCTGTACAGTCCCCAGTGGATGAACATCCCGAAGCGCGCCTCGTGCCACCATTTCATGCGCCGCTCGCGATCGCTTTCGCCCGCAGGTGCCGCCGCGGCGATTTGAGACGCTCCGGCCAGCGCCGCGCCCGCGCCAAGAATCTGAAGATAATCCCGTCGAGTCATCCAATCACACTCCTGACCGGACAGTATATCGCAGTTTACTTTAGCGATAAAGATACGCGCGGGCTACTCGCGCCGGCGGCTGGAATCGCGAATCACCAGGCGCGGCGGAATCAGAATCCGCTTGGGCTTCAGCGGCTTTTTCGCATCCATGCACTCCGCCAGGATTTCTGCCGCGCGCTCACCGATCAACGTGCTGCTCTGATCCACGGTCGAAAGCGGCACACGCAGCAGGTCCGAATAATGCACGTTGCCCGCGCCGATGATGGCGATCTCTTCGGGCACTTTCAGCCCCGCTTCGAGTGCCGCCTTGATCGCTCCCGCGGCTACCGGATCGTTGTAGCAGAACACCGCGTCGGGGCGGGGATTGAGCTTCAGAAGCTGGATCATTGCCTGGTATCCCCCCAGATCGCCCCATTCGCCGCTGACGATGTACTCAGGACGGATTTTGAGCCCGCGTCGCTCGAGCGCCCTCCGGTATCCGCGCATGCGGCCGCGTCCCGTGGAGACCGCCGGTCCGCGAATATGCGCGATGCGCCGCGCACCCTGGGCGATCAGGTGCTCCGTGGCGATCGCGCCGACGTCCTCATCTTTCACGCCGACGTAATTCGCGTCGACGCCCGCCACCATGCGGTCGATCAGGACATAAGGTGTACCGCCACGCTCCAGGGCTTTGAACAGGTCCGGGTCCCGGTGCCGCTGCGCCGACGCGATGATCAGCCCGTCCACTTTGCGGGCGGTCAGCACCTGCAGATTGCGCTGTTCGATGTCCGGATCCTCTTCCGTGTTCGCGATCACCACCTGATAGCCGAGCGGTTGTAGCTTCCGCGCGACTCCCATGGCGACCTCCGCGAAGAACGAATGCATCAGATCGGGAAGCACCAGGCCCACCAGAAAGGTCCGGCCGGTCACCATGCTGCGCGCGATCCAGTCGGGCTGATAGTTCAGCTCGCGCATCCGTTTGAGAACCCGCCGCCGCGTTTCTTCGCTGATATCGCTATGGCTGCGCAGCGCCTTCGAAACGGTCATCAATGAAACGCCCAGATCTTGGGCGATATCCTTCATCCGGATGGCCACGTTTCAGCATTCAGCAGCAGCGCACTCCATGTCAAGTTCGCTAAAGTTAGCGTTCAAGTAAAGGGAATCGCTTGACACAAGGGGCCGGACAAAATATACTTCTATTCGATCCAGCTCGATCCTCGAGTGTCTATGCATGGACTTGGAGCTCACTAATAAAATTATTCTGGTGACCGGAGGCGCGCTGGGCATCGGCGCGGCCATCGTGCGCGCGGCAGTGGCTGAAGGCGCGGACGCAGTGGTGGTGGATCGATGCGCCGAGCCGGCACGCGCGCTCGAAGCGGAGCTGGGCCGGGTCCACGCCATCGTCACCGACCTGATACATGCCGATAACTGCCGCAGCGCGGTGGAGCAGACCCTCGAGAAATTTGGGAAAATTGATGCGCTGGTCAACAATGCCGGCGTGAACGACCGCGTCGGGCTGGAGCACGGAAGCCCATCTGAGTACGTCGCGTCACTCGAGCGTAATCTTTTCCACTATTACAACATCGCCCACTACGCGCTCGGCGCATTGAAGCAATCGCAAGGGTCCATCGTCAACATCGCCTCGAAAACCGCGGTCACCGGCCAGGGCGATACGTCGGGATATGCATCGTCGAAGGGGGCGATCCTCGCGCTTACCCGCGAGTGGGCCGTAGAACTGCTGCCGTACAACATCCGTGTGAACGCCGTAGTGCCGGCAGAGGTGATGACCCATCTTTACCGGAACTGGCTGCAAGCATTCCCCGATCCCGAAGCCAAGCTCGCGGAAATCGTATCGCGGATTCCACTCGGCAAGCGCATGACCACCGCGGACGAGATCGCAGCCATGGTTCTATTCCTGCTTTCGCCGAAAGCGGCGCATATTACCGGGCAACATCTGTTCGTCGACGGCGGCTACGTGCATCTCGATCGGGCTCTTTCATGAAGAGCGCTCCTCTGACCGAGAAGCGCTTCCTGGTCCCGCTGGCGCTGATCACCAGCCTGTTTTTCCTGTGGGCCCTGGGTGTCAATCTCAACGACGTTCTGATCCCGCACCTGAAGAAGGCGTTCCGGCTCACGGATCTCCAATCGTCATTGATTCAAGTCGCGTTTTTCGGCGGATATTTCTTGGCGGCGTGGCCCGCCGGACGGTTGATGGATCGCATCGGGTACCAGCGTGGAATCCTCGCGGGCCTGTCCATCTGCGCGGGCGGAGCCCTGCTCTTCATCCCCGCGGCGGTGCTGTTGTGGTACGGATTCTTTTTGTTCGCGCTGTTCGTGATGGCGTGTGGACAGAGTTTTTTGGAAGTGGCCGCGAATCCGTATGTAACCGTTCTCGGACCGGCTGAAAGCGCCGAGCGGAGGCTGAATCTCTCACAATCGTTCAACTCCGTGGGAGCCGTAGTGACGCCGTTCATCGGAGGCGCGTTCATTCTTACCAACACGCAGTCCGACGCTGCCGAGGCGGCTACCGTGAAGATCCCATACATGGTGATCGCTGCAATCTTCGCCGCCGTCGCGGTAATGATTTACGTGACGCCATTGCCGGAAGTCCACGCCCATGAGGATCGCGTGGCTCCGGTACGCGAAGTCTGGAAACACCCGCACCTTCTGCGCGGCGTAATGGCGCAGTTTGTATACGTGGGTGCTCAAGTTGGCGTCGCGAGCTTCGTGATCCGGTTTGCGGAGTTCACCACGCCGGGAACTCCGGATAAAATCGCCGCGAATTATTTGAAGCTGCACTTGCTCGGCTTCATGATCGGAAGATTCGCCGGCACGTTCCTGATGAAATACTTCCGCGCATCGCAAATGCTCGCGCTTTTTGCATGCGGTGCGATCGTATCAGTAGCGACCGCGCTCGTTGCAACGGGGCCGTTAGCAATCGGTGGAGTAGTCGCCGCCGGATTCTTCCATTCCATCATGTTCCCGACTATTTTCGCGCTCAGCATCAAAAACCTGGGGCCGCTCACGAAATCCGGCTCGTCTCTCCTGGTGATGGCCATTATCGGCGGCGCGTTGTTTCCGCCGCTGATGGGCTACATTTCGGATACCATGAACATCCAGCGCGCGTTTATCGTGCCGCTGCTGTGCTATTTGTACATCTTGTATTTCGCCGCGCGCGGTTACCGTGTCCGCGATGAAGCCGGGAGCCGGGAATGCCCCGCTGCTGCCTGACCCTCGATCTGAAGGACGATCCTCAGCTGATCGCCGATTACAAAAAGCATCACGACCGGATCTGGCCCGAGATCGTGCGCAGCCTGATGGACAACGGCATACAGGACCTGGAAATATACCTGCGCGGTACGCGGCTGTTCATGATCCTGGAGACGGACGAAGGGTTTTCGTTTGACGCGAAACTTCAGGCCGATGCGAAAAATCCTAAGGTTCGCGAATGGGAAGAGCTGATGTGGAAATATCAGCAAGCGTTGCCCGGATCGAAGCCTGGTGAGAAGTGGCAGTTGATGGAGCGTATTTTCAAATTGAGCCCCGTGGACTAAAATCGAACAACGTTGAAAACCACTTCTGAGCTGCGCCCGACCCACGCACGCTACTGGGTCATCGTGTTCGCGGTGGCGCTCGCCGTCCTTTCGTACATCGACCGCGTCGCTATTTCGCAGGCCGCGGGGCCGATTTCTCACGACCTGAGACTCGACAAATCCGGCATGGGTCTGATCTTCGGCGCTTTCGGATTATCGTACGCGCTGTTCGAGGTCCCCAGCGGCTGGCTCGGCGATTTGATCGGCGCACGAAAGGTGCTGGTGCGAATCGTGCTCGCGTGGTCGGCGTTCACCGCGCTTACTGGGGCGGCCTGGAATTTCGCCTCGCTGTGGACCATTCGATTTCTGTTCGGTGCGGGCGAGGCCGGCTGTTTTCCGAACATCACCAAAGCGTTCAGCGTGTGGCTACCTTCTTCGGAACGAGCCCCCGCTCAGGGCCTCCTGTGGGCGTTCGCGCGATGGGGCGGCGCCTTCACGCCTCCGCTGGTGGTCTTCGCGTTTCATCATATGAGCTGGCGCGCCGCTTTCGGAGCCTTCGGCGCACTGGGGCTGGTGTGGTGTTTCTTATTCGCACGCTGGTTCCGCGACCGGCCCTCCGAACATCCATCGGTGAACCCGGCCGAATTGGCTTTGCTGCGCGAAGTTCGTCCGCTGGCTGCCTCGCGCGATGAAGTCCCCTGGCGGACGCTAGTCACTCATCCGGCGCTCTGGCTGCTGTGGACCCAGTATTTTTGCGTGTCGTTCGGCTGGTATTTTTACATCACGTGGTTGCCGACGTACTTGCAGGAATTCCGGCATCAATCCGCCGAGTCCGCTGCCAGGCTCGCGATCTTACCGCTCCTGTTCGGAGGATTCGGAGCGCTCACCTCCGGCATCGTTTCTTTACGCCGCCCCAAAGCTCGCCGTTCGATCGCGATCGCCGGTATGCTTGGAGCCGCCGCATTCATTTGCATCGTGCCGCGGCCCGATGCGCCGCTCATCGCGATGCTTGCGATGGGCATGGCAAGCTTCGCCAACGATCTTGCGGTGCCCGTCGCGTGGCATTCCTGCATGGACATCGGAGGCAAATACGCGGGGACCGTCTCCGGCTCCATGAACATGATGGGCAACCTGGCCGGGTTTGTCGCTCCTGCGTTCGGCGGATATCTGCTGGACCGGACGCACGGCGACTGGAACCTGCTGCTATACGTAATGGCCGCGATCTACGTGGCGGGCGCGCTGTGCTGGCCGTTCATCGATTTGAACACGTCCATCGATCGAAGCACACAGGAGGTTGTAGATTAACCATATGCCCAGAGTCGAATGGAGCCGCCGATCGTTTCTCGCAGCCACCGTGGCAGGCGCCGCTGCCGCGCAGCAACAGTCGGTATCGCCGATTCCCACACCGCGCGACTGGTCCGGTCATCAGCCCATTCAATATCCCGATCCCGACATCGTAGCGCTCGATCCGCGGTTCCTGCGCTACATCGTGGACAATACACCCATCCGGCGTCTGCACTTCGGCACCCTATGGGCGGAAGGTCCGGCATGGAATGGGTCCGGACACTATTTGATCTGGAGCGACATCCCCAACAACCTGCAGATGCGTTGGCTCGAAGAGGATTCGCACGTCGCCGTGTTCCGCAATCCTTCCGGTTACAGCAATGGAAACACGTTCGATTTCGAAGGCCGCCAGCTCTCCTGTGAACACGGCGGACGCCGTGTGGTCCGCTATGAACACGATGGCAGGACCACGGTGATCGCCGAGAAATTTCAAGGCAAGAGGCTCAATTCACCCAACGACATCGTGGTTCACCCCGACGGAAGCATCTGGTTCACCGATCCGCCCTACGGCATCATCAGCGATTACGAAGGGTTCAAGAGCCCCAAGGAATTGAAGGAAGCGGTGTACCGCGTCGACGGTAAGACCGGCCAGATGACCATGATCTTCGACGGAATGGACGGTCCCAATGGAATCTGCTTTTCGCCGGACTACAAGAGGTTATATGTGGCCGATACCGGGACCGGCCGCGAAATTCGCGTATGGGATCTGGATGGCGCCACGGTCCGGAACGGAAAGCGTTTTATTCAACTCGACATTCCCGGCACCGGCCAGCCATCCTTCGCCGATGGAATCCGTTGCGACGTCGACGGCAATGTGTGGGCCGGTGCTCGCCCCGGAGTCCAGGTGATCACGCCGAATGGTGAGCGGATCGGGATGATCCGTTTACCGGAGACTTGCGCCAATGTCTGCTTCGGCGGAGCCAAACGCAACCGGCTCTTCATGGCGGCGAGCCAGTCCCTCTATACCGTCTACGTGCAGACCACCGGCGCTCACATCGCGTAGCCGAAAAAAGGTTCACGCAAAGACGCAGAGGACGCCAGGTTGCCTCTGCGCTTTGCGTGAACATCAGAAGTGCAGCTTCATAGCGAACTGGATGATGCGCGGATCGAAGGCGGCGCGTGACCTGCCGAACGTCGACGAACTGAGGTTCGTGTCCAGGGTGGTATACGCGCTCACGGTCCCGGCCGGTGAAATCGCTCCGACCAGATTGGTGTGATTCAGAAGGTTGAACGCTTCCGCGCGCGCCTGCAGGCTGAAACGCTCGGTGAGCTTGAAAGTTCGGCTCAGGGCGACGTCGAAATTAAATGTGTTGGGTCCGCGTGCGGCCCCGCGCCCGACGTTCCCATAGGTTCCCAGCGGGTTGGGTACGTATGCTAGCGCATTCAGCCATTGCACGCACGGTGTAGTGCCGTTATTGCAAATCGGATTCGTGGCCGAGACGCTAGGCAGAACCTGATTCGGGCGGTCATTGCTGCTCCCGTTGATCGCCGTGAGTGAATTGTCCTTCCCTGTCGTGACCGTGAGCGGCTGGCCGCTCGAGGCATGAATGAGCGGAGCGAGCGACCAGTCGCTCAGCAAGCGGTTCATCCAGACATTGCTGCCTTTGTACGAACTGGTGGCAATCAGCGAAGTGTTGAAGTTGTGACGCGTATCGAACACGCAGGGGCCCCAATCGGCATGTCGATTGAACGGCTGCGAGTTGGTGGAGTTCGCCAGCGCCGCGCCGAAATCGGCATCCGACACGCAGGTCGAATCCGTATAATTCGCGTTGAATGAGAAGTTGTTTGCAAAACGGCGCTGTACGGAAAGGAGCAGGCCGTTGTAGTGAGCTACAGCTCCGTCATCCATCGTGTTGATGCTGGCGTAGGCTGGGCCCAGAGTCGGATTCAACAGGACCAGCCGTCTGCGGCTCTGCGTGTTCGAAGTGGTCGAACAGAGGCCGTCCTTGGTCAGGCCGTATTGCCCCGCGACACAATTCCCGGGGATGTAAACGGCGGGATTCACTTCGCCTCCAGAACTCCACAGATGCGTGGTTTTGTTTCCGAGATAGCTGGCAGAAACCATCCATCCACCGTGCAATTGCCGCTGATAAGTCGCGTTCCACTGCGCCACGTAGGTGGGTTTGGGATCGATCGGCATATTGATGTAAATGCCGGCACTGGGGAAGAAGGCCTTGCTTTGCGGGAATGGATTCCCATTGGGAAATCCTTGCCATGGATTGGAAAAACCCCCTGGGGGGTTGGGAATATCCAGATTCGTGCCGATGGGAGCGTTAGTGGTTTCGCGCTCATTCCACCACGTTTCGGCGACGTCATACAGAAGCGCCCCGCCCACGCGAAACGTGTCGCGACCGTCGCCATGAGGATTCCATACCAACCCTGCGCGCGGTGCGAAGTTGGCCTTCTTGCCGTTCCACATTGCGTCCGGAATGCCCTGGTCGCCTTTAAAGAATAGGCCTGCGGGAGAATTCGAGAATATCTTGCTGAACTGACCCGCGTTAAATGCGGCCAGGCTGAACGAAGTGCCGCGCCCGTATTTGTCTGGATCCGAGAAGGTCGGCTCCCAACGAACTCCGTAATTCACCACGAAGTGCGAATTGACCCGGAAGCTGTCCTGTACATAGAAGCTCATGATCCATGTGCGCAGGTCGTCTGGAGTAGCGTTGGTCTGGTTGAAGTCGCTCAGCGAACCCAGCAGGAAATCCGCGAGCCCCAGGCCGCAGTTCGCACATCCCGGCGAGGCTGTCGAGCCTGTGCGCGACGCGTTGAAGGTAAAGTTTCCATTCTCCTGGAAGCCGGAAATCGTGTTGTTCTGCACTCGCACCAGGTTGAAGCCAAAACCGATCTGATGCCGTCCGCGGATCAGATCCACGTCGTCTGCCCCTTGGAACGCGTTCACGTTGAAATGTCCTGGAGCGCACGTTCCGCAGAAGGTGCTGAAGCCGCCCGTCACCGCGATCAGCAGGAAATTCGGAACCGCGCTGTACATATTCACGCCCAGCAGGGTCGGGTTAATCGGGATGTCCGTGGGCCCGCGATTGTCGCGCCGCCGCGTAAACGTGAAGTGCGCCGAATTCAACGTCCGCGGGTCAAACGTGAAATTGTCGCCGATGGTCAGCGACTGGGCCATTTCCAGGTTACCCGCCTGCGTGGTGGTCAGCAGGTTCTTGCCGTCGTAGGTCGGCGGATTCTTGAAAGCGTCCACGAAGTAGCGGCCGAACAGCACGTTCTTGGAACTCTGGTTGAAGTCGATCCTGCCAATCCATTGATCTTCGTCACCGGTAATGGGAATGCCGTAGGTAATCTTGCCGCACTGGTCCGCCGAAGCGATGGGGAGATACTGTGAGGCGATCTTGACAGCGATCGGATTCAAAAGATTTTTATCGATTTGATTGTTAGCAAACGGCGCTCCCCCGCTCGGGTTGTAGAGCGTTATCGGTTTGCCGGATGTGCATGCGGCGGATGTGACTGCGCTGAAATCTCCCGTCAGCATGGCCTGGGTCGGAATGAACGTTGTGTTCGACGGCGGATTAGACCGGTTGCGCGTCCCCTGATAACCTCCGAAGAAGAACAGCTTGTCTTTGATGATTCGGCCGCCGCCGACGCCGCCGTATTGGTTCCGCTTCAAACTGTCGCGCTGCAAGGCGAAGAAGTTGCGGGCGTTCACGTCGCCATTCCTCAGATATTCGAAAAGATCCCCGTGAAAGGCGTTGGATCCCGATCGGGTCACCACGTTCACCGTGGCCCCCGGATGCGTTCCAAAGCGCGACGACACTGCGCTGGTTTCCACGCTGAATTCCTGAAGCGCTTCGGGAAACGGAAAAGGCAGATTGACGTTGGACATCGCATCGGTGTTGTCGCCGCCGTCCAGCACGTAGGCGGTGCCGTTCCCTTGCCCGCCCGCTACGGAGATTCTTGTAGAACTGTAAAACGTCTTGCTGCCGGTGTCGCCGCCATCGCCGTACGCAGCCGCTCCCAGTGACATGATCAGATTCACCGCTTGCCGGCCGTTCAAAGGCAGTTCATTAATACGCTGCTGGTCGATCACCACAGAAATCGAGTTTTCCTTGGTCTCGACAGCGCTGGTAGTCCCGCTTACCTCGATCTTTTCCGAGATCGAGCCGACCTGCATGATTACATTGATCTGAATGTTGTTGTTGACCTGCAGCACAATGCCGGATTGTATATAGTCCTTGAACCCCTGGGTCCTCACTTCCAGCCGGTACGGGCCGACCGGAAGAGTGGGGAGCACGTAATGGCCCGAGGAATCCGTAACTGTCGAACGCGTCAATTGTTTGGTCGTCTCAAGCATTGAGACGGACGCATTCGCGATGGCGCTTCCGCTGGGGTCCGTAACGGTACCGCTAACTTCCGCCACTGCAACGGCTTGCCCAAATGCGGCGGGTGTGAAATAGGAACCGGCAAGCACAACCAACGCGAACAGACTACGACTTAACATGGCAGACCTCCCCTTTGTAGCTGCGTGGCTTTGAGACCGCTTGACATAACATACTCAAACCGTCTAGATCTGTCCAATAGATTGATTCGCTCTTCTAAATCGGCTCTACCGATCAATGCGCGGTGGCGTTAACGCTGAAGTAATGGTGGATGCGAGTTCCGCAATCGCCTTGGGAAATACGGACGCGGCCACCGAGACCAGTCGCAACTGGCGCATCAGCGGCTTGCCTTTTACCCGCAGGATCCTGAGTTCGCTGTCGGGCGATTCGTTCGCGACGGCACACAGTGGCAGAATCGACGAGCCCAAGCCCGCCCGCACCAGGCTCTTGATGGCCTCATTGTTTTCGACCTCCATGGTGATGGTGGGCGCTACGTCGAGCGAGACAAAGAAGCGGTCGATCAGGTTCTGCATGGCCGTACCGCGTTCATACAGAATGAAGCGCAGCGTGGATATTTCGGCCGGCTCGATGGTGCGCCGCCGGGCGAATGCATGCTCGCGATGCACCACGATCACCATTTCCTCGCGCACCAGCGGCTTGACCGTCAGCCCTGGCTGCGGGCCCGTGGGCATCACGATGGCCAGATCGATGTGCTGCAAGCGCAATTCCTGCAGCAGAAACTCCGTGTTGCCCGCGATCACGATCAGCTCGATATCCGGGAAGCGCCGCTTGTAATCGCCCAGCACCGGCGGCAGCCGGTAGATCAACGTCGTGGGTCCCACGCCCAGCCTCACCGTGCCGCGTTTCAGAGCGCTGATTTCGCGCACCGCCATCTCCG
This sequence comes from Bryobacteraceae bacterium, assembly GCA_035568415.1. Taxonomy (GTDB): domain Bacteria; phylum Acidobacteriota; class Terriglobia; order Bryobacterales; family Bryobacteraceae; genus Palsa-187. The sequence goes on along the minus strand of DATMOC010000020.1, from coordinate 66,143 downwards.
CGTTTTTCAGCTCGCGGAAGATGCGCTCAGCGTATTGGACCAGAACCTTCCCCGCTTCAGTTACCTGCACCCGCTTTCCTACCCGCAGAAACAGCGGACAGCCCAGTTCGTCTTCCAGCAGCTTGATATGCTGGCTCACCGTCGATTGCGAAAGATGCAGCTTCTCGCCAGCGCGAGTGAAGCCACCGCTTTGGACCGCGGCATGAAATACGTGAAGCTGATGCAGATCCATCGGCGGCACCGATCCAAAAACTTGAATCAATCTATTTTGAACATTCGCCGGAACGTTGTAAAGTCAGGAGTATCGAATGCTTTTCATGGGCCAGAGAGCAGGAGGTAAAATAAACGCCGTGATCACGAAATATTCTCGACGGAACTTCGGCATGTTGCTGCCGGCCTTGGCCGCGAGCCGCCTGCCCGCGCAGGAATCTTCCAAGCGGCTGCCTTCCAAAGCCTTCAAGTTCGAAGAACTGCCCACGAAAGTAAATGCGAATCAAAGTAAGAGCCACGCCGTGCTGAACGGGGAAACCCACAGCGGATTTCGCGTCGAAGTTCACATCACCGAACTGCCCGCGGGAGCCTCGCCGCATCCCCCGCATCGACACCTGCACGAGGAGATGTTCATGCTCCAATCCGGAATCCTGGACGCGACCGTGAACGGAAAAACCGAGCGCCTGACTCCCAGCTCGGTCTTCTACATCGACTCGAACCAGGAGCACGGCATTCGCAACCCGGGCCCCGATCGGGCGGAATATTTCGTGATCGCGCTGGGCGTCGATTCCTAATGCGGATCGCGTATTCTATCTTCGCCCTCGCCGGACTTCTGCGCTCCGCCACACCGCCGGAGATCACGCTCGAAATCCGCGACTACGCGACCATGCCCATGACCGGCGCGGCCGACGGCAAAGGGCAGATCATGGGCCTTTTCGCCCGCGTCAATTTCATGCGGGAAGAACCGGGCGCCAGGAAGCGCATCTTTGTGAACGACCTGAATGGCCCGCTGTATATTTTCGACAAGGCGCGCGGAACGTTTACTACATATCTGGACTTCAACGGGCGCGACGGCAAGCCCGGATTGTTCCATAAGCTTCCGACCGACGCCGGCTTTGCGAACGGATTCATCAGCTTCGCCTTCGATCCGGATTACGCGCATAACGGCAAGTTCTATACGATTCACCTGGAAGATCCGGAAGTCCCTGGCTCAGCGTTGCCGGACAACACGAATTTTCCTGGCTTGAATCTCTCGGGCTACACGGTGACGCCGCCAGTCCAGCCGCCCGGTCCCACGATCCGCGAAGCCGTGCTTATCGAATGGACCGATACCAATACATCGAACACGACCTTCGAAGGGACCGCTCGCGAGCTGCTGCGCGTTCGTCACAACACGCGCATTCATCCCATGGGCGACCTGATCTTCAATCCCACGGCGCGTCCCGGCGATTCGGATTGGCGTGTTCTCTACATTGCGTGCGGAGACGGTGGATCGGGTGAGTCCAGAAGTCCGGAAATGCGCTCTAATCCACAGCGCCTCGACACGCTGGTGGGAAAAATCCTCCGCGTCATCCCCGATTTAAACGAAAAGAAATCAGCCAGCGTACTGAGCGAGAATGGGCGCTACCGCATCCCCAACGACAATCCCTTCGTTTCGAAGACCGGCGCGCGCGGCGAGATCTGGGCTTACGGCTTGCGCAATCCCGCGCGGCTGACCTGGGACGTCGATCCAGCCAACCTGCGCGACAATCATCTGATCGCCAGCGTAATCGGGCTGTACACCTGGGAAACCGTCGTCATCGTCCGCAAGGGAGCCAACTATGGTTACTCGCAGCGCGAAGGGAACCAGAAGCTGGAATCCACGAATCGCACCGCCGCGCTACCTGATGACGACCGGATTCCAGTGCTGATCAACGCCACCGAAACCGACGGGATGGTGACGCCAACGTATCCCGTGATTCAGTACGGCCACGTGAAGGACGGCGGCGATGCAGTATCCAGCGGCTACGTATATCGCGGCAAAACCATTCCGGCGCTGCGCGGCAAATATATTTTCGGCGACATCTCGACCGGCAACGTGTGGTGGGTCGATTACAAAGAGATGCTGGCCATTGACAATGGCAAAACGCCGGCGGAGATGCATCCCATTAAGATCCGGTGGACCAAACCCGGCGGCGAGAGCGAAGTGTACGGTTCGATGGCCCCGGTCACTGAATCCGCTTACCACGCTCGTGGCGGCAAAGCTCCAGGCCTGCCGGGCATTGGAAAGATCGCCGAAAGAGGCCGCTCCGATATCCACTTCTGGGCCGATTCAGACGGCGAACTCTACATTCTGAGCAAGAGCGACGGCATGATCCGCCTCGTCACCAGCGCGACCATCCGGTAGCGCAGGCGAAACTCTTGGCGTCCTTTGCGTCTTGGCGTCTTTGCGTGAATCCGAAAGACTAGACGCACTCAACGTAGCGCCGTTTGCATTGCTCGAAAGTCATATCCACCGGCTGCGCCCAGATTCGTTCGTTCATGATCTCGACTTCGATTGGCCCGCTGTAGCCAGTCTCATCCACCGCACTGCGGATGCGGCGCAGTTCGATCACTCCGTCGCCCATCATGCTGCGGCCGGTCACGATGCCGGGCAGGGGCACGGCCCAATCCGACACATGAAATCCAACAATGCGTCCGCGAGCGCGACTCAGTTCGGTATACAACCGCGGGTCCCACCACACATGAAACACGTCCACCACGACCCCCACCGTATCACCTTGGAATTGTCCCGCCAGATCGAGCGCTTCCGCCAGCGTCACAATGACGCTGCGGTCGGCCGCGAACATCGGATGCAGCGGTTCGATGCCCAGCCGCACTCCACGATGGCGTGCATGGGAAACGACGGCCTCAATGCCCTCCGCAACCATCCCGCGCGCGCCGTCGATATCGCGGTCCGGCGCTGGTCCGCACACCAGCACCACGCACGGCGCGCTCAGTTCCGCCGCTTCGTCGATCGCTCGGCGATTGTCGTCGATCCGCTCGCGCCGTTCGGCTTGTGTCGCAGCTGGGAAAAAACCTCCCCGGCATAAGCTCGAGACCCTCAGCCCCGCGTCGCGGATCATGCGAACACTCTCTTGCAGACCAGCCTCCTGCACTCGATCGCGCCACGGAGCAATCCAGCCGACGCCATGGCGCACGCAGCCGTCGATGCACTCCTTCAGCGTCGCGTGCTTGGACGTGATCTGATTAAAACTCAGCCGCTCGATCATTGCTGCCGCCCCCCGAACCGTGACCAAAGGGAGCGGTTTAACACCCGAGGCTTCACACCGACACTCCTGTCAGCAGAGTCTGCATCCGCGCGCAAGCAAGCTCCGGGTCCTGCAGGACGCCGGCCCTCTCAGCCAGCACCAGGAGTTTCGAAAGATGCTCAATGTCCCGCGCCGTCTCCATCCCCCCGACCATCTGGAAACGCTCCTGATGTCCGTTGAGCCAGGCCAGGAACACGATCCCGGTCTTATACAAATACGTTGGCGCCTCAAAAATCAGGCGTGAGAGCGGAATCGTTGGCGCCAAGATGCTCTCGAATTCACCGACGCGGCCCGCGTCCAGGGCCTGAATCGCAGCGGATGCCGCCGGAGCGATCGCATCGAAAATCCCCAGCAGGGCGTCGCTATAGTGGCGCCCGTCCCCAAGGATCAGAACGTCGTAATTGAAATCGTCGCCGGTATACATCCGGACGCCAGCAGGCAGCTTGCGACGCATGTCGATCTCGCGCTGGGCGTCCAACTGAGAAATCTTGATGCCATCCAGTCGCGTCGCGTGATCGTGAATCAGCCCAAGGCACGTGTCCATCGCTCGATCCAGATCGGTCGATCCCCAATAACCCGCGAGCTTCGGGTCGAACATGTCGCCCAGCCAATGCAAAATCGCTGGCCGCCGCAGTTGCGACAGGATTCGTGAATAGACGTCGACGTAATCGTCGGCCGATGCCGCCGCGCGCGCCAATGCTCGGCTGGCCATCAGGATCACCCGGCCGCCGCGGCTCTCGATCCACTCGCACTGCTCTTCGTAAGCCGCGATGATTTCATCGATCCGCGCAGGCTGATCCTCCGGAAGTTGATCCGTTCCAGCTCCACACGCGATCAAGGCTCCCGTGGCTTGAGCATCCGCCAGGGAGCGCGCGATCAATTCGCGCGCCGTGTTCCATGACAACCCCATGCCGCGCTGCGCCGTGTCCATCGCTTCGGCGACGCCCAATCCGTACGACCAGAGATACCGCCGGTAGGCCAGCGTCGCGTCCCAATCGATCCCACCTACATTCGGCACCACGTGCGCCGCCGCGTACGCGATTCGTGACGCGAGCGGCTTCGTGGGCGGGCGATACGGGCACGCTCGCTCGATACGGCAGGACGCCAACCCGCCTTCGAGGGGAAGCATCAGCTCCGGCATCTAAACCTCCAATTCGGGAACATCCATCCATCGCCCTTCGCGCGACGATGCCAAAGCAAGCTCCGCCAGTTGCACACCTCTCGCGCCTTCCAGCAGATCGTGTGGAAACGGCGCGCCCAGTTCGACGTGCCGCAGAAACATCTCCCACTGCACCTTAAATGCGTTGTCGAAAGACTGATTTCCGGGGACCTCCTGCCACCCGTCGAAAAAGTCGACCGTATTCGCAATATCCGGATTCCACACCGGCTTGGGCGTGTTGGCGCGATGCTGCGTTCTGCAATCGCGCAGACCCGCGACCGCGCTACCATGCGTTCCGTCCACTTGAAGTTGCAGCAGCTCGTCACGATACACGCGCACACACCACGACGAATTCATCTGCGCGACAACGCCGCCATCGATCTCGAAGGACGCATAAGCAGTGTCTTCGGCCGTGCAGTTGTAGGGCTTGCCATCTTCATCCCAGCGCTTGGGAATATGCGTCGCGCACAAACAACTCACACGCTTCACTTTGCCGAACGTATGATCCAGCACATAACGCCAGTGCGAGAGCATATCCACGACGATACCGCCGCCGTCCTCGCTGCGATAGTTCCACGACGGCCGCTGCGCCGGCTGCCAGTCGCCTTCGAAAACCCAGTAGCCGAACTCGCCCCGAATCGAAAACATTCTTCCGAAAAATCCGCTGTCGATCAGCCGCTTTAGTTTACGGATGCCGGGGAGAAACAGCTTGTCCTGGACCACGCCATGGCGCACGCCGCGATCGCGCGCGAGCTTCACCAGTGCGAGCGCCCCCGTCAGCGAATCCGCGACCGGTTTTTCGCAATACACGTGCTTGCCGGCCAGGATCGCCGCGCGTAGCGCCTCCGCTCGCCGTGAGGTCGTCTGCGCATCGAAATAAATTGAGTTCGCCGGATCCGCCAGGCACGCTTCCAAATTCGTGCTGAACCGCGAAATACCGTGCGCCGCCGCCAGCTCGCGCACCTTGGCTTCATTGCGCCCTACCAGGATTGGTTCGGGCCAGAGCTGCGTCCCATCGTCCAGCGGAATCCCGCCCTGCTCGCGGATCGCCAGGATCGACCGGACCAGGTGCTGGTTCGTGCCCATGCGCCCGGTGACGCCGTTCATGATGATGCCGATATTTTTCTTTGCCATGATGTTTTAGTTTTTGGAAGGATCGCGATGGCAGCCGCGCCGGCGATAGCGATCCCCAGGACAACGCCCATCGCGATCGAATAGTCCCCCAGCCGGTCGCGCAGAACCGAAACCAGGTACGGCACCCACGTCTGGCCGATCGTGTTGATCGGCAGGATGACGGCCAACGCGCGGCCCAGGCTGTTGATGCCGAACTGTTCCGCCGCCATCAGCGGAATCAGCATGTAGTCCGCGCCCAGCCCGAATCCGAACAGAACCGCGAACACGTACAGCAGATTCTGACGGCTCGGAGTGATCAACAGAAGAATCGGAATCGTCGAGGCGACCAGCGCAAACGTCGCCGTCATCACCAGTTTTTTCGAGAATCGATCCGCCAGCGCGCCCACCAGCAATCGTCCCGCGACGCTCGACCACAAAATCAGCACGGATGCCGTGCGCCACGCACTATCGGCCGCCTGTCCTTTTGCGAAGCCTTCGTCGAGGAACACGAACTTCATATGAAAGTTGATCGCGCCAACCGCGCCGATCGCGCAGAAGCTGCCGATAAGCAGCAGCCAGAACGGAAAGCTCGCGAACAATTCTCCAAAAGAATGTGATTCGAGCGCGGCCTCGGCGGGCGGCTCGCTGCCGCCGTCCGGATACTGGCCCAGGTCCGACGGCTTGTCACGCAGAATGAGAATCGCGATGGGCCAGCAAATCAGCACCATCGCGGCGAGAATCCCAAGCGCCCCGCGATACCCGAGTTGTTCTGTGAGCGGCTTGACCAGCAGCGATCCCACCGATCCCATCAGTCCGTTGCCGACGTATACCAGGCCCATCGCTTTGCCGCGATTTTTCCGGAACCAGTGCGAAACAATCAGCTGGTGCGGGATCGGTCCGGAAAGCATGTACCCCACGGCGAAGGCCACCCACAGCGCGTAGTAGATCCACAGCTTGGATCCCATCGCGGCGAAACCCGCCAGCGCAAACGCGGTAAGCCCGCTGCCCGCGACGATCAGCTTGCGAGGACTGAAGCGTGGGACCAGCAGCGGTCCGATCCAGATGGTCAGCAGCGCAGCGAGCGGGAATCCGAGCGTGATCTCCGCCCGCGACCATCCCGATGCTCGCTGAAAATAATCGTAAAAGAAAGGAATGTTGTAATACGGGACGCCGACCGTGAGCCCCAGCGTGACGAACGCGGCGGCGGTCATCCGCCAACCAGCAAATCTCCGGGCTTGGAATGCGCGTTCCAGTCCCAAACATTGTGGCATAGGCTTCAGCCTGTGATCTTACAGCCCTAGCCGTTTTCGAATCATCGAATAATAATCTTCCTGACTGATTTTCGAGCGCGCGTCGAGGATCATTTTCGCGTCCTCACCAGCGATGTATCGGAGTTGACCGGTTCCATCCGTCGCGGCCTGATAAATTACTTCAGCCACCATTTCCGGACTCGAAGCATTTCGGCCAGCGCCCCAGCCCTCTCTGAATCGACGGACGAAATCGTCATACACGTCGAGCCCATCCTTCTTGAGCACGTCTAGCGAACGCGTGGAGAAGTCCGTCTTGATGGCCCCCGGCTCCACCAGTTTGACGCGAATGCCGAACGGCTCCAATTCGAAATTCAGCGATTCCGAAAATCCTTCGACGGCCCATTTCGTACCGTGGTACAGGCTAAATAGCGGAAACGTGGCGCGTCCGCCCACCGACGAAATGTTGATGATGGTTCCGCTCTTTCGTTTGCGGAAGTGAGGCACGAACTCGCGCGTGACATACATCAGACCTGTGACGTTGGTGGCGTACTGGCGCTCGATCTGCTCATTCGTGGCTGCTTCGAAAGGGCCGAAAGCCCCATAGCCGGCGTTGTTGACCAGCACATCAACCTGGCCGAAAGCACTTAAAGCCTGATCGAGCGCAGGGCGAATAGTAGCGGCGTTGGTCACGTCAAGCGCTAACGTCCGGACTCGATCCGAAACAAGGTCAGCGTGGTCCGCGGGCGTCCGCATGGTTGCGGCGACGTTCCAGCCCTTATCGTGGAAAAAGACCACCGCGGCGCGGCCGATTCCTGTGGAAGCTCCGGTGATGAACACTGTTTGAGGCACGCGCCGACTATATCAAAATCGTGAGCCAGAGTTTGATGTATAATTCGCGCCAGTGATAAAATGTTTCCGTCCGTACCACGTGGAGGAGGCTATGTCATCCATGCTTAACCGCGGACTCTTGGTAGCTACTATTTTTGGCGCGCACGGAATCGCCGCGGCTCAAAGCGTGACCTTTACTAAGGACGTCGCACCCATCCTCCAGCGAGCCTGCCAGAATTGCCATCGACCCGGCAGCATTGGACCGATGCCGCTTCTCTCCTATAACGATGCCCGTCCCTGGGCCCGGTCCATCAAACAGCAAGTAGTGCAGCGCAACATGCCGCCCTGGTTTATCGATCGCGCGGTAGGTATTCAGAAATTCAAAAACGACGCGTCGCTGAGCGATCAGGAAATCGCGACCATTTCCAAGTGGGTGGACGCTGGCGCTCCCATGGGCAATGCTGCCGACATGCCCAAGCCGCGCGTGTTTGACGATAGCGACCGCTGGCACATCGGTAAACCGGATCTGGTGGTCACTTTAAATAAAGATGTAATCGTGAAGGCCAAGCAGGCCGATCAGTGGCTGGACCTGCCGACGGAAGACCTGGGTTTGAAGAGCGATCGCTACATCGCGGCGATGGAGATCAAGCCGATTCGCGGCACGAAAGTCCTGCATCACGTGGAATCCTCGCTAGTCGAGCCCGAAGAAGCGGGTGCAATGCAAGGCAAAATCCATCTGGAGGAATACGCGGTCGGAAAGTTCGGCGATACGTTCCCGGAAGGAACCGGGATGCTATTAAAAGTCGGCGCGAAGATCATGGCCAACGTCCACGTGCATGCCGACGGTGAGGACACGCCCATGAACATCGCCGTGGGACTGCGGCTCTATCCGGAAGGCGTGGTTCCGAAACACGTCGCCCACGCGCAGCAACTTGGATCGGCCAGCGATCTGGATATCCGGCCCAACACCAAGAATGTCCGAGCCGATGGATATACCGTGCTGACCAAGCCTGCCGTGATTACCGCGTTCCAGCCGCATATGCATAATCGCGGACAGGCGCAGTGCCTGGAACTGATGTATCCGTCGGCGGGCGTCGGCGATCGTCCCGGTGGAGTGCGCACCGAAACGGTGAGTTGCGTCGACCGCTTCAAATTCAACTGGCACGTGGTCTACGAATACGCCGACGACGTCGCGCCCATCGTTCCCGCCGGCACCATCCTGCACGTGATTTCGCTATACGACAACACCAGCGGCAACCAGTTCAACCCCGATCCCACCAATTGGGTAGGGTGGGGCAACCGCACCATCGACGAGATGGGTTTCTCCTGGATCAACTGGTATTACCTGACCGACGAAGAATACAAGCAAGCGCTCGCCGATCGAGCCAAGGCAAAACAAAAGACCATCGCGTCCCTCCAATGAGCAACGCGCCCCAAGCCGTCAGTTGAGGCGCGACAGTAATGGAGCGCGTACTAATGTTATGTCTGCCAATATAATGAGACGCCTCGTGAAACCTCCCACGATTCTGGCGTCGATCTGCTTCGCGTCTTGTCTCGCGTCACGCGCCCAGAGTGTCAAAGATCAACTCCCCCCCGAACTCCCCGTCCCCCGCGAAACCGGCGACAGCGTCCAACCCGTGTTCGACGGCTGGCAGCGCAACGCCGACGGCACCATCAGCATGTGGTTCGGTTATCTCAACCGCAATCGAAAAGAAGTCGTCGACGTTCCCATCGGTCCCGCCAACAATTTCAACATTGCCGTCGATAGTGGCCAGCCGACGCACTTCTACACCCGTCGCCATCAATACGCGTTCAAAGTCGTTTTGCCGAAAGACTGGGACAAGGACAAGAAAGTGATCTGGACCGTCACCGCGCACGGCGAGCCTTGCACCGCCACCGGATGGTTGCAGCCAGAGTGGGAGACCGACGACGGCGTGCGTCAGATGAACGCAGGAGGCGGAGGCCTCGCGCCGCCCGCCGATCCTCCCAACACGGCTCCCACGATCACGAACGGCAGTCCCGATCAGGCCGCCGAAGTTGGCAAGCCGATCAAACTAACGGCATCGGCAACAGACGACGGCATCCCCATAACTCGCGGCCGCGGAGGGCGCGGCGGATTATCGTTCAAATGGATTCAATATCGAGGACCGGGCCAGGTAACTCTGGATCCAGAGTCAACACCCGTCGCCGGCAAGATCGCTGAAAGCAGCACCACCGCGACGTTTTCAGCTCCCGGTGTTTATTGGATACAAGCCGTAGCAAGCGATGGACTACTCGAAGCAGTGCACACAATAAAAGTAACCGTGAAATAACTCAGTGCCTACTTTATTAACGTGCCCGAGTAACCGCGAATGAGCAATATCTCTCCAACTCGGCGACAGTGAATTCGCCACTCTATTTAGGGCAAATACTCGCTTCACACACTCTGTTTTATGGTAGGCTGGCGGGATGCTGCGCGGACTCGCAAGTTCGTTACGGGACCTATCGTACGGAGTAATCAAGAGATTTCTGCTATGGCTTCCGTTCATCCTCCTGGATATCTCAGACTACTGGGAAAAATACGTTCGTCCAACGATGCTGCGTTACACCGGGAGAGACCTCGCGATGCCGAGTGGTGCCTTGCTTGGCGCAGCCGGTGTTGGGGTTGTGTGGAGTTCAATTCTCACGTATCACGAACTTTATCAAAAAAAACTGGAACAGGATGAGCAGCTTTCACCGAACGCTGAAATTGATACGACTCCTACCCTTCAAGAATGGACTGACAATGCAACCGGACAATTAGCGCGAGCATTTTATTTAACAATCCGAAATCCAAGTGCCGCTGCCCTAAGAAATGTTTCTGTGCACCTAACGGATATCTCACCCAGTGTCCCCAATCTTGAATGGCTTCCGATTCCACTTCACATCAAACATGACAACATCTCTCCCCCAAAGGAATTCTTTAATATGCCCCCCGGGGCAGTACGTCACATTGATTTGGTTTCACACATCGTTTCTCTGCCGGAATTTACAATTGAGCATATTGTAGCTGGGGTGAATAATCGGGCGCCAATAGCATCATATGTTCTAAGCGTTAGCGTGCAGGGGGATGATGTTGCGGCACCGCATCTAGTGAAGTTTTTGGTCAGGCTGGATCACCATGGAAAACTTGTTTGCCTTCCGGCGAATTTGTTAGACGTAGATAAGGGTCAGTTGGAATATCGGATAGATAGCAATGCTGCGTTCGCCACTCTAACGCATACCCTTAATTCTCTCGCCAAACTGACAAATGTAATCGGGGCTGTGATACATGATATATCCGAAGAGATGGAGTCAGTTTTGAAGGCTCCGTTTAAATGGTATGAACGAATCACCCAACGAACAGTAGCCGATAGAATCAAGATGCGGGTCCCGCGTTGGTCCAAAAAAATAAACGCCATTTCTTCCGAGTTAAAAACGACTGTTGAACTGTATGTAAATCAGTCCAATGATCTTATCCAAAATGTAACGGGATATGCTGAGTTGGCATCCGCAGTCTCTGCTAATGAACTTGCACAGTTGACGCAGATGCGTGATAGCGCTATTAGCGCAACCGAATCAATCAAGAAATTTCGGGCTCTTGTTGCTACCAGTCAGAGGATGAGGATCACAACGGAAATAACGCGCTCACTACGGCTTCTCGGATCAGTATTGGATATGCAGATCGGCGCAACCAAGCGGATCAGCGAGGCGCTGGATGCAGTTCTGTCGCTGTACGAGCAGAAAGTTGACAACACATGAACTCAGCGCCGCAACCACCGCGCCGAATCTCCGATGCAGAGCCGACCACCCGTTGCCGCTTTACTTCGCGCTTTTCTCTTCCAGCCGCGCGCCACCAAGAATCGCCGGCATCGCGTAATTCCCTTCATGACACGCGTATTCGTAAATCTGATCCTCACTCCTGGTCATGTAAAGTTGCCCCGACCATGGTTGCGTAAAGATGGTGGGATCCTCAACCGTGTATCGGTATAACAGCGTCTTTTCGTCCAGCAGCGAGAATCGTTCCACCAAGTGCAGGTTCTCGTCCATGGGCACGGGAATCAGCAGCGTCCCTGTTCCCTGGTCCTTGAACCTCACCGAATCGACCACCAGCGTGTCGCCTTCCCAGTGACCCCGTGGATCGCCGTTCCACTGCTGCAGCGTTCCATGTGGACGCCCATCCATCGGGACCAAACGCGTTGTATGGATCATCTCGGTATACAGCGCGACGGTTCCGGCGGTTTGTACGATCTGCAGATTTTGGTTGTAGCCGCCGGGGACGATCGGTGGTCCGCTGTTGAATCCGACCAGGCAGCGCTCATACAGCGCGCGGTCTTCGGGACCCGTAGCCGGTCGCAACATTCTTTCCGCATACGCCGCCCGCCTCTTCTGTCCGAACTCAGTAAGCGGAGGCAGGTGGCCGTCCGGCGGATCCACAATCTGCGACTTGGGACGGTCCTGTGGACCCTTCGGCACCGTGTCGAAGAACAGGCTGTTGTAGGCGCCCACGGGATTCTTGGATTCCTCAACCGCGTAAATGTACCCGCCTCTGCCGCCGGGTTTTTCGAGAGGCGTGGAGGTCACATAACTCCAGATTCCCTGCAAGTCCGGATGCCCGTCCGCGGTGCGCAGCGCGGTCCACGTCTTGGGTGTCGATGCCTTCTTGGTAGCTGGCGTCTGAGCGGCCGCCACGCTCATGATCGTGCAGGCGCCTGCGGCGACACGAGCTAACAGAAATCGGTGCGCCATATCAGCCTCCTTACTTCTTGCGAAACTTCCCGTACAACAGTTCTTCCACGAATTCCACGCAGTTGAACTCGACCAAGCGAGCGTTCTTCTCCACGCGCCGGTACAGCGGCATACTCATCTTCCACGGACGGGTGAATACCTTGGAATCCTCGATCGTCACTTCATACATGAGAGTATCCGCGCTGCGAGGCGTGTAGCGTTCGATGACGTGCAAGTTTTCGCTGTGAAAATTGCCCGCGCGATCGAACCACGTCTGGTCGTTCTGCCCAGTGACGTCCACCACCAGAGTGTCGCCTTCCCAATGTCCGTTCGACCATCCCATCCAGCTCTCGGTTTGCGCCTCGGTCGGCTTGCCCATGTTGATGGTGCGAGTCGCCCCCGCGAACTCATAACTCATGAGGATCACTTTGGCTGTCTGGACAATCTGGAACGGAAACGGCATGTAGGTCGCGCGAGGCACGCCGGGGAGATAACACTTGATCTCCGGATCGGAGGTCAGCCAATGTTCCGCATTCTCCTTCTTCTTCGCGGCAGCCCACGGTTGATACGGAATCTCATTGCCTTCCACCACTCCGAGTCCGCCGGGAACCGAGCCAACCGCTCCGAACGCCACCACTGATGCAGCCGGGATCGGACCCACTGGCCCCGGCACCGTCATCAGCGCCGGCCGCGCCGCGTGGTCTTGAATATCCCAATTCGCAGTGTTGATCGCCTGCCAGATTCCGTTCAAGTTGGGCGTGCGCGCCGCCCTGTTTTGTGCAGCGCCCGGAATTGCGCCCAACGCCAGCAACATCGAAGTTCGAAGCCAGTTTTGCATAAAACCGAGAGAATCATGGCTAGTATATCCCTCCGCACTGTGGCGCACGCACTTGGCGTGCCGTGTTCGCACTCGTGCGAACACCATGTTTTCACTCGAAGACCCTCATTTTCGCCAAGTGCGTGCGCCACTGCTTGAAACGAAATCGCACCACGCCTTCAGCCCCCCGAATCAATTGGATACAGGTTTGGTCCAGCCACATACCACTCGAACCAGTGCATAATATGAAGAGCGGTGCAGTAGTCGGAAAGGAACACACGATGACCGGATCCTCCACTTGGCAACTCATGGGAGCTGCGTTCTTAACATTTTCGAGCGCTGCTCTTGCAGCCGATACCGCGAAGCCAGTGACCTTCGCCAAGGACGTCGCGCCTATCTTCCAGGAAAAATGTCAGGATTGTCATCGTAAAGGCGCCATGGCGCCCATGTCGTTTGTCACTTATGAAGAGACGCGTCCGTGGGCCAAGTCCATCAAGCAGCGCGTGGTCACCCGCCAGATGCCGCCGTGGCACATCGATAAGACCGTCGGGGTTCAGCACTTCACCAACGACCGGTCACTTAGCGACCAGCAAATCGCGACCATCGCGAATTGGGTGGACGCCGGCGCGCCACTGGGAAATCTCAAGGATATGCCGCCCGCCAAACAGTGGCCTGCCGATAACGATTGGCAAGCCGCGAAGGATTTGGGCCAGCCCGATTTCGTGATCAAGTCCGATCCCTACACCATGGCGGCGCATCATCAGGACGTGTGGTGGCGGCCTGTGTCGAATGTTCCGGTGACCGAGCCGCGCTGGGTTCGCGCCGTAGAGATTCGTCCCGGAACCATGGCCGGACGCAGAATCACACATCACGCCGTCGCCTATCTCGCGCAGGAAGAACCGGGCGCTACCGACGCGACGGCCACTTTCGAACGGCGCGGCATGTTGATGGAATGGGCCATCGGCAAACAATACGATTTGTACCGGCCCAACACCGGCAAGCTTCTATTGCCGGGTGCGCAGATTTCCTGGGACATCCATATCCACGCCGTGGGTGAAGCGATTCGCGATCACGTCGAGCTGGCTGTGTGGCTGTATCCCAAAGGTCAGGAACCGAAGTATCGGACCACTCTGACGGCGTTTCCGGGAAGAAGCGGAAGATATCTCGATATCGCGCCGAACGAAGTTGCCAAGAACGAAGGATTCACTGTGTTGAGCCGGCCCGCCCGCATCGAGAATTTCCAGCCGCACATGCATTTCCGCGGCAAAGCCATGATGGTCGAAGCGGTCCTCCCGGACGGAACCACGCAGATGGTAAGCTACGTCCCGAATTTCAACTTCAACTGGATGACGAATTATATCTACGCCGACGATGCCGCTCCAGTATTTCCGAAAGGCACCACCATCCACGTGACCTCATGGCACGACAATACGCCGGCGAATCCGAGCAACCCCGATCCGGACCAGTGGGTCGGCTATGGCGATCGCACGGTGGACGAAATGTGTCACGCCTGGATGAACGTGACCTACATCTCGGAAGACGACTACAAGGAATGGGCCGCCACGCATAAAAAGCCGGCTCCGCAGACCAGCGGCCCACCGGCGGCGCCCAACGCACAACCCAAATAATTCTCACGTTGACTCAAAGCCTTTGTTCACTGTGAGTTGTATGTTTTGCCGGCAAAAAAGCTTGGGTTCGTTTGGTCGTACAGAAAAATGAGTGTGAAATTGTCCGGGTTAAGAATCAGCATTGCAGGCTTTGCGCTGATCGTGATGGCCAGCGCGATCGTAGGACAAACTCCTACATCCGCGCCCGCGCAGGAAAAAAGGACCAACGTCACCGGCGCATTCGAAGGATGGTTCAAGAATCCGGATGGGACCTTCAGTCTGCTGCTCGGCTACTTCAATCGCAATGACAAACAGGAGTTCGATATCGCCATCGGCCCCGACAATCGCATCGAGCCGGGCGGTCCCGACCGCGGACAGCCGACGCATTTTTTGCTTGGCCGCCAATGGGGATTGTTCGCTGTAAAAGTTCCCGCCAACTTCGGGCAAAGCAAAATCACATGGACCATCACGTCCAACGGCAAGACCGCCGTGATCCCGGCCAGCCTGCTCCCCGACTACGAGATTTCTCCTTTTAAGGAAGAGGCCGTGGGAAATACACCGCCGGTGTTCAGCTTCGACCAGGCGGGTCCAATCGTGCAGGGACCGTTGGGGTTGACCATATCGCGCACCACCACCGTCGCCGATCCGTTGAGCTTGACCGTCTTCGTTTCCGATGACGAGAAGTGGACGACTCTGTCCGGTGCCAAGCCGCGAACCATGGGGACCCCGGTCACCGTGCGCTGGGTCAAGTATCGCGGCACTGGAGACGTGACCTTCTTGCCGGATCGTCCCACGGTGGAAAAGACCGAGCCGAAAGGCGGCGCAAAATTCAGTGGAAAAGCGACCACCACAGCCAAGTTCAGCCAGCCTGGCGATTACGTCCTGCACGTGGTCGCGAACGACTATTCAGGCGACGGCGGCGGTGGCGAGCAATGCTGCTGGACTTTCGGAGACGTCAAGGTTTCGGTCAAGCCTTAACTGCTCATTCGCCTTGTACTGCTTTCCAGGCCTTGTCGGGATTGAAGCGTGTCATCTGGCGAGCCAACGTGGCGGTTTGCGGACCAAGGTCCTTTTCGTAAACAATACCGCGATGGCTCACGATCAAGGTCTTGACTCCTGAGACACCATACTCCGCCGGCCACGCGACCAGCGCGAAGCCGCCGATCATTTCATTTTTCACCACGTAGTCCATCGCGCCGCCCTGCGCGTCCGGGCCTTGCGCCTTCAGGATGTGATAGAAGTACCCGTGATAGGGTACCGGCTTTTTGCCTTGTCCCTGCAGGAGCACCGCCGCCGCATCGGCGAATGACTTGGGAGCGAAATTCTCCGGCTCGCCTTCATAGTAAAGTCCGTTCCTCTTGCCCGGCGAACTGATGATCCGCTGTGCATATTCCAGACCGCCGTGCGCATCGCGATCGCGTGAGGAGTATTCCATCTGCGCCTCGACATAGCCGCGGCACACGTCGATGGCGGCCAGCTCGTTGCGGCCCACACGGCGCGCCAGAATCTCCACGCGGCCATGTGCGGAGTCGAAAGACCACTGGCCGTTCTTTTGGATCAGTGGTACCGGGAAAGGCCAGTGGTCGTTGCCGACGACGATGGTGGCGCGGTTCTTATTATCGGAGTCGATCTGCACTTGCAAGCTGGCGCCGGCGCGTGCCGCGAACTCCGCGTGCATCGCCTTATCGTCGGCTGCGTCGCCGGATTGCGCGATGTCTTTACCCCCAGGTCCCAACACTTTGAGCAACGCCGCGGTATCGTTCTTCGCTGCGGCATCCACTAGCGCCTGCGCGGCTGCTTGAGGTGTCGAGAAAGTCTGGGCATCCTGTGGAGCCGCCGTCAGCAGCGTCAGCCCGGCCACCAAAATTAGAGAATTCGGAATCGACATAAATGCCTCCTGCTACTCCCGTCCTCGTCCGCCGCCGCGCTGTGGTGGTGGAGCCGATCGGGGCCCTGGCGATGAAAAACTGGGGGGCGGAGCCGACCTCATAGGTGGAGCGCTTCTGGCCGGGCCCAGGCTCGAATATCCATGTTCGGCGTGCGTGGTGGCCGCCGAGCCGTGGTCCATGCCGCCGAAGGCTCCACGGTTGTTTTGTTGGGGTGGTGCGTTGCGAGGAATGTCGCGATTTCCAAAGCGTTCCTGCTGAGCGCCGGGCGAGTTCCGCGAACCTTCAGGCATCGATCGCGGCGCCACGCTCTGCCGCACATTCCCCCGGTAGCGATCATTCAATTCCGGGCGCGAATATGGCACTCCCGCGCGATGCGACGCATCGTGTTCCCACACGCCATTCCCGTGCGCGTTGCCGTAGTGGCCGCCGTTGAAGTTGTTTTGGTGAATGAATGTATTGTTGACGATCACCGTACGGTTGCCCCAGCCGGGATGCCAGCCCCATCCGCCCCATCCATGCCAGCCGCCGCCAAAAAAGAAGCCCACATTAATGCCGACGCCGAATCCGAATCCCACGCCGCCGTAGATCACGCTGCGCGGCGGCCAATACCAGCCCGGATAGGGATACCACAACGGCGGTCCCCAGATCCATAGCGGATCGTAAACCGGAACATAGATCACGGCCGGGTCTGCAGGTTCGATCTGAATCACCGGGCGGCCACCGTCGTCGTTGGTGACCACGTTTTGCTGCGGCGTCGTTGCGAGCTTGCCCGCCTGCTGGGCGCGCTGCCGCATGCGCTGTACCGCGTCCATCACCTCCTGCTGCTGGGCCAGAAACGCGTTGCCAAGATTGGTGGTCCAAGTGACGTCGTCATTCAGACGCTTCAACACGTCCGGAAACACCACCAGGGCTTGAATACTCGGATCCCAATTCTGTTGTTGCGCGGCCTGTGTCAGATCGGGTCCGTTGAGGCCGGGGTTCCGCTGCATCCACTGATACGCCTGCACCACCTCCAGCGGATACGTGCTGGCCACCATGATCTGGCTGATCAATGGGTCGGGGTACAGCGCGATGGGCGCCACCAGATCACTCAACTGGTCGGGCGACAGGACCTGGTTCGGTGGAGGAAGCGACGGCGGCTGATCCTGCCCCAGCAACAATCTTGTGGGAACCACCAGCGCGAACGACAGGAAAATGGAAGCGGCTCGGGCGGAGCCTGAACGACCGGAGTAGCAGGACATCGTGACCTTTCCCGTGACAACAACGGTCCAACACCCCTATTATACGGCTCCCGTGGGAACGTCAGCGCGACAAATACTTCTTCGGAATTTTCAGCGCCATGGTGCCCGCCACCGTGACGACGTCGTACTTGCCGACGGCGCCGATCAACTGATGGGCGGCCCATGGCTCCAGTTGATAATCCGTGGTCAGCCATCGAACCATATCGGTGGTCGCGACTTGCAGCGCGCGATCGAGCGAGCTGACAAACTCGGGCTGCGAACCCATGCTGATCAGGTACTCCGCGGTTTCCAGACGCGGCCCGGTGACATGCGCGTTCTTTTTCACTTCCACCGAAAACTCGACGTCCATGGACGTCTCGACTCCGGTGCCGGTGGGTTCGCCGTCAGCCATTAGCGCGTGCCCGTCGCCCATGAACAGCAATGCTCCCGGATGATAGACCGGCAGGATCACCGTCGCGCCTTCGCCGACCTCGTTGTAATCGAGATTGCCGCCGTAGTTTCCAGAGGGCCCTGATGTCGGGATAAAGTCGCCTTGCGCCGCCACTCCGATGCAACCCAACATCGGACGCGCCGGAAACTCGAGCTTCACTTTCGCGCTGGACGGCTCGCGCAGACGCACTGTGTTGTGCTGGATGTCGAGATCCCACAGCAGCGAACTGTCGCGGCCTTTGGTGACCAGATCCATCTTGTAATGGTTGGGATAGATGGTCTCAATGTAATCCGGCGTAAGCGAAAACAGGCCCAGACGATACGCCGTCGATCCCCAATTCCGGTTGAGGCGCACCTTGCGCAGCTTCACCAGGATGGCGTCGCCAGGCTCCGCGCCTTCAACATAGAAAGGACCCGTCAGCGGATTCCCGCCAGGAGAACTTTGCTCGCCACGAAAATCCTTGCCTCCCGAGTCGAGAGTCTTGGTGGCGATCACATCGCCCGGCTTGATTCGCTCCAGGACCGGATTGTTGTGTGCGAAGGTCCGGTAATAATGTTCGGGCACCACCTGTCGCGTTTGGGCGAACAGGCTGGCGGATGCCAACACAGTGAGAAGAATGTAGCGGCGCATGCTCCATCTTGCCATGGAGGATCGAAGGTTGCATGCCTGCCGTCAGTGGCAACGCGATACTAGTGAGTCTTCACGGCTCGATCCACAATTTTAGGATGCGACTATTTCACGGAAATCTTCACGCGAACGCTGTTCTGATTCGAACTGACGCTGGTTGGCGTGCTCTGAATCGCCCACGCTCCGAACCAGAAATCGCCTGGAGCAACACCCGCAGGTACGCGCAGATTGATTTGCACAACGCCGCAGAGCTGGGTGGGCGCGCTGCCGGCGTACTCGACCAGTTCAAGGCGTCCATCGAAAATACCAACGCTGTTACCGGGAAATAGATTCACGGGGCCTGGCGGATTCAGTCCGCCGGTCTCGCATCCTGGATAGATCGGCCCGAAGCCGGTGCCCCACACCGAAACGATGGAACCTGCAGGCGCAGGATTCGACGGTGCGTTGCGCGTGCCGTCTTCATTGGTGGCGAGTGCTTGAGCCGATACGTTCGGTTCCAGCCGAAAGATCCCGGGCGCTCCGAAAACGATCGGCACGGTGATGGGTCCTAAGACCGACCCGTTGTATTCGATTGTCACCTCGGTGGAGATTCGCCCGGCGAGTTCGAACGGGACAAGCGTGTTCACCTGGCGTGCCTGCGCATACAAGACGGGTGCGGGATTTCCATCGAACAAGACGCGGACGCCCGAAAGACTGAGCGGCGCGCGGCCCTGCAAATCTGGCTGATAAACGACGCCCTCATCCGGGCCGATGCCGAGCCCTGTGAGTGTCACGAACTCTCCAGGAGAGATGGCCCCGCTGCCGAACAGGCTTGTCGAGTTCAGCACGGCTGGAGAAACGCAGGAGGGGGCCTGCCAGCCAGGATCGCCGAAGCGGATTCGCGCGAACGCATGGGGGCCCCCGCTATGGAACACAGTCATCACTGACCCGTCATCGGCAAGCGCGATATTCCAGACCGTCTCGTCGTACAGGCCGCCGAGATAAGTCGCATCGCGCAGGGCTCCGCTTGCATCGAGGCGCGCGATGAGAACATCGTGAGCCCCCCCAAAGCAGGGCTGCGGAGCCGAATCGCTTATTGGAAATCCGGCTCCGGTCTGCGCAGCGAAGTACAGGTCGCCGGAACCGGTCACCGCGATGGACACCACACCTAAAATGGCGACTTGGCCCGGACTTGTTCCGTCCCAGACGGGGAGATACGTGGAGGAGAGCAGCGCCGCGCCGTCGGGCGCGAGCTTAGCGATAAATCCGCCTGGATTCACGTTCCACCACGGGACTTTAGCACTGGACTGATACGCGTCCGATGTGGTGGGAAAGTCGAATGACTCGGTGTACCCGGCGATGTAGATGTTGCCTGCCGAATCGGTCTGAATCGCGTTCGCGCGGTCGGCGCCGGTACCGCCGAGGTATGTCGAAAAGACCACATTTCCCTTCGGATCGAGTTTCGCGACAAAAACATCTTGAGCTCCTGCGAGCTGAGATTGAAATACACCCGAGGTGACTGGAAAGTCGCTCGAGGCGGTGGTGCCGGTGACGATGACGCTTCCACTCGCATCAAAGGCGACAGCCGACGCGTACTCCTGATTGCTCCCAATAAGAAGAGTCGTGTACTGGATTGCCGATCCGTCGGAGTTGAGTTTCACCACGAAAGCATGCTTGGTTGTCGTGACTCCGGCGATGTAAGCGTTGCCGGTGGAATCGACCGCGATGGTGCTCGAACTGTAGGCGATGTCAGGCAGATAGGTGGAGTAAAGAATCTGGCTGCCGTCCGCGCTCAGCTTTGCGGCGAATACCTTGCTTGAATCGCTGGCAGGGATCGCTGCATTCGATGTCGTGGGGAACGAACCACCGGTGGTTCCGGTGATATAGACGTTCCCACTCGCGTCCGCAGTGATCGCGGTACCCGTATCGTTCGTTGGGCCGCCGAGTAGTGAGCCGAACACGGTCTTTCCCGATGGGTCGACTTTGACGATACTCGCGTCGCTGCACGGTCCTGGAAATAGACCACCATGAAAATAAATGTCGTAGCAAGTCCCGCCGCCCGGTTGTGTTTGCGCGGCTCCGGAGGTGACAGGCCCGCCGGTGCCCGTCATGAAGACGTTGCCGGCCCGATCGATCGCGGTGGCTCCGTAGATGGGGAGTCCATGAACGGAAATGCTCCCCGGCTGCGGCTGCGCGTGTAGAAAGAGAACAGGAAGAATAAGAGCGAAAACACGTGCGAGCATTGTTCCTCCGTTTTTTTGATGTTACTAGGTTTTCAAGACCGCTGATGGGTTGTCACAATCTAGGATGTGTGCTCCGCCCAGATTGCTCACGGACCACGGAAGTTATCAAGAAGCCCCATTCTGGGAAGCGGTACACGGGCCGGATTATTGGCTTGTCTTCGTCCGTATCCGTTCGTAGCGCAGCCCCACCGATCCATTCGAGTAGGACTTGCATTCTGTCAGCTTGAAATCGCGCTGCGGGAACGTGCCCGGGAAGCCGGGGATGCCATCGCCTAAAAGAACGGGACCAACGCCGATGAAGAGCTCGTCCACCAAATCCTCTTGCAGGAAACTGCGGGCCAATTCGCCGCCACCTCCTAGATAGATGTCTTTCCCTTTTCGGCGTTTTAGCTTTTTCACGAAGGCTGTCAGAGATCCGCTCACCACTTCGAATCCGTCGCGTTTGCCCGCCTTCCAGCGTCGCGAGAATACGTAGTTGGAGATGCCCGGCATCTCCGGTATCTCGCCACGTTTGCGCATTTCGGCCGTGGCAGCCGCAGTCTTGCGGCCCATCATGGTGGTGTCGATCTTCGCGAAGAAGTCCGCCATCAGCGCTTCGCCTTCCTGGTCTATCGTCAGAAAATCCATGGCGCCGTTCCGTCGCGCAATATAACCGTCGAGGCTGATTCCGAATCCCAGGATGACTTTCCGTGGCATGCCGCGATTTTAACAGGCTGTCAAGCTCCGCCTCACGCCAGCTCGGTCGTTTGTATAAAATCACGTTGCGATGGCACGAGCGCCCGTGGTGGTGGGAGTTGCGGATCATAACGGCTGGGCAGCCTTGGTTTGCGTAAGCGTCAACGGCGGCTCACCCAAGGTGATTGATCGCCGCCGCGTGGAACTGATTGAGCCCGGGTTACCGAAGCAACCGTATGAACACGACACAAAAGGTTTGAACACGGTCGAGGCCGAGAGATTAGTACAGGAAGTCCGGGACTCGGCGGTGAATTGCGCCGAGCGGGCGTTGTCGCGACTGCGGTCCGGCCTGGAAACCACGGGGGAGATCGTCTCGATCGCGCTGAGGACCGCCCCGCTGCCTCGGCTTCCCGGTACGGTGGCGGAAGCCCACGCCTCGTCGCACGTTACCGTGCGCGCAGACCCGATGTTGTATCACGAAGCACTATGCACCAGCGCTGCGTCGTTGGGAATCAATGTCGACACTTTTCCTCGAGGACAGGAGCGCCTGCGGGCTGCCGAGGCTGCGGCGACCACGGCAGAACGCCTGGATCGATTCTTGAGTGGCCTCCGCGCGAGTCTCGGCCCGCCGTGGCAGCAGGATCACCAGGCTGCCGCCGCCCGAGCCATCGCGGCGCTGGGGCGATACACCTCGCTCCAGCTTGACCAGCCCTGATCCCTTTGACGCAGGGGCGAACCTTGAGCGTTCTCTCCATTCGAATCGATGTATAATCCACGCATGCAAGGAATACCCTGGAGCACAATTGCGCTCGGCTCGCTGTTGCTGATCCCGGTCTGCTCAAAAGGAGGACAGGAAGTGCCATCTCCGCAACCTGAAAAGTCGAAGCCGCCTGTCAAAGTAGAGCAGCGCGGGCGCATCCTTGGAATCGGCGGTGTCTTCTTCAAATCCCCTAATCGCGATCAGATGCGCGAATGGTATTCGAAGCATCTTGGACTCGCTGACAAAGGCCAAGGCGCGATGCTTCCGTGGCGCGAACGCGACGACCCGCAAAAGGAACACGCTACAGTTTGGACTGTTTTTCCCACCTCCACTAACTATTTCCCAGCCACGCAACCGTTCATGATCAATTACATCGTGGACGATATGGATGCTTTGCTCGACCGCTTAAAACAGGAGGGAGTAAAGATTGACCCCAAACGAATGGATGAATCCTACGGTCGCTTTGCCTGGATCTATGACTCGGATGGGAATAAGATTGAGCTCTGGCAGCCGGCGTCCGCAAAGCCCTAAGGGCCTTCCGCTGCTCTTACTCAATCGGTCATCTTAATATCCGCATCGGCCCGATTCCGCCCGATGCTCTATGTGCCATGTTGGTCGGTTACTCGTTATATCATCGGTCTATTCACTTATGAAAACCCTGGTTCTACTGATCGCGACCGGATGCTGGTCATTGGCCTTCGCGGCTGATTGCGAGAGCTTGGCGTCGCTCAAGCTCAGGGATGCCACGATCACGTCGGCACACACCGTTGCCGCGGGCGCGTTCACTCCGGCCGAAGGACCGCAGAACGGTCCTTATAAGACGATGCCGTCCTTTTGCCGCGTGCAAGGGGTTTCGAAACCGTCGGCGGATTCGCAAATCGAATTCGAAGTGTGGATGCCGGCGTCGGGATGGAATGGGAAATACTTTGGGATCGGAAACGGCGGGTTCGCGGGGTCGATTCAATACAGTCTGATGGCGGCCGCGCTGCACGGTGGATACGCGAGCTCGTCGACGGATACGGGACACAAAGGCCCGGCCACGAACGCCGATTGGGCGCTTGGCCATTACGAGAAGATCGTGGATTTCGCGTATCGCTCGATTCACGAAACGGCGGAAAAGTCGAAGTCGGTGATCCAAGGTTTTTATGGGCGGAATCCGAAGCATTCCTATTTCAGTGGATGCTCCAACGGTGGACGGCAGGCGTTGGTGGAGGCGCAGCGATACCCGGCCGACTATGACGGGATCATCGCAGGCGCGGCCGCGAATTTCTGGACTCATAACTTCGCTGGATTCATCTGGGACGAGCAAGCGCTGGACGGCGCGGCGCAGATTCCGCCGTCCAAAATGCCGGCGATTGAAAGAGCCGCATTGGCCGCATGCGACGCGCGCGATGGAGTGGAAGACGGCGTCATCGACGATCCCACTAAATGCCACTTCGATCCTGCGACGCTGCTGTGCCACGGCGCTGACTCCGAGAGCTGCCTGACGGCGGGACAAGTCGGAGCATTGAAGAAGATCTACGAAGGGCCGCGAAATTCAAAAGGAGAGCAAATCTTTCCAGGGTATCTGCCCGGCGCCGAATCCGGCCCGGGTGGCTGGAGCCGCTGGATCGCAGGTCCGGACGCGCAGCAAGTGGTATTCGGGAACGGATTTTTCGCGAACATGGTGTTCCAAAACGCGAAATGGGACTTCCGCAGTTTCAACTTCGACCGCGATATGAAAATCACAGACGACAAATCGGCGCGCCTGTTCAACGCCACCGATGCCAATCTGAAAGCATTCAAGAATGGCGGCGGAAAATTGCTGATGTATCACGGATGGAGCGACACGGCGATCGCGCCGGTGAATGCCGTGATCTATTACGAGTCCGTGGTAAAAGAAATGGGGCCGAAGCAGGCCGGCGAGTTCACCCAGCTTTACATGGTGCCGGGAATGCAGCATTGTGCGGGAGGTCCAGGCCCGAATAGTTTCGGAACCAATCCTTCGGCGACACCGTCCGATCCGCGGCACAGCATGGCGCTGGCGCTGGACCGATGGGTGGACCAGGGCGTCGCGCCCAGCCAAATCATCGCGACGAAATTTAAGACCGGCGCCAATCCCGAGAGCGGCGTGGTTCGAACCCGTCCATTGTGCCCCTACCCGCAAGTGGCGCATTATGTAGGATCGGGAAGTACTGACGATGCGGCTAACTTCAAGTGCGCCGTCCCGCCTTCAAAATAGTCGCCCGGTTGCGCCCGGGCGGGTCCAATAGTACTATTGGGACCCTACGCTCTATCGCCGTGGTTGATCATCGGATAGGATTATAGGGCGGATTCTGAGAGGGTCTATTGAATGCGGGTACGCGTGCGCTGCAGCCTTCAAGATCGGCCCGTCCTGCAACGCGTGGGATGGCTGCTGGGCAGCTGTGCGCCTGGATTGCGATATGCGGCATGCCCGGAGTGCGGCCGGGCGGCGTTGAAGAAACTCGCTAAACCAGACCGGATCGAAAGAGTTTCGCGGGCATGGTGGAGCGGTCTGCAGCATTTTTTCGGTGGCGGGCTGTACTATTGTTCTTTTTGCAGACTCCAATTCTATGACTGCCGGAAACCAGTGGAATCGCGACGCTCAGTGAGTGCGATGAGTTCGCTCGAGGGGCATTAACCGATCGAGGCGCGGTCCAGCTTCGAGCGCTTTTTGCCGGCGATGCAAACCACACCGATCGCGCCGAGCCCAAGCAGAGTGAGGCCGAAGGAGCGCGGCTCCGGTACCGTCGAGTCCAGCGAAGTTCCCAGGGTAACCTCGTCGAAGTTGACTTGGCTAAGGGCGTTGGTTCCGGTAGCGGAAAACTCGATTCGGATATGGTCCCCGACGCTGGACGCAAAAGCCGCGGAATCGAACATCAAGTTGAAATGGACGAAGTGACCCGCGCCTGGAGCGCTTGGTATTCCAGAAGCAAGAACGAGGCTGGTAGTAGCGTCCAGCAACTGGATGTTATAAGAAGGCAGCGGTATGTCCGTGCGCTGTCCGACAAAGACACCGAGCGTGTAAGTGGTATTGGCGGCCAGCGCGGCGACGTCCTGATAAAATGTCCCGCCAGGATTCACGTAAGCCGTATTTGAACCGTCGGGGACTGCGTCGGTGAACGTATTGGGGTGATAGGCGCCAACCAGATCGCTGCTGGCCGCGACCACCGTCCAACCCGTCAGAACATTATTGGTGAAAGCGCCGAACCCGAGGACGTCGGCTTCAAAACTTGCGTTGTTGATCGCGACAGTCCCCGCGTAAACCTGACATGCGGCAAATGTTCCAGTCAGGATGAATAACTTGCGTGAAAGTTTCAACGTCCTATGAAAGGCCATGGTTCCTCCGTATGGCGAGTCTTGGGCGAGTACACTGTTAGATGCGCGCAGCGACTGCCGAAGGTAAGCATGGGATAAATCGCGGGCGCAAGTCTTGCGGAGGCGATCAAACTTCGATGAAGGATAACTCAAAGAGTTATCAAAGCGAAGAGGGAAAGCCCACCAATGCAACGACGCCAGGGGTTTACCTATTTGGGCAATACCGGCTGGACACTCACGAACGGATCCTGCTCGCCGGCGGCCAAACGGTTCCCCTAAGTCCCAAGGCGATCGAAACGCTCATTGCCTTGGTGCGGGGGCGCGGCCGGGTAGTCGCTAAAGAAGAGTTGCTTCAGACGGTCTGGCCGGATACCTTCATTGAGGAAGGTGTTCTGGCGCAGAACATCCTCACGCTGCGTAAGGCCCTGCAGAACCCGGATTGGATCGAGACCGTGCCGCGGCGAGGGTACCGGTTTTCCGCGCCCGTTATCTCTCCCGATACTCCTCCCGATCCCAGTGCCACGCAGTCTGAAACCGCAGCGGACATTCCGAAGACGAGTACTCGGGCGGCAAGCCATCGAAATTGGATCGTGGCCGCTGTGGTGTTGGCGCTGATCGTGGCGGGAGTCATTGCGTTTCGCGCCGCGCGCTCGCGCTCAGTTCCCCGAGATGTGCCGATCCGGTCGCTCGCCGTACTTCCTTTTCAATCGATTCCTAACGAGCCGTCCTATCTCGGGTTGGGACTCGCCGATGTGTTGATTAACCGGCTGGGCTCGCTGCGTCAGATCACGGTACGGCCGACCAGCGCGGTGCGAAAATTCGCGGAAGGAGCGGAGGTCGATTCACAGGCCGCGGGGCGGGAGTTGAGTGTCGATGCCGTTCTCGAAGGCAATATCCAGCGCGACGGAGACCGCGTCAGGATCACCGTACAACTGCGTCGAGTGGCCGACGGCGCGTCGCTGTGGACCGCCAAGTTCGACCAACACGACAGCGGTCTGTTTGCCTTGGAGGACTCCATCGCGGGCGAAGTCGCCAACGGGCTGGTGCTCGACCTGACGGCCAGCGAGCGTCAACGATTGGTCCGGCGCTACACCGAGAATGCCGAAGCGTGGCAGGCGTATCTGCGCGGGCGCTACTTGTGGAGCCGGCGAACGACGGAAACGCACCAGAAGGCCATTGAGGAATTCGAGCAGGCGGCGCGCATCGATCCCAGCTATGCCTTGGCTTACGCCGGATTGGCGGACGCTTATGCGCTGCTGGGCTCGAATCCCAATCGCGTGCTGCCGCGCGCCCAGGCGATGGCAAAAGCGCGTGCGGCGGCGCTCAAAGCACTGGAGATCGACGGCGATCTTGCGGAGGCGCACACGGCCCTCGCATTTATTCTGATGCACTATGACTGGAAGTTGGACGATGCGGAACGCGAGTATCAGCGGGCTCTCAACCTCAATCCGAGCTATCCGACCGCGCATCAGTGGCGCGCCGTCAATCTCCTGGTGACGGGCCACCGCGACGATGCGGTGCGGGAGTTAAAAAGCGCCCAGGCGCTGGATCCGGCATCGGTCATCATCATGGCGGACCTGACCGAGCTGTATGTCTTCACCGGCCAGCTCACGGAAGCTGAGGCGGAAGGCAGGCGGGGGCTAAACCTGGATCCGTCGTCCACAGGGGCTCGCTGCTGGTTGTCCTGGGCGTTGATCGGCCAGCGCCGTTTCGATGAGGCGGGCGCCATACTCGTCGGGACGGATCCGCTAGGGACCGATCCGGTGCGGATCTCTGCGCTCGCGTACATGGATGCGGCGGCTGGCCGCGAGGCGCAGGCCCGTGAAAAGATCGCGGTGCTAGTCCGCCTGGCAAAGGACGATTTCGGACTGGCCTCCGTGGTGGCGGCAGCCTACGCGTCGCTGGGTGACGTGAAGGCGATGGGTCCGTGGTTGGAACAAGCTTTCGCAGAGCGATCCGGGGCATTGCTGTTCGTGAACGTCCATCCCGAGTTCGCGCCGGTCAGAAACAGTCCGCAATTTCGCGAGTTTGTGACACGAACCGGCTTGCCGACCACCTTGGCGAAACGCTGAATCGCGACGCTCCGTTCGAGGCACGGAGCGTTCGCAATCCCTTAACTTACTGCACCGTCAGGAGCGTTCCGGCAGGAGTGGTCAGGCCGGCATAGCTGGCGGTGAGTGCGTTGTCGCCGCTGGCGACCGAGGCCGGCACCGTGACGTTGAACTGGTACAACCCTGGACTGATCAAGCCTGCGAAACGTACCACGGCCGGCGTGAACCCGATCTGGATGGCCGGCAACGACGGTAATGAACCGGTTTGAAACGCAGAGCCGTCCGTCAGCGGAGTAGTGGGCAGTCCGAAACCGAAGGCGTAAAACACGATCGTCTCGCCCGCTTTTGCAGGTGTGAACGAATAGCCCGGAACCGAAAGCGACGGAGGACCCACCAAGGATCCGTCTGTGTGGGTCGCCACCACGTACTGGCCTCCGGCGATGGGAATGAACGAAGGCGCGGCCGAATTCATGTTTACGGTAAATGCGGGGCTGGAGTTGGCTCCATTCGTCACCACTACCAATACCGGCCCTTGCGCGGTATCGAGCGGCACCAGGACGTTAATCTGCGCCTGGCTGACGAAGTACACATAGGCGGGCTTTCCGTTGACGAGCACGCCGACGCTGGCCAGCCGGATGGGCATTCTTCCGGAAGCGAACTCCGGAGCATTGCTCCACAGCATTCCACTTACGCCCACGCTGGCGGGCGAGAGGTTGACGCCCTTGATCTCGATCCAGGCATTCTGCGCGATCCCGGGGAATTGCCCCGCACTGTCCACCGACGTGATCAATACGACGTTGATATCGGTCAGCGCACGGATGCGATTGTTCCCAGTGTCCGCGATCAGGAGGACGCCATCCGCGCCGAGGCTCACACCGTGGGCATTGATGCGGGCGGTCAGAGCCGCTCCGCCGTCTCCGCTCGAACCCGCCGTGTCACCTCCAGCGATGGTCGTGATGATGCCCGAAACGGCGTCAACGCGCCGGATCTTGTTGCCTTCGGCGATATACAGATTGCCATTGGCGTCAGAGGCTATGCCATAAAACGCGTTGATAGAGGCTGCGGTGGCTTGGCCACCGTCGCCACTCAAGGGGGGCTCGCCAGCCAGTCCGGCTTCTATGCCATTTCCGGCGACGGTCTGGATCATATCGCCGGATGGCGAGATGCGCCGGATGCGAGCGTTACCACCATCCTCGACATACACATTGCCCGCGGCGTCGACGGCGATCGCGACGGGGTCAAAGAGCTGAGCTTGAATTGCGGGACCGCCATCGCCGCTGAATCCACCATCGACGGTGTCTCCTGGCGCACCTCGCCCGGCGAACGTGGTGGCAACTCCGGTGGCCACATCTACTTTGTCGACCCGGTTTCCATTCAGCTCCGTGACGTACAGGAACCGCTGTGTCCGGTCGAAGGCGATGCCGCCAGCGACTGCGAAGTCGATGCTGCCGATCCGGGTGATCACGCCGTCGGTGCCGATTTTTCGCAGCTTATTCGAACTTGCATCCGAAAATCCTGATTCGGTGAAGTACAGGTTCCCGGCGGAATCGTAAACCATGGCGCCGCCTTGGACGAAACCAAGAAGCGCGTTTATGGCCAGCCCGCCATCTCCAGTGGAGGTCGTGGCAGTGGTCAGGCCACCGGCAACGGTCGTAATCACACCCGACGCGGACACGGCGCGGATACGCCGATTGCCGACATCGTTAATCGCGAACCCGCCCTTGCCATCCGATACCGCGTAGGTGGGACTGGATAGCCTGGCGGCAGTCGCCTGACCACCGTCACCAGCGGCTGAATTCGCACCCGCGACCGTGCTGATGATTCCTTGCGAATTGATGGATCGCAGCTGGCTGGTCTCCAGCAGCAAAAGATTGCCGCTATGATCGAATCCCAAGGATCCCGAGCCCGGGATCTGCGCCTGGCGCGCGAGTCCGCTGTCGCCGGCGTTGCCGGTATTTCCCGTTCCGGCGAACGCGGTAATGAGATGCGAGTCTAGGTTGATCTGGCGAATCCGGCCGGATTCCCATTCGTAAACCAGGTTGCCTGCGGGATTGACCGCGATTCCACCCGGGGAGTTTAGTTGCCCGGCGAGCGCCGCGCCACCGTCGCCGGAATACCCGCAACCGGTGCCCGCGATGGTCGTGAGATTGCCGGTAGTGATCGAAATGGAGCGCACCAAGCAGTCGTCACGCTCCGTGAAAAAGAGATTGCCCAAGGCGTCTTCGGCCAGTCCACCCACGGCATTGATTTGAGCCATGTTCG
Organism: Bryobacteraceae bacterium; assembly: GCA_035568415.1. Classification (GTDB taxonomy): domain Bacteria; phylum Acidobacteriota; class Terriglobia; order Bryobacterales; family Bryobacteraceae; genus Palsa-187. Next base: position 35,888 of record DATMOC010000020.1, on the reverse strand, counting down.
CAGGGCCGCCGTCTCCCGTGAGACCAGCGGTTCCAGTACCCGCAACGGTAGTGAGCGTCCCGGCGGTCAGGTCGATCCGGCGTATGCGGTTGCCTTCCACGAAAATCAGCCGGCCTTGCGCATCGATCACCATATAGGATGGACTGTTCAGCGCTGCTGCGGCCAAGGGTCCATCCGGAGTGAAACCGCAGGTCCCGGTTCCAGCGACGGTCACGATGACGCCGCTCTGAAGATTCACGCGCCGAATGCGGCAACCCTGGAACTCCGATATATAAAGGTTGCCTGAAGTGTCGCTGGTCAATCCGTAATTGACACTGAGCACGGCTTGGATAGCGAGACCTCCATCGCCCAGAGCGGTGTTGGTGGGATTGCCGGCGATGGCGGTGATCATGCCGTTCATGCCGATCTGCCGGACGCGCCCCACCAGCTCGGCTAGATATATGTTGCCCACATGGTCGGTATAGACCGTGATCGCGTTCAACAGAAAAGCGCTGGACGCAGGACCACCGTTACCGAGTCCTGCGTAATTGCCGGCCACTGTTCTTATATTGTAGGTGCCGGGTTGGGCTGGCAATAACGCAGCAGTCAACCAAAACGCTGAACCAATCAAGAATCGATTTCGCACGGAAGCCCCCAGCGATCATGAGACAAACTCTGAGCGCATCCGCTTACCTTTGGCGGTCTGACGATGACTTGCAGCGCTTGAGTTCACGCCTTGGCAGGGGCACGGGGTTGGCCGACGTCCAGACCGGTCCCATCGGTCTGAATCGGATCACTTTGGCGAGCGCATTCGGGCGAAAAGAGCCGGGCCTTAGTCGACCGTCGACGGTCATACGACCAAATACGGTCTCGTCGAGGCTTCCGGATATTACCATGCAAAATGCAGACCAAGCTGCAGTTCGCGGGGAACATTCGCCTGGTAGGTGACTTGGCCGAAGGTTTTCTGACCAAACGTGGTCAGCGGCGACGCGAACAACGGAGTGTTGAAGGTATTCAGCGCCTCCGCGCGGAACTGAGCTCTAAAATGCTCCCGTACGCTGAAATTCTTGAACAACGATGTATCCCAGTTGGCTTGTCCGGGACTACGGCAGGGAATATCGCGCGCCAGATTGCCAAACGTATATGCCGGCGCTTGAGAAAACGCCGCGGGATTGAGATAAGTGATCAGCCGGGACTCAGGGCTGCCTGAATAGCATGCACTGACGCCCGTCGCGTTGGGGCGCTGCGCGGTTCCGCCGATGCCGGAGTTGAGATTGCTTTGCACCACAAAGAGCGGGAACCCGGTATTGATGACTGCCGTTCCGTTGACGGACCAGCCGCCCACCATCCAATCGAGCAATCTATTGTTGTTCAGAAAAGCTTTGCCTTTACCGAAGGGGAGCTCATAGGTCCAGGTGCCGGTCCAGCGGATGGGAGTATCGGCAGCGGCCAAAGCCCACTCGGCTGCAATGTTGTAAATGTTCTGGATTCCACCGGTTCCGGCGCCGCCGAGTCCGTTCAAGGCATTGCCGGTTCCTGAACCCCACTCGTTATCTTCATTTCTCGACCAGGTGAGGGTGGAGAGGAACGTGATCCCCTTGCTAAATCGTTTTTGCACTTTTGCGACCAGCGAGTCATAGCGGGCATGAGCCGCTGTGGTATTTTCTGAAATCGTCGTGTATTCCGGGAACGGCAGCAACAACTGGGCTCGCGTTACGGTGGACGATGCGATCGCGCCGGCCGCTCCGGGCTGCCCGAAGAACGGATTCGGAACCGAGGCGTTCAGCGCGGCTTGCCCCAGCGCGAGGTTGCTTGGACTCAGCTCATTGATCGGAAGTGTGCCGGTGCCGGTTGGAGCCGGCGTAAGCCCGTTCGACCGCGAGCCGATGTAGCCGACTTCGAACATGACGCCGAAGCCCACTTCCTGCTGTATGTCGGCGGAGTATTGATAGACTGTGCCACCGCTGGACTTATTCGGATCGAGAAAACTGAAGGAGTTTCCGATCGAAGTGAGCGCACCCAACGTGCTTCCGGTCGGTTGCACGATCCCTTGCGGGAACGGATTGCTCAACGAGTTCGCAGGAGTCGCGTTTCCGTTGTTGCTGGCTACATACGTATTGGATTGCGTGAAGCCTGGGACGGAATCGCCTGGACCGAAGACGGTGGGCGCATAGAAGATTCCGATGCCGGCGCGCAAAGTCGTCTTCGGAGTCAATTGATAGGCGGTTCCGAAGCGCGGCCCAAATTTGGTCTTGGACGGCTTGCAGCACGATGTGGGGTTCCCGCTCAAGCCAGCGAATTGAATCACGCCATACGGAATCACGCCTGTAACGCCCGCGCCGATCGGATTGACCTGCGTCTGGTTGAAGCCGACTGCCAGATTACTGTGTACCTCGGACTCGCCGGTCTCATACTCGTATCGCAGCCCGACGTTTACGGTCCATTTGGCGTTGACGCGAATGTCGTCCTGAAAGTATCCCGCGTAGTAGCGCGCATAAACGTTGATGGGCTGCGCCGTACCGGCCGATCCAGCCGAGGGATAGCCGAGCAGAAGATCAGCGAAGTCGGCTCCGGTGGTGGTGCTGGTCACGGTTGGATACTGGCGCGAGAACACGCCGTTGAAGGTGAATGCCCCGGCATTTAAGCTGACGGTCGGGCCGCTGTTGATGACGCGATAATCGAAACCCATGCTGACGCTGTGACGGCCCATATACTTCGAGACGCTGGCCAGCGCGTTCTTGGAATAGAAATTGGAATAGGTCTTCGAGACATTGCTGAGGCTCTCGCCGTTCAGCGTGATCGACGGAAAGTAGTTCGCCTGGACTCCGTTCAGAAAGCTGGCGGGAAATCCAAGGGACGCTTCGTTGAAACCGGCCGCGGCGCTGATGCCCTCGGTAAAATTCGGAAACCGGTTAAATCCATAGCGCAGAGTGACCACAGTGGTGGGATTCGCGGTGAAGATGGCGTTCAGCGCAGTCGCGTCCACATGGCGATACAGAAGATAGGGCGTGTTACTGGTGGTGCTGCCCGCCACGATTCCCAACGGGTTTCCTCCCGGTTCGCGGCTCTTGTAATACATAAAAGATCCGGTGAGCCGAAATCGCTCCGTGACGCTATGCTCCAGCTTGTAGGTATATTCGTCGGCTCGATCGAACAGCGAATCGGTTCCGGTGAAGTTAATGGCGTCGGTGGCGGTTTTCACTTGCGGATTCGGAAGGTAGTTGATGATATTCCGGCCGATCGTACTGATTTGCTCCAACGGAATCTTGTTCCCGCCAAACGGAATGCGCACTTGCGACACGCCCGAGGGGCAGTTATCGGACGCCACGCAGGGGCGCGCCGAGAGCGGGTCGTAAATGACGACGGAGCTTTGGGAGAAGTCCCCAGTCTTTTCGAGCGCGGTCGGAAGCGCGAATGAGTTCGTCACCGGCGTGTGCTGCCGGTACGCTTCCGAAGCGATGTAGAAAAACGTTCTGTTCTTGCCGTTGTAGACTTTCGGAATCACGATAGGACCGCCCATCCCACCGCCGAAATTCTTCCATGAAGTAGGCGATCGGGGGATTCCCGCGGCGTTCGCGAAGTACTGATTCGCCACGAAATCGGTGGTTCGGTAATAGCCGAACACATCGCCATGAAACGTGTTGGTTCCGGTCTTGAGCACGGTATTGAAAACGCCGCCGCCGGTGCGGCCCATGGTGGCGTCATAAGTGCCGGTCTGGAGCTTCATCTCCTGTACGCCTTCCACGGTGGGGATGATTACGGCGCGATTGGTGGCATCGGTCACTGGAATCCCATCGATGAAATAGTTGTTGCCGCGGACCGGGCCGCCGCCCACTGAAATCTGCGACGATCCGCTTTGGTCCTGAAACCGGTTGAAGCGCGGATCTCCGGCGGTCACGACATTTGTGGAAAGCTTGGAGAGCAGGAAGACATTTCGGCCGAGATTAGGCAGATCCTCGATCTGTTGCCCCGTGAGCACCTGGCCGTTGGAAGCGTTCGAGTTTTCCATCAGAGGAATTTCTCCGGTCACCTGTACGCTGTCCGAAACCTGACCAATTTCCATTTTCAAGTCCAGGGTGACGAACTCTTGGGTACCGATGATCACACCGGTCCGCGACAACTTTTTGAAACCGGGAGCTTCGACGTCAATGGAATAGGTGGCTGGCTCCGCCTGCGAAAACACATACTCTCCCAACCCGTTACTGATGGCGCTGCGCACCACGCCGGTCGCGACGTTGATCAGCGACACTTTCGCTTCGGCGATCACCGAGCCGGCTGGATCCTGGATGATGCCGCGAACTCCACCGACGAAGTTTTGAGCGGAAACCTTTTGAGTCGTAACCAAGGATGCGAGCAGGACTGACAGCAGCCACGGACGGAAATTTCTCATAGTGCCCCCTGATGTAGCGTTTAGAAATCCTCGGAGTCGACAAGGTCTCTAGCGGGTGAGCCAACGGGGGTTGGATAATCGACGGGGACTGGAGCGCGTGGGAGCGCGGCGCAAGTAGAACTACGAAATGTTACAGCACTTCTGTTGCGATGTCATCAGAAAACGTCATGTCAATCGATCAAAAGATTTTATAAGTGACATGGGATGTTCACGTGAGGTCAACATCGACCGCTCCCTGTGGTCGCGGCTCAGGGTCTGGCTGAGATGACGGGAAAATGTAAGGTAGAGAGGGAAACATGGCGATTCGAATTGCGCGAAGCCTGATAGGGGTCATCGCGGCGGCCGCTGCCATTGCACAAGTGCAGTCGCCAACCGAATTCGAGGTAGTGTCGATCCGGCCGAATACAGCCAACGATCGTATCGTCACGATCAATGTCGGTCCCGGCGGCAGATTCGCCGCCCGGGGCTACACCCTGGTCCTTCTGATGCAGCGGGCATATGGCGTGATGGATTGGAATGTCTCTGGCGGACCGGGATGGATCCGCGCGGATCGCTATGACGTTGCCGCCAACGCCATCGTTTCGGGTAACCTCACTGAACGGCAGTTGAAACCGATGCTCCAAAAGATGCTGAGCGAGCGGTTCAAGCTCAGGTTACACCAGGGGTCGAAAGAGATGTCCGGTTATGCGCTGGTGGTGCGAAGAATCGGCTCGAAAGTGAAGCCTAGCGCGGACGGCGAGGAGCACTCGGACACGTTCCGAATGGGCGCGGCCGGTCTCAGCGGGCAAGGAATCACGATGGGAGACTTGGCCCGGTATGTGGGAGGCAAGCTGGGCCTGGTGGTGGTGGACAAGACCGGGCTGAAGGGAGTTTACGACTTCAAGGTGGATTGGAGGGACGACACGGATCGGCCCGCGGGCGGGTTGCCGGACGTCGATCCTCGGGAGGCATTGCGGTCGACGGTGTTTGCGGCCCTCGAGGACCAGCTCGGATTGAAGCTGATCGCTCAAAAGGTTGCTGTGCAGATGCTCGTGATTGATAGCGTAGAGAAGGCTTCGGAAAACTGAGCGTCCGATCCGTAACATCGGCTACGATCACAATATGTTGTTTTTCGCCGGACGCCGGCTCGACCAGACGGAGCGATTCTGATGAGTGAAGGACGTGAGATTCATTGCTATGACTACGTCAATCACCCGTATCAGCGCGTTCGCGATGCGCTGAGCAAAGATGCGCTGGCGGTGTTCCAGTCGGCCACCAAGGCAGCGGCTTCCCGGGCGCGATCGGTCGCTTCCGAACTGCGTATCGATATAGGCGGAATTGCGGTCGAAGCCGAGATCGTAATCTCCATCCAGAAGATCGAGGAGCAGGTATCCGACGCTCTTGCGGGTCCCGTGACGCGATTGCAACTGGAATGGCAGGCGGCGAAAATGCCCAGCCTGTTCCCGCTCATGAAGGCGGAACTGTCCATGTATCCGTTGACGGCCACCGAAACGCAGTTGGATTTCAGGGGCGTTTACGAGCCGCCGCTTGGCGCGGTTGGAAAGGCCATGAACGCGATCGCCGGGCATCGCATCGCCGAGGTTTCGGTTCACCGTTTTGTGAGCGATGTAGCGGGATATCTGCGACAGGCGCTTGCTTGATTAGTGTTTTCGGGAGGGCTTGTTCGATGAGTCCTTCGGCTCGGAATAAGGCCAGCTTTCCGGATGCAGCGGAGGGCGAAAATCTTCCGTGCTGAAGATTCGGAAGGGCGCTCCAGGCGGGGCCACTTTCAAGACCAGAGCGACTTGAAAGCGCGGCCCCTGGAAATAGGAGACGCGCATCTGATGGACTCCGCCATTTAGGGTCACCGCGCCGCTTCTGTCTTCGGGCGGATGCATGCCGTCGTTGTCGACGATCAGTTCATCGTCGATGTAGAGTTTGGCGCCATCGTCCGACGTCAAGGCAAAGTCATACCTGCCCGGTTCATTAATCCAGAACCTCCCGGTATATTCGATTGCAAACCACTCAGTTCGTCTGGTCACGCCAGGGAAGCCCTGTTTGAAGTCTTGCGGAGGGACGTTTAAGGACGACGTGTAGATACTGCCCAATGGTTTCAATCTCCGGAAATCCGGAAGCCTGGTTGAATTGCGCTTAATGTGATACACGCGGCCGTGAAGTCCGGCCGGGATCACCACCGTCGTACCGAAGGTTACTGCAGCCTCCTGCGGAGCCGCGGGCGCACAAAGGTTGGCGACTGCAATCAGGAATGCGAGGCGCACAAGTAGCACTGTATCACCGGCTGGACGCCGCGACTGCCGCGGTTATTCGCAGCGCAAGGCGACAATGGGATCGATCTTCGCGGCGCGGCGGGCCGGCAGGTAACTGGCGAGCAGCGCCACCCCGGCCAGCAGCAGCGAGACAGCGCCGAGCACGACAGGATCCAGCGGACGCACGTCGTAAAGGAGTCCGGTCATCAAGCGCGTGAGCCCGGATGCGCCCGCGATGCCAGCGGCGAGCCCCACCAGCACCCAGGCCATACTGCTGTTCACCATCAGCCGCAGCACATCCGCCGATCCGGCACCAAGCGCCATTCGAATTCCGATCTCATGAGTTCGCTGCGCCACTGAATGCCCCACCACGCCCACGATTCCGACCGCCGCCAGCATCAGCGCCAGCACCGAGAACACGCTGAGCAGCAGCATGGGGAAGCGCTTGGAGCCGGTGGAATCATGCACGATGTTTTCCATGGTTTCCAGGTCGGAAACAGGCCGGTCGGGCAAGACCTCAGCGATCGCTTTCTTGATCGGTCCGGCAAATGTGACGGGTGCACTGATGGTGCGAGCGACAACGTTCATGAAAGGCCAGCCGGCCTGAGCGTAAGGACGGAAGAATTGACGGCGCACGGGCGTATCCAGTCCCTGGTGATGAACGTCTCGAACTACGCCCACGATGGTGAGGCGCGGTCGATCGGCCCCTTCGAACCGGATCGCTTTCCCGACCGGGTCTTCGTTAGGCCAATAGGTGCGAGCCATGGTTTCATTGATCACGATCACGCCCGGCGCGCTTACGGTATCCTGCGTCGTGAACTCGCGCCCCTTCAGAACCGGAATTCCCATGGTCCGGAAATAGTTCGGACACGCGACACTATAATCGCCGCCCGGCCAGTGGCCCGGTTCCGCCGTCGGGCGACCCTCGATCTGGAATGCGCGGCCAGCGTTTCCGCGGAACGGCAAATGAGCGACTGCGCCAACCGACAGGATTCCCGGGACTGCGCCGACATGTTCGTCGAGGTCCGGGCAGAAGCGCGGCAGCCCGGGCGGCCCGACGTAGATCTCTTCCTGAGGAACCGACATCGACATGGTAAGAACGTTGTTGGGATTCAATCCCGGATCGACGCCCAGGAGCAGCGTGAGGCTCTTAATCATGAGTCCCGCGCCGCAAAGTACTACCAAAGCCAGCGCCACCTCCGCCGCCACGAGCAGGTGACGTAGACGGCTGCTGCCACCGGCGCTGGCTGAGCGGCCGCCTTCTTTGAGCGGTTCGCTCACGTTCCCACGCCACGCGCTCAGCGCCGGCGCGACGCCAAACAGTATGCCCGTCACGCCGGACACGGCCAGAGCAAATACGAAGACGCGGTCGTCCATTGGGATCGAGTCGATGGGTCGCATGGGGAGATGCAGAGAGTCCAGCTTAAATGCGTAGAACATTGTGCGCGTGCTCGCGGCAGCCAGCAGAAGTCCGGCCACTCCTCCGGCGAGAGCTAGTAAGAGGCTCTCGGTCAGTAACTGACGCGCGATGCGGAATCCGGCGGCGCCGAGCGCGCGGCGGATGGCGAACTCCTTTTGCCGCGCCGCGCCACGCGCGAGCAGCAGGTTGGCGACGTTCACACAGGCAATCAACAGTACGAACGCGACTGCAGCGAGGAGCGCCAGCATGGTGGTTCGAATGCCATCCATTCCGAAGCCGGCTAGGGAAATCACCGTCGCGCCCATATTAGCGTTATCCGCCGGATACTGTTGTTGGACGCGGATTCCAATGGCTTCCATCTCCGAGCGCGCCTGCGCGAGGCTAACGCCTGGCTTCAGACGGCCGATCGCAAGGAAGCTATTGCTGCCGCGGCCAAAATCGGTTTTCGTGTAGCCGACGGGGACCCACAGCTTGCGCGGTCCGCTCCAGAATTGCCACTCGAATTCGCGCGGCATTACGCCGATCACGGTGAAGTCCGCGCCGTCGACGCGAATCGTCCTTCCTACCAGGGATGGATCGCCGCCATAGCGGCCCTGCCACAATCCATAGCTGAGGACCACTTCGCGATCCGTTCCCAGCGTTTCTTCTTCAGGGAGGAACGTGCGACCCAGAAGAGGTTTCACGCCCAGCACGGAAAAGAATCCCGCGGACACACGCAGCCCCGAAACCTGTTCCGGCTCCTGCTGGTTTCCCGTGGCCGAAAGATTATACCCGCGGCCGGCCGAATCGAAGATGGCCATGCTTTCGAAGGAGGTACTCTGCCGTTCGAAATCCCAGAAGTTCGGCGCGGAGACGATGTTGAAGTTCCGGGAACCTTTGCCGAAGGTTTCGAGGATCAGCATCAGGCGGTCCGATTCGGGAAACGGCAGGGGCTTCAGCAGCGTGTTGTTGATCACACTGAAAATCGTGGTGTTGGCGCCGATTCCCAGAGCCAGCGTCAGCATGGCAACCAAGGCGAAGCCCGGGTTTCGAATCAGGTTTCGCGAGCCGTAGCGGATGTCTTGGAGCAGAGGTCCCATTAACGCGGATACTCCTCGTGTAGCGCAAAGTTACCGGCGCGGGCAGCGCACCTGGGAAGTCAGGTTCTACTCCGCAACCGGTCGATTTCACGCCGATCGCGTTTCGATGGCTTGCCGTCGCGCACCCCTTCGACGTTCATCATCACTCTTCGGTTTGCCGCCAACTGCAAGCGCAATTCCCGGCTCGCTTCAGTCTCGCGGTAAAGCGTTTGCGCAACCGGCGCCGGGCCGCGGATTTCACTGAGGATCAGAATTTCCACCACAAAGTCGCCACTATCGTTCTTGACCAGCAATGGGTCGCCGACGCGGACCTCACGCGCCGGCTTGACTCGTTGACCCTGGATCTCAATCCTGCCGAGTTCACATGCCCGTGCAGCCAGAGTGCGCGTCTTGAAGAATCGTGCGGCCCAGAGCCACTTGTCTATTCGCACGCGGTCCATGATCCCATTCTCGACCAGGACCGGACCGGTCAGTTTCCGATTGCGCCGACTCTGGATGCAACGTGGCTTCCAATCCTGCCGTGGCACAGCCCCATGCGTCAGCTTGGGGCTATCGCTAAGGTCAGGCTAGCCCCAAGCTGACGCATGGGGCTGTACTTGTGGCATTTACAACCGGCTCGTCCGCAGGCTTATCTTCAATTTACATTCAATTGATAGGAGTTGCGTTGGTCTGATCGAGCTTTAGTGAGTTCGGTCCAGCCTTGAGTTGCACGGCCTGACCCCAGACGAGCAACTGGTTTTTATAGCGAGCGGTGATGGTGAGATAGTAGGTTCCCGGGGGGACGCCGGGGAAGACTCCACTGCCGTTGGCGTCGGCCCGGACGGCGGACGCGGCATTTAGGTTGACTGCGTCCAGGACCTTTTGACAATCGGGAGTTCTGCCGACGGCGCACGTGGCAGCCACGTATTTGTATGGCGACATTCCTGGCGGGACCGGGACTCCACCTTTCGCGAGCGCGTTCGCGTAGCTGTCGCGAAGTAGAACGTAGGGACGCCCGGCGAGCGGATTTGGAATTCCAGGTTGCGCAGGAAATCCAGAGACGATGGAAAGAATAGCGTCGCCCAGCGGCGCGGCTGGCGTAGAGAGGCCGCCGGCTCCATTGGACGGCCCGGTTGCCGGTGTTCCGGTGGATGCAACCATCGGCGCAGCGGTGCCTCCGCCCGAAGGGATCTGCTTGCTGGGAGTTAGAGCGGCGAGGTTGCAGGTCTGCTCCATGGGAGCGAAGGTGAAGTCGCCGTTGTCTTTCGAGCCGATGACGATGCGTCCGTGGACCTGATAGGGGCCGGAGCCGGCATCGAGCGAGCCGTTCGGCCCGAAGGCGAGGGTGAGCGGATGATCGGGCGAGTCAACCTTTATACCCATCTTGGTTCCGTCCGCGACGACGGTGTAAGGATAGGCGCGTGCCGAGTCGGGCCCGCATCCGAGGATCGCGGACTCGGGAAAGAACTGGACGCTGAAGCCGGTGGAGGCGGCGAAGATGCCGTGCATCCGGATGCCGGTAGGTGTCGGCGGGCCTTTGTCCCCATCATTGAACATGGATTTGAGCAGGTCGGTCTGCATCGTCTGGACGCCAACTCTCGCGCCTTTCGTGGAGAGATTCAGCGCGGGACAGGTGGTTCGGGTGTGCGTGAATGTAGCATGCCCAGGAACGGCTCCAATGGCTTGGCGAGAGACGCGGTTTCCGAATGAGTCGTATACGGGACCGGGACTGGTGGCAGCCTCATTGGCTGAGATAGCCCTCCCGGATTGGTCTTTATATCCGCTGTCGTATCCAGTGGCAACCACGCCGTCTATCGGGAGCGGGCCGGGACCGACGATGGTTCCATCGGCTCGTACGTTGAGGACCAGGGGCTTGGGAGTGGTGTCGATGGTGAGGACAGCGAGGTTGTTCTTGAAGTCGATCGCGTAGGCATGTTGATCGGGAGACAGGAAGGAGCAATTCACCAGAACTCCGCCGTCGATGAAATCGAGGCGCCATTGCCCGGGGCCCTCGAAGACACCCGCGATCTCCGGACCCGGAGCGGGTTCCTTGGCGACGGAGGGCAGAACCTGGCCGACCATCTGGCCAAAAGCGCCCAGCAGCGAGTTGCCGGTACAGGTGGCTGGAAGGCGTCCAGAGGAGACGCAGCGGCGCATGGCCCGCTCCTCGGCGTTCTTGGGCGGCGTTGGCATCCCGATGCCTTGCGCCTGCGGCCGCCCGCCGTTGGACTGGTTGTTGAGTTGGGGCGGGGGCTGCGGGTTGGCCTTCGCGACGGCGGCATCGTACAGTTCCTGCTGCCTCTTCTGGCGGGCCTCTGCCGCGGCGAGTTCCTTCGCACTGGGCTGTTGGCAGGTCGGGAGGAGCTTTTTCAGTGTGCCCCGCGTTTCATTGGTGTAGGCCATGATGCCGTTGCGCGTGGGGCGGTCGGGATGGCCGACCATGCAGCTTGACGTGTCGGAGAGATCGCGGATGTTGCAGCTTTCGACGTACATGCGTTCGCCGTTGCACACATACGTCACGTTCAGCTTGATGTCCTGCGCGGCGGCGGAGACGCCGAGCAGCATCGCGATGCCCAGCTTCAGGTTGAATTGGATTTTCTCACGGCGGTTCAAACGCATGATAGGTTCTTCCCTTCTGAGCGATCAGAACGGCGGCCGCATCATCCACTTGGCCGAATCCTTATCCTTATAAAACACGCCGAAGGGGATGTTGTTGTACATGCCGGCGCCGATATTCGCAGATGCGACCGTCACGGTGAAGGTGCAGTTGAAACCCTGCGGAGTCGGGTTGTCGCATGCGCCCTTCTTGAAAAAGGTGATGTTGACCGGCGCGGCGACGGTCATGCCGGGCGGGTGATTCATAATATCCAGCATGGCGTCTTTCATTTGGGCCTCAGAAGGCTCGGACCCAGCGCCGCCACAGCCGGCCAGGCCAAACGCAAAAATAGTACCCAACGCAATGTGTCTCAAACGCAAGCGCATGATTAGCTCCTTGCCGCGCAGTAGTGCCCCAGGTGGGCGCTAGAATCGCAGGCTATTTAACATTGCGTGGAGTGTGGACCAAAACCGTCATGCGGGAGCCAGAAAACGTTGTATAGGCGGACTGCCGGAAGATGGTTGAAGCACTTTTTCAAAGAATCGCAGGCTCAGTTCCTCAAGCGGCGTGTCGATCTCGCCTTCGGACGTGGGGCGAGCTTTGGGGGCAGGGCGCGCGCACTATAGCGCAACGCGCCGCTCGAGTTTCAAGGTCGGTCGCTTCGTTTACGACGCCCATGCCTCCGCAACGCACTACCCTCGCGATTCGTGATCGCGCTAGTAGTTCACCGTGGCAAAATCCATCGAAGACTTGCCCGTTGAGTCCGTGACTGTAAGTTGGAAAGTGTAAGTGCCGCGCATCGTCAACTGTACAGTAGGAGTCGCCGTTGTGCTGCCCGATATCGCCGCTGAGGGACTGCCTTGGGGAATGGTCCACAGGAACGACAACGGCTTGCCATCCGCGCTGGTGGACCGCGTCCCGTCCAACTGGACCACGCGTACCGTCGCGGTCAGGTTTTTCGGTCCGGCAACGGCGGCAGTTGGGGAGCCAGTCGGTTTACAACGGTTGGGAGGCTCGCCCGGGCCGCCTTCCAGGCACGGAATCGTGCTGAGATAGGTATAGATGGCCAGAAGTTCGTCGTCCGACATGTTTTGAAACGTGGGCCACGGCATGATTTGGAGCAGATCGCCGTTAAACGGAGCCGGAAGGCACTTTCCATTGGGTGGGCCGGAGCAGGTCGGGTGGACGTGATCCATGTCGATGCCCGTCCTGATGATCTGCAGAAACTGTTGGAAGGTGTTCCCGCCTTCAGGCATACCGGTGCCGTCCGGCGTGAGATTCCGAGAGACGATGTGGGGGAATGGACCGCTGGGATCCGGAAACGCACCGAAATCGTTCCCGCCATTTAGATAGGTTGCCGGATTGACTGTCGTGTGCTGGCCGAAGAACGGGTTTCCGCCCGCCGTGTATTCCATCGAGGGGTCGGTGGTGTGGCAACCATTGCAGTCGCCGATCGCGTTGACCAGGTAGCTGCCGTATCCAACCAGGTTGGGGTCCTTACCCTGCATATTGAGCGGGACGGGAGCGATCTGAAATCCCTTCAGAACCTTGTTTACATCAAATGTTGTGGTCGCCTGCTGGGCCTGCGCCCTAGGCGAGTGAAGGAACAACCCTGCCACCATCAAGGTGGCAATCCCTGAACCGTTAGCAAATTTCTGTATAGCGAAGTGAAGCATCGATCCTCCTTGGAGATTGGAACTTCCGGAGCAAGGCACGCCGGTGGCCGTTGCGTTTGATTTGGCAAATCGCAGTTCCAGTCAGCTACCATCGCTACTTTTTCTTTGGAATGTCTGCACCTGGAACCACTCCGGACTGACCATACGCGGTCAACTGACGGAATACGGTCGTACGATCCTTGTCCCCGGCTCGGTTTCCGACGGAGTCATTCCGCATTTGCGGAAGCGATGGGCTGCTAGAGACAGCCCTGCACATTGAATCCTCCCGCGGTTACAGGAATTTAAGAAGTGCATCGGTCGTCTCGCGTGGGCGTTCTTCCATCACCCAGTGACCGGAACCCTGCAGGACCACGATGTTCGCGTCCGAAGCGACCAGTTTCATCTGCTGCCCCAGAACGCCGCCGTTCGCTTTCTCGCCGCCGATGGCAAGAACGGGCATCGGAAGCTTGGTGCGCGCCAGCACCGCGAAATCCTTGGCGGCTTGCTGGAAGGAGACGAAATAGGCCCAGCCGGCCCGCATTCGTCCAGGTTGGGAGTAGGCAGATGCATACGATTCCCGGTCCGCTTCAGGAATTGAATGGGTCTTGTCGGCGGCGAAGTTGTTCCAGAAGTGCTCGAAGTAGGTGCGTTCGCGTCCTTCCACCAGTGCTTCGGGCGTCAGTCCGTTGAACCGGAAATGCCAAATCCCGGGATTGTTGTAAACGCTCTCCCAGCCATCGACACCGGGAAGGAAGGCGTCCATCACCGCTAGCTTCGCCACTTCCGCCGGGAACTGAGCGGCGTACGCGTAAGCGACCATCAACCCGATGTCGTGCCCGACCACTTCCGCCTTCTGGAACCCCAGCGCCCGGGCGAGCCCATGAATCCGGATCGCCGCCGTCTTCATATCCAAGCCGTCGATTGGAATGGATGAATCTCCGATGCCTGGTAAGTCCGGCGCGACGACGGTGAACCGTTCGGCGAGCGCTGGAATCAGCGGCCTCCACATCCGGCTCGTCTGCGTATAACCGTGAAGCAGGATCACCGGCGCTCCATGGCCGGCCGTCAGGTAATGCAATTTGACACCGTCAACGTCGGTAGTTCGCGAGGCGATCGTTTCGGTCGTGTTCATGGGATGTGCTCCATTCTTGTGTCTCGTTGGTACGTTCGGTGAGGAGTTAAATCGACCCTAAAGCAGGGCTTCTCACGACAACTCCTCACGGGATCGAGATTCTAGTCTACACTTCACGCCCTTTTTATTCGGAGCCTCTAGGGGGCGGAGCCGCTAAAAAGCGGTGCCTCTAGATGCCAACCAAATCCATTGGCTGAAATAGGGACTATATATCCCTTTCCGAGCGACGCATGTTATAACTAACAAGTCTCCCATGCGGAATCTTGCCGCGGCAGCCAGCGTAGCAGCGTGTGTGGGTGTGTTCGTAGTGATTGCGTTTCCGCAACCACAGACTCGGCGGAGCCAGTCTCGACCACCGGAAGCTGACCTGACCTCTTTTCGCGTAGTCTTCGGATATCAGCGGACTGCAGTGAAGTCTTACGGCGGCAGCATCACGGTGACCGGCGGAATGCTAAGAACCATCGAGCCATGGCGCTTCCAGCCGGACGATGCAATCACCGGCCCGAATTCATGGAAGTTGCAGACCAAGCGGACGGTCTTCGAGAACCAACCGGATCAGCCACAAGCGTTGTCGGGCGGGCCGGCAACTCAGAACCTGGTTCCGGCGGGGTTGATCGTAACCGTCGACAGCACCACCGTGTCCGCGCAGCTAAACACTCAGCAGGGTAACTTCTCCATTCCAATCGGCGATCTGGCATATGGCCGAGAGTTGTGGTTTCTGGATCACGATGTTGTGGTGGAACGCGTACCCACTCCGCAGCGCGTTTCACCGCAGAATGCCGAACAGCATGATTACCCATCCATCACGGTGACGCGCAGCGGTGAAGTATGGAGCGCCTGGCAGGCTTACCAGGATCGCGGCGACCACGTTTATGCGCGCCGGCAAGGCGACGATCCAGTACGCTTGACGACCCAGAAAGGCGACGTGTTCCGTACCTCGGTTGCAGAAGACGCTGCCGGCCAAATACACGTGGCGTGGTCGGAGCGACAAGGCCAGGCATGGAACCTCTACGAGCGCGTCTTCGACGGCAGAACCTGGTCGCCGCAGACTCAAATCACGCGCGGGACCATCCCGAATGTCTTTCACAAGCTGATTCCAGGAAAACGCGGGTTAGCCTTGATCTGGGTTGGCCATGAAAATGGCGAATCGTTTTTGTACCTGGCGACGCATGCCCGGTCGGGTGGATGGTCGCAGCCGCAAAGGATCGGCGGACCGAATGTCTGGAGTCCGGATGCGGCCGTCGATGGCGACGACAATCTCCACGCGGCGTGGGACAGCTATCAGAACGGCAACTACGACATTTTCTACCGTCGCATCGCTAGCGACGGCGCGCCCGGGCCGATCGAGCAAATTACTAAATCTCCCGCCTTTCACGCCCATCCATCGCTGGCGATCGACGGCCAGGGACGCCCTTGGCTGGCATGGGACCAATCGGGCGCCAACTGGGGCAAGGACTGGACTCGTGAGGATCAATATCGCTCCACGGTGCTTTATAAAGATCGCTCGATCCACGCAGTAGTGAAGGACGGTGGCCAATGGAAACAGGCACCGGATTTCGCAGCCGCGGTCCCCGATCGTCTCAAACGCTATTGGCAGCTTCCGCATCTGGCATCGGACGGAGCCGGGCGGATATGGGCGATGTTTCAGATGCAGACCAGCGTCGCAGTCCAGCGCGCAGATTACTGGGCTTCGGGAGCCGTGTGGGATTTCTATCTCACCACCATCGATAACGGCGTGTGGCGGCCGGCTGCGTTCGTTCCCCATTCGTCAGGCCGGAACGAAGCGGCGTTCCAGACCGCTTCGGCCGCGGATGGCGTGTGGCTGACTTGGGCAACCGACACGCGTGACCTGTTGGGCCTAGCCGGCAATCCTTTTTCGCCGACCATGCTGCGTTACGAGGTGTTTGCCGCGCGTGCGTCCACGGCTCCGGCATCCGGCGCGCCCGTTTTTTCTGCGTTCAACGAAAGCGGTGGACAAGCCCAGATCATGCACCCGAACGAACGCGACGACATCCGGAGAATCCGTGCCTACCGCACCACGGTCGCGGGGGCGGAATATCGCATTCTGCGCGGCGATTTTCACCGCCACACCGATATCTCGAACGACGGCGCCGGGGACGGCTCGCTCGAAGATTACTACCGCTACAACTTGGATGCGGCCGCCATGGACACAGGCATCGTCACCGATCACAACATGGGAGGTGACGCCGAATACAATTGGTGGAGAACCGAAAAATCATACGATCTGTTCTTGATACCCAATCGCTATACTCCGCTGTTCGGCTACGAACGGAGCGTGAACTATCCGAACGGGCATCGCAACGTGGTTTTCGATCACCGCGGGGTCCGGACTCTTCCCGTTTCGACTGCGGAAAACCAGGGTCAGGTCAACAGCGGTTCGCTGGTTTATCCCTATCTCCGGCAGAACCGCGGGATCTGCATGGAACACTCGCTCGCGACCGGGCAAGGGACCGACTGGCGCGATAACGATCCGGACCTGGAACCGTTGGTGGAACTTTACCAGGGTTACCACGCTGCGTATGAATACGAGGGCGCGCCGCGGGCGGAAAGCGCCAACAATCATCTACTGGTTCACGGCGCCTATGAGCCTGCCGGCTTCTATTGGAACGCCCTGGCCAAAGGATACAAGCTGGGCGTGCAGGCGAGTTCGGATCATATCTCGACCCATTCCAGTTACGCGATGATCTATACGCCGACGACCAACCGCACTGATATCGTCGAGAGCATGCGCAAGCGGCACGCTTATGCGGCGACCGACAACATCATTCTCGATTTCGAAGCCGTGGACACCGACGGCAGCTCGCACCTGATGGGCGACATCTTCACCGCTTCTCGCGGGCTTAAACTGCGGGTCAAAGTGGACGGAACGGATCTCGTGACTCGCGTCGACGTGATTCGCAACAACGCTATCGTTTATAGTGCGCCGGATCAAGGAACGAAAAGCTTGAATTTCGAGTACGTGGACAGGGAGCCGCAGCCAGGCACGAATTGGTACTACATTCGAGTGACGCAGATCGATCGCAATCTTGCCTGGAGTTCTCCGGTTTGGGTCACGTATAGATAAGCCGGCATCGAATGCGTCATGAATTGTGCGGACAATCCAGCAGTGCGATGAGCGATTGAGCGATGATGGGCGCATGCGTTGGCAAGGTGAGTTGTTGCACATCCACGTGGCGCCGAGAGCGTCGGCACCTATGGATGCGCTGTCCGAAGCGCACCTGGTCGCCGGCATCGGACTGGAAGGCGACCGTTATGCGGCCCGACTTGGGACCTACTCGAAGAAGCACCACATCGATCGTCAGGCGACGTTGATCGAAGTTGAAGTGCTGGAAGCGCTCGCTCGCGACCGCAGCATCCAGCTTGCACCGCACGAGCACAGGCGGAACTTGACGACGCGCGATGTGCCGCTCAACCATCTGGTGGGTCAATACTTTCGAATCGGCGGCTGCGTGCTTTACGGCGGACGGCTAAACGTGCCCTGCCTGTACCTTGAGACCCTGGTCGCCAAAAAAGTGTTCAAGCCGCTGCTGAACCGTTCGGGTCTCAACTGTAGGATCATCGTCGGAGGAATCATCCACGCCCACGACCGCATCGAATGGTGCGATCCGGGCTCGCTTGACGTTTCGGTCCGTCAGGCGAACGAAGCAATCCCGTTGGAGCGGCCGCCGGACGCCTGACTAATTTTGCGGTACCCCGCCGAAATTGACACGACCCGTCTTTCGTGAAAGCATGGACTCGCCTTATGCGAATCACACAACGCTGCGCAATGCTAGCAATGGCCTCTGTCGTCGACCTCTGGGCGCAAAATCCGCCCGGTGCCGCCGTGATCGACAGCAAGTTCGACACGCCGCAGGTGCGTGTCTATATTGCAACTCTGGCTCCCCACACACCCGTTCCATCGCGAAACGGTCACGCGACGGATCGCGTCTTGATTTATCTCGATACCGGCGTTATGACGCGACAGGATGGCAGCGACAAGGTTCAGAAGATCGAATTTCATCGCGGCGATGTCCGCTGGCGTCCCGCGAGCGGCGCCTATGTCGCCGAAAACATCAGCGATCGCCCCATTCGAATTCTGGAGATCGACCTGAAGGGCAAAGCTACGAGTCCGGCGCCGGTTTCAAAACTTGATCCCGCGGTGGTGGATGCGAAACACTACAAGATCGCGTTCGAAAACGACCAGGTGCGCATCCTGCGGGTGCATTACGATCCGCATGACAAGGGCGAACAACACGAACACATCCTGAACAGGGTGGTCCTGTATCTAAACGATCAGCCTGGCGCAAAGGCGGACGAAGTTCGCATCTCCGGCGCCGGAACGCACACGGAACAGAATACCGGCGACCAACCCGCCGACCGAATTGCGGTTGAGATTAAATAGATCGTCACGAAAGTTCGCGGTACCAAGCGAGTTGATGGACCTCCGAAAATTGCGGTTTCCTCCCTGAAGTCGGCACACCGATCGGTCGATAGACGATCATGGAAGCGCAACTCACCACAGTGCTAAGCTTCGTGTTCGCGATCGTGGTTGGATACTTCGCCGGTCGAGTTCTTAGCCTTAGAAATCACGCTCGATCCGGTCGAGAGTAGGCGGACAACCGCTCAGCCTATGACGTCAGGCTGCGCGCCGAATCGCATGATACACAAGCAGGACGACGATGGCGCCCACTACAGCCACCAGGAGGCTGTAGAGATTCAGTCCTGTGACTCCGCTCGCACCGAACATGTTGAACAGCCATCCTCCAGCGATGGCTCCGACGATTCCGAGTACGAGGTCGAGGACCAGCCCTTCACCTCGCTTGTTGACGATCTTGCTGCCGATGAACCCTGCGATCAAGCCCAAGACGACCCAAGCAAAAATCGACATAGTATACCTCCCTTGGTCACCATCCTAGAACGCGCCAGAACACCAACTCCAAGCGCCTAAAAGTATACATGACCAAGGTCACCGATGTGATCGCGATCGGCCGAATCACCGACGAAGCTTTGGGGATCAGATCGATCTACTGAGCAGCGCCAGAGGCGTCCCGGTGCCTCAGGACGAATCGCGCTTACCCACGATCGCGAAGAATCCTGCGAGCAGTAACGCCCACGCCGCTCCGAGCGAGATGCCGCTCACAACGTCAGTCGCATAGTGAACGCCAAGGTACACACGTGACGCACCCACCATGACCACCACAGCCGGCACAGCCAGAAAAATTGCGGCTCTCGTGCCCGGATGTTGTATATAACGTGCGGCGATGATCGCGATCGTGAGGTACAGCGCCGACGTCGAAACCGAGTGTCCGCTCGGGTATGAGAAGCCCGATACGACGATCAGTTGCTGAGCCTCCTCTGGACGAATTCTTTCGATCATGTCCTTCGTCACCACCGTCAAAATCCCTGCCCCCGCGGAAGCTGCGAGCAATTGGAGGGCTCCCATCCGGTCGCGCAGCAGAAGCAACACGATGAGCGTGAAGGCGGAGAATAATACCACCAAGGTGATTGATCCCAGCGCGGTCACGTCCACGGCAGTGATCGTGAGCCAAGGGACCCGCTTGTTTTCCACAGCAAGAAGGATCGCCCGGTCCACGGCGTCGACATCTCCTTCGATCAGCTCCCGTGTAATACGAATGAATATCAGCAATGCGAGCGCAGCACCGCCCAGCCACATCCAGAGACGCCCCGCGCGGGCCAGGAAAAAAGATCGACTCACAAGCTCAACCTTGAGAACAGCCTCTTACCTCATCGCGCCGCCGGAGGCTCCTGATCGGTGGGAATTCCGACGGTGTAGCGAAAAAACGCAATGGCGCGGTTGATCGCGGAGGACTCATTCCCCGTGAACAGCCGGTTCGCGTTCTTGCCTGTGCGCACAATGCTGTAGTAGCGCCACACATTCTCCGATTCGCGATCCAGGAAGTAGATCGATTGTATGTCACCGGAGTGGAATAGAGTCATCAGAAGATAACGCACGGTACTGACGTTTTCGACATCATAGACGATCCGGTTCGTCGACGCCTCGTCAATGTGCATGCGATAAATGGCCTTCCCAGAGAGATTGTCAGCTTGTTCAAAGTAGAGTGCACTGCCAGCCTTCATCTCCTCCAGCGCGAAGTCATCGCGACGGTGACCAAGCTGAGCTCCGGTGAGAGCGTGCGCGTCCACAATTAATGTTTGCCACTGTTTGTGAGTGGTCGACCAGTAGCGCATCCCGGTGAGTTCCGAAATCGCCCCGATGTGGTGCAACAGGCCCTCAGCTCCCGAGATATGACGAAATCGTGCAAGGACGGTAACCAACGTGGTGGAGCCCACTGCAGACCAGCCGGTGCATGCGGGCGGTTTCCAGTCGGAACCGACGTCGGACTTGCTCCATGACTTCACGCTGGCCGAATCTTCTAGGCCAGGATAGGGCGGAGCAGGTTCTTTTCCGCACGGCGGCTGCGGTCCTGATTGCGAATAGACGGGCGGCTGCCAGAGCAGCATCATGGGCAATACGAATCGAATCATGGTCATCCAGGGCCTGAGTGCCGATACTCTGCCATCATTCGCGTGTGTTGTGAATCGCCTAGCTCCAGTGGCCCTCCGCCAAAACCCAGCCGTCACGTTGGTGAACCCAACGATGCGCTACCCAATGGGCACCCGGCCGTGGAGCCGGCTCCCACCTTCCCGGGAGTCCAGACGTAAGCATCGCTCTCCTAACGATGGTACCCGGAAACCCATTCATGGTTAGGGCTTGGGCGCTGCGGACGCCTCTCGTAATCGTATGGAACTGCTACCACGCTCGTCTCGGTCTGAGGAGGTGATAGACAACCAGTAAAGCCACTGAGCCAAGCGCCGCCACGAATAGACTGTAGAGGTTGAGTCCAGTTACGCCGGGCGCGCCAAAAAAATTGAATAGCCAGCCACCTGCAAAAGCACCGGCGATTCCTAGCAGGACGTCCAGCACAATACCCTCGCCTCTGCTATTTACAATCTTGCTAC
This sequence comes from Bryobacteraceae bacterium, assembly GCA_035568415.1. Lineage (GTDB taxonomy): Bacteria > Acidobacteriota > Terriglobia > Bryobacterales > Bryobacteraceae > Palsa-187. The sequence continues at coordinate 14,431 of DATMOC010000020.1, read as the reverse complement.
CGATGAACCCCGCGATCAGTCCGAGAACTATCCAAGCTAAAAATGACATCGTCTCTCCTGTTTGTCCCGTCAATAAACCTATCGGAGAAGAGGACCTGCCGTAAGCGGCGATGGCCCAAGAGAAACAGAGCACCAGGTTACCGGCCCGGTGTGCTTTTCTCGGTTGGATCATCTGCTCAGTTCTCTTCGAGTTGTGACAGTGCACGTGGGAGGCCGTATGCGGACCACGACATCACGCGGTTACTTGGTCGCACCAGTCCTGGCGAAGGAACAAGCGCCTTTGCATTCCTTGTCGTATCCAGTTCTGACCGCATTTGGTCGACTCGACCGGACGCCGTCAGTCGAGGGCTAGGGCATCAATGGCGATGACGGTTTCGGCCAGCCCGCTGGAGGTGGCGTACCTGTTCTCCCAGCGGCTTTTGCACAAAGGATCGCAGCTTTTGCGACGAATCCCTCCGCCTGCTACTTTTTGGCTTTAGCCGCTGCTTCCTGGGACTCCTGCAGCCGGGCTCCCCGCATCACATCGCCGAGGGCGTAGTTGCCTTCGTGGCAGGCGTATTCGTAGATCGGCTTGTCGGTCGCCGGCCAGGTCATTTCGCCGGTCCAAGGCCGGTCCCAGGTCTCGGGATCTTCCACGGTAAAGCGATAAAGAAGTGTGTGAGCGTCCAAGCGCTTCAGGCGTTCGACGACGTGGAGGTTTTCCGTCGATCCACGAAACCGCGTTTTGTCCGTGAAATTGGTGGTGTCGATGACCAGCGTGTCGCCATCCCAATGACCCACCGAATCCCCCAGCCAGAAGCGCATGTTCTTGGGAAGATGCTCACCCTTCATTCGCACGATGCGTACGTCGTGAATCATCTCGGTCAGGATCATGATCGAGTCCGAAGTTTGGACGATTTGATGGTTATCGTTATAGAAATAGTCCGGCAGCGCCGGCGGACCGGAGGTGGAACCGAAACCGAGCAGGCATCGTTCGCTGAGCGGCCGCTGCTCCGGATTATCGTATTCGCCCGGGCGCGACGCGGTTCTGACGTCCTGATCCTCCGCCGCGTCTGAGGTCGGCAGCCCACGCATCCCCGCGTTCCGCTTCTTCCCCGCCGCATTGAACGGAGGCACATGGCCGTCCGGCGGATCGATAACAATCGACGTTCGAATCTGTCCATCGACCACCGTATAGGCTTTGCCCTGGTTCAGCCACAGACGATCATAGCCGCCCACGGCGCCGCCTCCAGCCTTTTCCAGAATTTCAAAAAACGATTTCCCCTGGCTCTTGTCACCTCCCACGGGAAGCGGAGGACGATTCGGATCCAACTTCCCACCATCCGCGGTCCTGCGAGCCAATTCCGCTTGTTGGACCTTTTCGGCTTGTTCCTTGGTCAGTACCGGCGGATCCCCAGGGAGCCGTTCGATGGGGGTCATCGTGGCCAGATCGTAAATGCCCTGCAAATCCGGATGTCCATCCGGCGTGCGGGGCAGGGCGGCTTTTGCCGCAGTCTTCGTCACCTGGGCCGCCGAGGGGAGAGCCGTCAGCCCCATCCATGCCAGCGCCAGCGCCATTCCAGCGGTGGCGCTCGTGCTCGAGACGAATCGATTTCGCATATTCACAGTTCCAAGAGTGTTCACTAAAAGGTTGCTTCTGGTACGGGCCATATAACGATTCTTCCACAAAAATGCGGGCGAGGCGGCGGCGTGGGCTTCTGGATGCCGCCACAATGCGATTGACTCGCAGCGGGAGTGATGGCAGCGTGCTTGACACGCAATTTGCCTGCCTCTACCGTAATCCTCCGTAGGCCGGAGAGTCCTGCTGCGTCAGGAGTTCGACCAAGCGCTCTTCGAAGGTGTCAAGATCCGCGCCGAGTTCACGCGTCGCCCCGGTGTAGACGACGCGGCCACTCGAGATCACGCTGATCTCGCCGCACAGGCAGCGAACCTCTTGCGCGTCGTGGCTACTAAGGAAGGTGGTGACCTTATCTTCCATCGCCAGACGCCGCAGGAGGTTCCACATTTCGCGTTTGGCAGGAAGGTCAAGCCCCCGCGTGGGTTCGTCGAGAAACAGCACCTTCGGGCCGCCCATCAGCGCGCGGGCGATCTCGACACGGCGCTTCATGCCGGTGCTGTAGGTACCAATGAGCTTGCCTCGGAACCTGGCATCCAGGCCGACATCGTCTAAGATGCGCTCAACCTCTCGAGGGACCTCGGGAATATGGCGGATGCGGGCGAAGTAGGAGAGGTACTCCCGCGCGGTCCATGTCGATTGGCTCTCACTGGTCTCATCGCTGACAAGCCCGACGAGCCGACGCACCGCGAGCGGCTCCTTGACAACATCGTGCCCCCACAGCGTGGCGGTTCCCGCACTAGGCGGTAGAAGCGTCGTGAGCATGCGAATGGTGGTTGTCTTGCCCGCGCCATTGAGGCCGAGAAACCCGTACAAATGTCCTTTGGGAATCTTCAGACTGACCCCGTCGACGGCGACAAAATCGCCGAACCGGCGCGAGAGGCCCCTGGTCTCGATGGCGTATTCTGTACCGGCGCTCATCGGGTCCGCCGCCAGCGGACGAACGCCGCTCCGAAGCAGAGCAAGGGGAGAATCGACGAAGCCGCTCCCATCTCATAAATTGCGCTTGACACCTCCGCTTCAATCGCGCCGCGCGCGGTGAACTTGCGGGACTCGGAATCTTGTCCGACTCGATACGTCGCCGTGACGTTCAACGGATAGCGATTGCCACCAATGTCCCACGGCTTCGACGGCATCAGCGTCACTGGCACGCGAGCGATCCAGCCATTGATGATGTGATGCCCATCCGCTCCAGCGGGACCGAGATTGTTGCCATAAGTGTGTGCCTCCAACTGTCGAGGCGTGCCGGTGGTAATCTCCAATCCATCCTCCCCGGCGATCTGAACCTGCAGGTCGGTAACGGTCTGAGCGGCGTCAACAGGCAGCAGGAGCAGCATGTCACGAGGCGTACGCTCATCTGTCCCCAGAGGCGCGTCTTCGCGATTCAGGAGCGCGCTACAGCAGCGCTCGGGAAATTGACCTCCGGACGGAACTAGCGCGAGGCTGCTGCTGCTGCGTCCAGAGATTCGGAGAGCTGGCGCAAGGTTTGGCGGTGGCGCCGGACTATCGTAGTTGGTGTCCGCTAGAATGACGGGCAGTAGAACGATCGCCGCAATCGAGAGTGTAATCGTCCACCGCTGACCACGGGTGGCCTCCCACGTTTCGACTCCCTGAGCGCGTAGAAAGATCCACACGGCGAGGGCGAAGGCTCCGATCACGACGACCAACAGGCTGATCCACGTCAACTTTGTCGTGGCGGGAATGCGTCCAACCGCAAGGGTGAATCCCAGGGCGTTTTTAAGGAGCACTGCCGGACTCGCCAGCGCGATGTGGCCGGACCGCGTCGCGCCATTGCCCCGCGCCACCATCAGTTCCTGAAGAGGGACCAGCCCCACATAGGCCAGCAGGACGCCCATACCGGCTCCGGTGGGAGCGGCAACGCTGCGACCGATGAATAGGACGCCGATCAACGTTCCAACGGCAATGCTGGCGATCATGATGCCGGGGGTCCAGCGCAGGAATCTCTCGAGCAGGAACGGGAGTCCGACATGATGCGCATACACCAACTGCATCGGGATCAGCGCGAGGTAGTACGCGGTTGCGATCGTCAGAAGCACCAGGACTTTGGCCGTGAGCCAGTCACGGCGTTTCACCGGCGCAGTGAAGACGCTTTCCACAAAGCGATTCGCCCGAGGACTCGCGATGGCGCCGGCCGCGAACGGAATAAACGCGAGCGGGACCAGTCCGTAGGCCACGATGCCGTAGCCATCTAGCCACGTATCCTGGGTGCCGACAGTGGCGAGGCCGCCGATTGCCAGTAGAACAACGGCCGCGCCCAGCCATGCGTAACGGCCGCGCATGGTGGCCTTAAGCTCTTCGAGGTAGAGCGTTGTGAGTTCGCTCACGCTACATCCCGCTGACCACGAATATCGTAATCCCCACGGTTACTGCCAGAAACGCGCGTCGCATGATAGTCTCCACTCGCCTGTAGGACACTCCATGGAAACACATCGCGCTGAATATTCGCTGAAGGTCAGCGGTACCTCGGCGCGGTTCCAGAAAGCGACCCTAGATTTAGGACTGGCGCTAAGGCGTACAGCGTCCTACCTTACGCGCTTATGAGCAGCCCGGGACAAACTACTGCTTGATCACGATAAACCACGCAGCCACGATGGGACCCTGTGGACCTCTTCCGCGTCCCGCCGGCGGTGGCGGGGCGTCCGCGGGTGGCGCTGGAGCCGGACCGCGTTCAGGCTGAAAGAGGTAAACGTTGTGCGTCGCCGGATCAACAGCGATCGTTTTCGCGCCGGCGAAAGTGGGAACCGTGGCGACCACGGTGTACTTGTCGGGTGAATCCTGATGGACGACTGTGACATTGCCTTCGCCGCCATTTGGAATGAAGATCAATTTCTTCGACGGGTCCCATCCGAGGGCATCCACGCGCGTGCCGTTCTGGATGGTCGCCACGATTTTGCCGTTATCTGCATCGACGACGACGGAGGTCTTGTTGCAACCCGAGAAAATGCGGTTCGTCGCTTTGTCATACGCGATGCCCGTGGGCCCTTGGCACGGCGCGAGCGGCCACGATGCGGTCGCTTTCCACGTCTTGACGTCAATCACCTGAATCGTGTTCTTGCTCTCGTTATTTACAAAGATGTGGCCCTTACCATCGGCCGCAGCGCCTTCCGGCGCCGTGTCTTCCAGCTCGACGGTGGCGATGATGTCTCCGCTCTTTGGATCGATCGCCGTAAGAGTGCCGATCGGGCGGCTGTGATTCGTCAATATGATCTTGTCGTCGGGCTCATCGTACATGATGCCATCGAGACCCGGGCCAACCTTGATTTGTTTGATCAGCGCCAGCGTCTTCAAATCGAACATGGTAACGGTCTGGTCGCCGCCATTGGTGGTAAAACCGTGACCAGCTTTGGTGGCCATGCCCGCGCCATGCACCCCGGGCGTGTTCGGAATGTCACCAAGCACTTTGCCGGTAGCGCCTTCCACCACCATCATGTGCGTGCCACGTGAAACGAATACGCGCCCAGTGGCGCTTTCGACGGCGACATAGTCCGTTCCTCCGTCGCCCTTGATGTCAAACTTTTCAACGTTAAACGTTTGAGCGCACCCAATGTTGGGAGCGATGAGGTTGCTTGCCAAGAAAGCAGCAAGTGCGATCACTAGGCGTGTGGTCATATGGTCTCCATTGGTTACGTTTGCGCGCAACGGCTTAACTCGGGATTTCGATTGTGGCTTCCCGGTTTGGGTAGTATACAGCAGTCGCCAGAGCCACGATCAACGTGATATGTAACGCATCGCCGGAAGCCACCTGCTGCGTGAAGATCCAGATTCCCCCGATTTCAAGTTTGCGCCAACTGGCCTCGGTAGCGATTCCGAGACGAACCGACGGCTTCGGGAGACCTCGAAGGGTTCGCTGTTTTCGCAGAGCGCGATAGAGAAGGTCTTGAGGCGTCGCGCGGAACGATTCAAATTGTTACGCGCGGAGTCTGAGCCCGATTCCGAAGCGACGGGCGGCTTTAGGCTCCGCCCGTCCTCTCCTTACATCCGCTCTGAAACTGATCTATCGAATCGCGATAGTCGCAACAGGCGGGCTCGTCACAGAGCCATCCGGACTTTGCAGTTGAATCGGGATCGCATCGCCTGCAGGTGCATTCTCCGGAATGACGATGTTGATCTGATTCACGCCGGGGAACTGAGGCGCCTGCCCGGCAAACAGCACCTCGGCCGTGATTCCAGTGTTGACGCCGCCGATCCATACGACCGGTTTAAGACTCGCGTTATGCAACTCTGTTGTGTCGTTTGCTCCATCGGGGATGGCGGGCGTTAAGTTGCCGAGCCCTGTCGCGTAGAACAAACCTTGCTCCCCGCGATTGACCGGGCGCGTTTTCACGCCGAGCGTACTTCCAGCCGATTCTGGCGCCGCAACGGTGCCATCCGATAGATTTACGAACACAGCGTTTCCGGCGCCTGGCGGCAGCGTAAAGATACCCGGCGCCGAAGGAACGATGGTCAATTGCTGCGACGATGAAGCGACTCCGTTGAACGTTATTACCACCGTTGTATTCCCGCTCTGTCCCACCTCGAAGGGCACCTGAGCGTTGATGATTCCAGCGGCGGGAATCACATTCAACAGCGGAGCTGTTGTGTCGCCGATGGTAACGACGACATCGCCAAGTGAATCCGGAAGCGGCACGGTGGACGCGTCTGTTTCTTGAGTTCCAAAGTTGGATGCAAAGATCGATACAAGCGATCCTGGCGCGACTGGGGAGCCGAATCCGCTCGCGTCCTTCGCGAAGCTCGCCGAATTGAGAACCCCTCCCTTGACGATTGTTGGGCCGGTCGCGGCTACAGCCGGCGTGAGGACGTAAGCCGCTGTGTATACGTGGTCGCCGCCATCCGCCAGGTGATTATTGTTCACGGCATTTCCGGCGACATAGAAGTGCACGTTGCCCACGTTGGTATCGGGAGGCGTCCAGGTGAATGTGTACGGCGTGGTTTGAGCAGAGGACGGAAAGGAATGCTCGATGAATTGCACCAGAGCGTTCGAGCATATACCGGACGCCTTCAACGTCCCGTCCCCGCAAATGACGATCTGATTCTGCCCTGGCGTGAAGTTGCCGGCGGCGCCGTTGACGAGATCGCTTTCCAGCCGCGCTGTCATCTGAAAACCGAAATGAGTATTCGATGGATCAGTAACATTTACGGTGATGCTGATCGGCGCGCCTCCAGGGGTGTAAGTGGATCCGCTCGAAAACGTCGCGGTCACTTGGCCTCCGGCTGCGTTGACCGGACCTCCTTGCGTCGAATTGGTATGGCATGACGCGCAGGCAAACTGGTTTTCGCCAGGCGCTCCAGTGTAGCCCGGGTCTGGACCTTCGACGTGTGCCATAAGAACCGCCGGAACTAAAACGATCCCTGCGGCGGCAATTGCTGAAATCACTTTGTGAACTGACTGCACGATAACTCCTCGATGTTTGAGATTTACTTGTCGGTCTGGGCTTTGGATGGGTCGCCTCAGTCACCGGTTGCCGAGGCGCGAACGATTGCACAAAGGTTTTACATCCCTTACACAAATCCGGGGAATATTTGACAATTGCGCGCCCAACGCCATCGGTCAGAGATTCGCAAATGTCGAATTTACGATTCTTGGACAGCCTCTGAACATCTCCACTGCGCCGCGCGCCGTCAGAATATTGTGTTGACGACAATACTCCGGAAGCGCTTGCTGTTAGGATTCGTGCTGGCTTGTTGCATCGGCCTTTTAGTCGCCAATGGAATATCGCGCGGTCCCAAAAGTTCACCTATGCGCGACAGAACTCTACTGGCGGACTCAACCCTACCTCCGCTAACCCGCGCCATCTTGCAGCGCGCGTGCCGGGACTGTCATTCCGACAATACCGAGTGGCCTTGGTACGCTCACGTTCCTCCGGTTTCGTGGCAGATTCACGGCGACGTTGAACGCGGCCGCACCTTCATGAATTTTTCGAAGTGGAGCGAGTACACGGACGGCGAACGGCGCGCCTTTACGATCGCTATTGTGGCTGCTGCCACGGGACGTCTCATGCCGCCGCCGAAATATGTCTGGATGCACGGCAATGCCAGGCTTTCAGACGCCGACTTGCAGGAGCTACAAACGTGGGCCATCGCGGAAACGAGAGTGCGCTCCCAAAGCAGTTCGCGCTAGGCCGGCCAACCGTGCAGGGCTATTGAATCGGGGCTCAACGACCTGGCTTGCTCGGACCGCTATCGCTCATGATCGGAGCTTCTCAGAAGCAGCGATATTTAGGGTGATTGATCCCGCGGATTTCAGGATTTACGGTCGATTTCGGGAATTATTATTTCGCGACGGCCAAATAGCCGGCAATCGAGCGACATCGATCCCGGGCCGATCAAGGCGATCGCGACGGCGATAACAAGGATCAACAACAACACTTCCGGCGTTCTGAACGGATCCGTCGCGGGACAAGCAATCCAGGATAGCGAGATCGCGATGATAACCGCGGCATACGTGGCACTTGCAAACGGCGTCCAAAGACCGATCAGCAAAAGTAGACCGACCCCCAAGAGGATCGTTCCAGTGAGCCAGCTTTCCATCCCGGAGCCAGTGCGGCCAGCGAGAAAAGATGTCCCCTGGATCGCCGCGGTGATGCCGATGGCCGCCCTGAGGAGGAACAACCCCACCCCGGGCACCCCCCGAGGAAACGCGAAAAATAGACGTTGCAGCTCTCGTCTCCCCTAACTTGTTGAGCTCGGCGGAGCAACGGAATCGGTCGTCCGCAAGCCAACCGATCAATGTTAACGTTTCGGGGAGGGAACATGAATCCCCGCGACTTGGAATCATTTCATACCACTTTTGAGGTACTGAGGCGGCAGCGTAGTCCGAAAGTGGTGGATATGTATACCACGAAAGAGGTATCTGCAAAGTCCAATTCCGAGGGATGCGGGCAATCCAGCGATCTGATAATTTGCAGTGTTGGGATACGTCAGGGGAACTCGATTCTCGGGCAGCCGCATCCTGGTGGGAGAGTAGCTGAGCTGACGCCTTCTGCTCCTCGTCGCGAGCACGTGTCCGGGAGGTCTGATGAAAGGGCGACCCGTCGAAATCCGCTGCTTTCCTGCCCGATTTGCGCTCTCTGGTTCGGTGATTCATGCTGCCAGTGTTTTGGTCTCCTTGATTGGCGTGCTCAGCGGCTGCGGTTCCTTGCACAGCGGTGCGCGCACGGTAATCGAGTTTACGGAGGTTCCCGAAGCTGGCCAGGGCGGGGCCGCGCGCATGGAGAAAATCGCCGGACGGGTGACCGGCGCGAGGAGCGGGCAGCAAATCGTGCTCTTCGCCCGGAGTGGCACCTGGTGGGTTCAGCCCTATGCAAGCAAGCCCTTTACGGCGATTCACAAGAATTCCACTTGGACCACGACGACCCATCTCGGAACCGAATACGCCGCGCTCCTCGTCGAGTCTGGATATTCTCCTCCGAAGGTCGCCGATGTTCTCCCATCCAAGGGCGGCGCCGTCCTCGCGATTGCGACCGTTGCGGGCAAGCCGTCGCCCTTGTCGGCCTTGCCTCCGAAAATCGTGGAATTCAGCGGGTACGAGTGGGACGTTTTTCAGGTACCGAGGGAATTTCTGAATAGCATGCACGCCAACCGCGCTTCTAACATGTGGATCGATGAAAAGGGTTGGATGCATCTGCGCCTTCGACGCGAGTCGGACAATTGGACGGGCGCCGAGATCCGCTTGACGCGCAGTCTCGGATATGGATTGTACTCGTTTGTGGTGCATGAACTGCCGCGGCTCGAACCCGCAACCGTGATCAGCATGTCAACCTGGGACGAGTTTGATGCGGGGCAGAATCACCGGGAGTTCAGCATTCAGCTCGGCCAATGGGGGACAACGTCCACCAAGAATACCCGGTTCGCGATCCAGCCTTATTCCGTCCCCGCAAACGCGTTTCGATTCCGGTCGCCATCCACTTCCGTGGTGCATTCTTTTCGCTGGGAGTCGGACCGGTTGTCGTTCAGCACCGAGGAACGGCCGGGACGAAATGTCGCCACGCATGTTTTCACATCCGGCGTTCCAACCCCCGGAGGCGAAAGAGTCCACATAACCGTGTGCGTATTGGGAAGGCCGCAAATGCCGCAGCAAAATGGGATTGAGGTTGTGTTTGAAAAGTTCGCCTATCTTCCATAGGGGCCGCGTTCCCGCGATCGCATTGGCAGCGTTGTGCTCATTCGGAACGTTACGCGCCGTCGATCCCGACCGGACCATGTCGCAATACGTCCGCCAGCGCTGGGGGGTCGAACACGGATTTCCCCGCGGACCGGTCTACTCCATCGAGCAAACCAAGTCGGGTTACCTGTGGATTGGAACCGATAAGGGCCTGATTCGTTTTGACGGCCTCACTTTTCACACTATCGACTCCGCGAAGCCGGAACAACCGAGTTTAAGCTACATCCTCGGTTTGGTCGCCGACGCGGAGGGCGGCCTATGGTTGCGTTTGCGGTATCCCGGTTCGACGCTGCTTCGCTACGACGGCGGCGTTTTCCATGGCGCCTTGGGCGATTTAGCGACGCGAGTGTCGGTTACCCTGATGACCCGCGGATCGGACGGGGCGCCTCTGTTTTGCCTGCTGGAGGGAGACTCCAGCACGATTGTGCTTCGTGACAGCAAGTTTCACGCGCTCGCTTCGCTGCCCGCGATGTCTGCCCTCAGCCCGTCCGCGATCGCGCAGACCGCAAGCGGCGAGATTTGGCTGGGCACCAGTGATGGTCTCTTTCGGATTCACCATGGACAGGCGGTCGCGATAACCGGGAATTTGCCGGATCCGAAGATCAATGCGCTGGTCCCGGCAGGGAATAGCGAAGTGTGGGTCGGCACTGACAGCGGCATCGTTCGTTGGGATGGAACAAAGCTAACTCAGGCGGGTGTGCCTCGCTCGCTTGACGGCGTCCAAGTTCTCTCGATGACGGTGGACCGGGACTCGAACCTGTGGGTGGGCACGAATTCTCGAGGGTTGCTTCGAGTGAACGCGCATGGCGTAGCATCACTCCAGGACTCAAGTCATCCAGGAATCGAGGCCATCACGGCACTGTTCGAGGACCGGGAGGGCAATCTTTGGATCGGTAGCGCGAGCGGGCTCGAACGACTTCGCGACAGCGCGTTCGTGACTTATTCCTCGCCGGAGGGAGTCCCAACCGACGGGAGCAATCCGGTCTTCGTGGATTCACGGGACCGCGTCTGGTTCCCTCCGGCCGCCGGAGGGTTGTGGTGGTTCAAGGATCGGGAACATGGGCAGATTACCAACGATGGATTGGGAAAGGACGTGGTCTACTCGCTTGCGGGCGGCCTTGCAACTGGCGGTAATGATGAGCTCTGGATCGGCAGGCAGCACGGCGGGCTTACGCATTTGATGTGGGACCGAGGTTCCGTCGTGGCCAGAACCTACACGCAGGTTGACGGGCTTGCGCAAGATAGCGTGTTCTCGGTTGAACGGGCGCGGGATGGGAGCGTCTGGGCCGGAACACTAAGTGGGGGCGTAAGCAAGTTCAGCGCGGGCCGATTCACCAACTACTCGATCGCGAATGGACTCGTGTCCAACACTGTCACCTCGATTTTGGAGAGTTCCAACGGCACCATGTGGTTCGCAACACCACAAGGGTTGAGTTCCCTATCGAACGGACGCTGGAAATCATTTTCGATGACCGATGGGCTGCCTTCCCCTTCCGTGAACTGCTTGTTGGAAGACTCCAAGGGAGTGCTCTGGCTGGGCACCTCATCTGGCCTTGCGGCCGGCAACCAGAACGGATTTAAGGCACGTGGATCGACTGTTGCCTCTTTGCGCGAACCAGTGCTCGGGATCGCCGAGGATCAGCAAGGCTCGCTCTGGATGACGACTTCCAACCGCGTAATGCGCGTGAACCGCGAAAGGCTGTTTCTCGACAAACTGGCCGAAGGTGATGTGCGCGAATACGGATTGGCGGACGGCCTGCGCGGAATCGAAGGCGTAAAGCGGCATCGTTCGGTGGTCGCCGATGCAACGGGGCGGATCTGGCTTTCGCTGAACTACGGCATTTCGGTCGTCGATCCGGCGCGCCTAAAGAGCAGCTCTGTGCCCACGCTCGCGCAGGTTCAAAGCATCACCGCGGACGGACGTTTGATCGGGCTCGGGCAGGAAATCCACGTCCCGGGCGGCAGCCGAAAGATTACATTTGGATATACAGGCCTGAGTCTATCCGTTCCCGATCGCGTGCGCTTCCGTTATCGGCTCGACGACTTCGATCGCGGCTGGAGCGAGCCCGTTTCGACGCGAGAAGCAGTGTACACCAATCTGCCGCCAGGCGCTTATCGTTTTCGCTTGCTCGCCAGCAATCCGGACGGTGTGTGGAATAACAGCGAAGCAGTGGCCGCCTTCGACGTCGATCCCCTCTTCTGGCAGACCTGGTGGTTCCGCGCGAGCTTAGTCATCGCCTTCCTCCTGGCTGCGATGGCTCTTTACAGGTTCAGACTTCACCAGGTGACCGGGCAGCTTAATCTCAGATTCCACGAGAGGCTGGCAGAACGTACAAGAATTGCCCAGGAACTTCACGACACGTTGCTGCAAGGATTTCTGAGCGCCTCCATGCAGGTGCATGTGGCGACGGATCAGCTTCCTCCCGATTCGAAACTGAGACCGGCTTACATACGCGCGCTTCAATTGATGAACCAGGTGATCGATGAGGGTCGAAATGCTGTGCGGGGACTGCGCTCGTCGGCTAGCGTCTCTCTCGACCTCGAACAGGCGTTTGCGCGAATTCCGGAGGAGATCCCTCCGTCCCGGGACGGCGGCCAGATCGCGTTTCGCATCGTCGTCGAGGGCCAGCAACGTGCGCTGCGTCCTCTTCTTCGCGACGAGGTCTACCGCGTTGGGCGTGAAGCCATCGTAAATGCATTCCGGCATTCTCAGGCAAAGAGCATCGAAGTCGAGTTGAAATACTCGCATATTGGGTTGCGGCTGATCGTGCGCGACGACGGACGCGGCATCGATTCTGAAGTCATTCCTAAAGGGCGCGATGGGTACTTTGGTCTTTCCGGAATGCGCGAGCGGGCCGATCGTATGGGCGCCCACCTGCATCTATGGAGTAGCGCGTCCGCGGGAACGGAGATTGAGTTGTCGGTGCCGCGCCGGGTTGCCTTCGAAGATAATCGGAGCGGACGGCTGACTTGGCTTACAAAATATATCCGCAAAACACCTAGGCAGAGCAAGGATGGGGCCAGATGAGCATCAGAGTACTCAGCGTCGACGATCACGCCCTTCTGAGGGAGGGCATTGCAGCGATCATCAACAGCCAGCCAGATATGGAACTTGTCTCGCAGGCTTCCAACGGCAACGAAGCGATCCAGCAATTTCGAGAGCATCAGCCGGACGTGACGCTGATGGACCTCCGGCTGCCCGATTTGAGCGGGATCGACGCGATGATCGCGATCCGGGAACAGTTTCCTGAAGCTCGCATCATCATGCTCACCACATTTGAAGGCGATGTCGAGATCCAACGCGCGCTCGAAGCGGGCGCGCGCGCTTATCTCTTGAAGACGACGCCACCCCGCGAAGTTGCGGAGGTTATACGGCAGGTGCATGCCGGAAAAAAGAGTGTTCCTCCGGAAATCGCGGCGCGTTTGGTGGAACACCTGAGCGACGACGGACTGACCGCTAGAGAAGTCGAAGTTCTCCAACGCATTTCTGGTGGAAATCGGAACAAAGAGATCGCGGACCTTCTGTGCATTTCAGAAGAGACGGTCAAGGTTCATATCAAGCACATTATGGATAAGCTCGGGGCGAAGGACCGGACGCAAGCTGTGGCGATTGGTGTGCGCCGGGGGATCATCCACCTGTAGTACCGGACGCCCTCGATTCCGGGCTCGTTCCCCCAATCCCGATCACCTTATAGACTCGCTCCATCTACGTCTCCTCCGGCGGGCTTGGAGCGGCGTGTCGCGCCGTCCCCTGCGAGGGGCTTCCCGCGCGCGGAGCGAGTTGTGCTGACGTCATCTTCGGCACGTTCATGCCGCCTTGGCGAGGTCGCGAAATGATGTCTGTTCGAGCGGCCCATCTAAGGCTTCCTGACATTCCAGACAAAAAGAGGCCCAAGGCACGACCGCAAGACGCTTGGCCGGAATCTCCTCGTCACACTGCAGACAGGTTCCAAAGCTGCCATCCTGGATGCGCCTGAGGGCCGCACGGGCGTTGCGAATGTGGTTGAAGTCCCGGTCGAGATTACAGACCGCCAGGGCCCGATCGGAAGCTTGCTGGATCTCCTCCAGTTGATCGGCGCTTCTCACCACCACGATTCCGTCGCGATGGCGAGGCAGGCGCTCCAGTTCAGCGATCCTCGCGGTTAGAATTGCCTCGAATCGGCGCAGTTCGTTTTTAGTCATTGAATACCTCCATCTACAATTCATACTTTGCGCGATTGCAGAAAGCGAAACAATCCCGATATGGTGCTGTTTTCAGCTACCTCTTTTGGATAAAGCCGGTTGCGGAAGCAGTGGAGAACGGATCCGGTCCGCGGCTCGGGGGAAGGCCCGTAAGGGGAAGAGGGGCGTTAGGTTTCGTAACGCAACGCTGCGCTGAGAACATGCCAGACCCGAAGCAATTCCTGACCATTTGCCGCGATGCCGGCGCTGTTACTTCCGGGGACGACGGATGAATGCGTAGTCCCTTCCGGTGCGGTATTTGCGGAATGGACGTCTGGAGACGCCGCCTAAAGATGAATGATTCCGCGGCGGGCTGCGATCGCGATGGCGTGTGTCCGATCGCTTGCTCCCAGCTTTCCCAGGATGTGCTTTATGTGAACTTTTATGGTGTGCTCGGAGACAAAGAGCCTCTC
>DATMOC010000019.1:0-2154 GCA_035568415.1 Bryobacteraceae bacterium | reverse complement strand
GGAAGCGGGCGCGCTTTCATGCGGGCTGAAAAGATTGGCGAACCTTGCCCAGGCGGCATGTGCGCTGCCGATGTTCGCAGCCAGGATCGCGAACAGGACTCCAATCGCAGCAGCAAAGACCGGAGCGAAACGCTTGGCGTTTGCGGGACTGGGAGTCGAGATGGGTCCGCTGCCAGCAATATCGAAACCGGGCCCGAGCGTGCCGTAGTCGGGCGTCGGCTGCAAGCGTGGATCGTTGACCGGCGCGGGTTCTGGCTGCTGGCCTTGTCCCGAGAAACGTGACTGGGATACATCCATAGATGAGAAGCGTCAAGAAGAGTCTAGGATGACCATCGAAATAAGGTAAAGTTACTTCGGGTCGGACCGGGCTGGGTTCGCATCCAACGACGCGGACTGACGAACTGGGGGACGAAGCCCACGAACATGAACGCCCGCGATTCCAAAAATCATAAGGAGGAAGTCATGCGAATGAGATCCAAGTGGTTGGCAGCAATCATCTGTGCGTCCCTGACGGCGGTAGCGTTGGCCGCGGCGGGTTCGGGATACCACGTGGTCACGACTCATAAGTTAGGCGGCGACGGCGGCTGGGATTATCTGACGACGGACTCCGAGGCGCGTCGCATCTACATTTCTCGCGGCACGCACGTCATGGTGGTCGATGCCGATTCCGGCAAGGTCGTCGGTGACATTCCAGACACGCCGGGCGTTCATGGCATCGCACTAGCGCCGGAACTGGGACGCGGATTTACCAGCAACGGGCGGGAAGGCACGGTCAGTGTTTTCGACATTAAGACGCTGGCGACGAGCAGCAAAGTGAAGGTCGGCGACAATCCCGACGCCATTCTCTACGATCCGGCGACGAAACGTGTTTTCACCTTCAACGGACGCAGCCAGGATTCGACCGCGATAGACGCGGCCACTGGGAAAGTGTTGGGGACGATCAAGCTGGATGGCAAGCCGGAGTTCGCGGCCAGCGATGCCAAGGGCATGATTTACGTCAATATCGAAGACAAAAGCGAATTGACGGCGATTGATCCCAGCAAGCTGGAAGTGAAGGCGAAGTGGCCGCTGGCGCCGTGTACCGAGCCGAGCGGACTTTCGATCGATCGCAAGAACCGTCGCCTGTACGTGGGCTGCGATAACAAGATGATGGCGATCGTGGACGCGGACAGCGGCAAGGTCCTGGCCACACCTGCTATTGGCGACGGTGTGGATGCGACCGCATTCGACGCCGGAACCGGGCTGGGTTTCGCTTCGTGTGGCGAGGGCGTGCTCACGGTGGTGAAAGAAGACTCACCCGGAAAATTCAGTTCCGAGAACGTTCCGACACAGAAGCGAGCGCGGACGCTGGCGCTCGACTCCAAGACGCACAAGGTATTCGTGGTGACCGCGGAGTTCGGGCCTGCGCCCGCGGCGACGGCGGACAATCCGCATCCCCGGCCTCCGATTCTTCCGGATAGCTTCGTCCTTCTCGTTGTTGGGAAGTAAGTTTGGGGAATGAAGGTCGGAAAATGAAGCGGCGATCTCATTCGGCGAGGGCCCTGCTCTGTCTTGCGCTGTTGTTGGTTCTGGCGCCGGGGAGCGGGGCTTACTCTGTCCTGACGCACGAACAGGTCGTGGACCTGCTGTGGATCGATCGCATACAGCCCATGGTGAAAGCGCGCTTCGCGGACCTGACCGACAAGCAGGTTAGGGAAGCGCACGCGTACGCGTATGGCGGATCGCTGGTGCAGGACATGGGCTACTACCCGTTCGGCAGCCGCTACTTCAGCGATCTGACGCACTACGTGCGGACCGGAGACTTCGTCACCTGCCTGATCGAGGAATCTCAGACGGCGAATGAATATGCCTTCGCGCTAGGAGCCCTGGCGCATTACGCGGCCGACAACAGCGGCCATCCGATGGTGAATCATGTGGTGGCCCAGGAATTTCCGGCGCTGCAGCGGAAGTACGGCGACGTGGTCACGTATGCGGATTCGCCCAAGGCTCACATCCGGGCGGAATTCGGCTTTGACATGACGCAGGTAGCAAAAAATCGCTACACCTCGGACGGCTATCACGACTTTATCGGCTTTGAGATTTCACAGGGCTTGCTGGAGCGAGTGTTTCCGAAGGTCTACGGCATCAAGTTTGAGGATGTCGTGGATGACGAAG